>JAXLQL010000036.1:0-77711 GCA_046331625.1 Bryobacteraceae bacterium
ATCGAGCAGAGACTTCAGCCCGGAGAAGAACGCTCGTGTTGCCGTCGATCGTCTGGCGCAAAGGCAACGAGCGAGCGTACTTCTTCGCCGGAGGCGGAATCGGTGCGCAACTGGATCGCTACTCATACCGGGTTACCGAACCGCCAGGGCAATTTTCCGGCAGCACCTCCGAGGTTGCCCTGCACGTGCGAACCGGTGGCGTATTCCAAGTCAAGAGCCGCCTCCTGTTCCGCGCGGATCTGGTTTGGGCGCATCGCTACGTGCTTCCGAGCATCGCCCTGAACGCGAGCGTGGGGCTTCGCTTCTAGGCTCGGAACCTAGTTCAGCGCAAATTCAAGCAAGCGACCCGTGAGTTCCAGCACGTAGACCGAGCGGCGCGCCTCATCGTACGCCAAGCCCACCGGAAGGATGACCGCGTTCGAAACCACCGTGGGCTGCGGCGATGAGTAGCGCAGCAAACGCCCCGGAGCGGGCGGCTGCGCGAGAAAGTTGCCGCTCATCTCGAGCACGAACAACTCGCTCGATCCCGTACAAGCGAAGTCCGTAACGAGCGAGAGATTGGCGATGAACGGCGCGAACGTGCGGCGCTCGGTGTCAAGCGCATGGATGCGAGCAGCGTTCGACAGGAACGGAAATCCGGTCAACTGGCTCACCAGCAATTCACCGCCGCACGAATGGACAGCGGTGGGCACGGAGTCAATGATCGGGCCGCCCACCGGAGTCGGGTTGTTCTGCCGGGGCAGGGCGCCAGCCATGCGCGGGCGACCCGTACGCGTATCCACACGCCAGACCACATCCATCGACGCGTCGGCCACCCAGAGCGTGTTTCCATCGGCGCTCACTTCGATGCCCCACGGATTCGAGAACCGGTAAATGGCGCCCGGATCGGGAATCGCGTCCACGAAGTTCACCAGCATCGAAGCCCGAGCATTGGCTCCAGCGCCGTTATCGAGTTCGATCTCGTCGCCCACCGCGAGCGCCATGTGCTGAGCGGGCGTCATTCGGAAAGGCGCGCTGGCGGCGTCTGCATCACCGCTCAACTCGAACACGAGCACACTCGAGAAGAGGGGAGACGACGGACCTTTGGGACTGAAGACTGCCGAGCCCGGCCGAGGTCCATCCACCTCGGCGTCGCCCACACCGATCGCGACATAGAGCGTGCGGCCCCGGAGCGCGATTCCCGTAGGTCCGCTGGCTTCGCCTTCCGGAGACACGCCCGTGGGCAGCCCCTCGATCAAGCTCCGGCGCGCACCGGCTCGAGTGACGATCGAGACACGGCCTTCGTTCGGCTTCTCGCCACCTTCGGTGACGAGAAAGTTGCCGCCTGCCGTGAGTGCGAGCTTCTGAGGCGCTTGCAGTCCGGCGGCGACGACGCGCGGCGGAGCTTGGGCGATAACGCCGGCTGCGGTGACTGCTGCAAAAAGGACGATACGGGTTGATCGATACATGGTCGATGATCCTGCTTTCTTGGAGTTCGATGAAGCGCGCAAGCCGCTCTACGGGGTACGGGCGTAAAGCGGCGGCGAAGATGGTCACGGCGGAGAACGACTACCCTAGAAAGTTAGCCATGGGCCGCTACGGAGTGCTGGCCGCGCTCTTTGTTCTTTCACTGATCACCTATATCGACCGAGCCGCGATCTCGTCGGCCAAAGACGCGATGGCCGGAGCGTTGGCGCTCGATGACCGCGGCATGGGCGCCGTCTTCAGCGCGTTCGCGCTGGGCTATGCGTTGGCCCAGATCCCGGCGGGGTGGCTGGCCGATCGCTATGGTCCGCGGCTGGCCCTCACGGCGGTGGTGGTCTCATGGAGCATCCTGACCGCGGCCACCGGCACGGCAACGGCACTGTGGCCGCTTCTGGTGACGCGTTTCCTTTTTGGCGCGGCCGAGGCCGGAGCCTTCCCGGGTTCCGCGCGAGCCTTCTACAACTGGCTGCCGTCGCGCGAACGCGGAATCGCCAACGGCGTGATCTTCGCCGGCTCGCGGTTGGGCGCCGCCGGAGCATTCCCAGTGATGGCGTGGCTGCTCTCGGGCGGAGAGTGGCGGACGGCGTTCTTCATCCTAGCCGTGCCCGGAGTCGTATGGGGCGTGCTGTGGTTCCTGTTCTTTCGTGACGAACCCGCCGTGACGCCGGTTCGCGATGAGCCCGAGGAATCCGAGCGTTTGCCTCTGGCACTGGTGGTGGTCTCTCCGCGAATGATCCTGGCGATGTTCCAATACTTCGTCGTGAACTTCACCACGTTCCTCTGCTTGTCGTGGATGCTGCCTTACTTGAAACAGCGCTATCTACTCTCGGCTTCCGATGCCGCGTTCTATGCGATGATCCCGCTGCTGGTGGGAGCAACGGCGCAATGGTTCACCGGCGCCTTGGTCGACCGCCTATATCGCTCCACAGAATGGCGGCCATGGTCGCGGCGGTTGCCGGCGATCCTCGGGTTCCTGGTGTCGTCAATCGGGATCGCGTCCATCGCGTTCGCGCCCACCGTGCAAAGCGCAACGGTGTTCTTCACCGTAGCCGCGTTCGGCGCGGAGATGGTGATCACGCCGAGTTGGGCGTTCTGCATGGATATCGGAGGCAGCAGGTCCGGCGCGGTAACAGGGTCGATGAACATGCTCGGAAACCTGGGATCGTTCGTGAGCGCGAACCTGTTTCCATACCTGCAGGGCCTGACCGGAGACGCGTCGGCGTACTTCTTCACGGTGCTGGTGTTGAACCTGGCGAGTGCGATTTGTTGGCTGAGGATGAAGCGACCGGAAGAGAGCTAGTCGAAGCTCACGCCTTCATAGACATCTTGCAAGGCGAGGGACCGGCGGAAGCGGGGGATTTCAATCATTGCTTCGAGCCTCGTCTGCGAAGAGTACACCCAAGCGCCACCCGATTGTCGGGACCAGAGCTCGATTCCTGGGCGGTCTTGGTCGACGAGCAGGATCTCGCACCTGGAGGCGATTCTCTGATAAGGATTGTGCTCTTCTCGAGCGCGGAGAGTTTCGGCTTCCCGCATACCACTTCGAGACCTTCGGCTCACCGCACACGACTTGTGCCGTCGGGATAGAAGAAACTCAGAACATCATTGCCCCGCGCAATGAGAACCCTCATATCGCTCGTATACGCGCCGCATTCCGTTCCCTCCAGAGCAATGTTCAACGCAGTGATGACCCGTCCGCTGATCCGTGCGTGTAATGGCGACCCACCTGACATCGCCAGGATCTCGCCGCGGTAGAACTCGCTTTTGTACTCGGCATCACGCTCGATGCGCAAATACTCTTCCGGCGTGAACCGGCGGCGAGGGATCGTGGCAAGGCATAGATCTCGTCCAACGAGAGAGCGCCGCGGAAGAAGGAGAGTTCAATCGATTTATCGAGCTTGGTTTCCGCCGAGTGCGCCCACACCCCTCCCAGCCGCTTCGACCAGACCTCGACCTTGGGACGCTGCAGATCGATCAGGAGAATTTCGCGCATCGACGGCATCCTTTGATGGCAGGCACCTGACCAGCCGGCCGTACCGCTTGAACTCTGGCATCGCAACCTCCACCACAAGAGCGGGGTTGACCAGAATGTCCTGATGGCGACCCACAGTCTTGAACGCACGGCGCACAGCGCTTCCATCCGGGTAGACGTATCCCCAAGAAGCGTCTTCCGCGGGAATTCAGACGCGGAGATCACTCGACACGACCAGACAACCCAGGGGCATCAGCGCCCTTGCGAGGGCCGTGATCGCGCTCGGCGAGACTCGGGCATGCACGATGTTGCCTGGCCGCGCGAGAATCTCGCCCTGATAGAACTCGCTCTTGTACTGGGCTTCGCGCTCGATCAGCAGGTATTCTTCCGCCGTGAACCGGCGCCGTTCCAGCTTTGCCAATGCCGAAGCGCGCATACCGCTCTTATGCCGCCCGATCGGCTATCCTCATTTCTAATAGCCAGTGCGGAACGAAACGTGCTCTAACAAGGCAGCGAAGACTCTGATGAGCCAGCCGATCTGCGGGAAGCGAGCCTCGAGCCAGATCGAACCGCCCCAGGCGCTGCATCATTCCGACACACCATCGCACGTTGACCAGCCGTCCAGCCAAATGATCAAAGGAGCCAGAATGCAACCGGGGAACCTACGACTGCTCGCGTACTTATCACTCCTCGCCGCCGGACCGATGGCGGCATCACTCCACGCGCAGGCGCTCCCCCCCCCGATCATCGACAGCATTTCGCCTTCGGGCCTCACCGCGAACAGCCCTGCCTTTACGATGCAAATCACGGGCTCGCGCTATCGTACCGATTCGCGAGTGATCTGGCGCTACGGTTCGCTCGGAGCTCTGCAACTGCAGACCACCTACATCTCTCCCACGCGAATCGACGCAGCAGTGCCGGGAAATCTGTTGAGCGACTCGGGCAACATCAACATCGTCGTGCAGCAAGCGGGCGACACCGGAACCGTCGTATCGAACACCGTGGTCTTCGTGATCTTTCCCGGACTGACCATCACCACCAGTTGCCCTCTGGCCAACGCGATCGTGGGCCAACCCTACAGCACCGCGATGTCACTGATCGGCGGAACGCCGCCCTACAACTGGACGCTTTCCGGCGGCTCCTTGCCTCCCGGTCTGTCGTTGACCACTCAGGGCACCGTGGTGGGCAACGCAGCCACGGCAACGCCGGCGAACTTCATTCTTCGCGTCAGCGATGCGCAAGGAAACGTAGCGACCAAGGATTGTTCCATGCGGTCCGTCTCGGGAACGCAGAACCAAACGCTGTTCATCACGGCCCTCAGCCCATCGGGCGTGCTGGCCGGAGCAAGCCAGATTCAGCTTTCCATTCGCGGCACCGGCTTCAGCACGGCCACCACGGCGGTCTGGAATTTCGGCCGCGCCGGCGCCACGGATCTTGCAACTACCTTCAACGATCCTACGTTGCTCACAGCGGTGATCCCCGCCGGATTCCTCGTGAACCCGGGAACGTACCCGGTTGCAGTGCGTCAGCAAGTGCTCACCCAATCCGTTTTTTCGAACGCGGAAGACTTCGTCGTCTCGGCGCCAGTCTCGGTAAATTCGCAGTGCCCCCTGCGGGATGGCACGCTCGGACAACCCTACTCGGAGACGTTGAGCGCCAGTGGCGGATTCACGCCGTATACGTGGACGATATCGGAAGGGGCGGCGCCCACCGGGCTCGCGGTGCAGCGAAGCGGCACCCTCTCCGGTACGCCGAGCGAGGCGGGCTCGTTCCGGTTCACGCTCTCGGTGACGGACTCGCGCGGTAACCCTGGTACCAAGGCGTGTTCGATGCGAGTGCTGGGACCTCTGACGGCGGCTCCAACCGCGCTCACGTTCACGGCTGACGCCTCGGGCGCGGTTCCGCCAGCCCAGGGGCTGAGCGTCGCCGCTGCTTTCGCAGACGCGGGAATCACCAGCCAAGCGTTCACCGACACTTCATTCAATTGGCTGCGTGTCTCAGCCGGCGACAAAGCTCCGGCGCTGCTCCGCGTCACCGTAGACACCGGCTCGCTCGGCCCGGGAACCTATCGCGGCCAAATCACCGTCACGTCTGACTCGGCGAGCAATCGGAGCGTCGCGGTTCCCGTAACGCTGGTGATCAACAACGCCCGGACGCCGCAGATCGTGCCGCTGCCAGCGTCGGTCCGGTTCCTCGCGCCGCGCGAAGGCGCGCGAGTCCCTGGACAAGTGCTGGCGCTAGTGAACCCGAACACGCAAGTGCGGCCTTTCAGCATCTCCGTGTCCACCAGTACGGGCGGGAACTGGCTGACGGTGACGCCAGCGCTCGGCTCGGTGAGCGCAAACAATCCAGTGGATCTACAGGTGAGAGCCAACGCCTCTGACCTCCAGGCCGGCACGTATCGAGGCTCGATTCAGATCGCTTCGGTTGGGGGCGAGTTGACTACGGTGCCCGTGGCGTTGACGGTCACGCAGTCTCAGGAACTGATGGTGATTCCGCAGTCGAACATCACCGTTCAAGCAACAGCCGGCGGACCTTCTCCTTCGCCCAAGCGCATCGACGTGGTGACGCAGGGCCCGAATGGATTCTTCTGGGAAGCAACGTCCTCGGTGATCACCTGGCTCAATGCCGACCCACCGAGCGATTTCTCGCGGCTGGGCCTGCCACAGTACACGGAAGCAAAAATCGATTCGCGCGGTCTCGATGCCGGGCTCGCTTTCGGAGACATCATCATCGCGACCCCATCCGCCGACAACTCTCCGCGCCGGGTGGGCGTAACAGCGCAAGTGCTGGCGTCGAATGCTCCGCTCCAACCGGAGCTTTCCGATACGGCGTTGGTCTTTCGAGGCGCATCGCCCGGCACGCAGTCATTCACGATTCGAAACATGTCGCGCGACAACATCACCGCCGACATCCAGTTCACGGGAGACTCGCGCGTGTTCACCGTGACTCCCGAACCAGAACGGTCGGTATTGGTGGGATTGACTCGCAAGATCACGGTTGCGGTGAACAACCCCGGTGGAGCAGGCGGGGTCTTCCGAGGATCGGTAGCAGTGCGCGCATCCAACAGCACCCAGGTGCGGCTGGTGGACCTCGTCTATGCGGCTCCGCCCGCTTCGGCGCGCTGCACACCGGCTTCGTTCGTAGTAGCCGCCTCGTCGCTTGCCGCGGGGTACACAGTAACCAGCGGACTCCCGGCAACCATCGAAGCTCGCGTCTTCGACAATTGCGGAGAACCGGTGACATCAGGACTCGTGACCGCGTTCGCCGGGTCGCCCGAGGTCCCGATCCAATTGCTGCACGTCGCCGACGGGAGATGGGTGGGCACGTGGCTGGTTCCGCAGATGGAACCGGGCGCGGTGTCGGTTCGCATCGTCGCCGAAGATCCGGCCCGAAACCTCCAGGGTTTCACGGCGATCCCGGGAAGAAGCGAAGCGATACCGTTCTTCCCTGCCCTGACAAATGAAGGCGTGCTCAGCGCGTCGAGCCTGCTCGCCAACGCGCCACTGTCGCCGGGTAGCATGATTTCGCTCTTCGGGGGCGGAATGGCCGCGGGCCGCAACGCCGCGAACAGCGTCCCCTTCCCGTTTTCGCTCGGTTCCACGCGTGTGACCATCGGCGGCCGCGACATCCCGATCTTCTTCGCTGGCGACCAAGGCGCCTTCACGCAGGTGAACGGAATTGTTCCGAGCGATCTGCTCCCCAACAACGTGTACCAACTCGCGGTGATCCGCGATGGGCGGCGCTCGCAATACATTGACGTGACTCTGGCGCCGGCCGCGCCGGGAGTCTTCACAGCCACGCAGACCGGTTCGGGCCAAGCGATCGTGGTGAACGGCGACAATCAGGCGCAACTCGCCGATCCCGTGAATCCGGCGCCGCGCGGAAGCGTCGTGGTGATCTATTGCGAAGGCCTCGGCCCGGTGAATCCGTTGACGCCCGCTGGCACACGCTCGCCATCGCCTCCGGCGGTCACCACGCTCCCCGTGGAAGTGACCATTGGCGGAGTACCGGCGACGGTCCTGTTTTCGGGGCTGACACCCGGAGCCGTGAGTCTCTATCAGATCAACGCGATCGTGCCGGATACCGCCGCTCCGAGCAGCGCCGTGCCGCTGGTGATCTCGGCGGGCGGCCAGCCGTCTCGCGCGGTAACCATCGCCGTGCGTTAGCGGGCGCGGTCCGGTCGCGGCAGCCAAAACAAGATTCACACTTTTTGTTTCAATACTGCCACAATATAGGCTTGAGGAAACACTCGATGGCCCGACTTGGTCCTCTATTGCTGGCGGCCTTCGCAGCCGCAGCGCCCGCCTACGCGCAGCTCTCTTGCGCGGCTTCGGCGCAGTCTCCCGTTCCCCTCATCCGGTTTCGCGGCCAAGCGGAACTGGTGAGTGACGTCATCGTGGTATGCAGCGGACTGGCGCAGGCCGGCGGCGTCCAGACCACGGTCACCGTGACACTGAACACCATCGTGGGGAGCCGTTTGCTCAACAGCGAAAACAACGCGACTGAGGCGTTGCTGCTGCGCGACGATCCGCGGCCCGGAAACTTCCTGACGCAGCCGGTGGGGCAGTTCATTTCGAACGCCAACACGATCCAAGGTGTACGCTCCACGTCCACGAGCATCATTTTCGGTAACGTACCGCTCACCACCGCAGACGAAGGCGGCCCGGTAAGCCACCGTTTCCGCATCACGAACATTCGCGCCAATGTGGCGGACCGCGCCACTGGATTCGGGGTGACGCTCAACGTCGCCATGGGTACCGCTCCCGTGCAGGCCGCTACGCAAACGGTCGCCACGGTGGGAGACCCGCTGCGCTTCACCTTCCGTGGCGCAACCGATGGTGAGCCGAACACGTTGCTGTTGCGGGCCTGTGACGGCAACAAATCGATCGTAGCCGGCGACACCGTGCGCGATTTCAATTTGAAGTTCAGCGAGAACTTCCCATCGGAGTTCCGCGAGCGAAACCCGGCTACTTCTGTCACGGCTCCTCTAGCAATCACGAGTCAGAACACGTACAACGGCGCCGCGGGTGTCACGTCGGAAACGGGATTCTTCGACGGCTCCTTTACCGGCGCGAACTCGATGAACTTCGCCGGCCTGGCAAATCAAGGCACTCGGCTCATGGCGCGATTCGTGGGCATTCCAGCCGGAGTCGGCGTGTGGGTCACCACCGCTCCCGTGGCGGAAGGATCATCGCCCACCGGCGTGACGGCGCGAATCACCAACGTGGACGCGAACGGCGCCGGACAGTTCAGCCCGCCGGGTGGAACGCTGGGGCCTTGGGTGCGGCTGGGGGCGAATCAAGGCAGTGCGATCGCGGTGTGGGAAGTGTTCGACGCAAACCCGAGCGTGCTCGAATCGCTGAGCTTCGGCGTTGTGATCTCAGTCCCGGCGCAGCATCCCAACGGAGGCACGATCGCCGCGCAAGGATTTCTAGGTCCGTTCAGCACGGCTGACCGATTCGACCTCGGCACGCCGATTCCCAACTTTTCGAGTGCGTCTTCCGGTTTGGGGCCATCGGTGGCGGAAGTGCGGTCATGCGAGCAGGGCCTCAGCATCGGCAGCACCTCGCCGCTTCCGCCCGCGACCGCAGGTGTGCTCTATTCTTTGAGCCTGGCGGCCAGCGGTGGAACACTCCCCTACGCGTGGTCCGTTTCGCGCGGAAATCTCCCGCCGGGATTCACGCTTTCGAGCAGCGGCCTGCTGAGCGGAACCGCGCCCGATCCCGGAACCTTCACGTTCACGCTGCGCGCCGTGGATGCACGCGGAGTGAGCGTAGAGCGAGAGTTCACTCTCGTAGTGGACCGCGGCTTGAGTATCGTGACCGCGTGCCCGTTGCGACAGGCGCAGATCGGGTTGCAGTACACGCTGAATCTCGCCGCAACCGGCGGCACTCCGCCGTACATCTGGGCTCTGCAGGGCGGATTACCGCGCGGGCTCTCGCTGAGTTCCGGCGGAGTGATCTCGGGCATTCCCGCCGAGGTGGGCAGCTTCGATTTCACGTTGCGCGTGACCGACACGCGGAGCCTCACCGGAGTGCGCCCATGCCAACTCCGCGTCGGCGCGCCACTGCGAATCACGCCAGCGGCGTTGAGCTTCACCGCCGACAGCAACGGATCCTCGCCGCCACCGCAGTTCGTGAGCCTGCTCAATGACACACCGGGGCAGAACTGGTCGGCACGAGTGGATAGCACCGGCGGATGGCTCAAGGTTCCATCGACGCAAGGCAAGATGCCAGCGCTCGTCGAGGTGGGAGTGACGCCGGGGTCGCTGGCTCCGGGGCAGTACTCGGGCACGGTGGTGTTCTTCGCGGAAGGCCCCTCAGTGCAGTCGCTCGGCATCACGGTGAACTTGACGGTGAATCCGCCGGCACCCGCGCAACTGGCCTCGGATCCCGCAGGCGTTATCATCGCGATTCCTACCGACACGCCCGCCGTGGAGCGAATCGTGACCGTCTCGAATCGCGGCTCCGGCGCCATCCCGTTCACGGCCGCACTCGAGTCACCGGTTCCCTGGCTGAGCTTGGCATCGGCCACCATCACAGGCCGCGCGGGACCCGACTCCGCCACACGCGTGCGCTTGCGCGCGAATCCGAGCGGCCTCGGACCCGGGGTCTATCGAGCGCGATTGCGCGTGCGCAATGACGACACCGGCGACGCTCAAGTCGTGCCGGTGACCATGGCGATCTCGCAAGGTCGCGACAGCATGGCCGTACAGCCCCTGACAGTGAACCTCGCCGCGGCGGTGAGCTCCGGCAGCACTGCAACTTCGAACTTCAGCGTGATCGCTACGGCGGGAACCATCACTTGGCAAGCGAATATCGTGACCGATCCCGCTCTGCCGCAATGGCTCAGCATCACGCCGCGCACCGGGCGCGCGTCCGCCGGTTCGCCGTCGCGCGGCGAGATCAGTGCGAACAGCTCCGGCTTGAGCCCGGGCCGCTATTTCGGTGAAGTCGTGATCAGCGCGCCAGGAAGTGACACGCCCACGAGAACCATCGTGGTCACGCTCAACGTAGCCGATGCCAACACTGCCGTGGCAGCCGACATACAACCTGCCGCGCTCGTGTTCACGGCCAGCCTGACGAGCTTGCCAGGGCGCCAGTCGATCGTGATCCAGAACACCAGCCGTGTGCCCGTCACGTTCGATACGAACCTGGTGGGGGACGCGGCCGTGTGGGACATTGCCACCCCGGCGAGCCGAACCGTTGCCCCGGGAGGCACCTCACGAATCGACGTCGGCGTGAATCCGGCGCGTGCTCCAGCAGGGGTGGCGACCGCATCGTTGCAGATTCAAACGTCGACGGAGCCGGAACTGCGTTCCGTGGATTTGGTGCTGGCGACCACCAGCACCACCACTGCCGCCGTGCAGACTCCAGGTGGCCGCAACATCGACGCCATTTGTCCGCCTGGCGGGCTGCGCGTTTTCACCACCAATGTGCGCAATGGATTCTCTGCCACCGCGGGGCTCGGTTTCGCCGTGGAGGCGATGGTGTTTGAGAACGCCGGCCGCGCGGTGGACACCGGCTCGCTCACTGCGTCCGTTGCGGGCGGCGCCGCGCCGCTCGTTCCGATGGGCGGGGGACGTTGGGCCGGAACAGTGCCGGTGCCCGCAGCCGCATCGGGCGCAGCGTTGCTGAACCTCTACGCGGAAGATCGCGGACTCACGGGATGCCAAGCGGTGAGTGGTTCAGTCACGGCGTCAAGCGTGCCGTCGATCGCTCCAGGAGGCGCATTGAGCACGGCGAGCTTTGAGCCGTTCGTGCCGTTGGCATCCGGTGGATTGATGGCGATCTTCGGCCAACGCCTCGCCGATGGAAGCAGCTTGGGGAGCATTCCGCTGCCGCTGCAACTCGGCAATACGCGCGTCCGGATCGGTGACGCGCGCGTGCCTCTGTTCTATGCCGGCGAGCAAACCGGATTCACGCAGGTGAACGGAATGATCCCGTTCGGGCTCGTTCCGAACACGCTGTATCAGATAGTGGCCAACTCGCTCACCGGAGTGGCAGCCACCGATGTGCTGATCGCCGATTCTCAGCCCGCCGTACTCACCGTGAACCAGCGCGGTAGTGGACAAGCGGTGGCCGTGCTCGGCAGTAATCCGCTGGTGATCGCGAATGCAGCGAATCCGGTGGCGCGCGGAGATGCGCTCGTGATCTATGCCGAGGGCTTGGGTCCGGTGACGCCTTCGGTGGATGCCGGACGGCCATCGCCATCGAACCCGCCGGCCCGCACGGTGCTTCCAGTGCAAGTGCGCATTGGCGGGCGAGACGCTCCGCTCATCTTCTCTGGCTTGACGCCGGACTTCGCCGGTCTCTACCAAATCAACGTCGTGGTTCCGAATGACGCGCCCACCGGAGCCGAGGTTCCGCTGGTGGTCACCGCGGGAGGGCGCGACAGCGTGCCGGTAACGGTCGCGGTTCGATAGACTCGAACCGAATGAGAGCATCGATTCTTTTGGCGCTCGCCGCTTGTGGCGTTGCGGAAACGCATCGCGTAGTGGGCGAGAGCTACCATCACACGTTCTCCGCCGCGCATCCTGTATTGGCGCGCGTGAAGCCGGGAGATCGCATCGTGACGAAGACGGTCGACTCGGCCGGCTTCGATTTCAGCGGCGCGCGGCGCACCAAGACACACGGGAATCCGCTCGCAGGCGCGTTCTATGTGGAAGGCGCCGAACCCGGAGATGCACTGACGGTGCGAATCGAGAGCCTGCGTCTCAATCGCGACACCGGCTACACGGGGCACCAGGCCAGCGCGAAGGATCTCGATGCGCGGCTGCAGGCGCCCAAGCCCACGCCGAACGAAGTGATTCCCGGCTACGACTACTTGGTCCCGTGGATGATCGATCGCAAGAGTGGATTTGTGTGGCCGAAGCACATGCCGGCTTTGCGGATCGCGGCGCGGCCGATGCTCGGATGTATCGGAGTCGCGCCGGAGGGTGACTACTCGCCGCGCTCGGGTCCGGCGGGATACTGGGGCGGCAACATGGACTATCCGATGGTGCGCGAAGGGACCACGGTGTACTTGCCGGTGTTTCACTCAGGCGCGTTGTTGTTCTTCGGCGATGGGCACGCGGTGCAGGGTGACGGCGAAGCCATCGGGTCCGGCGTGGAGACTTCGCTCGATGTGGAAGTGACTGTCCATTTGCGCAAGAAGTGGAAGCTCACTGTGCCGCGCTTGGAGACGGCGGATCGAATCATCAGCATCGGGGCCAAGCCGGAACGGTCGCTGAACGACGCGGCTTCGATCGCGGTAGCGGACATGTTGCGGTGGCTGGTGGATGACTACGGCATGACGCCTGCGTCCGCGCATCTGGTCATCGGAACAGCGGCGCAGTACGATATCGCGTCAATGGCGGGGGTGATGGGATTGGGGATTCCGAAGCGGTATCTACGGCGTCAGTGAATCGTGCGCGTCTTGCGATTCATGTAGTCCATCAACAAGTACCGCCCTAGATGACTAGGGTTGGTGAAATACGCTTTGCCGCGGCACATCTCCGTCACCTTTTGGACGAACTGCACCAAGCCATAATCGCTGGCGAGCATGAACGTGTTGATCAAGATCCCCTGCCGCTTGCAGCGGTTCACTTCTTCGAGCGTGCGGCTAATCACCAGCGGATCGAGACCGAAAGCATTCCGATAGATGCGCCCGTCATCGAGCGTCAACGCCGAAGGCTTGCCGTCGGTGATCATGATGATCTGCTTCATGTCCTTCTTCTCTTGCGCCAGCAGGCGTTGCGCCAAAATCAAGCCGTCGCGTGTGTTGGTGTAGTAAGGTCCCACCTCTACGCGCGCCAACTCAGACATGCGCAGTTCCTCGGCGCTGTCGTGAAAGAGCACGCAGCGGAGGCTATCGCCGGGATACTGGGTGCGAATCAGATGCGCCAGCGCGAGCGCCACGCGTTTGGCGGGCGTGAAGCGGTCTTCGCCATAGAGGATCATGCTGTGGCTGCAATCGAGCATCAGCACGGTGGCGCAGGAGCTCTGATACTCGGACTGATGCACGTGCAGATCGCGATAGTCGAGGTCCAGCGGAAGCCCGAGCCCTTCGCGTTGCATCGCGGAGAACAGCGTGGCATTGACGTCGAGATTCAGCGTGTCGCCGAATTCGTAGAGCTTCGATGCGCCGCTGGCTTCGACGCCCGTGGCGAGGTCGCGCGTGTCGTGGGCGCCGAAGCTGGCCCGGCCAAGCGATCCCATGAGATCCTTCAATGTTTTGAAGCCGAGAAAGTCGATCGACTTGTCGGTCACTTCGAATCGCGTGCTTCCCTGCCCGCCCGATCCACCTTGCGACTCCTGCTCGGAGACGTAGCCGTCGTCGAGCAGCCTCTGCATCAGCCGGTCGATCGATTGTTCGAGTTGATCGCCCGACATCGCCTCGAGTTCGCGTCGCATGCGATCGGCTTCTGCTGGATCGAACAACTCGCCATTGAGCAACGCCTCTTCGATCGCCTTGCGCAACGCGTCGAGCGTATGCGGATCCATCTGGGAGAGGTCGAAGTCCCAGGGGCGAAACCCGCTTTGCAGGAAGTAATCAGAGAGCGCGCGCAGCAGATCTTCGGACGTGATGCCGAAGTCGTCTCCGGTGTACTTCCCGTAGCGGACGCGTTTCATTGGAAGTCCCGTTTGGAATGGCGGCCTTGCTTTACCTCTTCCGCGGCGGGGCGTTTGCGGTCCTCGGCCGAGAAGACCCGCTCTTCGCTGCGGCTGATGCGGCGATGCGCGTACAAGCCCTCGAGCACGAACTCGGCCGCCGACGCACGCAAAGCGTCGGATTCGTTTGAACCAAGACCGAGCGCTCCTGTTTTCTCGAGCAAACCCTGGATCCGGCTCACGTCGCGGAGCAACGCGGCCGAAGCAACCGGCTCGTCGAGATGTGCGGTTCCGCCCAAGTCGAAGTACTGCACGATCGAATTCATGTTCACGCCATCGAAGTGCGTGGTGAAGACCTTGCCCACGGCGGCGCGGACCAGTTCGCGGGCCACGTGCTCGGCACCCTTGAGTTCGCCCTCGTATTCGAGCTCGATCTTGCCGGTCATCGAAGGAAGGGCCGAGTAAACGTCGACGATGCGCGGAACCGCCTCGTCTTCGCCGGCCTTGATCGCGCGGCGCTCGGCATTGGAGACGACGTTTTCCATCACCGAGATCGGCAGCCGCTGCGACACTCCGCTGCGCTTGTCGATCTTCTTGTCTTCCCGCGCCAGGAACGCAATCTGCTCGATCACTTCGCGGATGTACGCCGGTACAAACATGCTCACGGGCGACTCGCGCTGCGTCCACGATTCCTGCTTGGTGATGGCGATGCCATGTTCGAGGCCGGCTGGATAGTGAGTGCGAATCTCGCTGCCGATGCGATCTTTGAGCGGCGTGATGATCTTGCCGCGAGCCGTGTAGTCTTCCGGATTCGCGGTGAAGACAAGCAGCACGTCGAGCGGAAGACGCACCGGGTAGCCTTTGATCTGCACGTCGCCTTCTTGCATGATGTTGAACAAGCCCACCTGGATCTTGCCAGCCAAGTCAGGCAGTTCGTTGACCGCGAAGATTCCTCGGTTGGCGCGCGGCAACAGGCCATAGTGAATGGTGAGTTCGTCGGCGATATCGTGCCCACCACGAGCGGCTTTGATCGGATCCACGTCGCCGATCATGTCGGCGATAGTGACATCCGGCGTGGCGAGCTTCTCGATGTAGCGCTGCTCCGGCGTGAGCCATTCAATCGGCGAGGAATCTCCGAGTTCCTCCACCTGCTGGCGTCCTCGCCGCGATATCGGAGCGTAGGGATTGTCCCGTGTTTCCGTTCCGGCGAGGTACGGAGTGAACGGATCCATCAACGTGGTCAGCATGCGGATGAGCCGCGTTTTGGCTTGTCCGCGCAGGCCGAGGAGGATGAAGTTGTGCTTCGAAAGCACCGCGTTGACCACCTGCGGAACCACCGAGTCCTCGTATCCCACTACGCCGGGAAAGAGCGTCTCGCCGGCTCGTAACTTGGCGAGCAGATTCTCGCGAATCTCGTCTTTCACGGAACGCTTCGACAGGCGTTCCTCGGTGAAGGTGCTCCTGCGGAGCGCGCCGAGAGTGTGCGGAAGGGCATCCCGCGAATTGCTCATGTTGAGGACCTACCCGGATCGTAGCACGCCATCATCGAGCCGCCGCACCGCTGCGCGCATGATGAACAACGCAGCTACGAACCAAACCGCGCCGGCCCAGTAGGGAGCCCCGCGGCCAACGTGATCGTAGAGCAGGCCTGCCCACACAGGACCGAAGATTCGCGTAAGGCTCGCCACCGCCTGGCTCACACCCATCGCCGTTCCTTGCTCCTGTTCTGTAACGCCGCGAGACAGCATCGCCGTTAGCGTCGGACCCACCAGCGCGCTCCCGATCGCCAGCAGGCCGTTCGCCGCGAACATCCAGTACCAATGCGGCGCGAACGCGACCACCAGGAATCCCCCGACCATGAGCACCATGCCAATATCGGCATGCACGCCGCGTCCGAAGTTCGGAATGGCCCGCCGGATCACGAATCCCTGCAAGATGGCGATCATGAGTCCGAGAGCGGTGAAGAGAAGCGCGTTCTCCTGCGGCCCTAGCCCGAAGCGGTCATGCGTGAACAATGAGAAGTTGGTCATCAATCCCGTGAACGGAAAATTGAACACGAACGCAGCCACCAGCAAGAGGTTCACGCGCGGATGGCGGAATCCCCAAGCGATCGGCGTGAACGGATTGAGTTCGCTCCACGCGAATCCACCCGCTTTGCGCTTCTCCGTCGCGAGCGATTCGGGAAGGAAGAACGTGGCCGCGATGAAGGTGAGCATGCTGAACGCCGCTGCTCCATAAGCAGGACCCGCCAAGCCCCACCGCGAAAGCACTCCCGCCATGATGGGTCCAAGAACGAAGCCGATTCCCCACGCCGCGCCGATCAAGCCGAACGCCTTGGCGCGCTCAGCCGGTGGCGTGACGTCGGCTAGGTACGACTGCGCGGTGGAGATGTTGCCGCCGGTGAACCCATCGAGAATGCGAGCCAGGAAGAGGATGGTGAGCGAGCCGCCGATTCCGAACAACACGTATCCCACCGCGGATCCGAAGATGCTGGCGAGGAGCACGGGGCGGCGGCCGTAGCGATCGGAGAGAACGCCGAGGACGGGTCCAGCAAGGAACTGCGCCGCGGAGAACGCGAGCGCCATCAAGCCGACGGTGAGCGCGTCAGTGCGATACTCGCGTACGTAGAACGGCAAGATGGGGAAGAGGATGCCGGCTCCGATGAGGTCCAGCACCACGATGGCGAAAATGGTAGCAGTGGCCTTCGTCATTCCAAGCCCTCGAGCACGGCGTCAATCGTGCTGGGCGCGTTGCCTTCGAGACGGTTGTTGACGTAGATGAACGCTTTCTTGCGCTCGGCGATCGCTTTTCGCGCGAGGGAGCGAAGCGCGTCACGAGCGGCGGGATTCGGATCTTGCACTTGCTCGTAGGGTTGAAACTGCTTCACTGCTTGTTCGTACTGGCGGCCTTTGCGGAGCAGCGCGCGCGTGAGGAAGAAGTCCGCGGTCTCGACTCCAGGGATCGCGATTTGCGTGCCGAGCTCGGGCATGCGGCTCCAGGCATTGAACACGTGCGCCACGCCGTGACGGCGCAGGCAATCGAAGTAGACGGGCGTGAGAAATTCGGGATTGCGGATCTCGACCGAATAGCGCCACCCCGGAGGCAGCGCGGCGAGGAATGGATCGAGATCGGCAACGAAGCTTTCGGCGTCCGGGTAGGCGCTGTGCGGGAACGAGCCGAACTCGAAGATGAGCGCGTCGACGCGGTCGCGAAAGGGCTCGAGCATTTCGAGGAAGAGGATGCCGAACGCGTCGGCGTTGAGGAAAGCCGGATTGTCGACGCCGGCTTTGGGCCCATAGCGCGGATGGTTCGGCCAAATGCGGACCGTGATCTCTTCAGGCACCTTGAACGCGAAATGAAGCTTCGAAGGCGCGGAGAGGAAAAGCTTGTTCCAGAACTCGGCGGTTGGAAATTGATAGAACGAGAAGTCACCGCAGACCACTGGGAAGACTTCGGCGTACTCCTCGAGACAGGTTTGTTCGAACAGATTCTTGCTGAAGCGCCCACGGGTGAGGTAGCGCTCGCGCGTGTAGATCTGGTCGAGCCAGCCTTCGTACTTCCAGGAACTGGTGCCGAAAAAGACGCCGCGCGCGGCAAGCTTGGCCACTTTGGCGGCGAGGTCGACGCGGAAGGCGGGGGCTTCGGGCGGGAACAGCCACTGGCTGGACATGAATCTTCCAGTATGCCTTGCGCGGTATGCTCGTCATTGAATGACACGCACTCTCCTGCTCTTGTTTTGCGCCTGCCTGCCCGCTGCAACGCGGCTCGAAGAAGCGATCACGCAGATCTTCGGCAAAAACGAGTTCGAGGCCAAATCCGCCGGACCGATTCGCTGGCTCGACGACTCCTCATACACGCTGCTCGAAAAGGTGGATGGCGGGCAGAACCTGGTCCGTCATGACGCGGCGACGGGTGCGCGCGAGGTGCTGGTGAAGGCCGCGCAGATCACGCCCAAGGGAAGCGCGGTGCTGAAGGTGGAGAACTACGAGTGGTCAAAGGATCGCAAGCGGCTGCTGATCTTCACCAATGCGAAGAAGGTGTGGCGCGACAACACACGCGGGGACTACTGGGTGCTCGACCTCGCTTCGAGCAAGCTACGGAAGCTCGGTGGTCCGGCGCCGGCGTCGTCATTGCTATTCGCGCGGTTCTCGCCAGACGGATCACGCGTGGCCTACGTGCGCGAGAACGACTTGTGGGTGGAGGATGCCTCGACAGGGCGCATCCGGCGCTTGACGCACGATGGATCGCAGACGGTGATCAACGGGACCTCGGATTGGGTGAACGAAGAGGAACTCTCGTTGCGCGATTGCTTCCGCTGGAGTCCGGATGGCAGCGCGATCGCCTATTGGCAGTTCGACACGAGCAAGGTCGGCGTGTTCTCGCTGGCCGACTATTCGGCGGGTCCGTACCCGGCAATCGCACGCTTCCCGTATCCAAAGGTGGGGACAACGAATGCCGCAACGCGGGTGGGCGTCGTACCGGCCAAGGGCGGCAAGACGCGCTGGGTCACGCTGCCCGGCGACCCGCGAGAGCACTACGTGCCGCTGCTCGAATGGGCTGAGAGTTCGCGGGATCTCATCCTGCACCAGTTGAACCGCAAACAAAACATCCTCGACGTGTTTCGGGCTGATCGCAACTCCGGACGAGCCGAACGTCTCATGCGTGAGCAGGAGGAAACCTGGGTGGATGCGGCGGCAATCGTGTCCGGAGGCATCCGCTGGATCCGCAGGGGCAAGGAGTTCCTGTGGATGAGCGAGCGCGACGGGTGGCGGCACGTCTACGCAGTGTCGCGAGATGGTCGCGAGGTCCGGCTGCTCACAAGAGGCGAGTTCGACGTGATCGGCATCGCTGCCGTGGACGACAAGCAACTCTACTTCACGGCGTCACCGGACAACGCAACGCAGCGATACCTCTACCGCGTGGATCTCGACAGCTCAGGCACAGCCACTCGCGTTACGCCAGCCAACGCGCCCGGCACGCATTCCTATCGGATCTCGCCGTCTGCGGAGTGGGCAGTGCATACGTGGTCGCGATTCGATTCGCCGCCAAGAGTGGATGTAGTGCGGTTGCCATCGCACGAGAGTGCTCGAATGATCGAGGAGAACCAAGCGCTCCGCGAGAAGGCCGGCGCGCCCGAGCCCACGGAGTTCTTCCGCGTCGACGTCGGAGATGGAGTGGCGCTCGATGCGTGGATGATCAAGCCGCCGGACTTCGATCCGTCGCGCAAGTATCCATTGCTGGTTCATGTCTACGGAGAGCCCGCGGGTGTAACGGTGACGGACGCTTGGGCGGGTCCCCGCACGCTGTTCCACCGAGTGCTGGCTCGCGAAGGATACCTCGTTGCGAGCTTTGACAACCGCGGAACACCCGCGCCCCGCGGCCGCGCGTGGAGACGCGCAGGCTACGGGAGCATCGGCGTACTTTCCTCGAAGGATCAAGCCGCGGCAGTGCTGGCGCTCGTCGAG
Source organism: Bryobacteraceae bacterium (assembly GCA_046331625.1). Classification (GTDB taxonomy): domain Bacteria; phylum Acidobacteriota; class Terriglobia; order Bryobacterales; family Bryobacteraceae; genus JAXLQL01. The sequence goes on from JAXLQL010000036.1 coordinate 19,497, forward strand.
AGGCGCTCGTATGTCGATCACTCGCGCGTCGCGATTTGGGGCTGGAGCGGCGGCGGATCGAACACGCTCAACGCGATGTTCCGCTTTCCGAACCTCTATCGCGTGGGCATGTCGGTGGCGCCGGTTCCCGATCAGAAACTCTACGACACTATCTATCAGGAACGCTACATGGGTCTGCCGGCAGAGAACGAAAACGGATACAAGGAAGGCTCGCCCATCCACTTCGCCGAGGGGCTGCAAGGGCGGCTCCTGGTGGTGCACGGGTCGGGCGACGACAACGTTCACGCGCAAGGCACGGAGCGGCTCGTGGACCGGCTGATCGCGCTCGGGAAACGCTTCGACCTGATGATCTATCCCAACCGCACCCACTCGATCTCCGAGTTCGCGGGAACCTCGGAGCACATCCATCAGTTGTTGGCGCGGTACTTGGTGGAGAATATGCCGCCGCGCTGAAAGGGGTCTTGCTACGCGGGTGCCGCGAGAGCGCGGTGGAGCGAACTCCAAGACTGCACCAGAAGCTCCTCAATCCGCTGCCAATCGGCTTCGCTCACCACCCCCTGAGCCATCTTCTCATCGCACAGGATCATCGCCTGCGTGCGCAGTTCCGCATGTTCGGCCAGCACTTCACGCGGAGCGCCGTACACGGCCGCAGCCAAGTCAACCAGCGTCCGCTGAAGCGATCCCGGCGGATACTGCGTGCGCTCACGATGGATGATCCACCATTCGAGCTCCACCTTGGCCAGCGGCGCCGGATCGCGGCCGGGCAAGACCCACCGATAGTAGCTTTCCAGGATCGGCAACGCTTGCTCGTAGTCCGGGCGCTGCTTGCCCTGCTTGAAGACGAACGCGGCGCGCGCGGCGTAGTAGCTCGCCACATGTGATTGCCAGAACGGCAAATGAAACTGCTCCCGAAGATTTCGGGCCAGCAACAGGAACAGCGCCAGCCGGTCACGATCATAGTAGCTGCGCCACATCCGCCCTTCGAGCCTTCCGACCGATGCGCCGTCAAACTGCTTCGGATCACCGGCACTCCGCGACAAGTCAATGCCGATCCAGATGGCCACACAGATCGCGATGGCGGCAAGCAAGCGGCGAGTCATCGCCGTGGTTACGAGACAGACGGCGAACTGGATTCACGCCGGGTTCCCGCGCAACGCCGACCACCGCTCCCGAAGTGTCCGGAGTTGCCCCGCGTGCCGCTCGTCCGTGGCGAGATTGCGCTCCTCGAGCGGATCGGCGGCCAAGTCGAACAGTTCCTCGAACACAGGCTGCGTGTCAATGTATCGCGTGTACTTCCAGCGTTCCGTGCGCACGCCTTCGGTTGCCGGAATCCAGCCGTTCGCAGTGAACGCGTGTTCGTAAAACCAGTCTGACCGCCAAGGTGGAGATGCACCTTGACACAGCGGATAGAGGGTCCTCCCCTGCATTGCCGGATGCGGATCGAGACCCGCGGCGGCAAGGAACGTGGGCGCAAGGTCGACGTTCAGCGTCATCTGCTTGCGCCGCAGCCCCCGGCTCGCGTTGGGCAAGCGCGGATCGTAGACGATGAGCGGTACGCGAATCGACTCCTCATGCATGAGCCACTTGCCCGCAAGGCCGTGCTCTGAGAGGTAGAATCCGTTGTCGCCCGTGTAGACGATCACCGTATTCTCCGCCGCGCCCATGCGAGCCAGTTGCTCCCGGATGCGGCCCACCTGCGTGTCGATCTCGGTGATCAGTCGATAGTACTTCTTCACGGACTCCTGATACAGCGCCGGCGTGCTGAAGCGGACCGCCCAACGCCGCCGCCCTTCCGAGCGCTGCACTTCTTCAGGCAGCATCGCAATGTAGCGTGGATCAGCGGTCTTGGGCACCGGGATCTCCACGTCCTTGTAGAGCGATGCCGTCGCGGCGGAGTGCAGGAACTGTCGCGGGTCCTCGTCTTGCACGTGCGGCGCCTTGAAGCTGATCGACAAGCAGAACGGCTTCTCGCGCGGAGCCGCGCCGAGGAACTCGAGCGCCTGATCGCCCATGATCTCGGTCAAGTGCTTGCTCGAACCCTTCGGAAAGTACTGCCCTTGGCCCGGGAAGCCAGCCCAATAATCGAAGCCCGTCTTCGGCATCTCATTGCCAACTCCGTACTTTCCGATGAAGCCCGTGTGGTAGCCGGCGCCGCGCAAGAGCGTGGGGTAGATCCGCGAGAACTGCTCCGCACTGAAGGGCCGCGCGAAATCGTTGACGCCGTGCGTGCGCGCCCATTGCCCGCTGAAGATGCTGGCGCGGCTCGTCATGCAGATGGCCGTGGTGACGAACTGGTTCTCGAAGGTCACGCCGCGTTCGGAGAGCGAGTCGATGTGGGGCGTGCGGATGATCCGGTTGCCCATGCAACCGAGCGTGTCCCAACGCTGGTCATCGGCGAGCAGGAAGAGGATGTTTGGGCGTGCCGGCCGTTGCGCGAACGCGGGTGCGGCAAGGCTCGAAAGAAGGGAACGCCGGGTGAGCTTCATGGGCAGACGGTAGAATGAAAATACAGTCTCTCACCTCAGCATGGATAATCGCAAAATACGGCGTGAGGCGTTGCTACACGCACTCGGAAGCCGAATTCTCATCATTGACGGCTCGATGGGCGCGCTGCTGCAAAAACAGTGCACCATCGAAGACTACGGCGGACCGCAGTATGAAAACTGCCCGGAAATGGTGCTGAAGGTCCGGCCCGAGATCATCGAAGGGATCCATCGCGATTACCTCGCGGCCGGCGCCGACATCATCGAGACCGATACGTTCAACGCCACCAAGGTCGGCTTGGCGGACTTCCACCTGCAGGACAACGTCCGCGAGGTCAATCTGCTCGCCGCGGCCGTGGCACGAAAGGCCGCCGATGCACATTCGACGCCGGCGCGCCCGCGTTTCGTCGCCGGATCAATGGGCCCCACCACCAAAGCCATCAGCATCACCGGCGGCGTCACGTTCGAGGAGCTTCGCTCCGGCTACTACGAGCAAGCAAAAGCGCTCTGGGAAGGCGGCATCGACATCCTGCTGCTCGAGACCTGCAATGACACGCTCAGCGTGAAAGCGGGAATTCTCGCGGTGCAGGAACTGTGCCGATGGACCGGTGTGCGAATTCCACTGATGGTCTCCGGCACCATCGAGCCGAACGGAACGATGCTCGGCGGCCAGAAGGCCGACGCGTTCTGGACCTCGATCGAACACGCCGACCTGCTCTCGGTGGGGCTCAACTGCGGTACCGGCCCCGAGTTCATGACCGATCACCTGCGCACGCTGCACGAGATGTCGCACCGCTACGTCTCGTGCTATCCGAACGCGGGGACGCCGAACGAGAAGCTCGAATTCAACGAAACGCCCGGCAGCATGAGCGCGCAAATGCAGCGCTTCATCGACAACGGCTGGCTCAACTTCGTCGGCGGTTGCTGTGGAACCACGCCGGCGCACATCGCTGCGATCGCCAAGATGGCCGAGGGCCGCAAGCCGCGCCAGACGCCTCCGTTGCGGCACCGCGCCTACTATTCCGGTATCGAATTGGTAGAAGCCGAAGACAGCAACCGCCCGTTAATCGTGGGCGAACGCACCAACGTCATCGGCTCGCGCCTGTTCAAGAATCTGATCAACGAAGAGAAGTGGGACGAAGCGATCGAGGTCGCCCGGCGTCAGGTCAAGAATGGCGCGCACATCGTCGACGTCTGCTTGCAGCAAAGTGAGCGCGAAGAGGCGCGCGACATTCCGCACTTCTACTCGCGGCTGCTCAAGGCCAACAAAGCGCCCGTGATGATCGACACCACCGATCCCAAAGCGGTGGAACTCTCGCTCACCTACTGCCAGGGTAAGAGCATCATCAATTCGATCAACCTCGAAGACGGCGAAGAGAAGTTCGAAAAGATGTGCCCCATCGCCAAGTCGTACGGCGCGGCGTTGGTGGTTGGCTGCATCGACGAAGACAAGGTACAGGCGCAGGCGTTCACGCGCGAGCGGAAGCTCGAGATCGCCAAGCGCTCACACGATCTGCTGACGATGAAGTACGGCATCCCGCCCGAGGACATCGTCTTCGATCCTCTCGTGTTCCCGTGCGCCACCGGCGACGAGAACTACATCGGCGGCGCCGTGGAGACGATCGAGGGCGTGCGGCTGGTGAAGGAGAACATCCCCTTCGTCAAGACCGTGCTCGGAGTCTCCAACATCTCGTTCGGATTGCCCGCGGCGGCGCGCGAAGTGGTGAACTCGGTCTTTCTCTACTACTGCACCAAGGCCGGACTCGATCTCGCCATCGTCAACGCGGAGAAGCTCGAGCGCTTCGCATCCATTCCCGCTGCCGAGCGCAAGCTCGCCGAGAATCTGCTTTTCAATACACCTCCTGAGACCGAGGAGTTCCGCGGCGTGCCCGCCGACTGGCGCCAGCAGACACGCGACCAGAAGGTAGCCATCAACCAGTTCCACATCGCCGCCATCGCCGAGCACTTCCGCGGCGCCAAGACCAGGGAGAAGAAGAAGGCCGCGGATCTGCCGCTCGATCAGCGCCTGGCCAACTACATCATCGAAGGCAGCAAAGACGGGCTCATCGCCGATCTGGACCTGAAGTTGAAAGAGGGCATGGCGCCGCTCGATATCGTGAATGGGCCGCTGATGGCGGGCATGAGCGAGGTGGGCCGGCTGTTCAACAACAACGAGCTCATCGTCGCCGAGGTGCTGCAGTCCGCCGAAGCAATGAAGACCGCCGTGGGCCATCTCGAGCAGTTCATGGAGAAGGCGGACGCGGCCGCTCGCGGCAAGGTGGTGTTGGCCACGGTGAAAGGTGACGTGCACGACATCGGGAAGAACCTGGTGGAGATCATTCTTTCGAACAACGGCTACACGGTGGTGAATCTCGGCATCAAGGTGCAGCCAGAGGAACTGATCAAGGCATGGCGCGAGCATTCGCCCGACGCGGTAGGGCTCTCCGGATTGCTGGTCAAGAGCGCGCAGCAGATGGTGGTGACGGCGAAAGACTTCCAGAATGCGGGTATGAAGATCCCGCTGCTGGTGGGCGGAGCCGCGCTTTCCGAGAAGTTCACGAACAACAATATCGGACCCGCGTATGCGGCGCCGACGTTCTATTGTAAAGATGCCATGACAGGTCTGCGAACGCTCAATGACATCATGGATCCTGCACGAAAAGAGCAAGTATTGGCGGCTCATATCTTCCGTACCGAGAATGCGGTACCAGCGGTCGAAGGGCCTAAAGTGAACCTGTCGACAAACCGATCTTCCAAAGTAAATATGGAAGTGGGCATTCCTCCGTTGCCGTATCCGGAGAAGCGGATACGGGTATTCCCGAACCTGGAAGAGATTTGGACCTACATCAATCCGTTTCTGCTGTATGGCCGGCATCTCGGATTCAAGGGCAACTTTGAAAAGCTCCTGGCCGAGCGCGACCCGAAGGCGCTCGCGCTCTACAACGACGTGGAAGCGGTGAAGGCCGAAGCCAAAGGCTACATGCGAGTGCGCGCGGTGTGGCGCTACTTCGAGGCCGAACGCGACGGCAACTCGATTCACTTGTTCCGCGCGGGCGGTGACGCGCCGCTCCACACGTTCCGGTTCGGACGCCAGCCGATGGAGAACGGGCTGTGCCTGAGCGACTACATCCTGGCGCCGCAGAACGGCCACCGTGACCAGATGGCGATCTTCGTGGTCACAGCCGGCGAAGGCATCCGCCCGAGGGCCGAGCAGGCCAAGAACGCCGGCGAGTTCTTCAAGATGCATTGCATCCAGGCGCTGGCGATCGAGACCGCCGAGGGTGCGGCCGAGTACGTCCATCGGCGCATGCGCGAAGAGTGGGGCTTTCCCGATGCGCCCGAGATGACGATGCAACAGCGGTTCACGTCGCGTTATCGCGGCAAGCGCTACAGCTTCGGCTATCCGGCTTGCCCGAACCTCGATGACCAGCAGGGCATCTGGACTCTACTGCAACCGAATGACATCGGCGTGAAGCTGACGGAGGGCATGATGATGGAGCCCGAAGCGAGCGTCAGTGCGCTCGTGTTCCACCATCCCGATTGCGTCTACTTCACCGCTACCGAGGCGGAGTCGCTCGAGGCGGTGGTGCTGTAGCTCGTCTTTTTCCGGCTCGATCGCGTCTTTGGGCTCGATCGCGTCTTTGGGATGGATGCGATCCTTCTTGTTGGCCGTCATCGTGAGCGACGTGGCGCTGCTCTTTGCCAGCATGCTCAACTGCCAGTGCTGTGTGCGGGGACCGGGAGCGCGAGTAGTAGCTGCGCGGGAGCAGGTTCGAAACTTCTGCCTCGCACTCAATGCCTACAAGTCAGACGCGGGGCACTTTCCATCGATGGAGGAGGGGCTCCAGGCGCTGCGGATGGAGCCCACAGGCGCGACTGGCTGGCGTGGTCCGTACCTTACCCAAGACATACCACTCGATCCCTGGAGCAATCGCTACGAGTATCGATTTCGGGACGGCGATGCAGTACCGGTGATTGTCGCGGGAACCGCGGGTCCGCTGCGGTGCCGGTAGACCGGCAGATGATAGGAGACGCACGCGATGGCGATTACCATTCTCCCGGAGATCGAATCGAAGTTGTGTGCTCGCGCCGGCGCGGAGGGTGTTTCGGTTGAAACCTACCCGGGGGCGAATTGCGAATGACGATGGAGACGCTCAGGACGAACTCGAGGCGCGCGCTCTCGACGGGATTCAGTCCGGTGACCTCATTGAGATTGGCCCGGGATACTGAGAAGACAAGCATCGGCGTCTCGATGCACAAGTAGCTGCTTCGCGAGCTCAGTGACGCCATACAGCATTGCTCCGAAGGCGGACGAAGGCCTCGAGCACACTACTATGAACTCCGGGCTGGGCCAAGCCTTGGGCATAGATTCCGAACCGCGGCGCACGAGACCTTCACGATGTTGGCCGCGCAACCTGGAATGGGCCCGCCATGGCTTGAGATCCGTCTCTCGCCAGGCTTCGAATCTTCCAGGTTCTCGGATTCGAAAGGATGCGTGTTTCTTTACCGCCCTAGAGACGGAGGGGTTCACGTCATCAGGGTGCTGCACGGATCGAGAGACATCGACGCCCTGCTCCGCAGACGCAGCCTGAACCAAGGCGTGTTCACCTTCACTGCGCGCTCACCCGATTATTAGCGGCACACATTGCGGGCGATAGGTACCTCGGCGGGATTCGACGGGCGCTGGCTCGTCTCAATCGCCCAGGAACTTACCGTACGCCTGCCACTCGACCACGTTGTCAAACACGGACTTGATGGCCGCCGTGATGGGGATCGCGTAGACCAATCCCACCGGCCCCCAGAGCGTTCCCCAGAACATCAGCGCCACCGTCACCGCCAGCGGATTGAGGTGCACGCGCGAGCCCACCAGCTTCGGGTAAAGCAGATTGAGCGCCAACAGGTGCAGAAAGCCCACCACAGCGGCGATGATCAGATACGCCGGCATCTTGCTGAATACCGGTAACCCAGCGAACATCGGTGGGATCATCGCTAGCGGCAAACCCACATAGGGCACCAGGCTGAAGAATCCACTGAGCGGCGCCACCAACAAGAAGTAGGGCAGCTTGATCAGAAAGAAGAACACACCACTCGCGATCGTGAGCAACAAGCCGAGCAAGAAATTCCCCACCACGTATGCACGAGCCACATCGGCGATGCCCTGCCACGCGCGGCCAGCGGCGTGACGCCCGGTACCGTGGAACAGGTGCAGATAGTTGCGGCGAAGCTGATCACCCCAACTGAGCATGAAGTAAACGAGGAACGGAATGAAGCTCGCAAGCAGAGCCAAGTGCGCGATCTGCTCCCAGTTGGTGTAGAAATAGTCGACGAGCGGCGAGCGGTCCGGGCGGATCCGCACTTCCTGCACGGTTGGCGGGGGTGGCGGAGTGGGAGGCTCGGCGGAGCGCCTGCGCCTGCCGGGATCGGGCTGCGGCGTGGGGTCCGGCGGCTTCTGCTCGCGGATGCGGCGTGGCGCGAAGATCGACGAGGCGCTTTGCTCGGCGGACTCGAGCGTAACGATCACCTGCTCGGAGATCTCGCTGATACGCGCGCTGTATGCAGGCAGGTCTTCGAACAGGCCAGCCGCTTGTGTATAGACTCCGATGCAGAACGAGTAAAGCAGCATCAGTGCCAGTGTGCAGACTATGAAGGCCGACACGGGACGCGGCAATCGCAATCGCATCAACAAGGCCACGAACGGCTCGAGAAGAAAGCTGATGGTGATGGCGGTGATGAGCGTGACAATGAAGTCGCGGCCGTAGTAGAGCAGCCCGATACTGGCGCTGAGCGCCACCAGATTCGAAGCCAGACTGCGGCTTTTCTTCCCGCGCTCGGGTGAGTTGGGAGACGGCATCGACACTACTGAGATCGGGTCGGCCACTGGGATTTCCGGGGACTCGGGCTATGCGCTATGCCTAGCGTACCATGCATGAGCAGAGGGCCGATTCGCATGCGAGCGCCTATAATTGAAGGGCGAAAGTGGAAATGACCGAAGCATCTTCGGGGTTCGGGGAACGGGGCCGTATTCTGGCTCTCGATCTGGGCCGGCGCCGGATCGGGCTCGCTCTCAGCGATCCGCTCGGGATCACGGCGCAAGGGCTGCCGACTCTTCTCCGGGTGAGGATTCGCGAGGATCTCGACGCGCTGGCGCGCCTTGCCGAGGAAAGGGGCGTCACGCTGTTCCTGCTCGGGTATCCGCTGCACATGAGCGGCCGAGAAGGCCGCCAAGTGGTTTGGGTGAAAGAGTTCGGAGAACGATTGACGGAGCATACGGGGATTCCGGTGGAGTATTGGGACGAACGGCTAACGACGGTGGCCGCGCAACGCGTATTGAAAGAGAGTGGGGCCAGCATCGAGAAGCGGGCGCGCGCGGTGGACCGCTTGGCCGCCGTGCTGCTGCTCGAAAGCTATCTCGACCGCGCGGACTTCGCGCGTGACGAGGCCGCATCGTGAAGCGCGCGCTGGCGGCGGCCTTGCTCGTATTCGTGTGTGCGGCGCTCGCGGCCCTTTGGAGCGTGCGTACTGCGTACCGGAGCTTCGAAGGCAACTTGCTGGTGGAGATTCCCAGGGGATCGGGCACGCGGGCAATCGCCCAACTGCTGACTCAAAAAGGCGTCCTGCGCGACCCGTGGGGATTTCTCGTGCTACGCGCGATCCGGCCTTCCGCCCGTCTGCAGGCCGGCGAATACGAGTTCCGCGAACCCTCGTCTGCTTGGGAAGTGTTCGACCGATTGGCGCGCGGAGACGTGCACTATTATCTGGTCACGATCCCCGAAGGCAGTAACCTGTTCGATGCAGCGAGGATCGTGGGCAAGCTCGGCTTCATCACTGAAGAGGGCTTTCGCGCCGCGGCCAGTGATCCCGTCTTGATTCGCGACCTCGACCCCGCGGCCAAGACGCTAGAAGGCTATCTGTTCCCATCCACCTATCGCCTGACGCGATCGAGCACGGCTGCGCAGTTGTGCCGCAACATGACGGAGCAGTTCCGCCAGGTGTGGAAGAAGCTCGGCGGCAGCAACGCCAACGAGACGGTGACTCTGGCTTCGCTCGTGGAGAAAGAGACGGGCGAGGGCGATGAACGGGCCGTGGTGGCCGGCGTGTTCCGCAACAGGCTCGAGCAGGGGATCAAGCTCGAGTGCGACCCCACCACGATCTACGCGGCGTTGCTCGAAGACCGGTATCGCGGCAAGATCTACCGGTCTGACCTCGACAGCGAACATCCCTACAACACGTACCAGCACACGGGGCTGCCTCCCGGCCCGATCGCCAATCCGGGGCAGGCGTCGCTGGCGGCGGCGCTCCATCCGGCCAAAACAGATTTCCTCTATTTTGTCGCCAAGCCCGGTTCAGCCGGTGGGCACAACTTTTCCCGCACTCTATCGGAGCACTCACGGGCGGTAGCGGCGTATCGCAATGGCCAGAACCACCAAGCGCCAAGCACTGGCGCGGCACCTCGAGCGGGAGCAACTGCCGCTCATCGATGAAGGGGCGCGCGATCGGATCCGGCAACTGCTCGCGCCGGTGTCGGAGCCCTATCTGCGGCAGTTGCTGCGCGAATCGGGCGTCGCGTTGACGCCGCTGGTGGAAGGCGTGCGGCAGCACGATCTCGAGGAGCTCGAACGGACGCTGTGCGCACTACAGGGGGAGTACGAAGCGGCGGCGGGGGATCGTGCGCGGCAACACCAATGCCGGCGCGCGGTAATCGAGGCGAAGGATCATGCGCTGCTGCGGGTGGAGCAGGATGAGGCGAAACGGGAAATGGTCCTGTGGATGCGGGTGTGGCTCGAGAATCCGCCGGTGTTTTCCACGTGGGTGACCGCGCGGCGGGGGAAGGGCTTGGCAGGTGATCCGCCAGAAGAACTGGCTGGACAGAGGGGCGATGGCCCGTAGCCGGGGCCGGTACTGAAGCGGCGAGTGGATGGAGGTGGGACTCCCACGCTGGCCGAAGCCCGCCCTACACGGACACCTTGCGGGCTCCGGCGACGTGGCGGCCGAGCAGTTCGGCGAACTCGTCGAGCTCTTCCACGTGACGCGCTTGGCGCTGCTCGGCGAGCACTTCCTCAATGGCGGTGCGAAGGTCGTCGCGATCGAGCCCAGCCTTGACGCCGTGTTCGATACAGTACTCCATTTTGTTCGCCGTCGCCCGGTCGACGATGTTCTGGATGAGTGCGCCGCTCGAGAGATGCTTCAGATGGAGCACGGCATCGGGGCCTTCGTCGAACTGCACCTCATAGAGCGGGTAGTTTTCGGAGGTGAGTTCGGCGGCGGCGTAGGCGCTAAGGTCGGCGATGCTCTCGGCGAGGAAGACGCCGTCGAGATGGATCGAGAAGATCTTGCGCGAGGCCGCCTCGTCGGGTCTCGTGATGCGGATGCGGCGATCGATTCGGCCGGGCCGCGTGATGGCCACGTCGAGCGCGTCGGCGCGATTGGTGGCGAGCATCACGAAGGCTCCGTTGTCGTCGAGCCCGTCCATTTCGGCGAGGAGCGCGGGAACGAGCGTGAAGCCTGACTCGGCGGAGCCGGGCGCGCGGCGGCGAAACAACGCATCGGCTTCGTCGAAGAACAGCACCGCGGGATAGCCCTTGTCATCGCGGAATCGGCGCGCTTCGTCAAAGAGCGACTTCACGGCCTTCTCCGATTGCCCCACGTACATGTCGAGAAGTTGATGTCCCTTGACGTACTTGAACCCGCCGTCGTCGGGACGCCGGTTGTAGAGCGCCGCAAGCAGCTTCACCACGGCCTTGCCGAGCAGCGTTTTGCCGCATCCGGGCGGACCATAGAGCAGTACCCCACGGCTGCGGCGGCGCTTGAAAAGGAGAAACAGTTCTGGGTAGAGCACCGGCCACTGGATGGCGCGGATGAGCTCGCGCTTGGCTTCTTCCTGTCCACCGATGTCGGCCCAGACGCGGTCGAGTGCGGACTGGAGCACGGGCGAGTCGGGGTCGAAGGCGAGGAGTTCGAGGTCCTTCGGTCCGTCGATCCAGCGGCGCCAGATGCGGCCGCCGAAGTGGACGAGAAAGCTGTGGCCCGATTCCTCTTTCGTCTTTTCGATGCCGAGTTCGGGGTAGGAGCCCCAGCCGAGTTCGTCGACATTGGCTACTGGGAGCCCGTCGCGGAACGCCCACGCGGCATCGGAGTTCGACGGGATCTGCAGAGCTTCGCCCATGAGCGACGGCACATCGTACGAGCGCGGCTCGCCGACGGACGCGATCTCCCACTGACTGCTGCGCCAGTTGAAGTTCGAGGTCTTGAATCCGTAGATCTCTACAGCGGGGCGGTCGTCTTCTACCTGTTGCGGAACGGGCATGAAGTTGGCCGGTCCCACGCCGGTGCGTCCCCAGCGTGCCGTGAACCCGAGCGCGCGTTGCGGCGAATCGACGGGAACGAGAGCGAAGGCCGCGGTTTGGTCTTCCGGCGAGAGACCGAGCACGTGGAGTGTGAACGCAATGTCGCGCCCTTGGGGCTCGAAATGTTCGAAACAAAAGTCGACGATATTGTCACCCCGGCCGACGGGGGTCAAGTTTCCGGCGCAGTACATCGTTTTCTTCAGGCTACACTGAAGCGTGTGCGGCGCGGGCGCCGGTCTGTTGGCGGGACTGAAGTCCCGCGCAGGCTAAAGCCTGCCCCACATTTCGGAGGAACTGCAATCCCCGAAGCACATCGGTCCCGCGCTGGCTAAAACCCGCCCTACAAGGTTTCGAAGAAAGGCTCCCTCCGCATGTATACCAATCGGCTCGTTGACGAAAAGAGTCCGTATTTGCTGCAGCACGCGCACAATCCAGTGGACTGGTATCCGTGGGGCGAAGCAGCTTTCGAGAAGGCGCGGAAGGAAGACAAGCCGATCTTTCTCTCGATCGGATACTCCACCTGCCACTGGTGCCACGTGATGGAGCGCGAGTCATTCGAATCGGAAGACGTGGCCGCGGTGCTCAACCGCTCGTTCGTGGCGATCAAGCTCGACCGCGAAGAACGCCCAGACATCGACCGCATCTACATGATGTTCGTGCAAGCCACCACGGGAAGCGGCGGATGGCCGATGTCGGTATGGCTGACGCCGGAGCTGAAGCCGTTCTTCGGCGGCACGTATTTTCCGCCGGACAATCGCTATGGCCGGCCGGGGTTCAAATCGATTCTCGAATATTTGGCGAATGCGTGGATCACCGATCGCGCGAAGATCATGGAGTCGGGCCGCGAGGTGCTGGGCGAACTTGAGAAGCATGCGCAAGTGCAGCCAGAGTCGCTGAGCCGGCTGGACCACTCAGCGCTCGACTCGTGCTACCACGTCTTCCGCCGCATGTTCGATTCGCGGTTGGGAGGCTTCGGTAGCGCTCCGAAGTTTCCGCGCCCGGTGGCGCACAACTTTCTGTTCCGCTACGGAGTGACGAAGCCTGAACAAGAGGCGATCGACATGGTGCTGCTCACGCTACGCGAGATGGCCAAGGGCGGAATGTATGACCAGATCGGCGGCGGCTTCCATCGCTATTCGGTAGACGACCGGTGGTTCGTGCCGCACTTCGAGAAGATGCTCTACGATCAGGCGCAACTCGCTACGTCGTATCTCGAGGCGTTCCAGATCACGGGCGACCGGCAGTACGCCGAGGTCGCGGCCGATGTGTTCGACTATGTCTTGCGCGACATGACGCATCCGGAAGGCGGGTTCTATTCGGCCGAGGACGCCGATAGCGTGATCGACGCCGCGCATCCGCACGAGAAGGGCGAAGGCGCGTTTTATGTGTGGTCGCAGCGGGAACTCGAGGATGTGCTCGGGCGCGATTTGGCGGCGTTCGTCTCCTATCGCTTCGGCTGCGAGGCGGATGGCAACGTCCGCAACGATCCGCATGAGGAGTTCCGGGGCAAGAACATTCTCTACCAGGCGCGTACGGTGGAAGAAACGGCGCGGCGGTTCAATGTGACCGAGGCCGAGGTGAAGATGGCGCTGGCTTCGGTGCGGCCAAAGCTGATGGAGGCGCGGGCGAGGCGGGTGAGGCCGCACTTGGATGATAAGATTCTGACGGCGTGGAACGGGCTGATGATTTCCGCGTTCGCGCTGGGCGCGCAGGTGCTGGGAGACAGGCGGCTCGAAGATGCGGCGCGACGCGCGGCGGATTTCCTATTCGCGAGGATGCGGCGGGGCGATGTGCTGTTGCGACGATTCCGCGATGGCGATGCGGCGATCCCAGGGTTCCTCGATGACTACGCGTTCTACGCGAACGCGCTGGTGGACCTCTACGAGACGGTGTTCGAACCGCGCTATCTGCATCTGGCGGCGGAGTTGGCAGCGGAGATGTGCACGCGATTCGAGGATCGCGAGCGCGGCGGATTCTTCAGCGCGGCAGCGGGCGACGCGAGTGTGGTGCTGCAGCTCAAAGACGACTACGACGGCGCCGAGCCATCGGGCAATTCCATGGCGGTCATGGTGCTGGTGCGGCTGGCGGCGATGCTCGGGCGGGACGACTTCAAGGCGTCCGCCGAACGCGCGCTCGGGGCGTTTGGGTCGCGGTTGCGATTAGCTCCGCACTCGTTGCCGCAGATGCTGGTGGCCTACATGCAGAATGGATCGAAACCGAAGCAGATCATTTTGGCGGGCGATCCGGGTGCGGATGACATGCAGCGGATGCTCGCGGAAGTGCGCAGGCGGTTCTTACCGTACAAGGCCGTCATGATTTCTAACCCTATGTTGCCATTGACCGAATCGATGATTGCCGTAGACGGCAAGGCAACCGCGTACGTCTGTGAGAACTTCGCCTGCCAGCTTCCGACGACGGATTTCGACAGGCTGGTCGAGTTGCTACAATAGCCGCTTATGGCCCGAACAACAACTCTCAGAGGAAATGCGTTGGAGCTGGCTGGTCCGGAACTGCACGCCGGCGATCCGGCTCCGAACTTCGAAGCAGTGGACAACGCGCTGAAGCCGGTGACGCTCGATTCGACTGGCGCCGGAGTGCGAATTTTCAGCGTGGTGCCGTCGCTCGACACGCCGGTGTGCGATGCCCAGACCAAGCGGTTCAACGAGGAAGCGGCGAAGCTGAGCGGCGTGGGCATCTACACGTTCAGCATGGACCTGCCGTTCGCGCAAAAACGCTGGTGCGGGGCGTTCGGGATCGACAAGGTGAACATGGTGTCGGACCACCGGACGGGCAGCTTCGGCTATGCGTATGGGACGCTGATCAAGGATCTGCGGATCCACAGCCGGGCGATTTTCGTGGTGGACAAGAGCAACAAGATTGTCCACGCGGAGTATGTGCCGGAAGTGGCGGAGCATCCGAATTACGATGCGGCTTTGGCGGCGGTGAAGTCGGCGGCGGCGTAGCAGGGGGGGGGCGGGACTGGAGCGGGTTTGGCGGCTGAAGCTTGGCCTACACTGGCACGTTTGCATGTGCCCCGGTGCGAGGATCGGCTGCGGGACTGAAGTCCCGCGCTGGCTAAAGCCCGCCCTACAAGTCTTCGCGGCGGGGAAAGAAACTCAAGGATAGTAGTGCACGTCAACGTCCCGCCCAACAGGTAAAGGTTACTGCTGCTGCTTCTGCGGGGGCATTTCGTAGACGTAGAGCTGGTGGGTGCGCTTGTGCGCTTCCACCTTCTCTACCTTCTTCGGCGTCCAGCCGGGGATCTGGTAATCGTGCGAAACGACGCGCGCGCCGGCGTGAAGTGACTTTTCGAGCTTGGGCCGGATCTGCTCATTGCTGGTGGTCAGCAGGTAGATGGTGACCACATCGGCCTTGGAAAGGTCGGCGGTGAGGAGATCGCCTTCCACCACCTGAATGCGGTCATCGAGCTTGAGCTGCTTGATACGCTCGGTGGACGACTTCACTTCCTTGGCCGAGATCTCGATCCCGACCGCTTTGGCGCCGAAGCGTTGGGCTGCGGTAATGAGCACGCGGCCATCGCCCGACCCGAGGTCGTAGACGTTTTCGTTGGGTTTCACGTCGGCGGCTTCGAGCATCTTCTCCACCACGTTCTGCGGTGAGGCGACGAAGGGCGCCAGACGCTTGATCGGCGACGTGGAAATCTGCTGAGCCCACAGCCCAGCCGGGAGCGATGCCAGCGCTACCGCCAAAGTGACCCTAGAAGCGTGCATATCAGAAACTACCTCTCACCAGTTGAGACCGATGCGATCTGCTTTCCGTTTCTGAATTTTACTATACGTGTGACCATTTCGGAGATGGAGTACCACAGATCGCGCGGGCGGCTGATGGTGAACTCCGTTCCTTTGAAGAACTTGACGGCGTTTCCGATGGTGTCGCGCCAAGGGGTGGCTTGCGGGTTCAGAATGTAGTTCAGGTAGAACATCGGGAACTCCACCTCGCCGATCTGGCGGAGCTTGTCTTCCGGAATCCCCTGGTCCAGCAGTGCCTTGGGACCGGCGAACACCATGGCGTCCGGCTTGGCGGAGACCACCGTTTCCTTGGCGATCAGTTCGGCCAGGAAGTCCGTCTCGCCGTGCTTCTTGCCGAGAAGCTTGAGATCGATGGCGCCGGGGGTGACCTCTTTGAGCGATTCGCCCAGCGCTTTGAAATCGATGCGGTCGGCGTTTTCCTGGCGGTAGAGGATCTTCTGGTCGCGGAGGTTGAAGGCCACGAGCGAGAACTTGCCGATGCGGGGATCACGCGTGAGCGTCCGCAGCATCGAGACGAGGGCTACCGTATCGATGGGACGCAGCGTGGCGGCAGTGGGTTTCTGCGGCGCGAAGTTCATGAGGATCTTCACGGTGAGCGGCTTGCCTTCAGAGCTGCGCTCCACCGGAGGCTCGTCATGGAACTGCTCGGGGTGAATCGGCTCAATGGCGCCCGTGCCGATCATCAGATTCATCTGCTTGTCTTTGTTCGGGAGCGAGGCTTCCACATCCCAGGAGTGGGAGCAGACCCGCTCACTACGGTCCCGCATCAGCCAGTCGACGTGGTAGTTCCCTTCCCCGAGGTCGAAGCCGCCTTGGAGCACAGCGTCTCCCTTGGCCTCCTCTTCTATGCTCGGGACGCGGATCTTTTGGGTGAAGTAGCGGATGTCGTCCGGATGGTCCTTGGAAGCGACGCGGAACAAGACGGAGAGCAGGTTCTCGGAGCCCGAGAGTTCCCGCAACGGAACTGTCACATCGTACCCGGCGTGGAATCGCAGGTCGAACCCGAGGAACGGCTTGTCCTGCGTCACCGAGCAAGGCAGATCATTGCGATTCTCACCCGCCTCGAGCACCGCCAAGTCAGTGTTCTGTACGCGGACTCGGGAGCCTGTGGCGCCCATCGGCAGTTGCGCTGCTGCCGGCGCTCCGAGGATCAGGACCAGCACCACTGGCATGGCGGCCCTATCCACCAACCTACTCTGCAACGTGACCTTCCTCTGGGTCATCTGTTCCAGTCCCTTTCAGATCGACATTTCGGTTTGGGAACCTTCCCACCACCCACCCTGGCTACGAGAGCCTGACTACCGTATGAAAGATTGTATGATGAAACGGGCTCGGTGGGAAGCCAGGGGTTTCACCATTTCACATATCATCGTCCAGTACCGCCGCCTGGGTGAGGCCTATGGCGAGGAATTTCAACGCAATCGGGACCTTCACGGCGCGCGGATCCAGTGCCGGGCGGGGTGTTCCGATTGCTGCAGCCAGCTCTTCCAAATTACGGAGATCGAAGCGGCGGAGGTGTCTCGGGGCGTGGCGGCGCAGGCTGAGAGCGTGCGGGAAAGGCTGCGGGCGCGGGCTGCCCAGTACCTCGCCGAGCGGCACGGCATCGTTGCGCGGAGCGGGCTTGGGGCGACGGAGGCATGGGGCAGTCTGCCGCCGGTGGGGACGCGGCTGGCCTGCCCGGCGCTCGAAGACGGCGTCTGCACGATCTACGAGTGGCGCCCGCTGATCTGCCGCAAGTTCGGGGTCCCGCTCTGGAATCCTGATCGGCCGGGTCGCGTCTACGCGTGTGAGAAGAACTTCCGGGCGGGGGATGAGATCGACGACCCGCATCTGATCCGGATCCAGACGGGGCTTCACGAGCAGGCGAAGGCGTTGCAGGCGGCATACAACGAGCAAGGCGGCGTGCGGGATCCGGAGCCGCTCACAGTGGCGCGGGCGATTCTCGAGGATCTGAGCGGGTTCGCGCCGGAGTGATGTGCTACGCTGCTAAATACGATGGCTTCGAGAAGCGTCAATAAAGTCATTCTTCTTGGTCACTTAGGCAAGGATGCCGAAACCCGGTTCACCCCTCAGGGGTCGGCCGTGACCAATTTCACGATCGCCACCAGCCGGCGCTGGAAAGATCAGCAGACCGGCGAATGGAAAGAACAAACCGAGTGGCACAACGTGGTGCTGTGGCGTAGCGAGAACGTCTCGAACTACCTCACCAAGGGCAAGCAAGTCTACGTCGAGGGCCGGCTGCAGACGCGGTCTTGGGACGATAAAGACGGCAACAAGCGCTACACGACGGAAGTGGTTGCCGATGACGTGATCCTGCTGGGCGGGCGTGGCGGCGGCGAGGGCGGCGATTCGGGCGGGTTCGATCAGCCGAATGCTCCGGTGTCGATGCCGCGGAGTGCGCGGCCACAGGCAGCCGCGGCGCCACGTTCGAGCGCTCCACCACCGGCGGCTCCGCCTCAGGCGGATCCCTATGGCGACCAGGGAATTTCCGACGACGACGTGCCGTTCTAGCGCGAATCCCCTATCACGCCAAGGGGCGGGCGAGCCGAATCAACGGATAGCCTCCCATGCTCATCGAGCACCTACGCATCCTCGTGGATTTTTTCTGGCGTCCGCTGTACGCGGTGTCGCGGGTGCTCGATCATGGGCGCTTGGGATGGGCGGTGGGATTTGCGATCGTCACGGCGTTGTTGTTGCAACTGCCAGAGCAGAGAGGGCAACTGCGCCGGGCAGTGGAACTGACGCAGAAGGCAAACCGCGCAACCGGTGAGCAAAAGCAACCCTCAACCGGCGACATGGCCGAGTTGCGGCGCCAAACGGAAGTGATGCTCGCCCGCGACAGCATCTTCGGCTCTGGTGCAGGCTTGGGCGGGTACGTGGTGTTGGCCGGAGTCTTTGCCCCGTTGGCGATCGTGATTCTCGCTTACTGGGATGGGCTCGGCCGGGGCGGAAGCCTGTTGCGGCGGGACTACGGATCTGCGCTGGCGTGTTTGTCGATGGCTTGGACGGCGTCGCGTCTGCCAGCCGTACCACTGGAGTTTGCAAGGCAGTCGCTACCGAACGATCCGCCGTGGGGACCTTGGATCATGCCGGGCGCATGGGCCCTGTTCCTGGTCTTCGCAACGGCGGCACTGCGGACGGTGCCGGGCGGGCGATGGTTCAGCTCCGCGGTGACTTCGGTGGTGAGCGGTTGCGCGATGCTGGGCGCGGGGCTGGTGACGCCGGGCTTGGGCAGTTCCGGCTACTTCCTCTTCTCGCCGTGGATCCTTTACTACTTGTGGTCATACTTCGGATCCGGCGTGAGCGGTCTGGGCGATACGTTCCGCTCCGGCCAGAACTATCGCCGGGCGCTCGAAGCGACAAGCATCAATCCGCATGACTCCGATGCGCAATACCAGCTCGGGCTGATCGAGATGCAGCGGCGCAAGTTTCCCGAGGCCGAGAAGCGGTTCCGCGAAGCCGTGCGGATCGACTCGAAGGACGCCGACTATCACTATCAACTGGGGCGATCGCTCAGTGAGCAGGGCCGGTTCGCCGAAGCGTGCGAATCCTTCGGCAAAGCGGCGGCGCTGAATGACAAGGCATCGAACCACGAAGTGCTACGCGACCTGGGCGCGACGCAGTTGGCTCTCCAGCATCTGAATGAAGCGGTTCAGTCGCTCGAGGCTTACGTGGCGCGGCGGGAGTACGATCCGGTGGGGTTGGTTTACTACGGGCGGACGCTGAAGCAACAGGGCCGGGCCGCGGAAGCGAAGCGCGCGTTCGAGCAAGCGGTGGAGGCGTGGCGCACGATGCCTGATTGGCGCGCGGCCGAGCTTCGGGTGTGGGAGCGGGCGGCTCGCGATGAGATGAAGAAGCTATAGTGAGCTACCGAATTTGTGGGGCAGGCTTTCAGCCTGCGCGGGACTTCAGTCCCGCTGCCCCAAAGTCGCAGGCCCTCCCGTCTTCAGCCGCCGGGTCACATAAGACGCCGTGAGCGAGCACTGAAGTGCCCGCCGGCACGCTGAAGGGCGCGCCACACATTCGCGGGTTAAGCCGCAATGCTCGGTTCCGGCGCGCCCTACCGTGTGTTGGCGCGTGGATCGGCAGCGGGACTGAAGTCCCGCGCAGGCTGAAAGCCTGCCCCACTCTCGAAAGCCCGCGCTACGAATCAAGGCTAACCCCTGCTTGCGACGGTTTCCGGGCGCGCGGCGAACACGCGGGCTCGTTCTTCGGGCGGAAGATACGGCGCTTGCAGTCGCACGAGGTCTCCCACGCTCGAGAAGAAGAGGTCGCCTTGGCCGAGCAGGTGATGCGCTTCTGATGGACGATCGAGCACCATCTTCGACTGGATGTGATCCTGCGTGCGCAGACACACGCGTCCGCCAAGGTTCACCTTGAGCGCTCCGGTGAGCGTCTTGCGATCGGGATTCTGGGTGGCGATGATGAGGTGGATTCCCGCCGCGCGCGCCTTCGCTCCCAAGCGGCCGATGGCGAGTTCCGTGTCCTTGGCTGCTTTGCGATCGGCGATGAGATCCGCGTATTCATCGCACACGCAGACGATGCGCGGCATCACGTCTCCGGTCTTGGTGACGTACTCGGGCAGGTCACTCGCGAGCGCTCCCTCGAAGAGGCGATAGCGATTCTCCATTTCCTCGATCAGTCGTTCGAGCGTATCGATGGCTGTATGCTGCGGCGGATAGACGAGCGCATCGGGACCAAGCAGATACGGCGAGCCCTTCAGTTCGCCGAACGCGGTGCGCTTGGGGTCAATGAGCACGAGGCGCAGAGTCTCCGGCGTGTTGCTGAGGATGAGTCCGGCGATGGCCACACGCAGCCATTCGCTCTTGCCTCCACCGGCCGAGCCCGCCACGAGCAAATGCGGATTGTTCGGCGACGAGAGATCGACGAATTGGAGTGCGCCGTCGAGGTCCACACCGAGGGGTACGCGGGAGCAACCTTCTTTCTGCGGTCCGGGAATCTGGTGCGCGATCTCGGAGAACGGGATCATCTGCCGGTCCGGCCGCTGCACGTCGACCACGAGCCTGCCGCTGGAATTGTGGATCATGGGCGCGTGTTCGAGCCCGAGTTGCACTTGCAGGGACTCCGCCTTGCTGGTGATCGCCTTGATGAGAACGCGGCGGCCGGGCATGAGGCGATAGCGGAGGAAGGTTGGACCGGCGGTGACTTCGCCGTTCCACGAGGCCTCGACTCCGAAATGCTGTAGCGACTTCACCAAGCGATGGCCGAGTTCGACGTGATCAGGCAACGGCTCGTGCTGCGTGCGATGGACGCGGCGCTTGCCGGCCACTCCCGCCAAGCGGCCGATCAGGCTGCGGAGCCACACCACGGCGTTGTCAATGTCAGAACTCGAGTAGAAAGTCTCGCTCAATTGGGGCCGGAACGAGAGCAGAGAAAGCGCGCCGCCGGAAGCGTCCAGATTGCTCGCCGAAAGCATCGCATGGTAGAGGCACGCCTGCGCGAGGTCGGCTTCCGGCCGTCCTTGGCCGAGTTTGTATTCGACCACGCACCAACGGCTGGTCTCGGGATTCATCCACAGTGCGTCGGCGGTGCCTGTGACCTGCACGGGCGCAGACCACTCGGGTTCGTGCAATTCCCAGGTGAGCGGATACTCGGGGCGGCAGAGGCGGTCCGCGCCACGCCAAGTCTTCGAAGCGCGATCATACGAGATCAAGCCTCGCGCCTCGGCCTTGACGAGCAGGCTCGAGACCCATGCGCACATCTCGTTCGTTGCTTGCCACAAGGCCAGGATCTCCGCGCCGGCTTCGAGAAAGTTCCCCTGGCGTGCGGTAATCTTCGGACCAAGAAGCTGATCGTAGGTGTGGCGGCACAAGCGCCCCACATCGTCGAGTTGCCCCGGCCCGAGCGCCGCTTGCCATCCTTGCGGACCCATCATCTCGGCCAGCACCCGATGGAACAGTTGCCCTGCGAGCGCAGTGGAAGACGCGGCCGAGGACTCGCTCGAGCCCGCCGCGCGCTGAATCTCGCGGCGAACATCGGCGATGGACAACTGGGCCACGAAATTCTGCTCCTGTTCCGGTTCAATCGGCGTTGATGGGCTGGAAGAGGGCGGGGGCGGGGCCGCCCAGCCAGCCAACCAGCCGCGGATCACGACGCGCACAGCGTTCCACCTCCTCGGGCTTGGCCCCAATCACTCGCGCCGCTTCGGCCACGGCGATCACTTTGCGTTCGGCAACCAGTTGCACCAACCGTGCGGCGAGTTCCGCCGGCTCCGGGCTCGCGCCGCCCGAGAATGCGCGCAGCAGCGGATCGAGAACCGCGGGCATGTGCCCGGCGATCCACTCTTCCACTTTCTTCGGCGGCACCGAATCTCCGCCGAAGGCGAGGTCGCCACTCTGCGCGTCGGCCAGCAAGCGCCGCAACGCGGCCAGGGCTTCGAGCGCTTCCTTCGACACGCTGACGAGCTTGCCGCCCTTCTTCGCGATGGCTTCGAGGCGCTCGCGCGTCTTGTCGGCTGAGGGGCCGATGGGGATGCGCGTATCGCGCAGCAGGACCAGGTTCGGATGGGTGAAGGGGTTCCACTGTTCCTGCACCTTGCGCAACCGGGCGGCGAGCGACGTGGAGTTCTGCTGGTTGCACAAGCCGACGAGGCAGCGCTTCTCGGGTAGTTCGAGATCGAAGGGAGAGTGCTCGCCGAGCGTGCGAAAAGCGATCTGGCGCGCGCTGAGAAAGAACGGGAGACCACCGCGCATGACGGCGTCGGAGTCACCGGGATCGGTGGGAGCGGCGCGCTCGTCGAGCATGCGGCCGAGGGCTGCGTCGAGATTCGGGGTAGCGGCTGGCGCGGAGCCGGGGCGCAACAGATCGTAGAGATCCTTGCAGCGGGTGATGATCTTGCGGGCGGGCGCGGCGCCATCGACGAATACTTGCTGGATCGCTTTGGCATCGATGGGCCAACGGTCCGGCGGCAGGCCGAGGCGGGCGGAAACGAGGAGCTTGGCCTGCTCCCAGTCGAGCGGGTTGAGACTGTCCCGGCGGGCGAGCAAGCGGTCCTGCGCGGGGCGGCTCAGGGTTTTCTCGAGTTGTTGGAAGAAGCCCGACTGGACACAACAGATCACGCAAACGTTTCGAACATTGTCGTGAAGGTATGTTACGGCGTTGCCCAGGGCGTGGAGACCGGCGGTGTCTCCCGGGAAGGTCTCGAGGGCTTCCATTTGGTCGAGGCAGAAGACCACGACGCCCGGTTCGGCCAGCGCGCAGAGCGAAGCGATCGTGTCGCGCGAGGCGGCTTCCAACGCGTCGTCATCGGAGCCCGGGGGAGAGATTTCCATGCGCTCGAGCGCGGCGTCGGGCAGGTCTTGACCGCGGAGCCAGGCGGCGGCGTCGCGCATCTGGGCACCGGAGGCGAGGAGTTCGAGGGCGATGGCGAGGTCGCGGCGTTGGACCTTGGCGCGATTGGCGAGCAAGCCATCGAGCGGACGGGTTCCGGCGGAGTTCTCGCGCAGCAACGCGTCAACGAACCGCGCCCGCAGGTGGCGCCAGAGCATGCGGCCACCGGTGGCCATGGGCGCGAATACGAACACCGAGCCCGGCTGCGTGGCGAGCCACTTGCGGATCCGCCCGAGCAGGTGCGTCTTGCCGGTTCCGGCTTCACCGCGGATGGTGACGGCCGCGCCTTCGTGGATGCGCGCGACATCGAGCACGGTCTTACGGCAGGTCTCGAAGGCTTGGGAATTGATTTCCGCGACGTCGGGTTCGTCTTCGAGTGGGTGGCCCACCATGCGGCCGAACGGATTGACGGATCTATCTTCGAATTGCGATGCCGACATGGTAGGTGCCGTCGCCTCCGTCAATCAGGTCGCCGCGCTCTTCGGCGGAGAGGTTGTGCGGGTCGTGATGCACTTCGAGGAAGACTTGCTGCCGCGATGAGCTCGAGTGCGCCGTGTCGAATTCGTGCTTGAGACTCGGGCAACGCGCGGCGCAGCTTCCAAGCCGAGACTGGGTAGCCTTGCTCGAAAGCGCCGGGGTCGAGGTGGCGCATCGCTTCGAGGATGCGTTCGGGGACGGCGCTGTGCTTCGGGGTTGGGTCGGGCGCGGCGGCGAGCAGGACGCCGAGGTCGATGCCTGCCTTCTCGAACTTTCGCGCAAGGAATGCGCGCGCTCCGGCTGCGTAAGCTTCCGATGCTCCCGATTTCATCAGCAGTTTGCCGCTGGTGAACGAGGGCACGGAGCGGAGTTGGCCTTCGGCGGCCAGGTTCGACACGGCTCGTGCGAGCAGCGCATCGGAGAATCCGGGACCGAGTTTTCGCGCACGCTTGATGAGTTCGCCGCGGGAGATGGCCTGTCGCGCTGCCACGTCGAGCACGGCCTGCTTGGCGCACTCGTCGGCGGACTGATGCCAGAAGCGTTGCTTCGAGGCTCCGTGGTCGGGCCAGCGGAAGGCTGCGCTGTTCGCGGCCGCGGTCTCGAGCGCGGATTGCAGGGCTATCGCGTCCAGGCGGGTCTTGGCCAGGAGAGTCTTGAAGGTTATGGGTTTCGGCGCCGAGCGCAGCAGCTCGGCGATCCGGTCCGGGTCGACGGGAAACAGCATGTTGTCAGCGGCGCAGTTCCTCCGAAGCCGCGCGGGTTCTTATCGAGCGTAACATGGGGGCTCTCCGGCGCGAGTTCGGCACGAAGGATCGACAGCGGAACTGAAGTCCCGCGCAGGCTGAAGCCTGCCCCACGTTTAGAACGCCAGGCGCAGCGCCATCTGGATCCGGCGCGGCGTGTTGGCTTGGCCCAGAATCTTCCCGAAGGTCTGCGAGGTCGGCGAGAGATCGGGCCCATTGAAGATCGCGCGGTTGGTGCTGTTGAAGAACTCACAGCGATACGTCAGCTTCAGCTTCTCGGTGATGCTGAAGCCCTTGATCACAGAGAAATCGAGCTGCTGCACCTTGTCCTGGCGCAGGTCGGCGAATCGCGTCGGGAACACGCGCCGGTTGCTGCCCAACTGTTGCGCGCTTACCCGGTTGAATCGCGTCACGTCGAAAGAGTTGTCGACGTTGTGCGGATCGAGATTCAGCGGTCCGCCGAGATAAATGAGGTTGCCCCAGCCGAGCGCCGTTCCCGTGGTGAACGTGGTAATCAGGTTCAGGTTCCACCCGCCGATGAAGTGATTCACGATGCTGTTTGCTCCCTTGCCGATCGCCTTGCCCTTTCCGAAGGGAAGATCGTAGGTGCCGCTCCAAACCACGCGGTAAGGACGGTCTTCGGCGGCGATGCGCTTCTCGAGCAGTGGATCGAGATCGTTGAGGCGGCTCCGCTTTTCGAGCAGTTTCGACTTCTGGAAATTGAGCAGCATGAGGAAGCCGTGCGAGAAGCGCTTCTCGATGCGGGCGTCGAGTGCGTGGAAGTGAGACGAGCCGTCTGTGAAAGACTGCCCCTGAACGCCGCTGGCCCCGACAAACTGCGGAAACGCTCCCAGGAGTTGGCTGCGCGCCACCACGGAGCCATTGATGTTGGTGCCGGGCAACAGGCCGGCGAACGGATTCGGCACAAGCTGTGTCAAGCGATCGATCGTCGCCTGATCGCGGAACGGAGAGTTCGACAGGAACTGCAAGGGCGTTCCGTTGAAGTTGTGGTCCACCGGCATCTTCACAGTCTTGTTGCCGACGTAGCCGATTTCGAACAAGACGTTCGGGAACAACTCGCGCTGAATCGAGAACAGCCAACGCGTGGAGTACGGATAGCCGGGGTTCGGATCATAGAAGGTGATGTTCTTGCCGAGGAACGTCGAGGCACCCAGGCTCGAACCGGTGGGCGGCTGAATGCCGCCCGGGTATGGATTCGCGAGAGTGGCAGCCGGGGTCAGATAGCCGTCGTTGGTGGGCACCATCAGCGTAGTTTGGCTGAATCCAGGGGCCTGGTTACCGGCGATTCCGTACGGGAAGAAGAAGAGGCCGATACCGCCACGAACTGACGTTTTCGGAAGGAATCCCGGTGTCCAAGCGAAACCGAAGCGCGGCGAGAAGTTCGCCTTGGGAGTGGCGTAGATGCCGTTGCGCCCCTGTCCGGCGAAGATCGGTCCGCCGGCGACTTTGAACTGGCTTGCGGGAATTTCCGAGGTCGGGTTGGCGGCGTAGGCTGCTTGTGCCCGGGCGGCGATCGGCAGGGCCGCGCCTTGGTCGAATCCCACGATGGTGCGGTTGTAGCGCTCGGTGGTCGGAGTTTCGCCTTCCAGGCGCAGGCCGAGGTTCAATGTGAGGTTCTGGCGAACGCGGAAGTCGTCCTGGAGGAAGAACGAGTAGTAGTGGTTCTTGTTCTGTCGAAACGCGTTGAGATCGTACTGCCCGGCAGTCGGCAGGCCCAGTAAGAACGCGGCGAAGTCCTGACCGATCGGGGCAGCCGGGGAATTGTCGATGGGACCGTTGGTCCAGGCTGTCCCGAAGGTGAATGTTCCGTTCGAGTATCCCGAGTTGAGCTGCGACTCACGGTATTGGCGGATGTCTACGCCGAACTTCAGCGTGTGCTTGCCCTGGATCTTGGTGAACGTTTCGAAGATCTGGAAGACGTCGAAGGGAAAATCGGTGCCACCGGTGTCGCCAAAACCGGTGAACGTGCTGAACGCGATCCTGGGAACGACTTTGCGGGGCGCATTGGCCGACAGGTAGGCGGGAAATCCGAGAGTGCTCGAGTCGGTTCCGAGCGAGAAGTTGGTGGTCGGCTCGACGAAGCGGGTCCAGTTGGCGCGGCTGTTGACGAGGAATGTCGGGCTGATGGTGTAGACGTCGTCGAAGGTGAATCCCCAGTTGAGCCTTTGGAGGTAGTTGCCGGAAGTCGGATTGTCATAGACCGACTTGCCGAAGCCGTTGCCGCCGCTGCCCACGCGGAGATTGTTGCGGGCCGTAAAGAAGAACTTGTGCCTCTCGGAGAGGTTCACGTCGAGCCGCCCGATGGTGTTGTTGAAGCGGTTGCGCTCGCCGTCAGTGTTCGAGAGGAAATTCGCCTGTCCATTCGGTTGGCCCGGCTGATTCGGAGCCACGTAGTACTGCAGGTAGTTCTTGGCGATCTGAGAAATGCGGCTCGCTGGGATGATGTTCCCAGGAAACGCCGTGCGAAGCACGCGGCCGTTCTGCGCAACGCCGGTGAGCGGATCGAAGATCCTGTAGTCCGCCCCGACGACCGGAAGGAGCGCTGAGAAGTCGCCATTCTTTTCGGCGGCGGTGGGCATGGTGGTGGTGCTCGGAGCAGGCAAAGCGTCCTTCACGCCTTCGTACGAGAACATGAAGAACATCCGGTTGCGGCCGTTGAAGAGTTTCGGGATGGTGACGGGACCGGAGAACGATCCGCCGTATTGATTGAAGCGGCTCACCGGCTTCTTCTGGCCGGCTTTGTTGGTGAAGAACGGAGTCGCGTTGAAGCCGGAGTTCTGATTGAACTCGTAAAGCGTGCCGTGGAAATCGTTGGTACCACTGCGGGTGATGATGTTCACCGTTCCGCCACCGGAGTGTCCGTAAGCGGCGTCGGCCTGGAAGGCTTCGGCTTTCACCTCGGTGACGGCGTCCATGGGCGGGTTGTAGGCGACGCGGAGGTTGCCGGTGTTGTCGGCGGCGCCGTCAATCAGCAGTTCGTTCACCTGAGCCGGTGCGCCACCCATGGAAAATCCGGCGGGGCCGCCATTGTCGAAGGGCCGGGTGAATCGCGGATCGGTGTTGGGGATCACACCGAAGGCGAGTTGCGCGAGGGCGAGCGGAGTCCGGCCGGAGACCGGCATGTTCTCGATCTGCGCCGACGTGATCACCTGGCCGGTGGATGCGGTGGCCGTCTGGAGGATCGGTGCTTCGCTCGAAACGTTGATCGTCTCGGTGACCGCGCCTACTTCCATCACGATATCGAGCGTCAGCCGCTCATTGGCTCCCGCAGCGAGGTTGTCCCGCACGTAGCGCTTGAAACCCGACATTTCCGCGGTGAGGCGATAGCTACCCGGCGGCAGGAAAGGAATTGTGAACAGGCCGTCAGCGGCGGAGACGGTTTCGAATTTGGCTTCCGTGCCGATCTGCGTGGCAGTGAGCTTTACACCGCTGATCACGGCGCTCTGCGCGTCAGTGACGCGGCCACTGACCGTGGCGCGAAACTCCTGTGCCATAGCGGCGGCTGAAAGTAGAAGAGCGGCAACAAGAATGTTGCGCATGGCGACCTCCCGATTGCGAGACATTTCGACGTGGCGGTTCCGGGATCGACCCCGGACGTGATTTGACCCTGTTTCTGACCCAGCCAGCCGGTTCCCCTAGGGTAAGCTACTGCGCCGAGCATCGCAACTAGGCGAACACCCGGTACCGCCGGACTTCCGGATGAGCCGGTCAGGACTCGGTATAGCCTTCCTCGCCGTGCAGTGCCAGATCGAGACCGGTAGTTTCGTCCATGGGATCCGTCCGCAGTCCCGTAGTCCACTCGCAGATCTTCAGAGCGGCGAGCGTTCCAACCGTGGTGAGCGCAATGGCGATGACCGCGCCGATCACTTGATTGAGGATCTGGCCGCCGTTGCCGTCCACGAGCCCGAGCGGAGCCGGCTGGCCGTTGGCGAGTTTGAGTCCATCGTTGATCGCGTTGGTGGCGAAGATGCCCGTGGTGAGGCAACCGATGGTGCCGCCGATGCCGTGGACCCCGAAGGCGTCGAGCGAGTCGTCATAGCCGAATTGGTTTTTCACCACGCTCACCATCCAATAGCAGATGACGCCGCCGAGGAATCCGATGAGCATTGCCGCGAACGGTTGCACGAAGCCCGCAGCCTGCGTCACGGTCGCCAAACCCGCTACTGCACCTGAGATCGCTCCCAGCGCGCTGACACGGCCACTGCGGATCCGTTCGATCAGCATCCAGCCCACGGCTCCGGCCGCAGCACCGAAATGCGTGTTGACGAACGCGCTGGTGGCGAGGCCTGAAGCGGCCAGTGCGCTTCCCGCGTTGAATCCGAACCAACCCACCCATAACAGGCAAGCGCCGATGAAGCTGAGCACGAGGCTATGCGGTTTCATCGGCTCGTCTGGATATCCGGTGCGCTTGCCGAGGTAGAGTGCGCACACCAGCGCCGAATAGCCGCTGGTGATGTGGACCACGGTTCCGCCGGCAAAATCGAATACAGGAAAGCGCCCGCCCATGTATGCGTTCAAGAGTCCGCCCTTGCCCCAGACCATGTGCGCGGTGGGGAAGTACACCAGCACCGCCCACAGCGTGCAAAACAGGACCGTGGCGCTGAACTTCATCCGCTCGGCAAACGCGCCCGTGATGAGCGCCGGTGTGATGATGGCGAACATCAGTTGATAGACCATAAAGGTCTGGTGCGGGATGGTGGGTGCGTACTCCGAGGGCGCGGCTCCGACGCCGTTGAGGAACAAGTGGCCGAGCCCGCCCACGAACGACGATCCTTCGCCGAAAGCGAGACTGTAGCCGAACACGGCCCAGACGACGGTCATGATCGCCATCAGCGCAAAGCTATGCATCATGGTTCCGAGGACGTTCTTGCGGCGGACCAAACCGGAGTAGAAAAGGACGAGGCCCGGTCCGGTCATCATCAACACCAGCGCGGCGCTGGTGAGCATCCACGCGTTGTCGCCGGACAGTTGGGCCGATTTCACCGCTGATTTCAGAGCGGCAACATCGGACTCGACTGTTTGGGAAAAGGCGGAAAGGCAGAGAAGGTGTAGCGCGGCAAAGCGCGCCCAGAGGCGAGATGACGTCATGGTCGATGTGAAGCTCGACGAAGAGCTTTCATCAATCTTAGGCCGCACGCGGCGCGCCGTGGCATCGATTTCTTGGATCGGCTCGATAGAAATCGTTGATCGGTGCCGCGGCTGGTGCACCGTGAGATACTAGCCGGAAGGTGTTTGGCCGTTCCTCGGAAGATCGACTGTCGCGCTTGGCGAAGAATCTCGACCGCGTGGTGGAGCGCGACCGTGCTCGCCAGGAGCGAGAGCGGCGGATGGAGGCGTTGCGGCGGCAGGGCGGCTCGGAACTGTTCGGGATGTGCAAGCGCCTGGCATTGTCGCTCAATGATCTGCTGAGCAACGCCGTGGCCGTGGTGACGCCAGACGACTTCACGGTGGACGGCTTCGAAGACAAGGCGATGCATCTGGTCCAGATCAGCATCAACGGCCGCATTCTGCAGTTGACCTATCAGCCAACAGCCGAGCTCGAAGCAATCGACCACATCCGCGTGCCCTACACGCTCGAGGGCTCGGTGCGGTGGTTCAACCAGGACATGATCGAGCGCGACGATGTCCGCGACCATGGGCTCTACTACTGTGTGAATGGGGACAAGGGCGATTGGCGCTTCGTGGATCCGATTTCGCGCAAACTGGGTTCGGTGACCGAGGAGTACCTGATCGGGCTGCTCGAGCAACTGCTCTGAAATCCCCACGCGGGAGAAACGCCGTCTCGCGGCGGGCGGGTTACTGAGGCGGGTACGGCTGGACCGAGGTCCCGCGCTGGCTAAAGCCTGGCTAAAGCCCGCCCTACACGGAAGGGCAGGTGCTGAGGCCGGAGCCGGCGTTTCTGAAGAACCTCAATGCGAGCTCCAGCAGCGGGACTGAAGCCTGCCCCACACGCGGGCTGAAATCTCGCGGCCGGCGAAGAAACGGAAGGATAGTAGTGCACGGCGCTCTGGGCGCGGAGGCGTGTCTGCTCTACGGCCGCAGACGCCACTGCTCGTCGAACAACCCAGCGGCGACCGGTTTGCCCGCGGCATCGAGCACGGCCCAGTCTCCCAGGCGCGGAAACAGCAGAGCGTTCGTCCCCTTGAACTCGCGTTCGCCGAACGAGTGTCCTGTATTGAGCACGACGTAGCGCTTCGGGTTCAGGGGATTCGGATAGATCATCGCGAGCGTGTGGCTTGCGGCGGGGAAGCGCTTCTCACCCACGCGAATGTCGCTGCCATCCAAGCGGATTGGTAGCTTGGGCGCGATCTTCGCGATGAGCGCGTTCGAGGAAGGGTCGCCGAATAGGACCAGGTTGTGCTCGGCAATCTGCTTCGCCGTCACCCGCGTGTCGTCTTCCACGCGCACGTCGCCGCGCATCCACTTGGTGAATTCGGCCTGGAAGCGTTCCAGGCGCTCACTGGATCCCTTGCCTGGGCGCACACATAGGAACGAGTCCTGAAACGCGTCGTCGATCGGTCCTTGAAGCCCGTGCTGCTTGCGCAGTCCCGAAGACGAGCGCGCTTCCGCCCACTTGCCGGCGCGCTTCTCGAAGGTGCCGCCGTGTGCGAATCTCTGCCCGTCGAGCGTGAGGGTACCAGGCCGGTCAAGGCGAATCCGCGAAACATTTCGTGTGGTTACTGTTCCGCCGTCGGTATCCACCTGCGCGCGGTCATAATGCCGCTCGAGGCCTTCCACCGTGACCCAGGCGCAGTTGTCGTATCGGGTGGTGTAGGTGACGAAGGACATCTTTTCGAACGAGCGCTTGCCCTTGGCGGCGTAGCCATCGAGGAACTCGTCAGACTCACGCTTGCTGTCGGGATGGAACTTGTGTCCGCTGTTGGGTCCCACGAGGAAGAGCACGTTCGACAACTGCAGCTTTTCGGCCGCGAGTTGGTTCTTGATGTTGACCGAAGCTTGCAGTTGCGGATCCTGATCACCGCCATAGCCGACGGTGGGCACGTTGAACGCGTTGTGCGCGTAGTCCATCGCGTCATATATATGGAGCGGCAGGCGCACCCACTCCGGCAGCTCGGTTTGCTTGGCGTAACGGATCGTCTCGGTGAATCCGGCGCCCGCTTCGATCGCCACCCAGCGGCTGGGATCGTGGAGGCCGATGTGCCACGTGCCGGCGCCGCCCATCGAGAATCCACGCAAGATGGTGCGGTCGCGATCGATCTTGTAGCGCGACTCCACTGACGTCAGGGCTTCGTACACATCGGTCTCGCCGGCCCAGCGGTAGGCGTTGTTGGTGCGCCCGAAGACGTGGAGCTCAATGCGATCCGGGTATGTGAGCGAGTTCGGCTTTGACTGCTCGGCTTGCGCGATGAAGCTCGCCTCGCTGAGCGTGGCGCCGCGCCCGTGCAGAACGACGTCAAGCCGGATCGGCTTCGACCCGTCATAGGCGGGCGGCACCACCACAACGTAAGGCTGCAAGCTGCTATCCACCTTCGATCGATAGGCACGAGCCACGCGCCGGCCGCGCTCTTCCACCCACGGCGTCTTGCCTTGTTCGAGCGCCTTGGCACGCTCCACGCCGCGTTCGAGCACGGTCATTGCGTGCGCTACGTACGGCTTCGAGAAGAATTCCTCGGGGTGCCGCAGCAACCACTGGATGGCCTTGTGGTAGACCTCGACATCGGCAAGCTCGGCGTCGGCATGGCGATCGCGCAACAGGGAGATGCGCTTGCCCAACTCCGTGGTCCGAGCCACGATTTGCGAGCGCTCATCTTCAGTAGGCACATACGCGGGCGGATTCGGCGGAGGCGCTTGCGCGAGCCCGATCAGCGGCAACAGCAGCAGTAAGCGGCGCATCGCGTTATACCGAAAGCCGCCACGGCTTGCGCTCTTCGCGCGAGAGGAACTTGCGGGGTTCCGACTGTACCGTGGTCCAGCGCTTGGCGTCCCAATCGAGGCGCATCTTGCTGCGGAGCGACACGTTGCCCAGGATGCACGTGGTGCTCGAGCGCTGGCAGTACTCGATGTCGCTATTCGGTTTCTGGCGCGTCTTGACGCAATCGAGGAAGTTGGCCCAGTGCGCTACGTTCGCATTGTTGCCGGACTTCACTTCCGTTTCCTGCACCTCGGAGCCCTTCTCCGGAATCAGCTTGTAGAGCGAGCGGTCAACGAAGAGCGTTCCTTTGTCGCCGTGGAACAGGATGCCGTAGCCCTTGTCGAACATCGAATTGTTGTTGCCGTAGCGATTCTCGTAGGTGGCGATGAAGCCCGGATACTCGTACGTCACCTGGAGCGTGTCGGGCGTCTCGCGATTGTCGGTGAGGCGATATTTGCCACCGAGCGCGGTGATCGACGTGGGCATCACTTCGTTGAACGCCATCTGCACGATGTCGAGCAGGTGGATGCCCCAGTCGGTCATCATGCCGCCGGCGTAATCCCAGAACCAGCGGAAGTGCGAAAAAGCGTTGGGGTCAACACCGAAGCGGTTCGCGTTGAACTCGCGCATCGGCGCCGGGCCAAGCCACATCTCCCAATCCAGGTCGGCGGGCGGCTTGGTGTCGGTGGGGTTGCCGATGCCTTCCTTCTTCATGAGGCCGTAGTTCCAGGTGCGAACGAACGTCACCTGCCCGATCTCGCCGCTTCTGACGATCTCGGCGGCCTTGCGGAAATGGTCGCCCGAGCGCTGCATGGTGCCCGCCTGCACCACGCGCTTGTACTTGTGCGCCGCCTGCACCATCTTGGCGCCTTCGTCGACGGTGACGCAGATCGGCTTTTCCACGTAGACGTCTTTGCCGGCCTTGCAGGCTTCGATGGTCATGTAGGGATGCCAATGGTCGGGCGTGGAGATGCACACGACGTCGACGGATTTGTCGGCGAGGATCTCGCGAAAATCCTTGATGCCCTTGGCTTGGCCCTTCGTCAGTTCCACCGCCTTCTCGAGATGCGGCTTGTAGACATCGCAGACGGCCACCACTTCAAGGTTGTCTTGCTTCATGGCCGCTCCGAGATTGCCGCGGCCCATGCGGCCCATTCCAATGAAAGCAGCCCGCACGCGGTCATTGGCTCCTTTCACATTTCCGGTGAACAAAGAGGTGGTGAGTGCGGCCGTGGTGGCCGTTTTGAGAAAATCGCGGCGATCGTCCATTCCCTGAGTGTAATCCAAGCCTTGGCTACCACAACCCGTGCAAGCGGCCGTACCAGTAGCCGGTGGGAAAGTACGCCAGCGCGTCTCCGCTTAGGATGTTGGTGAGGAAGCGGAGTTGGGATTCGAGCGTGTTCTCGGGATCGATCATGTACCTCAGATGTTCGCGGTCGAGCACGGCGAACAGTTTCGCCGCGAGCGCCTTGGCCGCGCCCGCCAACTCGGGATGATGGTGCGCCACCATGCCCGAGCTCACCGCTAGCCGCGCGGCGTTTTCTCCCCACAACACGGGAAACGTTCCGTTCTGCCACATCGACGGGCTGTTCCACAGCGAGCGCGGCTTCACCGATTTCTTCAGCGGACGCCACTCGCCTGTCACCGTGTCGAGCTCGATGTAGTAATAAGCGCGAAAATCATCCCGCATGCCGATTTGCGCGAACTGCCACCATCGGCCCATCGCTCGCAAGTAGCGATCCTTGGCGCGGGATTCCATCGTGGCCAGGTGAGCCGCCACCACGACCTCTTTGTCGTGGAACGAGCGGTCTTCCGTGCTGATGTACTTCTCGCGCCCGAGCCCGTAGTTGGTCTCTCGCGCCGTGGGCATCGAGCCGAAGAGCGAATCCAGCCGCTGGAACTCGCGCAAGAATCGCTTCTCGCCGCTCACCTCGTAGGCCACTCGCTGGATCCACGCCCACACCGGCATGTGCCGCTGCGCGCGCGGCATCGATTTCTCGAACTCCCACGTCTCGCCGAAGAAATTGATCTTGTAGCCCATCTGCATCCAAAGATCGGCGATGTTGACCAGCATCTTGTCAACGCGCGCACGAGTTTGAGCGGGAGCGATCTGCCGGTATGTGTAGAGTCCCCACACCGGACCGAAGTTCTGTTCCGTGCTGGTCTGCGTGGTCATCATCTGGCCATAGGGTTTCGAGATCCATCCGGCACGGGCGCTGAAGCGGTCATTGGGATCGATGGAACCGGACCGTTGCATCAGCACGCCCGGTTGATCGGCGGCTTGCTCGCCGAACGAGTAGTTCACCTCGATCGAGCGGAACGCACGCGCCGCGTACTCGAGCGCTTCGGGATCTTTCGTCGCGAGATATCGATAGCTTTGGCCCGCGAGAAAGATGCCCGAGATCATCGGGCTGTTCTCGTAGTTGTAGTGCAGGTGCTGCGGAATGCCGAGATTGTTCGGATCGGCCGCGGCGAGTTCGGCCTCGGTGTGCGGGCGCTCCTGGTCGAAGTTGACGTGCGAGTACATCAGGCCCTTGTCGTCGTAATAACGCTCGTGGACGAAGCGTTGGATGCGGCGGATTCTCTCTTCGAGCGGCAGCGATCGATCGAGCCCGCGAAGCGTCGCTGTTTCGGCGCTCAGGGCAGCGGAACCGGCAAGGGCGAGGAAGTGTCGGCGTTGCATCGAGGCCCAGCTTATCATCATGGGATGCCCGATCCTGTCGCGGACCTGATGCGCCGCGCGCTCGAGTCCAGTGAGCCCGTTCCCGCAGTCGAGTCGTTGCTCGGCCAACATCCTGATCTGCTCGAACGGATCGGCCAATGGTGGGCGCCTGGCTTTTGCGCCGATCGAATCCCCGTGCCGATCGCGCGGCTGTTGGTGGAGCGGGGGGCGCCGCTGAGCGTGCATGCCGCAGCCGGGTTCGGATTCATCGATCGCATCGACCCCTCGTTGGTCCACGCCAAGGGCGGCGATGGATGCACGCCACTGCACTTCGCGCGCGACTTGGCTACGGCGCAATTTCTTTTGGACCACGGCGCCGTTATCGATGCTCGCGACGAGGATCACGATTCGACGCCGGCGCAGTGGCGGATCGGCGATTCTCCGGATGTCGTGCGTTACTTGCTCAGTCGCTGCGCGACTCCCGACATCTTCATTGCTGCGGCTCTCGGCGATCGCGACCTCGCCGCCCGCCTGATTCGCGAGAACCCGGCCTGCGTGTCGTATCGGATTGGCCGCCTTCCTGCGTTCCCCCCGATCGGTCACAAGGGCCGCGGAGGCACGATCCTGCAGTGGAGCCTCGCGTTCAACTCGTATCCTCACCAGATTGCGCTCTTGAAGGGACATCGCGATCTCTTTGACCTTCTCTACGAACACAGCGATGACCGAACGCGCCTGCTCGTCAATTGCGTGCTCGCGCGGCGTGACGAGGCGATGGAGATCGCGGCCCAGCATCCGGATATGGTGGCGTCGCTCGAAGACGCCGATCTCCAACTGCCTGCGCTCTACTGCTGGGAAACCAACACGAACCTCGAGGCCGTGCGGCTGATGCTCGACCTGGGATTTCCGGTTGCGCATCCGGAGCGCAGTCACGGCTATTCGGCTTTGCACAATGCCGCGTGGTCTGGCAGCGCCGCACTGGTGGACCTGCTCGTCGCGCGAGGCGCTCCGGTGGCCCTCGTCGATCCGCGCTATCAGGCTACGCCGCTCGGCTACGCGCTTCACGATTGCCTGGTGGAGAAGCGACATCCCGAAGGCGAGTTCGCCAAAGTGGTGGAGTCGCTGTTGCGGGCGGGCAGCCCGTGGAAGCGGGATGTGTACCCGACGGGGGACGAGCGCGTCAACGAGGTGTTCCGGAGGTTCAACTCACGTTAGGCACCGCTTCGCGCACGGCGACCGCGAGGGGCGTGGTGGGCCTGCCGATCAGCTTCGACAGCGTTCGACCGTCGTCGAACAACTCGTCTCGCGAGACCACCGTATCGAAGCCAGCGTAGAGCTCGGCAACGACTTGGGGCAGTCCGAATCCCACGAGTGCCTCGGCGTAGCCGGCTTCCGGTAGGTCTTTGTATGGGATCGTGCGTCCAGCTTGGCGCGAGATCTCGGCGGCGAGGTCCGAAAGAGTGTAGGAGTCATCGCCAGCGAGTTCGTAGGTCTTGCCATCATGGCCGTCAGTGGTGAGCACGGCAACGGCTGCGTCTGCGTAGTCGGCACGGGTGGCCGAAGAGATCTTTCCGTTGCCGGCATTGCCGAGGAACGCGCCGCCCGCGAGCGCTCCGGGAATCGATGCCGTGTAGTTCTCCGTGTACCAGCCGTTGCGGAGAATCGTATAGGGAATTCCCGAGGCTTTCAGGTCGGCTTCGGTTACACGATGGTCTGCGGCGAGCCCCAACGTCGATGTGCCGGCGTGCAGGAGGCTCGTATAAACGATGCGTTTCACGCCAGCCTTCTTGGCGGCCTCGATGACGTTGTGGTGGTGCGCCGCGCGGCCGGTGAGATCGCTCGAGGAGATGAGCAGTAGCGTGTCAGCGCCGGCAAGGGCAGCCTCGAGAGAGGCTGGGTCGCTGTAGTCACCCCGGCGTGCTTCGACGCCGAGGTCCGCTGCTTTCGACGGTGTACGAACGATGGCCACAATGTGGTGTTGGGGCGCGGTGGCTTTCAGCTTGTTGACGACGAGCCGGCCGAGTTGTCCGGTGGCTCCTGTAATTGCGATGGTCATTTTCGTTCTCCTGGTGGTCAATGAGTAGCGGACTGAGAAGTCCGGCTGGTCAGCGGTGCGGACTTCACGGCCTCGATATCGAGCGTGATCGCGACTTCGTCGCCCACCAGAACGCCGCCGGCTTCGAGAGTCTGGTTCCAGGTCAGTCCCCAGTCTTTGCGGCTGATCTTGGTTGTGGCTGTTGCGCCCAGGCGAACATTGCCCCACGGGTCCTTCGTTTCGGGGGCCGGCCCTTCGACGTTCCAAACGACTTCGCGGGTGACGCCGCGAATGGTGAGGTCGCCTTGGACTTTCAGTTGCTGGCCGTCTTTCCACACCTTCTTGCTCTTGAATGCGAGCACGGGAAACTTGGCCGTGTCGAAGAAGTCCGCGCTCTTCAGGTGAGCGTCGCGTTTCGGTTCGCGGGTGTTGATCGTAGAGGCGTCGATCGACGCTTCGACTTTCGAGGCGGCGGGATTGTTCGCATCGTGGACGATGCTGCCGGTGACGTTGGTGAATTCACCTTTGACGTTGGAGATCATCATGTGCCGGACGCTGAACTGCGCCGAGGAATGCGAGCTGTCTATGGTGTAAGCGCTCTGCGCGAGGCCGGAGCCGCCGAGGGCTAGCGCGAGTGACGCCGCCACGGCGTAGCGCGAGAGAAGAGTCTTGGTTCTCATATGGGATGTGTCCTTTCTTCGAAGTGCTATCTGTTATCACTAGATTCGTTATAACGACTTTCGGATGCAAAAAAAGCTCGTCAGCCTTCCCTTTTCCGCGCTGCCTCGAGCAGATCTCGCAAGGCGGTCAGCTTCTCGCGGCCGAGGTGCCCCAGCAGGCGCCTCTCGCATTCGAGCAAGGGACGATCGAGGCTGGTGAGCAGCTTCAGGCCCTGGTCTGTGATCCGGGTTTGCACGACGCGCCGGTTCGCCTCCGGACGCTCGCGGATGATCAGCTTTCGCTTCTCGAGACGGTCCAGCAGACGGGTGATGTCGGAGTCCTTAGTGACCATCCGCTCGCTGATTTCGCCGCAGGTGAGGCCGCCCGGGCCCGCGCCGCGCAAGATCCGCAGGGCATTGTATTGGGTGAACGTGACATCGGCCTGACGCATCACCTCGGCCAGTTCGGAGCCGAGGTGCTCGGCCGTGCGCAAGACGTTGAGGATGACTTCCTGTTCCAGGTTCCGGAATGGCTTGCTCTGCTTCAGTTCGTGTTGGAGCACTGCTGCCTCGAAACCAGTATAGTTGTTATAACGACTATCGTCAAACCACAAGTTGCGGTGGGCTTGGGAGCAACGGGCAGCGTGTTAAAATCGATAGTTAATCCCTGCCGCACACTCCCATTGCGGCTACTTTCCTCCGGAGTTTACTGCCGAGCTATGAGTTCCACTCCCGGGCGGCCCATGTTGTCGCTCTCCTTCGGTTTCCATTTCGAAGACTTGTATGAACGCGAAGGCTTGGTTCGCATCGATGGCGCCTTCGCGGAGCATCTGGCCAAAGCGGATGCGGCGCTGGCAGCGCGACTGACCGCGGCCAGAGCGAATCCGGAGAGCTTCACGGCCAAGCAGCGATCCGAGCTGTTGATCGCGGCTGCGCCGCACGTGGAAGACTTCATCGGCGAGTTGTTCGGCATCGGCCCCGAATTGCGCGAACTGCAGCAGCGGCACAACGCGCTGGCGCCGATCTACTCGGTCAAGCGCAAGTTCGTGCACAAGCGCGCTCTCACGGGGGCCAAGAAAGAGGACGCCGAGAAGATCGACGGCCTGCACGTGGCGGCCGAACTCGCCATGCATTTCGGCGAACCGTTCAGCGAAGACACCTATGTCCGCCACGTTTCCCGTTGGCTCGACAACGAGGCCGAGCACGCGGCCGCGCTGCAGTTGGCGGCCGAATATGCCCGTTGGGCCGTGCTTTCCGAAGCCGGGCAGCACCGCCATCACCACGGAATCGTCTTCCGCCTGCCGCAAAAGCTCGACCATGAGCACCTGGTACCGCTCGAAACAGTTCCGGTGGGAAATGGTTCGGCGTATATCATCCCGGCCGAGCACCTGCGCCACCGGGAAGGCTTCGCCCTCACTGATCCGGGCATGGACCTGACGCACTCGCTCGACCACGCTCACTACTGCATCAAGTGCCACAATCAGGGCAAAGACTCCTGCTCCACGGGACTCAAGGAAAAAGACGGCTCCTTCAAAAAGAGCCCGTTCGGAGTAACACTGGCCGGTTGCCCGCTCGACGAGAAGATCTCCGAGATGAACACGGTGAAGCTTGCCGGGTACACGGTCGGCGCGCTCGCCATCGTCACGGTAGACAACCCGATGACCGCCGGCACCGGACACCGCATCTGCAATGACTGCATGAAGGGCTGCATCTTCCAGAAGCAGGAGCCGGTGGATATTCCGCAGGTGGAAACACGATCGCTCAAAGATGTTCTCGAACTTTCGTGGGGCTTCGAAATCTACGGGCTGCTGACGCGGTGGAATCCCTTGAATCTCGAGCGCCCGGTCCCCAAGGCCGATTCCGGGTACAAAGTATTGGTGGTCGGTCTCGGCCCTTCTGGCTTCACGCTCACGCATCACCTGCTCAACGAGGGCCACACCGTTGCCGCGATCGACGGACTGAAGATCGAGCCCCTGGCCGCGGACGTCTCCGGCGTCACTCCGCTCGGCGAACGCGTTCCGTTCCGGCCGATACACGATGTGGATGAATTGTTCGAGCCGCTCGACAACCGCGTGATGGCGGGTTTCGGAGGCGTGGCTGAGTACGGCATCACGGTCCGGTGGAATAAGAACTACCTGAAGGTGATCCGGCTGCTGCTCGAACGGCGGCGGGCGTTTTCGATGTACGGCGGCGTCCGCTTCGGCGGAACCATCACGGCCAAGCAAGCCTTTGAAGCGGGCTTTGACCATATCGCGCTCTGCATGGGCGCGGGCCGGCCTACCGTGGTCCCGATGATGAACGGACTGGTGCGCGGTGTGCGTCAGGCATCCGATTTCCTCATGGCGCTGCAGTTGACTGGCGCCGCCAAGGAAGATTCGGTGGCGAATCTCCAATTGCGCCTGCCTGCGGTGGTGATCGGCGGCGGACTCACGGCGATCGACACAGCTACGGAAGCGATGGCGTACTACGTTGTGCAGGTGGAGAAGTTCCTGCGCCGGTATGAGAAGTTGGTGGCCGAGTCCAGTGAAGCCGAGGTCCGAGCCGGATGGACCAAGGAAGAAACTGAGATCGCCTCGGAGTTCCTGGCGCATGGGCGCGCGATCCGAGCCGAGCGCGAAGCCGCGCGCAAGGCGGGCCGCGAGCCGGAATTGCGCCCGCTGCTCGAGAGCTGGGGCGGCGTCACCATCGCCTATCGCCGGCGCCTCATCGACGCACCGAGCTACACGCTCAATCACGAAGAAGTGGCCAAGGCGCTCGAAGAAGGCATCCGCTTCGCCGAGAACCTCTCGCCGCTCGAAGTGGATGTCGATTCCTATGGCCACGCGAGCGCGATCAAATGCAAGCAGGGCGACAAGGTGGTGGAGTTGCCCGCCCGCTCGATTCTGGTGGCCGCCGGAACGCAGCCGAACACCGTGCTCTCGCGCGAGGACCCCGAGTACTTCCCGCTCGACGGCAAGTATTTCCAGGCCGTCGACGAGAACGGCAACGTAGTCAAACCGGAGCGCTTGGCCAAGCCTTCGAAGGCGTACGTGTTGCTCGAAAAGCAGCCTGACGGCCGGGCCATCAGCTTCTTCGGCGATCTGCATCCTTCGTTCTCCGGCAACGTGGTGAAAGCGATGGCGAGCGCCAAGCAAGGCTATCCGATCGTTTCGCGGACTCTGGCCGAACGTGCGCCAACCGCCCGGTCCGCAGCGGACCTTTCGGCGTGGCTCAAGGGGAATCTGCGCGCCACGGTGCATGAAGTAGTGCGGCTGACGCCGACGATCGTGGAAGTGATTGTCCGCGCGCCGCTCGCCGCCGAGGCATTCCAGCCCGGGCAATTCTTCCGCCTGCAAAATTTCGAGACGCTGGCGCCGCAGGCCGCAGCCACACGCATGGCGATGGAAGGGCTCGCGCTCACCGGCGCATCGGTCGATCGCGAAAAAGGTCTGGTCAGCGTGATCGTGCTCGAGATGGGCGGCTCGTCCGACCTGTGTACGCTGTTGAAGCCCGGCGAGCCCGTCATCCTGATGGGTCCGACAGGGACGCCGACGGAGACGCCGCGGCAGGAGACCGTGCTGCTGGTGGGCGGTGGGCTCGGCAACGCGGTGCTGTTCTCGATCGGCCAGAAGCTTCGCGAGGTCGGCTCGCGGGTGATTTACTTCGCCGGATACAAAAAGATCGCCGATCGGTACAAGGTGGATGAGATCGAGAAGGCCGCGG
The DNA here is from genome assembly GCA_046331625.1 of Bryobacteraceae bacterium. Taxonomy (GTDB): domain Bacteria; phylum Acidobacteriota; class Terriglobia; order Bryobacterales; family Bryobacteraceae; genus JAXLQL01. The sequence goes on from JAXLQL010000036.1 coordinate 60,613, forward strand.
ACCTAATCGTGTGGTGCTGCGATGAGGCGCCGGGCTTCACACCGTCTCGCCCGAAGGACAAGGCAATCGTGGCGAACATTGTCGAATCGATTGCGGCTTATGGCCGCGGCGATCTCGGCGACATCCCGATCCCGCTCGAGCAAGTGGACCGCGTCATCGCGATCGGTTCCGATGGAATGATGCGCGCGGTGGCTCGGGCGCGGCACGGGGTGCTGGCGCCGTTCCTCAAGCGGCATGAAGCGATCGGTTCCATCAACTCGCCGATGCAGTGCATGATGAAGGAGATCTGCGCGCAATGCCTGCAGGTCCACAAGAATCCGGAGACGGGGGAGGAGACGGTGGTGTTCTCTTGCTTCAATCAGGACCAACCGCTCGACTCGGTGGATTTCGATAATTTGCGTAGCCGCTTGTCGCAGAACAATGTGCAGGAGAAGTTGACCAAGCAGTGGATCGATCACTGTCTGCGGGAAACGGGAGAGCCGGTAGGAGCTTAATCTTAATCGCCGCTGTACGGGCAGGGTAAACACGGCGGACTGAAGCACCAAGTGCCGAGGTCGGAGTCGGCATGTTTTGCGGGCACCGGCGCGAGTGCCGGTGGCGGGACTGAAAGTCCCGCGCAGGCTGAAGTCTGCTCCATATTGCGGCTGAGCCGCAATCCAGAAACGGAGCGTTCTATGAGCGAATGCGTCTGTGTCAGAAGCGGGACTGGAAGTCCCGCAGCGGGCTGAAAGCCCGCCCCACTAAACCGGGTCCAAAATCTTCGCGGCTGGCGAAGAAACCGAAGGACAGCAGTACATTGAGGCTGTGTGCGCGTCAGCGGACGGCGATCGTGGTTACGACCGTCGGTGGCAGGGTGCTGCCGATATCGCGCAGGCGAAGGGCGATCGGAACGCGGGGTCCCGGAGCCGTATTGAGCGGAACTTTGACGTTGATTTGCCAGACTCCCGGCAAGCCCGGCGCCAAGCCCGAGTACAGGATGTGGTCGCCCGGAACGAACGCCGCTCCGATCACAATCGCACGGTCGCCGGAGAGTTCGGGGATCGCCACGATGCCAGTGGGGGCCGTACCATCGGCCGGAGCGCCGTCCACATGACCCGCACCTGTTCCGTAGAGCGTGATCACCTTGCCGCGTTCGGCGGCCACGAGCGTTGTGGTCCCGATCAGGCCGGATCCGTTGAGAGTGTTGTTGTCTTCGGCGTTGGCGGCCACTACTTGCCCCGTGCCCGTTCCAAGCAGCGTGAAGAGCGCCGGCGAGGCCACGTCCATCGGAATCTGCGCGGCGGTAATCACGCGTCCGGTGGCGGGCTGGGTCACTTCGAGATCCACCGTGCCCGACGATGGGGCGTTGTTCGGCATCAGGAAATTGATCTGCTCGGCTGAGATGAAGTAGATGGGCACGGGTTGATCGTTGATCAAAACCTGGATCCCACCCAATTCCTTCGGCAGCGGCACTTGGCTCGCCACCACGATCTGATCGGTGAACGTGTAGTTGAACGGAGTGCTCTTGAGCGTGGTGATCATGCCCGGAGTCACTCGCGGCAAAAAGTGCGCCCCGTTGGTGGCAACGATCGTGGGATAGTGAATCGCGATCCGGTTCGCGCCGTCGGCGACATAGAGGTTGCTGAACGCGTCGAGCGTCAGCGCTCGCGGACTCGCGGCGTTCACGCGATAGTCCGGCGCGTCGCCCTTGATCGTGAGATCGTCGAACTTCGGGTACCGCCGCGCTTCGAGCGCTCCCGTATTGCCGACCCAGATTTCGCCGGTCACCAGACTGACGAAAAGACTAATGGGCCTGTTCACACCGTTGCGCAGGAGCGTCGCCGGCCGCGGATCGTTGCCGGAGAGGCTGATCAACCGGCCGTAAATGGCGATGCGGCTGTTGCCTTCGTCGGCTGCGTGCAAGCGGTCATCGCTATCCATGGCGATGTGGCGCACGCCGTTGTAGCGGTTGTCGGCATTGCCGGCGTCGGACGAGTTGAAATCCGGCTGCCCGAACACGCGCGTGGCGGCCATGCCCGTGCTGAACGGCGGCGTAAATTGCAGGATCCGGTTGTGGCCGGCGTCGGAAACGAAAAGCGATCCATTCGAGGAGAAGACGAGACCATAGGGCACGGCCATGGTGCGCGCCGTAGCATCGGTGAAGCGAGACGTGAAGCTCGATTGCCCGATGACCATGTCGGCCTGCATGGGCCGCTGGCGTTGTTCGAACGGCTTGGGGAAGCGCAGCACGCGGCCGTTACCGCTGTCGCAGACGAAGAGGTTCCCTTCTTTGTCGACGGCCACGCCGAGTGGGCTCGCCAAGCCCTGGTTGCCGCGCGTGGTGAACTCACCGAACGGGAAGTTGATCACCGAACGGTAGAAGTCGGGTTGGCCGATCACGATGTCGGCTTTGTCGCCTTGTCTCACTTTGAGCGCATTGGAGAAGCCGAGGATGCGATGGTTGTTCGTATCGGCGACGTACATGCGCGGCGGCGTGGCCGAGTTGTCGATCACGATGCCGGCGCCGCCGCCGAAGTTGAACTCGCGCCCTTCGATGAAATTCGGTGACCGGAATTCGAGCCCGATCTGGCCGAGCACGCGCTTGGCGTTGTAGGGCGCAGTGGCCGCCAGTGGCGGTCCAGTGGAGATGTCGCCCATGACGAGCACGCGGTTGTTCTGCGAGTCGACGATCCAGGTTTCGCCGCCGGCGAAGACGCCGAAGCTCGGCGCGAGCAGGCTCGAAGAGTTGGGCTCGGCGAGGCCGCGGTTGGGCTTCAGCTCCGATTGCTGCGACGTGTCTTGCCCGATGATCGCCGTAGCCTTCGGTGAAGGGTCGGTTTGCGTTTCCGCGGCCCAGGTATCGAAGGCGGGGAAGCGCATGATCCGGTGAGCGGGAGTGTCCACCACGAAAGGAATGTTGCCGATGGTGAACACCGAGGAAGGCGGAATGATGTCGCCGCCGCTGATGGCGATGCCCATCGTGTACTCGTTGATCGCCGGCAGCGCTTGCTGGCCCTGCGCCACGGCGGGCGTGATTCCCATCACGCGCGTGGCGTCCATGCCGGAAACGAAAGGACCGCGATAGACGAGCACCCGGTTGTTTTGATCGGGGACGAACAGCCGTCCGCTCTGATCGAGCGCCATCGGACCCGGCCATTGCATCTTGCTCTTGTTGATCTTGACGCGGGGATCGGGGTTGCGGCCGAGCCCATCGTTGGTGCGAAAGTCGGATTGGCCCAGCACGATGGTCGCGGCCGGACCGTTGCTGGCTCCGTCACCGAGGGCGCTCGAAGGATACCGCAGCAGGCGGTTGTTGCCGGCGTCGTTGATCCACAAGTTGCCTTGGGCGTCAAACAGCGGCGAGACCTGGAAGACCGAGCCCGTATTCAGAGCGAGGCTGCGTTCGGTGACGCCGCCCGCGTTCGGATTGCGGCTGGTGAAGTTGGGCTGGCCGATCACCAGGTCGGCGAGTTTCACCGTGTCGGGTTGATCGAAGGGCCTGGGATAGCGAATGATGCGGTTGTTGCCGGCATCGGCGACATAAAGGTTGCCTTGGCTGTCGACCGCCACGCCCGTTGGCGCGTTCAAGCCAGAGTTGAAATTCGAAACCCCGGGACCTTGAGGCACGGTGGTCAGCATGTCGCGTTGGCCCACCACAAAGTCGGCGAAGGCGCCGTTTTCGAATGCGCCGGGACCCTTCCAGCCGAGCACGCGGTTGTTGCCGGTGTCGGCCACCCAGGCGATCCCATTCGCGGTGTCAACGGCCACGCCTTGGGGGGCGTAGAGTTCTCTTCCTTCCACCAAGTTTGGAGATGTCGTCACCAGGATGCGCTGCAGATGTCCTACCGCCCGCGACGGGTTCGGGTTCAACGGAATCTGGGCAAACGCCTCCTCCGCAAGAAACAAAGAGCAACACAAGGTTGCAACGTAGGTAACCTTCATAGTTGTTGTTGTCAGTGAAAGATCTGTGGTTCTAGTACCCGTGGGTACCGCCCTCTTCTGAACTTTAGCATGCGCCTCCAGCCGATGCTAACCTGAATGGTTGAACCCGAACCTGCCCGCGGCGGTAGCGCGGCCTTCGATAGCGGCGGTGAGCTACCTCAACACTGTCCCGCTCGTGTGGGGGCTGCTTCATGGACCGCAGCAAGGCGCGGCGGAGATCGGCTTTTCGGTGCCTTCCGAGTGCGCCGCCCGGATCGCGAGTGGCTCGGCGGACCTCGGGATTGTCCCGGTTGTAGAGATGCAGAGGCAGGGGTTGGTGGCGGTGCCTGGAACGGGAATCGCCTGCCATGGGGCGGTGCGGAGCATCCTGCTGGTCTCGAAGAAGCATCCGAGTTGGATCCGCACGGTAGCGACGGATTCCGGCAGCCGTACTTCCGTGGCGCTGACCCAGATCATCCTGCGGGAGCGCTACAAGGTTGCGCCGGAAGTATTTTCGATGGACCCGGGCCTGGACGCGATGCTCGCCGAGGCCGATGCTGCACTCCTGATCGGCGATGCCGCGCTGCGAGTCGATCCTGACGATCTGCCGTACCACGTGCTTGACCTGGGGTCAGAGTGGCTCGAACTGACGGGGCTGCCCATGGTGTTCGCAATGTGGTCTGGCCGGCGGGACCGCGTGGAGGCTTTCGGCGCTGCGCGGCTGGCCGAGTTGTTCCGAGGGTCGCTCGACTACGGCATGGCCCACATCGACGCCGCAGTGGAGACCGGCGCCGCCGAACGTGGCTTCCAGCTCCACCTGGTGCGCCGCTACCTCACCGAGAACATCGTCTTCCATATTGGCGAAGAGGAAGAACGGGGCCTTCGGCGGTTCCTCTCTCTGGCAGCCGAACTCGATAATCGCGTAAGATCGGTACAAACAGCATCCGTATGATGACCCGCGAACAAGCTCTCGACCTGTTCCGTAGCGATGATCTCGTCGGCATCGGCATGGAGGCCGACGCCGTACGGCGCCAGTTCCACCCGGAAGGCGTGGCTACCTACATCATTGACCGCAACATCAACTACACCAACTTCTGCACCGAGTACTGCAGCTTCTGCGCGTTCTACCGGCCGGTGGGTCACAAGGAAGGCTACGTGCAGCCGAAGGAAGTGATCTTCGAAAAGATCCAGGAGACGATCGACCTGGGCGGCACGGGCGTGCTGATGCAGGGCGGCCTTCATCCGGATTTGAAGATCGAGTGGTATGAAGACCTGCTGAGCTCCATCAAGAAGCGCTTCCAGATTCATCTGCATTGCTTCTCGGCGCCCGAGATCAACAACATCGCCGTGGTGAGCGGCATTTCGTTGCGCGATACGATCGCGCGGCTTCGCGATGCGGGGCTCGACTCGATTCCCGGGGGCGGAGCGGAGATTCTCGACGACGCCGTGCGCCATCGCATCAGCCGGTTGAAGTGCAACACGGCAGAGTGGATCGATGTCCACCGCACGGCGCATCAACTCGGCATGCGGACCACGGCCACGATGATGTTCGGATGCGGGGAAACGCTGGAACAGCGCATGAACCATTTCGACATCGTGCGCAGCATTCAGGAAGAGTACGGCGGCTTCACCGCGTTCATTCCGTGGACGTTCCAGCGTGAGAATACGTCGCTCGGGCGGTTCGTGAAGGAAGAGGCGACGGCGGTGGAGTATCTGAAGACGCTGGCGATCTCGCGGCTCTATCTGACGAACATTCTCAACGTGCAGTCGTCATGGGTGACGCAGGGGTTGAAGACCTGCCAAGTGGGACTGCGATTCGGCGGCAATGACGTGGGCAGCATCATGATCGAGGAGAACGTGGTGTCGGCGGCGGGGACGCGGAACCACGCGACCGAGGAAGATCTACGGCGGCTGATCCGGGATGCGGGGTTTGTGCCGAAGCAGCGGGATACGCTGTACCGGACCTACTTCCTGAACTGAGTCGATCTCAGGCAGATCTCCGCCTGTTCGCGTACCGTGCCCTCCACGATCAGCCGGCGCAGAAGGGTTTTCGCGGTCTCGCTTTTCCAGGTGCCCAGGTAGAGAGCCAGCGGCTGGAGGACTAGGACGTCGTGGGTTTCGAGCAAGCGGGGGAACGCGACCGCAACGGCTTGGTCCATTCGCTCAGGGACGCCGGGATGCGCGCTCCAGTCATAGTGAGCTCTCATGAAGTGGAGGGTCTCGAGGGAGCCGGCGGTCTGGAGACGAGATCCGGACTCGCGCCAAGGCAACAGGGATTGGGCAAGGTTGTGGGAATGGGGTTGGAACAGCGGGCGCCACCAACTCACGAGATAGGCCAACTCGGGCGTCGGGCCTTGCTCGCGGATGATGGCGGGTATCCCATCGATCAGCAGAGCGTCGTCGAAAAGCGACAAGGAGTCGCGCGCATATTCGCGAACCAAGTTGTTGGAATGGTAGAGGCCCTTCCTGACAAATGGCAGCGCCTCGGCGCCGGGCGAAGCGAGCGCCGACGGCAAGTAATCGCTGAGCCACTCCACCGGATCGGTTGGCTCGTTGCGCCGCATGGATTCGAGCCAAGCCTGCCGGATGCCGCGATCCGGCGGTTTGACTTCGAGTGAGATCCAGGGTGAGCGGACTAGGACATGCTTCCGCGTCGAGCGAAAATCGTAACCGATGTAGCGAATCTCATAGCGGCCGGGATGGTCCAACCGGTAGATGAGGTGCAACGGAAGGCGGTTTGGATTTCGGGGTTGATGCGGCAGGCCGATCAACCCGCCAGTGCCGACAGTCCCGTAGCCGCCGAGGCCCCCGCCCATCCCCGGCATCGTTCTCTTGGGAAGGCTGGGATTGAAGTCATGCCCATTGCGCCGAACCTCGAGCCAATGGCCACCGAAGTCGGTTGGGCGGATTCGCATCGGGTACCGGAGGGAGGACCGCAGGCGCTCGGGTAATTCGACCTCGATCCAAACGGGCATGTCCACACGAACGGGTCCGGTCACTTTGATCGAAGCCGGGTAGGCTGCGAACCGCGCCGTGACGGCTGGACTGGCGCCCCCGGCTCGCGTGACTACGAAGGGCACATCGCCTTCGGTCGGAACATTGAAGGGAATTCGAAGGTTGATCTGGTGGTCCTCCACATAGAGGAGCCCAGCCGGAACGCCGCCCACGGTTGCGGTGGTTCCGCAGAGTTCGGTCACGGCCTGGCGGTTGGGGACCGTGCAACCAGCCGCCGGACCAAGGTGCCGCCCGTAAACGGAGACTTCGAGTCCGGGCGTGATGGGGCTGCGCTGGCGTGAGTCATTCGACACGATGCCGCCCGGGTTGATCCGCGGAGTCTGCTGGGCGGCGCCCATGCTCGCCAGAAACACGGCGCTCACGATTCGATGCGCAGAGATCCGTTCACTCCTTCCGTGGCCGCACATAGACATCGACAGCGTCGTAGGATACGACTCCGTTCGCGCCAGTCCAAGCCTGCACCGTAATCTTGGTCTCCGGAGTCACTTGCAAATCGCGCGGAATCGGCACGTTCGCCACGAGCACCTGCCCGGGTATACCGGGAACCTCTCGCATACTGAGCTCGTAGGCGGTCAGGATGCGCCCACAACCCGGGACGGGTTGGCAATAGAGATGGAAAGTCATGTACGCCCCTGGTTTGATTCCATTGACGGGAAATCCAATCGTGTCGCCGGGCGAGGCAAAACGCTCGGGCGTATTCACGCTTCCATCGGGATTCAACACGGTGGGATACATCGTGAGGTTGAGGATTCGCGTCGAGACTCGGACTTCGTTCGACGTGCCAGCCGTGTCTTCTACGCGCACCGTAACCCAGGGCGATCCGTGCCAATCCTCAGGAGCTTCCACGAGGATCTCGGACTCACTTGCCGCGTAGACGCGCGCCAACTCATCGCCGAAATACACTGTGGCGCTCTTCGAAAATCCGGCGCCCTTGATTCTGACGCGCTCGGTGGGAGCGATCCGAAGAAAGCCGCCCTTCACCGCTTCCACGATGTTGTCGATGCGCGGACCTGACTCGGGCACGATCGAGGCCTCGAGCAACACGACGTCGGAGCCCGGTAAAGCCCCGACCTCGCCCGCTCCGTAGTCCGGCTGGCCGCTCGGAATCGGCGCCAATCGCGCAGTGTCGAAGGCAACCGCGATCGATCCCTTCCAGTCGATAGCGCGAGGGCGCCCCAGGCTCGGCGTTTCTCCGAAATACGTTGCGAATGAAGGCAGACCCGGCACTCCGGCCACCAGCGCCGTGGATCCTCGCACCTGAAATGCTCCGATTGTCGGAAGCGGCCCTGAAACCTGCCCAGCGGCAATCACGCCGCCAAGTGCGGACTCTCCGATGGTCATTCCATTGAAAGGATAGATCGTGCAACTGCGAACGGAGAATCCGAGCGAGATGTCTACTTCGACGAGCGCAGCTCCCGAGCGCACCGCGTCCGGTGGGCAGCCGAGCCCGCTCGATCTGGTCACCAGGTACGTGCTCCCATTGCTCGCCTGCATGATCGACTCGATGTTGGAGACACTCGGATAAATGACGGATCGCGTTGCGCCCGGATCCAAGACCGCCAAGCCAGCGCCGCCCACCAGTACGTTCCCGGCACGGTCGAAGCCTAGCGCGGAAATCCGGGTGCCACCCAGTTCTCGGCCCCAAAAGTATGTCGAAGTCAGGGTCTTCGACATAGCCGGGTCCATTTTTTCCAAGAAGGCGTTGGAAGGCGGAGGGGGGAAGTAGTTGATGTCCGCTCTCGGATAGGGTTCGCAACACATCGCGGGTTGTATGGCGTTCGCCGTCGTGGGCAGGCCCGCATAGGCAAAGCCGGCGACGAGCGGACTCCCCGACTGGTCAAGTGCGAACGCCAGCACCTCTGCTGGAAAGTCGAGGAGCACCGAGCTTGCAACAATGCTTCCGCTGGCGGAGAACTTCACGATGAAGGGCGACTTCGAGGCTGAGGCCGGCCCTTTCCTGTCATAGGTGCCCGGCGTGGCTGGAAAGTCGCCTGAAGTCGTGTTGCCCGCAACCCAGATGTCGCCGCGTGGATCGAGGATCAGGTCCACCGGATCGTCATTCCCCGAACCGCCGAAGTATGTCGCCCAGACGGGCTTTCCATCGTGATCAAACTTGGCAAGGAATGCGTCTCTGCTCGGCCCCGCGCGGGCGTACCACACGGGTTCGCCATCGACATCCAGGCCAGCGCTCACAATACCGGATCCTTTCGACCCGATCGGCTTCCCTTCCCATTCTCGCCCTCCGTTGGAACTGGTCCAAATCATCCCACCCGTAGTCGCCAAAACGGTCTTCGATGCCCATGCGGTGTGAAAGTCATAGGTGCCCGCGCCGAGACTCAGCGGTTGCCACTGCAATCCCCCATCTCGTGTCACCCACGAGGAGACGTACGACGTCCAGTACAGGGTGAGCGGCTCGTTTGGATCGGCGGCGATGGCGCCCGAAGTTTCGCCGCGTTCCATCGAGCGAGGCAGCGATGACACGACGGTCCACGTGCGGCCGGCATCGGTCGATCGCAGGATTCCCTTCTCGTTCGTTGCGTACAGAAGGCCCGGCGCGTTGTCTACGGTTGCCATTGCTCGAACGGTCTCCGGCGTCGATGTCCACGATTCGCCGTCATCGGCAGAGAACCAAATGCTGGAACCGTAGGCCACGATTGTGTGAGGAGAAAGCGGCTGCGCCACCAATTGAGCGACGTAGGCGTTGCTCCACGGCGCAGGCAAACTCCTCCACTTGCCGCCCGCTGATCGAATCCAAAACTGGCCCAGCGACAGGAGATAGAATGTCTCGCCGTCCGCCGATGCCACCAGGCTCGCGCAGCTATAGACCGCGGGAAGCCCTTCGTCGAACCGCTCCCAACTCGAGCCCGCGTCTCGCGAGCGCAATAGCCGGACCACGCGCGTCCGGCTCTCGACCCCTTCCAGTGCCACCGCTAAGAGTCCGGGAACCTGTTCATTCGTGGCGATGCAGAAAGGTCCTTGCCCGCCGTCGAAAGGCCCCCGGATCGGTTCGTACTGTCCCTTGCGAATCCGGTAGAGTGTCGAACTCCGCGCACGGGTGTCCCCTACGGTTGCGGGAAAGTCAGTCGACAGCGTCGTCCCGGTCACATAGAAGTTGCCGTCTTTGTCCCGGGCGAATCCTCTGACGGCCTCGTCTCCGCTTCCGCCGAGCCGAGTCTGGAATCGGATGCGCCCAGTGCGCGGTTCGCCGGAAAGGCTAACCGCGGCAAAAGCAATGGCTAGAAAAATACGGCCAGCCATGCCTCATCTTACCTCGCGAATCGGCGCCGCGAGCTTCCCGGTGTCCATCGAAAGATCCATTCATTCGTGGGGCCAGGAGCCTTCGCTGCCTGATCGAGGACTTGAATCGTCTGTTAGCGCATTTACGGGAGCGGCTAGCTCACCGCCTGGCCCCGTGATTCGTTGCGATACCTCGGCGGGCCGGCGTGGTACGCTAGCGATGGATCGATTCGATGTCGAGCACAGCCCTAGCGTTGCCGCCACCGCTGTATGAAGGGGACCGCTTGGATGCGGACGAATTCCTTCGTCGCTGGGAATCCCTGCCGGACCTGCGCTACGCCGAACTCATCGAGGGAGTCGTTTTCTTGGCCTCGCCACTCAGCAACGACCATAGTAGTGCTCAATACGGCGTCACTGGTTGGCTCTTCACCTATACCAACCGGACGCCTGGCACGGGTGGGGGCAACGAACTTACCTGGGTCATGGGCGCGAAGAACGTGCCGCAACCTGACGTCCACGCGTGCATCCTTCCAGAGTGTGGCGGACAATCCGGCCTAACGCCCGAGGACTACGGCGCCGGAGCGCCCGAACTCATTGTCGAAATCACGGGCTCCAGCCGATCCCGCGATCTCGGCGTGAAGAAAGAACTCTATCGCTCGGTAGGCGTCAAAGAATACCTCACCGTCGAACTCCATCCGCGGAAAATCACTTGGCGTGAGCTTGTTCGCGGACAGTACCGCGACCTTGTGCCGGGAACTGACGGCATCATTCGTTCGCGCGTTTTCCCGGGCTTGTGGTTACGTCCAGTGGACGTATGGAACGGCAAGATCGTTGACGCCCTGGAACTCGGTCTGAAATCCCCCGAGCACGCGGCGTTCGTCAAACTGCTCGAAAGCCGCCGCCGCGCCCGCGCCCGCCGAAAGTAGTTACCACCCCCTCCGCTAAAATATCCCCGATGATCACCCGCCGTGCCTTCGCCGGCTCTGCTGCCGCTGCGCTCACTGCCGCACTATCGCCGAAGCCGAACATCGTCTACCTGCTCGCCGACGACCTCGGCTGGGGCGACCTCGCTTGCTACAACCGCGACTCGCAGATCCCCACACCGAACGCGGACCGGCTCGCGACGCAAGGGGTCCGCTTCACCGACATGCACTCGCCCTCTTCGGTGTGCACGCCCACGCGCTACGGAATTCTCACTGGGCGCTACTGCTGGCGGTCACGGCTGAAGTCGGGCGTGCTCGATGGCTGGGGATCGAATCTGATCGAGCCGGGCCGCATGACTGTGGCGTCGCTTCTGAAGCGGCAGGGCTATCACACGGCCGCGGTGGGCAAGTGGCATCTCGGATTTCAGGACAAGCAGCCGGTCGATTTCGACAAGCCGCTTCGGCCGGGTCCGCTCGACCATGGCTTCGACTACTTCTTCGGCATTCCGGCGTCGCTCGACTTCGAACCTTATCTCTTCGTGGAAGGCGATCGTCCAGTGGAGAAAGCCACCGCAACTACGCCCGGGCAGAATGAGCCGCGCGGAGTCTTCTGGCGCAAGGGCGCCATTGCGCCGAGCTTCACGATGGAAGGCTGCCTGCCCACGCTCGCCGACAAGGCGGTGGCGTACTTGAAGGAGCGGGCTCGCACGCCCGCGCAGCCGTTCTTCCTCTATTTCCCGTTGACGGGTCCGCACACGCCGTGGGTGCCGCTGAAACAGAATCAGGGCCGCTCGAAGGCGGGGATCTACGGCGATTTCGTCACGCAGGTGGACGATGTACTGGGCCGCATCTCGCGCACGCTCGACGAGAGCGGACTCGCCGGGAACACGCTGTTCGTGTTCACCTCCGACAACGGAGCTCACTGGACTCCAGCCGACAAAGCGAAGTTCCCGCATCGCGCGAATGCGAACTGGCGGGGCATGAAGGCGGATATCCACGACGCAGGACATCGTATCCCATTCCTGGCGCGATTCCCGGGGCGAATTCCCGCGAGAAGCGTTTCCTCGAATCTGCACTGCCTCACTGACTTGATGGCATCGGTGGCCGATCTTACGGGGGAGCGATTGCCGGCAAACGCAGGGGAGGACAGCATCTCCTGGCTCGGTTCGGCCACGGGACGAGGCAAAGGCCGTCGCGACATCGTTCACCATTCGTCGCAAGGGATGTTCGCGATCCGGCGTGACAACTGGAAGCTGTGTCTGGGGCGCGGCTCGGGAGGATTCTCGGAGCCGCAGAAGATCGCGCCGAAAGCGGGAGAGCCGCTGGGCGAGTTGTACGATTTGGGACGCGATCCGGGAGAGGAACGAAATCTCTACGAGTCGGAACCTGGCCGCGTGGCCGATCTGACGGCCTTGCTCGAGAAATACAAACAGCAGGGCTACAGCCGGCCAATCTGAGCCCCGTCTTCACCCACTGCGAAGATTCTCAGTCTCCGCGTCGGGGCAACTGCGCTCGCGGAGCGCGCCCTGTTTCAAGCGCTGGTCATGAGTTGCCAATCTCTGCGACTGCGGTTCCGCCGCCATGCCGGGTAGCCTACGAGTTTCGAGGCCTGCATCAGCGCCCAACCGCCTGTATGCTCCGGCCCCGTTCGGTCAGTCTCGCTACCCGCTGCGGGCAGACAACACTGCCGTCAATCGGATCAGCGACGCCGCCTCGGGAACAGCGTGCGTCTCCCATGCGCGCGCAGCCAGCGATCGCGCTTTGGCCCATTCACCGGCCACCAAGGCACGTCTTGCGGCTTGGCGCAAGGTCCAGCCTTCCAACGCGAGCCGCATTACGGCGCCAAGGTCGGCGCCGCAACGCGAGCAAATTCGCGCTCCGCGAAATCGCGCCGAGCACACCGGACACTTCACTGCTTGCCGCCCACGAAGAAGAGAAGTTCGCGCAGGGCTCCGGTGGCTTTCTGAAACCCGGGAGCATTGCCAGAGCGGATCGAGACGTCGATTTCCTCGATCAGGTTGATCGCCTCTTCTCGATCATCCGGGTGCATGGAGGAGAGCAGTTCACGCGCGCGCCCCAACAGATCGCGAGACTCGCGCTCCATGCGCACCGCATCCTCGTCAGCAGCCGCGCGTTCTTCCACCTTCGCGGTGCCAGCGTCGAGTTCGGAACCTTCCGGCGCAGCGGCGCTCTCTTCCCAAGTGGCTTCGACCTCCTCGGCCCGGCCCGAATAGAGATCTTGGAGGCGCTTGCGCGCCGCGGCGATCTCTGTCTGGCTCCGGGACTTCAGCGCGTCATCGATGACGATCTGCTTCGTCTTTCCGGTGCGCTTCTCGATCGCGGTCACCTCGAGGATGCCATCGAGGTCGAGCTTCATGCGGCAATGGACCTCGTTCAGGTCGTTCTCGAGCTCGGTGAGTCCAGTGATCTTGAAGTTGCCTACTGGAATGTTCTTGAGGGCGTCGTCATCGTCGCCTTGGAAGACCTCGATCTCCACCACGGTCTGCTCCGGGTGAGTGGTGTAGAAGCGTTCGGTTCGCGTCACCGGAAGCGGCGTGTTTCGCTTGATGATCGGCTTGTAGCAGTACGGATACTCGTAGCCGCCGCGCAGCCCGAGGAACGAGACGCCGAATGTGTAGGGCGATACGTCCACCAGCACTCGATCCACGCCGTGGCCACCGAGGCGCGACGCGAGTACGCCCGCTCCCAGAGCGACGCACAGATCCGGGTGCACGTCCTGCCGCGGCGCCAAGCCGCTGTGCTCTTCGAGCAGCCGCGAGATGAGCGGAGTTCGGGTGGAGCCGCCCACCAGCAGAATCGCGTCGAGATCGGTGGCGCGTTTGCCGGAATCGCGTAGCGCCTTTGACACGCTGTCGAGTGTGGTGTCGCACAGCGGCCGGATCATCTCCTCGTATTCCTCGCGGGTGATCTCGGTGTCGAGGTGGAGGGGCTTACCCGACTCCACCAGCAGCGCCTCTTCGCGAATCCGCGCGTAAGGATTCGAGCTCAATTGCTTCTTGGCTTCTTCGGCGGCCCACCATAGGCGCGCGCGCGCCGCCGGATGGTCGCGCAGATTCACGCCATGCTTCTGCTGGAAGTCCACGGCCAGCTTTTCGGCGAGCAGATCGTCGAAGTCGTCACCGCCCAGGTTATTGTTGCCGTGGCTGGCCAGTACTTCCGTGACATCGCCCTCCATGGTCACGATCGAGACATCGAACGTACCGCCGCCCAGGTCATACACCATCGCAGTGTGTTTCTTGCCTTCGCCGTAGCCGTAGGCGAGGCTGGCTGCGGTCGGCTCGTTCAGGATCCGGACCACTTCGAGCCCAGCCAACGCTCCAGCCTCGCGCGTGGCGTTGCGTTGCGCGTCGGAAAAGTAAGCGGGCACCGTGATCACGGCCTTTTCGGGACGCTGGCCTAGGCTTCGCGTGGCCCACTCGGCCAATTCGCGCAAGATCAGCGCCGAGATCTCCTGAGGCAGGAATTCCTTGTCTCCGAGCCGCACCTTGTCGGTGGTGCCCATCTTGCGCTTGATGCTGCGCACGGTGCGCTCGGGATAGAGCTTGTGTTGGTTGCGCGCCGCCTCGCCCACCAACAATTCTCCGGTTGGGGAAAAACCGACGCAAGAGGGGAGGATGCGCGTGTCGCCTGGTCCGAGCACACTGACTTTGTCGCCCGTGAACGCGGCAATCTCCGAGTTCGTTGTGCCCAGGTCGATTCCGACGATGAGTTCCGCCATGTTCGCTTTCAATTCCTCGCTGTTTGCGCGGCCGCCCGCGCTACTTTTACTTGTGCCGTTCTGAAGGTCTCGCCGTTCCACTCGTAGCCCGGCCGGTAGACTTCCATCACCGTGCCGTCGGCCACGGCGCTGGTCTCTTCGAGATCCACTGCGTTCATCCGCTTGGGGTCAAACGCTTCATTGAGACAATCCACGCGCCGTACGTTCCATTCCTCGAGCATCCGGTCAATACGATCGAGCGAGAGCACATAGCCCTTGATGAGCGCCTCGCGCGTTGCCACGCCTTTGTCTTCCGGCGCGAAGATGCGCTCGATCCAGTTGCGTTCCACCGGCTGAGCCTCGGCTTGGCGAGCCGCCTGCAATCCGCGATCGAGACTGTCGCGTACGTCGAGCAAGCCGGCGATCGCCTCACGCCGCGCCTTGCGCTCGGCCTCGCGCTGCATTTCCCGCTCGCGGTCGCGATAGGCGGTCCGGATCTCGTCGGCGACCTTGGCCGGCTGCCCACCGACCGCCGCGGTCAATTCCTGGAAGCTGCGCCCTTGCAGTTTCACCTCCTGCGTGAGCGAGGTCATGGCCGACCACAACGACATCGCATCGGTGCCTGCGTGAGCGTGCGAAGCTTGGCCCATCAGTTCGGCGACCAAGCCTTCGTCGAGCCCCTGCGGAGGCGGCTCGGACGCCAACACGCCATCGAGCCAATTCTCGAGGCGGCGCAGCATTTCCTGTCTGTGATTCGCCGCCGCAGCCGCGCTGTTCGGGGCGCCCGTGGTTTCCATGCTCATGGCCTCTTCGCCGCCTCCGCCACCACCACCGCGAGCCACGCCTTGGGTCCGGTGAATTTGCGTTCCGCTGGAATCGCGTCGAGCAGACTGGCCAACGGAGGCTTCGGTTCGCCTTCGAGAAACCTCGTGGTGCGTTTCCTTGGATCGGATACTTCATCGAAAGCATCGCGAATCCGCTCGAAAGCTTCGGGATCAGACTCCGGCGGATGCGACTTGACCAGCCGCAGATAGGCTTCGCGGGCTTGCTCCGGGGTCGCGTCCTTGTCGAGGCCCAGCACTTCCCACGGATCGAAACGAGTTTCGATGCGCATGGTCAGAAAGGATCCTTTCTTCTTTTCCTGGCGGAGCCGATACCGAGCAGATCATTCAACGCTCGGTTGATGAACGGATCGAGTGGCTCGCCTCGGTCAATGGCCTTGCGCGCCTTCGAGAGCAGCGCGTCGAGCTCTTTCCGGGCCATGGGAGGGATCCCCGGGGGAAGATCGAAGCCGGGCAGTCCCCCCGGGACCGGCGGGAGTTCGTCCATGTCGTCTTCATCGACGAAGTCTTCATCATCGAAGTCTTCGCTCTTGGGGCCGAAGCCGCCAAACGGAAACCCACTGGAGCCGAACTCGGGATCCAGTGCCTCGTAGTCAGGAAGGTCGGCTCTACCGCGCGGAAACGACGGGCGCGCTTTTTCCTCACGCCGCACTGCTTCCAGCAACTCAGGCGCGATCTTGGCGTACTCTTCCGGATCCCCAGCCTCTTCGAGTGCATCTTCAATGAGGGCGGCGTCGCCCGCTCGCCTCGCTAGCTCGAGCGCGGCGCGGAGGCAATACTCGCTCCGGTCGAAGTACCTAGCGGCCAGAGCCTTTGCCCGCAGCAACAGGAACCGCGGCTCGTGCGCGGGGCCGAGCGCGAGCCCGGCAGTCGAGAGCATGTAAGCGAATTCGTCCAAGTGCGCGTTTGCGGCACCGAGGCCGAGCGCCCAGAGCCGCGCACCGTCGAGCGGCACCTGTTCCTTCTTGTAGACCTCCCAGGCCTCGATCAGATAAGGCGCAGGAAGCACGACCCGATAGCCGAGCCCAATGTCCAATGCGCAAACCCGGGCCATTGCTTCCGGAAAGGTTTGTCGATCCTCCAGCGGAAGTACCTTCGGCGGAGGTAACGGAACCCGGGTCTTGCCTTTCACCATGATGGCTGCGATCAGAAACAACGCCGCCATCCTGCTACCCATCAGCCGCTCTACGTCTTGGCGGGCCGAGTTCGCCGCGGCCGGGTCTTCCTGCAGACCTGCCAGATGCACGCGGATCGCCGCGAGAACGGCAGCCTTTTCGGGCTGCTTGGCTTGCGGTAGCTGATCGATGGCTGCCAGGTCTTTCACGGCCAGATGCGGCTTGCTCTGTTCAATGTGGCGGACCGCGGCTTTCATCGCCAGGCGCAGTTGCCCTTGGCGCACCGCCGGATGCACGCTATCGATCGCCTCGGCCCGTTCCACGTACTTGGCGGCTTTCTGGAGCGCGT
>JAXLQL010000037.1:0-71290 GCA_046331625.1 Bryobacteraceae bacterium
GGCACATCACCTACGAAGTCTTCCGCGACCTCGGCATCGCCTTCGGCGCCGTGCTCATCCTCATCTACGTGCTGGTAGTCGGATGGTTCCAGTCGCTCGCCACGCCCATCATCATCATGGCCGCGATCCCGTTTTCACTCGTCGGAATCCTCCCCGCGCACGGCTTGCTCAACGCCTTCTTCACCGCGACATCGATGATCGGCTTCATCGCCGGCGCGGGCATCGTGGTACGCAATTCGATCATCCTCGTCGACTTCATCGAACTCCGCCTCGCGCAAGGCATGCCCCTTGCCGAAGCCGTCGTCGACGCGGGAGCCGTGCGCTTTCGCCCCATGATGCTCACCGCCGCTGCTGTCGTGGTGGGCTCGAGCGTCATACTCTTCGACCCCATTTTCCAAGGTCTCGCCATCGCCCTCATGGCCGGCGAGATCGCATCTCTGGCACTGTCACGGATGACGGTGCCCATCGTCTACTACGTGTTCCATGCAAGGAGGTCAAAGTCATGAACGTAGAACGTTCCCTTCGAATGATCGCGGGCGGCTTCGTAATGGCCAGCGTCGCGCTCGGCTACTGGGTGGATCCGCGCTTCTATTGGTTCACCGCATTCGTCGGCGCAAACCTATTCCAATCGGCGTTCACCAACTGGTGCCCGATGATGTCGATCTTGCGCAAGCTCGGCGTGCAGGGATGAAGTAACGCCGGCGATCGTACTACTATCCTTCAGTTTCGTCGCCGGCCGCGAAGATCTCAGCCTCAGTGTAGGGCGGGCTTCAGCCAGCGCGGGACTTCAGTCCCGCTTCCGGGTTCTCCGCGCCGGTGCCTCATCACGTGTCGCGCAAATTCCGCAAACCCATTCCCCACAACCACATCCCGGGATCGATTTTGTAAGCCTCGCGACCTGAAGCCTAGCCTGAGAACGTGGAGCCAAGCTCCGCGCGCTCTTTGACAGCCGAATCGCTTCCTCAGACACCGGCCGCTTCACGGCCCCGCGATCTCCCTCGGATAAAACGAACCCAAGAACCCAGGGGCCGTGCAGCCCAGAAGGACAGACACCCAAGCGCTACCTCACCCCGCGAAAGAACGAACCCAATCGTCTCCTACGCCACAGACAGTGGGGCAGGCTTTCAGCCTGCAGCGGGGCTTTCAGTCCCGCTCTCCGGGCAGCGGAGCGAGTTTCAGGCCCCTAGACGGGCACCCCGCCGTACACGCTTCAGTCCCGCTGCCGATACTAGTCTCCACAGCGCCCCATTCGACACTTTCCGACACCCCGCTCGACCACCCGAGCCCCGCGAAAAAACGAACCCAATCCCGGCCGGGACCGCTCCGCCTACCAGTCCACCACCGAACCGTCATCCGTGTCGTACGCCGCTCGATACGGCCGCGGCTCACCCACCTGCGCCTTCAGCTTGTCCTCGTCGATCGTGATCCCCAACCCGGGATCCGTCAAAGCCGGACGATGCCCGTTCGACACCGGCGGCAAGGGCTTCGCCAGCAGATCCGTGTACTCGTTATCGCCCCGCTCCTGAATCAGGAAATTGGGAATCGAGAACGCGATCTGCAAGCTCGCCGCAAGCGAGCACGGACCCTGCGGATTGTGCGGAGCCAGCGGCGAGTAGTAAGCCTCGGCCATGCCCGCGATGATCTTCAGTTCCGTGATGCCGCCGGCGTAGCAAACATCCGGCTGCAGGATCGTCGCCGCGCGCTTCTCGAGAATCTCGCGAAAGCCCCACTTCGTGAAGATGCGTTCGCCGGTGGCAATCGGCACGTGCGTCTTGCGAGCCATCTCGGCCATCACGTCCACGTTCAGCGCCTGCGCGATCTCTTCATAGAACCACGGATCGTAGGGCTCGAGAGCCTTGATCAGCCGCATCGCAGTCGGCGGTTGAATCGCACCGTGGAACTCCACGCCGATATCCACTCCCTTGCCTTGCTTCTCGCGCAGCGCCTTGAACCGTTCGCAGACCTCGTCCACGAACAAAGCGCCTTCGTTGTATTTGAACGGCCGCCGCGTGTTGCTCCCGGGCAGCACCTTCATCGCGTTCACGCCGTTCTTTCCCGGAACTCCGTAGACACGAGCGCGCTCGCGCGTCGGTCCGCCGAGCAACCGGTGCACCGGGACGCCGTAGCACTTGCCCGTGATGTCCCACAGCGCCTGGTCGATGCCGCTCGAGATCGCGGTCTTGATCGGACCACCGCGATAGAACGCGCCGCGATGGATCGCCTGCCAATGGAGGCCAACCTGCCGCGGATCCTTGCCCACGAGGTAGTCACTCACGTCCAGCGCGCCCGCCGCGCAAGCCTTGGCATCGTCTTTCAGCATCTCGCCCCAGCCGGTGACGCCGGCGTCGGTCGAGATCTTCACGAACACCCAGGAGTTCTTCAACACGAATGACTCGATCTTGGTCACCTTGATCTTGTCGTTCGGCCCAATGGCGGCCATCGCGTCGCAGCGCTTGGCGGAAAAGGCTTCCATGCTGAACAGAGCGGCGGGTCCGTAGAACAAGGACTGTAGCCACGATCGTCTGGTGAATTGAGCCGGGTTCATTCGTTGGGTCTCCTGTGCGATTGTAAACCGCCGGGCCTGTGTCGTGATAAAATTACAGTGTTGTGTTTAAGAGTCGAGTGGCCCGCTTGCTCGCCACAGCCGTGCTTTTCGCCGTGCGTGCCCTCGCGCAGTCGACCAAAGCAGAACTCCTCGGAACCGTCCGCGATCCGTCGGGCGTCCCGGCAGACAACGCCCGCGTCGAGTTGACCAATGCCGCCACCGGAGTCACCGCCGCAACTCGTACAGGAGCACAAGGCGAGTATGTCTTCTTCGCGCTCTCGGCTGGCCAATACCGGCTGGCCGTTTCCAAAGATGGCTTCACGCCGCTGCGCCGCGAAGGCGTCGTACTCCGAACCGGCGACCGCATTGTCATCGATCTCTCTCTCGAGCTCGCCGCTGCAAGCGCATCCCTCGAAGTAACCGCCGCCGCGCCCCTGCTCCAGACGAGCCGGGGAACCGTGAGCTTCGTCGTCGAGCAACAGAAAGTGGCCACGCTTCCGATCGATGGCCGCAACTTCGTCCCCCTCATCGCGCTCGCGCCCGGTGTCACGCTTCCGCCCGGCAGCGTGCTGCCTCGCATCAACGGCAGCCGCCCGCGTGTCAGCGAGTACATCTATGACGGCGTCAGCGTGCTGCAGCCGGAGCCCGGCCAGGTGGCGTTCTACCCAATCATCGATGCCATCGAAGAGTTCCGCGTGGAGACCAACAGCTACTCGGCCGAGTATGGGCGCTCCAACGGCGGCGTGATCATGGTCAATCAGAAGTCCGGCGCGAACCAGCTTCATGGCACGGTCTTCGAGTTCTTCCGCAACGAACGGCTCAATGCACGCAACCTATTCGCCACTAACGGACCGAAGCCGCTCTTCCGCCGCAACCAATACGGCTTCACTCTCGGCGGACCGGTTCAGAAGAACCGGACCTTCTTCTTCGCCGATTGGCAGGGCACGCGGCTCGGCGCCGGAGTGGTCCGCACCAGCACCGTGCCGAGCGCGGCGCAGCGTAGCGGCGTGTTCCTCGCGCCCGTCTACGATCCCGCAACCACGCGGCGATCGGATGGAGCGTGGTTGCGCGACGCCTTCCCGGGCAACACGATTCCCGCAGCGCGTTTCGATCGCGCCGCGCAAGCCGTGGTGGAACGCTATCCCGCGCCCAACGTTGCCGGCGCTACCGCGAACAACTATCGCCGGACCGGCAATGACACAACCGCCGCGGAGCAATTCGACGGCCGCGTGGACCGCTACTTCGGCACACGCCATCGCATCTTCGGGCGCTACTCGTTCCTGCGAGACGACAGCAGACCCACCACGCCGCTTCCCGATGGAAGCGGCAACCTCACCACCGGCGTCATCGCGAACACGTTGACTCGCGCGGACAGCCTGGTGGCCGAGCACACGCTGACGGTGTCGCCCGCTGCGGTGAACCAGTTGCGCTTCGGATACACGCGCCGCCGCTTCGAGCGCAACGCGAGTTCGCTCGTCTCCGCGCTGCCGGTCTACGACATCACCGGGCTGCAGCAACTCGGGCCGCCGTCCAACTCGAACGCGCGCCTCGGGACATCGGTCACCCAGATCGTCGACAACTACTCGTGGACCCCGCGCCGCTCGCACAGCATCAAGGCTGGCGCCGACCTTCGCTGGGAAACACTCGACGTGCTGCAGCCAGCGAGCCCGAACGGCAACTTCCAGTTCACGCCGATCTTCACAGGCCGCCTTGCCGCGAGTGGCGCGGTCACGCCGGGCACTGGGGACAGCTTCGCCTCGTTCCTCACTGGGCAGGTCACTCGATACTCGATCGACGTGCAGCCCGATACGATCCAGCCGCGAGCCGCGATCGCCGAGTTCTTCCTGCAAGACGACTGGCGAGTCACCGATCGCCTGACGCTGAATCCGGGAGTCCGCTACACGCTCAACTTCCCTTCCACCGTGATCGGCAACCGAGGCGCGGTGTTCAACCTCGGCACGCAACGGCTCGACCTGCTCGGCGTCAATGGCACGCCCCGCTCGGCGCGCAACCTCGAGAAGGCGAACTTCGCGCCACGCATGGGGCTCGCCTATCGCCTCGCGCCTTCGTTCGTGGTTCGCGCCGGATACGGAATGACGTGGATCGAGCAAGCCGGCATCACCACTCCGTTCACCACGCCGCTGTTCCCGTTCATCCAGACGCTGGGCCAGCAAACGCTCGACAACATCGCGTCGGCGTTCGTGCTCTCGCAAGGGCCGAGCGTCCGCGCGCAGTCGCCTGGTCCTGATTCGGGTCTCGGTCAAGGAGTCTTCGGAGTGCAGCGCGACAACGGCAGCGGCTACGCGCAGCAATGGAACCTGACATTGCAGAAGACAGTCGGTGCGCACTGGAGCATTGAAGCCGGCTACCTGGGTTCGAAGCTCACGCGGCTCGGCGTGCCTGACGTCAACCTGAATCAACTCACCGTGGACCAACTCGCCTTGGGTAGCCAGTTGACAGACCAAGTGCCGAACCCGTACCCCGGAATACCATCCATCGCCCGAGGCCAATTGCTGCGACCCTACCCGCGCTTCACCACGGTCGCGCTCTACCGCAATAACACCGGCCACTCTACGTATCACGCTTTGCAAGCACGCGTCGAGAAGCGCTTCTCGCGCGGTCTCACCTTCACCGCCGCATACACACTCTCACGGCTCATCGACGATGCGGGCGCGGTGTTCGACTCGGCCTTGCTCGCGGGTCCGGTGGCGAACTTCCAAGCGGCCGACAGCTTCAACAAGCGCCTCGAGAAAGACGTGTCCACGGGCAACGTCCCGCACGTGTTCTCCTCGGGCTTCGTCTACCAGTTGCCGTTCGGTCTACAGGTAGCCGCACTGGTGCGAGCGCAATCGGGCAGTCCTGTCGCGGTCATGCAGGCAGCGAACCTGAACGCCTTCGCCGGCTTCGGAATCCAGCGGCCGAACCGTCTCGCCGACCCTGCGTTACCTGCGAGCAGCCGCAGCCCCGCGCGATGGTTCGATACGGCCGCGTTCTCGCCAGCCCCGCAGTTCACCATCGGCAGCAGCTCGCGCAATCCGGTGACCGGCCCGGGATATCGCACGGTGGATCTCATGCTCGGCAAGACCTTCGCCCTCGGTGAGCGCGCACGAGCCGAGTTCCGCGCCGAAGCCTTCAACGCTCTCAACACGCCGCCACTCGGGAGTCCGAATGGAAGCTTCGGCAGCGCCGCGTTCGGCAGCATCGCTACCGCACTCGACCCGCGCGTGTTCGAGCTCGTACTCAAGCTGCATTTCTGATGCGCTAGACTCGACGGTTCAATGGACACCCGTGACAAGACCCGCGTGGAAAGCCGCCTCGCCGCTGTGCGCAAGACGCGCGGCGTCGGAGCCTCCGATCTGGCGCGCCGCGTGGGTGTAAGCCGCCAGACCATCTACGCCATTGAAGCCGGAACCTATGTGCCGAACACCGGGGTCGCGTTACAACTGGCGCGCGAGCTCGAGGTGACGGTCGACGAGTTGTTCTCGCTCCATGACGGCGGAGCGCATGCAGCCGAAGCACTCTCCGCCGAGGTGCTGAGCGCCGAAGCGCCGGCGCAGGGGCAGCCGGTGAAGTTGTGCCAGATCGGGTCGCGATGGGTGAGCGTACCGGTGAGCGCATCTCCTTATTACATGCCCGAAGCCGACGGAATCATCAAGGCCCCCAACCGAACGAAGGGCCGAGTCGAGTTGCTGGTGATCGCCAAAGAGGAAGCCGCGCAGAAGCGGATCGTGCTCGCGGGGTGCGATCCCGCCACGGGACTCCTCGCTCGCATGACCGAGAAGATCAGCGGCGTGGAGGTAGTATGCGCGGGAGCGTCGAGCAAGCTGGCGTTGACTTGGATGATCGAAGGCAAAGCGCACATCGCCGGCTCGCACCTGGAAGACGAGAAGACGGGCGAGTTCAACCTTCCATTCCTGCGCAAGCAGTTCCCCGGCGAAGATCTGACCGTGGTCACCTTCGCGCGATGGGAAGAGGGCTTCGTGGTGGCGCCTGGAAATCCGAAGTCGATTCGCAAAGCGGCCGACCTCGCCCGCCGCAACGTGCGCTTCGTCAATCGCGAACCCGGATCGGGCAGCCGCACCTTGCTCGATCAGTTGCTCGAACACGCGGGCGTGGACAAAGAACGAGTGCAGGGCTACGATCGCGTGGCGTTCGGGCACCTGGCTGCTGCGTATCGCGTGGTGACAGGCGAAGCCGATGCGTGCCTTGCGACACGTTCGGCGGCGCAATCATTCCATCTCGACTTTGTTCCGGTGCACGCCGAACGATATGACCTGGTAATGCGGCGCCGGACCGCCGAGTTGCCCGCCGTGAAAGCGTTCCTCGACGTGCTGCAACGAGCGACGTTGCGACGCAAGCTCGAGGTACTGGCGGGCTACGATACATCGCAGACCGGCGCCGTGGTGCTGTAGGGGCTACCCTACTTGGTCAACTCACGCAGGAGCGTTTCGCACGACTCGTCCGCACACGGCGTGACCCTGGCTTTGCCGTCTTTGATCACGCTTCGAACCGCCGGCGTCGAGAGGATCTTGTCACCAACGACAACCGCGATGGGTTGATCGATCCGTGACCGCGTCAGATCCTCGAGACGCTTGGCAGCTTCCGGCGCAAGCTGGACTCCGAGCCAGCTAGCGCGCGGGCTCCGGTTCACCTCGGGCTTGCCCTCGATCGTGAGCGGCGCGAAGTTCGCCGTGTCGAGCACGACGTCTTTGCCGTTGAACTGCCGCACGACGAGGTTCTTACCCGCTGCACCGGCCTTCTCGACGGCGTACACGCCGTTCGCCAAGCGCCCATTCTGGGCCATCAGGGCGCTGCCTGACAGCGCCACAATCAACATTGCTTTGTTCATGAGATCAAACTCCAGATACTGTGATACTGGTAGATTGCCGGCGCTCCCGAACGTGTCGAGGAGCGCGAGACCTTGGCGATGTTTCGATCAGGAGTTGGCCGGCGGAGGCCGGTGGAACAAAGGGGGAAATTTCAGCGGCGCGGGTTCCGGCTCCATTCGCGCGGCCGTTCGAAGGCTGGCCCTTCTCGCGAAGCCGGCCGGCACGTCTCCCTTCGTGGCGTGGAAGGTCCAGCTAATCCGCGTGACCGCTTTCGATTGGTCCGCGGTTTTGATCACTCTCGGCGCGGGCTCACATAGAACCGAGAAGCCGGCGGGATCGTCTCTAAGATATGCCGCGGCGCATACGTGATCGCCGTGGCAGGCGCCACGACAACGAAGCAATGAAAGTAAGACTCGCGAACTTACGAAGCACATCTGAATGCGAGCGGTGCTGCTGCTTCTTCAAGCTACCTGACGAGATTCTACCCAGTGGCGCGGGAAGTCAAACCATTACTGCTTCGACTTGTCGTATGCGCCGAGTCCGGGTTTGTAGCTCTTCTCGTCGAGGAACAGCGCATACTTCGCCCCGCCCTTCGCTTGTCGAGCGAGTTGGCGGCTTTCCTGCGCGCACCAGGAAGTCCTCAGCGTTGTCGTAGGTCATCTCCATCACGCGGCGCACGGCGCTGGCGGCCTTAAGTGGCCCAGTTCTTTTGGAGGAGCTTGTTGGCGACCTCGGTACGTCTTCGAGTTGCGCAAGTGGCACCGACTCGTTGACAAGCCCGGGCGCGCTTCGGCGGTCTGTCCGTCGATCATCTCGCCGAGCAGCGCGTGGCCATCGCGGCGCGCATCGGCATGAGCATCGTGGCTACCTTGGTTGCGCCACCTCAGGCAGGATGCCCCGATTGATCTCCGAGACCGAACTGCGCTTCATCGGCGCAGAAGGCGGAGTCCGCAGGCGAACAGTGGGCCATATCCGCCACCGAAGCACCATCCCGTTGACCATGGCGATGGTGGTCTTCTGATACCAGCGCAGGCGTCGCCACCATCCGTAGGCTTCGCGTTGCGATGCGCGAATCGCGCCAAGGCCCTGCGCTTCTCGTTCTCGCGGAAATACTCTTTGAGTCCATCCCGCGGACCAGGCGAGATAGCCATCGCCCGGCGAGCACGCCCACGTCATCGCAGAAACTGGAGCTCGTCGAGCACTTGCATCATGCGGCAGTTCCAGCAGGGCTCATCGCGTACTTCTCAGGGCGGTTGACGAGCCAGGCGATGTTGTTGGCGACCGTGAATGCAGCGGTGTCTCTCTCTGATGCGCTCATTGTAGGAAGGCTCCTTCGGAATGGAAATGCAGTGGCGGTGGAATGTGGCGCTGGACGATGGCGAGTCGATGAAGGCAAGGATCATCGCCGCGCCGAGCACGCCGCGCTCCCAGTGGCGCAGCCGCGCCCTGCGAGATCAGATCGATCCCGGTAAGGAACTCACGATGCCATTGCGCCCGAGCGTTGCGGCAGCGGCAACTCGAAGGTGCGGATGCGTGTCGGGTAGACATGGGCGGACAGCGCGCTACAGCGATGTCTGCACGGCGTTGGCGAACAAGCCTTGCATCGCGATCGCAATGCTGAGCGTCAATCTGCCGGAGGCTACAGGGAAGGTAGCGGTGGCGGGCTGAAGGCTCGCCGACAGCGAAGAATGCGCGATCGAGCAGCAGGGTCAGCGCGACGATAGAGCACTGTCGGCGACGCCGCCGAGATTGTAGGTGGCGAGCCCGATGCCGAGGCCGAGACCGACAGCCCTTGCAGTGAGCATAGCAGGGAGCCATCGAAGATCAGGCGCCGCCGAGGTTGAAGAAGGCAATCCAGGAGTCCGGTAGTAGGGCCGGGAGAAGAGCTCGGAGAACGAGATCCGATCGGTGAGTAAATTCGGTTGGGAGAACGAAGGCGGCATCGCGGGCGACCTGCTGTCGGCGCGAGAGGAAGTGAGCGAAGGCGCGGCATCCTCGCGGCTTTGCGCGAGCAGGGGACTCCGGCAGCAGGACCCAGAGCACGAGCGCGAGCAGGAGCAGGCCGCCTCCGATCAGATACAGCGCGCGCCATCCGAGAGCGGGCAGCACTCGTGAGGCGATGAATCCGCCGAGCATTCCGCCGAGCGGTACGCAGAGGACAGTGAGCTTCACCGCGACCGGGCGGCGCAGCAGCGGAGCGAACTCAGCAGCCAGCGCACGCGCTCAGGACAGCTCCTCAGCCGAAGCCCGTGAAAAATCGAGCACGGCGAGTGGGACAATCGTCGAAACAAATGCGGTTGACAATGTTGCGACGGCGAATAGCGCGATGGATGCGATGAGGGCGGGCCGGCGCCCGAAGCGGTCGCCGAAGTAGCCGATGAACGGTCCGCCCACTGCCATTCCCACCAAGCCAAGTGCGAGCACGGGAGCGAAAGCCGAACGCGGCACTTGCCAATCGGCGGCGAGCGAAGGGATGGAGAAGGCGAGAATCTGGATGTCGAATCCGTCGACGATGATCCCGGCGGCGACCAGCACGGTGAGCATCTTCTGGTAGGTGGTCCAGGGACTACCATCGGGCGCCGCCTGCGTCGACCGGCTCCGCCGTCATGAGCCCCAAACCTTGGCTGCCACCTCGACGATGCGAGCGAGTTTCGCCCACTGCTCGTCTTCGCCGAGAATGTTGCCCTCTTCGGTGCTAGAAAATCCGCACTGAGGGCTGAGGCACAACTGGTCGAGCGCTACGTAGCGGGAAACTTGCTCGATCGGCGTTCGAGATCCTCCTGTTTCGACGCCCTGTCTTCGAGGTGACCAAGCCGAGCACCACCATCTTGCCTTCCAGGCACGAAGCGGAGCGGCTCACGCAGCCTCGGCGCGCTCGGTGTCGAACTCCATGAAGTATCCGTCGACACCAATTTGATTGAAGAGCAACTCGGCGACGGGCTCATAGCCGCCTGTGCAGTCAACTCGAACAGGAAGTTTCACGCACGGCACAGGTGCATGGTATAGTCAGTCATGTCCGGCGGGCAGCTCGAGATGGCTGCTGTTGTTGATCATCGAGGCATAGATGGCCGGAGTTTTCAGGATCGTCACCGCGCTCGGCGAGCAGCCAGCGCTGGTCGGCATCGCAGAGGTACGCAGGAGTTCTTTTCGTCAGGCTGCAGGTAGCGGCAGCCAGAGGCGCTTGAGCGCGATTGACTGCATCGCTGAGCATGCGCGAGATCGCTGTAGAAGGCGTCCATCTCGGGATAGATGGCGGGCGAGATCGCCCTGGCTTGTGCCACGGAAATGCAGCACGCTCGGCGACAGGATGGTCATCTTGGGGCAGGCTCTGGTGTGATCGCGAAGGAACTCGAAATGCGGATCCATCGGGTGCGATGAGTGGCGATCTTCAGTGACGCGAGTCCCTTGCTGATAGGTTGCAGGCCGCGCTGAAGGCGATGCCGTGGTCGCGATGAAAAGATTCGGCCACCCATCGAGCCGCTTCGAGAAAATCGTAGTGCCACATGGCGCGGCGCAGTTCGCCGTCGGTTGCGCTTTGGAGGCCGATGGAGGCTTGCTTGGCGATCAGGCGCTCGATGGCGTCTACGGCGATCAACTCGCGGCGCACTTCGTCCTGCCGCGCTCGCGGCGAGCTCGCCTTGCTTGACATCGGCGGGGCGCAGCGGGCTTCGTATGGTCGGCACGGAATGGAAGTGGTGCGCTTCATACGCACCGTTCGAGAATCATGGCGATGCCTTGTCCGACGCCAATGCACATGGTACAACGCGTGGCGAGCGCCCGTGCGTTGGGAAGCGGCGGACAGCAAGTTTCCGAGGAGGCGCACCGCTCGCGCCGAGAGATGGCCGAGCGCGTGAAACCGGTCGGGATTGGCGTGGGCTGCGTCATCGCCGAGAAGGCCGAGCGCGCGCGCGCAGCAACGGCGAGGCGCGCGGCGAAGGCTTCGTTGAGTTCGATGGCGTCGATCTGCGAGATGGCGAGTCCGGTGCGCGCGAGCAGCTTTTGCACAGCGGGCACGGGTCCGATGCCCATGATGCGTGGCGCGACTCCCGCTACAGCGCTCGCGACGATGCGTGCACGCGGGGTCAAGCCGTAGCGGGCCGCAGCGGCTTCGCCTGCGAGCAGGAGCGCGGCTGCGCCGTCATTGATGCCGGACGCGTTACCCGCCGTGACGCAGCCTCCGGGCCGGACGACGGGCCTCAGTGCGGCTAGAGCTTCGAGTGTGGTATCGGGACGAGGATGCTCGTCGCGCTCTACTGAAGGCTTCTTCGAAATGGGTACAGGTACGATTTCTTCGGCAAGGAACCCGGCGCGCGCGGCGGCATCAGCGCGTTGTTGGCTGCGGAATGCGAACGCGTCTTGATCGACACGAGCGATGCCGTGTTCGGCGGCGACGTTCTCGGCGGTCTCGGCCATCGAGTCGACGCCGTAGCGCTCCTTCATTTGCGGATTGATGAAGCGCCATCCGAGCGTGCTGTCTTCGAGCTTCTGCGTACGGGACCAAGCCGTGTCGGCCTTGGCGAGCACCAGCGGCGCACGCGACATGCTCTCGACGCCGGCGGCGATGGCGACTTCGATGTCACCCGACACGATGGCGCGCGCAGCCGTTGCGGCTGCGTCGAGGCTCGAGCCGCATAGGCGGTTGATGGTGGCTCCAGGAACGCTTTCGGGCAAGCCAGCCAGCAGGAGCGCCATTCGGGCGACGTTGCGATTGTCTTCGCCGGCTTGGTTGGCGCAGCCGAGAATGACGTCGTCGACAGCAGCGGGGTCGAGTTTCGGACTGCGGTCCAGGAGCGCGCGCAGGGTCAACGCGGCGAGATCATCGGGGCGAACGGAAGCGAGTGCCCCGCCGAAGCGGCCGAAGGGTGTGCGGATGGCGTCGCAAACGAAGGCGGATCGCATCACTGTAGGATAAGCGCCGCATCGCTCGCCGCCAGTGTGGGATGATTTTCTGGACCCACACTTGTTATGAGAGAGTACCCGAGACCGAAGCCCGGCACGCAGCCCCCGTACTTGCACGAGGCGTACAAGTCGACGCGCCTCCGCGCGCCCAAGGAACCGCTCATCGCGCTGCCATATGGTCCGAGCGAATTGACGGGACCGATGTTCGGGCATCACCCGCTCGGCGAGACCGACAACGATCTGACACGGCAGTGCGCCGGAGAACCGCAAGGCGAGCGGATCATTGTGGCGGGCCGCGTGGCGGATGAAGATGGCCGCGGCGTGCCGAACGCGCTTGTCGAGATCTGGCAGGCGAACGCGGCGGGGCGGTATCGGCATTCGCGCGATAATCATCCGGCGCCGATGGATCCGAATTTTCTGGGCGCGGGCCGCATGTTGACGGACGCGCAGGGGAACTATCGCTTCGTGACAATCAAGCCGGGCGCGTATCCGTGGCGCAATCATGACAACGCATGGCGGCCAGCGCACATCCACTTTTCCCTTTTCGGCGATGCGCTGATCACGCGGCTGGTGACGCAGATGTACTTTCCGGGCGATCCCCTGATTCCACTCGATCCAGTGTTGGGCGGGATCCCGGATGCGGCGGCGCGAGAACGGCTGGTGTCGTCATTCGATCTTTCGCTGACCGAGCCCGAGTGGGCGTTGGGTTACCGGTTTGACATCGTGCTGCGGGGCCGCAAGTCCACACCGTTCGAGGAGAGTGCGCGATGAGCTTCATTCCGAGTGGGTCGCAGACGGTGGGTCCGTTCTTCAACTTCGGGCTGACGACGGATGCGCGGTTGGGCCGGATCGAAGGAGAGGGCGAACGGATTCGCGTGGAGTTCCATGTGACCGACGGCGAGGGGAGTCCGACGCCGGGTGATTCGATGGTCGAGTTGTGGCAGGCAGATGGTGCGGGCCAGTATGGACCTCACGGATTCGCGCGATTGGAAACAGACCCTGAGGGCAAGTGCATGTTCGAGACGATTCGCCCGGGGCGTGTAGGGGATGCAGCGCAACATATCAACGTGATCGTGTTCGCGCGCGGCCTATTGAAGCACCTGCACACGCGGCTCTATTTCGAAGGTGAGCCTTTGAATGCCACCGATGCTGTGCTGAATTCGGTGCCCGCAGCGCGACGGTCAACTCTGGTGGCGACTCTCGTGGATGGGGTCTGGCGCATGCCGATCCGGCTGCAGGGCGATGGGGAGACGGTGTTCTTCGACGTGTAGGCATGCACATGCGATTGGTAGAAACATTGGCTGCGCCGGAACGAATCGCTGAAGTCTTCTCGGACGAAAGCGTGCTTCGGGCGATGCTCGATTTCGAAGTGGCGCTGGGGCGTGCGTGTGCGCGATGCGGGGTAATCCCGAAAGCCGCGGCGAAGAAGATCGCAGCGGCAGCAAAGGGCGGGCGATTCGATGGTGCACAGATGGCGGCGCTCGGATTTCGTGCGGGAACGCCCGTGATCCCGCTGGTGGGAATGCTGGCCGATGCGGGCGCGGGCGAGCACGTGCATCGTGGGGCGACGAGCCAGGACGTGATGGATACCGCGGTGGTGCTGTTGCTGCGGAGATGCCTCGATATCTTCGCGGTGGATCATGCGCGGTTGCGGCGCGCGCTGGCGAAGCTGTCGCAAAAGCATTCGGGAACCGTGATGCTGAGCCGAACCCTGCTGCAGCCGGCTACACCGATCACGTTCGGATTCAAGGCGGCGGGATGGTACGCGGCGGAGGAGCGCGGATGGGGGCGAGTAACGGCGAGCGCGCGGGATGGGTTGGTGCTGCAGTTCGGCGGAGCATCGGGAACGCTCGCTTCGCTGGGCGATCGCCGAGGGGCCGTGGCCGAAGCGTTGGCGCAGGAGTTGGGGCTCGTGTGTCCGGATGCGGCGTGGCATGCGCATCGTGACCGGCTGGGGGCGCTACTCGGCTCGGTTGCGGTGTACGTGGCAACACTGGGCAAGATCGCGCTCGACGTTGCGCTGCTGATGCAGTGGGAAGTGGGCGAGGCGGCGGAACCGCGCGCCGACGGCCGCGGAGGTTCGTCAGCGATGCCGCACAAGAGGAATCCGGCAGGGTGCATGTTGACGATCGCGGCGGCGCGCCGCACGCCGGGCTTGGTTGCGAATTTCCTCAACGGGATGATTCAAGAGCATGAGCGCGCGGTGGGGGGATGGCAAGCGGAGTGGTCCGGTGTGGAGGGCGTGATGAAGGCGTGCGGCGTGGCGCTGGAGTCGATGGTGGAAGTGGCCGAGGGGCTA
Source organism: Bryobacteraceae bacterium (assembly GCA_046331625.1). Taxonomy (GTDB): domain Bacteria; phylum Acidobacteriota; class Terriglobia; order Bryobacterales; family Bryobacteraceae; genus JAXLQL01. Next base: position 14,573 of record JAXLQL010000037.1, read on the forward strand.
GAAGTGAATGCGGCGAAGATGCGCGCGAACGTGGATGCTTGCAGCGCGGTGTTGCATGAGCGTGTGCCACTGACGCTTGACGAGTGCGTGAAAGCAGCGGAGACGTTTCGACGCCGGCTGCTCGGAAAGGAAGGCGAGTAGCATGCCGTTTGCGAGATCGCAGGGATGCCGGATCTACTATCGCGTGGACGGGCACGCCGCATTGCCGTTGCTCGTGATGGTGCATTCGCTCGGCGCCGATCACGGCATGTGGGACGCGCAGGCGGCGGCGCTGGCACCGCATTTTCGCGTGCTGCGTCTGGACTTGCGTGGGCACGGCGCTTCCGACACGACGCCGGGCGAGTACACGGTGGGACAACTCGCCAGTGACGTGCTCGCCGTGGTGGATGCAGTAACACCCGGCGGGCGGTTCGCGTTTTGCGGACTGTCGCTCGGCGGGATGATCGGGCAATGGCTGGCTGCAAAGACGGACCGCATCACTCGGCTCGTGCTCGCCAACACGTCTCCGCAGATGGCGGATCCGAGCATCTTCGATGCGCGGAGAAAGCTGGTAGCCGAGCAAGGCATGGCTGCGATCGAGGCTGCGGTGATGCAGCGGTTCTTCACTACGCGGACGCTCGAGGCGAAAGATCCCGGCGCCGAGTCCGTGCGCGCGGTGTTGCTTGCAACCGATCCGGCCGGCTATGCGGCGTGTTGTTCGGCGGTGCGGGACATGAGGCACGTGGCGATGATCTCCGAGATCCGAGTACCCACGCTCGTGATCACGGGTACGCAAGATGCGTCGACGCCTTGGCAAGGACACGGCGATCTGCTCGTGTCAACGATTCCGGCGGCACGACCGGTGCTGCTCGACGCGGCTCATCTTTCGAACATCGAACGGCCGGCGGGGTTCAATCGCGCGCTATTCGACTTTCTGCTCGACGCTCCGGCTGATGCGCTTGCTGCTGGGTTCGCGGTTCGGAGATGGATGCTTGGCGATGCGCATGTGGATCGCTCGATGGCCAACGCGACGGAGTGGACGCGCTCGTTTCAGGAGTTGATCACGAGGTACGCCTGGGGCGCGGTGTGGACGCGGCCGGGTTTGGATCCACGAACGCGGCGGCTGCTGGTGCTGGCGACGACCGCGGCCATGGGCCGCTGGGAAGAGTTCCGGCTGCATGTGAGAACGGGGCTGGCTGCTGAACTCGAGTTAGCGGATGTGGAAGAGGTGTTGCTGCAAGCTGCGATCTACGCCGGTGTGCCGGCGGCGAACACCGGTTTCCAGGCGGTGCTGGAGGAAATGGGGAAATGACGCCGCGACTCGAATTTGTTTTCTCGGCCGAGGTAGAACTGGGCGCTCCGCAGGAAGTGGGTCACATCCAATCAGGCGTGGATCGCCGGGTGATTCCCATCACCGGCGGACGTTTCCAGGGGCCAGCGCTCGAAGGCCGCGTACTGGCAGGCGGCGCGGACTGGCAAGTGGTTTTGCCCGATGGCACGGCTGAGCTGGATGCGCGGTACACGCTCGAGACGAAAACAGGATCGCTCATTTGTGTTTACAACCGCGGTTTGCGCACTGGGCCGCCCGAGGTGCTGGCGCGGCTGCGGGCAGGTGTGGCCGTGGACGCATCGAGCTACTACTTTCGCGCGACGCCGCGGTTCGAGACGGCGGATCCGAAACTGAGATGGCTCGAGCGGTCGATCTTCGTCGCCTCTGGCGAGCGGCTGGCTTCGCGCGTGAAGCTCGATTTCTGGCGGGTTGGTTGAATGTCGGCCACGGCGCTGTTTCGGCCGGTGGACATTGCGTCATGGGACGTGTCGATCGAGCAGGAAGCTTCGGGAGCGTGGCGCGTGAGTCCAGTGGGGAAGCTGGGCGAGTATCCAGTGCGGGTGACCGATGCTCTGGATCACTGGGCAGCGGCCGAGCCAGAGCGCACCTTTCTCGCCAAGCGCGGCGGAGATGGCGAGTGGGTACGGCTCACGTATGCTGACTTTCGAAGACGCGCTCGGAATGTGGCGCAGTGGTTGATCGATACTGGGCTCGATGCGGAGCGGCCGGTGGCGATACTTTCCGGAAACGATCTCGAGCACGCGGTGTTGGGAATGGGTGCGATGTACGCGGGTATTCCGTATGCGCCGGTTTCGCCGGCCTACTCGTTGGTCTCCACGGATTTCGCGAAGCTGCGGCACGTGTTTTCGATCTTGAATCCGGGACTCGTGTTTGCCGCGGATGCCGCGCAGTTTGGCCGGGCGATCGAGGCGGTGGTTCCCGAGGCGGCGCGGGTGGTGGCGGTGCGCGGGAATGGGATTCCGTTCGCATCGCTCGCGTCGGCCGAGGCGACAGAGGCGGTGGATCGCGCGACAGCTAGCGTGAGCGCCGAAAGCGTGGCGAAGATTCTCTTCACGTCCGGCTCGGCGGGAGTTCCCAAGGGCGTGATCAACACGCACGGCATGTTGTGCAGCAACCAGGAGATGCTGCGCACGGTGTTCCGCTTCATCCGGGAGCAGCCGCCGGTGATCTGCGATTGGCTGCCGTGGCATCACACGTTCGGCGGCAATCACAACTTCGGTTTGGTGCTCTTCAACGGCGGTACGTTGTACATAGATGGCGGCCGGCCAATGGCGGGTGCGTTCAGCGAGACGGTGCGGAACTTGCGCGAGATCGCGACTACTGCGTACTTCAACGTGCCGAAGGGCTACGAAATGCTGGTGGAACATCTGCGCGCCGATCAAGCGCTGCGGCGGCAATTCTTCTCGCAGATCTCGATGACGTTCTATGCGGCGGCCGGATTGTCTCAGCACGTTTGGGACGCACTCGACGAGTTGGCGGTGGCGAGTTGTGGCTATCGCATTCCGATGCTCACCGGGCTGGGCGCTACAGAGACCGCGCCCTTCGCCATTTGTGCTCGCAAGGAAACGGCGCGCGCCGGAGTGGTCGGCTTGCCAGTGCCGGGAGTGGAGTTGAAGCTGGTCCCGGTGGAGGGCAAACTGGAGGCTCGCGTGAAGGGTCCGAACGTGACGCCGGGATTCTGGCGTCAGCCTGAGCTGACCAGTGCGGCGTTCGATGAAGACGGCTACTACAAGCTAGGAGACGCGCTGCGGTTTCTAGATGCCGATGATCCGCGCAAGGGGTTCGTGTTCGATGGACGGATCGCAGAGGACTTCAAGTTGTCGACGGGTGTGTGGGTGAGCGTGGGTCCGTTGCGTGCACGGTTCCTGCATCATGCCGCGCCATGGGTCCGCGACGTGGTGTTCGCGGGGCACGACCGCGATGAAGTGACGGCGTTGATCTTTCCTGGAGACGAGGCTTCGGCAGCGACGACACAGGCCGTGCTGCGCGATTTCGCGCGGCAGAGCACGGGGAGTTCGACGAGGATCGTGCGCGCGATCATGATCGAGGAACAGCCGTCGATCGACGCGGGCGAAATCACTGACAAAGGCTCGATCAATCAACGGGCGGTGCTGACGCGGCGAGCGGAGCTAGTGGAACGGCTCTACGCGGACCCAATGCCAGAAGGAGTGATCTCGATTTGAAGACGCGGGTGGCGATTGTGGGTGCGGGGCCGGCGGGACTGGTGCTTTCGCATTTGCTCGCGCACGAGGGCATCGACTCGATCATCGTGGAGACGAAGAGTCGCGCCTACGTAGAGCAGCGTGTGCGTGCTGGCGTGCTCGAGTATGGCACGGCGACACTGCTTCGAGAGATGGGCGTGGGTGAGCGCATGGAGCGCGAGGGCCTACGGCATGATGGGATCCAGTTGCGGTTCGAAGGGGCTCGGCATCGCATCGATTTTCGGGCGTTGACGGGAAAAGTCGTGACGGTGTATGGGCAGCAAGAAGTGGTGAAGGATCTGATCGCCGCGCGGCTCGAAGCGGGCGGCACGATCCTGTTCGACGCGACCGATACCGCGGTGGACGGACTCGATTCGGCGCGGCCATCGGTGCACTTTCGGGATGCCGCTGGCGCGCAGCATCGCATCGATTGCGACTTCATCGCGGGGTGCGATGGGTTCCATGGGATCGCGCGGCCTTCGATTCCAGCGCATGTGTTGCGGGTTCGGGAACGCGTGTATCCGTTCGCGTGGTTGGGGATTTTGGCAGAGTCGAAGCCGGCGAACGAGGAGTTGACTTACTCGCTGCACGAGCGCGGGTTTGCGTTGCTGAGCCTGCGTTCGCCTACGATGTCGCGCTTGTATCTGCAGTGTGCTCCGGATGAGGATCTGGATCAGTGGCCGGATGCGCGCATTTGGGATGAGCTTTCTGTGCGGCTGGGGTGTGCGCTGGATGCGGGTCCGGTGCTGCAGAAGCTGGTGACTCCGATGCGAAGCTTCGTGGCAGAGCCGATGCAGTATGGGCGCTTGTTTCTAGCGGGCGATTCCGCGCATATCGTACCGCCGACGGGTGCGAAAGGCATGAATCTCGCAGTGGCGGATGCGCGGTTGCTGGCTCGGGCGTTGAGCGCGTTCTATCGAACGGGTGACGAGTCAGGGCTGGCAGCCTATACGCAGCGCTGCTTGCGGAACGTTTGGCGGGCGCAACATTTCTCGTGGTGGATGACTTCCCTCTTGCACCGGTTCAGCGGGCCGTTTGAGGAGTTCGACTATCGGCGACAGGTGGCTGAGCTCGAACAAGTGGCGAGTTCGGCCGATGCGGCACGAGTGCTGGCTGCGAACTACACGGACGCGTGCTCGCAATGATCGAACGGGTGTGGATTCGCGGAGCACATACCGGAGCTGCGCCGATCGTGATGCTGCACGAAGGTCTGGGATCCGTTGCGCACTGGAGGGACTTCCCGGAGCGGTTGGCGCTGGCGTCTGGCACCGCTGTGTTCGTTTACTCGCGTCACGGTCACGGAAAGTCATCGCCGCCCGCAGAGGCGCGCGAGTCCCGCTATCTTCATCGCGAAGCGTTCGAGGCGTTGCCGGCATTGCTTGCGGAGGAAGGGATCGAGCGGCCAGTTTTGTTCGGGCACAGTGATGGTGCTTCGATCGCATTGCTCCATGCATCGCGATTTCCGGTGGCTGCACTGGTGCTCGAGGCTCCGCATGTGTTCGTGGAAGACGTGACGGTGGCGGGTGTCGCGCGGATGAAGACGGCGTATGAGACTTCGGACTTGCCGCAGCGGCTGGGCCGACATCACGCGGACGCGGATTCGCTCTTTCGCGTTTGGAGCGGGATCTGGCTCGATCCAAAGTTCCGAAGTTGGAACATCGAGGATTGTCTCGAGCGGATCACGTGCCCGGTGTTGGTGATCCAGGGCGAGGATGATGAATACGGCACGGTGGCGCAGGTGGAGGCGATTCGGGTTCGGGTACCAACGGCGGAAGTGATAATGTTGCCGGCGTGCGGGCACGCGCCGCATCGGGATCAGCGAGATGCGGTGCTGGCGAGAGTAAGGGAATTCCTGGAAGGATGCGCCTCCGCTAAACTTGACCAATAAGCATGGCTGTTCCATTTCGCGTTGCCGCGCGCACGAGTGTCGAGTTCGGCGCGGGCGCGGTTGCTCAGATCGGCACGCTTGCGCGGCAGCGCGGGTTCCGGCGCACGATGCTGGCTGCCGACTCGGGCATGATTGCTGCTGGCTACGTTGCGCGCGTGGGGGCTCTGCTCGAGGGCGAAGGCATTGCGGTGGTCCCGTATCACGAGTTCGCGGAGAATCCGGATTCGGCTCAGTTGGAGACTGCGGCCATGCACCGCGACCTGCGAGGGATTGACTCGATTGTTGCGCTCGGCGGAGGCAGTTCGCTCGACTTTGCCAAGGGCTTCAATTTCCTGGTCACCAATGGCGGTCGCATTCACGACTATCACGGCTACGACAAGGCGTCGAAGCCGCTGCTGCCGATGATCGGCGTTCCGACGACGACGGGGACTGGGAGCGAGGCGCAATCATACGCGCTGATCTCCGATGCCGAGACGCATGTGAAGATGGCTTGCGGTGCGCCCTCGGCTGCGTTCTCGCTGGTGATTCTCGATCCGGAGCTGGCGTCTTCGCAACCGCGTTCGGTGCTGGCAGCGTCAGGATACGATGCGATCTCGCACGCCGTGGAATCGTTCGTCACCACAAAGGGCAATCTCGCGAGCGATTGCTTCGCGCGGCAGGCATGGAGGCTACTCGAAGGAGCGTTCGAGGGTGCGCTGACGGGAACGGGCGGGATCGAAGCGGTAGCGCACATGCAACTCGGAGCCTATTGGGCGGGGGCGGCGATCGAGTGTTCGATGCTCGGGGCCACGCATGCGACGGCAAATCCGCTCACGGCTCACTTCGGAACAACGCATGGTGTGGCGATCGCGGTCATGCTTGCTCCAGTGGTGCGGTGGAACTCGGCGGTGGCCGCGCCGCGATATCGGGAGTTGCACCCGGATTTGCCGGCGCGGCTGGATGAGTTGGCTCGTGCGGCGGGATTGCCGAGGTCGCTGGGTGAGTTGCGGGTTCCGGAAAGTATGCTCACGCAGTTGGCGGATGACGCGTCCAAACAGTGGACGGGGAGGTTCAATCCTCGGCCGTTCGATGTGGCGGCGGCGTTGGAGATTTATCGATGTGCTTATTGAGACGTTTTGTTAGGGGGCTGGAGCGGGCACGGTGGGGTGCCGATCCAAGTAACCGAAACTCGCCGGCGAGGACTTGGGCGCGAGGTACCGGCAGCGGGACTGAAGTCCCGCGCAGGCTGAAGCCTGCCCCACATCGCGGCGGAGCCGCAATCGCGGATCCGAGCGCACTACGAGCGCATGTGCGCAGGTCTGAAGCGGGACTGCAAGTCCCGCGCTGGCTAAAGCCCACCCTACACGGAGACTGAAGGTGGCACCCGAAAAATCTGCGCGGCCGAAGAGGGAAGGCAAGGAAGTAGTACAAATGGCGCGCGGCGTAGGAGATTTATCGATGCGTTATTTGACACTGCTCACGCTGTCCGCGATTGCAACCTCGGCTCAGGATTGGCCGCAGTTTCGGGGCGGGCCGAAGTTGACCGGGATCGCGGGCGCGCAAATTCCTCAGCAGTTGAAAGTACTTTGGACTTGGGAGGCGGGGGATTCGATCGAGTCCTCGGCGGCGATTGCGGGCGGCGTGGTCTACGTCGCGTCGCAGGCGGGGGAACTCTCGGCGGTGGATCTCGCGACTGGAAAGCCGAAGTGGAAGTACAAGACCGATGGTCCGGTGGGCGAGTCGTCGCCGGCGGTGGGTGGGGGGCTCGTCTATGTGGGGGATCTGAATGGTACGGTCCATGCGGTGAATGCGGCTGATGGCAAGGGCGTGTGGAAGTTCAAGACGCATTCGGAGGTCAAGTCGAGCCCGACGTTCTTCAATGACCGGATTCTGATTGGTTCATACGATGAGAGCCTCTACGCGCTCAACGCGAAGACGGGGAAAGAGATCTGGTCGTTCAAGACGAACGGTCCCGTGCATTGTTCGCCGGGCGTGATGAACGGACTCACGTACGTGAGCGGTTGTGATGAGCAGTTCCGCGCGATTCGGGTCTCCGATGGGCAGGAAGTGTTTCACGTCAATTCGGAGTCGTATATCGGCGCATCGCCCGCGCTCACGGACGACATGGCTTTCTTCGGAACATATGACAACCAAGTTGTCGCGGTGAATCTGGCGAGTCGCAAGGTGGCCTGGCGCTACGAGCATCCGCAACGGAAGTTCCCGTTCTACTCGTCGGCTGCGATCGTCGATGGGCGCGTGCTGGTGGGTGGTCGCGACAAGATGCTGCACGCGCTCGACGCGAAGACCGGCAAGATGCTGTGGACGTTTCTGACGAAGGCTCGCATCGAGTCTTCGCCCGCGATCGCCGATTCGCGCGTGTTCTTCGGATCGAATGACGGCCGCTTCTACGTGCTGGATCACAAGACGGGCGCGAAGGTGTGGGAGTTCGAAGCGGGCGCGCCGATCTCCGCGTCGCCGGCGATTGCGGCGGGTCGCATCGTGATCGGCACGCAGGACGGCAAGCTCTACTGCTTCGGAGGTTGACGGCGCGAGCGCAGTATCATGCAAGTGATATGCATGGCTCGAGCCGACGTGATTTTCTCGCTCTCGCTGCCGGAGCTTTCGCTCCTTTGCCTGGCAACACGGTTCCCGCGGGGCATCTTGCTACTGGCGTCAAGGTAGGCGAGATCACTCCGTCGGCGGCGCGGATCTGGGCTCGGCGGACCCGCGACGCGCAACGCAAGGTGGATGGCGTCGCGGCGCTGCGCGACACTACCAAGGCTCGTGTGCTGCCGCTCGATGTGGAGGTTTCCACGCTCGAAGGTGCGTGCCCTGGCGACGCCGGGCAGCTACGCTTGTTGCTCTCGAACGCGAAGGGGAAACGGGTCCACACGAGCGAATGGATCACGGTGAGCGCAGCCACGGATTTCACACATCAGTTTCGGTTTGCAGATTTGAAGCCCGACAGCGCGTACTCGTACACGATCGAGACGCGCGGCAGCGCGCACAAGACCGATGGCGTACTGAGTGGAGCGTTCCGCACTGCGCCGCGCGAGGATGCGGCATCCTCGATCAACTTCGCGATGTTGAGCTGCCAGAAGTATTCACAGCGGGACGATGACCTTGGCTTTCATCTCTATGACGCGATGCGGCAGTGGGCTCCGCACTTCTACTTGTCGGTGGGGGATAACGTTTACTACGACTCGGACGATCCGAAGGTGAACCAAGTCTCGGTGGCGCGACATCACTGGCATCGGATGTTTTCGCTACCGCGGATCGTGGAGTGCTCGCGCGCCGTGCCCGCCTACTTCCTGAAAGACGATCACGACTGCTACTCCGACGACTGCTGGCCTGGCTACGTCAACGAGGCGATGAAGCCGTTCTCGTTCGATCAGGGTCTGAAGCTGTTCTCCGAGCAGGTTCCGCTTGGCGACCGTTCGTATCGCCGGGTGCGTTGGGGGCAGGGCGTCGAGTTGTTCCTGCTCGAGGGGCGAGACTTTCGGAGTGCCAACACGTCACCCGATAGCCCTAAGAAGTCGATCTGGGGTCCGGAACAACGGCGTTGGCTCGAACAGGCGCTTTCGTTCAGCCAGGCGCATTGGAAGATCATCGTCAGCCCGACTCCGCTGGTAGGTCCGGACAGAAAGAACAAACATGACAACCACTCGAACGACGCATTCGCGCACGAGGGCCGGGAGTTCCGGCAGTGGGTGGCGAAGAATATGCGCAACGATACGGTAGTGGTGTGCGGCGACCGGCACTGGCAGTATCACTCGGTGGACCCCGAAACAAAAGTGCAGGAATTTGGTTGTGGGGCGGCGAGCGACTCGCATGCTTCGGGGACGCCGGGGGAGGATCCAAAGATGCACCGGTTCCATCGGGTGAAGGGTGGATTCTTGGCGATGCAGGTGAAGATGGAGGGGCCGGCGTCGAAGCTGGTGATCGCGCATCGCGATGTGCATGGGACCGAGGTTTACCGGCGGGAGTTCGAGAAGCCGGGTGGGGTCCGGGCGGCGGGGCGGTATGTGGGTGGGTTTGCGGGTTGAGGTGGTTGCGGCCGAGTGCGGAAGCTCCGAGCGGTGTACTTGATCCATTGGATCTGGGAACTGATGGACTTACTTCCTGCATTGGTGACCCGGTGCTCGAGGCAGGTGATGATGTTCTCGAACCGTCGCTTCATCATCTTCGCCACTGACACCATGGGCTGTAGCCGGCTGCGGACCGCCCAGTTGTACCACCGGTGGAAATGCTTGCGCGCCGGGCCGTCATAGAAGGATTCAGTCCCCGCGCCCATCCTCGACTCTACCGCTGCTGGCGCCTCTCTCCCAACTCCTGGCGGTGAACTTCTACCGTCTGAATTTGTGCGCGGACGGCCTTCCCTTCAGTCCCGTTCTTTGGTCAACGCTGGGCTCCGAGTCAGGCAGCAATCGAGTTCCCGACGCACCACCCCTTGACAATCTACAATTATTGTAGATAATCATAGTGTGGCTCGACCGTCGGATCTCATCCAAGGAACTCTCGACCTTCTCATCCTCAAAACTGTGTCGCTCGAACCGGTGCACGGCTGGGCCATCGCGAAACGGATTCAACAGGCGTCGAATGGCGTGCTGCTGGTGCAGCAGGGTTCGCTCTATCCCGCGCTCCACAGACTCGAGCAACAAGGATGGATCGAGTCGGAGGCTCGGGAGACCGAGTCCGGACGAGTAGCGAAGTTCTACTCGCTGACCCGGCACGGAAAGAGGCAACTCTCGAAGGAAGTCGAGCAGTGGGAGCGCCTCTCCGCCGCAGTCCACTTGGTGGTGAGTCCAGCATAGGGAGGCAATCATGCGGTGGCTTACGCAGTTGCGTTTGCGCATTCGATCCCTTTTACTCCGCTCCAAGATCGAACATGACTTGGACCAGGAACTGCAGTTCCACATCGCCGAGCAGAAGGCCGAGTTCCTGAGCCAAGGGATGACGGATGCCGAAGCCGAGTCCGCTGCCCGCCGAAGCTTTGGAAATTCCGCCGCCGTGGCGGAGCAGTGCCGTGACCAACGTCAAACACGCTGGATCGAAGACCTCTCGAGTGACGCACGCTTCGCCTTGCGAACCCTCGGGCGATCTCCCGGATTCACCGTCGCAGCGGTGGCGACGCTCGCGCTCGGAATCGGCGCCAACATGGCGTTCTTCTCCGCCGCGTACGGAGTCCTCTTTCGCCCGCTGCCCTACCCGGAACCCGATCGGCTTGTGGAGCTCGAACTCGGCTTCGGCGGCGTCGGGCCCACAACCGCTCTTCGGGACCTCTCCACACTTGTCGACTACGCGGGCTTCCTATCCGACACTCCAGCCGTCGCCCGCTTGAATGGCGAAGCCGTTCGCCTCAGAAGTACCCAGGTCACATGGAATCTTGCCCGCGTGCTCGGGGTCAAGCCCTTCCTCGGCCGCTGGTTTGAATCGCGAGACGAGATTGCCGGACAAATGCGCGTGGTCGTCTTGAGCAGCCGCATTTGGCAGGAGCGCTTTGGCGCCGATCCGAACATCGTTGGCCGGCAGTTTCTGCTGAATGACGAGCCGCACGAAATCGCCGGTGTCATGCCGCCGGACTTCGCCTTTCCGGCCCCGCTCACCGACGTGTGGACGCCGGTACGGATCGACACTTCTAATCCCGGATACATGTGGGGCGGCAACAACCTCTGGCCGATCGGGCGCCTTCGCGCAGGTACGGCCGTGGCTTCGGGCGAATCCGAGCTTCGCTCGTTGGTCGAGCGAATCCGTCCGATGTTTCCCTGGCGCATGCCCGACGTGTGGGGAAGGAGTTCCCGTCTCGTCCTGCACCACGCCATCGTAAGAGACTCGAGGCCCAAGCTTGTCGCCCTTGCCTTGGCCTCGCTCCTTCTGCTGGTGATCGCTTGTGGCAACGCCGGCAATCTGCTCCTCGCCAAATGGTTGCGCCGCGGGCGCGAGTTCGCCGTGCGGGAAGCATTGGGCGCGGGGCGAGGCCGTTTGCTGAGGCAGATCATCGCTGAGAACCTCGTGCTCGCGGGCCTGGGCGCCGCCGCCGGATCCGCGGTTGCGTGGACTCTGATCGGCCTGCTTCCGTTGCTGCTCGGCGACGTGCCGCGGATTCACGATCTCGACATTGCCCCGAAGATGGCTTTCGCGGTTGCCCTGGCGATGGCCGTGACATTCGGCCTACTCACGGTCGCTCCCATGCTGCAATCGAAGATCCTTGGGGGCCGAGTCGTCGCCGGCGGCCGCGGCGGAGCGCTTCCCAAATCCACCCGCCTCTCGCTCGCGCTGGCTGGCCTCCAACTGGCTATGGCCACCGCGCTGCTGATCGGAGCGGGCCTCATGGCCAGAACCCTCTGGCAACTGGCAAATGTCGACTCGGGTATTCGAGCCACGCAGGCAATGACCGGTACCGTCTCGATCGGTCCGGGCCGCTGCGCCGCTTCCGGACGTTGTTGGACGTTCCTCCAGGATCTCGGAGCCACTCTGGCGGGAGTTCCCGGAGTTCGCAGTGTCAATTGGTCGAATGGCATCCCGCTCACCAAGCCAACATCCGCCGTATCCGTCGACATCGAAGATCATCCAAGAGATCCCGGAGCCCCGGCGTACGTTCTTTGGAACGCTACAGCCACACCCGGCTACTTCTCCGCGCTCGGAATCTCGCTCCGTGCCGGGCGCTACTTCACTCCCGCCGACACGCGTACCTCTCTTCCGGTCGCGATCATCAGTGAGTCCACTGCCAAGCGATTCTGGCCGTCGCAATCTGCGCTGGGAAAGACGATCCGCCCCGTGTCAGCCAAGGCCGGCCGGACCGTTGTGGGAATCGTCTCCGACGTCAAGCATTATTCTCTGGATGGGTACCCGCCCTGGATCGATGGAGTGCAGTACGCACCTTTCGAACAGGCGTTCTCGGCGAGGTCTTCGAGCTTGCTCCAACTCTCGATCTTCGTGGAAACGGTGGAAGGCCAAAGGGTGGCGCTCGACGGCGTCATTCGCCAAAGGTTTCCTGACGTCGCCGTCTCCGTGCTAGAGCCGGTGGGAGAAGTGCGGAGAGGCTCCGTCTCGAACCGCCGATCCACGGCCTGGCTTCTATCGCTGCTCGCATCGCTCGGCCTGCTTCTCGGAATCATCGGAGTTCACGGAGTGCTGGCGCAACGCGCTGCCCTCCGGTCCTCGGAGATGGGCATTCGAGTGGCGCTCGGCGCATCGCGGCGTCAGATTGCGAAGATCGTCCTGCGCGAGGCCCTGCTCGTCGCATTGGCCGGCTCCACCTCCGGTGTCGTTGGCGCGTTGGTTCTGAGCCGGTTCTTACGTTCGCTTCTGTTCGGGATCGCGGAAAATGATTTCGCGTCTTACGCGGGCGGGGCTGGCCTCTTGATTGTCACGGCGCTGCTTTCGGCGGCGGCTCCCGCATACAGAGCGTCCCTGGTGGACCCGGCGCGGACCCTACGTTCGGAATAAGGTCACTTCACCGGACCGCGCAGAGCTTGCCCGGGAAAAACGCCGTCCACGATCTTCCCTTCGGTCACTACGAGCGTTCCCATCACCATCGCATAGCGGACTCCTTCTGACTCCTGGGCCGGCTTCTCGAACGTAGAACGATCGCGAATCACCGCCGCATCGAAGATCACCAAATCCGCATCTGCGCCCGCCTGCACGCGACCCTTGCGCTTCATCTGCGGAACTCGCCGTTCGAGCGTCCGCGCGGGCATGATCGTCATCTTCGCGATCGCCTCGGCGAGCGGCAGCGCTTTCTCCTCGCGCACATACTGCCGCAGGATCTTCGAGAACGTGCCAGCGCTCCGAGGATGCCCGTTCGGCGTAATGTCGAATCCGTCAGACGCGATCATCGAGAGCGGATGCACCACCGCGGCGCGCACGCCTTCTTCGGTATTCGCGTGATAGATCACGAGCCCGCGCTCCTTGCGATAGCGAAAAAAGCTCTCGCGCGTGAGCCGCTCGCCGGTCTTGAACCACTGGAGCTTGGCGAACTCCTCATCTGGCCGATTCTCCCAGCCATCGTAGGACGCCGACTCGATCCGCGTCGCGCCCGCCGTGTACGGATAAGCTTCGGTGGTGACGTCGAGCCCGCGAGCACGCGCGCCGTCGATCATCTCGAGCGTCTTGCCGATCGAGCCGAGACTCAGCGAGTTGATGTGGACCACATGCAATGACGCACCCGTCACCGCCGCCGCGGCGATCGCTTCGCCCAGCGCCTGGATGCGCACGTTGTCACCGATCGAACTCGACGAAGCACGCACGTGTACGTGGCAAACCAAGCCATGCCGCGCAGCGAGGCGGAACACCTCGATGATCTCCCAGTTCGACGCGCCGGGCGTGTACTGCACACCCAGCCCCATGGCGACCGCGCCCTTCGCGATCTCCTGCTCGAGCCGCATCTTGATCCGCGCGATCTGCTCGTCGTTGGCCGCGCCGAATGCCGCCTTGTCCGCGGGCAGAAAGTCACCGCTATCGCCGAGCACTTCCATGCGCACGGGCGGATGTCCCGCCGAAACGCCGTGATGCAGAATCGACCGTCCGCGCCGCGCCTCGTACCAGCCGTTCACATCGGCGGTGCCGATCTCGAGTTCGAGCGACGAAGTGACGCCGTCGAGGATCTCGTAGCGGTCCGAGGCCGGGTCGCGGCCATGCCAGTGGAGATCGATGAAGCCGGGCGCGAGCACGAGTCCGCGCGCGTCGATGCGCCGCACACCTTGAAATCGGCGCAGCGGGAAACTGCCGCGATCGACGTGCCTCGGATTCCGACATGGCGCACCGCATCCAGCTGGCCCCGATCGATGACGCGCGCGCCTTCGATGACGAGGTCGAAGCGCGCCTGCGCAGCGGGTGCGGCGGCGCACGCCGCCAGCCAGAGACGCCGGGTCATCTCGCTATTGTAATGAGCGCTCCCGTCTCCGCCACGCGCCAAACGCTCCCGCTATGATGGATCTCGATGAACGAACTGGTATTCGAAGTCTCGCAGGAGCCGGACGGGGGCTACTGCGCCGAGTGCTTGACCGAGGGCATTTTCACGCAAGCGGACACCTGGGAAGCGTTACGCAGTAGCGTTGTGGATGCGGTAAATGGCTACTATTTCGACCGAACTCCCCCGAGCAAGATCCGGCTGCATTTGGTGCGAGACGAGGTGCTGTCGGTAGCGTGAAGATACCGCGCGACCTGTCTGGGCAACGCTTGGACGAATCTCTCTGCCGCCGGTGAGGCTACGAACAATTCACCAAACGGGAAGCCACATCATTCTCCAGACAAACGAGCCGGCGCATCATCGGGTCGCGGTCCCCGCGCATGCAGCGCTCCGCATCGGGACTCTCAATTCGATCCTCCGCGCGATTGCCCGCCACAAAGGAGTGTCCCGAGAGGATATTGTGGATTCACTCTGATCGCCAGTGCGGCGTCCGGCATCACCGCCGCTTCATGAGCTCCTTCAGGTCACGCGACTCCGCGGTCTCAGGACCATCCGCCAGGTACTTCTCGAGCCAATCCCGGAGCTTCGTGTCATTGCCTCGTGCAACGGAGTTGAGTCCCCCGAGATTGAATCGCAGAAATCCCTTCTTGTCGAAATCGTCGAGAGCGGAGCCTTCGTAAAACATCTCCACTTGCTCCTTGGTTGCAGTCGAGAGTCGCGGGGCCATTTCGAAGTTGCCGCTCTTGGCTCGAACGTAGACGACCTTGTCGCTTCGTTCGACAACCCGGACCTTACTGTCCCCGGCGCGTGCCGTAAACTCGACGTGATATGCCACCGTAACGGACTGTTCCGGATCCGCGGAGTACGAAGTCATGAGGCCCCTGGTCTCGCGGCCGGGGTGATCACCAGTGGGTAGGAAGTGACTGCTGGAAGTGAAGCTCAAACATGGCTCGAACTTTTCTCGGGTCAGGTCGATCCACGATTCGAGTTTGCCGGAAACACCCAGACCGGCCGCGCCCTGTCCGGTCACCACCAAGTATGGCTTCCCTCCGAGCCTAGTGACCCTGTGCTCCGGATGAAAGTACTTGACGAATGGAGAGTACGATCCCGAGTGCCGCCATTTGCCGGGGCCGTTGCTCCGATACCGGAGGAACACCTGGAACCCCGAGGATTCATGTTCCAGGATGACGATGAGCTGCAGCGGATCCGCGACGGTGATGACTTCGCTCGAGCAAGGAGGAACTCCCTGAAACCCCGCGCTACAACTCGGAAGAAAACTCTCGTGCTTCAGCGCTCGCCACAGGGGTGCCCACTCGAAATTCGAATGCGTCTCGACGAACTTCGCCAGTTCCAACGGAGAACCGGCAAGCCTCTCGATCTCCTCGTCGTCCGCGAAGCCTGAAAACCCGCACGACAGAACCACCGCCGCAAACAGCAGCCTCCGCACTCTCCCCTTATACCTCATCCAGGGAAGCCGCGCGATCGCAAATCCGCCAGCCGTCTAGGTCGCTGCGGCTGACTTCCGATTCATCTCCTCAGCCAGAATGATCGCCTCGGCCAGTTCCTTCATCGGCCTCCGCATCCGCCGCGACTCGCCCCGCAACCGTAAGTACGCTTCTTCCTCGGTGAGGTTGTGATTCCGTTGCAGGATCCCCTTGGCGCGCTCCACCACCTTGCGCGTCTGGATCTCCGTGTGCAGCCGCTCATTCTCCTCTTCGAGCTTCGCCCGCGCAATCGCGATTCCCATCTGCTCGCCCACGAAGCTCGCCAATGAGATCTCCTCTTCGGTGTGCGCGTGCTGCTTCCGGTGATGCACGTTCACCACCCCGATCACCTCGCCGCCGCTGACCAACGGGACCGAGAGAAACGCCTCGTAGGTGTCCTCCACCAGCGCCCCGAACGTCTTGAATCGCGGATCGGCGGCCGCGTTCGACGTGAGCGAAACCGGTTCTTTGTGCTCCGCCACCCAACCCGTGACGCCTTCGCCCATCTTCATCCGCAACTGGCCCAGTTCACTGGCGTGCGGCACCTGCGATGCCCGCAGTACGATCTCCTGTTCCTCCTTGTCGAGCAGATAAACGAGGCAGGCGTCGCAGGCCGTGACTTGAACCGTCAGACCCAACACCTCACCCAGCATCTCATCCAACGTGAGCTCCGAGCTGACGATACCGCTGATCCTGCGCAGCAGCTCCACTTGCGAAGGGGTAGTTTCCATATAGTTTTCGACCATCTCGCTATGACCAGCCTAACGGCGGTAGCCTGGAAGGGTCCAATCTAAAATTTCTATCGAGGCCATAGTGAACATTCCAAGACTGCCGGTCGCTCTCGCTGCTCTCGCCTGCCTCTGCCCCCTGATGGCTCAGGACCTGCGCGGCGTGGTCGACATCCATGCCCACTCCGGACCCGACAGCACACCCAGGTCAATCGATTCACTATCCCTGGTACGTTTGGCGAAGCAGAAAGGCTATCGCGCCATAGTGTTGAAAAGCCACTACGAGCCGACAGCCGCCCTGGCTGGCTTGGCGCGGCAGGAAGCGGCCGGACTCGAAGTCTTCGGCGGCATCGCTCTCAACCGCACCGTCGGCGGCATCAACCTCGCCGCTGTCGAGCGCATGACGCGAGTCGACGGCGGATGGGGCCGCATCGTCTGGATGCCCACCTTCGATTCCGAGAACCAAGCCCGCTTCAACAAACAGAACGCTCCGTTCGTGAGCGTGTCGAAGGGCGGCAAGCTCCTGCCCGAAGTACTGGCGATGCTCGACCTGATCGCGCAGAAGAAGCTAGTGCTCGCCACCGGACACTCCACGCCAGCGGAAGACCTCATGCTGATTCGCGAGGCCAAAGCGCGCGGTGTGCAACGCATCGTCGTGACGCACGGAATGCTGCCGCCTGTGTCGATGACCGTGGAGCAGGCGCGCGAGGCCGCGTCGCTCGGAGCCTACGTCGAGTTCGTCGGCAACGCAATGATCGGCACTACCAAGTCGGTCGAGTTCAAGGACTACGCGGTGGCGATGAAAGCGATCGGCTTCGAGCGCTGCATTCTCTCGAGTGATCTCGGCCAGAAGGGTAACCCGCTCCATCCCGACGGACTCGAAATGATCTTCCGAGGATTACGCGCTGCGGGCCTGACCGTGGAGCAGATCGAGCAGATGGTGAAGAAGAATCCCGCCCGCCTTCTCTCTCTCGAGTAGGGTGTGGGGCAGCGCGGGACTTCAGTCCCGCTGTCCGTCAGTTCACGAATCCCGAACTACATGCCCTCCTTTCATTCAGCCACCTTCGCTTTGTTGGGACACCTGCCGCACCCATCTCCGGAAGCCTCCTCCGACCTCACGCAGGCACAACACCGACTCGGTTTTCCACTCCCGGCCTCCATCCGAGAATGGTACGCCCACTCGGATGCGCTCGAAATCTTGGCGAAGCACAGCAACGACGACCCGCCTATTCCAGTCTCCAAGTTCGCCGTGACCATGTGGAGATCCCTTCGGCTCCTCCCCTTCCGAATCGAGAACCAGGGAGTGTGCACTTGGTCGATCGCACTCGACGGCTCCGATGATCCCCCGGTCTATGTAGACGTCGATTCCAACGGACGCGACTGGCATCTCCTTGCACCCAATTTCTCCACCTACGTCCGAACCTGCGTCTGGGACTACAAGGTCGTGCTTCGCCGCACAGCACTCGTGGAAGCAAAACGTGCCGCTGTCGCCGGAGGCCGTCCGCGTCTTGGAACGGACATTTCGCGCCGAATCCAAGACGTATGGCTGGCCCGGAAGCACGCAATATCGTTTCGAAGGCGACCGCTGCGGCATTCTGATTTGGTCCGGCGAAAATCAAGCGGATTGGTTCGTGGGCGCGCAAAGCGAGGCGGCACTCGAGGCATGCCTACAGTCGATTTGGAACCTCGACAACACCGGACCCGCCTTCTATGGATCCTCCCCTCGCGGGGAGAGAGTCCTGCGTCACCTGAGCCAAGCCCGCATCGGCCGCTCGCCGAGCGGGTAATTCCGCCTGCAAAACTCCAGTCGCGCTACGCTCAGTCCGCTTCCGTCGCTCCCGCCGCTGGACCCGTCAACCAAGCCCGAATCTGCGGGCCCCGTGTCCGCACCACCGAAAGCGCTAGCATCAGCCCGATGATGAACACCGCCATCCCCGCTGTCTGCGGCACCGTCAGGTTCTCTTTCCACGGCCAGAACCAGCGCCCATAGACGAGTTCGATATGAGCCCAGTAGACCAGCAGTGACGTCGTGCCCAACTGTTGCAGCCAGTTCCAGCGCTCGTTGATCACGTAGGTGTCCCACACATAAGCAAGCGCGATCACGATCAGGATCACGCCCAACTTCACGAACACCTGCGCCGGACTGTTCAGCCAGAACTCCGACTTCGGATAGATCGAGAACGGAATGTCGGCCGCGTAGCGCGCAGCCATGATCAACGCCGCACCAAAGATCGCGCTCCACTGAAACACCTTCTCGAGTGAATCCGGACGCAACACACGCAGCAAGCTCCCCGCCGACACGCCGAACGCGAGAAACGCCGCCCACGGGAACAGGCTGAAGTAGTTATAGTCCGGCACCAGGTACATGCGGAGCCAGTCCGGCACGCCGCTCCAATCCAACTGGGAAACGAGCGGAGACACCGCGGCAATAGCCACGCCAAGGGCCGCGCACAGCCGGATCCGGTCCCGCGTCGAGAACACCGCCATCAGCGACATCAGAGACAATCCCAAACCCATGCAGTTGAGGATGTCCACCTTCAGCAAATCCGTCCACGGACTGTTCGGCCACGCAAACAGCCACAGCTGGAACCGGAACAGATACGCCAGCGCCAGCAGGTAGCCCGAGCGCCGCAGCGCCACCAAGATCCGCTCCCCAGTCCCGAGCCCCTTGCGCTCAGAGGAGTTCATAAGGAACGCCAGCGTGATACCTGTCAGAAACAGGAACGTCGCCGGCGGCATCCCGCCCAAAAACTGCGACAGCGTGTAGATCGACCCCTCGCGCCACTCCTTGCCCGTGAAGGAATGGAACACGTGGCCCTGCAGCATCACCACGGCCGCCAAGCCGCGCATCCAATCGAGATACCCCAGCCGGCTCGATGAAGTCTTTACTTTGGGATTGGCGATCGACAAAATCAGCTTCCCGCTATCGTTGCGGATACTCCCGTTTGACGTTAGGCGGCGCTTTGATCTGTAGTTGCTCCGGTTTCAAGCCCGGATTGAGCTTGACATTGCTCCAGGTGTAAAGCCAGTAGTTGCCAGAAGGCTCGATGAACTTGTGCTGCACCGGGTAGCCGTGCGGATCGCTCACCCATAGCTCGATCTTCTTGACATGCCGCAACACATCACCCGACTTGGGTGTGAGCTCGAGCTTGGATGCCTTCTGTCCCGCCACGGCCTCTTCGGCCACGTACTTGATGGCGTAGTTCTTTGCAAGTTCTTTACTGCCCACTCCGAACCCGAGCAGCAGGAACTGGTCAACCATCCCCTTCTGCTTGCCGAGGTCGATTTCCTGAATGGTGTTCGCCTTCGGATTGAAAACCTCGGCTTTGTGTTCGTTGAGCGCAAGCGCACGCGGAGCCGGCCGTGTGATCTCGACCAGTGCGCGAACGTCTTTGCCCTTCGTCTTCAGCAGCGAAACGTTGCCTCCGTCCTCCGACTTATCGTCAATAATCGCCGTGTACTGTACGCGAGCGATGTTGGCCGTGAGACTTCGGAAGCCAGCCGCCGAAGCATCCATGCGGTCGAGCACGGGTTTCAGCGAGGCCGTTTGGGCGGCTGCGAGCGCGAACGCGGTGACGAGGAATCTGTGCACGGTTGTATAGACGCCGATCATCACGGTCGCGTATACACGATGTAACCGCGAATTTCGTTCTCGCCGCTGTCCACAATCGGTTGGATCCGCTGCACCGAACGGTTCTTGCCGCCGATCTGCGAATGGATGAGACGCTCGGTCTCGACCAATCGCGCCTGCTCGTCGAGGCCGGCCAGCGAGTGCGGCTCGATGAGGAAGCTCGCGCCGTCCTTATCGGACGAGAGCAGCATCACATTCTTCGGCCGCGGCTGGTCGCGAAAAATTTCCCGCGGAGTGAGAAAGATGAATGCAAGTATCAGCCCCACCATCACGTCGTACTGCCACGTGGCTCGTGGGTAATCCCATAGAACAAAGCGCTTGAGCGTGTTCCAGAAGCCGCCGTTCATCTCCCCTTGAGTTTAGCAGACAGTGCGGCGCCCACCGTGTACAACTATCCTTCAGTTTCTTCGCGGCCGGGGGAGAAAGTGAAGGATGGTAGTGTCTTCCCGCGGAGTCACAATCGCAGAGCGTCATCACGCAACCGGGGCGCGAACAAGCGGCGTGTTCTCCGAGCGCATGCGCCCGTATCGGAAGCGGGACGAAGTCCCGAGCAGGCTGAAGCCTACCCCACAGGCGGTCTGAAATCTTCGCGGCTGGCGAAGAAACTGAAGGTAGTCGTACAAAACGGAACCGTGAGACACGGCCCGCCAGCAGACGGTTCCCACTGCGGGACTGAGCTACTCGAGAATGCGTGCTTTGCGCACAACGAGCATGTGCGTCTCCCCCACGCCTCGGACCGAGCCTTTCTCGATGGTCCCTTCGAGTTCGACGCGCTTGCCGAGATAGTCGGAAAGGGTGGCGCGCGGGGCTTCCTTCGATCCAGGGGGCATGGGTGGCACCGAAAGCGGGAGCCACGGGCGCACGTGGATTTTCTCGCCCGACTTTTCTTGCAGCACCACGCGCCGGTCAGTGAAGTAGTTCTTGCCTTCGTTGACTAGGGTTCCTTGCACGACGAGGGATTTGGCGACGAATTTCTCGGGCGCGGCGGCGATCGCCTTCAGGGTGGTCTTTTGCGGTTTGCCCGCGGCGGCAAGAGATGCTGCTAGCGTCAGGCCAATCGCCGTTGCCGCCAGAGCGCGAAACAGGCCAGCGAAGCGAGCACGATGCTCGCGGCTTGAGGCACAGTGAGAACGGGCAGCACTCGATTGGCGTCCGCCCGCAGGAACTCGAGCAGGATCCGCCCGGCGGGATACAGTAGCAACAGCCATAGGAATCGCTCTCCTGGAATCGGGGACGCAACACGGCGCGTCACCGTTACGAGAACCATGAGGAACGCCGCTTCATACAACGGTACCGGATGCGCGCCGTCAATGGCCCACGGCAAATCCGTGTGCGTGCCGTAGCAGCATCCGGCGAGGAAGCAGCCGACGCGGGCGATGGCTCCGAACAGGCACAGCCCGGGCACGGCGAGATCGAACAGCCACGGAATGTCGAAACGCATCCAGCGTGCAGCGGCCAGTGCGGCGAGACATCCGCCCACTACGCCGCCGTAGGAAGCGAAGCCGCCGGGCGCGGGGCTCCAGAGCAAGCTCCACGGGATGGCGGGATGTTCGGCGACCCAGAGCAGTCGCGCCCCGGCCAGTCCGGCGAGCCATGCGAGTGCGAGCAAGCCGGCCACCGGCCCGGGCGCGAAACCCTGGGTTCGGGCCCGGAGCGCCGAGGTGCAAATCAGCGCCGTACCCGCCAAACTCAAACAGATGACGTAGGCCGCGATCACGCGGTGACGCTCGTGAACTTTCGCAGAGCGAGCAGCACCAGCGCGACCAGGGCGGGCGCGATGAGCAGGGCGGCGCCGGGTCCGGTGCCGTCGCCGGATCCGTTGCCGGGGATGGGCAGGATTCCGGAGCAGCCTGGCTTGCCACCGCCACCGCCGCCGGTTGCGCACGTCGCGGCGGAGGTGACGAGGTCCGCGGTGACGTCGGCTCCCGAAACCGCGACGTTGCAGATCGAGCCCACGAGCATCTTCGGAGACGTGGTGGAATCAAAGACTTTGCGATTCTTCGAGCCTGGGAAGAGGTCGCCGGAATCGCCTCGACCGTTGTTGTTCTCGAGATCGGAATTGCCATCCGCTTGGACTAGCGCCACGCCGGGATTGGTCTCGTCGGCGTTGACCTTGTTCGTGCTCATGGTCGCGTCGATCACGGTCTGATTGATCTTCTGCACCATCAAGCCTGCTATGGGCAGATTCTGGTCGAATTTGGCCTTCTGACGGTTCGAGATCAGGTAATACTGCGTGGGCGAAATGGCGATCTTGAACGCCACCGGGTTGTCTTCCATGTTGCCGATCGTGGCCGGTTTGATGTCGGCGCCGACCTCGGTGGGGTCGATCCAGCCGAGGAATTCTTTCGCCCAAGCCGACATGTGCGTGGGCCGTTCGGGACTCTGGTTGTCGCCACCCCAGGATCCGCTCGCCATGAGGCACCATGCGCCGAGTCCCGCTGATGTACCGTTGTTCGAATCGGTGTCGTAAAGATCGGGCAGTCCGAACGCGTGGCCGAATTCGTGCGAGAAGACGCCGATTTGGATCATCGTCGATCCGTCGCAAGCGAAGGCTGGCTGGATCACGTAGTCATTGATCTTGATGAAGCCGCCGCCGTGCTTGGCGTCGTTGGTGGTGTAGTCGGATCCGGTCCAGTCACTGATGGCCGAACGGTGCGACCAGATGTTCGAGTTGCCGCACTCGCCGCCGGCTTCCGGATGCACGAAGGCGACGAAGTCGACGAAGCCGTCGTCGTCACCAGAGTTCGGAATGCCATCCTTACCATCGTTGTCGTACTGGGCGAAATCGATCGCGCCGTCGTTGAGGTCGAGCGCTTCCTTGAGTAGGTTCGGGACCTTTGACGTACCGCAGAGGCCGTTGCAGCCGGCTTCGTAGAAGGTGTCGTTCTGGCTGATCTGCTTCCAGGGGAAGACCGTGCCGTTGACGGTGAGCCTGCCGTAGGAGATCTCCTTGTAGAAGTCGGTCATGGTGCCGGGCGACCAGGGTCCGTCGAAGAGTTCCTTTTGGAGGTTGGCGATGGGGAAGGGGTCGGAGCCGGTGTTCTTGAATTTGACGGCGAGCACGGGGATCTGGCGCGTACCTTCGATGATGGTTCCGCCCGCGGCAGCGGCTGCAGTGGGGCTCATGGTTCCGGCGCGGACGGCGGCGCGGTTGGCGCGGGTGCGATTGGTCCAGGGGACGAGTCCGCGGGTGGAGAGGGCGAGCTTGCCCTGCTGGACGAATTGGCGGAAAGTGTCGGGCATGGGGGTGCCCGGCCGCGGTGGTGAGGTGGCCAAGGCGGTGGTCGCGATGGTGGCGAGGGCGGCGATGCGGTGAAGCGAAGTCATGGTCGGACTCCTTGGGGGCCGAGGGATCGGCCTACGAAGGAGTAGTGACTTCGGGCGGGAATTCGTTTCGGGGAATTTTTGGCGGGACTTGGCGGGACTGAAGTCCCGCGCAGGCTGAAGCCTGCCCCACACTTCGGATGTCCTGCGGGGAGTAAGTCTGCTTCAAATGTGCTGTACTCGGAGGAAGCAGGCACTGAAGTGCCTGCCAGCACGCTAAAGCGTGCGCCACAAGTCCGCGGCGTTACTGGCCGACGGTGGCGAGGGCGCCTTCGTACCAGCGGTTCGATCCGGTGGCGGGACTGTTGTGGCGGCCTTCCCAGCAGGCGAGCATCAGCATGTACCAGAGCTTCACCGACTGATCGCGCCAACCGGCCTGGTGCTCGGCCCAGATCTTGCGGACCTCGCCGAGCGACAGATACCGCTCCATCTCCGGACGCAGCACGAGCGCTTCGAAGGTCGGCTTGAGGCTCGACTTGAACCAGTCGCCTTTCGGCGCGCCGAAGCCCATCTTCTTGCGCGACGTGGTGACGGGTGGCAGATAGGAGGAAAACGCTTCCTTGAAGATATGCTTTCCGGAAGTTCCCTTCAATTTGAAGCCGGGAGGGAGCTTCGAAGCCGCTTCGGCCAGTCGATAGTCGAGCAGCGGCGAGCGCGATTCGAGCGAATAGGCCATGCTCGCGCGGTCCACTTTCACGAGGATGTCGCCGGGCAGGTACGTCTTCACGTCCACCGCTTGCATCTGTTCGAGCGCCGAGAGGTGTTCGAGTCCTTCGAAGTGCTTGCGGAAATTTTCGCGTGGCGTGTAGCCGGCGAGCGTGCGCCGCATTTCAGGCGAGAGCACGGCATCGAGCGCTTCGTCGCGGAAAGCGGTGACCGAGGTGAAGTAGCCGTCTGCGATCTCCTGCGAGAGGCAGGTGAGCATCGATTTCCAGCGCAGCGGGCGCGGCATGAAATCGTATTTGGGGTAGTAGCGGGCGGCCGTCTTGAGCACCGAGCGGCGGAACCAGCCGGGGAAGAGTCCGCGTAGTTGGTTCTCCCAGGCGCCGAGCATGTAGCGGTCATAACCGCCCAAGATCTCATCGCCGCCGTCGCCGGAAAGGGCAACCGTGACGTGCTTGCGCGTCATGCGGCACAAGTACAGAGTGGGGATAGCCGAGGAATCGCCGAAGGGCTCGTCATAGTGATCGACGAGCGTGTCGAGCGTCTCGTGGATCGACGGCGTGACGATCTCCTCGTGATGCTCGGTTTGGTACATCTTGGCCACCATGCGCGCGTATTCGGTTTCGTCGAAACGCTTGTTGGTGAAGCCGATCGAGAAGCTCTTCACCAAGCCCTCGGCGTGCTTGGCCATGATGGCGACTACGGTGGACGAGTCAACGCCACCGCTGAGGAACGCACCGAGCGGCACCTCGCTCATCAACCGGCAGCGGACCGAATCGATCGATAGCGCGCGAATTTCTTCGACGGCGTCGTCCCATTTCCGCTTGGCCTCGGGGTGGAACTCGAGCTGCCAATATTGGCGGAGATTCTGCTTGCCGGAGCGAAGATCGACGAGGAGCGAGCAGCCCGGACCGACCTTCTTCACCTTGTCGTAGATGGTTTCGGGATCGGGCACGTAGCCGAAACAGAGGAAGTCGGCCACGGCGCGGGCGTCGGCGCCGAAGGGGAAGCCCGGAGCGGCGGTGAGCGCTTTCAGTTCCGAGCCGAAGGCGATGCGCATGCCGGGAATCGACTGCGTGTAGTACAGCGGCTTCTTGCCGAAACGGTCACGGGCGAGGAAGAGTTGCTGCTTCTTCTGGTCCCAGATGGCGAAGGCGAACATGCCGTTGAGGTATTCGGGCATGCGCTCGCCCACCTCTTCCCAGAGATGGACCAGGGTTTCGGTATCGGAATGGGTGGCAAAGCGGTGGCCTTTGGCCATCAGGTCTTTGCTCAACTCGAGGTAGTTGTAGATCTCGCCGTTGAAGACGACTTGGACGGTACCGTCTTCGTTGCCGAGCGGCTGGTGGCCACCGGCCAGGTCAATGATGCTCAGGCGGCGATGACCCAGCGCGGCGCGGTTGTCGGTCCATTCTCCGTAATCATCGGGACCACGATGGGCAATCCGGTCACACATGCGTTTCAGCAATGGGCGATCGGGCCGGACGGTCTCCTCCGTCACAAAACCGGCGATTCCACACATTTTTGTTTTGAACTGTCCTTGTGTTCTCGTTCCAGTTTAGCCCATGAGTCCGAGCGGGCCGAGGACGAAAGTACCGGAACGGAGGCCGTGCGGGTCCGGCCACATTTTTCCTATCGGCCACACTCGGGGCGCCGATGAGGGGAGTTGAGAGGCCGACGAACCCAATGAGTATCACGCCGCTGAAATTCACCGGAGTCAGCACGTTCTCCGCCGATTTGCAACAGATCCTGACGCGCGCCGTATCGATTGCGCAACTACCCGTAAAACAGATCCAAAGCGATCAAGCGGTGATTCTGACGAAGAAGACCGCGCTCGCGGGGCTATCGGCGAAGATCGACGCGGTGGCATCGGCGCTGCACGGGCTGGGCGGAATCGGGACGAACCGATCGATTTCGGCGACGAGTTCGAACACGACGAAGGTATCGGTGACGTTGGCCGGGGCGACCACGGCGACCAGTTACTCGATTACGGAGATCACGTCGGTGGCGCGCAAGGCGAGCGAGGCGACGCTCACGGGGTTCGCCGACACGACTACGGCGCCGGTGGACGGGGACGGGCAGTTCGAACTGGTGGTGGGCTCGTCGACGTTTGCGATCGACGCGAGCGGGGCGAATACGCTGGAAGGGGTGCGCGATGCCATCAATAACTCGGGCGCTCCCGTAACGGCGACGATCCTGAACACGGGTTCGGGCGCGACGCCGTACTATTTGTCGGTGACGTCAAACGCGACGGGTGCGAGCACGCTGCAGTTGCGGTCCACTACGGGCGATTCGGGGAGCAACATTCTATCGTCGACGAATCAGGGCTCGGATGCGGTGTTCAAGTTGAACGGGCTTCAGGTTCGGAAGAAAGACAACCTGGTGACCGACGTGGTGCCGGGTTTGTCATTCTCGATACTCGACACGACTTCGGGTACCGAAGCCGTGACGCTGAATCTGACGTCGAGCCGCGGGTCGCTGGCGACGGCCTTGCAGAACTACGTGACGGCGTACAACGGCCTTCACGATACGCTGAAATCCCATATCGGGGATCAGGGCGGAGTGCTGCAAGGCGACTCGATCATCTATCAGGCGCAGGCGGCGGTGCGGAACGCTACGGGGTACATCGCTCCGTCGGGAACAGTGCGGTCGCTGACCGAGCTCGGAATCGACATCGACAAAGAGGGAGTGATGTCGTTTGACTCGACCAAATTTTACTCGCTCCCGAACGCGACGGTGGAGTCGGCGTACTCGTTCCTGGGTTCGCGAACCACGGGCGTGGGCGCGCTTGCTGCCCGGCTGGAACAGCTCTCCGATCCGATCAGCGGGGCGATTCGATCGCAGCAGAACGCCTATGATCAAGCCGACAAGCGGTTGTCGAAGCAGGTGGCCGAGATCACGGTCCGGATCGACACGATGCAGGCGAGCATGGCGCAGCGGCTGCAAGAAGCGGACGCGTTGTTGAGCCGGCTGCAGGGGCAACAATCGCAGCTCGACGCGATTCTCAACGGCGGCAAGAGCAGTAGCAGCAGTAGCAGCAGCGGATAAGTTGCGCCCGAGGGCGCCCCGAGTGATGGAAGTGACTAGCCGATGGAAGCAGTGGAACGCATGATCGGCGAGCTCGAAATCATGGATCGCGAGTTGCTGACTCTCGATCCGGTCGAGTTCGGCCGGATCGGAGACAAACTGGCGCGCCGCGAGGTGCTGATCAACGCTCTCTCCACGCGGACCCTGGACGGGCCCGAGCGGCGCCGGTTACGCGTCATCTGGCAGAACGGGAAGCAACTGGAAGACAAGCTAGTGCTGGTGAAGGCCGCGATCAAGGCGCAGATGCAAGATCTCTATCGGGAGGGTTTCTTGTTGCGCGCTCTGAGCGCTGCGCTCGATCCGCCGCCAGTCATGGGGGAGCACACGATCGATTACAACGGGTGATCGAGTGGTACCTCGGCTTGGCGGTGGCCCGCATTCGGGAGTACGCAACTGAGGGAATTTCGCGGGCTCGAGCAACTAATGGCCACCCGGTTTCCGCCGATAGAGTGAGCGATGCTCTTCCGTGTCCTCGCCGGAGTTGCACTGGCGCTCGCCGTGACGCCACTCCAAGGCTCCGGGAGCTATGTGACGCGCCCGCCGTTGCCGGCATCGCATGACTCGAATCGCTACGAACTGGGCAAGGCGATCGCGACGGGGCGCCTGCCGCTTCCGGCCCCGGGCAAGGCCGACACGGCCGCGCATGCGAAAAAACTAGCGGCGCTGCAGGAGCAACTGCCGGCGCGCGTTCGCAGGACCGTAGCGCTTCCGGCTCTGGCGGGGCGGCTCACGGCGGATCAGTTCGGAGCGCTCGAGTACTACCTGCGGGTGCGGTACAAGATCAGATGAGACTCTCCACTATCTCCGCATTGTGCCTGGCAGCCGGAGCGCTCGAGGCGCAGTACAGCGTATGGACACCGGGTCCAGGCCAAGCGGTGGTGACGCCGGTATTCGTCACGCAGTCTTTCCGCGACATCTGGATGGGGAGCCATCCGATGCGGCTGGATGATTCGGTGGGACAACGCACGGTGCTGGCTTCCTTCGAAGTGGGCATGACCAATCGCATCGCGCTGGACTTTACCTCGGGCTATAGCCGGGTGAACAGTGCGGCGTTCGGCGGTCCGATGGCGGACAGTGGGTTGACCGACACGTTGCTTGGAGTTCGCTGGCGGCTGCACCGCGATTTGGCCATTCGCGTAGGGGGAGTGGTGCGTGGGACCTACACGCCGAACTATCCGTTCTCGGCTGGAGACGGCGGATCAGGCGCCGAGTTCTCGGTGCTGGGTGGGCATACGTTCGGCGAGTCGGGCTTCAGCATGTTTGGCGATGCCGGGTATCGGGTGCGCACGCGCGGCGTTCCGCCCGACGTGTTCGGGTCAGCGGGCGTGGCCAAATGGCTGGGCGCGTTCGCGCTGAGCGGAACCTATCGCCAGGCGCGCGGCCTGACGGGCCAGGATATCGGAGACCCGGGCTTCACGTTTCCGCAATTGCGCGAGGTCCATCACACGGTGGAAGGGGGCCTGACGCTGCATCGCGGAGGAAGCCGAAGTTATCAGCTCTTTGCCGCGCGCACGTTCCAGGGCAGGAATACGGGCCGCAAGACAGTGGTTGGCATGGCCGTGTCATTCGGCTTCAAGATGCCATGGCGCCGCTGAGGCGAGCATCGATCGGGCTGGATTTGTGCGGAGCGTGTTCGCTCCTGGCGTGGTGTGCGCTGACGTACTGGTCGCGGCGCGGAGCGGTGCCGGCGGCTGCATTGATCGCGGTGATGGGTGTTGGCTGGGCCTCGCTCGCGTTGGCTTGGCGCGCTGCGCGGCGTGAGTCCGGGGCGCGGCTGCTGCCTCGGCTGTGGTTGTGGGCAGTGTTGTTCCGGGCGGCCGGCTTCGTGGGCGCGCCAGTGCTCGAAGACGATCACTACCGCTATCTGTGGGATGGCTATCGATTCGCCACGGCGGGGACGCCGTACGGCTCGGCGCCGGCGAGGTTTTTCGAGGACGCGAGCGTTCCACCGCGGTTTCAAACAATTCTGGACGGAATCAATCATCCGCATCTCGAGACGATCTACGGGCCGGTGACCGAGTGGGCGTTTCGCGTGGCTTATGCCGTGGCGCCCGGTGAATTGTGGGCGTGGAAGGCGATTGCGATCGGGGCCGATCTGGGGGCGCTGGCGCTGTTGTTGCGGTTGGTTGCTCCGGCCAACGCTCTGCTGTACGCATGGTGTCCGCTGTTGATTCAAGAGATCGCGTTCACGGGACATCCGGAGTCACTCGGTGCGCTCGCGTTGATGGCGGGGCTGGTGCTTTTCCGGCGCGGCAATCGCGCGGGTGCGGGAGCAGCCGTAGTCGCCGCGGCGGGTGTGAAGATCACTGGTGGGTTGTTGCTGCCGTTCGTGTTGTGGCGGCCGCGGTGGCGCGTGTGGCTGGCTGTAGCCAGCGTGGGTGCGTTGTTGTGGGGTCCGTTCTGGTGGCGCGGGGCGACGGAGTGGAGTTCGTTGCGCGCGATGGCGGCGGAGTGGGAGTTCAACTCGTCGGTGTTCGGGCTGGCCGCGGCGGCGTTGGGCCGAGGGTGGGCGCAAGGGCTCTGCGGGATGGCGATGGCGAGCGGATTCCTGTGGATCTGGAAGAGGTGGAGCCCGCAGGAGATTCCCCGCGGTGACTGGCTCTATGGCGGGTTCTTCCTGCTCTCGCCGGTGGTGAATCCGTGGTACTTGCTTTGGCTGGTTCCGTTCGCCGCGTTGTATCCGTCTGTGTGGGCGATGGCGGCGCCGGCGGCGGTGAGCCTGAGCTACTGGTGCGGCGTCAACTCGGGTGTGGGCGGTCTTGGAGCCTATGAACATCCGGTGTGGGTGCGCGTGGTGGAGTACGGTGTGATCGCGTGCGCGGTGGCATGGGCGGCTCGGGAGCGAACCGCATGAGGGCTCGCTGGCGAATCTCGTTTCGCACGCGACTGGTGGCTGCGGCGCTGCTGCTGGTGGCGATGCCGATCGGGCTCGGATCGCTGTGGGCGTATCGGGGAGCGAAGGCTTCGATCGAACGGGAACTGGGGCTCGAGTTGCTTGCGGTGGCGCAGTCGACTGCGCCATCGATCGACGGGGATCTCGTGAAGGTGATCGGCGTTCGCGAGGACGGCAGTTGGACGGGGCGCGAGGAATTCGACGAAATCCGGCGGCTGCTGCGGGAAGTGGCGCGGAGGAACGGTCTCGAGGGGAAGGGGAGTCCGCTGTACGTGATGCGGCCCGCCGAGGATTTTGGGGCCACGGGCGAGTTGGAATTCGCGGTGATGACCGATCCGGACTCGGACGGGCGGCTCTACGTGGGCAATCGATATCGCGCGCAGGAGCACAATCGCGCGGCGTTGCTCGGGCAGGCGCAAGCTACCGGCGTGTATGGAGACGCCGAGGGGCTATGGATCTCGGCGGCGGTTCCGATTCGCGATAGCGCGGGTGCGGTGGTGGCGATCCTGCAGGCGGATCGTCCGGTGAATTTCCTGAATGCGAGGGCGCGCGAGCGGGCGATCGGGATCTGGAAGGTGGCGCTGATGAGCCTGCTGGCGGCGGCGCTGTTGGCGCTGATGCTGGCGCGGAGCCTGGCGCAACCGGTGCAGGAGTTGGGGAATGCGACCGAGGCGCTGGCGGGAGGCGGACTGGATCATCTGGTGGATTTGCGGAGGAACGACGAGTTGGGCGATCTCGGCGAGAGCATCAACCAGATGGCGGCGCAGTTGAAGGCGGCTCGGGAGTCACTGCTCGAAAGGCAGGCGGAGTTGGCCGCTGCGTTGGACGAAGCCAAGTGCGCCAGCCAGGCAAAGAGCGGATTTCTCGCCAACATGAGTCACGAGTTACGGACTCCGCTCAACGCGATCATCGGGTATAGCCAGTTACTGCAGGAAGACGGTGGCCCGAGCGTGAATGACCTGGCGAAGATCGAAGGAGCGGGGCTGCACTTACTCGGCTTGATCAACACGATTCTCGATTATTCGAAAATCGAGGCTGGAAGGCTCGAACTCGAGATCGAGCCGTATCCGGTGGATCAAATGATCCGGGAAGTGATTTCCACGGTGACCCCGATGGCGCGCAAGGGCGGCAACGAGTTGGTGGTGAACAACGAGTTGACCGGCGAGGATGTGGAAGTAGATCCCTTACGGTTCCGGCAGAGTCTGCTCAATCTGATGAGCAATGCCTGCAAGTTCACCGAAAACGGCACGATCGGGCTGGAAGTGGGCCGCTGCGAGCGCGACGGGGGGCGCTGGATCACGTGGCGCGTGAGCGATACGGGGATCGGGATCCGGCCCGAGGACCGGCCGAGATTGTTTCAAGCATTTTCGCAGGTAGATGATTCGGCGGCGCGGCGGTTCGGCGGTACGGGCCTTGGTCTGGCGCTGACGGCGGAGTTATGCCGGCTGATGTCGGGTCGAATTACGGTGGAGACGGAGTGGCGGAAGGGATCGGAGTTTACGATCTGGTTGCCGGACCGCTCCTTGGCGTCTACGGTTGAATGATCACCTTCATCAACCCGGCTTCCTTGCCATAGAGCCGCTCGAACCAGCGAGCGCCTTCCTCGAGCGGAGCTTGCGCCGAGATGATCGGAGCCACGCGGATCGCGCCCGAGGCGAGCAGGTTGATGCATTCGGGATACTCGCCGTTCGATCCGCAGGAACCATACATCGTGATTTCGCGAGTGACCACCGACTGCAACGGCAGTTCGATGTTCGGCGTGACGTTGCCGATCAGAATGATCTTGCCGCCCTTGCGCACGCTGGCGAGGCAGGTCTTGATGGGAGCGGTTGCGCCCACGGCGTCCACTGCCGTGTCGGCTCCGCGCCCGCCGGTGATGTCGAGCACGCTCTTGGCGACGTCGTCTTTCATCGGATTGAGCGTGAAGTCGGCGCCGAGTTTGCGGGCGAGATCGAGCTTGTAGTCTTCGAGGTCCACCGCGATGACGCGATGGCATCCGCGCACCTTGAGCGTCTGCACCACGAGCAGGCCGATCATCCCCGCGCCCACCACCACCGCGGTTTCGCCCAGCGCGATCGGCGTGATGGCCACGCCGTGCACGGCGACGGAAATCGCCTCGATCATGGCGGCGTGTTCGAACGGGATTTCGTCAGGCAGGCGGAACGCGATGCGGCGGGGGACATTGACGTACTCGGCGAAGCAGCCGTGGCGGCGATACTCGCCCGTGGAGACGCCGAGCACCTGGCGGTTATCGCAGAGGTTGGTCTGGCCGCGCCGGCAGAAGTGGCAACTGCCGCAGGAAACCATCGAGTCAAAAGTGACGCGCTCGCCGGGTTTGATGTCTTTGACGCCGGAGCCCACGGCCTCGACGACGCCGGCGGCCTCGTGCCCCATGACGAGGGGCGGGACGCGCCGGCCGGTGCTGCCGTCGTATCCGTGGATGTCACTGCCGCAGATTCCGCAGGCCTTCACACGCACGAGCAGATCATCGGCGCCAATCTCGGGCACCGGCATGTCGACGAGCGAGAGCTTCTTGTACTCGGTAAGCAGGAGAGCTTTCATAAACTCCCAGGATACCTTGAGGCTCCGTGTGCGCGCGCTAACCTAGCAAGGATGCCGGCTTTTCCGCGCGTCGCCTCGTTCAAAACGGTGGACGCATTCCGGGGGCACTTGGCCAAGCTCGGCCTTGACCTGCCCTGTGACGATTCGATACAAATGGCGCCCGAGTCTCCGATGGCGCAGCCGCTCGAGGTGGCCGGATTCCGCCTGGGCAACCGGTGGGTGATCCATCCGATGGAAGGTTGGGACGCCGAGGAAGACGGGCGGCCTAGCGAACTGGTGCACCGGCGCTGGATGAACTTCGCCCGCAGCGGGGCCAAGTGGCTGTGGGGCGGCGAAGCGATGGCCGTGGTCCCCGAGGCGCGCGCCAATCCGAATCAACTGATCATCAACAGGACGACCGAGCCGGCGCTGAAGCAACTGCTCGACGATACGTTTGAAACACATCGTAAGGAATTTGGTTCGGCGGACGACCTGTTGACCGGATTCCAACTCACGCATTCGGGCCGGTTCTCGAAGCCGCGCGACAAGAAGCGGATGGAATCGCGAATCGCCTATCATCACCCGATTCTCGACCGTAAGTTCGGGATTGCGCCCGATGCGCCGATCCTCAGCGACGACGAGATCAAGCGGGCAATCGACTGCTTCATCGAAGCGGCGGGCGTGGCTGAGCGGTGCGGAGCGCAGTTTGTCGACATCAAGCATTGCCACGGCTATCTCGGGCACGAGTTCCTGAGCGCGCACACGCGGCCGGGTCCTTATGGCGGCTCGTTCGAAAATCGCACTCGCTTTCTGCGTGAGATCGTGGCGGGGGTTCGGGCGGCAACGAAGGTCGCAATCGGCGTCCGGCTGAGCTGCTTCGACTTCGTGGCGTTCAAGCCGGATCCGGAGAAGAGC
Source organism: Bryobacteraceae bacterium (assembly GCA_046331625.1). Taxonomy (GTDB): domain Bacteria; phylum Acidobacteriota; class Terriglobia; order Bryobacterales; family Bryobacteraceae; genus JAXLQL01. The sequence continues at coordinate 48,148 of JAXLQL010000037.1, forward strand.
ACGGCGAAGAAGCTCGGGCCTGGGATTCCCGAAGATCCGGCCGGGGTCACCACGGTGGACCTGGGCATGGCGATCGAGTTTCTCGGGTTGCTCGAGCAACTCGACATCCGCATGGTGAACCTCACAGCGGGCAGCCCCTACTACAACCCGCACATCTTGCGTCCGGCGATGTTTCCTCCTTCCGACGGATACCAGCCGCCCGAGGATCCGCTGGTGGGCTGTGCGCGGCAGATCGCGGCGGCGGCGGAGTTGAAGCGGCGGTTCCCGCGGTTGACGATCGTCGGCACGGCGTTCACCTATTTGCAGGACTACCTGCCGCACGTTGCGCAGGCGGCGGTTCGGCGCGGTGACATGGACGCGGTGGGACTGGGGCGGATGGTGCTGTCGTATCCGACGCTGCCGGCGGACACGCTACGCACGGGCGCGATGAATCACAAGGCGCTTTGCCGTACGTTTTCCGATTGCACCACGGGTCCGAGGAACGGGCTGCGGTCGGGATGCTTTCCGCTGGACCCGTTCTACAAGACGGTGCCGGATTACAAGCTGCTGCAGGAGATCAAGAGCGCGAAGCCGCTGTGAGGCGCGGCGGGCGGCGTGTTGTAAGCGGCGGTGAGGTGGCGCGCGAGAACTGTCGTAGCGTCGTGCTGCGCGAGTCAAGAGCGCGAAGCCGCTGTGAGGCTTGGTGCCGTTGTAGACTCATCTGATGGCGCAGGCAACCGTTCTCTATCACGCTCCGCAAGACCCGGCGGCGTTCGACAAATACTACTTCGAGACGCACGTTCCCATCGCGAAGAAGATTCCGGGTCTCCGCGGATACACGGTGAGCACCGGTCCGATCCAGGCGGTGGCGGGCTCGGCGCCGCATCTGGTCGCGATCCTGCAGTTCGACTCGATGAGCGATCTGGCTGCCGCGCTGACTTCGCCGGAGGGGCAGGCCGCAGCGGCCGATATCGCGAACTTCGCCACGGGTGGCGCAACCGTGCTCGTGCACGATACGAAGAGCCTGTGATCGGGAGCCTTTGACGGGGAAGCGCTGCCGGGGCTCAGCGCGCGGTCAAAGCGCGTACTTGTCACCCTCGGAGCCTTTGCCCGATCGCCTCGGGTCGCCGCCCGTCTCGCTCAAGATCGTGTGGAGCCGCGCCTGCAACTCGTCGACGATGCGTTTGCGCTCGCCTTCGAGGTTCATCGAGAGGCGTCCGCGATTGTAAGTGAGACGCGAGTCGTGCAGCAGATTCCGCATCTGCTCGGGATCTTTTTCGATGTCGTAGAGCTCGGCGAGGTCCCACACTCCGTTCGATTGCATGAAGCTCCACTTCTGGGTCCGAAGACCGGTGATGGTGGGTGTGTATGGGTAGTCCTGTTCCCACTCGTATTCGTAGACGAAGTCGCGGCGCCAGTCGTCGGGCGCGCGGCCGCCCATCAAAGGAAGCAGCGAACGGCCGTGCCAATGCTTCAGCGCGGCGACGCCGGCTGCGTCTAAGAACGTGGGTCCGATGTCGAGGTTGAGCGCCATGGCGTCCACCGTTCGGCCTCCAGAGGAGAGCGAAGGACAATGCGCGATGAGCGGCACGCGCATGGAAGGCTCGTACATGGCGCGCTTGTCGACCAGCCCGTGTTCTCCCCACATGAAACCGTTGTCGCCCATGTAGACCACGAGCGTGTCATCGAGGAGACGGCTCTCTTCGAGCTGGTTCAGAATCTCGCCGACGCTATCGTCTACCGAGAGCAGACACTGGCAGTATCCGCGATAAGCGTTGTCGAAATCGGTGGCGTGTCCGAACAAGCCGTCGACCCCGTGACGCGAGTAGCGGCGCCGCTTCACCCATTCGGGAAGCTGCTGGTAGAACTCCTCCTTGAAGGGCATCGACGCCGGCTTGGGGACCGGAAGCCCGGCAAACGTGTTGGCGTGGCGCGCGGGTGGCTGGAACGGATAATGAACGGCCTTGTGCGAAAGATACAAACAAAACGGACGCGACGCGTTTGACCGGATGAAACTGCGCGCTTCCCGTGCCAGCACGTCCGTCATGTATCCGGTGGTCTTCTCGCTCTTGCCGTTGCGGTTGAGCGTGGGGTTGACGTACTCGCCCTGGCCACGAAAGCTGAGCCAATCATCGAAGCCGGGCTGGGGCGCATCGCTGTCGCCGCCCATGTGCCACTTGCCGTAGAAGGCGGTCCGGTAGCCGGCCTGTTGGAGGAGGCGCGGGAATGTTGCGAGCTTCTGGTCGAGGGGTGAGAAGTTGTCGAACACCTTGTGCGCGTGCATGTAGAGTCCGGTGAGGATGGACGCGCGGCTCGGTGAGCACAGGGAAGAGGTGACGAAAGCGTTGCGGAAATGGACGCCACGGTTTACCAGGCGGTCGAGGTTCGGCGTGTGGCCTTTCAACCAAGGATGGCCGAGTGCACCGATGAAATCGAAGCGATGGTCGTCTGTCAGGATGAAAACGATATTGCGCCGGCGGGACTGAGCCGGGGCGAGCAAGGCGGGTGCGGCAAGAAGCTGGCGGCGCGAGAGCACCCGACCAGTCTACTTCTACTTCACTTGCAATGACGCTATGAACTCGGTGACGTTCTTCACGCGCACCTTGCTCAGGTCGCGATCAAAGTAGACTTCGCTGAAGGCGGGCCCCCAGACCGGCATCTCGCGCGAACCATGAGGGGCCAGTGGACTGGCGCCGAGGATCGTGCGCTCCACGGCATCGTAAGGAAACTTCCCTTTGTTCTGTCTGGAGAGCCGCGTCAGGTCAGTGGGTTTGGTCTTCAGCGCGGCGGCAGTGGGGCCGGCGCCCTTGCCGTCGGGGCCGTGGCAGGAGGCGCAATGCGCGAGGAAGAGCTCCTTGCCGTTGACCTCGGTAACGTATCTCTTGTTGTCGGCAGCGGCCGCCAGCGAGCAAGCCGCCAACAGCACCACGATGAATCGTGCCATTTCGCCCTCCCTGGGTGAAGGAGCATCTGAGGGGCCACTCGGCGCCGCTGGAAACGATGGCTGACGCCGTGCCCGCACCGGTGTATTGGGTGCTTTGCCCCACCCGGGCACTGCCTGGACGCAACGGTACACTGAAAGCTTATGAAACTGACGTTCTGGGGCGCGGTGCGCACGGTCACGGGCTCCATGCATGAGGTCGCGGTGGATGGGCAGCGGTTTCTGCTCGATTGTGGTTTGTACCAGGGCCGCCGGGAAGAAGCCTTCGAACGGAACAGCCAATTTCCATTCCCGGCGCGATCGATCGCGGGAGTGGTTCTGTCTCATGCGCACATCGATCACAGCGGCAATCTGCCGTCCCTGGCGCGGAACGGTTATGAGGGTGATGTCCACGCGACGCCAGCCACGGTGGACCTATGTGATGCGATGCTCAAAGACTCGGCTTTCTTGCAGGAGAAAGACGCGGACTTCGTGAACCGGCTCGAACGGAACCGCAAGAAGAAGCCCGTGGAGCCGCTCTACCGGATCGCCGACGCCGAGCGAATCCTCGAAAGCTTTCGGCCCACCGGGTATCACCAGCCGAAACATTTGACAAACGAATTGTCGTTCGAGTACTACGACGCCGGGCACCTGCTGGGATCGGCGGCGATGCAGTTGACGTATCGCAACAACGGCCAGAGCGTGCGCCTGACGTTCTCGGGCGATGTGGGGCGAAAGGGGCTACCGATCATTCGCGATCCCGAGACGATGCCCGAGACCGACTACCTGATCATGGAGAGCACCTACGGCAACCGGCTGCACGAGCACGAAGGCGCTGTACTTGACCGGTTGGCCGCGGTAATCAATCGGACCGCGGAGCGCGGAGGGAAAGTGATTGTGCCGGCGTTCGCCGTGGGCCGCACGCAGCAACTGGTACTGCTGCTGCACGAATTGGTGGAGCGCAAGGCGATCCCGTCGATTCCGATCTACGTGGACAGTCCGCTGGCGGTGAACGCCACCGATGCGTATCGCCGCCACTCGGATGTGTACGACGCCGAGACGGCGCGTTTCCTGCAAGAAGGCGAAGATCCGCTCGGGTTCGGGATGCTGCGCTATATTCGCGACGCGGCGGAATCCAAGAAGCTGAACGACATGCGTGGTCCGATGGTGATCATCTCGGCTTCCGGCATGTGCGAAGCGGGGCGCATCCTGCATCATTTGCGAAACAATATCGAGGATCCGCGTTGCACGGTGCTGATCGTGGGGTTCCAGGCCGAGCACACGCTGGGACGGAAGATCGTGGAGAAGCGTTTCGAGGTGCCGATCTTCGGAGTGCCCACGCGGTTGCGGGCCGAGGTGGTGACGATCAACGAACTCTCCGGTCACGCCGATCGCAACGAACTGCTCGAATGGATGAAGCCGTTCGCGCGCGGATTGAAGAAGGTGTTCCTGGTGCACGGCGAAATCGCGCAGGGTGAGCCGCTGGCGGCGGCGATCCGAGAGACGTACGGCGTAGAGGCGGTGATTCCGAACCGGGGTGAGAGCTTCAGCATCTAGTTCCATGGTGCTGTTCACCGATCTCGACGGCACGCTGCTCGATCACGATACCTATGAGTGGGCTCCGGCACGGCCGGCGATCGAGTTGCTGCGCGAGAAGGGAATCCCGTGGATCATCGTCACGAGCAAGACGCGCGCCGAGGTGGACCTGTGGCGCGCGGAACTGGGGCATACGCATCCGTACATCGTGGAGAACGGCGGGGCGATCTACATTCCGGGCGAGGCTCCTGTGCGGTATGGTGCGAGCTACGCGGAGTTGACGGAGGCACTCGAGCTCGCGGCTCGGGAGAGCGGATGCGCGGTGCGTGGGTTCGCTCGGATGACGGTGGACGACGTGGTGGCGGCGACCGGGCTTCCGCGCGAGGCGGCTGCGCTTGCCAAGGTCCGGGAGCATGACGAAGCTTTCGAAGTGCTGACTCCGGAGCGGCAAGAGGCGCTGGTGGCGGCGATTCGGGCCATGGGGTTCCATCTTACGCGCGGGGGGCGGTTCTGGCACATCATCGGGGATAACGACAAGGCTCGAGCGGTGGCGGAACTGCAGCGGCGGTATGGGGGCGAGTCGATTGGGCTGGGGGATGGTCCGAATGATGCGGCGTTTTTGAACCGGATGGATCATCCGGTGATTGTGCGATCGAAGCACGAGGCGGAGATGCGGAGGTTGGTCCCGCGAGGAGTGGTGACGGCGGAGGCGGGTCCGCGGGGGTGGAATGAGGCGGTGCTGCGGTTGTGTGGCGGGATCGATGCTGATCGTGACGAGACTGTCCAGCGAGCACGTGGCGAACAAAAATAGCCACATGTGGCTACAATCGAGACATGCGAGTCGGCATCCGAGAATTGAGAGACAACCTGAGTCAGTATATTCGCCGGGCCGAGTCGGGTGAGCGCATCGAGATTACGGCCCACGGACGCACAGTGGCGGAACTCGCACCGCCATCTTCGACCCGCGACCGGAGCATGCATCCGATCGATCGGCTCATAGAGGCTGGTGTGGCTAGAGCAGCGATCGAAAGCGGAGACCCGCTCGAGCACTGGCCCGATATTCATCTGCCTCCGGGCACTGTCAAAGCCTTGATCGATGCCGACCGTGAAGAAAAGTATTAGCGCGAGACGGCGCCACACTGGGAGGCCAAGCCGCCAGAATGTCAGTGGCGAGACGGAGTTCGTCGGGATCCGATACTTGGAGTCGAGCGCTGTTTGTGCGGCATTGCTCGAACGTGATGCAGCCGCCCGTACTTCGTTGCGCGCTCCGGGTAGGCGTGTTACCTCCGCACTCACGATCACGGAAGTGGGCCGCTCGATTGTCCGGGCGCAGGTAGCAGGTAGACTGAACCAACAGCAGGGTCGAACGGCGTTCCTCGGCCTCCAAACGCTGGTGCGGCGAACCGAAATCATCAGTGTGACCGAGGTTGTGTTGACGCGAGCAGGCCAGCCGTTCCCGGTCGAACCCGTTCGCACGCTGGATGCCATCCATTTGGCGACCCTCGAGGCCATCGGCGCCCCTCCTGCGCTGGTGACTGTGGTGACCCGCGACATCCGAGTTCGCGAAAACGCAATGGCGCTGGGCTACGCGGTCGAATAAGGGGCGGGTTGATGCCGGACCGGCATGTTTCTACGGGCTTCGGCGTGAAGGCCGGCAGCGGGACTGAAGTCCCGCACTGGCAAAGCCCGCCCCACACGGCAAGGCCACTGCCGATATCGGAAACGGCGTCGACGTGATATGCTGCCGTTTCCATGCTCCACATTCCGCTCGGAGAGCTCCACTATGAATTCAGCCGGCACACCGAACCGCGAGCGCGCATCGAGCCGGGCACGCGGCTGACGATTGAATCGCAGGACGCGTTTTCCGGGCAGATCCGGAGCGAATCCGACCGCCGCGACAAGACGAAGATGCCGTACTCGAACCCGGTCACGGGCCCGATCCATGTCGCGGGCGCGGAGCCCGGGGATTCGCTCGCTGTCACGATTCACGCGATCACGCCCACGCTCGGACGTTGCTTCACGCGCACTTCCGATCCGAAGCAGCTTGCCGAGTGGCTGGGCACCGATTGTCCACACGGTACGCATGTGTGCGAGATCTCGGATGGCGTGATTCACTGGAGCGACCGCGTGAAGATTCCGTACACGCCGATGCTCGGATGCATCGGGACGGCGCCGGCTTGGGGTGTGCCGACAACGAACCCGGCTGGTCCGCATGGGGGCAACATGGATATCGTCGAGACGCGGCCGGGGGCAACGGTACATCTGCCCGTGCTCGTGCCAGGAGCGCTGCTCTACCTCGGTGACGCACATGCCGCGATGGGGCACGGCGAGCTCTCGGCATCGGGACTCGAGATGCCCGCTCTTACCGAGATCACGGTGGATTTGGTGAAAGGCAAGTCGATTCCATCGCCACGCATCGTGACCGCGGACGAGATCGTGGCGATTTCTTCGGCGACTCCGATGGAGCGCGCCGTGGCGCAGGCTTACGGGTGGCTGATCCTATGGATGGAATCGGACTTCGGGTGGGATCGTTGGAAGGCGTATGACCTGCTGACGCACGCGGGGCGGATTTCGGTAGGTTACTATGCGTCCGGATCGGTGGCGGCAAAAGTGGAGAGGAAGTATCTGTGGGTTCGATGATCGTCCGGTTCGGTCCGTATGAGCTCGACCGGAAGAGCGGGGAACTGCGCAAGCACGGCATCCGTGTTCGTCTGCAGGGAAAGCCGTTCCAGGTGCTCGAGGCGCTACTCGAACATCCGGGCGAGGTCTTGTCGCGCGAGGAACTGCAGCGCCTGTTGTGGTCCGCCGACACTGCGGTGGATTTCGAGAACGGACTGAACATCGCGATCAAGCGCCTGCGAACAGCGCTGGCGGATTCGGCCGATACGCCGCTTTACGTGGAGACGGTGGCGCGCTCGGGATACCGGTTTATCGCTCCCGTGGAGCGCCCGGCCGCTCCCGCTGTGGAAGTGAAGCCGCCAGTGCCTCCCGCGCCGCGAGTGAGTCGGATGCGGCCCGCAGCACTGGTGGCCCTGTTGGCCGCAGGCGCAATCGGCACCTGGGCGCTGCGTGTGTTCGAGAGTGCGGAGAAGCCTCGCTTCCGCCAGGTGACGTTCCGGCGCGGGCAGGTCTGGAACGCGCGGTTCGCGCCCGATGGACAGAGCATTCTCTACGCGGCGCAGTGGGATGGCGGTCCACGGGAGATCTACCACACGAGCGGCGTGAGTCCGGAGTCGCGGCCCTTGGGGCACGGCGAAGCGTCTCTAGCCGCGGTGTCGGCGCGAGGCGACGTGGCGCTCTCGATATTCGATGGAACGATGCCGACTTCGGGCGCGACGCTATTCACGGTTCCGATGAACGGGGGCGCGCCCGTGATGCTGGAACGTAGCGTCATGTCGGCAGACTGGGCAGCGGACGGGAAGTCAATGGCGCTGGTTCGACTGGCAGCGGGCGAGAGCCGGCTCGAGTATCCGGTGGGCAAGGTGTTGTTCCAGACGGCCGGATGGCTTTCGAACATACGGCTTTCGCCAGACGGCTCGCGGATTGCGTTCATTCTGCATCCGCGGAGACATGACGATGCGGGCGTGGTGCGGATCCTGACGGCGGCGGGCGCCGATCTTGCCACGTCGAGCCAATGGACCAGCGCGAGCGGCCTCGCCTGGGAGCGCGGTGGCGGAGCAGTCTGGGTGACGGCAACAGCCGATGAAGCTCCGCGATCGCTGTGGCGTGTGGCACTCGACGGGCGCGCAAGCCCGATCATCTCGGCGCCGGGAACATTGACGCTGCATGACGTGTCGCCTTCGGGGCGCGCTCTGGTGGCGCGATCGAGCCAACGACTGGAGATGGCCGTCCGGTGGAAGGGCGATACCGCAGACCGGCCGGTCTCGTGGCTCGATTGGTCGCGCGTAGCCGACGTTCATTCCGCTACGCGGCGGATTTTGTTCGACGAGAGTGGCGAAGCCACCGGCGGACGCTCGTTGGCTTACGTCTATTCGGGCGATACCGGTCAGGCACTGCAACTGGGAGAAGGGTTGGCCGAGGCGCTCACGCTCGACGGACGCCGGGCGCTGCTGGTGAGTTCGAAAGACCGGTCGCGGCTATTTCTGGTTCCGGTGACAGGCGGGAAGCAAGAGCCGTTGCCCGCTACCGGACTCGAGTATCAGTGGGTGCGCTTTCTGCCCGCGGGAGACCGGGTTCTGGCGCAGGCTTCGAAGCCGGGCGAAGGGCTGCGGCTATACACGCACCGGCTCGACGGATCGGATGCGGTGGCGGTGAGTGGTCCGATGGTGACGCGTCATGCGGCGATCTCGCCCGATGGGAAACAGGTGGCCGTGGCGGGTAGCGATGGCGTGCTGACTTTGTATCCCACAGGCGGAGGAACCGGCCGCACGGTGGCGACCCCGGAGCCATTGGGTCCGCTGCGATGGCGGCGCGATGGGAAGCTGCTGGTGCAACATCTGGGGCGGTATTCAGAGGTGCCGGCGCGAGTCTCCGTGCTGGATCTGGCCACGGGCAAGCTCGAGCGATGGCGCGAGTTCGGTCCCGCGGATCGGGTGGGGGTGAACAACGTCACGCGGATCGTGGTGGCCGATGACGAGGAGTCTTGCGCGTTCAACTATCGGCGCGTGCTCTCTGACTTGTTCGCAGTGGATGGCTTGAAGCGGTGACAGAGCCCGCGGCAACGGCAAGCGAATCAGCGATTTGAACCGACAGCGCGCGTCTATTGACCGGACGCGGCAAACGCGTGCCTAATGGCATTCATGATTCGCACTCAGGTTGTCTCCACACTCACTCTCATGACTCTCGCGTTTGCGCCCGCATTTGGCCAGACGCCTCCCGCGCCTACAGTGGACCGAGTCGGGTTCCCGCAAGGCTATCAGCAGACGTTCACGAAGCTGCTGCAGTTCGACCGCTCCGACAACGGGCAGATCCGCGTCATCTACGGGAACGCGCTTGCGGCCAACACGCGATGGTGGGAGCCGTATCCTTACGGAGCGGTCTTGCTGTTCGAGTCGTGGGGTTCGCAGCGCGATGCTCAGAACAACCTCGTCTATGACGGGAACGGGCGGCTGATTCCCACCGCCCTGACCACGCTGTTCGTGCAGCGGAAGGAGCGCGGGTTCGGCGAGGCGTACGGTCCGAACCGCAACGGCGAGTGGGAGTACATGTCGTACCGGCCGGACGGCACGGCAGCCAACGCTCCTACCACCACGGGCGCGTGCGCGGTGTGTCATGTGCTCGCGGGTCCGCAAAACGACTACATCTTCCGGCGCCAGGATTTCGCGAATCCGTACAATCCCAACGGATCGAGCGGCGCCTCTCCGACGGCGACCATCTCACGCTACAAGTTCGTTCCAGGCGATATTTCCGTGCCGAAGGGGGCGACGGTCACCTGGTACAACGATGACGTGGTGGAGCACAATATCACTTCACCGGATGCGAGCTTCAACTCGGGCTCGATGTTTTCGGGAGCGAGCTTCGGCTTCAAGTTCGACACCGCGGGTGAGTATGAGATTCGGTGCACGATCCACGCGGGGATGCGGGCGAAGGTGAAAGTGACCGACAAGTAGAGGGCTTTCAGAGGCAATAGAAAAGCCCGCGAAGGCAGGATCGCTTCCGCGGGCTTCGATGAGCGTGGGCCGATTAGAAGATGAACCGGCCGCTGAACTGAATCTGGCGCCCGTAGACGCCGCCCAACTGGCTGACCACCTTGCCGAACGTCTGCGAGTTCGGATTCTGGTCAGGACCGGCTGCCGGGAAGCGGTTGGTCAAGTTGTACGCTTCCGCGCGAAGCTCGAACTTGAGGTGCTCCATGATGTCGTAGGACTTGGCGAGTGTGGTGTCCACGTTCCAGAAGCGCGGTCCGACAAGGCCATCCCACTGCAGCGGATTGGTGCGGCGGGTGAATGCCGGCTGGTTGGAGATCTTCGACGTATCGAACCAGCGGGTCTGAGTCGGGTTATCGAGCTTGGGGTTGCCCGTGATGGCAAGCGTACCCCAGCGCAACGGAATACCTGTGTTGTAGGTGAACAGTCCGCTGACGGACCATCCGCCGACCAGAAGATCGGCCGCCTTGCTCATGCTCGAAAGGTACTTGCGGCCCTTGCCGATGGGGAGCTCATAGATGGCGGCGCCGGTGAGACGCTGAGCGGCGTTCGGAGCGGGTTGGAAGGTCAACGTGCGCGTGTAATTGTCCTGCGCGTCAAAGAACTCTTCGTTGCGTTCGCGGTTGTAGTTGTAGCCGATGACGAAGTTCCAGCCGTTCTGGAAAGGCCGTTGGAACTGCATCTGGAGCGACTTGTAGCGATTTGCGCGTCCGCCGATCAACGATTCGACGAGCGAGCCATATTGCGGATAGGGCCGGGTAAGTTCGGTGACGGGGATGGTGGCGCGAGTGCGAAGCTGGCCAGGCATCTTGTCGGCGGGCAGGATGTTGAAGAACGGATTCGGCACAGCCTGCGTGCTGGCGTTGCCGATGCGGTAGCCGATGCGCGGGTCGATCTGGTTGATGTCGTAGTTGTAGGGCTGGTTGCGACCCTGGTTCATGAAGAACGTGATGTCGGCCAGGATCTTGCCGGGCAGTTGGCGCTGCAGGTTCACGTTGAAGCGATCATTGACGGCGGGCGTGAAGTTCTGCTGATACCAAGTACTGGTGCCGCCCAGGTTCGTGTAGCGGCCGAGGGTCTTGCCGGTGACTGGGACGAGCCCGCCGGGGAAGGGGTTCGAGAGCCGCTGTTGCGGTACACCTTGGATTTCGCTGATCGTGTCGGTCTGGGCGTCAAAGCCAGGTAGCGGCACTGAACCGAGGATGTTCAAGCCGTCGGTCAGGGTAGCGGGAACGATGTAGCGGGCGAAACCGATGCGCAGCGCGGTCTTGTCGTTCACGCGCCACGCCATTCCGATGCGGGGCAGAATGAGGTTCTTGGGCGCATTCCAGGAATTGCGGTTGCTCGAATCGGCGAAGACCCAAGCGCCGTTGTACACGGGAGCTGCGCTGCGGAGAGCGGTGGCGGCATCGGGGAGCTTGGGAGCGTTGGCGCCCTGGAACTCTGGGATCGCGTTGTTGAGGTCAATGAAGCGGGTCAGGCGATCGAGCGTGTCACGCATCGGAGTGAAGTACTCGTAGCGAAGGCCGAGGTTAATGGTGAGCCGCTGGGTGACCTTGAAGTCGTCTTGGAAGAAGAGGCCGGTGAATCCGACACGCGGGCGCTGGATCGGGATCGAGGCGATGTTAGAGGTTCCGTCCATGGCGCCGAGCAGGAGCGTGGCCCAGCCGTCTCCGCTGAGAGCGGTGTTCGGGCTGAGGTAGGTGTTCGCGGTGAGGCCGGGGTTGAAGTTGAAGTTGAACGAGCGGGGCCGTGCCGCGTTGACACGCTCCTTGCGGTACTCGCCGCCCACCTTGAAGTAGTGGCGACCCTGGTTGCGGGAGATCTTCGATTCGATGTTGTAGGAGTCCGGTTCCTGGAACCAGTAGCCGGTTCGGCCGAGGTTGGTGGTGGATCCGCGGTTGATGTTGATGCCGGGATAGTAGAGGTCGGGCAGGCCCTGCAGATAGCCCTTGTACCAGGGGTTGCCGGGCCAGAACTTCTCGAGATCGGACTCTTTGAGAAGAGCGGCGGGCATACCGAAGGAGTCGACGATGGCGTTGTATGCGCCGCGGACGTTCAATACCGTGTTCGCATTCAGCGTATAGACCGCGTCACCGGAGAACGTGCGGGCGTGGCGCTTGGATCCGTCCACCGGTTGGGCGATAGAGCCGTTTGTGTAATCGTCTTGCGCGGTGAAGGTGCGGAACATGTTGTAGCGGCCGAACACCTTCAGCTTGTCGGAGATGTTGTAGTCGACGCGCTCGGAGAGGTTCCAATAGCGGAAGCGATTGGCGAAGCCCTTCTTGAAGTTGTTGACCAGCGAGGGGCCGTCCCCGGCTTCGTTGGGCTGCCACAGGTCGCCGATGATCTTGGCGGCGGTCGGGTCGATGCGATTCGAAGGGATGATGTTGCCGGGGAACGGCGTGCGAGTAACACCCGTGCTATCAGTCTTGGTCGAGAACGGATCGTAGATGGTGCGCAAGGCGTTGTTGTTGTTGAGCGAGCGCGAGAAGTCGCCCTTGCGTTCGAGATCGGTGGGCAGCGTGTTCTGTATGGTGCGCGGCTCGATGGTGCGCCATCCTTCATACGAGAAGAAGCTGAAGATCTTGTTCTTCTTGATGGGATTTCCGATGGTGCCGCCCCACACGTGCTGACGCGTGAGGTTCGAGGCGCGCGTGATCCGGTTGGCCATCGCGTTCAGGGTCGGCTGGCGGCCGAGATAGTATCCCGTACCGTGGAACTCGTTGGTGCCGGACTTCATTGCCACCGAGAGCAAGCCGCCGGCGGAGTGTCCGAACTCGGCGTCTACGGCGTTCTGCTGCAGGTTCACTTCGCTGACCGCGTCCATGGGAGGCGTGTAGCTCGACTTCTGCGTCGTCATCGAAGGGGAGCCGTCGAGAATGATGTCGTTCTTGGTGGAGGTGTTGCCGCCGACGTCGAGCTGCGAAGCGGCCCAGTGATGGAAGGGGCTCTGCTCGGTGGAGGAGCGCACGACAGTGGCGGGGTTGAGAGCCGCCAGCAGGAACGGATTGCGGTGGATGATGGGCAACGAATTGGCCATCTTGGTGTCGAGCGTGAGAGCCATGGTCGACGTGTTGAATTGCACCGCGACGGGCGCGCTTTCGACGGTGACGCTTTCCTGCGTGTTGCCGAGATCGAGCGAGGCGTTCACCGTGACGTCGCCGCGCGCCTGGACGAGGATCGAGCGCTGGACGTACTGTTTGAAGCCCTGCATGTCGACCGTGACGGTGTAGGTGCCGGGCGCGACAAAGTCGAACAGATACTTGCCGACTTCATTGGTTGGCTGGTTGACGGTGATGCCGGTGTTGTCGTTGCGCAGGATGACGGTAGCGCCGGCGACGACGGCTTCGGAGCGATCGGTGATGGTGCCTTGGACGCGGCCACGGGTGTCCTGGCTCCACACGGAGCTGGTCAACGCGAGCGCCAATGCGAGCAGGCGCAGACGCGGATTCGACGGGGAAAACATGAACGGGAACCTCCCTGAGAAGCGTACCTTCGAAAAGGATTGCCTCCCAGTATAGACGAATCCGATGCTGGGTGCTGTCAAATGCCTCTTGAGTTCAGATTCCGGTCACTGGCGATTGAGATGCGTCCGCTGTCGAGATGGTGGGGGTTATGATGGAGCGGGCCCGGCATGACCGAGCGCGAATCCGTTTCAGACATCGATTGGATGGCGTGCGGGCTGATTGCGCAGGTCCCCGGCAAGGTGTCGGGAAGGTCTGTGGCGCGAGGAACACGATCGACTTTGCCCATTCCCAGCGAGAGCCGTAGCCGGTGATGGTGTGCTGACGAAAACCTCGCGGATTGTGAAATCGCCTTTGCGTGCACGAAGTCTTCACGGCGAGCGCACGACGAAAGCCATGAGCCGGCCGATCTGTTCGCGGCTCACCGGAAGACTTTTCGATTACCTCTTCGATGCTCAGCCCGCCCCGAGATTTTCGAAGAAGATGTTGACGGGAGTCCGGGTTCCTTTCAGAACCCATGCGCCGCTCAGTCTTCCAGGAATATCCACGGGGGGCATTGCGACCAATCCAGGCTTGCCATAGGATGTCTTCAGGATACGGGCGGGGCTCGCAGATAGCGCCCGGGGTGGCTCTTCGAGGGTGTGCGACATCGGAGTGAGACTTTCGCTGGCTGCCCTTACTATCCCTGCTCCAGTTGCGGCGGTTCGCTTCACTCCGAACCGGACATCGTTCATACCGAATTCTCACTGGGCGCCAGACGTCAAACGGCCTCCCTATGGTTCGGAGACTCGGAATGTACTAGCGAGACATCATCGCGATCCAGGTGATGAGTTGGCTCACGCGGAACGCGAGAGCGCGCTTTTCGGGCGAGTCATTCATCCAGTCCGGTGGCGGGGCGATCCCGTCCACCTTCTGCAACAAACTCTGAAGTTCGTCTTGGGCCGCGGGGAGGTTCCCTACGGCGACGAACGCCGCAGCCTCGGAGGCTCGGTTGGCAAGCGCATTGCGGCGTCCCGCATTTGTCTGCGCGTTGGGCCCGTTGAACAGGCCCACATCTAACGTTTCGATGGCTCGCGCCGTATCCCGGGCGCTTGTCTCGACGAACGCTTTCGAAATCGGCACACCGATCGAATCCAGCCACACTCCAGCGCCAAAATTCTGGTACCAGGGGTTGAACAGGAACACCATCGCGTATCGGAACGTTCGCGGTCCAGACGTGCTCGGATGCTGTGTTGTGCGAACCTCCGTTTCCGTCTGACCGGACACGGGTTTGAGTAGGTCGTCGTTCCAATAGTAATGAGGCGGCAGCGGATCGCCATACGGGACGATCAGGTCCGCGACATTCATCGAGACGGCGATGCCGATGAAGCCCCACCCCTTGTGCGTGACCTCGAGAGTGGAGGCCGTAACCGGGGCGCCGAAGTCAAAGAGCGCTGAATAGCGTCCGTACGCCCAAGTGTGGGGCGATCCGCCGAACTGCCCATCGGGCGGACCGGCCAAGCTTTGTGGGTTTTCGAAATACTGATCCACGGGCGGCATCCATGCCTGTAGGTAGAGTTTTGCGTCAGCGGCGTGCAAAACGCCGCCGCAAGCAAGCAAGATCGCGGCGGCGGGGACAATCGGTCTGTTGGCCAGACTGTTCGTTCGCATGGTAGGCACCTCCTTCTGCAAATGCGAGAGCAGGTGCCATGCCAAGGTACCCAGCAGAGCGCCAGGGGAAGGGGCTGGGTCGAGATCAGCCGGAGTCTAGAAGGAATACCGCAGTGAGAACTGAATCTGCCGCGACGGACCCGCCGAGAAGATGCGTCCCACTGTCGCCGCCGAGAGGTTCCCCACCGGGTATCCCAACGCGGGCGTGTTGAACGCATTGAAAATCTCGGTGCGGAACTGTAGCACATGATGTTCGCGGATCGGGAACTGCTTGAGCAGCGCGAGATCGAAGTTCACGAGCCCCGGGGCGGATACCGTATTGCGACCGAGGTTGCCGAAGCAAGCCAGCGGGTTCGACAACGTGGCGAACGTGGCGGCATTGCGGCAATCGGGAGCATTCTTGAAGGCCGCCGTATTCAGCCAGTTGTCGGCAGTTTGCGTCGAAGGCGTCTGGCTCTGGCCGGAAACGGCGTCAGGGTGGATCAGACTACCCACGCCGCTGTTTGCAGTGTCGACACCGGAAAACACCGTGAAAGGGAGCCCCGTATTGGCGCTGATGATCGTGTTGATCTGCCAGTTGCCAGCAATGTAATTGACCACTGGGCTTGACGCGGCGTGCGCCGTGCCCTTGCCGAACGGGATCGCGTAAACCACGCTATTGACGAAGCGATGCCGCATGTCGAACGTGGAGCGTCCGCGGTTTTCGCCATCGAGGTTCCAGTTGTTGATGCTCTGCTGGGCGGTGCCGCCGGCGCGGATCTCGGTGCCGGTATCGATCGACTTGCTCCAGGTGTAGGAGTTGAGCATCGTCAAGCCGTGGAAGCTGCGATGCTCGCTCTTGATCTGCAGCGCGTTGTAGTAGGAGTTGACGCGCGGCTGGGCGAACTGGAAGATCACGTTGATGTCGGGGTTGAACGGGCGGCGGAGATTGAGCGCCGTCGGTCCGGGATAAGGAATGTTGGCGATGCCCGAGAAGGAGAGATGGCGGCCGGTGGAGCCGACATAGGATCCGGTGAGCGCCCAGTTGGCCATCACTTCGCGTTGCACCGAGAAGTTCCACTGCTGCACGTAAGGCGTCGGGAACGCGAGTTTTCCTTTTTCCTCTTGGCCCATGGCGAAGTAGCTCGAGCTGATGGCCGCGCCTTGCGGTTGCAGATCGCGTAGGGAGAGGAAGGGGAAGATGGAGTCTGGCAGATCGGCGATGATGCGCGTCTGGAACGGCGGGTTGCGCACCAGGTCGACCACGGTGTTGCCGACCTGCGCGTCATAGAAGATACCGTATCCGGCGCGGACCACGGTCTTGTCGGATCCGCCGACGCGATAGGCCAAGCCGAGGCGCGGAGCCCAATTGGTGAGGTCCTTTTGGATGAGGCCCGCGGGTACCTGGCCGTAGCCCGGCACGTTCACGCCGGCTTGGATCGGGACCGGCTTGGCGGGTCCGTTGTGATTGGGAACGTAGACGCTGGCGATGCGATTGAACTTCTCGGTGAGCGGCGAGATGTAGTCCCAGCGCAAGCCGAACGTGACGGTCAGGTTCTTCGACGCGCGCCAGGTATCTTCGAACCAGGGCGCGATGACATCGCGGCGCAGATAGACCTGGCCCGAGCCAGACGTGACCTGGTTGTTGTGCGAGATGCCGAGCATGAAGTCGGCGAACTCGCTGCCGCGCTGCAGTCCGTTGGGGTCGGAAACGTTGGCTGTGAGCGGCGTGGCGCGCAGTGCGTAGGAAGGCAACAGGAAGTTGAGCGTGGCGTTGTTCAACTGGAAGTGGGCGTACTGGAAGCCCATGCGCAGCGAGTGGCTGCCCCGCATCATGGCCATGGTGTCCTGGAACTGATACGTATTGTTCCGGGTGACGGTGGGGACTCCGAAGTTCGCGCCGCCAATGGTGGTGATTCCGTCATTGACGAACGAGATGTTGGGCACTTCCCACGCCGAAGCTGGGAGCCCGTCTTGTCCGCGAATGCCGAGCTTGGCGGGGATGTTCTCAGTGAAGGCGTTCTTGTTGACGATGTACAAGCGGAGGCGCGTGAAGCCGACGCGCGCTTCGTTGGTGATGGTGGGGCTGAAGGCGCGTGTGTAGCCGAGCGTGAAGATCTGCGGCTTGGGCTCGCGGCGCACGCCTTGCGAGGTGAGGGCGCCGGGGGCGAAGAGGGTTTCGTTCGAGTAGCTGTAGCGGCCGAAGATTTGGTCTTTCGAGGAGACGATCTGATCGACGCGGGCGCTGAACTGGTCGCCATCCTGATGGACGGCTTCGTTGTTGAGGAAGCGGCCGAGGCCGAGCGGCAGGGTGTCGACGTTGGGCAGATCCACGTAGCCGAGCACGCCGCGAGCGATGGGATCGAGACGGCCGGTGGGAATGATGTTCCCGGCGAAGGGATCGCGCAAGTACTGCGGATTGGTGGGCGAGGCAGGCTGCGTGGAGTTGAACGCCGGATTGGCGCGCGTGCTGGCCGGATCGTAGATGGGGGTGACTTGGCCCGCGGCATTGCGGCGTGCGGAGAAGTCGCCATTGCGCAACGCTGCTATGGGAACCGTGGCCAGCGCCGTTTGGGCGCGTACCACGCGCAGCCCCTCGTAGCTCGTGAAGAAGAACGTCTTGTCGCGCCAAACGCGGCCGCCGAGCGTGGCGCCGAACTGATTCTGGCGGAAGGGCGGGATCTTGGTGGGAGCGGGGCGGTCAAAGAGGTTCTTGGCGTCGAGCGCGGAGTTGCGCAGGAACTCGAAGGCGCTGCCGTGAAAGGTGTTGCTGCCGCCGCGGGTGATCAGGTTGATCTGGCCGCCGGCCTGCTGGCCGAACTCGGGCGAGTAGCTGTTGGTTTCGACGCGGAATTCCTGAATGCTGTCGACGTTGGGGCTGATAACGAAGGTGTTGAAGTTGGGGTCGGTGTTGAGGGTGCCGTCAATCAAAAACAAATTCGACCCTTCGCGGTTTCCGTTGATGTTGATCGCCGAACCGAGCGTGCCGCGTTCGGTGGCCTGACGGCCGCCGGGGGGGGCGGGAACGGCGCCGGGAACGAGCAGGGCGAGTTGGAGGAACTGGCGTCCGTTGAGCGGAAGGTCCTGCACCTGGCGGCGCTCGATCACGCTCGAAATGCTGCTCGAATCGGTCTGCACGAGCGGAATGGAGGCTTCGACGCTGACCTCTTGCACCACTTCGCCTACTTCGAGCTTGGCGTCGATGCGCGCGGTCTGGTCCACTTGCAGGACGATGCCCTTGAGGTTGGCGCGGCGAAAGCCGGCATGTTCGATGGTGAGGTCGTAACGGCCGATGGGGATGAAGTCCATCCGGTAGGATCCGCGCTCGTCGGTTTCGGCGGTGCGCTCGGCGTTGGTATCCACGTTCTTGGCCGTGATCTTGGCGCCAGCGACTGCCGCGCCGGAAGTGTCAGAGACGTCACCGAGGAGAGTGGCCGTGATTCTCTGAGCGTTCAATGGTAAGGATAAGGCCAGCGCGAACGCGAGGCCGAAATAACGTTTCATTGCAAGAACTCCCTGAGCGATGTGTGGAACTGACTTGGTCTGGTGCGATTATAACGCGGTTCTTCAACGCCGGCCCCATCTCGACGGATCGATCCCTGGCGCTTCTGACTTCATATCGGCCGGCTTGTTCCCGCCTTCGAACATCCAGTGGCGCATGTTGCGATCGAGGAAAAGCGGGCGGACGTCAGCGGGGAGCGAGTCGAGTTGCTGACTGGTCCAGACGGCAAGTTCGGGCGCAGCGGGACCGGCCCAGCCAGGGCGATACGCGATGGCGAGCATGTCGCGCGGGCGATTGCCCACGTTCGGGAAATTGCCGTGGAAGACGCGGTGATTGATCAGCACAGCGCCGCCGGCCTTCACCGGAACCATCACTTCTCCAGGATGGCTCTCGTAGCGCACGTAGGGGTTGCCATCGGCGTGCATGGAAAGATGAGAATGGGGCACGACGCGGAATGGCGAGACCTCGGGCGTGAGGTCGTCGAGGTAGTAGAGCACGCGCACCAGATGCGGGCAACTTCCGCCGTAGCCGAAGATGCGCGATCCCCACGGCTGGCCGTCAGTGTGGAGGCTGATGCCGGGGTGGCCGGGTTCCGATCGGGCGAAGCCGTATGACATGAAGACGATCTCGTCTCCGAAAAGCTCGCGCAGAAAGGCGATGGTGGGCGGGTGCGCGATGAGCGCGGTGATGGCGCCGCCGCGGAACTGGATTTCCGGCGCGCCCTTCTGGTGCGGGCTGTAGTCGACGGCGCGCAGCTCGAGCTTGGCGGTTTCGTCTTTGAGTTGGCGGATGTGCGCGTCGTCGAGCAGGCCGGGCAGAACGAGGTAGCCCTCCACTTCGATCTGACGGATACGTTCGCCCAGTGTGAGGCTGGTCCAGTCGCGGGTGTCGATATTCGGCAAGCCCGATCATTATATGATGCAAGTCGCGATGCTGACCAGACGAGCTTTGATTGCTTCCGCGATGGCGCTACCGGGCGCCGCGGTCACACCCGAGGAGTTCCGGCGGAAACTCGAGGGTCCGATTTGTTCGGTGCCGACGGTTTACAACGAAGATCGCTCGCTCGACCTGGTGTCATTCCGGCGGATCATCGACACGGGAGCGAAGGCGGGCGCCGTGGCGTTCGCGCTGACTTCTGGGAACAGCCAGTACGACCGGCTCTCGTACGACGAGATCAAGCAACTGACGCGAACGCTGGTGGACGCCGTGGCGGGGCGCGGGTTGACGATCGGCGCGACGGGTCCTTGGTGGACGGGGCAGGCGGTGGACTATGCGCGGTTCGCGGCGGAGGTGGGCGTGGACGCGGTGCAGGTGCAGTTGCCGGCGTGGGGCGACGCGGCGTCGATCGTGGAGCACTATCGCGGAGTGGCGCACGCGGCGAAGCGAGCGATCGTGTTGCATGGGCAAGTGCCGGTACCGGTGTTACGGAAGCTGGTGGAGATCGACGAGATCTCGGCGTACAAGGAAGAGTATCCGGCGCTTTATTCGCGCGAGGTCTTCGAGGAGTTCGGCGGGCGCATCAATATTTTCGCGGGTGGGCAGAAGGGCAACTTTCTCGCGTTTCGGCCGTATGGGATGAAGGCTTACTACAGCACGTTTTCGACCTTCGCGCCGCCGGTGACAAAGCGGTTCTGGCACGCGGTGAAGAGCGGCGACATGAAGGACGCAAGCGAAGTGGTGATGAAATATGACGTTCCGTTCTTTCGCGGCACTCCGCTGGGCGGGTGGACGCAGGCATATTGGCGTGCGACGCTCGAAGTGTTCGGCGTTGCGAAGCGCTACATGCGGCAACCGGAGGTCACGCTGGCAGATCGTGAAGTGGCGGGGATCCGGGAGTTTCAGAGGAAGCTGGGTCTGCTCGCGGGGTGAAGCGTCTACTTGCCGAGAGCCTTCTCGAGAATGCCGAGGTCGCGTTCCGCGGCATCGAACTGGCGATCAGCGGCCGCAGCGTCGCCGCGCTTGAGAGCGGCTTCGCCTTCGTCAAGGCGGAAGCGGAGGCGTGACTCGGCTTCGACGAGGTCGCGGCGCAGACCGAGGCCTTGCGCGGCTTGCTCGCGCCGCAGGCGGTCGAGCGTTTCACGCACTGCACCGACGCGTGTGGACATCAGCATCATGCGCTCGCGCTGTTCCGAGCTCTGCGCGGAGTTATCCGGCGCCGGTGCTTGCGCTGGGGGCTGGGCCGCCGCTCGCGGTGCGGGCGCAGGCGAGGAGTCAGGTTGTGCCGGTGTGGGCGAGGGCGCGGCCGGTTGCGCCGATGGCGGATTCTGCGGAATGGTAGATGCTAGATCCGGGCGGCGTGACGGGGACGGCTCGGTGCGCCGGGGCTGTTCCGTTGGTAGCGGCTGCGTTACTGGCTGCGTCGCCGTTGGCGCGGGTGTGGGCGCGGGCTCCGGGTTGGTTAGTGCGGGAGCTGGGTTCGGTGGCGGCGTGTCCGTTTGCGCTGGCGGCGCTGTTTGTGCGGGTTGGCTCGCCTGAGTCGACATCCAACGCGGAAGCTGCCAAGCCGTGACGCCGAGAGCGGCGAGCGTGGCGAGCGACCCTGCCACGATGTAGAGGGCCCGCTTGCTCGAATGTTGCGGGGGGGGCGCGGCTACGGGTGGGGCGGCAGCGGGCATCGGCGGCGGAACGGGTTTGGCTTGCACTGGCTGCGGAGCCGGTACCGGTGCTGGTTGCGCGGGACCGGCAATCGCGCCGAGCGCGCGGCGCATCGCCTCGGCCGTTTGGAACCGCTGTGCCGGATCCTTCTGGATGGCCATCAGGATCACCTGATTGAGCATCGCCGGGATGCGCGGATCCACTTCGATCGGCGGACGAGGACTGGCCGCCAAGTGCGCGGACATGATCGAGAACTCGCTGTCACCTAGGAACGGCCGCACGCCGGTAACGAGTTCGTAAAGCGTGACGCCGAGAGCGTAGATGTCGGAGCGCGCGTCAACGTCTTTGTTCTCGATCTGCTCCGGCGACATGTAGAACGCCGAACCCACAGTCATGCCGGTGCGGGTCAAGTGCGCTTCCTGGGGGCCGCGGGCGATGCCGAAGTCCATCAGCTTGATCTGGCCCTCGCGCGTGAGCATGATGTTGGCGGGCTTGATATCGCGGTGGACCACGCCTTTTCCATGCGCGTAGCTCAGCGCATCGAGCACCTGCGCGGCGAAGCGCACGGCGGTCTCGGCCGGCAGCGGACCCTTGTCGAGCAGTTCGCGCAGCGAGACGCCGTCGACGTGTTCCATCACCATCACTACGCCGCCCTCGAAGCGATAGGCAGTGAGGAGCGGCGCGATGTTGGGGTGCGAAAGAGCTGCCAGGACGCGGATTTCGCGCAGAAAGCGATCCACCACTTCGGCGTGGCCTTCGAGGCCCGCGTGGAGCACTTTGGCCGCTTCGATGCGGCCGCTGAGCGTATTGCGGACTTTGTAGACCTCGCCCATTCCGCCGGAACCGATGGACTCGATCACCTGATGGTCGCCGATGACCTGGCCGGGTTGAAACGCCATGGGGACCTCGTTACTGCGTGACTGCTTTGTCTCCCACCTTGGGTGTGCCGGCTCCGGAGAAGGTGCCCACGGCGGAAGCATCGTCCGCTTCGGTGATTTTGAGCGTGCCCACCGTGTCGGCTACTTCGCGAAGCACTTTACCCGTGGCAGGATCCTTCACGGTGCGAATGATGCGCTTGATGGCGAGCGTATCTCCCACGCGCACTCCGGCCTTTGTGCCGACATTCAAGATGAGAGTTGCGCCGTTGACGTCGGCAACGAGTCCATCGACTTTGGCCGCGGGCGCTTCGTTTGACGGAAGGGCGCCGGCCTTCTGCTGGATCTGCTGCACCACCTGGTTGCAGGCCTGGTGCGTGGCTTCGCCGAGAATGGTCTGGCCGAAGTTGGAACTCGACATGTCGTAGTTGCCGCCGCCGGCCGCCGGAGCGCCTCCTCCTGCGCCGAGCAGCGCGGTGCCGGAGCGCTTCGATTCACCCGATCCGGTGCTGGCGAGCAGAATCTCGCCGGTGTTTACGTCCACCATGCGCGCGCTGATGGCAACCACAGCCTTCGATTCCTTGCGGCCGATGCCGCCGACGCCCCAACGTCCAGTGACGTTTCCGAAACCGCCGATAGTTTTGGTCTTGTCGTCGCGGCCGAACTGCGTGATGCTGCCCATCACGATTGCGTCGACGCCGAGGAGCTTGCCGATTTTGGCGGCGCTCGACGGATCGGCGCGATCGCTGTTGGAGAAGTTCTGCTCGGCCATGATCTTGTCGATGGCCTTACGTTCGAAGACCGAGTACGTGCCGCCCTCGACGAGTTTCTCCACGAGAATGTCGGCGATGCCGCGTCCGATGTCGACGTCGGCGCCGAAGATCGAACCGACGTAGCTATGGACCGTGCCGTAGTCGAAGTTGATAACCGCAATCCGCTTTTTTCGCTGCGCGAGGCCCGCGGGCGCGGCGAGGGCCAACATCAAAACCAATGCGAGGTGTCTACGTGCCATTGAGGGTCGCCTCCAGAACGCT
>JAXLQL010000038.1:0-66894 GCA_046331625.1 Bryobacteraceae bacterium
AGCTTGGCGTCCCAATGGCGCCAGAGTTCGCGGCGCCGCTGGTCGCAGGCCGCCGCGTCTTTGCGCCGTCCAGCTCGCGCGTACAGGTTCGCAAGGTCTTCGTAGATCCGCGAAAGTCCGTTCGCGTTCCGTAAGTCCTCCCGCGGATCGCCGGCCGCTTTTGCAACCAGATCCTCATAAGTTCGAATCGCCATCGAGATATCTCCGGTGGCGGCCAAGTGATCGCCTAGCGCGCGTAGTGTTACATCCACGTCCTCACCGGGAGCGATGCGATTGGCCGGATACGTCCCGAGGGTACGCAAAATCGCGATCGCTTCGTCGATTCTTTGCCGCGCCTCCACCGGCCTTCCCAGCCGCCGCAGCGGATAGGATGCCCCCGTCAACAGCCACACTACATCGCTCTCCACTTTCGAGTTGCCCGGAATCTCGCTCAAGCGATGCCGCGCGTGCTCGTAGACCGTGAGTGCCCGCGCGGGATCGCGGTCTCGAAGTACGTCGCCCAACTCGCGCCCCGCCATCGACAGGTATGACCGGCTCGCGTAGTCGCGCGGATCCTTACGGGCCATCGCTTCGGCGACGTCATAGGCGCGCGTCAACAGAACCTCGGCCTCCCTTGGCCGGTCAAGACTGATGTTGCGATATTCGCCCAGAATCAGGCCTTCGCGCCAAAGGGCTCCCGATAGCCGCACCTGGCTCTCTAGATTGCCGGGATCGGAG
The DNA here is from genome assembly GCA_046331625.1 of Bryobacteraceae bacterium. Lineage (GTDB taxonomy): Bacteria > Acidobacteriota > Terriglobia > Bryobacterales > Bryobacteraceae > JAXLQL01. The sequence goes on from JAXLQL010000038.1 coordinate 718, forward strand.
AATTTCTCCGCGATCATCCGCGACTCGCGGATCGCCGCGAGAGCGCCGTCGAGGTCGCCCGCGAAACGCATCTGATTGGCCAGGATTCCCAGCCCGCGCCCCAGTTGCAGGTCATCGCCAGCGGCGCGCGAGAGTTCCACCGAGCGCCGTGCGTAGCGAGCGCCCTCTTCGATCCGGTGCATGTTGCCCATCGCTTGTCCGATATTCACGAACAAACGCGCCGCAGCCGATCGATCTCGGTTGGAGATGCCCGGTTCGGCCAACAACGCTTCCAGCCGTTCCGCGGCCTTGCGAGCATGCGCGGCGGCTTCCGGCCTCCGCTTTTCGGAATCGGTCACGATCATCAGATCGCGCTCCACCTCAGCCGAGAGCCGCAGCGCGTCACGCCGCCGGGCGAAGCGTGCGTCGCTCGTGAGCGGTTCCGCCAGCGCACCGGCTCGTTCCAGACTCACTCGCGCGTCAGCGAATTGGCCGAGGTTCGAACCCACCGGAACGCCCTGCACCCGCGCCACCTTCAGATACGCTTCCGCGATCTCGAGCGCCAGTTCCGGATCGCGCTCGGCGCGCAAACCGCCCAGGTATTCGAGCGATGCCGATACGATGCGATGCCGCGCCTTGGTTGCTCCTGGCAGCGTCTGTACATCGGCGTCGAGATCGAGAAATTGTTTCGACAGCCGCCGCACTTGCAGGAATCGTTGCTCGGCGAGCGCCCTCTGCCGGTCCGCGATGATCACGCCACCGGCGATTCCCGCCAGTGCCAGCGCCACTGCCGCCATCGGCAGCCAGCGCCGCCGCAGAAACTTTCGCGCGTGATAAAGCGCGTTGCCGCGCCGCGCTTCCACCGGGCGATGCTCCAGGAATGCCCGCACGTCGGCGATCATCTGGTCCACCGAGGCGTAGCGGGCTTCGGGTTCATCGCGCATCGCTTTGCTCACGATCGCAGCCAGATCCGGGGCCATGTCCGCATGGGAACCTCGCGACTTCGGACTGCGCCCGGTCACGATTCGCTGGAGCACCGCACCGAGCGAGTAAATGTCGGTTGCGGTGGATTGCGCCTCTCCGCCCACTTGCTCCGGACTCGCGTACTCGGGCGTATGCGCGCGATCCATTGTCCGCGTCTGCTCCGGATCGTCCAGGATCTTGGCGATCCCGAAGTCGAGCAGCTTCGGCTGACCCGCCGCGTCCACCAGAATGTTCGAAGGCTTCAAGTCGCGATGGATCACCAGGTTTCGATGCGCGTAGGAAACGGCCTCGGCCGCGCCCGCGAACAGATCGAGCTTGCCGCGAAGATCGAGAGCTTCGGCATGTTCGTCGATGCGCACGCCCTCCACGTGCTCCATCACCAGGTATGGCTGGCCTTCGTTCGTACCCACATCGAGCAACCGGGCGATCCCTGGATGATTCAGCGAAGCCAGAATCTGCCGCTCGCGCAGAAAGCGGGAGCGGAACGAAGGAAGGTCCGCGCCGCTGCGCACGAACTTGATCGCCACGCGCTGCTCCACTTCCCCATCGGCGCGCTCGGCCAAATAGACCGCTCCCATGCCGCCGTTGCCGATCAGCCGCAGTAGCCGATACGCTCCGCACCGGCCCTCTTCCACGGGGGCGCTCGCCACCAGGAATCGCTCCGCCGCCGCGCCCACCACACTGGTGATTTCGCTGCCGCTGTTGCTATCGAACTCGAGCAGTGACTCCAGCTCGTCGCACACCGCGGCCGGTACATGCTTGCGCGCATAGTGATCGCGGCGAAGATCGGGCGAAAGGCTCGCTACCTCCCGAAACAAGATGCGAACGTCGTGGTTCATGAAAAACCGGTCCCGCCGATTCCACGCGAGATCGGAATCCGTTTCGGCTCGAGCTTTTTCTCCCTTTCGGAGTGTTAGGCTGGAACGGGTGGAAACGCCGATTCAAGATCTGTTGGCGCGCCTCCGGACCGGCGACGAGTCCGCCGCCACGGAATTGACGCCCACACTGTACGGAGAATTACACCGGATCGCTGCGCGCCATTTGCGCGGCGAACGGCACGGTCACACTCTGCAGCCGACCGCACTCGTGCACGAAGCGTACCTCAAGATGTCGGGGGGCTCGGAACGCCAATTCAACGATCAGGTCCACTTCCTCGCCGTAGCCTCGCGTGTCATGCGGCAGGTTCTGGTCGACTACGCTCGCGGAAGAGCCGCAGCCAAACGCGCACCCGTTGCCTCCGGTGACGGGCCCCGCAACGCGAGCCTCGAGGTGCGGGCCGCGGACGGCGTGGAACTGCTCGATCTCATCGAGCTCGACGGCGCTCTCCAGGCGCTTGCCGCTGAAGACGCCTCGCTCGCGCGCCTCATCGAGATGCACTATTTCGGCGGCATGACGGCGGAAGAGGTCGCTGGGGCGCTCGAGCAATCCGTGCATGCCGTACGCCATGACCTTCGCTATGCGCAGGCCTGGTTGCGGCGTAAGTTGGCGCGCTGATCAGGGCAGATACTTGCGCGCCATCTGTTGCCACCACGGCCAGTCATGCGCAGCGCCGCTGCCCTGAATATCGAGCTCGTGGCGAACTCCCCTCTCATGCAGAATGCGGCTGAGACACACGTTCTCGCCGAGGCAGATGTCCGCTTCGCCCGTCGCCAGGATGAGACTCACGTGGTCATGGCACTGGTCCAGCCGCTCACGCTCGAGACCGGGGACGAAGTCGGGTGGGCAATTCCGGTGGCAGATCTCATCAAAGTATCCATCCAGGAACTGGCGAATGTCGAACGCACCGCCCATGCTGAGCGCCAAGTCCACGTATTCGGGATGCCTCAGTGCAAAGTTGATCGCGTGGTAGCCGCCGAAGCTGCAGCCCGCCACCGAGACGCGCAGCGCCGTGCTCCGCTGCCTGGCGAAAGGAATCGCTTCTTCGATCACGTAGGCCTCGTACTGTTCGTGCCGCATCACGCGCGAACGAGGCGCGGACCGGGTGGCGTACCAACTCTCCGCGTCCACGCTGTCGAGGCAGAACGCTTGTAGCGCTCCGGCTTCGATCGCCGGGGCCAGTGCCGCAATCATCCCCCGATCCTCGAAGTCCCAGAAGCGGCCCATCGAAGTCGGGAACACGAGCACCGGCCTGCCCGAGTGGCCGAACACCAGTAGCTCCATTTCGCGCGCCAAACATGCGCTGTGCCACTTGTGGTATTCGCGATTCACCAGCCGCTCAGTCTAGCAAGGTGTTAAATCACGTAGGCATCCGTTATTTTTGGTCAAGATTGGTTTAGAGTGGTGGATCGGGGATCGGCCCCGACCATTCCAGAAGGAGATTTACAGAAATGAACAGACTGGCGTTTTGCATCCTGGCCCTCGGAAGCAGCTTCGCGTTCGCGCAGGAGACCGTGTCCAGCACCGTGTTGACCGGGCTGTTGAGCCCGACCAAGGAGAACCCCTCGGTCCAGAACAAGTCGAAGGGCGTTGTCGCCGTCGAGTTCCTTACGCGCCGTGACGCCGCAGGCACTCTGTTGAGCGCGAAGGTCGACTTCCGTCTCGACTTCAATCTTGCCGATGCCACCAACTTCACCGCCGCTCACATTCACAAGGCCGACGCGGGAGTGAATGGTCCCGTGGTTCTCGACACCGGGCACCGCGGAACGGTCGCCGCCGCTGCCGGGAGTGGGTTCGCGATGTATCAAGTGGACGTCACTGACGCCGCGCAGCTCAAAGTGGTGAGCGACATTCTCGCCAATCCCGCTGGCCACTACTTCAATATCCACTCGCAGACGAATCCCGGCGGCCTGATGCGTGGCCAGTTGTCGGTGGACGGCGCGGCCGCAAACCTCGCCGTGGTCACTGCCAACGGAGCCAAGCTCGATGGCCTCAACACCAAGCTCGATCAGTTGAAGACCCTCGAGAGCATTCTCCGTCAGATCGCGTTCCGGTTGGGCATCTCGCTCACGAACTAACACGAGCGCGGATTTTGTTTTCGAGCGGCGGGCCTTCGGGTCCGCCGCTTTTGCTTTCCGGCGCACGCTGGGCCGGATGGGGTTCGACTGTGCGTCTGCCCGCCCGCTCTGTAGTTCGATTTCGCCCAGCTTCGCCGAATCGGATGACGAGCCACGGACCGGTTATCGACTGCATCGAAGTCCACTCGCCCCTGCACCGAAAAGACCACCGATCAGAGACGTTAGTGTTAGATGAGACTGTGCGGCGCGTCTACGTTGAAACTACCATCGCGAGCTATTTGACGGCACACCGTAGCCGCGATTTGGTGGTTGCCGCCCACCAGGAACTGACAATCGAGTGGTGGGGGATGCACCGGCACAGGTTCGCTCTGTTTGTTTCGGAAGTGGTGCTGACGGAGTCTGGACGTGGTGATCCCGCTGCCGCTACGCGAAGGCTCGTCGAACTGCAGGGCATTCAGATTCTGGAACTAAACGATCGGGCCCGTGAACTGGCCCGGGCATTTGTTGACCGGCGATTGATCCCAGAGAAGGCGGTCGAGGATGCGCTTCACGTTGCGGTGGCTACCGTCGGAGGAATGGACTTCCTACTTACGTGGAATTGCCGGCACATCGCCAACGCGGAAGTAGTGGACCGGCTGGGGGCCGTTTGCCTCGAGTTTGGATACCGGATGCCTGTGCTTTGCACTCCAGAGCAGTTGATGGGAAACTGAAGGTATGGTTGATCCGATCGTCGAAGAAGTGCGCCGCCTACGAGAGGAACATGCGGCTCGCTTCAATTACGATCTCGACGCCATCTTTGCCGACTTCAAGCGCCTGGAAGGTGAGCGTGGAGCCGCTGGGGCTGCATTTGACCCGAGGCACGTGAGCTTGGCAGTTGCTACGGCAGAAGATACAGCCGCCGTCGCGCTAACTCCTGGAAAGTGAAGAGGAGCGCTCGAGCCACTCGATCCATACGCGTTTCCAGGTGTGAGTAGGTATTTCGTTGCTCGCCAATTGGCGCAGACGCGGGCTGGTTTTTTGCCGCAGGCTTTCGGGCCGAATCGCTTTGCTTCTACAATAGCGGTTCATGCCGAAGTGGACTCTGGCCGCGCTCGCGATCACCGTCCTAGCCGCAACGTGGTTCTCCTGGCCGAAGAAATCCGCTCCGGCCGCGTCACCCTCTGCCCGCTACGCGCCCGCTTCCGCCTGCCTCGGCTGCCACGTGGACATCTCCAAAACCTATCGCGAAACAGGTATGGGCCGAGCCTTCTCAGCCTTCCGCTTCGATCGCACCACCGCCGATTTCACCACTCGCAACCGCTTCCATCACGCTCCCTCCGAGCGCTACTACACGATGATCCGCCGCGGTGACGAAGCCTTCCTCCGCCGCCACCAAGTCGGACCCGCCGGCGAAGAGATCAACGTCGTCGAAAAGCGCATTGACTACATCATGGGCTCTGGCCACGCCGCGCAGACGCTCATCCATCGCACGCCGCGCGGCGAACTCATCGAGCTCCCGGTCGCCTGGTATGTCGCGAACAGCGGCGGCTATTGGGCCATGAACCCGAACTATGACCGGCCCGATCACGAAGACTTCCGCCGCCGCATTTCCTACGACTGCTTCTTCTGCCATGACGGCTACCCCGACCTCGCCGGCCGCTCGGACTCCGTCTACGCCGATCCCATCTATCCCACCAAGCTTCCCGAAGGCATTGATTGCCAACGTTGTCACGGTCCGGGTCAGGCGCACGTGGATGCAATGGGCAAGGCTCCGATCCTCAATCCCAAAAGGCTCGGCCGCGACCAGCGCATGGAGATCTGCCTCCAGTGCCACCTGCAGTCGACCAGCCGTCTGTTGCCGCACGCCACCGTGAAGCTCGGGCGCGGCGTGTTCAGCTTCCGCGCCGGCGAGCCGCTGCGCGACTACATGCTCCACTGGGACCATCCCTCTGGCGCCGGGCTCGACGACAAGTTCGAAATCGCGCACTCGGCCTACCGCCTGCGACAATCCCAATGCTTCCGCAAGAGCGAGATGACGTGCCTCGATTGCCACAATCCGCATCGGAAGGAACGCGGTGCCCCCGCGATCGCTACATCGAGCGCCGCCTGTAAGCGATGCCACGCCGCCCCCTCGCCAGCCGCCCACGCGAAGGTGACCGAGTGTGTCTCGTGCCACATGCCGCGCCGCCGCACTGAGGACGTGGTGCAAGTGGTGATGGTGGATCACAAGATCGTGCGGCGTCCGCAAGCCGGCGATCTCACCGCGCCCCGCTCGGAAGACCGTGGAGCCCCGTACCGCGGCCGCGTTGCCGCCTATTACCCGCTAGCCCCGGACGCGTTCCACGCCGCGCTCGCGCAAGTCCGCACCGGAACAAATCTGCCCGAAGGTGTTCCGGCGCTCGAAGCCGCCGTCAAAGCCTCGCGTGACTGCGCCGACTGCTGGTATGAACTCGCCGACGCCTACGGTCGCGCGAAACGCGGACCGGAGGCAATCCAAGCCGCCGAACAAGCCCTTCACATCGACGCCGGCCACTTGCCCGCGATGAAGAGCCTCGGCTCAGCGCTCTCGGCTTCGGGCGAACTGGCACGCGGCGCCGAACTGCTCGAAAGGGCGCTCGCGACATCGCCTGTCGATCCCCGCCTGCTGCACGATCTCGGCGAGAACCTGGTCCGCCAAGGCCGCCTCCCTGGCGCCATCGCGCGATTCCGCCAGGCGCTCACCGCCGATCCGGATTCGCCGGAGATCCACTTCGCTCTCGGATCAGCGCTGCACTCCTCAGGCAATGCCGCCGAAGCCGAGCGCGAGTTCCTCGAAGCGATCCGCGCCCAGCCGGACTTCGGCTCGGCGCACCTCAACGCCGCGATACTGATCTCGCAACGCGGTGACGCACGCGCAGCCGAGTACCACTTCCGCCAAGCCGTGCGTTGGGCGCCCACGAACCCACAGGTGCGGAGCGCCTTCGCTGCGGCTCTGATGCGGCAGGAGCGCTCGCAAGAAGCGATCGAGCAATTTCGCGAAGCCGCGAAGCTCGATCCGCGTAACGACGAGGCGCAATTGTTCCTGGGAGTCCTGCTCGCCGAGCGCGGGCAACCCGATGCCGCCGAGCACCTTCGCATCGCGGCCGCGAGTGCCAACTCCGAAATCCGTGACCGCGCCCAAAAGGCCCTCGCCTTTCTTCGCGCTCGCTGATCCGCTCGTCGTGATACTATCCTGCAGTTCTTCGCCGGCAGCCTCCGCACTCGCATATAATAGCCCCAACAGCCGAAAGGGGCTTCCAACATGCGATCATTGGCCGTCTCCCTGCTCCTGGCTTGCGCATCCGCGCTCGCACAAGTCTCCACCGGGACCATCAACCTCGAAGTCAAAGACACCTCCGGCGCCGTCATGCCTGGCGTCACCGTCGTGTTGACACAGACGGCCACGGGACTTACTCGCGAGGGCACCACGAACGATCGCGGGGAGTTACGCGCATCGTTCATGCCCATCGGCGAATACACCATCACCGCGTCGCTGCAGGGCTTCAAGCGCCAAACCGTTCGCGGACTCGTGCTGCGCGTCGACCAGGACGCCAACATCGCAGTCACGCTCGAACCGGGCGAGGTCCGCGAAGTGGTAGAAGTCACCGGCGCAACGCCCCTTCTTGAGGCCTCGAGCTCGGCTATCGGACAAGTCATCGAGAACAAGAAGATCCTCGATCTGCCGCTCAACGGCCGCAATCCCTTCGCTCTCGGGCTGCTAGCCGGCAACACCACTCCGATGTTCGGCATGGGCTCGAACCTTCCCTTCATCGGCGGCGGCGGACGCTTCTCGTCGAATGAAGTGATGCTCGATGGCATCGATAACAACACCACGCAAAACGCGGGCGCGGTGGGGCGCTCCGGCATCGCCTACACGCCGTCGGTCGACGCCGTGCAGGAGTTCAAGGTCAAGACGAACAACTTCTCCGCAGAGTTCGGACACTCCGCGGGCACGGTTGTGAACGCCACCATCAAGTCCGGACAAAACGAGTTCCATGGATCGCTCTTCGAGTTCATGCGCAACGACAAGCTCGATGCGAACAACTTCTTCACCAACGCTGCCGGACAGCCGAAGGGCAAGTTCCGCCAGAATCAGTTCGGCGGAGCCGCGGGCGGGCGCATCTTCCGCGACCGCACGTTTTGGTTCGCCGACATCGAAGCCACCCGGATCCGCCAGCAGGCGTCGAGCTCGATTCTCGATGTGCCTCCGGCCGATGTGCGCGCCGGCGACTTCTCGGCGCGGCCCACGATCACGGTCTTCGATCCGAGTTCGCGGCGCGTGGGTCCAGCCGGCACGGTGATCGGTCAGCCGTTCGCGAACAACCGGATTCCAGCGTCGCAGATCAACCCGACGGCGAAGGCGATCACGGATCTGGTCCCGCTGCCGAACTTCGGCACTCCCGGCTCGCTCAGCCGCAACTTCTTCCGTCAACGCCCGAACCAGTTCCGCGGCGATCGCGGCGACCTGAGGCTCGACCACAAGCTCTCGAACAACAACAATATCTACGCGCGCTACTCGCTGTGGAACCAGCGCCAGCCCATTCCGGGCGTGTTCGAGGGTTTCATCGGCGGCGGCGCGCGCCGCATCGATTTCTCGCGCCATGCCGTGATCGGCGACACGCACATCTTCTCGCCTTCGGTGGTGAACGAGTTTCGCTTCGGCTTCGTGCGGCACAACGGATCGGACGTGGGCGACGCGCCGAGCGGCGTGGGATTCGCGCAGGCCAACAAGCTGGCGCTGTTCCCCTTCCCGGATCTCGGCTTCCCGTCGATCAGTTTCAATTTCTCAGGAAATGTTTCGGGGTCGCAGCAGTTCTCGAGTTGGGGCGGCGGAGCGTCGAACTACAACATCGAGAACACGTTCCAGTGGAGCGACAACCTGAACATCACGCGCGGCAACCACACGCTCAAGTTCGGTGGCGACCTGCGCCGCAACCGCTACAACGTGCTGAAGGGCTCGCCGTTCTACGGAAACATCGTCTTCGGCTCGATCTTCAGTTCGAGCAGTGACCGGCAAGGCTCGGGCGCGCCTTTGGCCGATTTCCTGATGGGCTTTCCGAGCTTCTACGAAGGCACGCAAATGCTCGACTGGGGGCGCCACCGCTGGATCTACTTCGGCACCTATTTCCAGGATGACTGGAAAGTCTCGCGCAAGCTGACATTCAATCTCGGCGTGCGCTATGAGCTCTACACGCAAGCTGTGGATGCGCGCGACCGCGGCTCGCTGTTCAACGTAAAGACGGGCAAGTTCCAGTTGCCGGGCGTCAACGGATTCTCGCGCTCGATCGTTGACGGGGACCACAACAACATCGGTCCGCGGTTCGGCTTCGCCTATCAATGGTCGCCGAAGCTCGTCATCCGCGGCGGCTACGGGATCTTCTACGGTCTGCGGGATCAGAACCAGGAGACGTCGCAGTTCTCGGGGAACAATCCCAACGTGCCGACGTTGACGTTCCCGGTAGTCGATGCGGCACGAACCGTTGCTCCGCCGTTCACGATCAACACGCCCGTGGTGGCCGCGCCGAGCGACACCACGCTCGAGAGCTTCACTGCCGACCGGCCCTTCGTGCGAACCATCCGCACCCAGATCTTCAACGGAGCGAAATTCCCGTTGCTGCATCAGGCGAACGTGAGCTTCCAGTGGGAACCGAAGGCGAACTGGCTGCTCGAAACGACGCTCTCCACTTCGCGCGGACGCGACCTGGCTACGGCGTTCCTGCACAGCAATCAGGTGCCGTTCGAGTACGCGCTCGACGGGCGCAATATCCAGCGCTTCCGCCCCTTCCCGAATGTCAACGGAACGGTCCCCACGGTCGATTCCACGGGCACGTCGAGCTACCACGCGGTCAACTTCAAAGTGGAGAAGCGCTTCGCCTACGGGCTGAGTTTCCTCGTCAATTACACGATCCAGAAGAACATGGAGACGAACGGTACGGGTCCGTCATCGTTCACCCAGAACGGCGGCACCAGCTTCGTGTTCGACAACTACAACCTCTCGCGCGAGCGCGCCGTGGCGCCGATCGACGTGCCGCAGATTCTCGTGGCGAGCTACGGATACGAGATTCCGGTTTTCAAGCGGAACAAGATCCTGGGCGGATGGCAGGTGAACGGGATTACGACGCTGCGTGGCGGTTTCCCGAGCGACCTGCGGACGAACGTCCTGGCTCCGATCTTCAACACATTCAACTTGCCCGACGTGGTGCCGGGAGCAACGTCGCAGGTGCAGAGCGGCCGGAGCGTGGACAATTTCTTCGATCCGAGCGCGTTCAAGGTGCCCGGCACGGTGCGGTCCACTGCGGGCGCGAACATCACCATGCTCGGTAACGCGGCGCGCCGCAACGTGCGCGGTCCGGGATCTGTGAACGCGGATTTCTCGGCGTTCAAGAACACACGGATCACCGAGCGTTACGCCGTCCAGTTCCGGGCGGAGTTCTTCAACCTGACGAACACGCCGACGTTCTTCCTGCCTTCAGCGAGTTCGAACAACATGACCTGCATCGGTCCCGCGGGCGGGGCTTGCAATGCTGGAAATCCGGCATTCGGAAAGTTGTCGAACGGCACCGCCACCGGCCGGCAAATTCAGTTCGGATTGAAGTTCCTCTTCTAACCAGAGCGGGGCTGGCGAAGTCGAGCCGTTACAATGGTGGCAGATCCATGTCTGACGCACTCGTCATCGCCGGCCGCCGCTTCGAGTCCCGCCTGATCGTCGGGACCGGCAAGTACCGCAGCTTCCCGGAAATGGCTCGATGCCACGCGGCCTCCGGCGCCGACATGGTCACGGTCGCCGTGCGCCGCGTCAACCTCACCGACAAGTCAAAGGAATCGCTCCTCGACTATATCGATCGCGACAAGTTCTTCATCCTGCCGAACACTGCCGCCTGCTACACCGCTGACGAGGCCATCCGCACGGCTCGCCTTGGCCGCGAGGTGGGCCTGTCGAATTGGGTGAAGCTCGAAGTGATCGGCGACCAGCAGACCCTCTTTCCCGACAACGAAGGCCTGCTCGAAGCAACCCGTGTTCTCGCCAAGGAAGGCTTCGTCGTGATGCCCTACACCACGGACGATCTCGTCAACGCCCTCAAGCTCATCGACGCCGGCGCTGCCGCAGTCATGCCGCTCGCCGCGCCCATCGGTTCCGGACTCGGCATTCAGAATCTCACCAACCTCCGCATCCTCCGCGAGCGCATCACCGCGGTCCCGCTCATCGTCGATGCCGGAGTCGGCACTGCCAGTGACGCGACCATCGCGATGGAACTCGGCTATGACGGCATCCTGATGAACACGGCGATCGCCGAAGCCGAAGACGCCGAAAAGATGGCGGTGGCCATGAAGCTCGCCGTGCAGGCGGGACGCCTCGCGTTCGAAGCCGGCCGCATGCCCAAGAGGCTTTATGCTTCTGCTTCGAGTCCGCTGGCGGGCGTGGTCCGGTAAGCTCCTGCCCAACGTCTCAGGCGAACACATCCTCGATGCGTTTGGCGGTGACAAGCTTCACGGCCCACTTCCTTATCTGTCGTCCTGAAGCCGTCTCGATACGTTCTTTCGTGGCTTTGGAGAGCGGCCCGAATCGCTGCTCCATCAGGAGCGAGATCATACTCCGCTCGCCTAAGGCGCGGCCTTCCACGAGGCCCTCTGCTTGGCTTCCGTACGAGCCTTCCGTTCCCCGATCTCACCCCTTCGGCATACTTCTCCCGCAGCAGCGGACCAATCACCTTGTTCTCCATCAATCCCCACCTCTGGAGCATCGTGGGCGCTCTCTTGTCACCTCGTGAGGAATCAGCCCCTACCGGAGCACGTCTTGAAGGCGTTTGGCCGTGGCGAACTTCACAGCCCACTGTTTCACTTGTCGATCCGAAGCGGTCGAGAGGCGCTCTTTCGCGGCTTTGGAGAGCGGCCCGAATCGCTGCTCCAACTGGAGCAAGAGAATCCCCCGCTCGCCTAATTAGACTACCGAACGATGGGGGCGGCGGATGACTTGGGGGTCGAGTCGCAGTGGTTTCAACGCGCCGAAGAAGCCATATTCGCCCGTCTCGATGCAGGATCGCCACAACAGTGATTTGCCCGAGCAGAACAAGGTTTCGGGCGGTCCCCGGCTGCGAGGTCAGCAAGGGCATTGCTCCAGTTCGCGAGATTTCCTAGGCTGAAGACATGAAAGTGCAGTTCCCCCCAGACGTACATGTGCGCCTCGCACAGCGAGCGGCGCAGCAAGGCATGAACACCAGCGAGGTCGTGCAGGACGTGGTTGCGCGTTATTTGGATGAGGAAGACCGTTTCGCCGAGGCTGTGCAGCGCGGTGAGGCTGCTTTGGAGCGCGGCGAGTTTCTGACCCACGAGCAGGTGGGCGATCGGCTCAGGCGTTTTCTGCAGCCCTGATGGAAATCCGTTGGTCCCTGACGGCGGCCGAAGACCTCGAGCGCATTTGTGCGTGGATCGAGCGCGACAACCCCGAGGCGGCCCGGCGCGTCGCGAAGATCATCTATGACGGGTGCGGCCAGTTGAAGGACTTTCCCAACATGGGCCGTGCCAGCCGGCGTGTGAGCGGGCGGCGAGAGCTTGCGTTTCCGCCGTTGCCGTATATTGCCGTCTATCAGGTAAAGTAAAGGAGCGCGCGATCGAAATCTCGCGCATATTCCCTGGCGCGCAGGACTGGCTCTAAGTAGCCTCGGCTCTGGAAGAGCTCATCTTGTTAGCGCTGGGCACCAAAAGCTCAAGTTGCTTCCAACTCCTCTTCGAGCGCCTGCTTGTCGCACAGCTCCGCGTAGAAGCCCCCGCGCGCCACCAGTTCGTCGTGCGTTCCTTGTTCGACAATGCGGCCCCGGTCGAGCACCACGATCCAGTTCGCTTGACGGATCGTCGAAACACGGTGCGCGATCAGGATGGCGGTGCGCCCCCGTAGGATGGAGCCCAGGTTCGCAAGGATCCGCTCCTCGGTGATCGTGTCAACCGCGGAAAGAGCGTCGTCGAGAATCAACAGGCGCGGATCGCGCACGATCGCGCGGGCGATGGCGGTGCGCTGCTTCTGGCCGCCGGAGAGCGTCAGTCCGCGCTCGCCGATCTTGGTCTCGTAGCCGTCGGGGAATGCGGCAATGTCGGGTCCGAGTCCGGCGGCTTCGGCGGCCTTCTCGATCGCCTCGCGCGGCGCATCGGGCACGCCCCAGGCGATGTTTTCGGCGAGGTTCGCGCTGAACAGGAACGTCTCTTGCGGAACGAAGCCAATGGCGCGGCGGAGCTCGGCGGGATCGAACTCGCGGACGTCGGTGCCATCGAGCAGCACGCGGCCGCGGGTGGGGTCGAGGAGGCGGGGGATCATCTGGGCGAGCGTGGTTTTGCCGCAGCCGGTGGGTCCGACGAAAGCTATGGTGGAGCCGGCGGGGATCCGCAGCGAGACATCGTCGAGCGCCTTGGTGGACTTGTGCTCCATGGTCACGCCTTGGAACTCGATCTCGCCACGCAAGGGTGAAGGCAGCGGGCGCGGCCTATCCGGCGCAGCGATCTTCGGCTGTTCACCGAGCAACTGTTCGAGCCGGCGCCAGGAAGCCGAGCCGCGCTGCATGAGGTTCACCACCCATCCGAGCGCGATCATCGGCCAACTGAGCATCCCGAGATAGAAGTTGAACATCAGGAATCCGCCGAGCGTGAGCTGGCCGTTGATGAGGCGCTGGCCCCCCGACCACAGCACCAGCACGAAGCTCAGACCGATCAGCGTTTCGAGCAAGGGCATGAAGAGCCCCTGGCCGACGCTCAGGCGAAGGTTCTGGCCGATGAAGTCGCGATTGACCTCTTCAAATCGGGCGAGTTCGGCTTCCTCTTGCGCATAGGCGCGGAGCACGCGCACGCCAGACAGGCTCTCCTGCACGCGGCTCGAGATGTCGGAGAACCTCTCCTGGATTTTTTCGTAGCGGCGGTGGATCCACTGGCCGAAGACGATCACAGCGACGCTGACGACGGGGGCAGGGGCAAGGGCGATCAAGGTGAGCCGCCAGTCGGACCACAGCATGATCCCGAGCGCGAGGGCGAAGGTGAGCGAAGTTTCGGTCCAGTACATGATGCCGGGGCCGAGCATCATGCGCACGGAGTTGAGATCGTTGGTGGCGCGAGCCATGATGTCGCCGGTGCGCCAGCGGGCGAAGAAGCCCGAGTCGAGGGTCACCAGGCGGGCGAAGATGCGGTCACGAAGGTCATATTCGATGTCGCGGGAAACGCCGATGACGATCACGCGCATCCAGTATTGGAACACCGCCTTGACGGCGTTGAGCCCGAGCAGAATCGTGAGCATCCAAACCACGCGCGAGACTCCGGTGGAGCGGAGCGTGGAGATCGAGTCCACCGATTCGCGCATGGCGAGCGGGACGAGCGCGCCGAGCACATCCTTGGCAATGAGAGCGGCGAGGCCGAGCCCAAGCGGCTTGCGGCGGGACCACAAGAACGGCCAAACGGCGCGAATCGTGTCCCGCATCGGTCAGACTCCAAACGGCGAGGTTATCGCCTTGACCGACTCGTAAAAGAACGTCTTGCGGCCCTCACGATTGCGCCACCAGTTGGCCGGGTCAAAGTGCTCGGCCGGAGCGGCGATCATGTGGATCTCCATCTCGGGTGCAGCCTCGCGCCAGAGGCGGCCCGCGCGGCGCGTGTGGTAGTTGTGCGTTACCACGAGCAGGCGCTTGACGCCGCGGCGCCGCAGCTCCGGCACGATGAGAGCGGCCTCCTCGCGCGTAGACAGGCCGTGGATCGGGTACGGGATGAAGTAAGACTCCGGGAATCCGCGGTGGAGGGCGAAGGCGATGGCGAGGTCACTTTCGGGAGCGTCGTAGTGGAGGTAGGGTCCGCTGATGAGAGCTTGGGGGGCAAAGCCTTGCCGGACCAATTCGGCGCCTTTGATGATGCGGTTCCCTGAGGGGTCGCCGGCGAGCACGACGATCAAGTCAGACTTGACTGGCTCCTCGCCATAGACGAGCAGGCCGGCGAGCACGGGCAGAATCTGTTCGCGACCGAACCAGAGGGTTGTGCAGAGGAGTAGGAAGGGCAGGACGGCCCGGCGAAGCAGGGCGCGGGACAATGGCTAGTTCTCGTCTCGGGTATCGAGATTGCCCACCGACTTGAGGCGCTGATAAAGCCGCTCGACCTCGGCTTCATCCTCTTCCCGTAGTAGCGGGTAGCGAACGGACGAGGCTTGGCGGGCCGAGACCGGGGTCGGCATGCGTTCCAAGCTTTCGCGGCTGGGGACCTCGCCCCAGAATTCCTGGTACGGGATGCCGTCGATGAGCGCTTCGCGGGCCGAGCGCCGCACTTGGCGCAGCAAGCTGTGCGAACCGTCGAGGTCGCCGGGGTAGATCAACAGGCGTCGGGAACCATCCATAAGGGTAAGCAATACTACTAGCGGAGAGACCCAACCGGTGCGGTCAACGGCTTGTATGTCCGCCCACGGCAGAATGGAACTCCCCACTCTTAGGTGGTGCGGGTGGATCTCGATGATGGGACGGAAGTAGAGGAAGATCGCACCGGCGCCGGCGATGCCGAACATCAGCGAGGGAACCAGGGAAGGAGCCCACCGGAAGCTAATCCAACCGGTCACCGCAGCCAACACCAATGCGGCCAAGCCTGCGGCCAAGTAGTGGCGGGATGGCGAGTAGCGAGACATCCAGACTCACTTTCAGACTACCCTTCTGAATCGATTCCGTCAACCAGTATGGGGCCTGGAGTCGCGTAATCTTAACAGTCCGCACCACAGGTAATGGGCTCCGCTGAACGCCGTAGTTGCGGTGCAGAGCCATAAGCCAGCCGGAATCAGGGAGTTCCACCTGGCAAGCAGGAATAGAGCGAAGCCAATCTGCACGTTTGTGCTCAGTTTCCCCCAAACTGAGGGGGGGAAGTCTCTAATTGGGGTAAATACCAGGCCTATACCCGCCATGAGGAGGATGAGTACGTCCCGACCGAGCACCAGTGCTACGAACCAGCCGGGGACTTCGGAGATGCTCCAGAAAGAGAGGTAGACGGCCGAGAGGAGCACCTTGTCGGAGACGGCGTCGGACCAGGCACCCAAGCGCGACTCCCAATGGCAACGGCGGGCGATCTGGCCGTCGAAGAAGTCCGTGGCACCAGCGACGAGGCACATCCAGAGAGCGGAAGGGAAGTCGCGGCGGAGGATGGCGGGGGCGACGAAGGGAACGAAAAGGATCCGCGACAGGGAGAGGGCTGTGGGGATCCAGCGCATGGGGAAGTCCAAGGATAGCAAGGGGAGGGAGCAACTTCGCCGGGCCGGGTGAGATGGGCCAAACAGGGTGGGGCAAATCACCCAGAAAGCGGTCGAGGGGGGGAAGCTACGTTGATTTTTCGGGCATATTCCACTGGCACGGCGCGTGCAGGAATCCCGATACGTGAAGCGAACGGTAACCCGGTTGGCGGATTGGTTGATCGTTACTGCGTTTTCGGCAATGATCGTGACCTCCTTGTTTCATGCTGCCTCGCAGTGGCATCAGGCAACACGCCAATCGGGGGTCCGTACGGTTCGCGTGGCGGACTGAAGCAAGTCGCTTTCCTCCGCCAGAAAGGAGGACCCGATGTCCGCGGAACGTGGCGTTGGACGCTACCTGGCAAATGCTCCCGCACATACGGCGCTCGTGATCGCAGCCGAAGCGGTGGTGGTTTCCTGGGCGCTGTTCTGGATGGCATTCGGAGCAGCGGGCGCATGGAACGCAGAAGCGAAATGGACTGCGCTGGCGGTTCACGTCACGCTCCCTGGGCTGGTGTTCCTGGCAGCAGCGCTGGTAGCGCTACGCTGGCCCGGCTTTGGCGGGGAACTGCTGGTCGGACTTGGCGTTATTGTGGCGCTTCTCTCGGCGGCGGCCGAAGTTCGGAATCCGCTGACGAAGTACGCGACCACCGTGCTGCTGGCACTTCCACCGCTGGTGGCAGGATCCTTCTTCCTGGTTGATGCGCGATTTCAGGCAACCGCTCAGGAAAGACTGTCGGTATCGGATTAGCTTTGTAAAGGAGACCTGACCATGAATTTCGTTCCTTTCGTCGCAACTTGGGCCGCGCTCGCGGTGGTTGTACTGGCGCTGGCGGCCTACCGGCAATTCGTCTCATACAACGAGGATGACTCGGTCCACTTGGCGGACAAAGAAGGCGCCCTCGTACAGCAACAGGCCACTCTGGCCGCAAGGCTCGGCTGGATTGACCGCTGGGGTAAGATGCTGACGGCCTTTGAAGTGGTATTCGGCTTGGTTCTGGCGTCGGTGTACCTCTATCAGGTGTATCTGACCTCGACCAGGATGCCTACGCTCTAGTCCCACCCCGGGTTCTTTCCCCCTTTCGGAACCCGAAGAAGCCGCTGGGAGCCGGTTCGTTTTTCGCGAGATCGCGGAAGCGAGCCGGTTTCCGGCGGCTTTGTGTATTTTTCGGGTCCCTCCTGACTGCTTTCCTGGCCGCGCGACAAGCCGATGGCGTGATTTTGCCTTAGGTGGCAAGAAAGCGTCATGACGGGTTTGCGGCGCACGATATGGGTATCGAAAGCAAATGACAACCGCGGCGCGGCCCAAGGGCCGGTCGCCGGCCGGGAAAGACTCCCGGTAAGGGCAATTCAGGAGAGAATATGGCATACAGTATCAATCTCAACGTGGCCTCCTTGCAGGCGCAGGAGTATTTGCGCACTTCGCAGGAGTTCCAGAGCAAGACGATCAACCGGGTGACTTCGGGACTGCGCATCGTAGCCTCGGGTGACGACGCGGCGGGGTTGGCGATCGCGAACACGTTCCGCAGTGACCGGGCGGTGATCTCGCAAGGTATCCGCAATGCCAACGATGGCATTTCGACCTTGCAGACGATCGACGGCGGCCTGAACAACATTTCGCAGTTGCTCGACCGGGCTCGGACACTGGCGACGCAGTCGGCTACGGGGACCTTCAATGGCGACCGTGCGGTGCTCGACAGCGAATTCCAGAGTGTGATCGGCGAAATCGACCGGCAGGCGCAGGCCATCGGTTTGAACGCCGGCGGCTTGTTCGCCACCAACCTGAAAGCGTTCATCGGCGGTGGCAAGGGTTCGACCAACGCGGCCACGATCTCGAACGGAACGGTGCAAGTGGACCTGAGCCAATCGAATGTGGACGCGCGCGGCCTGAAGCTGAAGGGCTACCAGGCATCGGGCGCCAATGCGGCCGACGTCGACGAGATCGTGGGCGATTCGACCAACGTCAGCTCCGAGATCGTGGCCGGAAAGACCGACTTCTTCATCCGGGGGGCGGGCTTTTCCGACGACAGCCGGATTCGCGTATCGGTCAACCTGGCCGGCGTGGACACGGCCGATGAGTTGGTGACGGCCATCAACAACGGCATCACCGAAGCGGGCAACGGCGGAACCGACGCCGCCACGGCGTTCAAGAACACGGCCGTACGGGCCAAGATCGTCACCAACTCCGACAACAGCCAGAAGCTGGTTTTCGAATCTTCGAACGGCGCGTTTCAGGTGGCGGCGGGCGACCGGCTGGCGAACGCGTTGCTCGGCAATCACACGAGCAATGTCGGCACCTCGCTCGATTACATTGTGGACGGCGGGGTGGCTGTGGCCAGCACCGGGACCACGTTCTCTGCGGCGCGCGACATCGTCCTTCGTGTGCAGGGCGGAACGCTGACCACGCCGACTGACCTGACGCTGAGCGTCACCACCACGACGACGGTCGACACGGCGCTGACGAGCTTGTCGAGCCTGGTAGCCAACAACTCTTCGCTGATCGCGGCGGGCATCACTTTGACCACGGCGACAGTGGGCTCGGCGTTGCGATTCACCTCCAAGCGCGGCGAGAACTTCGAAGTGCTGGCGGTGAACGATGTCGGCAACCGGCTCGGGCTGGGCGCGGCGCAGAATACCACCTCCACCGCCGCGGGGACGGGCTTCGACGTGACCAGCATCACCACAGCCAGCTTCAGCGCCGCGTCGGGATCGGCCACGATCGGATTCTCGATCGGCGGCGGCAGCTACGTGACCTTCTCGCAGACGTTCTCTTCGAGCGCTTCGGTCAGCGACCTGGTCAACTCCCTGAACTCGCAGTTCTCGCAGAACTCCTCCCTGCAGCAGGCCGGACTGGTGGCGGCGACGGGCGCGGGCTCCACGATCGTCATCAGTTCGAACAACGGAACCTACTTCCGTGTCAACTCGCAAACGGTATCCGGCTCTTTCAATTTGGGCTTCAGTACGCTCTCTGGAACAGCCGGCACCACGTCAGTGTCGACCACGTCGCAAACGGCCTCGGCGGCGCTCGTGGCAGGCGGCGCAGCGAGCTCGGGATTGCTGGCCTTCTCGGCCATCCGCAACGGCAACGACGATCAGGCGCTCACGATCACGGCCAAGGACAGCTCCGGCGTGGAGCAGTCAGTGGCGATCACTCTGGCAGCCGACAGCGGCGCCCAGCATGCGCGTACGATCGATGAAGCCTTGCACTACATCAACGCGCAGATCCAGGCCACCGGCAACGACGCTCTCAAGCAGATTGTCGCTGTCAAGGAGCGCGACGGAGCTGCCAGCGGCGCCGAGAAGATCCGCTTCATCAGCGCTCTGAATAGCTTCAAGGTGGCCGTGGGCGATAATCCGAACGACACTGGCGTGACCACCAGCCAAGGCAGCGTGGTGAACTCGTCGTTGCTTTCGGGCGGATCGAACATCGACATCAGCACGGCGGCGAACGCCGAAACGGCAGTGAACTCACTGGCCGCGGCGGTGGCGCAGTTGGGCCGCGTGCAAGCATCGGTGGGACGCGGCCAGAACCAGTTCAACTTCGCCGTGTCACTGGCGCAAACGCAGTTGACCAACATCGCAGCCAGCGAGTCGCGCATTCGCGACGCCGATCTGGCGGCGGAAGCGGCCAACCTGACCCGGGCGCAGATCCTGCAACAAGCCGGTATCGCCGCTCTCGCTCAGGCCAACGCTGCTCCCCAAGCGGTCCTCAGCCTCCTCAGAGGGTAATCTCCGCTGAATGAACGGCCGCCGCCAGCTTCCCCATAGCTGGCGGCGGTTGTCAGGTTTCTATCGCAGTCAGACGAGCGAAACGCCCGAGATCCGCGTTTTCCCGCTCGAGATGTCCCCGCGGCAACGATATGCGAATCGTGTGCCATGCCGTGAGCGGCAGCCGGGCCGAGCCCGCGCCGTGTCCGCCGGCACCAGGGGCCATCGATGTCTTTCACGATCAACACGAATATCTCCTCCCTCGAAGCGCAAGAGTATTTGCGCATCAGCAAGAACTTCCAGGAAAAGACAATCAATCGGGTCACGAGCGGCTTGCATATCGTTAGCTCGGGCGACGATGCCGCCGGGTTGGCGATCGCCAACGCCTTCCGCAGCGACATTTCGGTGCTGACGCAGGGCATTCGCAACGCCAACGACGGCCTGTCGACGCTGCAGACGGTGGATGGCGGCATCAACAACATCTCCCAGTTGCTCGACCGGGCGAGGTCTTTGGCGACGCAGTCGGCCTCGGGCACGTTCATCGGTGACCGCTCGGTACTCGACACCGAGTTCCAGAGTGTGATCACGGAAATCGATCGCCAGGCGCAGGCGATCGGGTTGGATGTGGGCGGGCTGTTCGCCACCAATCTCGCGGTATTCATCGGCGGCGGCAAGGGGCCTTCGGCGGCGCAACAGATCTCGAACGGATCTGTTGCGGTGGATCTGACCAATGCAACGGTAGATGCCAAGAGCCTGGGTCTCAAGGGCGTGCAGGTAAGCGGCGTCAACGCGGCTGACGTCGACGAGATCTTGGCCGATTCGACGAATGTGTCGAGCGAGAACGTTCCGGGATGGACGGATTTCTTCTTTCGCGGTCCGGGCTTCTCCGATGCCGATCGCGTGCGCGTTTCGGTGAACCTGAGCGGGGTGGACAATCCGGAGAAGCTCGTGCGGGCGATCAACAGCGCGATCGAGCAGGCGGGCTCGGGCGGGACGGGTCCCTCGACGGCGTTCAAACTGGCGGGTGTGCGGGCGGCGATCGTCACCGACGATGCGAAGAATCAGAAGGTGGTGTTGCAGTCGTCGTTGACGGGGTTCCAGGTATCGGCGGGAGACCGGCTGGCCAACGCGCTACTCGGGAACAATACGAACAATACCGGGACCGCGCTCGACTACACGGTACTCGGCGCATCTTCCGCGTCTTCGACGGGGACTACGTTCCCGGCCGTGCGCGACGTGGTGGTGCGCATCCAGGGCGGCTCGCTTGCGACGCCATCCGATTTCACGCTTTCGGTGACGACATCGACGACGGTGGACACGGCTCTGGCAACGCTTTCGAGCCTGAGCTGACTCACAGCTCGGCGATGATTGCGGCGGGATTTCGCTGACTACGGCCACGGCCGGGTCACAGCTCGTATTCACTTCGCGGCGCGGCGAGAACTTCGAGGTGCTGGCGGTGAACGACGCAGGCAACCGGCTCGGGCTCGGCAGCGCGCAGAACACGGTCTCGACCTCGGGCAGCTCCTTTGACGTGACGAGCGTGACATCGGCCGCGGTGGCCACCGGTTCGGGCGCCGAGGTGTTGGGGATTTCGGTGGGAGGCGGAGTCTACGTCACGCTCTCGCACACGTTTAGCACGGCCACCACGGCTACGGACCTGGTGAACACACTCAATTCAAATTTCGCAAGCAACACGACGCTGCAACAGGCGGGTTTGGTGGCGGCAACCGGAGCAGGCAGTGTCATTACGATCAGTTCGAACAACAGCACGTATTTCCGGGTGACTTCGAATACGGCGGGGGCGGGATGGGGATTCGGCACGCTTGCCGGGACAGTGGGTACGGTTACGGTGGCGACGACGTCGAATACGTCACCTGCAATCCTGGCGGCCGGTGGCTCGTCGGCCACGCCTCTGCTCTCCTACACTCCGATCCGTGCGGGCGGCGACGATCAACTGATCACGCTGACGGCCAAGGACTCCTCGGGGTCGGAGCAGTCGGTTGCGGTGACGCTGGCCGCGGACGGATCGGCACAGCGGGGCCGCACGATCGACGAGGCGCTGGCCTACATCAATGCGCAGATCCAGGCATCGGCGAACGAGGACATGCGCAAGATCGTCGCCGTGAAGGAGCGGGATCCGGCGGCGGGCGGGGCGGAGAAGATCCGGTTCCTGAGTCCTTTGCTGTCGTTCCGGGTTTCGATCGGAACCAATCCGGGCGGTACGGGAATTTCGTCGAACCAGGGCCAGGTGGTGAGCTCGAGCGTGCTTTCGGGCGGGGCCAATATCGACATCGTGTCGCAACCGAACGCCGAGGCGGCGGTGATCGCGCTGTCGAAGGCCGTGGCCGCGCTCGGGAATGTACAGGCGGTGGTGGGGCGCGGGCAGAACCAGTTCAATTTCGCCATCAGTCTGGCGCACACGCAGTTGATTACGCTCGGGGCGAGCGAGTCGCGGATTCGCGACGCGGACTTGGCGGCCGAGGCGGCGAATCTGTCGAAGGCGCAGATCCTGCAACAGGCGGGCATCGCGGCGCTCGGACAGGCGAATGCGGCGCCGCAGGCGATTCTCAACCTGCTCCGCGGGTAGAATGACAGGCGCGAAGCCAGGCAGTTGAAGCCACCCGCGGGCAGTGCTACGATTCGAAACTGATCCCAGCCGCCGAGCCTGGGCCGCCATGCCGAACGTCGCCGTCAACCGGGCATCCCGCATTAGCGCCACACGATGGGCCAAGCTCATACAGGAGAGCCCCGGCGTCCCCGATTTCGTCAAACAGGGGATCAAGGTCCAGGGCAACGTCATCCAGGGTCCAGGCACGATCAAGCAGCCGAGTGGCAGAATCCCGAAAGACTGGATCGACGACTTGGCGGCGGCGTTTGCCTCCGAGGCCTGGGAGATCACTACGGCCGAGGAGACCTTTGAAGTCGAGGCTGGGAAGGGCGAAGCCGTGGTACGGCGGCGAGTGGTTCCGGATCTGGGCCAGGGCGAATCCGGCCCTGGTTACTGGATGACTGTGGGACCCGGCCAACGGGAATGGTCGCCAGACACCCGTTACATCCACTCGACCTACAAGGTAGGCGATATCGCGCTGCTCTACGGCGAGACATACTCGAGCGCCACCGTCAACAGGCAGGCCAAGAAAGACGAAGCCACGCCAGAGACGCGCCTGACGAGCGGACGCGCGTTGATCATCATCGTGGACCGGGTAACGGTCTACGGCGTGAAGTCGTTCAGCTCGCTTGCCGAGCGATTCATGCCCGCCTTGCTGCTGGACTTTGGACTTCCCGAAGAGATCCCGATTTCGGCGAAGTCACTGGTCTACTCGTTCCTGCATGAGTTGGCCGCGCATGCCGGACGGATGAACCAGGGGAAGACGGCGGTGCACGGCGCTCCGCTGGTCGAAGAGAGCGTGAACGATATCAAGGCATTGTTCGATGAAGATCCCGAGGGCATTCATATGCCGCGGACGGCGGCTGCGGTGCGGTCCGCCGCCGAACGGCTCGCGAGCCTGGCCAAGAAGCCGGCGGCGCGTGCCGGGAAACGGTAGTCCGGCGGTCAAAGACGGGGATAGTCCCGCGGGCAAGCAGGAGTAAGTCTAGTTTCTTACTCTCTATCGTCACCTAGCTGGGGTGCCGAACTTAGGATGGAGCGCCGTTAACGGCCTCTCGTTGCCCGCCCAAGGGAATCTTTCGTGGCCAGTCTGTCGAAGATGATTCATCGTGGCGTGGAGTTACTCCACCAGGGGCGACCCGAGCAAGCAGCAGCCTTGTACCGGGACGTACTCGAGCGATCACCCCAGAATTCCGACGCACTACATCTGCTAGCCGTAGCGGTGTTCCAGACCGGGGACGCTCGGTCGGCGGCTGGGTACGCCGAGAGGGCGGTGGCAGTGGAGCCCAAGTCGGCCGACTACTGGAGCAATCTGGGCCGTTACTATCTGGCGCTCGATGAGGCGCCGCGGGCGCTCGATGCGTTGGGGCGGGCGTTGCGATTGAAGCCGGCGCATCCGCTAGCGCACTTCAACCGCGCGTTGGCTCTGGCGCGGACGGGTGACCGAGCCGCAGCCGCAGCCGAGTTACGGGAATACACGCAGCTCGAGCCACGCGATCCGGGCGGGCATCATCACCTGGGAAACCTGATCGCCGAGGACGGGCGTCACGCCGAAGCTGCGTCCTGTTTCGAGCGGGTGATTGCGCTTGACCCGAAGATCGCCGAGGCGCACAACAATCTCGGCAACGCACTCCAGGCGATGGGGAAGTTCGAGGAGTCACTCGGGCATTACCGCCGGGCCCTAGAGCTGCGGCCGAATTATCCCGAGGCGGCGAGCAATCTCGGCTCGGCGCTGCACGGGCTGGCGCGGCTCGAGGAAGCCGAGGCCATGTACCGCCGCGCGCTCGAAATGAATCCGCGATCGATCGAGGCGCGAGGCAACATGGCGAACCTGCTTATGGCGCGGGGCCGGGAGGCAGATGCCGTGGTCGCGTTTCGAGAGTTGCTGGCAGACGCTCCGCGATCCGCCGAAACGTGGAACAATCTCGGCAATGCACTGCAGGCTCTCGGCCACTACGAGGAAGCCTACCGGTCGTTCGATGAGGCGCTGCGGATCCGGCCGGCATATGCCGCGGTCCACAACAACATCGGGAACGCTCTGCGGCGGCAAGGACGCTATGAAGAAGCGCTCGGCTGCTACGAGCGCGCGCTCGCGGCCGACCCGGCATCGGCCGAGGCGATCAACAACTTCGCCGTGGTGCTGCAGGACATGGGCCGGGGCGCGGAAGCGATATCGCACTTCGAGCGGGCGGCCGCTTTGCGGCCCAGCTATGCCGATCCGCTGATCAATCTCTCGAACGTGTGGCGCGATCATGGGCGCCCGCAACGCGCGATCGGATATCTGCGCCAGGCGCTCGCGGTGCGGCCGGACAACGCCTACATCTGGAACAACCTCGGCTGCTCGCTCGGGGACCAGGGCGAGGTGCCTGAAGCGATCGAGTGCTTCGAGAAGGCGCTCGCGCTGGCGCCGTCAAACTATCTGGCGCACGCCAATCTGCTGCTGAACATGCACTATCTGGGCCGCTACGGTGCCGAGCGACTGGCCGCGGCGCACCGCGAGTTCTCACGCCGCCACGAAAAACCGCTGGCCGGGCTGCGGCGACCGCAGTCGAACGCGCCAGATCCGGACCGGCCGCTGCGAGTGGGATATGTGTCGGCCGATTTTCGGCGGCATTCGGTGGCGTTCTTTTGCGAGCCCCTGATCGAACGGCATGACAGTGCAAAGTATGAAGCCTACTGTTACTCCGATGTCGCCCGGCCTGACGCGGTGACCCGCCGGTTTCAGGAACTGACGGGGTCGCGTTGGCGGGACATTCGCGGCTACAACCACGAAAGCTTCGCCCAGGCGGTGCGCGCCGACGCGATCGACATCCTGGTGGATCTGGCCGGGCATACGGCCAACAGCCGCGTGCTCTCGTTTACCCTGGTGCCGGCTCCGGTGCAAGTGACCTGGCTCGGGTATCCGAACACGACCGGCCTCGAAGCCATGAACTGGCGGCTGACCGACGCGATCGCCGATCCGCCCGGGGTGACCGACGGTTGGCACAGCGAGCGCCTGATGCGGCTCGACGGCGGATTCCTCTGCTTTCGGGCGCCGGCCGAGGCTCCGGCCGTATCGGTGCTGCCTTCGTTGTCCGGACAGCCGTTTACTTATGGCTCTTTCAACAACATGGCCAAGGTGAACGAGGAAACGATCGAGACTTGGGCGCGGGTGCTAGGGGCGGCGCCGGGGTCGCGATTGGCACTCAAGAACCGGGCGCTTTCCGAGCCCGAAGCGCGGGCGCGAGTGGCCGGGCGATTCGCCGCGCACGGTATTGCCGAGAACCGGCTCATGATGAGCGGGTTGATTGAAGCCTTGGCCGGCCACCTCGATGCATACCGGATGGTGGACGTCGCGCTCGACACGTTTCCGTACCACGGCACCACCACCACGTTCGAGGCATTGTGGATGGGCGTGCCGGTGGTGAGTCTGGTGGGCGATGCGCATCATTCGCGGGTGGGGGCAAGCATCCTCGGGCGGCTGGGACTGTCCGAGTTCCTGGCGGCAGACCGAGACCAGTATGTGGCCATTGCCGCATCGCTCGCGCGGCCCGAGGAGCGGTTGGGAGCAGATCTGGCTTCCCTGCGGGCAGGGCTGCGCGCGCGATTGCAGGGGTCGATTTTGACCGACGAGCCGGGTTTCGCGCGGCGCGTGGAACACGCCTATCGAACGATGTGGCGCCAGTGGTGCGCGCAACACAAAGGTTATTGAAAACAACATGCCGAGACCGAAATTTTCCGTAGTGATTCCGACGCGGCAGCGTCATCAGACGCTGGCCTATGCGATTCAGAGCGTGCTCTACCAGCAGCACCGCGACTTCGAGTTGATCGTGATGGATAACTGCTCGAGCCCGGAAACATGGGACGTGGTGAAACAGTTCCGGGCGCCGGAACTGCGCTATCACCGCTCGCCGCGAGTGCTCGCGATGAATGACAACTGGGAGACCGGGCTCGGGATGGCCGAGGGCGAGTATGTGTTCTTCATGGGAGACGACGACGCGCTGATGCCCGACGGGTTGAGTCTGGCGGCATCGATTCTCGAGCGGATGCCGCTCGACGCGCTGGCCTGGGAGAAGTACACCTACTGGTGGGACGACGCAATCGAGCCTTCGGTGCAAGGGCGGCTGTTCGTGCATGTGGGGTGCGGATTCCAGATGCTCGATCCGAAGGCGGCGTTACGCGACTACTACGACTGGCGAATAGGGATGGGGGCGCTGCCTTCGATCTACACGTCGCTCGTGAGCCGGGCGCTGATCGACAAGACGCGGGAGAAATGCGGCCGGTATTTTTGCCTGGGTGCACCCGACGTTTTCACGGGGATCAGCAACCTCTGGTTCGGCGAGCGGATCGGGCGCTTCGAGCGCGGGCTTTCGGTCGGCGGCAATTCCGGTTTCTCGACCGGAACGGCCTGGTTCTTTCGAAGCAAGGGCAAGCACCGGCGCGACGCCTATCACGCCGACGAAGGCAAGGACGAGCGCGAACTGATCCACCCGGCGCTGATTCCGTCAGTGAATCTCGAAGTGAATCTGGCCGACACGCAGCTCAGGGCGAAGGAGATGTTGTTCCCCGGCGATGACCGGTTCCAGGTGCGAATTCCGGTAGTGCTGGCGGCGATGGCAGCGAATATGAACCGCGATCCGGAGAGCTACGACGTGGTTGCCGGCGAGATCTCCGAGTTGGCCGCCAAGTACGGGATCGATCCGAAGTCGGTGGCGTTGCCGCAGCGTGCGCCGGTGGCGCGGGCGACGGTGCAGGGTCCGTTGCACGGTCCGGACCAGAAGCTGCAGACACTGGCGATCCACTGCCCAGCGGCGGGCGTGCGCGATGTGGCGCAGGCGGCGCGGCTCGCGTCGGCAGTGCTTCCGGTGTTGACGATTCAGTAAGGGGGGGCAGCAATGACGAGCGACTGGAGGCCGAGACAAGCGGTGATCCTGGCCGGAGGCCGGGGCGAGCGGATGCGTCCGTTCACCGACCATACTCCCAAGCATCTTTACCCGTTCCACGGGAAACCTTTCGCGGCGCATCTGGTCGAGTTGCTCGCCGGGCGCGGCTTCGAACGGGTACTGTTTCTCTTGGGGTATCGGGCAGACGCTACGAAGGCGGCGCTCGAGGACGGGAGCCGCTACGGGGTTCGGATCGAGTACGATGTGACGCCGCCGCAGTGGCAGACGACGCTCCGGATGCGGCACGTGCGTGGGAGGCTCGATCCGGTTTTCGCAATGTTCTATTGCGACAACTGGTGGCCGATGCCGTTTCTCAAAATGTGGGAGGCCTATCGGAGATCGGGCGCGGCGGTGCAGTTGACCGGCTATGACAACGCCGATCGGTATTCGACGCCGAATCTCGAACACGATCTATCGGGCCGCGTGATTGCCTACGGGAAGACCGAGATGGCGCGCGCCGTCGACATCGGTTTCGCGATCATCGATCGGAGTGTGGTGGACCAGTTGCCGGAGGAAGACGCGCCGCTCGAGGCGATGCTCTATCCGCGCCTGGCCGCCGAGGGGCGATTGCAGGCGTTCCTCACGGCGCATCGCTATTGCGGAGTGGGCAAGCCCGAGCGGCTGGCTGAGACGGCGCGAATGCTCGGTCCGCAGAGGACCCTCCTGGTGGATCGCGATGGGGTACTCAACCGCAGACCGGCGGTAGGCGAGTATGTACGGTCATGGGCGGATTGGGAATGGATGCCGGGTGCTCGGGAGGGATTGGCGAAGCTGCGGCGAAGCGGATGGCGCGTGGCGGTGGTTACCAATCAGGCGGGCGTGGCGCGGGGGATGGTTTCGGCGGAGGCGTTGGCGGAAATCCACTGCCGGATGATCGCCGAAAGCAGCGGGGTGATCGAGGGCGTATATGTGTGTCCGCACGGCTGGGACGAGGGCTGCCGGTGCCGCAAGCCCGCTCCAGGGTTGTTGCACGAAGCGCAACGGGCGTTCGATCTCGACTTGTCGCGGACGTGGTTTGCCGGGGACGACGAGCGCGATGCGCAAGCGGCCGAGGCGGCGGGGTGCCGGTTCTTCCAGATGGCGGCGGACGGGGCTTGGCAGCGGTTGCTCGGGGCGCTCGAGTTGGAAGAGACGGTGGTCGAGCAGAGGACAGTCAAGGAGGCAGCATGCGTGTCTTGATTACGGGCCATCGTGGCTACATCGGATCGGTGCTGACGAGGCGGCTGCTCGAACGAGGTTTCGAGGTGACGGGCATCGACGCCGGATTCTTCGACGAGTGCGTGCTGCCGGGGGCGCGTCGAGCATCGCCGGGGCGGGATCTGACCGGCGACATTCGCGATCTTGCCTGGAGGGACATTTCGGGCCACGACGCGGTTGTGCACCTGGCGGCGTTGAGCAACGATCCGATCGGGAACCTGAACGAGACCTGGACCGCGGACATCAATCTCCGAGCTTCGGTGCGGCTGGCGGAACTTGCCCGCGAGTCGCGGGTGCCGCGATTCTTGTTTTCGTCGTCGTGCATCATGTACGGCGCGGCGGCTGTGGAGGGGCTGGTCAATGAACAATCGCCGCTCGACCCGAAGACCGAGTATGCGCGGAGCAAGGTGGCGGCCGAACGGGAACTGTCCCGCCTGGCGGGGAGCGGATTTTCGCCGGTGTTTTTGCGCAACGGAACGATCTATGGCTACTCGCCGGCGATGCGGTTCGACACGGTGATCAACTCGCTGGTGGGCTCGGCGCTCGCCACGGGCAGAGTTACGATTCACAGCGATGGCGAGCCGTGGCGTCCAGTGGTGCACGTCTCCGATGTGGCGGCGGCGTTCGAGACGGCGCTCACGGCGCCCATCGAGTTGCTCCACAACCAGGCGATCAACACGGGCGCGGCCGCATGCAACTGCCAGGTGAAGGAGATGGCCCGCGTCGTGGCTGGGCAGGTTCCTGGATGCACGGTGGAGTGTCTGCGCCAGGCGGGAGCCGACCAGCGCACCTATCGCACTGATTTCGAGAAGATCGGGCGGCTCCTCGCGGGATGGGCGCCGCGGATCGGACTCGAGGAAGGTGTGGCGGGCTTGGTGCGCGATCTCGGGCCGATGCCCCGGGCGCTGTTCGAAGACCCGCGTTTCACTCGGCTGGCGTGGCTCCGGAAGCGGCTCGACGAGGGGAGTCTCGATGGCGCGTTGCGCGGTACGGAGGTAGTGGCATGAACGCGATGATCGACGGGGTCCGGGTGATGCCCTTGCGACAGATCGCGGATGAGCGCGGCAAGATCATGCACATGATGAAGGCGACCGATCCGCACTTCGAGCGATTCGGAGAGATCTACTTCTCGTGCGCATGGCCGGGAACGGTGAAGGCCTGGCACATCCACCAGACGATGACCGTGAACAACGCGGTGATCTCGGGGCGAGCGAAGCTGGTGCTCTACGATCTGCGCGAGGGGTCGGCGACGAAGGGCACGCTGCAGGAGATTTTCCTCGGCGAAGACAACTACGTGCTGGTGCAGATTCCGCCGGGGATCGCCAACGGCTACAAAGCATTTGGGGACAAGATGGTGATCCTTGCCAATTGCGCGAGCGAACCGCACCGGCCCGAGGAGATGCTGCGCATGCCGCCGTTCGATCCGGCGATTCCCTATGACTGGTCGCTCCGGCACGGGTGAAGAGACAGTCCCCGAGGAATCAAGGAAATGGCAAACGGTCTCATCGTCACGCGCACTCCGCTCCGGATCAGTTTCGCCGGAGGGGGAACGGATCTCGCCGCGTTCTATCGCGAGCATTCCGGGGCGGTGGTTTCGACGACGATCGACAAGTATGTCTACGTGACGCTGAAGCGGCATGACTCGCTGTTCGGTGCGCCGATCCGGCTGAACTATTCCGAGACCGAGCAAGTGGAGACAGTGGCTGAGATCCGCAACGACATTGCGCGGGCGTGTTTCGAATTCCTGGGTATCGGCGCACCGATCTACATGAGCACGGTGGCGGATCTGCCGGCGGCGAGCGGGCTGGGGTCGTCAAGTGCGTTTTGCGTGGGGCTGCTCCATGCGCTGCATCTGTGGCGGGGCGAGCATCCTTCGGCGGGGCAATTGGCCGAGGAGGCAGCGCACATCGAGATCGAAGTGCTGGGGCGTCCGATCGGCAAACAGGATCACTATGCAGCGGCTTATGGCGGATTCAACTACTTCAAGTTCCTGCCGTCGGGGGGCGTGGCGGTAGAGCAGCAGCGGTTCGAGTCCGATGGGCTCGAGCGGCTATTCGGTTCGCTGATGCTGTTCTGGACGGGATTGACACGCGATGCCGGGCGGGTGCTCGTCGAACAACAGCGCAACACGCCGGCGCGGATCGTGGAGTTGACCGAATTGCGCGATCAAGCCGGGCGGATGCAGGCGATGCTCGGGAACGGTTTCCACGCGGGCGATCTCGGGCGCTATCTCGACGGCGGATGGCAGCTCAAGCGAAACCTGGCCGCGGCGATTTCGAACCCGCGGATCGATGGCTGGTACCGCCGCGCGATGGAAGCAGGGGCCGACGGCGGGAAGCTCTGTGGAGCGGGGGGGGGAGGTTTTTTGTTGTTCGCTGTGCGGCCGGAGGCGCGAGTGCGGGTTCGCGAGGCGCTCGGGGACTTGCGGGAAATTCCGGTGAAGTATGAGCCGCGCGGGTCGCGGTTGTTGATGCCACATGCCGAGTAGACCACATGCCAAGTAGAAAAAGCCTTCTGATCACGGGGGGCAGCGGGTTCATCGGATCCGCGCTCGTGCGGCGCCTCGCCGGCGAAGGCCATGGCGTCACGCTGCTGGTCTCGCCGTGGTTCGACGAGTCGCGACTGGCGGACCTTGCCGGGGCCTACCGTGTGTTCCGCGATCCCGATGCGGCGGTGGCATTTGCCGATCCGGACGTGATCTATCACCTGGCGAGCACGCCGTTCCATCCGGCGTCGCGGCGAGCGCACGAGCACTATGACGCGATCGTCACGCGCACGGTGGCGCTGCTCGACGCGGCGCGCGCGCGGCGGGGAGTTCGGTTCGTATTCACGGGCTCGTGTGCGGAGTACGGCGAAGGGAGCCGGTTGCGCGAGGACTCGGCGGCGATTCCGGGAACGGTGCTCGGAGCGGCGAAGCTGGCGGCGACGAATGCGGTGCTCGCGTGGGCACGGTGGTTCGGGATGGAGGCGGTGGTGCTTCGGTTGTTTACGCCGTACGGTCCGGGTGAGGCGCCGGGGCGCCTCATTCCCCACTTAGTGCGTTCGCTCGAACGAGGCGCCGAGGTAGCGCTTTCGGGAGACGGGATGCAGCAGCGCGACTACGTGTACCTGGGCGACGTCGTCGAAGCGCTGGTGGCTGCGGCATTGCAGACCGTTGCCTGCGCCGGTGGTGGTCAACATCTCATCGGGCGTGGAATTTCCGCGCGAGATGTGGCGGCGACGGTCGGAAAAGCGATGGGTGTCGAGCCGGTGATCTCGAAGTTCCGGACCGGCGCGGTTCGACGAGATCACGCGGATGTCGGGCGACAATCGGCTCGCCGTGGAGTTACTTGGTTGGCGGCCACAGGTGAGTTTCGAGGAAGGGATCGCGCGGACGGTCGAGTGGTGGCTCTCGAATCAGCATGAGCTTCAGAGGACCACGGATTTGCGGCGGGTATCCGAGGCGGTGCTTGCCTCGGAACGCGTGAGCGAGACAGAGAGGACAATCGAATGGTTGCAATCGAATCGGCGGTAGCGGCGGGGATGGTGCGGTGGCGGCGGGGCCGCTGTGCCTGGTGTGTGGCGGAGCGGGGCTCGAAGAGTTTCTGGACCTGGGTGCGTCGCCGCTGGCCAACGCCTTCTTGACGCGCGAGCAACTCCGAGCCCGAAGCGCGTTATCCGCTGCGAGTGGCGATGTGCGCCGGATGCGGACACGTGCAATTGCTCGATCGCGTGCCGCCCGAAGCCATGTTCGGCGAATACCTCTACGTATCCTCAGCTTCTAGGACGTTGCTCGATCACTTCGAGGCGCTGGCGGACACGGTGGTTCGGCGCGAGGAGTTGGCCAAGGGCGAAGCTGTCATGGACATCGGTTCGAATGACGGCTCGCTACTGGCGGCGTTTGCGCGGCGCGGCATGCGGGTGCTCGGCATCGATCCGGCGAGGAATCTTGCGGCGCTTGCGCGCGAGCGGGGGGTCGAGACGGAGACGGTGTTTTTCGGCGCGGCAACGGCGGCTCGCATTCGATCGGCTCGCGGACCGGCGCGGGTGTTGACGGCCACCAACTCGCTGCCGCACATTCCCGCGCTCGACGACTATTTCGCAGGGGTTCGAACGCTGCTCGCGCCGGACGGAGTCTTTGTCGCGGAAGCCCACTATCTCGCCGATGTCGACGGGCAGTCGGCATTCGACACGATCTATCACGAGCATGTTTCCTACTGGGTCACTGAAGCCGTTGATGCGGCTGCTCGACGAGCACTCGCTCGAGGTATTTCGCGCCGAGCGGCTCCGGTGCATCACGGGCAGTTGCGAGTGTGGGTGGCGCATCGCGGCGCTCGCACGACCGAGGCTTCGGTGCGAGACGTGCTCGCCGAAGAGCGCAGGCTCAGGCTTCACGACATCGCCACGTGGCGCGCATTCGCACGGCGCGCGCAGGCTGTGCGGGAAGGCCTTCGAGGAGCTTCGCGCGCGGAAGCGCCGCGGACAGCGCATCGCCGGGTACGGCGCCGGCTTCAAGGCGACGACGCTGCTGGCGTGGCTCGGGCTAGGTCCGGAATGGATCGAGTACATTGCCGACCGGAGTCGGTTGAAGCAGGGGCGCTACACGCCCGGCACACATATTCCGATTGTCGGGCCGGAGCGGATCGCCGCCGATCCACCTGACGCGCTAGTGTTGCTTGCGTGGAACTTCGCCGCCGAGATCAAACGGCAGTTGGCAGGCTACGAGGGCGAGTACATTCTGCCGCTCGACGGAGGCGGTCATGTATAGCACGTGCCTCGAAACCGCGGCCGACACCACCGTGACGATCGCATCCGGCGGACGCCGCACTACGGTCGATCTCTACACGCGCGAAGGCCTGGAAGCCGTTGCCGGGCTCTGGCTCAAGCTGAGCGCGGAGTTCCGCTTGATGTACGACTTGACCTGGCTCGGCGTTCCGATCATCCAGCTTCCCGGAGACATCGTCATGATGCAGGAGCTGATCTGGCGCATTCGGCCGGAGGCGATCGTCGAATGCGGGTTTGCTCACGGGGGCTCGGCGATTTTCTACGCGTCGATCCTCGAGCTGGCGGGCAAAGGCGAAGTGATTGGCGTGGATGTCGAGGTGCGCAAGTACAACCGGCTTGCCGTGGAGAGTCATCCGATGGCGCACCGGATCCGGATTGTCGAAGGCAGCTCGATCGATCCTTCGACAGTGGCGCGCATTGAAGAGACGCTTTTGGGCGCGGCACCGGTGATCGCGGTGCTTGATTCGAACCACACCACTGCGCACGTCCTCGAAGAGATGGAGCTCTACGCGCCGCTCGTGACGCCCGGAAGTTATCTCGTGGTGATGGATGGCGCGCAGGCGCATGTGTGGGACACGCCGCGCGGCAAGCGCGAGTGGCGCGACGACAACCCGCTCGAAGCGATCGCGCGATTCCTCGAGCGGCATCCGGAGTTCGAAGAAGATTCGCGCTACACGAGGACCGAGGTGACCAGCTCACCCCGTGGATTCCTGCGCCGGCGGAGGCGCGAAGAAATGGCGCGGCCGTTTGCGCCGGCTCGCCGGCTAGAGCCGACGTTGGAGAAGGAGGCGATCCGATGAAGCTGGTAGTCACGGGTTCGGAGAGCTTTGTCGGCCGGGCGCTCGCCGCGCTGTGCCGCGAGCGCGGCATCGAAGTCTGGGGAGTCGATACACGTTCGCCGCGAGCCGGAATTCGAGCCGACATCACCGACCCGGCGTTGCGGCTTCCGAAAGCCGATGCCGTGGTTCACTTGGCGGCGATTTCGCGCGACTCCGATTGCCGGGCCAACCCGGCGCGCGCCTTGTCGGTGAACGTACTGGGGACGCAGAACATCATCTCCGCGGCGCGCGAGGCCGAAATCCCGCAGGTGATCTTCGCATCGAGCGAGTGGGTTTACGGCGACCCCGGCACCCGGCTGATCGACGAATCGGAGTCGATCGACATCAATCGCGTCGCGGGCGAATATGCGCTCACCAAGCTCGCGGGCGAACGCCTGCTCGCGCTAGCGGCGGCGCGGGGCGAGATCGCAGCGACGGTGCTCCGTTTCGGGATCATCTATGGTCTGCGCGTGGAAGGGGAACTTCCTTCGGCGGTCGAGTCGTTATTTGCGGCCGTCCGGGACACCGGCCGGGCAGAGGCGAGGGGATCGCTGGCTACTGCCCGCCGGTTCATCCACGCCGCCGACATCGCGGCGGGAATTCTCGCGGCGGTAGGGCGGCCGGGCTACGACGTCTTCAACTTGACGGGCGACCGGCTGGTGACGCTCGCCGAGATCGCGCGCACGAGCGCCGAGGTGTGCGGCCGCACGGTGACGCTCATCGAAGGCGACGCTCGCCACGTGAGTATTCGCAACATCGACAACGGGAAGGCGCGGGCAACGCTGGGATGGTCGCCGCGGATTGATCTGCGAGCGGGGCTCGAGAGTCTCGCACCCGAAGAGGTTGCGGCATGAACCTCGCGCGGCGCGTACTCGAGCTGCGGCTCTGGCAGCATCTCATCAACGAAGACCTGAAGCGGAACCGGTTTCGCATCCCCGTCCACGTGGCGATGGGGCACGAGGCGATCGCCGTGGCGGTGGATGAAGCGATGGGTCCACGCGACGCGCTGCTACTGACGCACCGCAACATCGCCTACAACCTCGCCCGTACGCGCGCCTTCGAACCGGTGCGCGAGCACTATCTTTCGGGGCCGCTCGGCTCGATGAACTTGGCGAACCCCGAGGCGGGCATCGTCTATTCTTCGAGCATTCTCGGGAACAACTTGCCGGTGGCTTGCGGCGTCGCTTGGGCCGACCGCGTGGCCGGGCGCGATGCGGCGGCGTGGGTGCTCACTGGCGACGGAGCGATGGAGGAAGGCTCGTTCTGGGAATCGCTCGTGTTCGCGCGCTCGCACGCGCTGCCCGTGATCTTCCTCGTCGAGAACAATGACCATTCGCTGGCGTCGCGTATCGAAGAGCGGCGGTGCGCGATCGATCTTGCTGGGCTCTGTGGGGCGGCTGGCGTGCCGTTCACCGCGCTCGCGGGCAACCACGCGGACCGTTACCGCGAACAACTCGGCGCGTTGCGGGAGCAGGCAACGAACGGTCCGGTATGCGCGGAGGTGAAGCTGAAGACGCTCACCAATCACGCCGGTGCAACCCCGGGCTGGGCGGCCGATCCCAAGAAGATTTCGCTCGAAGCGGGTCTGGTGGTGGAGGAAACCGAGCTCGATCCGGCGTGGGTTGCGCGCGGCTCGTTCGACGCCGACGACTACGCTTCGGCGCTCTCGTCTCTTCTCGAACTTGCCATTCGATTGTCGCCGGAGGTGGAATGCCCAGCTACATCCAAGGTCTGAGCGAAGCGATCGCGCGCGCGGCTTCGCGCTACCCGGACTTGATCCAGTTCGGCGAAAACATCCTGCAAGGCTCGCGCATCTGCGGACTCACGCGTTCGCTCACGGGTCGTGTGATCAACGTGGGCAACTGTGAGAACACGCACGTGGGCGCGGGTTTCGGCGTGATGATGCGCGGCGGCCGCGCGGCGCTCTACATGAAGCAACTCGACTTTCTGCTGCTCGGCGTGGACCAGATTGTCAACACGTGGAATCTGCTGCGCGCGGCCCCTCCGGACGGCATGGGCAGCTTCACGATCGTGGCGATCGTGTGCGATCAAGGCTGGCAGGGTCCGCAGTCGAGCTTCAATGCGCTCGCCGATCTGTGCTCGCTTGCGCGGGTCGACGCTTATCTGCTCACCGATCTCCACTCGGCCGGAGCGATTCTCGCCTCGCAACTGGGAGCACCGGGCTTCCGTATTCTAGCGCTCAGTCAGCGGCAATTCGGTGCGGAGCTGCTCGATGTGCCGGTGATCTGGGCCTCGCCCGACTACCGGATTTTCCAGTACGCCGAAGGCGACAGCGCCACGGTCGCTTGCTTCAACTTCTCGCTTCCGCAAGGGCTCGAACTGGTGGGGGCGTGGGAGCAATCGGGCCGCACGGCCAGCCTGTATTCGATCCATCCGGCCCAGCCTTACAGTTGGGGACGCGTGGTGGAAGATGCCGCGCGCACCGGGCGGCTGATTGCGATCGATGACGGCAAGGGCGCCAACTCGCTCGCCAACCGTTTGGCCGCGCATGTGGCGCGCATCGCCCCCGGATGCCGCATCACGATCGATGCCCGGCATGGTCCGGTCGACTACACGGTGAACGAAGACCGCTTCGAAGTCGAGTTGGCCTGGTAGCCGGAAGAAAAGGAAAAATGGTCGTCGATCTTACAGCCTCTCGTCTCCACGAAGCCGTTGCGTTTCACCAATCCGGCGACCTCGATCGCGCGATCGTTATCTATCGCGAAGTTCTCGCCGCCGCGCCGGCATACCCCGATGCGCTGCACCTGCTCGGTGCGGCGTTGAGCGCCACCGGACAGCACGAAGAAGCGATCGCGTCACTGCGCCATGCCATCGAGGTTCGCCGCTATGCACCGGCCTACTGGTCAAACCT
The DNA here is from genome assembly GCA_046331625.1 of Bryobacteraceae bacterium. Lineage (GTDB taxonomy): Bacteria > Acidobacteriota > Terriglobia > Bryobacterales > Bryobacteraceae > JAXLQL01. The sequence continues at coordinate 37,747 of JAXLQL010000038.1, forward strand.
CGGCCTCGCGCTCTCGCGCGCGGGAAAGCCGGAAGAGGCCGCCGAGGCCTACCGGCAATCGCTCGCGATCCAACCCGGCCACGGGCCCACGCTCGCCAAGCTCGGCCGCGTGCTCGACGCAGCGGGCCAATCCCGCGACGCGATCGAGATCCTGGAACAAGCGCTCGCCGCGATGCCCGAAGATCCGGACGCGCACAACGCGCTCGGCGCGGCCTACATGAACGCGGGCCGCGGCGCCGATGCGCGCCACCATTTCGAACGCGCCTGGACGCTCGACCCTTCTTTCGAAGAGGCGCAACAAAACCTGGCGAATTTGTTTCGGGTCGAGGGGGACCGCGCGGTCGAGGGCGGGCGCTGGCCCGAAGCCGCAACGGCGTACCGCAACCTTGCCGCCATGGCCCCATCGGACCCCGACGCGCACTTCCGGCTTGCTTTGGCGCTCTCGGCATCGAATGACGCCGAAGGCGCGCGGCAACGCTACGAGCTCGCGCTGGCGCTGCGGCCCGATCATCCGCAGACCTGCAACAACCTCGCGCATCTCCGCCTGGCGATGGGCGATGGCGAGACGGCTCTCGCGCTGCTCGAGAAGGCGCTTGCACTCGACCCCGAGTACACGGAGGCTCGCTACAACCTCGGCGTCGCGCTCCAGATGCTCGATCGTCCGGCTGAGGCTCGCTCTGCCTACGAACAGATCGTCGCCGCCGATCCTGGCCACGCCGATAGCTGGAACAATCTCGGCAGCATTCTCCTCGGCGAGCGCCGCGGCGAAGATGCGGAGGCGAACTTTCGCCGCGCTCTCGAAGCCTCGCCACGGCACATTGACGCTCGTTGGAATCTCGCTCTCTCGCAACTCGCGCGAGGCGATTGGACCAACGGCTGGCAAGGCTACGAGGCTCGCCTCGAACAGAAGAAGTTCTCGCACCGCCCATTCGCGGCGCCGCGCTGGAACGGCGAGCCGCTCGAAGGCCGCAGCCTGTGCGTATGGGCCGAACAGGGTCTCGGCGACACGATCCAGTTCGCCCGCTACTTGCGCGCGCTGCCGCGCGAGAACGTCATTTTCGAATGCCAGCCGAACCTCGCGCCGCTCCTCGCCTGCTCCACCGAGCTCCCGCGCGTGGTGGCTCGCGCGGCCGCGTCCCCAGAAGCCGACCTCCACCTTCCGCTGCTCAGCTTGCCCGGAATTCTCGGCGCGCAACCGGGTACGATCCCCGCGCCGCTCGGCAACTGGCAACTCCCCGCCGATCACATCGAACGTTGGCACGCGGCGCTCGCCGAGTTCGCCGGCCGCCGCGTCGGCATCTGTTGGGGCGGCAGTCCGCATAACTGGGATGGCCGCAAGCGGTCCATGCCGCTCGCGATTGTGGCTCGGCTCGGCGAGGTCCCCGGCGTGCGCCTGTTCAGCCTGCAACGCGGACCCCAAGCCTGCGAACAAGACCCGCGCGTCACCGTGCTCGAAGACGAATCCTGCGACATCCTCGACACGGCTGCCATCCTCTCCCAACTCGATCTCGTTGTCTCGATCGACACGATGATCGCGCACTTGGCCGCATCGCTCGGTACGCCCACCCTCACGCTGCTTCCCTACGCGTCAGACTGGCGCTGGATGAATTCCGAACAAGCCACCCCGTGGTACCCGGCGATGCGTCTCTTCCGTCAGCCAAGTCCTGGCGACTGGACCTCCGTCGTCGATCGCATCGCCTGCGCCTTGGCCAGCGTGTAAGACCTCGCTTGGGCAGCGCGCCGCGCGGTGTGGTACAACTCACCCCATGGCGCGCATTCTTCCGCTTTCCCTGATCGCTGTCTTCGCCGTCACCGCCGAAGAGCTCCCCCTCGTCTCGAAGGTCGAATTTCAGCCGCTCGCCGCGCAAGTGGCCCGCGTGGTCCAAGCGCTCGAAGTGATTGGCGAGCCGCTCCCCGCGGCGGACGCGGCTGCAATCAAGAAGGTCACGGACCAGCCGAGCGGCGGCGCCAAGGAGATCGAAGCGCTCCAGGCGATCCTCGACAAGCACGTGCTCGTGGGCATCAACATCAACCCCGAGAGCCGCGTCAAAGTGCAACAAGGGCAAGCTCGCGCGCAACTCGTCGAGCAGGGTTGGCGCGCGTTCCTCGTCAAGGTCCACAACGAAGCGGGCGTCACCGCCGTGCTCGCCGCCGACAGTCCGAACGCCGGCCAACTCGCCAACACGTCCGCCGGAGCCGTGGGCCGCCGCTGGCTCGACCTCGCCATGTTCAACAAGCAGCCCATGCGCGTGCACCTCTCCGGACTCGAGCTCGAATACCGCATCCTGCAGATCTACTCGAAAGACGCGGGCAAGCGCGAGGGCAAGCTCCTGTTCGACGTGGGGCAGGGCTCGCAGGACCTCGGCTTCCGCAACGAAGTGGACATTCTCTTCACCGCGCAGGCCGCCGCCAAGGTCAACTTCCGCGTGCTCGACTTCGACGACAAGCCCACCACCGCCGGCTTCCTTATTCGCGATGAGAAGGGCCGCGTCTACCCGTCGCAGACCAAGCGCCTCGGCGGCGACTTCTTCTTCCACCCGCAGGTCTATCGCGCCGATGGCGAAAGCGTTGCGTTGCCTCCGGGCAACTATCGCGTGGAGTACTCGCGCGGGCCGGAATACAAGAAAAAGTTTCAAACATTTCGGGTGGAAAATGATAAACCCGTGCAGCTCACGTTCCGGCTCGAGCGCTGGATCGACCCCGCCAAGATGGGTTGGTATTCGGGCGACCATCACATCCACGCCGCCGGATGCGCGCACTACGAGCGGCCCACCGAAGGCGTCTATCCGGCCGACATGATGCGCCACGTTACCGGCGAAGATCTGAAGATCGGCTCCGTGCTCACGTGGGGTCCGGGTTGGTATTTCCAGAAGACGTTCTTCGAAGGCAAGGAAAACGCCGCTTCCACAAAGGACCATCGCATCCGCTATGACGTCGAGGTCTCCGGACACCCATCGAGCCACACCGGACACCTGATCATGCTGGGCCTCCGCGAGCAGGATTACCCAGGCACGCAGCGCATCGAAGATTGGCCGACGTGGGGGATCCCGATTTTGCGCTGGGCCAAGGCGCAAGGCGCCGTCACCGGATACGCGCACTCGGGTTGGGGACTCACGCTCAAAGAAGCCAAGACGCTCTCGTATGAAATGCCGCCGTTCGATGGCATCGGCGCCAACGAGTACGTGGTCAGCGTTACGCACGGGCTCACCGACTTCATCTCCACGGTCGACACGCCGTGGCCGTGGGAGCTGAACATCTGGTATCACACGCTCAATGTGGGCTATCGCGCCCGCATCAGCGGCGAGACCGACTTCCCGTGCATCTACGGCGAAAAGGTGGGGCTCGGGCGCAGCTACGTGAAGCAGCAGTCGCTCGACTATGAGGACTGGGTCCGCGGCATTCGCGAAGGGCGCAACTACGTCTCCGATGGCAAGAGCCATCTCATCGGCTTCAAGGTGAACGATACGGCGATGGGCGCGGGCTCATCGGAACTCGCGCTCGGCGCGCCGGGCACAGTGAAGCTGAGCGCGCAGGTGGCGGCGCTGCTCGATGAGAAGCCGAATCCGGAGATCCGCAAGCTGCGCGCGGACCAGAAGCCCTACTGGGAACTGGAGCGCGCCCGTATCGGCGATACCAATCGCGTACCGCTCGAAGTGGTCGTCAACGGCGAAGTTGTCGAGCGTCGCGAGATCGCCGCCGATGGCCAGATCCGCACCGAGTCATTCAACGTGAAGATTGACCGGTCGAGTTGGGTCGCGCTCCGGATCCTGCCTTCTTCGCACACGAACCCCGTGTGGGTGACCGTGGGCGGCAAACCCGTGCGATCCAAGAAGAGCGCCGAGTGGTGCCTCACGGCGGTGGATACTTGTTTCAAACAAAAGATCGGTCGAATTCGGCTGCCGGAACAAGGCGACATGAAGAACGCCTACGATCACGCCAAGCGTGAGTATCAGCGCTTGATCTCGGAGTCTGGCGAGTAGCTCAGCTCCGCATAGCCGATCGCACCATGGATGTTCTCGGCGGGATGGGCCACGTCGCCGCCCCCGTACCACATCCGCAGTGCCCCTCCGGAACCTGGCAGCAGCGCCGGGTCGCACACCACCTTCGCGTTCCACGCTTCGCCGCCGGTGAAGAGTGGCGCCGTGCGATAGCGCTGCCACTGGACCCCATCCTTTGACCACGCCAACCCGATTCGGCGATACTCGCGCCGGTCGCGGCCCGTGTAGAGCATCCACCACCTTCCATGCGAGGTCCAGACGGCCGGCTCACCGAGTCCGTTCTCGTCGAAATCGCTTTCGGCGCCGAGCTCGAGGATCGGGTTCGAGCGTAGCTTCTCCCACGTCACGCCGTCCGCCGATCGAGCGATGCCCAACCGCTGCTGATGCGCGCGATCCTGGCCCAGGTAGAACAAGTAGAAGCGCCCATCGCGCCGGATCACATACGGGTCGGCCACGCCGCGCTCATCCCACGAGCCACGCGGACCCAGCCGCAGCACGGGGGCCTGCTCCTTCCGCCACGCTCGCCCATCGTTCGATCGCGCCACGCCGATTCGCGGCGGATCCCCAGCCTGATACCAGTAGACAATCGACCCATCCACTACCATCGCCGATCCGTTGGCCGCGATGTAGTTGCCCTCCCAAGTCGCCCCGTCTGGCGAAATCACGCGGCCGGCCTTTCGCCAAGTGACCCCGTCGGGCGACTCGGCCACTCCGGTGTGCCAGGTCTTCCCGTCATAGCCGGAATAGAGATTGACCAGCTTGCCACCGAACTCGACCACTGAAGGATTCAGGGCATCGATCGAATCCCACTCGCCCGCCGCACCGCGCTCGAGAACCGCTCCCGTTCGTGCGCGCCATTGGAACGCGGGCTCTGCGGCGGCCGAACCTTCCGGAGCCGGAAGCGCGAAATCGGCATACCGGCCGCACCCACACAGCAGCGCCAACACAGGCAGGAACAGCGCTGCTCGAAGGCTCACCGCGGAACTCGAACCTCGAGGCGGCTTCCCTTGCCCGGTCCGGTATCGAGCGTCAAGCTGCCGTTCAAATGACGCACGCGCCTACGGATGCTCGCCGGACCCTTGCCGAGCGCATCCAAATCATCGAGCGTGAACGTGCCAGCGAAGGGAAACCCTTGCCCGTTGTCTTCCATCACGATCTCGAGCGCGCCCTTGGCGCCGTCGTTGAGGTCTTGCAAGCGTAGTCCGATCTCGCTCGCCTTGGCGTGCTTGTGGATGTTGTGCAGACCTTCGCGCACCACTTGTAGGATCTCGGTCGCGTCGCGCGGATCGAGCCGCTCGAGGTCGGCCGTGCCGGAGAACCTCACCTGAATGTCTGCTTCCTTTTGGAACGCTTCCACGAACCGGTTCAACGCCACCGCGAGATCGAGCGTCTCGTTCTCTTCTTGGCGAATGGCGCGTACGAACTCGCGCACGTCGTCAATCTGCTTCTTCCACAACGCTTGCAATTCGCCGAGTTCTTCCATGCCGGCGTCATGATCTTTGGCGAGCTTGCGCCGCACCACTTCGAGGCGCATCTGCAGACTCACGAAGCTCTGCAGCGGACCATCGTGGAAATCGTTGGCCAGCCGCTCGCGCTCGGCATCGCGAGCTCCAAGAGCCTCGGCGCGATAGAGCACGCCCTGCCGCGAAAGCTTGAAGAGCCGGCTTTCGTATTGATGCTTCATCGCTCCCGCAGCGGCGCCGAGCAATCCGCACAACGCGGAGGCGGTGGTGAGAATGCGGCTCGCTTCGACAGGCTGCACCCACGAAAATCCCAGGCAGCAGATCGCGGCCGAGGCGGCTACTTCGAGCCAGCCGTGGAACAGCACGGCCTGCGCAAGTACGAACACCAGCCAGATCGCGGCCACGCCCCAACCCAGGCCGAGCCCGAAGAATCCAGACATCGCGGCGAGCATCGCGGCATCGATCGCCAACAACACGAAGCCGAGCGTCGGACGCTGCAAGGATCGCCATGTCAGCACCAGCACTGCCCACAGCAGGTACACCACAGCAACGATGCGCGCCGGCATTTCGGCGGATAGGATCACGGCTGCGGCGGCCACGGCCACCCGGATCGCGAACAACGCACGTCTCCAGGTGATCGGAATCAAAAAGTATTGGGAGGACAAGTCAGTCCGGCCGCCACTCCTCAGCGGCGGTAAAGATATAGTGTATGCGAACGGCCCTCGCCGTCGTCATCGATGCTTTCGACCTTCTCCGGAGTCCAGCCAGCCACCTCGAAATCGTGCGCCACCACGCGGGTTCCCTTCTTGAGTTGCTTTTCGAGGATCGGCTTCATTTTCTCGTTCGACGCCGGCAGCAGGTACACGGTGATCAGGTTCGCCGCCGAGTAGTCCTGCTTCAGCACGTCGCCGTGGACGATGTTGGCCAGCCGCTGCAATCCCTTCTTGGTGATGCGGTCTGAACTTTGTTTGAAGAGGTCGGTATCGAGTTCCACGCCGGTGGATTTCGCTTTGAATTTGTCGGCGGCCATGATCACGATGCGGCCGTCTCCGCTGCCCAGGTCGAACATGCGCTCGCCCGCTTTCAGTTCGCCGAGCCGCAGCATTTTCTCCACAACCGATTCGGGTGTCGGATAGTAGGGAGCGAGCTTCTCGTCTTTGGTGGCGGCCTGCTGAGCGAACAGAACCGGGAGAAATGACACGAACAGCGCGAAACGTTTCATGATCGTGACCTCATCGCCAGTCTAGCAGTCCATTTCGCGGGCACTACGTTGCGGTCCAACCTCCATCCACTGGGATGTTCTGACCGGTAACGTAGCGCGACCCCTCGGAAGCCAGGAACACGATCGGGCCTTTGATGTCGTCATCATCGGCCATCCGGCGCAGCAAGGTCCGGCGCTTGTAGGCTTGGAGAAACGGTTCCGGCATGGCCTCGGTTTGGAAGCCACCCGGCGACAGGGAGTTGACGCGGATGTTCCAGGGAGCGAGATAGCTGGCCAGGTAGCGCGTCATGTTGATCATGCCGCCTTTCGAGAACGCGTAGTCCACCGGATTGTACATCTTCGTGCCTTCGTAGATGGAGAAGTCCGGACCCACCATTCCGTAGATCGACGCGATGTTGATGATCGAGCCCGAGCGCATCGCTTGCATGGGTTCGGAGAAGATCTTACACGCGAGGAAGAACCCGGTGGAATTGACGCGCATCGTCTCTTCCCACGTGGCCGCAGTTGCGGTGCCGAGGTCGCCGCCAGAGCGAGCCACCGAGTTGTTCACGAGCACATCGAGCCGGCCGCTCTCGGCCACGATGCGGTCGCGAAAGAAGCGGACGTCGGGTTCCGAGGCGAGATCGCAACCGCCGCCGATCACGGACAAGCCTTCGCGGGAAAGCTCGGCCGCGAAGGCTTCGCACTTCTTGGCGTCGCGGGAGGCCGTGTACACGGTGGCTCCGGCTTCGGCCAACGCGCGAACGATGTGACGCCCATAAATTCCTGCGCCGCCGGTGACCAGGGCGATCTTGCCATCGAGCCGAAACAAACTCATCGTATGCGTCATTCGATTATCCATTCCGGGCGGAATCGCGCCCAACGAATATCGCGGCCACCCTCGGGCAATTGCTGTTGCCACACAGCCACGAGCGTCCCGTCTTCGAGTTCGGTGATTCCGGGATAAGAAACCTGGTAGCCATCGCCGGGGGCCAGGATGCGCGGGCGCGAGAAGGTCTTGCCTCCATCGCGCGACATGGCCACGCCAAGGGGAAAACGATGGGTCGGGGAATTGTTCCAAACAGCAACGATCTCGTTTGTTCCGCGCCTCAGCCGCCACAATGCGGTGGGCGTGTTGCTGCCGGGGAGCGCGCTCGGTTGCGGGTCCGACCATGTGACGCCGCCGTCGCGACTGCGGGATTCCCAATGTCGCGATCCGCCCGAGCGCAGGATCATCAGCACCGAGGCATCGGCCAACTGCACGATGGAAGGCTCGCATAGGCCGTTCGTGGCTCCGGGCCGGACCTTTTCCATGAACGCGTGGATGTCGCCATGCAAGGTCCACTGGAAGCCGTCTTTCGAGAGCAACACGCCGCTCGAGAGATTCATCTCGCCCTCGGTGCGCGCGGCCATGCCACGCTCGGGCCACAGGTCCCACGAGATGCCCATCATGTAGGTGCCGTCGGCGAGCTTGATCGCGTTGTGCTGTTTGCCAGGTGTGTATTGGCGCGGGATGAAGATCTCGCGCGCCTCTGACCATGTGGCGCCGTTGTCTTTGCTGTGGACGGCATAGGTCCAGCTCTTGTCGATTTTGTTGGGGATGTTGGCCGTGGTGCAGTAGACCCACACGCGCGAGCCGTCGACCAGCATGTTCGCATCGCCGTCGTCTTTGTCGCGATGGTCGATCAGCGTTTTCGGCTCGGACCAGGTTCGCGCGCCGTCAGCCGAGAACGCGCCCACGACACGAGCGTCGTGGCTGCCTTTCGCCTGGACGCGCCAGACGGCAAGCAAACGTCCGTCGCCGAGCCGCGACACCTGCGGTATCGCGTTCGAGAAGAAGGCGGCACCGTCAGATCGCTTGACGGCGCCGGTTTCGAGATCTGCGGCGGCCATGAGCGACACGCTTGCGGCCGCGAGCACGAGGAGGAGATTCATCAGTGAGCTATTGGATCACAGAATCAACCCCGGGCGGCGAAGCGGGCAGCCCAGGGAAGAAGGCAAGCCCGGTTCGGCGTTTTACTTCGGCGATCGGGCACGCGAAGCGGGCGAGTGGTTCGCGAGGATTGTAGTCGTTCGTAAGAATGGCGGCGAAAGCAGGCAGCGTCGATGCACGGCTGACGAGAACCACCTTGAAAGGCTGACAAGGCACGGCGACTGGATGGATCCCGATGCGCGCATCGTCCCGCGGAAGACGGGTCCGGTGAAGACGAGGACGAAGTCCGCACCGGATGCCATCTGGCGGATGGTGCTTTCGGGCACGCGCCACTATCGAGGTGTTTGGAACATTTTTTAGTAAAGTGTTTGACATATTTGGCGGCGATTCGCGCCCGCCATGGCCGCGCGGATGGCGAGTTTCTGGCTTGGTGGCGGCGGGGAGTGATTTCGTGCGTAGGATGGAAGATGGCGAGGACATGCGGGTCATCTTCTTGTTCGTGGTCGCGATGGCGTTCGGGCAACGGTTCCCGATGCGACAGGCTGGCTCCATTCGTCACCCCGGAGACCCTGCCGAGATTGATCTCGGTATCGCCAAAGTCCGTGGTGCCTCGGATGCGAGTGTCCGGATCGGAGGCAAAGACAAGCACGGCGCGCCGTGGAGCGTATCGTTCGACGCGGTCAACGGTGCGGGGCAGACCGAGATTTGGATCGCTGATTTCGACGCGGATGGGCAAAAGGACCTGCTTGTCGGGCGGACATTCTCGGGAGTGGGTTGGTGTGTGAATTGGACGGACATCCTGCTGCTTCTCTTCGATGGGCATGGCCGGCCAGTGCCCTGGTCCGCATCCACTTCTCGCGACTTCCAAGAGGCGGCTGACTCTCGACCACTGATCGTGAAGGACGCGAATCGAAATGGGCGCGCCGAGTTTGTGCTGACCGATTGCCACCGCGGCAACAATGGCGAAATCCGGCGGCAAGTCGAGGCCTTCGAAGCGAGCGTGGATAAGCTGCTTCAGCCCCAGACGGCGCCTGCATCGGAGATCGTGGAGCAACTGATCGCCACGGATCAGGGAGGGTGGCAAATCCTGCTCTCGAACCGGCAGTCTCTCGAGTGGACCGATCAGTTGATCGTCGACGGTCCGGAGGGCCGCGAGATCATCATTGACCAAAGCCCCGCGCCGATCACCCGCGTGATGCGTTACGGGTATCGCGTCCAAATGTCGCGAGGGTGGCTGTGGGCCGATGCGTACCAGCCACCGGCGCCGGCGAAAGTGCAAGCGGAATTGGTTGTATCGAGTTCCAAGCGGCAGCCCGCAAGCTTCCTCGAGGGCAACGACGGTTGCTTCGATATCCACTATCCGGGCGACAACAACCCCATGACCATTCGCACCTGCCCTGGTCACGGCATCCGCGCCCTCACCCGCGGAGGAAGAGCCGAAGAGTATCTTCCCGATCGCTTCAGCCTTCGCGTTTCGAATTCGGCCATGGGCGTCACGCACACCTTCGACACGAAGTACGAACGCCCACCCGGCGCAACTACTCTAATGGCGGTGGCGGGTGCTAGCCGCGGGGATCTCACCCAGTGGATCCAGCCCCGCGGCGGGCGGCTGTTCGCACTCCATGCGGGCGATGGATCGCTGATGGCAGCGCAGGTGCAAGTGCCGGTGGACGGTGATCTCCTCGCTTCCGATCGCTCGCTGGCGTTTGTGACTTGGTTGCGCGGGATGCCCGCGCAGGTCGTCGAAGTCCGCGGGCGGATCCGCTGGATCCGCAAATAGCCGCTTCGCGCCGGGAACCGGGAGCCCGCGTGCGGTGTCTATTTCATCGAACCAACCAGTCATGAAACCTCGGCCGATCGTCGCGCTATTCGTGTGTCTGCTCGCGGGGCTGCTCGCCGCGCAGTCTGCTGGACTTGTCATTCAGGGCGTCGTACTCGATCCTTCGGGTGCGCCGGCTGCCGAAGTCACCGTAGAACTCGCTGCCGGATCGGTGACCGTGCAGCAGACGAAGACTGACGTGAAGGGGCGCTTTCGTTTTGCGGGGCTTCGCAAGGGTTGGTATCTCGTTCGCGTGCGGCAAGTCGGGGGCGGGCTAGCGTCGAAGACGGCCGAGGCCGGAGCGGCGGCTGTGGAATTGCGACTCCCGCCCGCCGGTGTGGCGGGCAGCATCCCGGGTGGAGCCGCGAGTGGCGTGATCGGAGGCATTATCGGCGGAGTTCCCGCCGCTCCGCCACCGCCGCCGATGCTCGCCGAGCGGGCGATGAACACCGAAGAATACTCGCACCCAGGCGAGCACGGCTTCGCCAGCGTCGCGCGCCGGCCGCTCTCCACATTCTCCGCTGATGTTGACACTGCCTCGTACTCGAACATCCGCCGCTTCCTGCGCGAAGGGCGCCTTCCTCCAAAAGAAGCTGTTCGCATCGAGGAGATGCTGAACTACTTCCGCTACTCGTATCCCGATCCGCCACCGAACCAGCCCGTCTCGATCACCGCTGGAATGGCCGAGTGCCCCTGGAACCGCGAACATGCGCTCGTGCGGATCGGCATCAAGACGCGCGCCATCGCCGCCGACCGGCTTCCGCCCGCGAACCTCGTCTTCCTCATCGATGTCTCGGGCTCGATGTACGATCCGCTGAAACTTCCGCTGCTCAAGAAGTCGTTCGCGCTCCTGATCGACCGGCTCCGCTCGCAGGACCGCGTCTCGATCGTCGTCTACGCGGGAGCCGCCGGGACCGTGCTGCCCTCCACGCCTGGATCGCAGAAAGAGAAAATCCGCGCGGCGCTCGAGTCGCTGCAAGCGGGAGGCAGCACGGCCGGAGGCGCGGGCATCCAACTCGCCTACGCCACCGCGCGCGAGAACTTCATCCGCGGCGGGAACAATCGCGTGATCCTCGCCACCGATGGCGATTTCAACGTCGGCGTGTCGAGCGATGACGAACTGGTGAAGCTCATCCGCGGCGAACGCGACCGAGGCATCTTCCTCACGGTGCTCGGCTACGGATACGGCAACCTCAAGGACTCGAAACTCGAGAAGCTCGCCGATCACGGCAACGGCCATTACGCCTACGTGGACTCGCTGCTCGAAGCGCGCAAGGTGCTTGTGCAGGAGATGGGCGCGACCATGCTCACGGTGGCCAAAGACGTGAAGCTGCAAGTGGAGTTCAACCCCGCCCATGTGCGCGCGTGGCGTCTCATCGGATACGACAACCGCCGCCTCAAAGACGAGGACTTCAAGAACGACAAGAAAGATGCAGGCGATCTCGGCGCCGGGCACAGCGTCACGGCGCTCTATGAGGTGGTCCCGGTAGGCGCGAAGACGAAGATCGCCGATGATCCGCTCAAGTACCAACAAGTGACCACGCGACCCGATGCGGCGGGAAGCGCCGAGGCGCTCACCGTCAAAGTTCGATACAAAGACCCAGCCGCGTCTGTCAGCAAGGAAATCGCGATGACCACCGCGTATGCCAAGCCGCCGATGCGAGAGGCGCCGGCTGACTTCCGCTTCGCAGCGGGGCTCGCCGAGTTCGGGCTGCTTCTTGCGGGTTCCGAATACAAAGGCACGGCTAATTACGCATCCGCGATCGGGTTGCTCGAAAGTGCTCCCACCGACGAGAACGGCTGGCGCTCGGAGGCCATCTTCCTTGCCAAGACCGCGCGCACGCTGGCCGTGCGGTAACGGCCTCGCCAGTCGGCTATAATTCGAGAGCACGTGCTCGAAGCGTATGGACTCTCGGACCCTGGATGCGTCCGAAAAAACAATGAGGATTCTTATCTAATCGAACCTGCGCTCGGATTGTGCCTGCTCGCCGATGGCATGGGGGGGGCGCAAGCGGGCGAGACGGCGTCGCTGCTTGCGGTGCAGACCGCGGCCGATTTCATCCGCTCGGCGCCGGTTCGGAGCGAGACCGTGCTTCGCGACTCTTTCGATGAGGCGAACCGCACGGTGCTGGCCAAGGCGGCCTCCGAGGTCCAGTACACGGGCATGGGTACCACGATGGTCGGCTTGCTCGACAACGGCGACGAGATCGCGATTGCGAGCGTCGGCGATAGCCGCGCGTACCTATTCAATAATGGTGGGCTCCAGCCGTTGACCGAAGACCAGACGTGGGCCAACGAAGTGGGGCGGAAGCTGGGGCTCGACGACGAGCGGCTGAGGAACCACCCGTTCCGTCACGTGCTCACCATGGCGATCGGCGTAGACAACACGCTCCGAATCAATTCTCGTTCCCTACGTTTGGGGGCAGATTCTCTGGTTTTGCTGTGCTCGGATGGCCTTCACGGTGTGGTCTCGCAAGAAAATATCGTTTCCGGGCTAAAAAACTTGGGAACTTTGGAGGCCAAATGCCACTATCTAATAGAGGCTGCACGCAAGGCTGGCGGGCCGGATAACATAACCGCGATTCTGGTTCGTAAGCTCTAGCTCTGCCTCGGTGGCAATCCATGTTTTCTTGCGCGTGGCGGGCGTGCTGGGTGGCGGTGTGCCTGCTCGTGGGTTTTGCGCTCCAGGGTCGGCTGTGGGCGGAAACCGCAATTCTTCAAATCAGGGTTCTGCATGGCGAGGGCGGCGTGTATCCGGCTGGATCGCGGCCGGCGCAAGGCGTCGGGGTCCAGGTCACGGATGAGACGGGAGCCCCCGTGCTTGGAGCGCGGGTCAGCTTTCTGTTACCGGAAGAGGGTCCGAGCGGAGCGTTCTCGCCCGGGCTGCGGACCGCGCTCGCGGTCACTGGCGGAGATGGAAAAGCGATCGCGCCTGCTCCGATGCTCGGCGCCGAGAGCGGACCACTGCGGGTCCGCGTGATCGCGGCGAAAGATCAAGCGCGGGCGGGATGCATCGTGAACCAGTTCGTAGCTGCTTCGGTGCGCGTGCAGAGTCCGGCGGTGTCAGCGCTGCGCGAAGCTCCGCAGCCGCGCGTGAGCCGGGGCGGCGGTCGCGCACGGTGGTTGATGATCGTGGGGGGGGCGGTTGCGGGAGGGCTCGCGGTGGGGTTGACACGGCATGGTTCGGCGAGCTCTTCGCCGGCCGCCGCAGCGGCGGTTACGGTTGCAGCGCCACGCGTCGGGACCCCAATCATATCGGTGGGCCGCCCATGAACGCGATTCTGATGTTGGCGTTGTGGGCCGGCATGCAACTGCCGCGCGCTGGATGCTCGCTGAATGCGGCGGGCGAGTTGCGCGTGGTTCAGGGCGTTGGCGGAAATTTGATTTCCGGCGCCGCGGAGCGTATCGGCGTACGCGATGCGGCTTGTTCGGACAACCTGGCACTCATCGGCGATGGCCAGGAGTTCCTCGTGATTGCGGGGAACGATGTAGTGGCTCGCCGTCCCAAGACGGGCGAGCGCACCTTGCTGGGCATCACGCGGGTCTCAGCAGGTGTTTGGGAACCGGGGTGGATCCACCTGTGGGCACACAGCCGCTGGACCACCCTTCCGGTTACCGGAGATTGGCTCGCGTTTTCGCCGGGCGGCGACGGCGTGCTCGCGGTGGTGCGCGATGGCGATGGCGCGGTGCTGCGCCGGCTGGATGCTTCGGGTCGCGTGCTCGAGGAATCGCCCGCAGGTGATTCGGTGCGCGCCGCGTTCGTTTGGCCGGATCGTGCGATGGCGCTGGTCACCGGCGACGGCGTCGTGTTCCGCAGTGGCGCGCGCGAACAGAAGCTGCCGATCGAAGCCGAATCGCTCGCGGCCATGTCTGACGATTGGGTGGAAGCGCGGGGAGTGGGCAGCTACGCGATCCGCCGCAAGGGAGAGCGCATCGAATGGTTCGCCTTGCCCTGATTCTGCTTGCGGCGCCGTTGGCATGGGCGCAACTCGCCGTGTACACGCTCGATTCGGCGGGTCGCGAAACGGCGGCCGAAGGCGTGGTCGATATCGGCAAGACATTCGCCGGAGACACGCTCGAACAGCGCGTGCGCTTGCGCAATCTCGGCGCGGCTTCGATGCAGTTGACCACGCTGCGCATCAGCGGACCGGCCTATTCGCTCGACGGGCATCCCACGGTCCCGCATTTGATCGCGCCGGGTTCGAACGTCGATTTCCGCGTGCGCTTCCAGCCGCAGGCGTTCGGGGTCTACTCAGCCACGCTACAGGCGAACGACCGGACCGCGGTGTTTCGCGCGACCGCGGAGCAGGGCATCACGGTGCTGCTCGAAACGAACGGGGCGCTGGCGGTGGTGGATCGCGCGACGCCGGTGGACTTCGGCCGCGTGGAGCGCGGGCAAGCGCTGCCGCGGCGATTCTACTTTCGCAATGACGGAACGGCGGCAGTAGCGGTGGGGCGGGTGGACGTTACGGGGTCGGCATTTGCGGGCGAGACGATCGCGGCGTTGCCGCTGCGCTTCGAACCCGGAGCTTCGCGCGCTTACGAGATTCGCTTCGCGCCGACGCGGTCGGGGATCCTCGAGGGGAGCCTTAGTCTCGATGATCGCGTGTATCGCTTGCAAGGCGTCGCGCTCGAACCACCGTTGCCCGAGGCGCGAATCGTGTTCACGGGCACTGCAGGCGCGGTCAGCGGAGAGCAGCGTCAATTGCAGGTCCGCTTCACGGAGCCTTCGCGCACCACGGCGACTGCCACGCTCTCGCTCGCGTTCGAGCCGGCCGCTGGACTCGGTGACGATCCGGGCGTGCAGTTCCTGCGGGGTTCGGCGCGATCGGCTGCGCTCTCCATCGTGGAAGGCGAGGCGGCGGCTCGCTGGAACGGCTCGAGCGATGTGATCTTCCAGACGGGGACCACGGCGGGCGTGTTGGTGTTTCGCCTGCAGGCTGGGGCGCGCAACTACGAAGAGCGCATCTCGATCGCGCCTGCTGCACCCAAGATCGATAGTGCGAAGGCGGCTCGGGTGAATGGCGGAATCGAGGTGACCATCACTGGCTTCGACAACACACGATCGGCATCGAGCGCGGCGTTCACGTTCTTCGACAAGGCGGGGCGCGCGATCGGAGACGCCGTGCGCGTTGCCGTTGGCCCGGAGTTCGCGAAACATTTTCGCGAATCTTCGTTGGGCGGCGTTTTCCTGATGCGAGCGCAGTTTCCGGTGAGCGGAGACGCGCTGCAGATCACGGGCGTGGAAGTGGAACTGACCAACTCGGCCGGAGCCGGAAAATCCGAACGAGTGGCGTTCTGACCGGGTAGGAAGTTTTTACCGGCCCCGGCCGGGCAGAAGACACGCGCTCTGGCCGCGCCCGTTGTTGGGAATCAACCATTTGCGCCGAATGGTCTCGAGCGTGCTTCGCCTCCACGCATAAGGAGGTCAGCATGAGACTGACAATCACCGCCCTCTGCGCCCTGACTTGCATGGCGCAGCAACAGCCCACCGTCCAGATCACCAAGCCCGTGGTGACGCTCGACCAAACTCCGGTCTTCCGCACCACGGTGGTTTCGCGAACCGTGAAGTCCATCAACTATCGCCACAGAAGCGGCGCGACCAAGGTCAATTTCGAAGGCACGTCGATCCTGCCGAAGGCCACCGGCGAAGCCAAGGTGGAGAGTAAGAAAGGCTACGTGGAAATCGAAGTCGAGTTCCGCGGCATGAAGCCCGCGCAGCAATCCGGCGAGCAATGGCTCACCTGGGTGCTGTGGGCGATCTCGCCGGAAGGCCGCGCCACCAACCTCGGCGAACTTCTGCTCGACTCCGAAGGCCGCGCCAAGGTGAACGTCACCACGGAGCTGCAAGCGTTCGGCATGATCGTCACCGCCGAGCCTTACTACGCCGTCACGCAGCCCTCGAACATGGTGGGGCTCGAAAACATCGTACGCAAAGACACACTCGGCAAAGTGGAAGACATGACCGCGAATTACGATCTGCTCGATCGCGTGGAGTATCCATTTCGCCATGACGAAGTCCGCGCCGGCGAGCCAGTCTCGGCCGGCAAAAGGCCCGCGCCGCTCGAGTTGCTGGAGGCTGAGCGCGCGGTCCGCATTGCTCGCTGGACCGGCGCGGACCAATACGCCGTCGGCGAGTTTCGCAAAGCCGAGCAACTGCTCGAGCAATCGCGCGACTATCACGTGCGCAAGCAGACCAAGCCCACGGCGATGATCGCGCGGCAGGCAGTGCAGACGGCGGAAGACGCGCGCGCGATCACGGTGAAGCGGATCCAGGCGGAGCGCTTGGAAGCCGAGCGTCGCGCGGCTGCGGAGCGGGAAGCGGCGGAGCGCGCTAAGGCCGAAGCTGCTTCGGCGGCGAAGCTGAAGGCGGAGGAGGATGCGCGCTTGGAGGCTGCGCTGCGGGCTCGCGCCGATGCGGATCGGCGGCAGGCGGAAGCTGCTCGCGTACAGGCGGAAGAACAACAGCGGATCGAGGCGGAACGGCGGACTCGCGCCGAAGCGGAGCGTGTGGCCGCCGAGCGCGCCAAAGCGGAAGCGGATGCCGCGCGACAACTCGCGGCGAAGGAGAAGGCGGAAGCAGAGGCCGCTCGCGCTGCGGCGATCGCGCAGCAACAGGCTCTCGCGTCGGATGTGGAGAAGGCTCGCGCCGCAGCGGCTGAGGCGGAGCGGCAACGCGCCCGTGCCGAAGGTGAGCGGGCGCAAGCCGAAGGCGAGCGAGAGAAACTCCGGCAGCAATTGCGGGATCAATTGAACGCGATCCTCGAGACGACGGATACTGCGCGCGGACTCATCGTGAACATGAGCGATGTGCTGTTCGACTTCGGCAAATACACGCTGAAACCGGGCACGCGCGAGAAACTGGCGCGGCTTTCGGGGTTGGTGCTGGCGTATCCGGGATTGCGGCTCGACGTGGAAGGCCACACCGACAGCATCGGGACGGACGAGTTCAATCAGAGGCTTTCCGAGCAGCGGGCGGGGGCGGTCCGGGAATATCTCGTGAGTCAGGGCGTCAACTCGGGCAACGTCAGCGCGCGTGGGTTGGGAAAGACGCAGCCGGTTGCTTCGAATCAAACGGCCGAGGGGCGGCAGCGGAATCGGCGCGTGGAACTGGTGGTTTCCGGGGAAATTATCGGGACCAAGATTTCGCACGCGCGCCCGGCGGGGCATGAGCAGGGCAGCCGGTAGCGGCTGTCCACTGTCGAACGCCGCGTCCCACAACCGAACAGGAGCGGTTCAGCAATCGCTTGAAATCGCTCGCGAACCCATGGGCTCTGGATTGCATATCCTGAGCCCATGTCCGGTCTCTTCGCCGACCTCCGTTACTCCATCCGCCGCCTCCGCAAGTCCCCCGGGATGGCCGCCATCGCGATCCTCACACTCGGCCTCGGCATGGCCGGGACCACCTCCGTCTACACCATCATGGACGCCTGGATCTTCCAGCCGCTCCCCTTCGCCGACGCCACGCGCCTCATCGACGTGCGTGGAATGAAGGAGTCCGACGGCAACCTACAGTCGATCAGCGCCGCCGAGTTCGACGAGTGGAAGCGCGAAGCGAGGTCGATCGAAGACCTCGCCGGATACCGCGTGGAAGACTTCCGGCTCACGGGCGACGGTCGTCCGCAGATGCTCAAAGGCGGGCGCGTCACCACGAATTTCTTCCACCTTCTCGAGACTCGCTTTTCGATGGGGCGCGGTTTTCGCGAAGAGGAAAGCGTTCCCGGCCAGAGCAGCGTGACGATCCTCAGCCAAGGCCTGTGGCGTGACCGCTTCAATGCCGACCCCGCGATCATCGGCAAGACGATTCAGGTAGACGAGCAACCGCACACCGTGATCGGCGTGCTTCCCGCGGATTTCCATTTCCCGTTGATGGGCCGCCTCAACCTCATTACGCCTTTCGCCTTCACGGCCGAACAGCGCGCGAAGCGTAGGAACCGCGAACTGAACGGCATCGGCCGTCTGCGCCCGGGATCCACGGCGAGCCAAGCCGAAGCGGAAACCAGAAGCATCGCCAAGCGGATGGCGCAGCTACATCCGAGCGAAGATTCCGGCCGCGTGCCGCGCATCGTCCCGCTCGCGGACGAGATTCGCCGCCATCACGATGCAGGCGTGATGCCGGTGATGTTCGCCATGACGGGATGCCTGTTGCTCATCGCCTGCTCGAACGTCGCGAACATCATGCTGGCTCGGGCCGCAGCGCGGCGCCGCGAGACTGCGGTGAGGCTTGCGCTCGGGGGCGCCCGATGGCAGGTGACGCGGCAGTGGATCGCCGAGAACTGCATCCTGTTCCTCGCCGCAGGAGCGGCCGGCGCCGTGCTCACGCCGCTCGTGCTCGAGTGGATCACTGCATCGATTCCGTTCGAAAATCGCGGATACCTGCGCAATTTCGGCGTGCTCGAGGTCAACGCCGGTGTGCTCGCGTTCGCATTCGCAGTGAGCGCGATCGGCGGCGTACTCTTCGGATTGCTGCCGGCCGCTGCGGCGGTTCGCGGCGCAGCGTTCGAAGGCTTGCGCGATGGTACGGCGAAGGCGACCGCGAGCAAGGGCAGCGGCCGGCTCCGGTCGGTGCTCGTGGCAGCGCAGTTCGCATTGGCGCTGGCGCTGATGGTCGGCGCCGGCTTGCTGTGGAGCAACGCGCGCGAGTTGATGCAACGCAGTCCCGGATTCGACTCGCACGGACTGATGACCTTCGCGCTCGCTCCTTCGGAGAAAACCTACACGGATCAACCCGCCTTGCGCGGACTCTTCGATCGCGCGATCGCCGAACTGCGCAAGCAACCCGAAGTGGAGCACGCCGCGCTGGCCACTTGGGTGCCGTTCACCGAGTCCGGCGGCTTCACCGAGTTCCGCTTGGAAGGCCGGCCCGATCCCGCACCCGGCGAGTTACAGGAAGCGCAACTGAGCCGCGTAAGCGGTGGCTATGGCGCGGTGTTGCGGCTCGTTCCGCAGCGCGGGCGCATGATCGGCGAGCAGGATGGAACAGATGCGCCGCAGGTGGCGGTGATCAATCAGGCGATGGAACGCCGCTACTTCGCCGGCCGCGATCCGGTGGGGACGAGCATCCGGCTCGGACCCGGGAATTGGCGGACCATCGTGGGCGTGGTGGGCGATGTGAAGACGTACGACTTGACGGCCGCCTCCGGACCCCAGATCTACGTCCCGCTTTCGCAGTCGCAATCGCGATACGTAGTGGGCGTCGTGCGCGGGCGCGGAGAGCTGGATCCGGTGGTGCGGCGTGCGATGGCGCTTGCGGATCCGGGCGAGCCGCTGATCCGCGTGGTGAGCATCGACACGCTGATTGACCGGCAGATCACGCCGTTCCGCGTGATGGGAAACTTCATCGGAACTCTCGGCGTGGCGGCGCTGTTTCTCGCGGCGATCGGGCTTTATGGATCGATCTCGTACGCCGTGGCGCAGCGAACGAAAGAGATCGGGATTCGCATGGCGCTCGGCGCGCGTGGAGAAGACATCGCAGGCAAGGAGGCGCGCGGGTTGGCGCGGGTGCTGGTGGGCGGTATGATTCCGGGGCTCGCGCTGGCCGTTGCGATCGGGAAAGCGCTGAGCGCGGTGTTGGTTGGAGTGAGTCCTTTCGAGTGGAAGCTCTACGCCGGGATGGCCGTGCTGTTGGTGGCGGTAGCGGCGCTGGCGGCCGCCGGACCGGTGCGCCGGGCGATGCGGACGAGTCCGGTGATCGCGCTGCGCCACGAGTAGCGCGTCACAAAGCAGGCCGAAGCATTTCTTCCAATTTTTGTTTCACGTCTGGCCACTCGGGCGCAAGGATCCGGAACCACGCCGTGTCGCGATTGCGCCCCTTCAAGATCATGTGCGCTTCCTGGATCCCTTCGAAGCGGAACCCCATCCGCAGCGCCGCCCGGCGCGAGCGCTCGTTGAGCGCGTTGCACTTCCATTCCAGGCGGCGGTAGCCGAGCTCGAAGCAGTGCCGCAGCATCAAGTAAGTCGCTTCGGTGTTGGCAGCGGTCCGCTGCACCAGCGGGGTGTACCAGATGTGGCCGACCTCGATCTTCAGATGCTCGGGTGCGTTGCTCATGAGCGTGGTCACTCCGGCCGGCTTGCCCGAGATCAGATCGGTGACGCAGAAGGCGAATTGGTTCGCGGGTGCGGTGAGGGAGCGAAGATAGTCGCGAAACTCGTCGAGGCCGGCGAAGGGTCCGTAGCCCATGTAGGCCCAGATGAGCGCGTCCGAATCGTAGGCTTCGATGGACCGTTCGCCAAGTCTGGCGGGCTGTCCGTTCGAGACGGCGTAGAGATCGGGTGTGTGCTCCAGGGGATCGAGCGGAGCCAACTCCACCCAGTTGCCGCGGAGGATGACGGCGTCCGGTTTCAGCGGCAGTTCGCGGCGAAGTTCCATTTCGCGTGGGGAGATCTCCTGGCCCATCCTTCTGTTGTCGCATGTCTTCAGGCAAGCGGGCGATTCGTCCCTTGAATCCCCCTCACAAAAAGTTTCGATTGGCGCTCCGGCGCCCGTTCGCGCGACCATGGAACTCTGCGGTTCCACGACTACGAGACCGACGGCTTTTACGACGAGATGTTCGCCGAGGGCGGTGTCCCCCGCGAGCACGGCCGGCTGCTGCTCGACACCCTCAACTCCCTCGACGACGGGCAGTTGCTCCGCCACAAGCGCGCCTGCGAGCGGCTGCTGCTGCAGATGGGAATCACCTTCAACGTCTACGGAGCCGAAGGCGGCACCGAGCGCATCTTCCCTTTCGATCTGATCCCGCGCATCATTCCCCACCATGAGTGGGAACGTCTCGAGCGCGGACTCCAACAGCGCATCCACGCCCTCAACGAATTCATCAACGACATCTATCACGACCAGCGGATCCTCAAGGACAAAGTGATCCCCGAGGAAGTGGTTCGCTCGGCCGCGTCGTACCGGCCGCAATGCCAGGGCCTGAATCCGCCGCGCGGCGTGTGGTGCCACATCACCGGCACCGATCTCGTCCGCCACGGTGACGGCGAGTATTACGTCCTCGAAGACAACCTGCGCGTGCCGTCGGGAGTCTCTTACGTGCTCGAGAACCGCGCCGTGTTGAAACAAATCTTCCCGCGCGTGTTCGAGGGGCTTTCGGTTCTGCCCGTGGACGCGTATCCCAGCCGCCTGCTCGAGATGCTCGAGTCGATCACTCCGCGCGCCGGAGACCAGCCCCGCGTCACGGTGCTCACGCCCGGCATCTACAACTCCGCCTACTTCGAGCACAGCTTCCTCGCCCAGCAGATGGGCGTGCAATTGGTGGAAGGGCAGGATCTCGTGGTGCAAGGCGACGTCTTCATGCGCACCACCAAGGGACTCGAGCGCGTGGATGTGATCTATCGCCGCATCGACGACGATTTTCTCGACCCTCGCGCCTTCCGCTCCGATTCGCTCCTCGGCGTTCCCGGCTTGATGGACGCCTACCAGCGCGGCCGCGTGGCGCTTGCGAACGCTCCGGGCAACGGCGTGGCCGACGACAAGGTGGTCTACGCCTACGTGCCCGACATGATTCGCTACTACGAAGGCGAAGATCCGATCCTGCCGAACGTGCCCACGTATCTCTGCTGGCGCGATGCAGACCGCCAACACGTGCTCGCCAATCTCGACAAGCTGGTGGTGAAGTCGGCCAACGAAGCGGGTGGCTACGGGATGCTGGTGGGCCCGCATTCCACCGCCGCGCAGCGCGAGGAGTTCGCCGCCAAGATCGAAAGCAATCCGCGCAACTTCATTGCCCAGCCCACGCTGGCGCTCTCTCGGGTCCCCACTATTGCCGGCGACGCAGTCGAGGGCCGCCACGTCGACCTGCGACCCTACGTCCTCTACGGCAAGGAGATTTTCGTGCTCCCCGGCGGACTCACGCGCGTGGCGCTTCGCAAGGGATCGCTCGTGGTGAATTCGTCGCAAGGCGGCGGCAGCAAAGACACCTGGGTGCTCGCACCGGACCAGGGAGGCTCCGAGACATGAGCATTCCCTACGCCGATGCGTCAAAAACGGTAGCGGAGCAACCGCTGCTCAGCCGCGTGGCGGACTCGGTCTACTGGATGGCGCGCTACATCGAGCGCGCTGAAAACGTGGCTCGTTTCGTCAACGTCAATGTCCACCTCATGCTCGACTTGCCGGAAGGCAACTCGAACCAGTGGCAGCCGCTCATCGACACGAGCGGTGACGCGGCGGTCTTCCGCGAGCGCGCCGGAGAAGCCACTCATGATTCGGTGGTGGAGTTTCTCACCTTCGACGAACAGAATCCCAACTCCATCGTCAGTTGCGTCCGCGGCGCTCGCGAGAACGCCCGCTCCGTGCGCGAGACGATCTCGTCGGAAATGTGGGAGCAGGCCAACGAGCTTTATCTACTGGTCACCGGAGCGCGCGGCAAGCTCGAGGGCGACATGCTGCCGTCGTTCTTTCATCGCGTGCGCATGGCCTGCCATCTGTTTCACGGCATCACCGACGTGACCATGACGCACAACGAGGCGTGGCACTTCATGCGCCTCGGCCGCAAGCTCGAACGCGCCGACAAAACCACGCGCCTGCTCGACGTGAAGTACTTCATCCTGCTTCCCGAGCTCGAGGACGTAGGCACGCCCTACGACGACATCCAATGGGCGGCGGTGCTCAAATCCGTCAGCGGCTTCGAGATGTATCGCAAGCGCCACGGCCGCATCGTGCCCGCGCGCATCGCCGAATTCCTGCTCAATGACCCGGCGTTTCCGCGCGCGGTGCGTTATTGCGTCGGTTGCGCCGATCAGTCGCTGCACACCATCACCGGAAGTTCCTTCGGCGCCTTCTCCGTGCAGTCAGAACAGCGGCTCGGGCTGCTGCGGTCCGAACTCGATTACATGGACGTCGCCGGGGTCATCGCCGGCGGGCTCCACGAGTTCCTCGACGGACTGCAGACCAGAATGAATAACATAGATGAATGCATCCATCGCGACTTCTTCGCGGTCCGTTCGTGACGAATTCATCAGGGAGGGGAAGCTCGAGACCATGACCTTTTGTCTCGGCATGACGGTTGACGAGGGGTTGGTCGGAATCGCCGACACCCGCTTGATGTCGGGCAACGAATGCCTGACCGGCCGTAAAGCCGCCACGTATAGCGGACCGGGATTCTCGTTTTTCGTGATGACCTCGGGGTTGCGTTCGCTGCGCGACAAAGTGCTGCTCCACTTCGAAGAGCAGTTCGCCAAAGAGAGCTTCGTGCGCGACCGCCTGTATCGCGTGGTGGATCTCTACGCGCGCCAGGTGCGCCGCGTTTCCGAAGAAGACCGCGAGGCGCTCAAAGAGGCCGACTTGCGATTCAACATCCACTCGCTCATCGGCGGCCAAACCACCGGTGACACGGCGCATCGCTTGTTCCTCGTTTATCCGGAAGGGAACTGGGTGGAGATCGGCCCGGACACTCCGTATCAGATCATCGGCGCCACGGGATTCGGCAAGCCGATCCTCGAGCGAACCGTCGACCGCGCTGACCCATTGCTGTTCGCGTTCAAAGTGGGCATCCTCGCGTTTGACGCCACGCGCTTGTGCGCAGGCGATGTCGATTACCCGATCGACGTGCTCCTCTACAAGAAAGGCAGCTTCCGCATGGTGGAACATCGCTACCAGCACGATGACCTGCGCTCCATTTCGAGTTGGTGGCAGGAGCGCATGCGCAAAAGCGTGCATGATCTGCCGGCCGATCGCGTGGAAACGGCGTTCGCCAAACTCGTCTCCGGCGGCGGCGACTGACCCCGCGCATGCGGATCCGCGTTCAGCACGCTACTCGCTACCGCTACAGCGCGCCGGTGTTCCTCGAGCCGCATTGGGTGCGGATGCATCCGCGCTGCGATGGATCGCTGCGTTTGCTCGCCTGGCAGATGTCGGTGTCGCCGCAGCCCGCCGGCCAGAGCGTGGCGCTCGATGCGCACGGAAACACGGCCACCCGGATTTGGTTTGGCGGAGAAACGTCCGAGCTGAACGTGGCGGTGCAGTTCGAGGTGGAGACGCTGCGCGAGAATCCGTACGATTTCCTGCTTCCGCGCGGCGAGACGCTCGCGCTGCCGTTGCGCTACCCGGCTTGCGAACGGGTGGCGCTTGCACCTTATCTCGATGCGTATCTCGATGGTGGGCCAGTGGCGCCGGCGGTGGCCGAGTTCGCGCGCGGAATCGCTGCGGAAGCGGGCGGGCAGACGATGCCGTTTCTCGATGCGCTTGCGCGCCGCATCTGGACTGGCTGGAAGCAGGTGGTCCGCATTGACGGCGACCCGTTCGCGCCCGGGCAGGCGCTCGGCGAAAGCGAACTCGCCTGCCGCGACATGGCGGTGCTCTTCCGCGCCGCCTGCCAATCCGTGGGGATCGCTGCGCGGTTCGTGAGCGGGTACGAGCTTCACTCCGCCGATCATCCCGCGTTCCTGCACGCATGGGCCGAAGCGTACGTGCCGGGCGGGGGTTGGCGCGGATACGATCCGTCGCGCGGCATGGCCACGGCGAATTTGCACATCCCTGCGGCGGCGGCGTTGCGTGCCGAAGACGCGGCGCCGGTGTCGGGCACATTTCGCGGAGCGGCGCATGCGGAGATGGAGGTCGCGCTGCAGGTTGCGGACGTGTGAGCAGCTTCGCAAAGGCCTACGGGCTTTTTCGGATCCGGTAGACGATTCCCACTTGATCGAGCGCTGCGCCCGCACGTCCCGTGAAGCCGATGACCTCAGTTCCTGCCGGGGCGTGGATTTCATACGGCTCTCCGCCCTGTCCACCGTACCAAGGCGAACTGCGGCCCCGGTTCGTGAGGAACCGGATCGAATCCACCATCATCCCAGCCCGGCCGGCAATGGCGGTGATGTATTCGCCATCCTCGAGGGCGAACACGTGGGTATTGCCGTTCGCGTGTCCGCTCCCCCGGCCTCGCACGGTAGTTCCGGCGGAGTCTTTGAACTCGATCTGGAGCGCGTTGACTACTCCTCCCCATGAGACGCGAACTGCCGACAACGTCAAACCAGTGGCATCCGTGTAGGTAAAAGGCTGGCCCCCTTGGCCGCCCGCGAAGCCCGCGCTATACGCAGTGTCCGGTTGCAGGGCCATCTTGGAAGCCGGAGCAGGCGCTCGCTCCGGGCGGCTCTTCGCTACGAGTTTGGCTTGCCGTGGACGGTATGCGATGCCAATCTGATTCAGCCCTCCACCCACGCGGCCAACGAATCCGATGACCTCCGTTCCTTCCGGGGCCTCGAACTCATAGGGATTGCCCCCTCTCCCCCCGTACCATGGCGAACTGCGGCCCCGGTTCGTCAGGAAGCGAATCGAATCGACAACCAAGCCCGCCCGGCCCGCGATGGCAGCGATGTATTCGCCGGGTTCGAGTCTGAAGACATCCCAGGTCCCGCTCGCTCTGCCGATGAGCGTTCCGCGGAACGGTTGCCCGGCGGCATTCGCGTAACGCACCTCCAGCCCGTCAACGAACACGCCGTGAAATACCTGCACGGAGGTGACGGCCAGCCCGTCCGGATCGTCGCACGTGAACGGCCTCCCGCCATCCCCCCCCGCGTAGCCCACTATTCGGATTTGCGCGGTAGCGGAGACCGTGGCCAGAACCAAGCAGGATGCCAAACGTGCCGATGGCCACATACGCGAACTCCTTTCGTCAATAGATCGGCGCTTCTCTGGTTGCGAGATCGTAGGGCAACTGCCTTGGGTCGCGGTGGTTAGACACTTGACGCACCCTGAGTCGAGGCGTAAAGTGGATATGAAGATCCACATATCCAGATGAAACTGCCGCTGGCCATCGTCGCCGTATCGGCTGCTATCGCCGCCATCGACCCCACTACCGCGCCGCCCCCGGATCACCCCGCGATCCGCTACTCCGAGGACACCGCCGGGAATCGCATCGCCCGCCTCGCCGCGCGTCTCGAAAAAGGAACCGCGAAGCTCGCTTACGATCCCGACCACGGCTATCTGCGCGATTTTCTTCGCCAGCTCGAAGTCGACCCCGCCTCGCAAGTGCTCGTGTTCTCGAAGACCAGTTTCCAAGCCGTTCGCATCTCACCACGAACCCCGCGCGCGCTCTATCACAATGACGACGTGGCGATCGGCTGGGTCCGCGGCGGAGACGTGATCGAGATCGCGGCGGCTGACCCGCGCGTGGGCGTCGCCTTCTACACGCTCGATCAGGAAGAGGTGCCGCGCCCGCGCATCGAACGCCACGGCAATGCCTGCGTCCAGTGCCATCTCTCTTCGGCCACTCTCAGCGTGCCCGGCCTCATGGTGCGATCCGTTTGCCCTGACCGCTCGGGCATGGCCCTGTTCCCCGGCCCTTCGTACATCACCGATCATCGCAGTCCGCTGGACCGCCGCTGGGGCGGCTGGTACGTCACCGGAACGCACGGCCCCACAAAACACATGGGAAATGTTTTCGTGGAAAAAGGCGAGCCTGCGCGCACACTCGACACTGCCAAAGGCGCCAACATCACCGACCTCAAGGGTTCTTTCGACACCGGCGCCTACTTGAGCCCGTACAGCGACCTCGTCTCGCTGATGCTGCTCGAACATCAGACCACGATGGTGAACCTCATCTCGCGCGTCAACTACGAGGCGCTGGCGGCTCCACCGGGGCGCAAGAATGCCGGGGCCGACGCCATCGAAGAGCTCGTGCGCTACATGCTCTTCGCCGACGAAGCCCAGCTCGACGCGCCGCTCACGGGCGCCTCTACTTTCGCTTCGACGTTCGCGAAGAAGGGTCCGCGCGACCGCAAGGGCCGCTCGCTGCGCGATCTCGACCTTTCGCGCCGCATCCTGCGGTATCCGTGTAGCTACCTCATCTACTCCGAGCAGTTCGACGGCTTGCCGGCCGCGACCCGCGACCGCATCTATCGCCGCATGTGGGAAGTGCTCACCGGCCGCGACCGCACCGCCGCTTTCGCGCGGCTCGCCGAGAATGATCGCCGGGCCGTATTCGAGATTCTCTCCGAGACCAAGCACGGCCTTCCTGCGTATTGGTCGCGCTGACGTGGCAGTATAATCGATCCTGACAGGAGCACCCAAATGAGCGAACTCACGCGCCGCGGCTTCGCGGCATCGGGCATTGCCGCCGCTGCATCGGCCGCCTCAGCCGCCAAAACGTCCCTGCCTCCGCTGACGCCGGGCATCAAGATCTCGATGCAGGTAAACGAAGACGTTCCCGCCCAGGATCTGCAATGGATCAAGCAGATGGGCGTCGACTACCTGAACGTCCAAACGGGCAAGGATCGCGGCGTCTACGACAACTTCGTCTCCATCAAGAAGCGCGTGGAGGAAGCCGGACTCAAGCTCTGGAACATCTCGAACAACGACAACCGCAACATCGAAGAGATCACGCTCAACCTGCCGGGGCGCGACGCGAAGATCGCCTGGCTCAAGCAGTATATTCGCGACACCGGCAAAGCCGGCATCGGCTACATCACGTACGCGCACATGGCCAACGGCATCTGGTCAAGCTCGCAAGAGTCCACGCGGGGGGGAGCTCCAGCGCGCGCGTTCAAGCTCGAAACCGCCAAGGGCTTCTGGAACGGCAAGACGTATGAGGGTCCGCTCTCGCACGGCCGCAAGTATTCGAAAGAAGAGCTCTGGGAAAACTACACCTACTTCATCAAGCAGATCGCTCCCGTGGCCGAGGAAGCGGGTGTGCGTATCGGCATCCACCCCGACGATCCGCCGGTGCCGGAGCTCGCCGGCATTCCGCGCCACATCTTCGGAACTTATGACGGCTACGTGAAGGCGCTCGAGATCGCGAACTCGCCGGCCATCGGTGTTTGCTTGTGCTGCGGCACTTGGATGGAAGGCGGCAAGAGCACGGGCAAGGATGTCTACGACGCCGTTCGCGGATTCGCCAAGATGGGCAAGCTGTGGAAGATCCACTTCCGCAACGTCACCGCGCCGATTCCGTATTTCGTGGAAACGTTCATCGACAACGGCTACACCGACATGTACAAGCTGATGCGGACGCTCGTCGAGGTCGACTTCAGGGGCAACCTCATCGCCGATCACGTTCCCGCGATGGAAGGCGGCCGCTACGGCGGATGGGCTTACAGCATGGGCTACATTCGCGCGCTCTACCAAGCGGCAAAGGCGGAACTAAAGCGAGGATGAGCGCAAACGCCGAAGCAATTGGACTCCCCCTCGAGCAACTCGAAACTCCCACGCTGGTGCTCGACCTCGACGCCTACCGCCGCAACGTGCACAGAATGATTGAAACAATCGTTCGCAAGCATGGTTTGGCGTGGCGCCCGCACATGAAAGGGCAAAAGGCGCCTGAGCTTGCGCATGAAGCCCTCGCGGCCGGAGCCATCGGCGTCACCTGCGCCACCGTCTACGAAGCGGAGGCGATGGTCCGCGCTGGCGTGAAGGGTGTCCTGCTCGCGAACCAAACCGTGGGCCGCCGGAAGCTCGAGCGGCTCGCGGAACTGCAGCGGATCACGCCCGTGATCGCCGCCACCGACAGCGAAGCCCACGCCCGCGCGATGAGCGAAGCCGCCGCCGCAGCCGGCGTCGAGATCCCCGTACTCATCGAGCTCAACGTCGGCATGAATCGCAGCGGCATTGCGCCGGGCGAACCCACTGTCGCGCTCGCACGCCTGATCGGAACGCTCCCTGGGCTCCGCCTCGCCGGACTCATGGGTTGGGAAGGCCACGTGCTCGCGTACTCACCCGAGGAAAAGCGCGAGCGCATTGCGCAGTCGATCGGTGCGCTCGTCTCCACCGCCGAAGCTTGCCGCGCCGCGGGTATCCGGATCGACATCGT
>JAXLQL010000039.1:0-55475 GCA_046331625.1 Bryobacteraceae bacterium
GGGCACCAGCGATGTGATCTACCATCGCGAGGTGGGCAATGGCGGTCCGGTATGGGAGCAGGGGCAGGTGTGGCGCGACCAGAACCCGATCCGCAAGGCGGCGCAGTTCCAGACGCCGATCCTGCTTTCGGTGGGCGAGCGCGACTTTCGGGTGCCGCTGAACCAGACGATCGAGCACTGGAGCGTGCTGCAGCGGCGGCGCGTGCCGAGCAAGCTGCTCGTGTTCCCGGACGAGAACCACTGGATTCTGAAAGGGGAGAACAACCGGTTCTTCTTTCAGGAGCTGCAAGGATGGTTCGCAAGGTACCTCCGATGACAATCCCTGCGAATTTTGCAACTCATTGAAAATACTAGACATGATGGTTTTGTTATCCGTTTTTTACGCTAAAATGTGGATCATGATCCGTATTTTACGCTACTTTGTGGACTTCCTGCCTGATCTTCCGCTACAATCAGGAAGTGGATCCGGATCTTCCGCCCATCTACAACCGCGCCATCGACATTGACTTGCCTCGTGGCCAGTCCGCCTTCGTCTGGGGACCCCGCAAGGTTGGCAAGTCGACCTTTCTCCGCGCCCGTTACCCGGACTCCATCTTCCTCGACCTGCTCGACTCCCGCCTCCGTTTCGACATGGCCCGGCAGCCCGCGGTGCTGCGCGAGATCCTCGACGCCGAGACCGCCGAGCGGCGCGCCAAGCCGATCATCCTCGACGAGGTGCAGAAAGTCCCCGAGCTTCTCGACGAGGTTCACGGGCTGATCGAGAGCCGCAAGCTCTCGTTCATCCTCTGTGGATCGAGCGCACGCAAGCTGCGCCGCGGACAGGCGAACCTGCTGGGCGGCCGCGCCTGGCGGTTCGAGATGTTCCCGCTGGTTTCGGCCGAGGTTCCGAATCTCGACCTGCTGCGCGCGCTGTCGCACGGCCTGATCCCGTCGCACTATGATTCGACGCGGCCGAACCGTTCGCTGCAAGCCTTCGTCGATGACTACCTCAAAGAGGAGATCGTGGCCGAGGCGCAAACGCGGAACCTGGCGAGCTTCGTGCGATTCCTCGACGTGACGGGGATCACCAACGGGCAGATCGTGAACTACACCAAGATCGCATCCGACGTGGGCGTGGATGCGAAGACCGTGAAGTCATACTTCCAGATCCTGGTGGACACGCTGATCGGTCGCTTTCTCGAGCCGCTACCGGCCAAACCCGGAAGCCGCAAGAACCTCACCGCATCGCCGAAGTTCTACCTGTTCGACCCCGGCGTGGCGCGCTTCATCCGGCACTCGCGGATCGAGGGGCTGGATGGCTCCGAGGCTGGCCATCTCTTCGAGACCTTCCTGGTCAACGAGCTTCTAGCGGCGCTCGCCTACAAGGAGATCCGCAAGCCGGTCCATTTCTACCGGACCAAAGACGACGCCGAGGTCGACTTCATCGTGAACCACGGCGAGGTGGCTATCGAGGCCAAGCTATCGCAGAACGTTCGCTCACCGGATTTGCGCGGACTCAACAACTTCCTCGACTATGAGCCTACGGCTCGGGCGATTGTGGTGTGCCTCGAGGCGCGCCGCCGCGTGGTGACGGCGAATGGGAAGACGATCGAGATCTTTCCCTGGAAGGAGTTCTGTTCGGAGCTGTGGGCGGGCAAGATCTGCGGCTGAAACTATCGCACGTCGGGGCCGAGCCCGAACCGCCGCCCCACGCGATACCAACGCGACGCCTGCACCGAACTGAGCCGCGCCTGCAACTGTTCGATCTCGATCTGCAGCTTGCGCGCCCACACCGTGCGCTCTTCCACGGTCTTCTCGGCTTGGTCCAGGAGCTTGACACACTCGCCGAGTTCCTTCACCCGCGTCTCGATCTCACCGGTAAGCCGCGACTCGTTGTCGTGCGCCCACTTGGTGCGAGCCTCCAGCTCACCATTCAACTCGGCCAGCTTGCCTTCATAGGCAGCCGCGGTGTCACGCCCGGCGGCCTGTTCGCTCGCGAGTTCATCCTGCAAAGCCAGCACGCGCTTGCTGCTCTCATCGAGCTGGTCATTCAACTGGCGCGCCCACTTCGACCGTGCTTCCAGTTCCTGTTGCTGATCGCGGAACAGCTTCAACAAAGCCTGATGATCGCTCTGCGCCTTCTCGAGCCAGGAGTTCTTCTGCGCGATCTCTTTCTCGAGCCGCGCGATGTGCTCTTCGCGCTCGTAGAGCACGTTGGCCGTGGTCGGCACATAGACGAACGTCGGGCTACCCGTCTGCGGCGCAAGGGCGCAAACAGCCAGAAAGAAATGCGAGCTCTCCGGCGCCGGCTCGCGGCGCTCCATCTTCACTTCCGCCGTATGGCCGTTCCGCAACGGCTGAAACGTAACGCCCGAAGAATGGTTTTGCAGGAACAGCGAGACGTGGGGGAAGAACTCGGCCAAGGCGTCGCGGAACTCGGCGAACTCGAACTCGTGTTCGTGATATGGGTTGGGTCCGGCGATCTTGCGCGACTCGGCGTAGTAGAGCTTGTTCGGCGTCGAGACCACGAACTGTCCGCCGGGGGCGAGCAGGCGCCGCGCTTCCGACAGCAGCGCGCGCCAATCGGACAAGTGCTCGATCACCTCGAACGCCGTCACCATTTGGAACGACCCGTCGCGCAGCGGGACATCGGTCACCGAAGCGCGCACGAAGCTCAGGTTCGCCGCGCGATAGTGCTCGCGCGCGTGCGCTACCGCTTCTCCGGCTCGATCGACGCCCACCACGCGCTCCGCCGATACCGCCAGTTCCGCCGCGCCGTATCCGGCGCCGCACGCAAGGTCGAGCACGCGCTTGTGCCGAGCCAGCCGCGCCGCAAACAAATAGCGGGCGATATGTTCGTTCCACAAATCGGCGTCCACTTGGCCCGGAACCACCCGTTCTCCGGTGAACTCGAAAGACGAGGACGTGCTCGTACGTTCTTCCATGAGTGCTGTTTCAGGCAATGGACCGCTCCCGCTCGGCCGTGACGTTTCCGCGCCGGTCCAGCCGGCTATTGACTTCGACGCGGCAGGGGAGGTGAAGGTAACCGTAGACGGAGCCGGTCGAGTGCCCCATCTGCAACGTGATCGCGTTATCGATCCAGTCGCACATCTTATAGTGAAGCAGATTTCCGTCGGCAATGGCCGGCGAAAACGAGAAGTGCGATGGATAAAGTACCGGAACGTCGAGATGAAAATCCACCGTGACCACGTCTCCTGCTGCCATGGGCGCCATCTCCACGCCTTCGCGCAGCGCATTGGTTCCGGCGAAGTCCATGCCCATGTGGTTGCGCAACATGAAGCCGACGTTGGGATGATCGATATTCTGCTTCGCCCGCGCGCTGATGCGCACGATGACGCGCGTATCTGGATCCATCATTTGAATCGGCGAACCGAACTCATCGAACACGCCGATGCCGATCACCTCGGCGCGGCCGTCGCCATGGCGATGGTCCACGTTGGGGATGGTAGTGATCACCTCGGGAACGCCTTCCGCTACGTCGGCCGCCGTGCGCACCTCCGGCGTTTTCAGCTCGAGATACGACGTGTCTTTCTCCGTCATCGCGGCGAGATACTTGCCCACTACCTGATCGGTAACGCCAAACTCGCGCATGCGGCCATGGTCGAGCCACAGCGTCCGGTCGCCGATCGCCTTCACGTCACCCATCGAATGCGAGACGAAGACGATGGTGACGCCGCGCTTGCGCAGTTCGTGGACCTTGCGCATGCACCGCTGGCGAAAGTAGATATCGCCCACCGCCAGCGCTTCGTCCACCAGCAGAATCTCCGGGTCCACGTGAATGGCCACCGAGAAAGCGAGCCGCACGGTCATGCCGCTCGAATACGTCTTCACCGGCTGATCGATGAAAGATCCGATCTCGGCGAATTCCTCGATGGCGCGATACTTCGCGTCGATCTCCTTGCGCGAAAGGCCCAGGATCGCCGCGTTGAGATAGACGTTGTCGCGGCCGGTGAACTCCGGGTTGAAGCCCGAGCCGAGTTCGAGCAACGCGGCCACCTTGCCCTTCACATTCGCCGTGCCCGTTGTGGGCGCCAGAATCCCGGCGATAATCTGCAGCAGCGTGCTCTTGCCCGAGCCGTTCTCGCCGATCACGCAGAACGTTTCGCCGCGCTGGATTTCGAAGCCGATATCGCGCAGGGCCCAGAAATCTTCGTGGAACGAGAAGCGGTTGAGGGTGAGCAGTTCCTTGAGCCGGTTCACCGGGCTCGAGTAGATGGCGTAGCTCTTGGAGACCGCGCTGAACTCGGCGACTGCGCTCACTCCTATCGACTGTACCAGACAGCCCGTTGCTGCCGGCTTCCCACGCCCAGAGGCAAAGTTTGATAAGCTCCCAGGAGCCAATCCAGGGGGCGCTATGCGATTTTCGATATTTCTTGTTGCCGCGGCCGCGTTGCTGGCGCAGCAAATCACCGGATCGATCTCGGGAACTCTTCGCGATGGCAGCGGTTCCGCCGTGCCGAATACCGAAGTGCGGCTGATCAACACCGCCACCGGCGCCGAGCGCACGGTCCGCTCGAACGACTCGGGCGACTTCGTGATCAACGCGGTGAATCCCGGCCAGTACCGCATCAACGTGCAGGCGGCCGGATTCAAGACGTTCGAACGTGCCGGCGTGGTGCTGACCGCCTCCGAGCGATTGCCGGTGGGCGACCTCACGCTGCAACTCGGCGACGTAAACGAGCGCGTAACCGTGACGGCCGAAGGCTCGGCGGTGCAGACGGCGAGCGCCGAGCGCTCGGGCTCCATCACCAACACGCAGGTGCAAGGGCTGCTGGTTTACGGGCGCACCGTGACGTCGCTGATCGCGCTGCTTCCGGGCGTGGTCGATCCCATCGGCGCCGCCGCGCGCAACATCAGCGGCGGGTCAGCCACCAACTTCAACGTCAACGGCAACCGGGCTGCGCAGAACAATTTCACGCTTGACGGTGTGACGATGACGGCGGTGGGTGGCGCTCCGAACGGAACGTTCGGCGTCAGCACGGAAGCGGTGCAGGAGGTGAAGATCCTGCTCTCGAACTACCAGGCCGAGTACGGTCGCCTCTCGGGCAGCAACGTGCAAATGGTAACCCGCTCCGGAACGCAGGATTTTCACGGCGGGTTCGTCTACTACAAACGGCACGAACAATTCGACGCGGCGCCGTTCTTCAGCAACCGGCTCGGACTCAAGAAGCCGCTCAACCGCTTCAACACCTACACCTACAACATCGGCGGTCCGGTGACGATCCCAGGCAAGTTCAACACCGGCCGCGACAAGCTGTTCTTCTTCTGGAACCACGAGTTCGTGCCGCAGAAGGTCACCAGCGCGACCCAACAGGTCACCATGCCGAGCGCGCTCGAGCGCAACGGCAACTTCTCGCAAACCGTGGACGTGAGCGGCCGCCTGATTCCGATCGTCGATCCACTCACGCGCCAGCCCGTGCCGGGCAACATCATTCCGCCGAGCCAGGTGGACGCCAACGGGCGAGCGTTGTTGAGCTTCTTCCCGGAGCCGAACTTTCCGAACGTGGACATCTCACGGCGCGCCTACAACTACGTGGACCGTTGGGGCGGCGAGAGTCCGCTCTCGCTCTACACGGCGAAGGTCGACTACAACATCTCGTCGAGCGACGCGCTCTCGGCCACCATCTCGCCGCAGTTTTCCAAGAACACCACGCCGAACGGGGCGCAGATGACGTCGCAGTTCCGCGTGCTCGAAACAGTGGTCTACAGCAAGGGCGGCAACGTGTCGGTGCATCACCGCCACATCTTCTCGCCGACCACGGTGAACGAATTCATGGCGGGCTATGCGTACACGTTCGGTCCGCCGGAGATCGAGTCGTTCGCGAAGCTGCAGCGTTCCACCTACAAGTTCACGGCCGGGTCATTGAACCCGGCGAACAATCCGCTCGATCTGCTTCCGGCGATGACGTTCGGCGGCGTGGTGGGCGCGCCGTCACTCAACTACGATGGGCGCTTCCCGTTCAACGGAGCGCGCAACGTGGTCAACCTGAGCGACACCATCGCCCATACCCGCGGTTCGCACACCATCAAGGCCGGCGTATTCATAGAGCGGCTGCGGCAGCGCGACGGTCCGTGGGCCACCAACTTCGCTGGCCTGTTCGATTTCGGCGTGAACGCGAACAATCCGCTGAACACGGGCCAGGCTTTCGCCAACGCGGCTTTCGGCGTGTTCAACAGCTACACCGAAGCCACGGCGCATCCGGTCTCGCGCATCTACTCGCGTGGCGTGGACTTCTTCGCCCAGGACACTTGGAAGGTCTCGCGGAAACTGACGCTCGACTATGGCGTCCGCTTCAACTGGTTCGAACCGTTCTGGAACTTCAACGACGAGTTGGCGGGATTCGCGCCGCAGTTGTACGATCCCAAGCAGGCGCCGCAACTGATCCGGCCCGGGTTGAGCAACGGCGTGCGCGTGGGAGTGCATCCAGTCACCGGAGCGACCTATTCGCAATCGCTGATCGGATTCATCGCTCCCGGCACTGGCAATCCGCTGAACGGCACCGTGGTCACCTCGGTGGACCGCAACTATCCCCGCGCGCTCGTGCGCAACTCAGGCATCGTACCGGCGCCGCGCGTGGGCTTCGCGTTCGATCCTTTCGGCGACGGCAAGACCGCCATCCGCGGCGGCTTCGGCGCGTTCAGCAACCGCATCCTCGGGATCAACTCAGCCGCGATCTTCTCCTATCCGCTCGTGCAGACGCCCGTGGTCCAGTTCGGCACGCTCTCCACCTTCCGCACCGCGCAAGGATTCACGTCACCTCCTTCGATCACCGGTTGGGAGCGCGACATGAAAGCGACGCGCGTGATGAACATGAGCCTCACCGTCCAGCGCAACATCGGCCTCGGAACGGTCGTGGACGTCGGCTACGTCGGTTCGCTCGGCCGGCATCTGGCTTGGCAGCGCAACATGCAAGACGTGCCGATCGGAGCGCGATTCCTGCCCGCCAACGCCGACCCCACCAATCCCCGCGTGCCGCTGCCGGACCAGTTCCTGCGCCCCGTGCTCGGCTACAACGGCATCGGCTACAACGAAAATGCCGGCACTTCGAACTATCACTCGCTGCAGGCAACGGCCGTGCGGCGGTTCGCGAAGAACCTGGAGTTCGGTGCGTCGTACACGTGGTCAAAAGCGCTCGACTTCAACGACGGCGAATTCGGCGGCATCAACACCTCGGTGCCGTTCCGGCCGTGGAACTACGGCTTGGCCGGCTTCGATCGCGCGCACACGCTGAAGTTCAACTGGCTGTGGGACACGCCGAAACGAGCCTGGAGCTTCGCGCCATTGCGCACGGTGTTGAATGATTGGCAGGTTTCGGGAATCCTCACCTTGCAGAGCGGAGCCCCCGTGAGCGTCGGCTACTCGCTGGTGACTCCCGTGGACCTGAGCGGCACGCCGAGCTTCTCGCCGCGGATTCTGGTGGTGAGCGATCCGGTGCTCGCCAAGAGCGAGAAAACGTTCGCCCGCAATTTCCGCACCGACGCATTCACCGTTCCGGCTGCGGGCACCTACGGGACGATGTCGAAGACCCTGCTGCGCGGCCCCGGGATCAACAACTGGGACATCGCGATCTTCAAAAACATTCCCGTGCGGGAACGTTGGAAGTTCCAATTCCGGGCCGAGTTGTACAACGCGTTCAACCACACGCAGTTCTCAACGTTTGACTCCACAGCTCGCTTTGACGCGGCGAAGGCGCAGGTGAATGGGCAGTTCGGGCAGTTCACCGCCGCGCGCGACCCGCGGCAGGTGCAGTTGTCGGCGCGGGTGCAATTCTGATGTGCGTTACGATCGACCCTACGTCGCCCGCCGCCTTCCCCGCGACCAATTAGGAACACCCTTGGCATCGCGCAGTTCCCAAGTCTCGTTGCCCTTCTTCACGGCCCGCGCGATCACCACGTCCTTCCCGGCCATCTTCACGCGCGACCCGATAATCTCAACCTCGTCACCCTTCGCCAACGTCACCTTGCGCTCATCCAGATACCACGCCGGACCGAGATGCACCTCCATCGTCTCTTTCTCCGTCTTCAGCATCAGATGACGGCCGCCCATCCGCCCGTGCTTGTGCGCGGTGACCTCTTCCACCGTTCCTTTTAGCGTGGTTTCGGTGGTGACATCGTATCGGGGCATGCCCCGCTGCGCCGAAGCCACCAGCGCAAACGCCGCGAATGTAGCCAGCAGTACAGTGAACCGTTTCATGGCACACTCCTTTCCAATTCGTTGCGCTGCACGAGCGAGACCAACCGGCGTGGTATCGGGATTGCATCATCGAAGACGTGCTCTCCCAGGAAGAAGCGCGCCGTCTCGATGCATGGTGGCGCGCCGCCAATTACCTGTCCGCCGGACAGATCTATCTCCGCGACAATCCGCTCCTGCGCGATCCGCTGAAATCCGAACACGTCAAGACGCGCCTGCTCGGCCATTGGGGAACCACGCCCGGGCTCAATTTTGTTTGGGTCCACTTGAACCGCCTCATCCGCGAGCATGACGCGAACGCGATCTTCATCGCCGGGCCGGGACACGGCGGTCCCGCTGTGGTGGCCAACGCGTGGCTCGAGGGGACCTACAGCGAAATCTATCCGGCCGTGCCCCAAAACGCGGCGGGCATGAAGCGTCTTTTCACCCAGTTCTCGTATCCCGGCGGCATTCCGAGCCACGCCGCCCCCGAGACTCCGGGCTCCATTCACGAAGGCGGCGAGCTCGGTTACGCGCTGCTGCATGCCTACGGTGCCGCGTTCGATAATCCGGACCTGCTCGTGGCGTGCGTAGTGGGCGATGGCGAAGCCGAGACCGGTCCTCTCGCCGCCAGTTGGCACTCGAACAAGTTCCTCAACCCGGCCCGCGATGGCGCCGTGCTCCCGATCCTGCATTTGAATGGATACAAGATCGCCGGTCCCACCGTGCTGGCGCGTCTCGAAGAACAGGAATTGGTGGATTTGTTTCGGGGCTATGGACACGAGCCGCGCTTCGTGGATGACGGCGATGCGGCGCATCAGGCGATGGCTGCGCACCGGAACATGGCCGCCGCGCTCGACGATGCCTTGACCGAGATCCGCCGCATCCAGACCGAAGCGCGCACGCGGGGCTTCCAGCATCGCGAACGCTGGCCGATGATCGTCTTGCGGACGCCGAAGGGCTGGACCGGTCCGAAGCAACTCGACGGCAAGCCCGTGGAAGGGAGCTTCCGCTCGCATCAGGTACCGCTGCCCGATGCCGCCACGCACCCGGACCGTCTCGCCGAGCTCGAACGCTGGATGAAGAGCTACCGTCCCGAAGAGTTGTTCGACGAATCGGGATCGCCGCGCGCCGAGTTGCTCGCGCTCTCGCCCCGTGGGGATCGGCGCATGAGCGCGAATCCGCACGCGAACGGCGGCCTGCTCCTCCGCGACCTCGTACTGCCCGACTTTCGCGACTATGCGGTTGCGGTTCCCGAGCCGGGTCGCGTCACGGCCGAGGCCACGCGCACGATGGGAGCGCTGCTGCGCGACGTGATGAAGAGCAATGCCGGGGCGCGGAACTTCCGCGTGATGGGTCCGGACGAGACCGCTTCGAACCGGCTCGACGCGCTGTTCGAAGTGACCGATCGCGTATCGACCGCGCGCATCCTGCCCGAAGACGAGCACGTCTCACCGGATGGCCGCGTGATGGAAGTGCTCAG
Organism: Bryobacteraceae bacterium; assembly: GCA_046331625.1. Taxonomy (GTDB): domain Bacteria; phylum Acidobacteriota; class Terriglobia; order Bryobacterales; family Bryobacteraceae; genus JAXLQL01. Next base: position 9,654 of record JAXLQL010000039.1, read on the forward strand.
CGAGCACATGTGCCAGGGCTGGCTCGAAGGCTACCTGCTCACGGGCCGGCACGGGTTCTTCTCCTGCTACGAGGCGTTCATCCACATCGTCGACTCGATGTTCAACCAACACGCCAAGTGGCTCAAGGTGACCAAGGGCATTCCGTGGCGGCGGCCCATCGCGTCATTGAACTACCTGCTCACGTCGCACGTGTGGCGGCAGGATCACAACGGCTTCAGCCATCAGGATCCCGGCTTCATCGATCACGTGGTGAACAAGAAGGCCGGCATCGTGCGCGTGTACCTGCCGCCGGATGCGAACACGCTGCTCTCGGTGACCGATCATTGCCTGCGCAGTCGCGACAAGGTCAACGTCATCGTCGCCGGGAAACAACCCGGGTTGCAGTGGCTCGACATGGACGCCGCGATCCGCCATTGCACCGTGGGCATCGGCGTGTGGACCTGGGCGAGCAACGACGAAGGCGTCGAGCCCGACGTGGTGATGGCTTGCGCCGGCGACATTCCCACGCTCGAAACGCTCGCCGCCGTGGACCTGCTGCGCACCCACGTGCCCGATCTGAAGATCCGCGTGGTGAATGTGGTGGACCTCATGACGTTGCAGCCGCCGGGCGAGCATCCTCACGGGCTCTCCGATCGCGAGTTCGATTCGATCTTCACTGTCGATAAGCCGATCGTGTTCGCCTTCCACGGATATCCGTGGCTCATTCACCGGCTCACCTATCGCCGCACCAATCACGACAACATGCACGTGCGCGGATACAAGGAAGAAGGCACCACTACCACGCCATTCGACATGTGCGTGCTGAACGACCTCGACCGATTTCACCTCGCGAGCGACGTCGTGGACCGCGTGGCGCGCGTGCGCAGCAAGGCCGCGCACTTCAAGCAATTCCTGCGCGACAAACTGGTGGATCATCGCCGCTACATCCGCGAACACGGCGATGACATGCCGGAGATCAAGAACTGGAAGTGGCCCCTTCCGACATTGGCGCAGGCCTTGCCGTGTAGGGCGGGCTTTAGCCAGCGCGGGACTTGAGTCCCGCTGCGCGAGCATCAACGAAATAGCCTACCAGTGCGTAAGCGACCCATCAGGCCGAATGAACATGTTCGCGCGACCCGGCTGCGTCACCTCCCCGATCATCGTGAGCTTCTTCATATCCGCCGTCACGCCCAGCCCCGGCCGGTCATTGCGAAGCGCCTTGCCATTCTTGAAGTCGAGGCACTCGGGCAGATGCTCGATCGGCCGGCCTCCATAGTTGTACTCCATAATCACAGGACCCGGGTACGTCGAAAGGCAGTTGACGAGCGCGGCCGTAGCCACCGGTCCCGTGAAGTGCGGAATGATGCCGACGGCGTGCGTTTCGCAGATGGCGGCGATCTTCATCATCTCGGTAATGCCGCCGACATTGGGTAGCGTTGCGCGGATGTAGTCGATGTCGTGGTTCTCCACCAGCTTGTTGAAGTCGTAGCGCTGGCCCCATTCCTCACCGTGCGTCAACGGCACGGTGGTCATCTGGCGGAGCTTCGGAATGTCCTGATGCGCGTGCTCGTCGCGCACGGGATCTTCCACGAAGTAGGGCTCGAACTCCTCGATCAGCTTGCAGGCGCGCACGGCATCCGAGTAGTCGAAGCGCTGATGAAAGTCGATGCACCAGTCGCCGTCTTTGCCCACGCCTTCGCGCGCTTCTTTGCAATCCTGCTGCACTTTGCGAACTCGTTCGTGCGTGTTGAATGTCTCGCCGGTGCGTGTGTCGCCGGCGCCCATGCGGAAAGCACGATACCCCGCTTCCATCGTGGCTCGGGCGCGCTCGCGGAGGCCGAGCCGCTGACCGCCAGGCGTGGGAGCTCCGCCGGTGGCGTAGCATTCGCAATGGTTGCGCACAGCGCCTCCCAGCATTTCGTGTACCGGAAGGTTCAGCGCCTTGCCCTTGATGTCCCACAGCGCGAGGTCCAGCGCGCCGAGCGCGTGGATCTTTTCGCGTCCCGGCGGATAGAACCACGAGATGTACATCTCCTGCCACAGCGCTTCGATGCGGAACGGATTCTTCCCGATCAGCGATCCGGCGCATTGTTCGAGCGTGTCTTTCGATCCGCCCTCGCCGATCCCCGTGATCCCCGCATCGGTCTCCACGGTCACCACCATGTTGCTCTGATTGAAGAGCTCGTTGAGATTCGGTGGCCGGTAGACGCGCACACGCGTGATCTTCATCTTGGGAAGCGCGGCCTCGGCCCGCTGCGGCCGTAGTAGCGCCGCGGCCGGGGCGACGGCGAGTGAATTGAGAAACGCTCTGCGATTCATAGAGACAAGAGTACACCCGAAGCAGAGCGATAATGGTTTCCGTGACTCCGTTGCGCGCATGGCTTCTCTTGTTTGCCGTTGGCGCATCGAGCGCGCAGATCCATCCCACTCCTATGGCTGGGCGGTGGTTTCCTTCCTCGCCCGCCGATCTCGAAAAGACACTCGACCGCTCGTTCGAAACCGCCGCCAAACGCCTCGGCCGCATTCCTCCGCGCAAGCAGTTGTTGGCCTTGATCGCTCCGCACGCGGGGCTCGAGTATTCGGGCGGCGTGGCCGCGGCGGCGTACCGGCTCAGTCCCGCGCCGCGCACTGTGATTCTGCTGGGATTTTCGCACCGCGTGCCGCTCGCGGGCGTGATGACGCCGAACGCGGATGGCTTCGCCACGCCGCTCGGAGAAGTGAAGGTGGATCGCGTGGCCATCGACGCACTGGGATTCCCAAAACAAGACGAGCGTGGTTTGTGCGATCACTCTCTCGAGAATCAGCTCCCGTTTCTCAAGCGCGCGTTTCCGCAAGCGCGCGTGGCCCCGCTCTATGTCGGGTCGCTCGATGAGCGCCAACTCGCAGCCGCAGCCACGAAGCTCGCCGCACGTGTGGCGCAGGGCGACCTCCTCATCGCGTCCTCGGATTTCACGCACTACGGCGAGGCGTACCACTACACGCCGTTCGCCAAGGACGCGAAGACCCCGACGCGCCTGCGTGAACAAGCCGAAGAAGCGCTGGAACACGTGGGCTCGCTCGACGTCGTCGCGTTCGACCGCTATCTCACCCGCACCGGCGACACGATCTGCGGACGCGATCCGATCCGCTTGCTGATGGCTTCACTCGCGCGGTTGCGCGACGAAGTCTATATGACTCCGGCCGACCTCATGACTTCGGGCGAGCTCACCGGCGACTATTCGCTCAGCGTCACCTATGCCGCACTCGCGTTCTATCCGGCGTCAGCGTTCTCGGTCGACGCCACGCAGCGCAAGAAGCTGATCGCGCATTCGCGGACCGCGCTCGAAGCACACTTGAGTGGAGCCCGCATGATCCCCGCGCCCGCCGATCGCGCCGCCGATCTCGAGCAGCGCACCGGAGCATTCGTAACCATCCGCAAACAAGGCGACTTGCGCGGCTGCATCGGCAACCTCTCGCCGCGCTCCAATCTCTTCGACACCATTGCGGACCGCACCTTCGCCGCCGCCCGCTCGGATCCGCGCTTTCCCGCATTGACGCGCGCCGAGGGTCCGGTGTCGCTCGAGGTCTCGTTGCTCACGCCGCTCAAGCGGCTGGCCGATTGGAAGAAGTTCCGCTCAGGCCTCGGCGCAGTGCTCATGCTCGGCGACCATGGTGGCTTGCTGCTGCCCCAAGTGGCCACTGAGATGGGCTGGAGCCCGGAACAATTTCTCGAAGGCTTGTCGCACAAGGCCGGCTTGCCGGCCAAAGCCTATCGCGACCCCAAAGCGCATCTCTACGTATTCGGCGCGCAGGTGTTCGGCGAGTGAGGCTTCCGCCGGATCTGGTGGCCGCGCTCGAACGCGGCGCCACGCTCGTTACCGCCACGCGGAGATTGGCGCGCGCCATGCGTTCGGGATACGCAGCGTCGCGCATCGAAGCGGGCCGCGAGGCTTGGGAATCGCCCGAGATCGTGACGTGGTCCGGTTGGCTCGATCGCCAGTGGACCGCGCTTCTGCACCTGGGCGCTCCGGGCATGAAGCCGCGGCTGACGCCCGCACAGGAAGCCTCGCTTTGGGAGCGAGCGATCCAAGATCATCCGGACGCGGCAGCGTTGCTCAACCTGGCTCCGGCCGCCGGAGCAGCGGCTCGCGCGTGGGATCTGATTCATGAGTGGCGCATCCCGAAGAGCGGCGCAGCGTGGCAATCGCACGCCGACGCGATGGCGTTTCTCGAGTGGCGCGAGCGCTTCGAGAGCGATTGCTGGGATCTCGGCCGCATCGACTCCGCGCGCTCGCCGGACCAAGTGCTGGCCGCGCTCCAGTCGGGCAGCATCGCGGCGCCACCCGAGCTGTGGTTCGCCGGCTTTGACCTATTCACGCCCCGCCATCGCGAGTTCCTCGAAGCCATGCACGGCGCCGGTACCACCATCCGCGTCCTCGAAGCCGAAACAGAACCGGGCCCCGCCGTGCTCGAGAGCCATGCGGATAGCGAAGCGCAGTGGCGCGCCGCTGCCGCATGGTCGCTCGGGCTGGTAGAGCGCAAAGCAGGCTCGATCGGAATCATCGCCCCCAACCTCGATCGCCAACGCGCGCTGGCCGAGCGCGTGTTTCGCGAAAGCCTCGGCGGCGCGTTCCACATCTCGCTCGGTCCGAAACTCGATGCCTGGCCCGTCGCAGCCGTGGCGCTGACGATTGCGGAGTTGGTCCGGCCCCGCACTTCGTTCGCGACCATTTCGCGCTTGCTGCTCTCGCCCTACGTTCGCGGCGCGGCTCAGGAGCGTAGCGAACGCGCGTTGTTCGAACTCGAACTGCGCCGCCAGCACGCCACTGAGATCGCTTGGGCAGCCTCGCCCGCCTCCGCACCGGCTCCGCCGATGTGGACCGCTGCACTCGCCAACGCTCACGAAGCCATTCGAGCCGTCAGCGGCGAACAGAGAAGGCCCAGCCAGTGGAGCCGCGCCATCAGCCGCTTGCTTACCTCGCTTGGCTGGCCTGGCGATGCGTCTCCGTCGAGCGGTGAGTACCAGGCCATCGACGCCTGGCATGACGCGCTGTCCGAGCTCGCCGCACTTGACCTGACACTTCCGCCGATCTCCGCCGGAAAGGCGCTCGCGTTGCTGCGTGAGATCACGAGCCGGCCCTTCGAGCCAGAGAATCGCGACGAACCCGTACAAATTCTCAGCGTCAACGAATCCACGGGAGAATGTTTCGAACATTCCTGGCTCCTCGGGTTCGATGACTCCGCATGGCCCCCCGTGGCCGCGCCGCAGCCGTTCGTGCCGGTCATGCTGCAGCGCGCGCGTGGCGTTCCGCGGGCTTCGGCCGAGGGTGCGCTCGGGCAGGCGAAGCGCGCCACGGTCCGGCTGCTCGCTTCCGCTGGCGACATCGTGGTCAGCTTCGCGCGGACCGAAGGCGAACGCAGTCTCGCACCGAGCCCACTCGTAGCGCATTTACCCTTGCACGATGCCGCGGCCGCGCGGCCAGCCTGGACCCCCGTACCGCTCGAGACTGCGGAAGACACGCCGCCCCCCCCGCTCGCCGTGTCGGCCACCGCCGCCGGCGGTACTCGGGTTCTCCAACTCCAGGCCGCCTGCCCCTTTCGGGCCTTTGCCGAAATGCGGCTCCGCGCACAAGAGCTCGACGAACCGGACCTCGGCCTCGAACCGCGCGAACGCGGCACCGTGCTCCACGCGGCGCTCGAGGAGTGTTGGCGTAGGCTCGGCGGATCGCGCGGTCTCGCAGGGGATCTCGATGCGGTCATCGCGCCTTCGGTGGAATCCGCGCTCGACACGCAGCCGCACCTGTGGCGCGGAGCTTTTGGAGCACGGCTGCGGGAACTCGAAGCGGCGCGTCTGGTGCGTCTGATCGGTGAGTGGCTCGCTTTCGAGCGCAAAAGAGCCGTGCCCTTCACCACCGAGCCTGGTGAACAGAAACGCGAGGTCCAGATCGGCGGGTTGACGCTGCGCACGCGCCTGGATCGTCAGGATCGCCTCTCCGATGGACGCCTGGTGCTGATCGACTACAAGAGCGGCCAGCCAACACTGAGTGCGTGGGAAGGCGATCGCCCCGATGAGCCGCAGCTTCCGCTCTACGCGGTCTCGACGCTCAAGCCGCTCGCCGCCGTCGCGTTCGCGCAAGTACGCAGTGGCGATGTTCGATTCAAGGGAATTTCCGCAGCCGCCGCGGCGCTGCCTGAAGCCAAGGAAATCGCCTCCGCCGACCTCGATCGCCGACTGAACGATTGGCGCTCGGTGCTCGCCGCGCTGGCCCAGGACTTCGCTGCCGGGCGCTCCGAGGTCGATCCCAAGCAAGCGCCGCAGACTTGCCAGTATTGCCACTTGCGCACGTTGTGCCGCGTCCACGAAATGGAGCTGCGATGACGCCACGGCTCGTTCCCGCATTCGACGATCGCCCTGACCGCTTGCGCGCCATCGATCCCACTGGCAGCTTCATCGTGCAAGCCCCGGCCGGCTCCGGCAAGACGGAACTCCTCGTGCAGCGCTTCCTCGCCTTGCTCGCGCGTGTGGAGCAGCCCGAGTCGATCCTCGCCATCACCTTCACCGTGAAAGCCGCGGGCGAGATGCGGGCTCGCGTGCTGGCGGCTCTCGAACGATGCGAGGCCGGCGAGCCCGATACCGCCCACGGCGCAGCCACTGTGGAACTCGCGCGCGCCGCCATGGCACGCGACCGCGCCGCCGGTTGGGAGCTCCTCTCGAACCCCGCGCGCTTGCGCATCCAAACCATCGACGCGCTGTGCGCTTCCATCGTCCAACGGATGCCGTGGATGGCCCGCTTCGGTTCCATGCCTGGGGTTACCGAAGACGCCACGCTCGCCTATCGCGAAGCAGCCCGCCAGACACTGCGGCGTCTCGGAGAAGACGATTCTCTCGCCGGCGCCGCGCGAACCCTGATCCTCCATCTCGATGGCGACTGGCGCAAAGCGCAGAAAATGATTGAAACAATTCTGCCCAAGCGCGATCAATGGCTTCGCCACCTCGGCACCGGCGCCGACCCTCTGGAAGTTCGCGCCGCGCTCGAAACCACGCTGGGAGCGCTCGTCGAGCGCCACCTCGCGAGTCTCCGCGCGCTCGTTCCACCCCGAGCAGAAAAGCCTGCTGCGCACTTGCTGAAGTTTCTCTACAAGACCGCTGGTGAACTCCCGAGCGCAACCGGGGCCGCGCTCCCCGACTGGATCCGACTCGCCGACCTCACGCTCACCCAACAAGGTGAGTGGCGTCAGAGCATCCGCGGCATCGCCAATTTCCCCGCGTACGCCACCTACGAGAAGCGCCTCCACGCCGACCTCATACGCATCCTCGAGCCCCACGCGGAACTCCGCGCTGTGCTACATGAAACTCGCCAGCTTCCCTCGCCGCATTTCTCCGAGCAGCAGTGGTCCCTCATGTGCGCTCTGCTTTGCTTGCTCCCCGCCGCCGCCGCCGAGTTGAAGCTCGCCTTTCGCGAACGCAGTGAAGTCGACTTCGTGGAAGTAGCCGAAGCCGCGCGCCGCGCACTCGCCGGTGACGCTGGACCCAGCGATCTCGCCCTCGCCCTGGGCCATCGCATCGAGCACGTGCTGGTCGACGAAATGCAAGATACCTCCGTCACGCAGGTGGAGCTGTTCGAGCGTCTCACCGCGTCGTGGGACGCGAGCGAAGGCCGCACGCTGTTCCTCGTGGGTGACCCGATGCAGTCGATCTATCGCTTCCGCGAAGCCGATGTGGGTCTGTTCCTGCGCATCCGCGAGCGCGGCCTCGGCGACCTCGCTGTGGAGCCGCTGACGCTGCGTTCGAACTTTCGCTCGCGCCCGGAAATTGTCGACTGGGTGAATGCGGCGTTCGCGAAAATCTTTCCCGATACGGACGATGCCACTGTCGGCGCGGTTCGCTACAGCAAGTCACAGGCGCAGCGGGGAGCCGACGCCGCGGCCGGCCTCGCCATCCATCCGTTCTACGGGCTCGACGAGGCAGCAGAGGCCGCCCGAGTCGCCGACATCGTGCGCGATGCGAAAGAAGGCCACACCGCGATCCTCGTGCGCGCGCGCCAGCACGCCACCGCGATCGTGCGCGAACTCGGCCGCCGCGGCATCGCCTTTCGCGCAGTGGACCTCGACCCGTTGGCAGAGCGCCCGGTTATCGCCGATCTCACCGCGCTGACGCGCGCTGTGCTTCATCCTGCCGACCGCACGGCGTGGCTCTCGCTGCTTCGCGCACCCTGGTGCGGCCTTACGCGCGCCGAACTCTTCACCGTGGCGGGCGGCAATCCAAGGCAGCCGGTGTGGGACCTGCTCACCACCCTCGAAGACCCGCGCATCGATCGCTTCAAAGCCGCGATGAGCGCAGCGCTCGAAGACGCCCGCCGTATCCCTCTGCGCCGATGCGTCGAGCGAACCTGGCTCGCCCTCGGAGGCGAAGCGTGCCTTGATGATTCCGGCGCGCGCGCCGATGCCGAGCGCTTCTTCGCGCTCCTCGAACAACTCGATTCCGGCGGCGACCTTGCGTCATTCCAGTTGCTGGATGACGCCGTGGCCCAATTGTTCGCCCAGCCGGACCCCCGCGCTCCCGAGTCGCTGCAGATCATGACCATCCACAAGGCGAAGGGGCTCGAGTTCGACACTGTGATCGTGCCGGGCCTCGGACGCGGGCCGGCTGTCGACGATCCACCGCTGCTGCGCTGGGCGGAGATCCCGCTTGACGGCGCCGAAGGGCTCGTGTTCGCGCCCGTAGAGGCCGCCGAAGCCGATCGCGACCCCGTGTATCGCTACCTTGGCCGGCTCGACCGGCAGCGTCTCAAGCACGAATCAGCGCGACTGCTCTATGTCGCGGCCACCCGAGCCCGCGAGCGGCTCCACCTGCTCGGGCATGCCGAGACGGCTGCGGGCAAGATCAAGCCGCGCGCCGGGAGCTTGCTCGAGATCGCGTGGCCGGCCATCGAGCAGCACTTCGTGCAGGCACACGCCGCCGAATCCGCCGCCCCCCCCGCAGCAGCGAAACCGGCCACGACCCTGCGCAGGCTACCTCTCGCCTGGACGCCGCCGGCGGGAATCTCGCCGGTGCCTCCAGAGGAGCCCGAGGAGCGCGTCAGCTTCGAGTGGGTGGGAGACACACTGCGCCATGTAGGAACCGTGGTCCACGCGTGGCTGGCCCGGATCGCTCGCGAAGGGCTCGCGCAATGGCCCCCGAGCCGGCTCCTGAGCGAGCGGAACCGCATTCGCGCCGCGCTCGAGTCACTCGGCATCATCCCGTCTGAGGCCGACGGCGCCGCCAGTCAGGTACTGCGCGCCATGCAGCTCACGCTCGAAGACGAACGCGGGCGCTGGATCCTCGGCGAGCGCCCCGGCCATGCCGTGGAATCCGCTGCCGCCGCGGCGATCGACGGCTTCGTACGGCACTCGGTGGTGGATCGAACGTTCGTCGAGCACGGGGTCCGTTGGGTGATCGACTTCAAGACCAGCACGCTCGAAGGCTCTGGCCTCGACGAGTTCCTCGACAACGAGCAAGCCCGCTACAGTGCGCGCATGGAGCACTATCGAAAGCTCTACGCGCGGCTCGGGGCCGAGCCGGTCCGGTTGGGCCTGTACTTCCCGCTTCTCGGCGGCTGGAGGGAATGGTAAGCGCCGTTACGTTAGCGGGCCAGGAACGAAGTTTGACCGCACTTGCGTGACCCTCGAAAGGGATTTTCATCGCCTTCTCGTACAGATGAGTGTACAAGTGCCCACTCGGAGGGCATACGAGGTCGCCCAGACCGGAGAGGACAACAAAATCATCTGATCTTGTTTGAATCAGATTGAATTCCCGGCGACGCTATGGTATTCAGGAATTGCCCATCCATCGGTGCCGTGGCCGCTGTGCCACCCACCGGTCTCCCCGGAACGCCGTTTCCCGGACCACAACCCAAAGACATCAGCGTACAGGCCAGAGCGGAATCGGAAGGACCAACCGCGCTGCGTGCTGGAAAAGAGGCGGTAACCCAAATGGCCACGCAAACACATAGCCCGAACTCCGTTTGCGGAGTTCCCGGCCGAACGGTATACTACCGGGTTCGCTCCCGAAACCGAAGCATGCCTTGGCAGGAATTCGATGGAGAATACGTTCGGCGTCTCATTGAGAACGACCCCAATACCGAACGTCACTTCTGTGACTACTTCGGCGAGTTGATGGAAGTGAAGCTGCGCGCCCGCGTTCGGTCGCCGCAGCTCAGGGAAGATATCGTGCAGGAAACCTTTCTGCGCGTGCTGACCTTCTTACGTAAGAGCGGCGGACTCGAGCATCCCGAACGGCTGGGTGCTTTCGTCAACACCGTCTGCCACAACGTACTCATGGAACATTTCCGTTCCGAAAAGCGGCTCGGTGAACGCATCGGCGTATTGAACGGCGCCGGCAGTTTCGCCGCCGACGGCGAATCGAACCTCGTCACCGAACAGCGGGTCCGCTGCGTCAGTAAGGCGCTGGCTCAGTTGCCCGTCAAAGACCAGTTGATCCTGCGAGCGCTGTTTCTCGAAGACAAGGACAAAGACGCTCTCTGCCTGGAAATGAACGTCGACCGGGAGTACCTCCGGGTGCTCGTCCACCGGGCCAAGGCCAAGTTTCGAGACGGCTTCCAGAAAGTGAGAGGGTCGAAGTGGTTCCTCTTTTGACCATTCTCTTCTGACTCGGCCTACCTGATCCAGCGTTTTTTTTTGGCGTTTCTACGGCCCCGTTGAAACGAACGGGCGGCGTGCGTCACTATAGGGTGAGTATGGATCACCAGCTCGCCCAGTCCAGCGGTTCGGTAGAGCGTTACTTGCTGAACGACCTTACCGAATCGGAACGAGAGGCATTCGAAGCGCATTACTTCGATTGTCCTCACTGCGCCGAGGACCTCCGCTGGGGGGCGTCCTTCCTGGACAACGCCGCTGCTCATTTCCGCAAGCAGAAACTTACCAAAGCCGGATTGGCAAATCGCCAGGGCGCTCCGGCTTGGGCTATCTGGGTTACTGCGTTCGCGGCAGCCGGCTTCGCCATTGCCACCGGTTATCAACAACTGGTGGTGCTACCGGCGTACCAGAGAGCCGTTCCGCAACTGGGCGTTGTGGGTCCATTGGTTCGGTCGGAGGCAAAGGTGTTGCGCCCGGGGGCGGACGCCAGAATTTTCGGAGTTCGGTTTGAAGTCAACAGTGACCAGTCGTTTCGTCAGTTGCAGTTCCAGTTTCGTCACCGGAAGGGCGATGTTTCCGGTCCAATCCTCTACTCGACCGAGGGGGACCACGGCGAGTCCGTGTTCCTCATCCTGCCGTCAGATCGCTTTCCAGACGGCACCTACGAGGCGGAGCTTCGTGGGCGGAGCGCTTCGGGCCAGCCCTGGTCCGAGGCAATCCTGCAGACGTACGAGTTCCAGATCAAGCGCAAATAGCCAGCACTAGACTGGCGCGCGTTGCATCTCGAGGAGACGACTCATGGATCGTGTGTTCTATTTCACTTCCAATGCGGTTGGCGTTGCCTGCCGTATTCGTAGACCCAATGACCTGACGCTCGAATCGCAGGCGCCGTCCTGCCTTTCGCCGATTGCCGGCGTGTCCAGCAGCACCGCTGGACCGGCGACATTCGACAACGGATTGCTTGTTTTCGGCAGAGCCACCACTTCGTGTACGGGCGACTACACGGACTTGGCGAAAGCTGTCCAATACACGCATGGCAACCACACCCTGAACGATGTCCCAACCCGGAGCACCACGACGTGTGACGTATCCGGCTTGGCCTTTACCAACACCGGGCCCACCACGTCGCGGCGACTCGCTACCGTTCGCAACGGGTTCCAACTCATTGCCGAGAACGCCAATGACTTGGTGGTTCCCCAGTCGGAGCCTCTGTTCAAGTTCCAGTCACTGACCCTCGAGGAGGTCACCATCGACGAGGCGACGCTCTTGGTATCCTTCGATCCTAAGTGGTTCCAACCGCACACGTACACGGGACTCGGTTACAAAGGTTCGTCCACGTTCACGAGCGTGGTGAAGAGCGTGGCTTGGGCCGATCCGGCCAAGGCTCCGCCCGACGTCAAGATCGACCCGAACGAGCCCTACAAGATCGTGGTTCCCGACTTCGGGACCATCTATCTCGGAGAACTGTTGCTGACCCCGCTCTCTCACCGCATCACGATGGTTCGCGTCGCCCTCGGTTCTCCCGATGGCGGCGATGGAATGAGCGGCACGGGCGACACCAACGGCACCTCGTTTCCATAGCTGTGGCGGCATTCGCCGCACTGCTGGCACTGGCTGGCTGCGGATCGGGCGAGCTCGCTTCGGAACTTCTCGAGCGCTCGATCCGCGCTTCTCGCGACGGAAACGCCAGCGAAGCTCTCGCACTCGCCGAACGGGCGCAGCAACAAACGCGCTCTGAGCCGTGTGATCCGATGTGCTGGCGCATCCGGGTGCAGCGCGCCGAGTGTCTCCTCGCAAGAGGTGAACTCGGCGAGGCTGCGAAGCTGCTCGATCCGCAACCGCCGGCTGCCGCCGAATTCCGCACCGTCTTGCAGCGGAGGGCGTTCGCTCAGGCTGCGCGCTGGCGCCGGGAGCGGAACATCGAAAAGCTCCTCGCCGACTCTCGTTCCTGCCTGGAAGCCAAGACTACGGATCCGGGCACGTATCTCGAGTGCCTCGTGGTTCGTGCGATAGGCATATTCGATAGTGGAAAGCGTGAAGAAGGCATCCGCCTCACGGAGCAGGCGGCCAGGGAGGCTGCCGCTCTGGGCGACTCCTTTCACGAAACTCTTGCTCTCGGCAATCTGAGCTTCGAGTACTTGCGTGAGTATCGCTATGACGACGCCGCGGCCGCCGGCGCGGCCGCCGTGAAAGTGTCCGAGCGTGGCGAAGGCGCTCTGGCCCGCACCAACGCGCTCACGAATCTCGGAGCCGCCTACCGGCAAGTGGGTGACTTCGAGCGTTCGCTCGCGGTGCTCGATCAGGCTCTCTCGGGAATCCCCCCCGACAATCCACTGCGCCGCCTGCAGGTTCTCAACGAGGCGGGCCTCACTCACTGGGCTCTCGGCCAGCGTAAGGAAGCTGCCGACACGTTGCGCCAAGCCCTCGCCTTGGCCCGCAAAGGCGGCGGCGCCGAAGATCGGATCCGGGTGAGCGGCAACCTGTCACTGGTCGCTTCTGAAAGCGGTGACCTGCCTACCGCCAGGGCCGCCACGGAAGAGATGGCTCAGGTCATCGCGGCGGCAAGATCTCCCTCCCCGCGCGCAGTGGCGCTGCTCGACTTCCGCCGTGCTCGCCTGGCTTGGGCCGAAGGCCGCACCATAGAAGCGTTGGCGATGCTTCGCGCGGTAACGAAGCAGCCTCTCGAAAAGCTGGCCCTCAAAGACGCGTACTACTACATCGCGCTCATCCATCGCGAGCTCGGCGATGCGCGGGCAGCATCGGACTCCTTTCGCAAGGCCATCGCCGTGGTGGAAGAATCGCGTGCTGAACTCGCGCGGATCGATTCCCAGATCAGCTATCTCACCCAACCCATCCGGATGTACCAATCCTTTGCCGCCCATCTCGAGGCACAGGGCGATCGGGAGGGCGCATTCCGTGTGCAGGAATCGATCCGCGCGCGCGTGCTCGCCGGATCGTCTAGCCAGCCAGCATCGCTTTTGCAAACGCAGGGCCTCGCCCGCCGCTCTGGAGTCATCTTTCTCAGCTATTGGCTTGACAGGGAGCACCCCATGGCACGCATCATCTCCGGTTCGCACCACGAGGTGATCGCGCTGCCCGGCAAGGCCTCGCGGATTGAAGCGCTCGTCAGGCGCCACCGCCAGATCGTCGAAGACGACTTCGGCGATCCCGTGGTGGAAGGCAGCGCCGCGAGCCGTGAGCTCTCCGACCTATTGCTGCTGCCGGTGCAGAGAGCCATTCCGCCGGGTAGCCGCGTGGTGGTGATTCCAGACGGCGCGCTCCACGCACTGAACTTCGAAACGCTGCCCGGGCCGGGCGCACCGCCGCGATATTGGATCGAAGACGTGACGCTCTCGGTGGCGCCCTTTCATGCGCTCGAACCGCGCTCCGGCGCCGCTCCGGGGTCGCGTTCACTGTTGCTGTTCGGCGATCCGCAGTGGCAAGGCAGTGGCTTTCGCCAACTCGACCACGCCCGCGATGAAATCGAGGCTGTCCGCGCGGGTTTCGGCGCTTCAGCGGTCATTCGCAGCGGACCCAGCGCGACTCCCGCCGCTTGGCCGCGGTCCGAGCCCGCCCGCTTCACGCATGTCCATTTCACGGCACACGCCAAGGCGCGCTCTGACGCTCCGCTTGAATCGTTTATCGTGCTGTCACCCTCCGGCGGTGAGAACCGGTTGTTCGCCCGCTCGATTCTTTCCACGCCCCTGCGCGCGGAACTGGTGACATTGTCGGCGTGTCAAAGCGCCAATGGCCGCGCATTTGCGGGCGAGGGCATGATCGGGTTGTCTTGGGCACTGTTGCACGCAGGGGCAGGGAATGTGATCGCCGGGCTGTGGGATGTAGCTGATCAATCGACCACCGGCCTCATGGCGTCACTCTACGAAGGTCTGGCTCAGCGGTCGCCTCCTGCCAACGCGCTAAGGTCCGCCAAGCTGCGATTGCTCGCATCGAAGGGCAACTACCGGAAACCCTTCTACTGGGGGCCCTTTCAAACGTATTCCAGGATACTGTCCCTGCGATGAGACATATTTTTTCCCGTGGTTAGTGAAACGATTCAGCCGCGAACGTCACTATAGAGCAGTCTAGCCATAAGCTAAACGGCGGGCCCGGTCAATTGCTCGGAGGCAATCAACTTGGCCAACAAGCCGTCCGGGTGCTGGCCTATGGGAGCGGAGGCTTCCTAAACCGGAGCCCCCCCGGGCGGCTGGCCGTTGGGCTTTGCGCGATCCGCAGCCGCGCCACCATCTTGCGCGCCACTTCCTTCTCCGTGCCCGCGATCGCCTGCCAGGGGACGCCTTTCTCGGCTGCGATCATTCCCACTGCTGCGTTCACATTGATCCGCGAGGGAAACGCTTCCACCCAACGCAAGAACGCTTCTTCCCACCCGAGCTCACGGATCCGGTCCACCGAGTCGATTCCCACGGCGCGCAGTTCCGGGGAGCACACGGGACCGAAGCCGGGGATTGGTGGCTTGGCTGCCATTTTTCTCTCAGGAATTCTACCGTGCTTGGCGGCGCACTGGGAATCGTTGTGGTCCAGGAGCCCCCGCGCGATCCACGGGTGAGGCTGCTCGCCGCCCTGTGGACATGCGTGCGGGGATCCGTCTGGACGATTACCTCTCGGCCTGGTACGAGTTCGATCCGGAGTCTGTAGACGGGCCATGTGCAGCCGGGCCGGATCCATCGCTACGAGGCAGGCAGCCTCATTCTCCAGGACTCTGTCTCGATCGGGCGCGCGGGCCGCGAGTGCCGGGTTCCGCGTTGTTCGACTGATCGAGCGCTCCCTCTTTTATACTGGGAACAAGCCACCCGCTCAGACCCGGTGCATGCCCCAAGAAACGCGAACTCTGTCTGCCCGGCATTTCTTTTCCCGCCGCGGAATCCTTGCTGAATGGCATCCCCACTACGAGTATCGTCCGGGCCAGCTCGAGATGGCCGAGGCGGTGGAGAACGCGCTCGCTGAGAAGCAACACCTGCTGGTGGAGGCGGGCACGGGTACGGGCAAGACGCTCGCGTATCTGATTCCGGCGATCCTTTCGGGCAAGCGCGTGGTGATCTCCACCGGGACCAAAGCCCTGCAGGAGCAGCTCTTCTTCAAGGACATTCCGTTCCTCCAGCAGCATTTCGACCGGCCGCTGAAGGTCTGCTACATGAAGGGCAGGAACAACTACGCCTGCCGCCAGAAGATCTACGACGCCGAGAAGGAGCCGATCCTCGAAGGGCTGGACGAAGTGGTGGACTTCCAGATCATTCGCGAGTGGGAAAAGACCACCGAAGTCGGCGACCGCGCCGAGATCACGAAGATCCGGCCCGATAGCGGCGCATGGTCAAAGATCGACGCACGGCGCGAGATGTGCACGGGGTCGAAGTGCCTGCAGTTCGAGCGCTGCTTCATTACCCAGATGATGATGAAGGCGCGCGAGAGCGACATCCTCATCGTCAACCACCATCTGTTTTTCGCCGACCTTGCCGTGAAGCAGAACGACTATGAGGGCATCCTGCCCGAGTACAACGCGGTGATCTTCGACGAGGCGCATGAGCTCGAGTCCGTTGCCGGCCAGTACTTCGGCGTGGAGGTGAGCAACTACCAGTTCCAGGAACTGCGGCGCGACATCGTGGCGGTGGTGACGCGCAAGAATCTCGGATCGGCCGAACTCGACCGCGTGCTGATGACCGTGGAAGAAATGGCGGTGCACTTCTTCGGCGCGCTCCCGGAAAAGGACGGCCGCATGGGCTTCACCGCGCACGCCGAGTTCCTCAAAGAGAACGTGAAGCCGTTCGCGGATCTGTTGCTCGCGCTGGAACTGCTGGGCTCGCACCTCGAGCTGATCAAGGGCGCGCCCGAGGAGATCATCCCGCTGGCGCGCCGCGCGGCCGACATCTCGGACCGGCTGCAGTTCTGGATGAAAGGCGGCGACGCGCGCTACGTCTACTGGATCGAGCGGCGCGGTCGCGGCACGTTCCTCGAAGCGACGCCGATCAATGTGTCGCGGATTCTCGAGGACAAGCTCTTCGGTCGCGTGCCGAGTGTGATTCTCGCTTCGGCCACGCTTTCAGTGGGCGGCAGTTTCGATTTCGTGCAGAACCGGCTGGGACTGCGCACCGCGCGCACGCTGATCGTGTCGACGCACTTCGACTATCAGAGCCAGGCGATGCTCTACGTGCCGCAGCATCTGCCGGACCCGCGTCAGCCGGCTTTCCTCGAACAGGCGTGCGAGGAAGTGGCGCACCTCTTGAAGATCTCGCGCGGGCGCGCGTTCGTGCTGTTCACGAGCTATCAGCAGATGCGACAGTTCCACGACCGGCTTTCGTTCGAGATCCGGTACCCGACGCTGTTGCAGGGGACTGGTCCGAACAACGCGCTGCTCGAGGAGTTTCGCAAGACGCCGCATTGCGTGTTGTTCGCGACGGCGTCGTTCTGGCAGGGCGTGGATGTGCCGGGCGAGCAGTTGAGCTGCGTGATAATAGATAAGTTGCCGTTCGCGGTGCCGAGCGATCCGATCGTGGAGGCGCGGAGCCGCGCGGTGCGCGATTCCGGAGGCGAACCGTTCCGCGACTACCTGGTGCCTGACGCGGCCATCACTCTGAAGCAGGGCTTCGGGAGGCTGATCCGCAGCAGGACCGATCGCGGGATTCTGGCGATTCTCGATAATCGCATCACGCGCCAGCGCTACGGCCAGATTTTCTTCGACAGCTTGCCTGATTACGGCTTCACGCTCGATCGGGCCGATTTGGAAAGGTTTTTCAATGTTTGAAGTCAGCGTCACCCAGTCATTCGCGGCCGCGCATCAGTTGCGGGGTTACAAGGGGAAGTGCGAGCGGCTGCACGGGCACAACTATCGCGTGGAAGTGACGGCGGCGGGCGAGAAGCTCGATGGGATTGGGCTGCTGTTGGATTTCGTTCATCTGAAGGCGGCGTTGCGCGAGGTGATGGAGCCGCTGGATCATTACAACCTGAATGAAGTGCCGCCGTTTGACCGGATCAATCCATCGGCGGAGAACATTGCGTGGCATATTTGTACTGAGGTCCAGCGGAGGTTGGGTGAGGTGGGGCGGGTGTCGCAGGTGAAGGTGTGGGAGACGGATTGCTGCGTGGCTACTTATCGGCCGTAGGGATTCTCAGCGGCTGCGCGTTGCTTGCGCCAGCGTTGTCAGCCCAGTCCTCTCGCGCCGGCGCCAACCTCTATGTGCTAACGACGGGTGCGCTGGGCCCTGCGGCCGATTCCGGAAGATATTCGGCGGACCTGTTCAAGATCGTCCCCTCCAAACCGCCCGAGCTCGTTCGCACGGTGGTGCCTTCGGCGCAGGGCTGTCATAACGTCGCAGCCGACTACGAGAGCGGGGTCATGGTTCTGTCGCGCCCGATCGTTCCGGAGACGGATCTCGAGTTCGTGCTGATGAAGGCTCCGGCGACAAGAATCTCGCACCCAATGAACCTCGATGCGGCCAGCACGTCCGGTTGGAAGCCGCACGGCTCGAGTCCCAAGGTGGCGGAGGCGCTCAAGAAGGGCGTGCCGGGACCGTACATGACGGTAGTAACTCAGCGCGCCATCGTGGATCGCCCCGGCCGCGGCACATGGCTGGTGCTCCGGCTCGGCAATTTGGACCGAGGCAGCGCGCTCGTTGCCTGCTCGCTTTCGGATCCGAATCTGCCGCCGGAAACGATCGGCGCCGCGGAGTTGGCGTCGCGACGAGTGAGCGGGACGTTCGGGTTTCGCGGCGGCCTGGGGAGTTCGGACACGTTCATCGCTGAGAGCTCCGGAGCTGGCTGGTCGCAGGTTTCGGGTTTGGAACGGAATCGTCTGCCTTGGCCGAAGCTTGCAGATACGAGTCCGGATGGAATCGTGTGGGAGGTGCTGGCTCGGAATTCGAACGCGACTGTAGTCGAGGTTTCCCAGGCACCCGTGTTTTCCGCTCGACAGCCGCCAGTTGCTCGGGCGGCATCGTTCGGCCGATATCGGATTCTTCGATCGGGCCCTGGCCGGTGGGAGAAGCTCGAGCTACCGGGTCCGGATGCCCATGTGCGGCTCATCCAGAACTGGCTGCTTGCGGTAGTCGCCGAGCCCAGAGCGGACAGAATAAGCCCAGGCAGCGAGAATCGGCGAAAGTCAGCTGGCTGGAGCGCGCCCGGCGCCAGAGTCCCGACGAACGGGTATTTCCGCAATTCGCAGTTCTACTATCCTGGGGTGCTCTTCTTGATGGACACGGCGACGGGCAGATCCTGGACTCTACGCACGGGCGAGGGCGATAGCGAACCCCTGCTTGTGAATGGGTCGACGGTCTACTATCGCGTCAACGACCGTATCCTGATGGCCGAGATTCAGGGCAACGCGATTGGGGCACCTACGGAACTAGCGCGCACCGACGAGCTACGGGATGCGCATTGGGCGTTCCTGGGGCCGAACTGAGATCAACTCCAAAACGGCTCTCCCGCCACCAGGACCGACCGCAAATACTCCTCATCCGGAACAAATCCCAACCCCGGACCCTGCGGTACCGCGA
Organism: Bryobacteraceae bacterium; assembly: GCA_046331625.1. GTDB lineage: Bacteria > Acidobacteriota > Terriglobia > Bryobacterales > Bryobacteraceae > JAXLQL01. The sequence goes on from JAXLQL010000039.1 coordinate 28,749, forward strand.
GATGTCCATTCTTCACCGAAGGCGGCGCAGCAGCGGACATTTTCTCCACGTGCCGCGTCGCGCGGCCCAGCGCACTTTCCGAGCGATAGAAGTTGAAGATCGCCGAACCGAAGTGCGCCGATGCGTAGCACAACACCAGGCTCCCGACATTGTGCAAAGCCACCGGCATGCGCGCGAGCATGGCGTAATCGGCCACCTTGCGCGTGCCGGTGATGCCGCCGGCGAAGGCGAGGTCCGGGTGGAGAATGTCGCAGGCTTGGTGGTCAATGAACGGCTTGAAGCCGCGGAGCAGCTCGAGCTTCTCGCCGGCGAGCACGGGCAATCGCGTCGACTGCCTGAAAGCCTGCCAGCCTTCGTTGTACTGCACGTGGAGCGGATCCTCGACGAAAAGCGGATTCATCGCTTCCACACGGCGGGCCACCTGAATCGAACTGGTGACATCGAGCTCGTTGTGACAATGGACGGCGATGTCGATCGCATCTCCCACGGCTTCACGCGCATTCTCGAAGCCGCGCTGAACGTTGCGCAACTGATCGCTATCCAGCGTGACGGTGTAGCGTCCGGATGGCGTGCCGAGCATGGGATCAATGTTGATCTTGAAAGCCGTGAAGCCTTCGGGCATGGCCTTCACGCGCGCGGCCCACTCGCGGCAGGAGCCTTTGTCGAGCAGTGTCACGCCGATGCCGTGCGAGTACATGCGGATGGAGTCGCGGAACGGTCCTCCGAGCAGCACGTTGACGGGCTGGTCGAGGATCTTGCCGGCGAGGTCCCAGAGCGCGAGGTCAATGCCGCTGATGGTGGGAATGTTCGCCATGTAGGGATGCATGAGCGAGGTGAGGTTTTGGAAGTGGCGCTCGATGGCGAGCGGGTCCTGACCGGTGAGCATGGGCACGAATTGGGCGAGGCGGGAGCGAGCCATGGGCCCTGAGACGCCGGCTTCGCCGTAGCCGGTGATGCCGGCGTCGGTTTCGATTTTGATGAGGCAGTTGCCGGCGATGTCGCGGATTTGCATCGCTTTGATCGCGGTGATTTTAACCTTGCCGCGCTGAGATTGCGCGAGAGCCTCGTAGCCAGTCATCCATGAGCCGGCGGGAAGAGCGAGGGCGCGGGCGAGCCATTGGCGGCGATTCATCATGAGACCACCGTACCACTCGAGGGGTGCGCGAAATGCGGCAGAACCGCTTGGAAGGGCTGCCGTGATTCCGGGAGGCCCGCGCATGCCGATATATTGCCAGATGTGGCTGAGGGCTGTATGTTCTCGAGCGACGGGAGGCGCCACCCCCTGGAAAGGGGGCAAGTCCACCACCACGGCCGCCGCTGCCGTCTGTCACGCTTTCACGATCCCGAGTCGCTCTCGCTCGTGATGTCGGCATAAGCGCGCGCCAATCGGCCGAGTTCCAGCACAAAGCGGATTCCTGCGCAAGCAACATCCGAGGATTGTCGAGCGTCTCGCTCGTGCTGATGGACGAAGCGGCACGTGTGCCAGACGAACTCTATTTCGCGTTGCGGCCGACGCTGGCCACATTGCCGAATGCATCTGGCTCATGTCGACGCCGCACTGGCAGAACGGATTCTTCTAAGACGAGTGGGCGCACAAGAACGCCAAGTGGGAGCACATCGAAGTGCCGGCCACCCAGTGCACTCGCAATTCGCAGAAGTTTCCTCGACGAAGATCGGAAGACTCCCGGCGGGCGCCGGCTCACGCAAGAGTACCTGTGCAAATTCGCCGAGTCTGCGCGCTTAAGACCTCGAGGGACTCTTCTCGAACGATGTCGCATCATCGACCTCCGCATGGGCGGCGAGATCGTGATCGCTCCGAGTCCCACACCTGGGTACGATCCCTACAAGCCCCAGCATCTCAATATTTACTGAATGTTGTAATGAAGTAAGACTGTTATCGACCAGGCGCGGGACTTGCAGTCCCGCCATGCTCTTTCACAATCGAATAACTCATCGAACCGGAGGGAGAGAGTCTTCTCCCCCTGCTCCTGCGCGGGGACCGGCGGGAGTCAGCTCACCCCTCCAGCGCGACCAGCGACCTCTGATCGCGTAGATAAATGCGGTTGCCTGACACCGTAGGCGGAGTCCACGACCGATTCCGCAGCACCTGGGCCTTGGCGTGTACCGTCAGTCCCTTCTCCGTGGCCGTAGCCAGCGCGAGCAGTCCGTCTTCGTCGAGGATCAGAAGCTTGCCGCCCACATCGAGCACGTGCGCCTTCGCGAAATCGCTCGACCGCCAAGCCACCCGGCCGGTCTTCCAATCGAACATGATCACCCGCGCGGTGTGATGTCCACTCGCGGCGATGAGCCAATCGCCTTGGCTGGCGGCGGTCCCGAAGTGGATCTGGATGGCCGCATCTTTCCAAACCTCGGATGCGCGCACGGTGTTGCTATCGCGGCTGAGACGGAGCACGCGGCTGCCCGTTCCGTAGGCGGAGGAGATGAGCAGTAGGTCGGAGCCGTTCCAAACCGGCGTGGCCACGGCGAGTCCCCAATCGGTGGAGTGCGCGTGGCGCCATTGCTCGTCGCCATTGATCGGATTCACGGCGAGCACCCCCGCCGCATGCAGGATGACGAGTTGCTCGAGTCCGGCGATCTGGATGAGCAGGGGCGACGAGTGTGCGTTCTTATATTGATGGCGCGCCCAGTCGACGGAGCCATCGTGCTGGCGCAGGGCGATGAGCGCTTTGCTGCCGCCCACCGAGTATATGATGTTATCGCGATAAGGCAGTCCATGGCACGAGTAACCCCACGGCAGCCGCGTGCCTTCGAACTTGCGCACCAATTCATGCGACCACAGCACCTTGCCTGAGCGCTTGTCGAGCGCGTGCACGATCCCCGAGGAGCCCGCGGTGAAGACGCGGTCACCCACGATCTGCGGCATCGCGTGCGGACCCAACCCAATGTTCGGATCCGGATTGCGGAAGTTGACGGCGTACTCGTGCTCCCAGATGGTCTTGCCGTCTTTGGCGGCGAGCGCCGTCACCACTTCGCGCGAGCCGTTCCGGTACATCGTGTAGAGCGTGCCGCCTTCGATGGCGACGCCCGAGTGACCGTCGGAGCCGAGCGGTCGCGACCATGCCTGCTTGGGTCCCGCGGCGGGCCACTTGCCAGAGAGCGTGGCGGGGAAGCGGAAGTCGCGCGCGGGTCCGCCCCACAGCTTCCAGTCTTGAGCGCGAACTGTCTGGAGGGCGACACTCAGAGCGAAGGCGCGGCGCGTCATTGAGACGTAGACGCCAGCGCCGCCTCCAAAGTTCCCGTGCTTTGTCGCGCCTGCGCTCCTGGCAACCGGCTTGCATTATCGGAAATGGAGGTTTCCCAGTGAAAACCACCTTGTCCGTCATCAAGGCCGACATCGGATCGATCGGCGGCCATACGATGCCTTCGCGCCAGCTCATGGAAACCGTAGAGCGCACAGTACGTGCGCACAGCCACGGCATGATCCACGATCTGCACCTGAGCCACACCGGCGACGACATCGCGATTCTCATGACCCACACACGTGGGCCGAATGACCCACAGATCCACGGGATCGCGTGGGAGGCGTTCCGCCAGGGGACCATCGAAGCCTCTGACGAAGGGCTCTACGGAGCCGGGCAAGACATGCTGAAAGACTCGTTCTCGGGCAACGTGCGCGGGATGGGTCCGGCGGTGGCGGAGATCGAGTTCGAAGAGCGGCCCAACGAACCGTTCCTCTTCTTCGCTGCCGACAAGACCGACCCTGGGGCGTTCAACTTGCCACTCTACCTGGCCTTCGCGGACCCCATGAACACGCCCGGGCTGATCCTGTCTCCGAAGATCGCCAAGGGATTCCGGTTCACGATCATGGACGTGAACAACACGAGCGGCGATCGCGTGATCGAGTTGAACGCGCCCGAGGATCTCTATGACATCGCGGCGCTGTTGCGCGATCCCGAGCGGTACGTCATCGAGTCGGTCTGGTCGCGGGCGACGGGCGAGCAAGCCGTGGCCGTGGCCACCTCGCGTCTGCACAACATCGCGGGCAAATACACAGGCAAGGATGACCCGGTGATGCTCGTGCGCGTGCAGATGAACTTTCCGGCGACGGGAGAAATCCTGGCGCCGTTCGCCACCGGACATTTCGTGGCGGGTGGAATGCGGGGGTCGCACCACATGCCGCTCATGCCGGTGGCGCAAAATACGTCCACGAGCTACTTCGACGGTCCGCCGCTGGTGAGCTGCGCGGCTTACTGCGTTCACAACACCCACCTCACGGATCTGGTGGACGTTTTCGCCCACCCGTTCTGGGAGACGGTGCGGGACCAGGTATCGCGGAAGTCGATCGACATGCGGCGGCAAGGCTTCTTCGGGGCGGCGATGCTGCCGATGACGGAGCTCGAGTATACGGGCATCGTGGAGAAACTCGCGATGCTCGATGCGCGCTTCCGCATCCGGGCCGAAGAGATGGCGGCGGCTGGAGTGGCGTGATGCGGATCCGGCCGGTGTGGATCGGTTTCGCGGCGCTGGTCGCGTGCGGTGCGCTGCCCATGATGGCGCAGAACACCGAGATCTCCGCGGTGGGCGGGATCGGGTACGCGGCCGGCGATCGCGCGAGCGGAGGCGGCGCTGCCGTGGGGTTCGCCGGTTTTGGAGCAACGAGAGCGGTATCGGGGGTGCATGGGGTCCAGATGGACTACCTGTATGCCAGCTACCGCTTTCGCTCGCTCGACAATCACTTCCTGACCGTGAGCTACGTGCTGCAGCCGTTGCGGGCGGGGACGGAGCGGCGGTTCCGCCCCTTCCTGAACATCGGCGGCGGCTTACGTTTAGAACGGAGCAGCACGGGAATGTTTGCGCCGCGGCAGCGGAGCACTGGCTTTTCGCCGGTGTTCGGCGGCGGCTTTTCCTACGACATCGGATGGTCGATGTTCGTTGCGCCGCAGGTTCGCTGCTATGCGTCGCCAGGCGTCACGTTGACAGTGCTTCCAACGGTCGCCGTGGGCTGGCGATTCTGACGGCGTTGCTATCATGAACGAGACAACCCCCTCCAAGGAGATTCAACCAATCGAATGCCAATCAAAGTAGGTATCAACGGCTTCGGCCGCATTGGCCGGAACGTGCTTCGCGCTGGCTTGCATCGCGAAGGCCTCGATTTCGTGGCAACCAATGACCTCACCGATACCAAGACGCTCGCCCATCTGCTCAAGTACGACTCCGTTCTGGGGCCTCTCCATGAAGAGATTCGCGCCGATGGCGACACCATCCAGGTGGCCGGCGAGAAGCTGAAAGTGTTTTCGATCAAAGACCCGGCCGAGATCGATTGGCCGTCTTTGGGCGTACAAGTGGTGGTGGAATCCACCGGCCGGTTCACCAAAGCTGAAGATGCCAAGAAGCATCTGCGCGGCAGCGTGAAGAAGGTGATCATCTCCGCACCGGCCACCGACGAAGACATCACCATGGTGCTCGGAGTGAACGACGGCTCCTATGACGCAGCCAAGCACTCCATCATTTCCAACGCATCATGCACCACCAACTGCCTGGCGCCGGTGGTGAAGGTGCTGCAGGACAAGTTCGGCATCGAGAAGGGTTCGATGACGACGATCCACAGCTACACCAATGACCAGAATGTGCTCGACTTTCCGCACAAAGACCTGCGGCGCGCACGTGCGGCTGCATTGAACATGATCCCGACCTCGACGGGCGCGGCCAAGGCGATCGGGCTCGTGATGCCGGATCTGAAGGGCAAGCTCGATGGCTACGCCATGCGGGTTCCCACTCCCAACGTGAGCGTGGTGGACTTCGTGTGCGTCACCAAGACGAAAACGACTACGGCGGAAGTGAACGCGGCTTTGAAGGAAGCAGCTAACGGATCGCTGAAGGGGATTCTCGGGTATACCGAAGATCCGGTGGTTTCGACGGACATGATGCACAACCCGAACAGCTCGATCGTGGATTCGGGGATGACGAAGGTGCTCGACGGGAACCTGGTGAAAGTGATCTCGTGGTACGACAACGAGTGGGGATACTCGATGCGCGTGGTGGACCTGATCGAGTTCCTGGGCAAGAAGGGACTGTAAGCTTCGGTTTTCGCGCCAGCGGGGGACCTTCGGGTCCCCCGTTTTGCTTTTCACTGCACCGTCGGATACTGAATGCCCAACTGCTCCAAGTAAGTTTTGTACCGCGTAGGATCGTAGCGCAGCTTCTGCAGGTCGCCCTTCACGCGCTCCATCTTCTCGCGATTGAAATGCACGGGAGGCTTCGTGTCCACCGGGATCAGCGATTGCCACTTCGTCTCCTTGGTCATCTCGGCGAAGTACTGCTTGCACTCGGCTACCAGCTTGGGATTCGTCATCAGATCGAGCACCGTCAACGCGTGCGCCTTCGCGCCCACCGTCGCTCCCTTGTGCGCGATCGGAGTCGCCATCGCGATCCCGCTCGACCAGTGATGTCCCACCATGCCCGGAATGTTCCCCGGATAGCGTAGCACCACGGTCGGCAGGTTCCACGAGACCTCGGCGATATCGTCCGATCCGGCGCCCTGCCCTTCCTTCGCCAGCGCCATTTCCGCAACCTTCGTCGACAAGCCCACCACCTTCGACTTCATCATCGCCTGCGCAGCATTCGCCAGCTTCACGTCTTCGGCGGACCACTGCGGCATCCCCACGCGCTGGATGTTCGCGTAGAGCGCCTCGGCCAGCGGCTTGTTGAACGCACCCGGCCACGCCGCTCCGAGCACGCGCTCGTCCATCGTGGTGTCCGTCATCAGGGTGGCTGCTTTGGCGATTCGCGTTCCGATTTCGTGTAATTCGTTCAATTTCTCGAAATCCCACTCGCGAAAGAAATACCAGACGGTGGCCTCGGGCGGAACCACGTTCGGCTGGTCGCCGCCATGCACGATCACGTAGTGCGATCTTTGCTCTGGCCGCAAGTGCTCGCGCCGGTAGTTCCAACCGACGTTCATCAGCTCCACGGCGTCGAGCGCCGAGCGGCCTTTCCACGGCGAGCCCGCGCCGTGCGCCGATACGCCATGAAACGAGTACTGCGTGGAAACGAGGCCGGTGCCGTGCGGGAATCCCCAGGCAGTGGTGAACTCGTTCGAGATGTGCGTGGAGAGCATGATGTCGAGGTCTTTGAACAAGCCCGCGTTCACCATATAGGTGCGCGATCCCAAGAGCTCTTCGGCCACGCCGGGATACAGGCGCAACGTGCCCGTGATCTTGTATCGCTCCATCAGCGTCTTCGCCACCAGCGCCGCGGTGACGTTCACGGCTTGGCCCGCGTTGTGCCCTTCGCCGTGTCCGGGTCCATTCGGAATCAGCGGCGCGCGAAACGCAACGCCCGGTTTTTGCGATGTCTCGGGGAGGCCGTCAATATCCGCCATCAGCCCGATCACCGGCTTGCCTTGGCCCCATTCGGCCACCCATGCGGTGGGCATGCCCGCTACGCCGCGCTGCACGCGGAAGCCTTCTTTCTCGAGGATTCCGGTGACGTATGCCGAGGTTTCGAACTCCTGGTAGCCGAGTTCGGAGAAGGAGAAGATCGAGTCCACCACTTGCTGCGTGAAGGTGCGCCGGCCTTCGACCATTTCCTGCGCGGCTTGTTTCAAGGTGGCGAGGTCGGGCGTCTGCGCAAGCAGCGTCAGGCCAAGCGCGAACAGACAGGCGATGCGAAACATCCTTCTCTTCTACCATGCGCACCCCCTCGCTGCTACAATGCCTGCGATGATGAAAGCAATTTTCGCGCTTGGGTTGGCTGCGTGCGCGTTCGCGCAACGCGGGGGCACGCCTCCGCCGGTGGAGAAACTTTGGCCCGCCGGAGCTCCCGGTGCGCAAGGCGACGCCGATGCGCACACGCCGACGATTTCGATCTACAAGCCCGCGGGTCAACGGCGCGATGCGGCGGTAGTGGTGTGTCCGGGCGGAGGGTATCGCAATCTCGCGATCGACCATGAAGGCGACCAGGTGGCGCGCTGGCTGAACTCGCAAGGCATCATGGCTTTCGTCCTCAAGTATCGGCTCGGACCGAAGTATCATCACCCCGTCGAACTGGGCGACGCCCAGCGAGCGATTCGCACGGTGCGCTCGCGCGCGGCGGAATTCGGCATCGCGCCTAACAAAATCGGCATCTGGGGATTCTCCGCGGGCGGGCATCTTGCATCGTCGGCTGCCACGCACTTCGACAAGGGCTCGGCCGGAGCGCCCGATCCCATCGACCGCGTTTCGTCGCGACCCGATTTCGCGGTGCTGACTTATCCGGTAATCACGTTCACTGAAGAGGCGTACGTGCACAAGGGTTCGCGCTCGAACTTACTCGGCGACTCACCCGATCCCGCGCTCGTCAAGCTCATGTCGAACGAACTGCAAGTGAAGCCCGACACGCCGCCGATCTTCCTGGTGCATTCGAACGAGGACAAAGGCGTGCCTCCCGAAAACTCCGTGCTGCTCTATCTCGCGCTGCGCAAAGCCGGCGTGCCGGCGGAGATGCATATTTATGAGCGCGGTCCGCATGGGTTTGGGCTGGGGTGGTCCGACATCGCGCTGAGCTCTTGGCCGGCGAGGCTCGCGGATTGGTTCCATGTGCGTGGAATACTCTGAGCCGTGACTGAAATCGATCAACTACTCGCCGCCCTTTCGAGCCCTGACGGCAAAGAGCGTCACTTCGCTGCCGTGCGGCTCGGCTTCCTCGGGCCCGAACCCGCCGTCATCGAAGCCCTGAAAAAGACGGCTCGCGAAGACAGCCAGCCTCACATCCGGGGATTCGCGGTGCTCTCGCTTGATCGCCTCGGCCACCAGCGGGCGGCCAACGAGATCCGCATCGAGATGCTCTCGTCGAGTCGCGAGCAGACTGTGCGCGAAGCGGCCACGGAACTCGGGAAGTCGGGCGACCCGCGCGCCGCCGAAGCGTTGCTTGCACTGCTCTCGCGCAAACCGCCGCAAGCAGTGATCGGGTTCGTTTTCGAAGCTCTCGCCAACCTCCACGATCCGCGCGCGCTCGACGCTTTGGCGCCATACCTCGCTGACGCCGATCCCTTCGTTCGCGCGCTGGCGGCGCAATCGCTCGGCGCGCTCGGCGATGCGCGCGCTGTTCCTCTGCTCAAACGCTTGACGCGCGATTCCGCGCACGCGTGGAACGAAGACCGCGGACCGGCCTTCTCCGTCGGCGACATCGCTCGCCAATCCCTGCGCAAGCTCGGCCACGGCTTCGCCGCGCTGTTCGAGCTATACTAATCCGCAGGTCTCAACCTCCACCCAACCCTTTCGCTGCTACACGTAAGGGCTGACGGGTGCGAGCCGGCGAGAGGAACCCCCGATCAACCAGTTTTAGGCATTCCTCCGGACGGCCGTTCCTGAAAGCCACTACGGAGGAGCCTCGAATGGCGAATGCAGCGATCGCCGAACAGCAACAGTACTACACGAACCGTTGGAAACGGTTTGAGAAAGCCAACGCGCTGGAACTCGCGCGAGCGGCAAAGATCCTCGACTACATGTCCAGGGTCGAATTGCCCCGGGACGCCGCGATATGCGACCTCGGTTGTGGCGCTGGCTGGCTCACCAACATCCTGAACACCTTCGGCAATGCCACGGGGGTAGACCTTTCCCAGGTTGACGCGGCTCGGATGAGGTACCCCGGATGCACTTTCGAGACCATCGACATTCCCAACTGGAAGCGAGAGGGCAACGCTTTCGACTTGGTAACAAGCTCTGAAGTGATCGAGCACATCGAACCGAAAGCCCAGCCCGGCTACCTCGAAGTTGCCCATCGGATCCTGCGGCCAGGCGGGTACCTGATTCTGACCACTCCAAACGCCTCCACCGTGAAAGCCGCGGGGGGGCGCGCCTACTCGAATCAACCGCTCGAGTTCTGGCTCAGAGCGGCGGAACTCCGCAATCTCGTCGGTCGTCAGTTCGAGATCCTGGCCTTCGACTCGATCATCCTCAACGCCGGGAATACCGGGCTCCACCGAATCGTCAACTCCCACACCCTTCGCTCATCACTCGGAAAACTCGGCCTACTTCGGTCTTGGGAGCTCCTCGCGGGGAAGCTGTCATTCGGGCTCCATCTGACACTTCTTGCGCGGAAGAAGTGATGCTTCCGAACAGTAGGGAACAGGCCCTTTGGTGGTCCCAATAGTTTAGTACCAAATCGTCTAGCAGTGCTATACTACTCATAACCATCGAGGAGTATGAGTCAACTCCAGCCGACCGCTTTCGAAGTGTTACTTCGGGAGCGGCCTGAAGCGGTCGAGCTTCCGGCAATCACAGTAATCATTCCGACTCTTTGCCAGTCGCAGCGCCGTGAGAGTCTGCGGGCGGCCGTACAGAGTGTCGTCAGCCAACGAGGAGTTCGTGCCAAGGCTTTGTTGGCCGTGAACGGCAATCGAGCCGACGAAGACCTGTTGCGGATGATCGAGGCGGAGCCCGGTGTAGAAGTGCTGCGGATCCGCGAAGCCGGCATCGCGAACGCACTTCGCTCGGCACGTGTCCGGGTGCGGACTGAGACCTTCGCGTTTCTCGATGACGATGACGTCCTGCTCGACGGCTCGCTCGTTTGCCGCTGGGAGCGGATGCGGCAGCAGGGCGCGGACGTCGTGGTCGGCAATGGCCACTTCGTAGGCCGGGAGCCCATTCTTTTCGACATCGATCGCCTGGAAGCCGATCCGCTTGCCCGGCTCGCCTCAGGCCGGAACTGGTTGGCGTCCCCTGCGGGCCTGTTCCGGACTCAAAGCATTGATCTCGAGTTCTTTGACGGAAAGAACGGTTTCCACGAATGGACCATGCTGGCGTTCAAGCTCGCTGTGGCGGGCAAGAAGATCAGCTTCGTCGGCCAACTTTGCTATTGCCTGTACGAAACGCCTGGCTCGGCTTGGCGCGCAGGCGGAGAAAGGTTCCACGCCGATGCGATCTCCGTGGCCGGGCATTGTCTTCGAAATTCCCCGAAGCACCTGAAACCGGCATTCCTGAACCGGTGGATCAGCGCGCTTCACGATGCTTCGGAGTTTCACGCCGGGGCAGGAAACCGCGCCGCCGCATGGCGGCTGCACGCGAAATGCCTGGTCGCCGGCGGTTGGCGCTTCCTTCCTTTCACGCTACGGCTGGCCGCGGCTTCGGTCTCCCTGCCGCCGGCGGCTCACCGCGCGAGCTGAGCGGTCACTTCTTTCGAAACAGGAAGCACCCCAACTGGTGTAACTCGTTTTCCGACTGCGCCTGTTGCCACGGCACTCGTTTTCCCGTCGCCCAGACGGGACCATCGAATAGCTGCCACAATTCACGCTTTTCGAGCGAGAGCCCCATGGCGAGCCAGCCCTCGAACTCGGCCTTCGAATGCGAGCGGCAGGGATATGGATTGGTCTGTCCGTACAAGGCATCGGGACGCCGGTAGACATTCTCATCCGGCGTGGAGTGAGCGTACGGCGTGGTGAGAATGAGGTGGCCTCCTGGCTTCACCAAGGCCGTCATGTTTCTCATTGCCGTGGCTTGATCTCGAATGTGTTCGAGCACGCTGATGCAGGTGACCGCGTCGAACTGCTTGCCCGCCAACGGATCCGGTTTCAGGATATCCACGTCGTGCACATGCCAATGGCGATTGACCATGCCTTCCGGCCAATAGTCGCGCACGTTATCTGTCGCCGTCACCAGAAACCCACAGTTGCGCAGCAGGTGGGGCCACGCCGTGGTCCCGGTGCCGACATCCAAGATCGTCTTGGGGCGGTGTTCGGAAAGCGCTTGCAGCGCAAACCGGAACTCGATTGGCCTTTCGTTGTGTACCGAAAAACTCTGCGATTCTTCTTCTGATTTGCAGATCTGCCGGATATACCAACGTCCGGCTTGATGAACCACGCGCTTCAGCGGATTCATCCTGCCCGTCTACCGTTCCGCATTTGTCCGAACGGCGATGATAACACAGGCAGCCTGGCGGCCCGTACCCCGGCCCCCCCGCAACATCGGATTCCGCAATGCATCAGCCGTTCCGCATCAGCCGGAAGTACGTGCTGTACATCTCGCGCTGCACGCGATAGAACGGCCGCAGGCGTACGGCCCCGGTGCTTGCGGCGCAATCGAATTCGAGCGGCTTACCGGCAACCGGCGCAGATCGCGCCAACGCCTCCGCGGTCGCGGCGAGTTCTGCCGGTGGATCCACCGCGGTCAGCATGATCGGGCCGCGCATCAGCGCTACCGTATCGGAATTGCGGTCGTCCACGGGCACCGTGCGGAAGCTCATCGGAAAAGTCAGCTCTACGCGGTCGCCCGCTTTCCATCGGCGGTCAATCGCGGCGAACGTGCCCGGCTTGGCGGGGACCGAGACGGCGCGGCCGTTTACGGCGATGCGCGGCGAATGCGCGAGCCATCCGGGAATACGCAGGCGCAGTGTGAAGCGCTGCTCCCGCTCGGGGTTCACGCGCAGTTCCACCTCTTCCGATTCCGGATACTCGGTGTGCTGCGCGATCCGCACCGGCACGCCGCCCACGTTCCATCGAAGCTCGCTGGCGGTGTAGAAGTTCACGTACACGCCGCGCGAATCGAGGAAGTAAATGTCGAGCGGATAGTCGGCCACCGATTGCAGGAGCGTTCCCGCGCAGCATGGCCACTTGCGATGGTAGTAGCGCTTCTGCGCGCGTGCCTGATAGTCGGAATAGTAGAAATAGCCGCCATCGTCGTCCGGGTCGATCGAACCCAGGATCGTGTTGAACAACACGCGCTCGAGTCCATCGCCATAACGCGCGTCGCCCGTGAACATCGTCAAATAGCGCGCGAGCTTGGCGTGCGCGTAGAAGCAGCAAGGCGTTTCGAAGTGGTCGCGCGTGGTGGTGAGGCTGGCGCCCAAGCCGCCCGAGTGCGGCTTGACGAACTCCTCGCGCGGAGCCCACGCGCCCGAGGCGTACTGCTGCGTCTGTTCGATCATGTCCCAGGCGTTGCGGATCGCGCGCAGATACTTCGCGTCTCCCAGCGTTTCATAAGCCTTCGCGCCGGAGCTGAGCGCGATCACGTGACTGTAGCCGTGCTGGCCCGGAAGGACGTTACGGCCCTCGGCCAGCGGATCGAAGAACGCCTGGTCGAGCAGATAGCGCCGCGCCATGTCGAGGTAACGGCGATCGCCCGTCAACTCGTGAGCGAGGAAGAGATTCTCCGGCAGAATGAAGGGTTCATCATAAGGCGGGTTGCGCACGCCGATGCGATCGAACGTGTGGCCGGGAATCCAACTCGCCGCGCCCGCGATCACCTGCGGCAGCAGGGTACGAGCTTCGCCGATACCCGCGAGTTGCGCCGCGTCAATGAGCCCGATGTTGTACTTGTCGAGAATGTAGCAGGCCCAAGTAGACGCCTTCTTGCTCGCGTATGGCACGCCGTCTTTTTCGATTGTCTCCCCGTAACCGCGAACCAGCCGGCGCGCTTTGTCTGCCGCAGCTTGGCTGCCGGTGTGGGCATGAATGCGCGAATAGCCGGAGATGAATTGCCCGATGAGGTGGCCGGGGAGGAAACCTTCGGCGTCATACCAGCCGCCCATATCGCGGCCCGGAGCGGGCATGCCCGTGCGTTGGCGATAAACCTTGAGCAAGCGGTCTTCATCGAGCCCGAGAAAGTGCGTCTGCAAGCGGCGGTACATGTCCGCCAAAGGACCGCTCGTAAGCGTTACCTGCGAATACGAGACTTCGCTCAGCAGGCGGCGGGACGAGCGAGCCGGAGCGGCCGCGAGCGCTACGCAGCCTAGAAGGGATCTTCTCGAGAGCATTGAACTTGGGCCACGGCGATCGCGCCCATACAACGCTACCACGCGAGAGGAGAGAGCGGAGGCCGTTTCAGAGGTCCATCTGACGCCGTGGGCGATGATTGCGGGCCGCGTCGATGAGGCAACGGCGGATCTCGGTGAGCGTCGTCAGAGGTTTCGGCAGGTAGTAGGCTGCTCCCTGATGGAAAGTCTCTTCCCGCACAGCCGGCTCGGTGTTGCCGGTGAGGACCACTACGGGGATGCTCGGAGCCGCAATGCGAATCGCCTTGTGACAAGGTGCGCCGTCGAGCTCAGTCATGCCGAGATCGAGCTGCACTACATCGACCCGCTGAGAGGCGAGCGTGTCCATAGCCGCTATCAGATCGCCACGCCAGATCAGATCGATTTCCGCCGCGCCCTGGCAAAGTGCCACACGAGCGTCTCGGCGTGTTCGAGGTTGTCCTCGACATACAAGACTCGGACCGGGTCCTGCCGTTTGGCGCCGGCGGCCACCAGGCTCCCTTCCACGAGAATCGCCGCTCCGACATCGACGCGCTGAAACAGGCCCGGTTGCGTGGTGACTTTGCCGCCATCAAGCGCATCGGGCATGACTGCAAGGGGATTTCGAAGCACTACGGCTTCGAAGAAACCGGCCTGGCAGGCGCCAGTCCCGAGCCGGCAGCCGGAAGTCAGGAGCTCGAAGCCATCGATGGCGCCATCCGTCGTCTTCTCTGGCTGTCGATGAGGCCTGCGGCGCCCCGCCCAAGCCGGTCGCGTGACTTCACCCCGGTCTACCCTGAAAGCATGCGCTGGATTCTCGCCGCGGCTGCGTCGGCGTTGTGCGCACAGCAACCCGAACCCGTGGCCCGCATCGCAGGCCGCGTGATTGACGCGCGCACCGGAGAGGCGCTCGGCAAAGCCTCGGTGCGGTGCTTTGACTCCGATCGCGCCGCCACCACTGATCCAACCGGCCGCTTCGAGCTCCCCGGCGAGGGCCCCTGCGACCTCCGCGTGGCCGCCGTCGGCTACCGGCCGTTCCGCCAATCGGTGCAGCTTGGCGCTCAGCTCGAAGTAGCCCTCCACCCGGATACGCTCCGGCAGTCCGACACCGTACAGGTTGCGGCTGGTCCCTTCGCCGTGGAAGCGAATCAGTCGCTGAGCCTTGCCGGAAACGAGCTACGCAATCTCGCAAGCGTGATTGCCGACGATCCCATGCGCGCCGTCCAAAGCTTACCCGGCGTCACCTCGCAAGACGACTTTCGGAGCCAGTTCGCGATTCGCGGCGCGGGCTTCGAGCGCGTCGGGCTCTACGTCGATGGAATCCTGCTCCACGCGCCGTTCCACACGGTGCAAGGCGATCCGAACTCGGCGTCGCTCACTCTGATCCAAGGCGAGATACTCGAAAGCGCGAATCTGCACGAGGGTCCGCCTCCAGTCGAGTTCGGCGACCGCAGCGCTGGCGCGCTCGATTTCCGCATGCGTGACGGGAGCCGCCAGCGAACCTCCGGCCGCATCAACGCGAGCGCGTCTAACGCCGGCGGGTCGGCCGAGGGGCCGATCGGGAAACGCGGATCGTGGCTGGTGGCCGCGCGCAAGAGCTACCTCGATTACATCATTCAGAACACGTCTTCGGACCCCTCGATCGCCTTCGGCTTCTGGGATACGCAAGGCCGCGCGAGCTATGACCTGGGGCGCGGACACACGGTGGGGCTCACGCTGATGGAGGGGCACTCGGGTCTCGGGCGCGAAGGCGATCTCTCTCGCTTCGGGCTCAACACCTTCACCAAGAGCGACTACCATTTCACCCTTGCGTATGCTTCGTGGAAGTACGCCAACGCTTCCGGACTGATCCTGAGCAGCCGCGCCGGGTTCCTGCGCGAGCGGTATCTCAACAAGAACAAGAACGCCACGGGCCTTCAGGGCGGACACTACCAGGAATGGCTCTGGAACAGCGACGCCGAATGGCAGTGGCGCAAGAACTGGATCTTCCAAGCGGGCGCGGTGGCGCGGCGTCTTCGCGATGGCGGCTATCTCGATCGCGTGCAGACGTCCAACCCCACCGTTCGGCTCGACTATTACGAAGGCTCCGGCGCCCGCGGCGGAGCCTATGTGCAGCAGGCGTGGCTTCCAGCGGCGCGTTGGCGCATCGCCGTAGGCTGGCGCTTCGATCATCACGGGCTGAGCCGCCAAACCACGATGTCGCCTTGGACCTCGCTTTCGGTGGGCGCATGGCGCGGCGCCGCGGCGACGCTCACGTGGTCACAGGCTTCGCAATTTCCGGAGCTAGTGCAACTGCTCGGACGCGGTGGGCGAACGTCGCTGCGCGCGCCGAGGTCGGCGCAGACGCAGTTCACGCTCGAGCAGCGGCTCAATGAGAAGACTCGCGTACGGTTGGAGCTGTATGATCGCCGCGATCGCGGACTGCTGTGGCGTCCGCTCGAGGACGCGCGGTTCATCGGCCCACGGCTGTACGTACCGCCGCTGCTTCCGCCGTGGGAGAACTCGCTCTACGGTTGGGCGCGCGGGTTCCAGGCGATGGTCCAGCGCCGAGCCGCCAATGGTGTCACTGGCTGGATCTCTTACGGATACAACCGTAGCAGCCTGCGTGATCGCGTCACCGGCGCCGAGTTTCCGATGGACTTCGATCTGCGCCACTCGATCCGCGTCTTCGGCAGTTGGCGTTTCCGCCCTACGGTCAACCTCAGCGGCAAGTTCACCTACGGCACGGGACTACCGATCCGCGGCTTCTTCGAGCAACGCGGCGCGGACGTGTATCTCTCCGAGCGCCGCAACCGTCTGTTGCTGCCGGCCTATCAACGCACCGACGTGCGACTGAACAAGGCGTTCTTCTGGAAGCGCCGTCAGTTGACGCTCTTCGCCGAGGCGATCAATCTCACCAACCACGACAACTATCGCTTCGATGCGCTGAACGGGTTCGATTCACGAGGCCGGGCGCGGATCGGGCTCGACAAGATGTTCCCGGTGTTGCCGTCAGCGGGTCTGGTGATCGACTTCTAGCGGCGTGTGATTTCACCCGGAGCGCGCGAACACCCACAACTCCAGAGACTCCCCGGAATGAGGCGCTACAACCGCCTTTTGCTACTATCGTTCAGTTTTTCGCCCGGCGAAGAAGCGGAAGGACAGCACTACATCGTCATTGGCTTACAGTTACCAGCGACACGCGCTGCAACTGGCCGCATGCTGCGTAGATATCGAGTCCGCGCGGCTTCCGCACGAAGCACGGCATCGATCGCGTTACGATCGCCTGGAACGCAGCCACGCGCCCGGGGGCGGGGGTCTCATACGGAATCCCCGGACCCGGATTCAGGGCAATCAAATTCACCTTGCAATTCAGGTTCGCGAGCAGCTTCACCACGCGCCGCGCATCGGCATCGGAGTCATTCACGCCGCCGAGCAGCACGTACTCGAACGTGAGCTTCTCCCACGGACGCAGCGGATACTCGCGGCAGGCTTCGATGAGATCGGCGAGATGCCACTTGCGTGTGATCGGCATCAGTTCGCGGCGCTGCTCCTCGGTGGAAGCATTGAGCGAAATCGCGAGCTTCGGGCGCACCGGTTCCCGGCCGAGCTCGACGATTTTGGGGATGATCCCCGAGGTGGACACTGTAATGCGGCGTTCGGACATGCCGACGCCGTGGTCATCCACCAGAATGCGCGTCGCCTTGATCACGGCGGGCAGATTCAACAGCGGCTCGCCCTGGCCCATCATCACCACGTTTAGCTGGCGCGAGGCTGGATCGAGCCCGTGCAACGAGGCGAGCAAGAGCACCTGCGCCACGATCTCTCCCGCCGTCAGGTTGCGCTCGAGGCCGAGCTGCGCGGTGAGGCAGAAGCGGCAATCCACCGGACACCCCACCTGCGAGGAAATGCACAGCGTGTCGCGATTCTCCTCGGGCATGAAGACGGCTTCCACGGTCTTGCCGTCGTCGAGGGAGAGCAGGTAGCGGCAGGTCCCGTCGGTCGACTCGTAGCGGCTGGCGACCCGCGGCAACGCGATGCTCAACTGCGCCGCGGCTTCGTCGCGCAACGGCTTGGGGAGCGTAGTGATCCGATCCCAAGAGGTGATGCGCTGGCGGTAGATCGCCTCATAGACTTGCCGTGCGCGATACGCTGGCGTGCCCGAGCCCAGGGCGGCGCCGATTTCGGCGGCGTCCATCCCGATGAGGCTCGTTTGCGGCATCCTGACTGAGTTTAGCTTGTAACGGACGCTCTACTTGGTTCACTATTGTCACTGGAGGCATGATGCCAACTGGGATTTCCCTACACGTCGGGCTCAATTCGGTGGACCCGAAACACTACCAGGGCTGGGACGGCCAGCTCAACGCCTGCGAGGCCGACGCCAACGACATGACCGCGCTCGCCAAAGAGCGCGGCTTTCAAACCACGACGTTGCTCACCAAAAAAGGCACACGCGCCAACGTGCTCGCCGCCATTTCGAAGGCAGCCAAGACGCTGAAGTCCGGCGATACGTTCCTGTGGACCTACTCGGGCCACGGTGGCCAGCTTCCCGACAAGAACGGCGATGAAGAGGACGGGCTCGACGAGACCTACTGCCTTTTTGACGGCGAACTCGTGGATGACGAAACCTTCGCGGCGCTGAGCGCGTTCGCCGAGGGCGTACGTGTGCTGGTGCTGGCCGATTGCTGCCACAGCGGAACCTCGACGCGTGAAGCGAAGCTCAACGCGCTTCTCACTCCAACGGTGCGGTTCCGCGCCATGCCGATGGCGGTGGCGCAGCGGACCTATCGCGCCAATCAGAAGTTCTACGACAACATCCTCGACGACAAGAAGCTGCTCGACAAGGCCGCGGAAACGAAGGCCGCCGTGATTCTGGTTTCGGGTTGCCAGGACAATCAGCTTTCGCAAGACGGCGCGTTCAACGGCGCCTTCACGGGCGCGTTGTTGCGCGTATGGAATCACGGGAAGTTCAAAGGGGACTTCAAGCGATTCCACAAGCAGATTCTGGCGCAGATGCCAGCGGAGCAGTCGCCGAATCTGTTCACGATGGGTCCGGCGGCGGACTTTCTGAAACAGACGCCGTTCCAGATTTGACGGCCCGCAGATCCTGCGAGCCGCGCCCGTCAGGGAGCGCGATCAAGCATTTCAGGAGCGCAAGGCCAGCCTGCCGGCAGGCAATCCTCGATGCGCAGTTGGCGAAATTCGCAAGCGGTTCGCGACGTTTCAAACAGCTCCAAGGGCCCTCCCCTCTATCGCAATCTGTCGAGGGTTCTCTCGGCACCCGGCCGCCGCCCTTCACCGTGCGCAAGCTGAAAGCACAGGCGTTGACCGAAAGCCGGACATCGCGGTAGCGCAGGCTGCGATCGGCATGGGCATTTCGCTTGGCCGTGGTGCATCTCCGGCGCGACGTGGTGGTCTCGATGGATACCAAAGGGTGGTTCCAAGCACCCTTGGTACGACTGTTTCCTTGCAGCTTGTGGTGTTCAACAACCGCCATGGCGCAAGTGGTCGTCCAAGAACGGGCCGACATCGCACCAACTCCGCCAGAGACAGGTTCGGGGCGAGGTCGCGCCATGTCGGGCGCCAGACGCATCAGAGACACGGGTGCGGCGAGACAAGCGAGACGATCTCAGCACCTTCCCCATCGCAGGATAGCGGTTCGCGACCACCATCGCACCAGCCGGAATGCGGAACCGGAAGCCGCGTTGCTCGTTCGAATACTGCTCGGCCCCCGCAGCTCCAAGTAGCACGAGAAAGGCCGCAGCCTTCAAATCTGGACCCGGTCCATCGCCAAAAACTCCCGGATATGCGGATGGTCCGCCTTCTCCAGATCTTTCACCGGACCAAAATAGATCACCCGCCCATCGTGCAGGAACACCACGCGGTCGGCCACCAGCCGCATCAGGTCGAGGTCATGCGTCACCACCACCGCCGTCAGCCGCAACTGGTTCTTCAAGCGCACCATCAGTGACCCGAGGTGATCGCACATGATCGGGTCCACCATCGTGGTCGGCTCGTCGTAGAGAATGCACTCGGGCTGCGCGGCGAGGGCACGCGCGGTGGCCACGGCGCGGCGGTGACCGGTCGAAAGGTCTGCCGGATAGACGTCGTAGAATTCCCCGAGGTCCACCATGTCGAGCAGCCCACGGACGATCTCTTCGCGGTTCTCGGCATTGTAGTCATCACGCAGCTCGAGCGAGAACATGATGTTCTCGGCCACGGTGAGCGAATCGAACAGCGCGCCGGACTGGAACACCATCGTCACCTTCTTGCGGATCTTGCGCAGTTCCTTGTCGTCGGCTTCGGTAATGTCGGTATGGGCGACGATGACGCGTCCGCTGTCGGGCCGCAAGAACCCCATGATATGGCCGAGCGACACCGACTTGCCCACGCCGCTGCGGCCGATGATCGCCACCGTTTCCCCGGCACGAACGTGAAAGTTGACATCGACTAAAACAGGCCTGTCGAACGTCTTATTGACGTTGCGGAACTCGATGTAGTGAGGAAACGAGTCAGCCAAGGTGGTTCCGCCATTCCGCCGGCGTATTCACATTCGCCGTGATCGCATGATTATCTATCTCGAAATAAACCACTTGCAAGGCGTCGAGAGCCGAGGTGACGCGGCGTTCTCCGGCGTCGAGAGCGGCTCTGACGGCCGGGAGAGCCCGCCGATGGTAGGCCGCGAGCAACGGTTCCGGTCCGCGTTCGGAGAGCCCGGCCACGCAATCGGCGGCCGATGCACACGCGAATTCGAGCAGCCGCCCGAGCACCTCGGGCTCGAGGTTGGGCATGTCGCAGGCGACGATCAGGTTCCACTCGGCCTCGGAGGCGTCGAGCGCGGCTTCGATGCCCGCCAGCGGACCCTCGCCCGGCCGAGCATCGGCGATGATGGGCAGACCGAGGTGGCGGTAGCGCTCCGGGGGCGCGATCACGGTGACCGACCCGGCCGCTTCGCGCACGGCGGCAGCCACACGTTCGAGCAGCGTGCGTCCACCCGCGTCCAGCAGCGCTTTGTCGCGGCCCATGCGGGAACTACGGCCGCCGGCGAGGACGAATCCGGCGGTTCGGAGAGCGTCTGCCATCTTCACCAAGGTACCATCCAGCCTACCCTTCATGGTCCGCAAGTCATTCATGCGAAAATAAAAAGGTTGGCTTTAGACCAGGTTCCCGTTATAATTGGGGCGTCAGGCTACCGTAGGTGGCTTGGCGCGGCAGCGCTGTTGTCATTCGCTGCTGCTTCGGCGTTCGCCGCGGGTCCGGTTCAGGAAGATCTGGAACGGGGTGCGGTGAAGTCGCTGGTGTTGGCCGATCGCCGCACGGGCCGCTTGGTCCGTCGCGTGGTCGCTGAGAATGTGGTTCAGCCTCGCGTCGTGAGCTCACGAACGCCGGGCCAACCGGAGCCCAAGTCGCTCCGGGCAGGAAGCGAACAGTTGAACGCGCTGGTCGAGGAAATGGCCAGCCGCTATGAGGTGGACCCGTTGCTGGTGCACGCAGTCATCCATGTGGAAAGCGGTTACAACCAGTTCGCTATTTCCTACAAAGGGGCCGAGGGCCTCATGCAACTGATCCCATCGACGGCGCGCCGCATGGGCGTGCATAACAGCTTCGATGCCCGCGAGAACATCGAGGGTGGCGTGAAGTATCTGCGCCTACTGCAAGATCGATTCAGCGATCTGCGTTACGTGCTCGCCGGGTACAATGCCGGTGAGGAAGCTGTGGCACGCTACGGCGGAATTCCGCCCTATGCGGAAACCCACGACTATGTCTATCGAGTGGGGCAGCGCTACGGGCAATTGCGCCGCGCCGAGCGCGCCAAGCCTCGCCCGGTGGTGGCCGCCGCCGTGAAACCAGAACCAGAACACCGGCCACTCGAAGCGTTCGTCGATCCGGAAGGAAAGCTTCATCTGATTACGAGGTAGGTCTCTTTCGATGTTCCCCGGCCGCCTGAGCCCGAAACTGGCAACCGCGCTCCTCGCGATTGCACAGGGATGGTTTGCGTTGGCGGCGCCTGAACGCGCGCAGGCCGGCGTGGTGCTCAAGGAAGTGCGGCACTGGTCCGCGCCAGACTTCACCAAGGTGGCGCTCGAGACTACGGGCGAAGTGGAGTATCGCTATGACCGGCTCCAAAACCCCGACCGCATTTTCGTAGACCTGTTCGATGTCGACACCGGCCGCAAGTTCAAGGGTGTGGCGTACTCGGTGCCGGTGGAAGACGGGATCGTCAAGCGCATCCGCGTGGCGCTGAATCAAGCGGGCGTGACGCGCGTGGTGATGGATTTGGCCGTGCCGGCTGTTGTCACCGCCACTCAGTTGACCAATCCGGATCGCGTGGTGCTTGAATTCCGCCGTGTTGGGCCATCGGTGGAACCGCTGCAGCCTGTGGGACCGGAGACACCTGCGGTGGAACCGAAGCCGCAACCGCCAATCTCGCAGGCACCGGCGCCACAGCCGGCGAGGGCGGAATCCGCTCGTGTGGAACCGGCCCGGGCAGAGCCGCCGCCGAAGAGGCCCGCAGCCAAGGCATTCGTCCCACCTCCGCCGCCTCCACCTAAACCGCCGCAGCAATTGAACATCGATACGACGCGGCTTCCGCTGGTTGCGATCAACAGCAAGCTGCCCGCGGTTCCGCGACAGGCTGCTGTGAAGCTGCAGGTGTCGCGACCACCGGTGCGCGTAGTGGCTCGCGCCGAGCCGCCTCCTCCCGAGCCTGTGGCTCCGATCGTGGTGCCGCCAGTGACGGGCCCGACGGATCCGCGGATTCCGGTGCCCGCCAAGCGCGACCAATCGGGCAACCAGTCGCTCACGCGCATTCTGGGATTGAAGCTGAACCGCGTGGTGCTCGACGCCGGTCACGGGGGTCACGACACGGGTACCATCTCGCCGCGCGGGCTTGCCGAGAAGGAACTGGTTCTCGACGTCACGCTGCGACTGGGGCAGTTGCTCGAACAGCGCCTGGGGACGCAGGTGATCTACACGCGCAAAGACGACCGCTTCATTCCGCTCGATGGGCGGCCGCAGATCGCCAATGAGAACAAGGCCGATCTGTTCCTTTCGATCCACGCAAACTCGTCGGCGGTGCGGAGCGTGGCGGGCGTCGAGACGTTCTACTTGAGCTTCACGTCTTCGAAGGTAGACCTCGACGTGGCGGCGCGCGAGAACGCGAGCTCCGAGAAGTCAATGCACGAGTTGGGCGACATGCTCAAGCAGATCGCGCTGCAAGACAAGCTCGACGAGTCGCGCGATTTCGCCAGCCGCATCCAGCGCGCCTCGCATGAGCTTTCCGTGCAATCGAACGGGCGGATCTACAATCGCGGCGTGAAGAAGGCGCCGTTCGTGGTGCTGATCGGTACGTCGATGCCGGCTGTGCTCACCGAGATCGGCTTCATCACCAACCCGCGCGAAGAGACGCTCATGCGGACTCCCGAGCACCGGCAGAAGATCGCCGAAGCGCTCTACAAGGGCATCGTGGGCTACGCCGACGGCTTGAGCAAGTTCAACGTGGCGCGCGAGTCGGGAAGCTCGTCGCGTTCGGCTGCCGGAACCGGCAACTCGCAGTAGTCCAGCCTCCCCCCCCGAAAAAAAAAGTGCGCCTGATGTGGAAGAATTCACTCGTTCTCTCCCAATGAGGAATTGACGGCCTGAGATTCACTCGTAACGGGACAACTGTCGACGCCTTATCCGAAGGCAAGGAGAGAACAAGATGAAGGCTTTACTGCTGGTAGTGTTCGCAGCCGCAGGCTGGGCACAGACCATCACGGGCAACGACCGCGCGACGGCGGACGCGTTCTGGTCCACCTACTACTCGCCGGCTGCGAATCCACCCAATCCCGGATGGACAAGCAGGTCGCAATGCGACCCCGGCGCTACCTCGGTGGAGTATCAAGCCGTGGTGCTCAAAAGGATCAACTACTTTCGCCGCATGACGGGCATTCAAGACCTCGAGATCGAGCCGAAGTTTCTGTCGAACGTACAGAACGCGGCCTTCATGATGTCCACCAACGGGACGCTCAACCATCATCCACCTACCACTTGGACCTGTTACACGCCAGCGGGGGCCGACGGGGCGGCGCGTTCGAACATGGGCAGCGGCACCACGCTTTCGATGGTCATCGACGGCCAGTTCATGGAAGATCGAACCAACAATCCGAACGTGGGCCACAGGCGATACTTGCTCGAGCCCCTGATGTGGAAGACCGCGACGGGCCACGTGCCTGGAGAGCTTTCGGGTAAGTTGCATTACGCCGCCTTCTATGTGGTGGGTGCTCCGCAGCGGGCGACCTCGATGAAGTTCCCGTTCGCTGGCTGGCCTTCGCCGGGTTATGTGCCTTCGCAATTGGTTCCGAAGGACTGGTCGTTTTCCATCAAGGGCGTGGACTTCAACGTATCGAAGCCGACCGTGACTGTGAACGGTGTGAAGGTGACTCCCGCAGTGACCCCGATGTGGGTGGACACGTTCATCTTTGCTCCCGCGGCAGCGACTCAGTACAGCGTCTCCGTTTCCTATGTGGCGGGCGGGGCGACCAAGACGATCCAGTACAGTGTGACTCCCTACTCGATGGCGCCTCCGCCATCGGACTTCTCGGTGTACACGCTGTTCAATTCGAAAGGGATCCCCTACCGCGGCCAGTTCATCACGGCAAGCGGCATGGACACCGCGTCCTACAATCTGGTCACCGGCGCCGGGGACACCGACAATGCGAAGTTCGCGATGGAGGCCGGCAACGTCTCATTCAAGGGGACCTCGAATCTGACGGCGCCGGCGCCGAACGGCGCTTACTCGATCCGAGTGCGGGCGACTACGCCCAATGGGCAGGTACTCGAGAAGGCGTTGCAATTCCCGTAGGGTCTTCCGGGCCGTCATCGCCGCCGCGTTGCGGTGGTCGCGGCCCGGTTCGATCCGAGTGCGCGGGGTCGCCGCGATTGCCTGGGCAGAGGAAGCCAGTCGACGCAGCAAGCCTGGTTATCGTTACCAGCCAACGGGCGCCACGAGATCAACCCAACACTTCGCGGATCACCGCAGCCGCACTGTAACTGCTTCCCTCCGTACCGAGGAAGCGTGCCAGTTCGCCGATACCATCGCCCGCGGTGATGAGACCAGGCTCTTCGAGCTTGCCTGCGCGGACTTGCGGATGTCCGATGTTGGCCATCAGCGCATTGCAGAGGCAGCGGCGGTTGACGGTATTTTCCTCGTGCCCGCCCTTTGCCGAATAGACGGATACGGGTTCCGCCGCACATCGCGAACCGATCGAACCGTCCGGTTTCCAGTAGAATTCGCGCAAGTAGCCGAGATCGCAGATTCGGGGACGATCGGCATAGACTTCCGGCTCCGAGACAGTACCGGGCACACGCACGCACTTGAATGGGAAGCCGGTGGGCGAGGCCACCGGGTCCGTGAACACCGGAGCATTTCCGTTCCGGACCGCGCTGAGCACCGCTTGTTTGAACTCGGCCGCGAATCCTGACTCGTCGCAGAAAGCGAACGCCGTACCTACCTGGACGCCCGCGGCTCCCGCGGCCAGCGCTTCCCGTAGCTTGATCGAACTCCCGAAGCCGCCAGCCAGCCAGAAAGGAAGCCCGAGCTCGCGAAGTTGGTCGAGATCCACGCGGTCGCGCTCGCCGTAAACCGGTTCGCCCGTTTCGCTCAACCGCATCTTCCCCCGCGGCGGAGCATTGTGCCCTCCGGCCGTGTGGCCTTCCACGATGAACCCGTCGACACGGCCGTTGGCCTTCTTCGACATCGTCAGCGCCAGAGTGTTCGAAGCGATGATCGCCAGAAAGAAGGGGCGCTTCAACTCGGGCGGCTCGCCTTCCACAAATTCGAGTGGGGCAAAGTGCATCGCCGTGTCGGCATCGGCGGCGGGAGCCGCACCTGCTACCGTCAGCGGATACGAAGCAGGCTCATAGCGCGCGAATGCGTCGAGGATGCCCGGGATCTTCAACGGGATGCCCGCGCCCATCAGAACATAATCCACTCCCGCAAGCATGGCTCCGAAAATGGAAGGCAGGTGCGGGGTCTGAATCTTCTCGAGATAGTTGATGCCAACCGGATTCCCGTGGCCTTCCTTTGCGAGAAAAACCTCCACGAAGTTCGCCGCGACACAGAGCTCTTGCAGCTCACGAAGACTTTCCCGCTCGTGCAGCGGAGTCTTGCGATAAGCGGCGGCTGGCGCCTTTCCACCGGGGATATGGAACGCATTCCACACCCGCTCAGCCATCGCCCGGAACGGGAACGCATCGAGCGCGCGCCGCATGTGGCCACCCGGATCTCCGTCCTGCAGCCGCCTCGCGAGCACTTGATCGAGCGCGGTTCCTGACACCACCCCGAGTTGACCCTCGCGGCACACGGCATTGGCCAGCCGCCAGTTCGAGACCGCGACGCCCATGCCTCCCTGAATGATTTGGGGATGGATTATGGAAAACACTTCCGAGCGTACCACGCCTGGCGATCCTCACCTCCGCTTCAACGCATGATACCGGTTGATCCCCGGATTCACCACTCTCTGCGTGTACCCCGAAGGCCCCGGCCACTCCACCTCCACCCAATCGCACTTCGCCGCCTTCCCCAACCCGAGCACCATCCGTGGATCGTGCGAAGACAAGTAACTCCCTCCGCCCGCCTTGAACCGGCTCTGCTTCACTCCACCCGCCGACCACGTCACTCGTGCGCCGATCGCATCTGGAACAAGCTGCAGCCCCACCCAGTTGTTCCCCGCCGCCGAAACATTTCTGAGCAATAATGGCGACCCGCCATTCACCCCCACCAACACGTCCAAGCGCCCGTCGTTGTCGAAGTCGCCCACCGCCAGCCCGCGAGCCGCATGGTCGCGAGCAAACGCGGCGCCTGCCTCCGCCCCCAAGCTCCTCAGCTTCGCTCCCTCGCGATGAAACAGCAGCAGCGGCTCGCGATAGCGAACACCGCGCTTGGTCAGGTCCACCACATCGTCCGGATGCCCATTGGCCACCATCAGATCCAGTGCGCCATCGTTGTCGAAATCGAAAAACTTCAGCCCCCACCCGCTCAGGAACCGCGTCACCGAAGCGACGCCCTGCTCCCGCGCAACGTCCGTGAAGTGCTCGTTCCCC
>JAXLQL010000040.1:0-52723 GCA_046331625.1 Bryobacteraceae bacterium
GCGTCTACCACTATCGCGATGGCCGCACTGCGCCCGACACGATCAATGTGGTGCTCGAGTATCCGAACGATTGGATGGCGACTTTCGAAGCCACGCTCGCTCCCGGGCTCACCGGCGCGGCCGTGGAACTGGTGGGCACCGAGGGCCGGCTGTGGATTACGCGCCAGCGCTTCGAATATTACTCGAAGGAAAAGGGCGCGCAGCCGGTGGTGGTGCAAGCGCCGAAGGAACAGACCGTCGAGCACGTGGCGAACTTCCTCGATTGCGTGAAGTCCCGCAAACGGCCCAATGGCGACGTCTACATCGGGCATCGCTCAGCGCAGGCTTCGCACTTGGGCAACATCGCGTATCTGCAGAAGCGGCGCTTGAAGTTCGATCCGCTACGCGAAGAGATTTTGCCCCTGTAGGTTGCTTTGCGAGAGCTACTGGCCAAGACCGCGGAAACCGCAACCCGCTATCTCGAGACTCTGGATGATCGCGGCGTGGCTCCCACTCCAGAGGCGTTGGCCGCGCTCGCCGAGTTCGAAGAGCCGTTGCCGGACGGTCCGATGGAGCCGGAACGCGTGCTCGAACTGCTCGATCGCACCGGATCGCCGGCGACGATGGGTATGGCGGGGCGGCGCTATTTCGGCTTCGTCATCGGCGGATCACTTCCCGCGGCTCTCGCCGCGAACTGGCTCGCCGGCGCGTGGGATCAATGTCCAGGCTTGTTCGTGGCTTCGCCCATCGGGACCACGCTCGAAGAAATATCGCTGCGATGGCTGCTCGACGCGTTGCGGCTTCCCGCCGGGTGCGCGGGTGCGTTCGTCACCGGCGCAACCATGGCGAACTTCTCCTCGCTGGCCGCCGCTCGCCACGCCGTGCTTGCACGCGCGGGTTGGGACGTGGAAGCCGATGGGCTCTTTGGCGCTCCGCCGATCACGGTGGCGGTGGGCGGCGAGGTGCATCCGTCGCTGCTCAAGGCGCTCGGAATGGTGGGGCTGGGGCGCTCGCGAGTAGTGCGCGTGCCCGCCGATCATCAGGGGCGGATGCGCGCTTCCGAGATGCCGCGGCTCGACGGTCCGGCGATCGTATGCATGCAGGCGGGCAATGTGAACACAGGCGCGTTCGATCCGGCGGATGAGATCTGCGATCGCGCGCATGAGTCGGGAGCGTGGGTGCACGTCGATGGGGCGTTCGGGTTGTGGGCCGCCGCGAGCGATCGCTATGCGCACCTGGTGAAAGGCGTCGAGAAAGCCGACTCCTGGGCTACCGATGCGCACAAGTGGCTGAACGTGCCTTATGACAGCGGACTCGCGTTCGTGCGCGATGGATCGGCGCTGCGAAGCGCGATGGCGGTGAGCGCGGCTTACTTGCCCCAGACCGAACATCGCGAGCCTTCGCACTACACGCCCGAGCTTTCGCGGCGGGCGCGGGGCGTGGAGATTTGGGCCGCATTGAAGTCGCTGGGACGGTCGGGGTTGGCGGAGTTGATCGAGCGCAATTGCGCTTTGGCGCGGCGGTTCGCGGACGCACTGCGAGCCGGCGGCGGCGAGATCTTGAACGACGTGGTGCTCAACCAAGTGCTGGTTGCGTTCGGCGGCGCGGAACATACGCGCGAGGTGATCGCTCGCGTGCAACGCGACGGCACTTGCTGGTGCGGACCGACGGTGTGGCAGGATCGAACGGCGATGCGGATCAGCGTGTCGTCATGGGCGACGCGGGAGGATGACGTGGACCGCAGCGTCGCGGCGATTCTCGAGGCTGCCCAAGGCCGTTGACGGCCTCCTGTTCCCTCCCGTTCCCGGTGAGTATTGACGCACCGGACGCAAATATGTATCCTAGATGCATATTATGTCAACCGCCAACACCAACCTGTTCGAACAACTGGGAGGCAACGCCGCCGTCGATGCGGCCGTCGACAACTTCTACCGCCGCGTACTCGTCGACGACCGTGTATCGCGCTTCTTCGACGGAGTCGACATGGACCGCCAGCGATCCAAGCAGAAGGCGTTTCTCACGATGGCTTTCGGGGGCCCGAACAACTACACCGGCAAGGACATGCGGGTAGGGCACGCACATCTCGTCAAGATGGGTCTGAACGATTCGCACGTCGATGCGATCATCGAACTGCTGGGCGCCACTCTGCGCGACATGGGCGTGGCCGACGATCTGATCAAGCAAGTAGCGGCGATCGCCGAATCCACCCGCAACGACGTTCTGAGCCGCTGATGCCCACTGTACGCTTCGAGCAACACTGCCTCGAGCGTCACCAAGACCAAAGCATCCTGGATACCTTGCTCGGCGCGGGTGTGGCCGTGCCCAACTCGTGCCGAGCCGGTGTCTGCGGGTCCTGCCTGATGCGCGCCGTCGAAGGCGACTTGCCACCCCAGGCTCAGGCGGGGCTGAAGGATTCCTGGCGTGCACGCGGCTATTTCCTCGCCTGCGCCTGCAAACCCGAAGGCGACCTCACCGTCGCCAGCGTGGGAGATGAAGCGAGAGTGCCTTCCGCCATCGCCGCGCTCGAGCGATTGAGTGGCGACGTCATGCGTGTCCGCGTGCAGCGTCCCGAGGGCTTCGAGTACAGAGCCGGACAATACGTCACCCTGATTCGCCACGACGGGCTGGCTCGTAGCTATTCGATCGCGAGCCTGCCGGCGGAAAGCGAACTCGAACTGCACGTGCGCCGCATCGCGAATGGGCGCATGAGCGGCTGGTTGTTCGAGGGCGCGCAACCCGGCGAGCGCGTCGATCTGCTCGGCCCTTCTGGCGAGTGTTTCTACGTTGCGGGCAATCTCGAACAGCCGCTCTTACTGATCGGCGCGGGCACGGGCCTCGCCCCTCTCTACGGCATCCTGCGTGACGCGCTCGAGCAAGGCCATCGCGGACCGATCCATCTCTTCCACGGCGCCACTCGCCCGGAGGGGCTCTACCTGCGAGACGAACTCCAGCGCCTGGCGATGCAGAACACGAACCTCGACTACACGGCCTCGGTGCTGGCCGCCGATGGGGAAGCCGGAGTGGTGGTAGGGCCGATCGATCAAACCGTGCTCACGCGCTTTCCCAAGCTCCAAGGCTTCCGCGCCTATGTGTGCGGTGACCCGGCTTTGGTGCAGTCCCTCAAGAAGCGCCTCTTCCTTGGCGGCGTCGCCCTGCGCGATATTCATGCCGACCCATTCCTGCCTTCGTCTGACTAACCTGAAAGAGTGCAGTTGAGTCTCCATGCGGACTACTCGCTCAGGGTTCTGATTTATCTTGGCAGCCACCCGCGCCGTGCTTCTTCCACGCTCGAAATCAGCCGCGCCTACGGCATCTCGCGGCACCATCTGGTCCGGGTGATGCACACGCTAGCCGAGCACGGCTACGTGGAGCTGATGCCGGGGCGCCGCGGAGGCGTCAAGCTCTCGCGCGATCCTGGCGAGATTCGCCTCGGTCAAGTGGTGCGCGACGCCGAATTCAATATGCGCTTGGTCGAGTGCTTCGATGCGGCGACCAACACCTGCCCGATCACGAAGGTCTGTGGCTTGAAGTCGCACCTGCGCGATGCGCTCGAAGCTTTCCTGGCGGATCTGAACCGCCATACGCTTGCCGAACTCCTGACGCCGGAGCGCTCGAAGAAACTGACCGATGTCTTCGTCAAGATAGCCGGGACTTGAGGGGAGGGCACAATCAGACCGTGGATCGAGAAGCGAATTTCGTCTTGGCCCTACTGGCTCGTGCTCTGGCCGAGCACGGGCTGGAAGCGGTGCTGATCGGCAACATGGCCGCGCTGATCCGCGGGGCGCCGGTCACTGCGGTCGCTGTCGACTTCATGTTCCGGAACACTCCGCGAAATCTGAAGAAGCTGAAGGCTCTGTCGAAGTCACTCGGAGGCACGCTGTTCAAGACGATGTATCCTGAGGCCGATTTCTATCAACTCCAGCGCGACCATGACGGCCTTCGAATCAACTTCAGCACGCGCGTTGCCGAAGTCGGTTCGTTCGACGACTTGCGCCGGCGCGCATCGTTACTCAGGATCGGCAGCGGCTCGCTTCTCGTCGCTCCTCTGCCCGGCTTCGACCAGCCTCTCGGGGCCATAGAAGCCGAATGTTACCGCCCTCCTGCCGAGCGGCCACTACGGGAGAGCGCCGCGCGAAGGCAAAAATCCGAGGCCCTGAAAAAGGAAAGTGACCTCGCCCTGCGCGACCTCATCCGCCGCCGCCTCGCGATGACAGTCGAGCAGCGCGTGGCGCACGCGCTCCGCAAGAAGATAGGGTTGCGGGCAATCGCAATTTAGGTTGAGGCTCGCGCAATAGAAGTGCGGGCCGCGGGACTGAAGCGGGTACGGCTTGGGCCGCTCGTTGAAGCGCGCGGCTCGGTAACGGGCGGTGTGCCCATACCGAATTTCTGAAGCTCAGCTCACGCGATCCCCGCAAAATCCGGCGATCACGGCGCTCAGGATCCGCCCGAGCGTGCTCGACGAAATGTTCGCCGCCCGCCCGTCGAAGTTCGGATGATTGCCTCGATCCGCTCGACACCGGGCGCGTGACTGCGCCGGGCCCACCGGCCATGAACGTCATGGAACTCGAGGATCCGCCCGGCATCGCGGGCGAGCACCTCGAGTTTCCGCTTTGGTATCTCGAGGAAAACGGACTCATCCTAGGCGGCGACAGCGGCCGGTTCACCATCACCGTCAAGGGCGTCGATGTTGCCGAGGCCAGCGGCTCGGCATGGCAGAAGGCGGACCGGTTGCTTTCCGAGCGTCGCGCCCGTCCCGTGGCCGTAGCCGTTGAGAGCCACCAGATGGAGAGTCGCCCTCAAAGAGGATTGATTCGGTTGTCGAAGAGCGGGTGGACCTTGGTCCACGGTTTCACGTTAGCGGGCCAGGGATTCTTGCCCGCAAAATCGTTTCCGGGATGCTGTTGAGATAGAGAGAGATACGATTTTCGCCAGACACGGGATGCGCTCTGGTCAGAAGCTGAGCTTCAGCGACCCCTGCAGAATCCGTGGATCGCGCGCGCTCAAGATGCGCCCGAACGTGCTCGACGAGATGTTCGCCGTCGGCCCGTTGAAGTTCGGATGATTGAGGAGATTGAATGCCTCCGCTCGCGGCTGCAGCGTCAAGCGCTCGGTGAGCTTGATGCTCCGGCTGAACGCAAGGTCGATGTTGAAGTAGCCGGGTCCGCGAAGGCTGTTGTGACCAGCGTTTCCGAAAGTTCCAGCCAGGTTCTGCGCGTAGACGGCGGGGTTCAGGAATTGGAACACCAAGCCGTGGGTGGCACCCGTGTAGGCGGCGGCGCCCGCATTCACGTTGGGCCGGTCATTGCCGATCCCGGTCAGCGAATTGTCGCGGCCACTGGTCGGGTTCACGGCCAGTCCGCTCGAGTAGCGAACCAATGGAGCGAGGTTCCAGTTGTTCGCCAAGCGCGAGAGCCAGCCGCCGTTGCCGAACTTGCTCACGTACACGAAGCTCGCGTTGAACAGGTGCGGCACATCATACGTGCAAGGGCCGTATTCGCCGCGCCGGTTGTTCGGATCCTGATAGATGCCGCCTCCGAGCGAGGTCACCGGACCGATCCCGAGGCACTTCGACCATGTGTAGTTGATTAGCATCGTGTAGTTCTTGGCAAAACGCTTCTCGAGCGACGAGAGCCAGCCGTTGTAATTGGCCGTGGCCCCGTCGTCGGGCGTCACCATGCTGCTGTAGTAGGCGCCCACGGCTGGGTTGGCGCGCGATAGCACGCGGCGAGCCTGCGTGTTCCCGGTGGTTGCGCCCGGACCATAAACGGCTGGATTTGTTTCATTGCCCAGCCACAAGTGCGAGGTCTTGTTGCCGAGGTACGACGTGGTGAACACCCAGTCGTTCCAGAGCCGGCGCTGGATGCTGAAGTTCCACTGGTAGACCGTCGGCGAATGGAGGTTCGGGGGCAGGTAGACTTCGGCGTTGGCCAGGGGGAACGCGACGTTCTTTCCCGGCGCGGGGAGCGGGAACGGATTGCCGCCGGGAACGGCCGACCACGGATTGCTGAACTGATACGGCCCATTGGTGTTCGTCACCTGCGGACCGTACGGCGGATTCTGCGCCACCATGCGATACGGAACGAATGTGCCGGGCGAATCGAACAGAATCGCGCCGCCCGCGCGAATCGTGGTGCGGCCGGCGCCATCCGGATTGAACACCAGACCCACGCGCGGCGAGAGATTGTTCATGCGCTTGTTGGTGAACGATTTCGAAATCCCAGGGTCCCCGTAGAAGAGCGAGCCCGCCGGCGCCTTCGCGAACACAGTGCTCACGGTGCCCGCGTCGAACGCGGCGCGAGAGAACGTGCTGCCGCGGTTGAAGTGATCGTACTCGGGCAACAGCGGCTCCCAACGCAGGCCGGCGTTCACCACCAGGCGCGACGTCACGTGATACGTGTCTTGCACATAGAGTTGGAAGATTGTCTGCTCGAGATCGTTGAGCTGCTGGCCGCTCTGGCTGAACGAATTCATCTTGCCGAGCATGAAGTCGAGCAGCGGGTCGTTGGTGTACTGGCCGTTGAAATTGAAGACGCCATTGTCCTGGTAGTGGTTGTCCTGCCCGTCGCGCGTGCGGAGAATGTCCACGCCGAAGGCGATCTGGTGCTTGCCCTTCAACACGTCCACGTCATTAGCCAACTGGTAGCTCGTAATCGGGAAGCTGCCGAGCGCGCAGGTACCGCATCCAATCGCGAAGCCGCCGTTGTTCACCGCGAGCTGCAGGAAGTTCGGCGTGCCCTGGTACATGTTCTTCACGCCGATCTTCGTCGCGTTGATGCCGTCGGGGTGTGTGCCGCGATCATTGGTGCGGCGTCCGATGGTGAAGCGGAGCGAGTTCACCATGGTCGGGCTGACAGTGAAGTTGTCCGCGATCACGAAGGTCTGCGCGTGCTCCACGTTGCCGGTGGTCGAGGTCACCAGGATATTGTCGGGGAGGAAGAACGCCTTGAGCGTATAGTCGTCGCGCATGTAGCGCCCGTAGACTTGATGCCGCGGAGAGATGTTCCAGTCGACGCGCGTGATGTATTGATGATCGTTCGACTGCACAGGAATTCCCCAGGAGACACGGCCGCAGGGATCCGCGGTCTTGGGTAGATACTTCGACAACGCGACCGACGCCGGATCGAAGAGGCTGACAGGCACTTGGGCGCCTGGGAACGGCTGCCGTGTGGAAGGATCGAGAATCGCGCGCGGTTGCTTGTTCGACTGGCACCCCGCGCCGTCGAGCGCACTGAAGTTGCCCGCCAGCGCGTCAGCCGTGGGAACGAACGAGGAGCTCGACGATGGATCCTGCCGAATGCGCGAACCTTGATAGCCGCCGAAGAAGAAGAGCTTGTCGCGGATGATGCGCCCGCCGAAGGTGCCGCCGAACTGGTTGCGCTTCAAGCTGTCTTGCCGCGGCGCGAAATAGTTGATCGCGTTCGCATTCCCGTTGCGGATGAACTCGAAGACGCTCCCATGCCACGCGTTCGACCCGGACTTGGTCACGGCGTTCACCACGCCGCCGGGATGGATGCCGTAGCGCGCCGGCAGAGTGCTCGTTTCCACGCTGAACTCGGCCAGTGCGTCAGGGAACGGAAGTGGCATGTTGACGTTGGTGAAAGGATCGTTGTTGTCGCCGCCATCGAGCAGGTAGTTGGTGGTGTTCCCCGCGCCTCCAGCGATCGAGATCGATTGCGAGTTGTAGAGGCTCTTGCTTCCCGTGTTGGTGCCATCGCTCTTGTTCAGAGCCGCACCGGAGATGGTGATGAGCTCTGTCGGATCGCGGCCGTTGAGCGGCAACTCGACGATGCGGCGCTGGTCCACTACCTGCGAAATCGTGTTCTGCTGCGTTTGGAGCACCGACGAACTCGCGCTCACTTCGATGCGTTCGGCCACCGAGCCGACCTTCATCTGAATGTTGAGTTGCACGTCGTCACCCACGCGGAGGTTGAGACCCGATTGCACGTAGGTCTGAAATCCCGAGAGCGTGGCTTCGAGGGTGTACAAGCCGATGGCGACACCGGGAATGGTGAAGATGCCTTCGGCGTTGGAAACCGCGTTGTGAACCACGCCGTTTTCGGCGCCGCGGAGCTTCACCTGAGCGCCAGGCAACGCGGCGTTCTGTTCATCGGTGACGTGACCGGTGATGCTGGCGTTGGAAACAGCTTGCGCGTAGAGCGAAGAGCCGAGACCAGAGACGGAGGTCAGGGCGAAGACGAGGGCACAAAACCTTGGCTTGATCATGCATTCCACCTGTGGCGAGTAGCTGCCTCATTCTACCGAAGGCTCGGGTGGAGCACAAGCCAGGGCGACTATTTCAGCTTGTCGAGGCCTTCGGTCAACTCCACGTACGTTCCCCAGGGATCGGTGAAGAACGCGATATCGAGACCCAGCTTCGGCAGCTTGGTGAACGGCCGGTCAAACTTCACGCCTTGCGCTTCGAGCTTCTTGCAAAACGCCTCGAGTCCGCGGATCTCGAATCCGATATGGTCGAGCGATCGCCCCTTGGTGGGAGCCATCGGCTTGTCGGCCGGATTCCAGCTCAGGTTGACGCCGGGAAGATCGGCCGCTTTGAAGCGTCCTCGCATGCCCGGAACCGCGCCGAACATCTTCGCGTACCACGCGCGCATCTCGTCTTCCTGATGCGACTGGAAGTGGATGTGATGATGCGCGTACGGCACCGCGAGCGACTTGTCTTCAGTGAACTCCACCTTCACCGCGTCGGGGAACATGATGAACGCCTGGCGGGTGGCGGGCATCTCGCGGACGATCTTGCATCCCACTGCCGTCAAGTCCGCCTTGGTCTTGTCGAGGTCGCGGGTCTTGAAGCCGAGATGGTTGACTGCGGAGTCATCGGTCCCCGCGGTGGGTTCGCCTTTGCGGAATGCGAGCACCGCGTCGGGAAGGAGGAGCACGTCGAGGTCGCCTGATTTGACCGCGCGCGCGCCGAGGGTTCCGATCCAGATTTTGCGATGCACCTCGGGGTCGCGCACGAGCATGTGGAGGTGGCCCATGGCAACGCCCATCGAGTTGGGTGCGGGCAATTGCGCGAGGAGGCAGGGCGCGGCGAGCGCGGCGTAGACGAGGAATCGCATGAACGCTATTCTACAGTGCTTGGCGCGGTGAGTCGGCAGCGGGACTGAAGTCCCGCGCAGGCTGAAGCCTGCCCCACACACAGTTCACGCGGGTTGATCTTTGAAGCTCTCATAGACGGCGGCTATTGCAGTTCCGACTTTTTCGTGAACATCCGGGAAGGGAAGCAGGGCATTGAAGATCGCTTCGCGAAGAGCGGTCCACATCTTGGACTCATCAATCTTCTGCTGGGCAGTTTTCTGGACTGTGGAGCGGACATGGGCTCGAATGGCCGCGAGCAGCGCGCGGATCGACCATCCGGGTTGGAGGATGAGTGAGTCGTAGACGGGCTCGATGGCGTCGTCGAGGTAGATGTTCATTGTGATCGCTTCTCGTTTTGAAAAATCGCTTTTGGCGTGCACTTTCGCGGGGTTTCACCCGCGCTGGCGGTAGTGAGAGCCAGGTTGCTCATAAAAGAGTCTCCTCGACCACGAGAGTACTGCAGGAGGAGTTCGCTCTTACAAAATCAAAACCCGTGAGCGTTTGAAAACAGGGAAGAAACGAAATTTCCAGTACACGAACTCCCTGGCGGCGCCCTACTGGACGAACTCGCCGGTCCACCGATCGCGGCTCGCCCAGAATGGGCATTGAGGGCACACCTGTCCGTCCGGGTAGTCGATCCCCTCTTCATGCGGGCAACCGATGATTTGTGGCGGATTCACCACTGACTTGACGCCATGATCCTTCATGAACTTCAACATCTCTCGGGCGATGGCCACGTCGGTCCGGGCATCGCCGTCCTCGACGAACCAGCGCTGCATAATGGGTTCGGCTCCCTCCGCGGCCACGATCCCCACTGCAACCTTGCTCGCCCGTGTGTTGTCGGGGCCGTAGAACGCGACGGATGCGACTGGGGAAGCGCGCACGCCGAGAGCCTTTCGTCAAGAGGAAGACTCGTGCTCAGTGAGATTCAAGCGCCGTTCGAATTCGCTCACATTCTGCGCGCCGGCTGCAACAGCCGGCGGCGCACTCGACGCCACTAACCCAATCGCGGCAGATGCTCCGGCCTCACCAGGAGGCGAATCGAGCGGGCTTGCCCAGGGCTTCGTTCGATCAGGCAATTGCGCTCGAGAGTCTTGATCATGTCATGTACCGCGGGCGCCGAAACCCGGAAGTAGCGTTCGAGGTCTGACTCCGCAGGCGCGCAGCCATGGATCTTAGTGTAGTTATAGATGTAGGCTAGGTACTGACCTTGCTTCGCGGTGAAGGCGGGGGCGACCGAGGGGTCGAGCTTCGGCGCTGGATCGATGCTGACTTCGAAAGCATCTTCGCCAAAACTGTCGGACACGCGGGCCCTGAGCAGGTACACTGTTCCGCCGATCACCGTGCGGACGGGCTTCTTGGCCGCGGCGTAGAGGTTCGTGCGCAGCTCCTTCGCGGGCGCGCTGGAGCTACCGAAGTCCGCGATCTTCGTGCGAACGCCGTCAATGCCGGTGAAGACCCATTCGCGGCGGTCTTTGTACTCCACCTCGATCGATCGAGCCCCGAACGACAGTACGTGAGCGCAGATTCGTTCGAGCAGTGTTACCGGTTTGCCCATGGGCTTAGAGTAACGAAACGGAAAGCCGCGGGGTGTATGGCCGGGGCTTGCACGGAGGATGCGAGTCGAGGGGCCGCAGGTCCGCCCTACCGCAACCGATACGGCTCGCGATAGCGATACGACAGCATCGCATTCGCCGCGTCATTGTTCGCGAACTTCTCCGCCGCCGCATCCCACTCGAGCTGCGCCCGCGTCTTCAACGCGATATTCCCCAGAATCGTCGCCGACGTCGAAAGATGCCCAGTCAGGATGTCGCAGTTGCACTTGGCGCGGCTCTTCACACAGTCCAGGAAATTGCGCGTGTGGAAAGCCGTGTCCGCACTGCCCTGCACCTTGCGCGCTTCGATTATCGGCTTGCGGCCGCCGCGTTCGAGCGCCCGTTGCTGATCGCGCCCAATCGGCGTCCGCACCGGCCGGGCGTGATCGCTCACTTGCTCCGGAACCACTTCCCAGCGGTTCGGATGCAGGTACATCGTGCCCTTCGTTCCGCGCAATTCCATCTCGGAGTTCTGCACGTTCCCCGGCGCCGAGTTCGCGTTGATCTGCGAGAACGTCACCAGCGTCCCATCGAACTGCCACATCACTTCGAGCGTGTCGGGAATCTCGCGATTGTCC
The DNA here is from genome assembly GCA_046331625.1 of Bryobacteraceae bacterium. Taxonomy (GTDB): domain Bacteria; phylum Acidobacteriota; class Terriglobia; order Bryobacterales; family Bryobacteraceae; genus JAXLQL01. The sequence goes on from JAXLQL010000040.1 coordinate 11,246, forward strand.
TCCACCGCGAACTTGCCGCCCATCGCCGACACCGCGCGCGGCATCACTTCCTGCTCGCTCAAGCACCACCGGATCATATCCATGTAGTGGACGCCCATGTTGGTGAGCTGCCCGCCCGAGTGCGCGAAAAACCAGCGGAAATTGTAGTAGGTGCGGTTCGCGTTGTAGGGAACCATCGGCCTGACCCAGCCACCGGTCCCACTCTTCGCGGCTCGGCGGATTCCCCGATGGCGGATTCCCGATTCCATGCGGCCACTCGTTGAATGATGTGGTAGCTCTTGGCCACCGTCACCTTGCCGAGCCCGCCCGCGCGCACGAACTCGACCGCCTCGCGCAGAAACTTCGCCGAGCGCCGGTGGATCCCCACCTGCGTCACGCGCTTCGCTTTCGCCGCCGTGTTCACCATGTGGCGGCCTTCGGCCACGGTGAGCGAAAGCGGCTTCTCCACGTAGACGTCTTTGCCCGCCAGGCACGCATCGGTGAACATGAGCGCGTGCCAGTGGTCCGGCGTCGCGATTGCCACCGCGTCCACTTCTTTGTCGTCGAGCAGCGCGCGATAGTCGGCGTAGCGCTTCGGCGTACCACGGCTCTTTGACGCGGCGAGATCGAGATACTCCTGCTTCAGATCGCAGATCGCCACCGTCTGCGCGTCGCCGTGTTCGAGGAACGCGTCGTGTACCTGGTCGCCGCGATTGCCGAGCCCGACATAGCCCACGCGCACGCGATCATTCGCGCCGAACACACGCGAATAGCTGAGTGCCGTTGCGGCAAACACCCGGCGCGAAACGGGCGCAGCGCTCATCCCGGCTGCCCCGGATCGCGCTTGGTCCAGCGATACGCCGCCTTCGAGTTCTTCCAGAAATACTTCTCCGCAGCCGTCTGCCCCTTGGCGGTGAAATACTCGCGGACCACCGCCAGCACTTGCGGATAGTCGGCCCAGTTGTCGGAGTTCGGCCAGTCACTGCCGAACAGAACGCGATCCTCACCGAATACGCCCACCAGGCTATCGATGCGCTCGCGATAGAACGGCATGTCGAGCGGAACCTTGCCATCCACGCGCCGCAGCACTTCGGAGATCTTCACGAACACCTTCGGGTTCTTGCCGAGCTCGCGCAGGTCTGCTTCGTACGCCTTCTTCGCCGCGGCTTCCGTGGGCGGATTGAGCTGCGGCAGGTGATCGATCACCAAACGCAATTCGGGAACTTTGTTTGTGAGCTTGACGAGGTCCGCGATCAGCGCGGGGTTCGGATTCGCCGTGTCCATGGTGAGTCCGGCGGCCGCCAGCGCTTTGATGTCGGCGATGAACTCGGGCCGCTGCACGTCGGCTGAGAACTTGCGGTCCCACAGGTTCCCGTAGCGAATCCCGAGGAACAGCTTGTTCTTCGCGAAGCGGTCGAGGTTCTTGCGGAAGTCGGGCTTGCCGGCTTCGAGGTTGCCTACCACGCCCACGATGATCGTATCTTTGGCGGCTACGTCGAGCACCCATTGGTTGTCTTCGAGCCACGGGCTCGCTTCCACTTTGATGGCGCCCTTGATGCCGAGCCCCGCCGTGAGCTTGCGATAACGCTCCGGCAGCGCGGGCTTGTAGAGCTTCTCGTTCGTCTTCGGCGGCCACGGAATTCCCTGCGGACGCGTTGGATCGAAGAGGTGAATGTGCGTGTCGATGATGGGGATGGGAGCGGCAGCGGCGGCGCACAGCGCACCGCCGCTCACGGCGATGAGTTCTCGGCGAGTCACCGGGCTATTGTACCCGGATCAGAAATTGAACTTCAAAGACAACTGCATCTGCCGCGAAGAATTCGAGACCGCAGTGATGCGTCCGAACGTGCCTGCGCCCAACGTCACGTTGGGCTGGGCGAAGTAGGGCGTATTGGTGAAGTTGTAGGCTTCGGCGCGGAACTGCGCCCGCATCCGCTCGGTGATTGTGAAGAACTTGCTGATGGTCATGTCGAGCGATTTGAGCCCGGGACCCCACACGAGGCCACGGCCCGCGTTTCCGATCGTGAACGGCGCCGGAGGTGAGAATACGCTCGTGTCGAACCAGCGGTTCAGAGTGCGCTGCCCTTTGTCGAGATTCGGATTTCCGCTCACGTTCGGATACACCGCAGCGCCGCAGTTACACGTGTCGGCGCTGTTGCCTGGATTCAGCGGAAAGCCCGCCTGGATAGTCGCGATGCCACTCAGTTCCCATCCGCCCGCAACTGCGTCGAGTCCGCGATTCTGGATGTTCCACCGGCGACCCCGGCCGAACGGCAGTTCGTACACTGGCGCAAAGGTGAAACGGTATGGCGAGCTGTCGAGACTGATGCCGCGATCGAGATCGCGATTGTTCAAAGGATCGCGGTAGCCGTTCTCGCCAGTATTGATGAGCTTGGCGAACGTGAATGCCGCGATATAGCTCAACCCGCCGGAGAAGCGCCGCTCTGACTTGATCTGGATCGAATGGTAGTTCGATGAGCCGATCCACGAGTTCATCGTCACGCCGTTGGGATACTGTGGATACCGAATGAACGGCGCAATGCGACGCCCCTGCGCTTGCGGCGAAAGCGCCACCGGAATCGCGTTCAAGTTGTACGCTCCGTACTGCAAATGGCGCCCGCCACTGCCCGCGTAGCCCAGTTCGAACAGGAACCCGGCCACCTCGCGCTGCACGTTGAGGTTCCACTGCGTGAAGATCGACATCGGGTTGTTGTCTGGGAACGCGTTCACGGAAAGAGCGTTGCGACCCAGCTTGTCGACAGGCTCATAGGGAATGCGGTCGAGAGAGGTGCGTGGCGTGATTTGGTCGATCGTGTTGTAGCGGCCCGCGTCGGCGTCGGCGAAGATCGGGTCTGACAGCATGAACCCGAATGCCCCGCTCGACATCGTGCCCACAGAGAAGACCCCGAAGCCGCCGCGGATGATCGTCTTCGCCACCGGATTGTACGCGAACCCAAATCGCGGACCGAAGTTGTTCAGATCGTTTTTCCACGGCGTGCGGCGGAATCCATTCTGCCCGAACTGCTGATATTGGCCCTTGTCGAGATCGAACACGCCTGAGCGGTCTTGCGCTTCGTGGTACCACAACGGCGCGTCCCAGCGCAGACCGAGATTCACCGTCAACTTGCGGTTGATGCGGATGTCGTCTTGCACGAACAGCGCATACACGGATGCGCGCGACTTGAAGTAACCGGGGAAGATGCGATAGCCGAACGTGCGTGGCATGCCGAGCAGGAAGCTCGCGTAGTCCCAGCCGGTGTTGTTCACATTGATCTGATTCGTGTAGATCGGTTGGAAGTTCCACACCGTGGTTCCGGGATTCGGCTGCAGGTTGTCGGTACGGATCAGGCGGGCTTCGCCGCCGAAGCGGATGTTGTGCCGGTCGAGGATCCACGACGTCACGTTGACGATCGACTTGCTGTCTTGCAGTTCGAAGAACAGCGTGTCGCCCGAGGAGCCGAGCGGGGCGTAGTTGGTGAACTGGAAGTCCGGTGTGCCGAGCTTGTCGTCGCCGTTGGGGAGACCGAGAATGCCGAGCGAGTTCGTCGAGACCGTACCGTAGCCCGCCACCGTGCGCTTCGGGAACGTCTGGAACCAGCCGAGGTGCATGTCGTTGGTGATTCGCGGACTGAAGATCTTCACGTAGTTCACCACAGCCTGCCGGCTGTGATTCTTGTTGCGCCCGAAGCCGAGTTGGCCTGGATTGCGGCCTCCCGCATCCGTGCCTGGGAACGCGTTGGCGGGCGTGCTGTCAGACTTGCGGCCAGAGAAGCGCGCGAAGAATTTGTCGGTATCGGTGAAGTTGTGGTCCACTTTGATGTCGTATTCGTACGTGTCGTTCTTCACCGATCCGAAGTTGGTGTAGTTGGCGAAAATGTCCGCGTTCTGCGGCAGGGGATAGAGCGCCTGCACGTTTTGCGCAGCCTTGCTGATGCGCGCCGCCGGAATGATGTTGCCGGCAAATGGCTGCCGCTGATTGGCTGCGCCCGCCGTCGTTGCCGGATCAAAAATCGCGATCGGCACCTTGTTGGCGTTCACCAGGGTGGAGAAGTTGCCCGCGCGAAATGCCGCCGTCGGCACCGTGAGATTGTTGAACGCCGAAGTGCCACGCTGCGTGGTGACTTGGATGTCGCCGAAGTAGAACGTCTTGTTCTTCTTGATGGGGCCGCCGATGGTTCCACCGTATTGATTACGGCGTACGATCGGCCGCGTGTGCGTGTAATAGTTTCCGCCGTTGAGCTTGTCGTTTTGCAGGAAGTCAAACAGCGTGCCGTGAATCGAATTCGTGCCGGACTTCGTGGTCGACTGCATCACCGATCCCGACGTCTCGCCGAACTCGGCCGAGAACGAATTGGTGACGATTTTGAATTCCTGAATCACGTCCGGGTTCGGATTCACCGGGTTGCCGGACCACACATGGCTCGACGAGTGCGCGCCGTCGATGTAGTAGGGGTCCTTGCGGACCAGTCCGCCTTGCGTGACTGTGTTGCCGTCGCGATTGAGCACCACGCCGGGAACGAGCAACCGGAAGTCCTGCGGATTGCGGCCGAGCGTCGGCAGGCTCACTACCTGGCGATTTTCGATGGTGCCCGAGAGCGTGCCAGTCTCGGTTTCGAGCAGCGGCGTCTGCGCGGCGACGTTCACCGTTTCGGTCACCTGGCCCGTTTCGAGCGCGATGTCGATGCGGAGCTGGCGGCTCATCTCGAGATTCACGTTTTCGCGCGTGAACTTCTTGAAGCCCGAGACCTCGGTTTCCACCTTGTACTGGCCGGGCTGCAGAAAGTTGAAGAGGTAATTGCCAGCGCTGTCTGAAGTCGTGTCTGTCTTGACGCCGGTCCGCGTGTTCTGGATGCTGACCTTGGCCGATGGCACAACGCTACCGGAAGCGTCGGTTACGGTGCCGAGTATGGCACCGGTATTTCCTTGACCCAGCAGCAGCGCAGCTGCCGGCAAAAACAGAAAGAATGAGCTGGTTAGGCGGGACATGGGCTGTGACCTCTCGTTGGGCGATTGGGCTGAAGCTAACGAACGCGGGCCAGTCTATCACAGTCGAGCGCCGGCGGGAAACGACGCCCACGCCCACACGTTGCCCAGCGTGTCGTACAGGCCCCGAGAATTCGGATGCTTCTTGCCCACTTCATGCGTCGGTCCGTTGGCGTCTTCTCCAGACCAAGCAATCTCCTTCAATTCCCCGTGCCGCGCATCCTTCGATCCCGCCCGCGCCGCGTATTCCCACTCCCCCTCCGTCGGAAGCCGCAGCCCCACCATCCTTGCAGTACTTGCTCGCACCCTCCCGACTCACCTGCTCCAAAGAGGCCGCTTCGGACCCTTGAAGTGGCTCGGATTCTCAATCACCTTCAGATACGCCTCCTGCGTCACTTCCGTGTCGGCTTCTCGTCATCCGCGGCTGATCCCCCGGCGAACACCCCATCGTGCACTTCCCCGGCGGGATCCACACGTAGGCAAAGCCGTCCTTCTCATTCACCCGCTTCGTTCTTGCCGTGAGCCCCGACGGCTTCGGCGGAGCCACATCAGGTCTCCCAAGCGATTCAATCCGCACGTTGATCGACTCCACAAACGGACCCTTCTCGATCACGCGCGCGTATCGGTCAGGAATCCTGAAAGATCCGCCGGCGGGATTGTGACGGATCGGGCGGTCATCGGAGATCGAAGCGGACACTGGCCTCGTCCAGCCGATTCCCTCCGCCCTGGTTCGCTGGAACGAAGGAGATGTCATCATCAATGGCCGTCGCAATTCAGGAAAACCCGAGTACTTACCGGTAGAACCACTTTACCGGGAAACTACGCAGCTTCAAGCTCCAGACCGTGCCTTCCTCTCCCTGCTGCTGCGCCGAAGGACCCACATAATAGGTCAGCAGTACGCGATCTCTCACGGGAAAAATGCTCGTGTACGCGTAGGTATGGTTCGGATCAGATTCGAGATTCTTGATATGCTGCCAAGTCTTGCCCTCGTCCTTGGAAATCGCCGCTGTCAGCGGCGTACGCACTGACGCGGAATTGTTCCAAACGAGCAGCAGATCTCCTGTTTTGGGGATGCGGCGCAAAGACTGCGGAGCATTCGGCGCGGCCAGCGCGACCTCCTCCGGCGCCGACCACGTGACACCGCCATCGGCCGACAATGACTGATATGGATGCCCCGTCTTGGTTCGAATCCACATTAGCACCCGCCTATCCTTACGCTGCTCGATCGTAGGCTCATCGGCGCCATTCGAGCTCGCTGGGACATCGATCACCTGCGGACTCGATTTCCACGAGCCGCCTTCGTCATCGGAGTAATACATGCGGATCTGGATGCGGCGGCTGACGCGATAGTCCTTGGTGAACCACACCGGCAACAGCACACGGCCGGACTTCAACTGGATCGCGCGGTCATTATTGATACCGCTGTAAGAAGGCGACGGTTCCATGGGAATCTCGCGCGGCGGAGAGAACGTGCGTGCGTCGTCAGTGGAGACGCGCACCATGGGCTGGCAATCGGCCTCGGAGTTCTTCCGAAAGAAGAAGAAGAGAACCTTGCCGGATTTCAAGCGCAGCAGGTCCGGCGAATAGGTGTTCATCGTGCCGAGATTCTCTTGCAACACGAAGCGCTCGCCCCAGGTGCGTCCGCCGTCTGAGGAGGTGCGCGCAGCGATGCGCGCGGTTACCCAGTCACTGGCGCGCTCGGCGCTCGAGAACTCTGACCACGCCAGCAGCAGCCGGCCATCGCGGAGTTCGAGCACGTCCGCTTCGGAGTTGCGCATGTTGCCGGGCTTCGGCGGCGCCACGACGAGATCGAAGGGATCATCGGCGGCCCAGGCGGCCAGCGCCAACGCGGAACAGAGAATCGCTTTCATGATGATCCCTGCACCATAGCAGACTCGATCGGCATGGACACATAATGGTAGCGATGAGACAGGCAGTCCTTTTCGCGTTCGTTGTCTCGGCCGCCGCAGCCGACCCTGCCCGCGATGTCCAAGCGCTGTTCAAAGCCAAGTGCACCGGATGCCACGGAGCAGCGATGCAGCAAGCCGGCCTCCGCCTCGACCAACGCGCGTCCGCGATGAAAGCGATCGTCCCGGGTAGCGCGTCGACGAGCAGGCTGATCGCACGCGTGGAAGGCCGCGGAGTTCCGGTGATGCCTCCGGCGGGCAAGCGTCTCGAGCCCGCGGAAATCGCGCTTCTCACGAAGTGGATCGACGATGGCGCGAAATGGGTGGACCTTGCGAACGACAAGCTCTGGTCGTTCCAGCCGATCCGGCGGCCCGCGGGCTCGAGCATCGACGAGTTCATTCGCGCGCGCCTCGCGAAAGAGAACATTGAGCCGTCTCCGGAAGCGCCGCGCGCCACGCTCCTGCGGCGACTCTCGCTCGACCTCACGGGCCTGCCGCCCACGCCCGAAGAACTCTCCGCCTATCTCGCCGACACGCGACCCGATGCGTACTCGCGGCAAGTGGAACGCCTGCTCCAATCACCGCACTACGGTGAGAAGTGGGCGCGCCAGTGGCTGGATCTCGCGCGCTACGCGGATAGCGACGGCTATGAGAAAGATTGGGTCCGGCCGCATGCTTGGCGCTGGCGGCACTGGGTGATCGAGGCGCTGAACAACGACATGCCGTTCGATCGCTTCACACGCGAGCAGATCGCCGGCGACCTCATTCCCGGCGCGGGCGTGGAGCAACGCGTGGCGCTCGGCTTCCATCGCAACACGCTCACCAATCGCGAAGGCGGCATCGACAACGAGCAGTTCCGGTTCGAGAATGTGGTGGACCGATCGACTACGGTCGCCACGGTTTGGCTCGGGCTCACGCTGGGTTGCGCGCAATGCCATGACCATAAATACGATCCCCTCACGACGAAAGATTACTACTCGCTCGCCGCCTTTTTCGACAATCTCGAGGAGATCGAAATCGATGCGCCGCTGCCTGGAGAGATGGGGCCGTGGCTTCGGATGCGCACCGAATATCGCACCAAGCGCGAAGCGCTGTTGAAGGACTATCACGTTGCCGGCTATCAGTCTGACTGGGAGCGCAACATGCTCCAGGCCTCGGCCGAACCCGGCAAGCGTACCGATTGGGACCTCGCCTGGGATTGCTTGCTCAAGCTCACCGAAACGGGCGATGGCGAGAAGATCATGCGCAAAGCGCCGGCCGAGCGAACAGCGCGCGAGCGCGACATCCTGGTTACGCACTTCGTCACCAACTACCACTTCGCCGTGGGGCGCAAGCGCTACAACGAGCTCAAGTTCGATGAGCTCGACAAGAAGCTGCGCGCGCTTGACCGCGAGTATCCGCTGCTCAGCCAAGCCCAAACGGTGATCGAGAGCGATCATCAGCGGAAGTCCTATGTGCGGATTCGCGGGAATTACAAGAACCTCGGGGATGAAGTGGTTCCAGCGGTTCCGGCGTCGCTGCCCGCGGTGGGCGCGGCAAAGCCGACGCGCCTGGACCTTGCCGAGTGGCTCACCTCACGGCAGAACCCGCTCACCGCGCGGGTGACGGCGAATCGGATCTGGCAGGAGTACTTCGGCCGCGGGATCGTCGAGACCGCCGAGGATTTCGGTTTCCAGGGCACGCGGCCCACGCATCCGGAGCTGCTCGACTATCTCGCATCCGAGTTCATGGACAACGGCTGGAGCCTCAAGCATCTCCACCGGCTGATCGTGAATTCGGCTACTTACAAGCAGTCCTCGAAGATTCGGCCGGACCTGGAAACGAAAGATCCGAACAATCTGTTGCTCGCGCGGCAGTCGCGCGTGCGGCTTTCGGCGGAGTTGGTCCGAGATTCGGCACTGGCTGTTTCGGGGCTCCTGTATCCCGCGGTTGGCGGCAAGAGCGTTCGTCCGCCACAACCCAAGGGAGTGACGGAGCTCGGTTACGCTGGGGGAACGAAGTGGGAAGAGAACCAGGGGCCGGAGCGCTATCGCCGCGGGCTCTATATCCATTTCCAACGCACCACGCCGTATCCTTTGCTGATGAATTTCGATGCGCCCAAGAGCACGGTTCCGGCGTGCCGGCGCGGCCGTTCGAACACGGCGCTGCAAGCGCTCAACCTGCTCAACGATCCGGTATTTCTCGAGGCGGCTCAGGCGCTGGCGGAGCGGCTCCAGCAAGAGTCGGATTTTTCACGCGCCGTCACCAGCGGGTACTTGCTGGCTCTTGGCCGCGAGCCTTCGGCTCCCGAAGTCAACCGCCTGCAGGGCTACTTCGACCGGCAAAAGGACTGGACCGGACTCGCCAGCATCTTACTCAACCTCGATGAGTTCATAGTGAGGGAATAACCGCATGAACATTCACAGGAACAGGCGGCGTGACTTTTTCCGCAATATCAGCTTTGGGCTCGGCAATATTGCCTTGGCGCACCTGCTCGAGCAGGATGGCTACGCAGCCTCCGATCCTTTGGCGCCGCGCAAGGCGCACTTCGAGGGCAAGGCCAAGAACGTCATCTTCATGTTTCAGGAAGGCGCTCCGAGCCAGATGGATCTGTTCGATCCGAAGCCTGAGCTCCGCAAGTGGCATGGCAAGCCGCTGCCGCCTTCGATGACGAAGGACATGAAACTCGCGTTCATCAAGCCTACCGCGTCTGTGCTGGCGTCTCCGCGCGAGTTTCGTAAAGTGGGGCAGGCCGGCATGGACCTGTGCGACATGCTGCCGCACTTGGCGGAGGTCTCGGACAAGATCTGCTTCGTGAGATCGATGGTGAGCGATGCGTTCAATCACCATCCTGGACAATTGCTGCTGTTCACGGGACATCCGCTGGCTGGCAGGCCGACGCTGGGGGCGTGGTCAATCTACGGGCTCGGTAGCGAATCGCGCGACCTGCCCGCGTTCGTGGTTCTTACTTCGGGATCGGGCACGAGCGGCGGGTCCGATAATTATTCGAGTGGATTTCTTCCTTCCACTTATGCGGGGACGGTTTTCCGCAATACGGGCGACCCGATCCTTTATCTCTCGAATCCTCCCGGGATCGATGCCGCCAAGCAGCGCGCCCGGCTCGACGCCATTCGCGACATCAACCAGATGCATTCGGGGGCCACCGGCGATCGCGAGATTGACGCTCGCATCCATTCTTATGAGCTGGCGTATCGGATGCAGACATCCGGTCCGGAACTGCTGGATTTCTCGAAGGAGTCAAAGGCGACGCTCGACATGTACGGCATCCATGACGATGCCACGAAGTCATACGGAACGAATTGCTTGCTCGCGCGACGCATGGTGGAGCGCGGCGTTCGCTTCGTGATGATGATGCACGCCTCATGGGACCATCACAGCGAGATCAACAAAGGGATCCCGAAGCAGACGAAAGCCACTGACAAGCCGACCGCCGCTCTGATCAAGGATCTCGAACAGCGCGGGCTGCTCGATTCCACGCTCGTGGTGTGGGGCGGCGAGTTCGGGCGCACGCCGATGTCGGAAATGCGGCGGCCCGAAGAGGCGGACAACGCGGGGCGCGATCACAATCCCAACGGCTACACAATGTGGCTCGCCGGCGGCGGCATCAAGGCTGGCCAGGTGATCGGAAAGACCGACGATTTTTCGCTCAATGTGCTGGAAGACAAGGTCCACGTGCATGACCTGCAGGCTACGATCATGCATTGTCTCGGCTTCGATCACACCCGGCTCACGTATCGCTTCATGGGGCGCGATTTCCGCCTCACCGACATTCACGGAAACGTAGTGAGAAAGATGCTCGCCTGAGTGCCGCCGGCCGAGGGTCTGCGTCAATCGAACCGTTGGACAATCCTCGCGCTGCTGTTCGCCTCGATCACGATCAACCTGCTTGACCGGCAGGTGCTCTCGGTGATGGCGCCGCTGATCATTCGCGATCTGTCGCTCACGGCGTCGCAATATTCGTACATCGTGTTCGCGTTCACGCTCGGGCTCACGTTGGCGCAAGTGCCGGCGGGGATGTGGATCGACCGGCGGGGCGCGCGCCTCGGCTTGCCGGTGATCATGGCAGTATGGTCATGCGCGAATGCGCTCCATGCGCTGGCGCGCAGCGTGTGGCACTTCTGCGCTTTTCGGTTCCTGCTCGGGATCGGCGAGTGCGGCAACTACTCGGCTGGCGTGAAGGTGATCGCGCAACGATTCCCGCCCGAGGAGCGAGCGCTCGCCGGGGGCTTGTTCAACAGCGGCTCTGTCATCGGCGCCTTGATCGCACCGGCGTTGCTGGTGGCGATTTCACGCGACTTCGGATGGCGCGCCGCTTTCGTGCTGCCGAGCATTCTCGGCCTTTGCTGGATCGTGCCGTGGTTGCTGGTGTTTCGCGAATCGACGCCGCTCGCTGGACCGGCTACGCTGCATTTCGCCCCGCTCCTTCGGTTTCGCCAAACGTGGGGCGTGATGCTGATGCGCGCGCTCGCCGGACCTGTCATCCACTTCTATTGGTACTGGCTTCCGGAGTACCTCAAGCGCGAGCGTCACTTCAGCATGGACGCGATCGGTGCGCTCGGGGGCATTCCGTTCCTGTTCGCCGGTATCGGCAACATCGCGGGCGGAGCGTTCGCGGCTGCGGCGATGCGGCGCGGTTGGTCCGCCGATCGCACGCGAAAGACGGGTTTTGTTTTGGCGTCGATTCTCTGCGCGACGAGCATGCTGGTGCCCTTTGCTCCCGGCGAGGGCGCTCCGCTGGCGCTGATCTGCGTGGCTACTTTCGGATTGGCGTCAATGGTTGCGAACAACATCGGGACCGTCACTGACGTCTTCCACCCTTCCGAGATGGCCGCCGTCATGGGACTCACCGGATTCGCCGAAGGCATCCTCAACATGGCCTTCACGCTCGCCACTGGGCACGTAGTGGACCGCTTCTCGTTTCTCCCCGTTTTCGTCGCCGCCGGATTCATGCCCGCCATGGCCACCCTCGCATTGTTTACCCTGGTTCGGAGAGTGGAGCCTCTCCGACATGCCTGATTCGATCTCGCGCCGCACGGCGCTTGGCGCAATGGCCGCCGGATTTCCCGCCATGTTGCGCGGCCAGCAACAACGCCCCAACGTCATCTTCGTGATGACTGACGACCAGCGTTGGGATGCGATGAGTTGCGCTGGCAACAAGATTCTGAAGACGCCGAACATGGATCGGGTCGCCTCGGGCGGAGTTCGGTTCACAGAGGCCTTCTCCACGAATCCGTTGTGCTCGCCCGCGCGCGGCACCATTCTCACCGGGCTCTACACGCACGCTCACGGCGTCACCACCAATGGCGGCCAGTCGCACTATTTCAAGCCGGGCGTGGTCACTTATCCTTCGCTCTTGCAAAAGTCCGGATACTATTCGGCGATGGTGGGCAAGTGGCACATCGCGACGACGCCCGCGGGACTCGGGTTTGACCACTGGTGCATCCTGCCCGGCCAAGGCGTCTATCACGATCCGGTGATGATCGCGAATGGCGGGCGCGTGCAGTTCCGCGGCTACTGCGACGACATCATCGGCGATCAGGCGCTCGAGACGTTGAAGTCGCGCCCGAAGAACAAGCCCTTCAGCCTCATCTGCAATTTCAAGGCTCCGCATCGCGCATGGGAACCTGCCGCGCGACATGAGAAGGCCTACGAAAACGTTGCGATCCCAGAGCCTTCCACCTTCGGCGTGGATCTCGCGAATCGCCCGCAGGGGATCCGCGAAACGGACATGCAGATCGCCGATATGCCGGACTTCCGCGACCGCGGCGTTCCGGCCGCGCTGCCGCGCGAACTGCGCAAGCATCTCAACTACCAGCAGTTCGTGAAGAATTATTACCGCACGCTGCTCGGCGTCGACGACAATCTCGGCCGCATCCTCGATTATCTCGACAAAGAGAAGCTCGCCGAAAACACGCTCATCATTTACACGGGCGACAATGGCTTCTTCATCGGCGAGTACGGCATGTTCGACAAGCGGTTGATGTACGAGCCTTCGATCCGCGTGCCGATGCTCGTGCGTTATCCGGCTGCCATCCGCCCCGGCAATGTCGACTCGCGCCACATGGTGCTGAACAACGACGTCGCACACACGATTCTCGATTACTGCGGCATCCAGCGGCCGGAGCACATGCGCAACCATGGCGAAAGCTGGCGGTCAATCATCGAGGGCCGCCGCGCCGATTGGCGCACGTCGTGGATGTACGAATACTTCGAATATCCGGGTCCGCACTGCGCTCCCAAGGGCCGCGGGGTGCGCACCGAGAGCCAGAAGCTGATCCACTACATTCAGCAGCCAGTGGCGCATGAGTTCTTCGATCTCGAGAAAGATCCGGAGGAGCGGACCAATCGCTACGACGATCCGGCTTACAAGGAGCAGGTGGCCGTGCTGTCGAAGGAGCTCGAGCGGCTCCGGCAGATCACCGCTGATGACCGGAGCGAAGACGGCACACCGGCGGAGAAGTGCGGCGATCGGATGGCCGGGTAGCGAGCCGTGTAAGGTAGTCGAGTGGCGAGCGGAGTCTGGGCGCCTCGAACAATCCGGCGATTCATCGAGTCTATTCCAACCAGCAAGCACACGCGTGGTGCGAGTGGAGACGGATCAAGGCGAAGGGTTTCTCAAGGCACTGAGGAATCCCGAAGGTCCGCATGTGCTCGCCTGCGAACTGGTGGGGACGCTGCTCGCGGATGGGATGGGGATTCCGACGCTCGACTTTTCGATCATCGAAGTGACGGACGAAAGCTGGCAGGTGGCGGAAGGGCGCGACCGGGTCCGGCGTTCATCACGCGAAGCCACTCGGGCACTGCATGGGGCGGCGATCCGGAGACGCTCCAGAAGATCTCGAATCCGGAAGACATCGCAAAGCTGGTTGTCCTCGATACTTGGATTCGCAATTGCGATCGACACAGGCCAGCGCCAAACGCTCGGGAGAACAGAGACAACGTGTTTCTCGCGTGGCGAGGTGGATCTTCACCGGGACTCCTGTTGATGGCGATCGACTACACGCACGCGTTCACTTGCGGCAAGGACCTGACGCGGCGATCGAACTCGATCGACGACGTGCGGGATCCGATAGTGTTCGGGTGCTTCGACGAGTTCCGGCCATTTCTCACGCCGGAGAACATCCACCAGGCCACGACGCAGCTTGTCGCCATGAATGTGGCAAGCGCGAGCCGGATCGTAGCGTCCGTGCCGGAGGAATGGGAGGTCGACGCGGCCGTGAGGGCGGCCTGGGCGAATCTGATCACGGACCGCGCGCGCTTCGTGGCCACCAGCATTCGCGAGCGGTTGAGACTCGCGGGTTCAGGAAATGGATAGACTGGAGGTGCGGTCATGAGCGGAACGACGCGCGGCTACTACTCGATCATTCAATACTGCCCGGACCCGTCTCGCCTCGAGACAGTGAACGTTGGCGTAGCGTTGTTCTGCCCGGATATTCCATATCTCCAGGCCCGTTTCGGGCGGCGTAAGACTCCGATCCGACAGGTTTTCGGCAAGCAGGAATGGGCTTTCGTCGAGGCGCAGCGCGAGGCACTCGAGGCCCGTCTGAAGTGCGGCAAGGAAGAGTTCGGCGATCTCGAGAGCTTCGAGCAATTCGTGGCGAAACGCGCGAGCGCATTTCGGTTGACGGCGCCGCGCTTTGTGAAAGTCGAGGATCCGGCCCGGGAGCTCAATAGCCTCTTCGTCCGGCTGGTCGAATCGCGAACCGAGCCTAAGGGTAGCGGCGAGAAGATCATGGCCGGTATGGCCGGTGAACTCGAGTCTCATTTCCGCGCGGCGGGAGTGACGGACCGGCTACGGTCCGGGGTGACGGTTCAGCCGCCGTCGTTCCCGAAGCCATTCAAGGCGCCCTTTGCGTATCAAAATGGACGGCTCAATTTGATCGAGCCGGTCGAGTTCGAAGGGCACACTCCAGCGGGCGTCTTCAACGCAGCCAGTGTTCACGCGGTGGAGGGCCGGTTCCTGGCGGAGTACGTCGATCCGAAGTTGGGCGCGCTCGAGTTGGTGGTGGTCGGCAAATTCGCGCCGGATCAAGAAGAGGCCCTACGGATGGCGCGCCGTATTCGACCACCAGCGGGTGAAGATGTACACCTTCGGGGATCTCGCACCATTGATTGCCGAGATCGAGCAGTACGGGCACCGGTGAAGGAGCCAAGCTAACGACTCAGGGTTCGATCACGGCAAACGCGTTGAGAAAGCGATAGTCATCGACGAACCGCGGCAGGGGAGCCCGCGAAGTACTCGTCGCCACAGCAGTGATCGGAGCGAGACATCCCATTACGTGCGCGACACCGAGCGCAAGTAGCTCAGGTTTTGCGATGACTACAACGCCAAGGGTAACGGATCTCAAAGTCGATGGCGGGCTTGGGGTGATCCACTCCCAGCACGCTTGGGCGGTACCGGAGACCAGCCGAAGTTCCACAAGCGGAACTCCTTTGTCGGTGCCAATTTCGACGGGTCCTGTCAACGGTCCGATTCGATTGATCTCGGGCCCCGCACCATTGGGATCCGTCTCGACGAGCGCGCACTGGGGGCGATTGAGGCTAGACTCTCGGTAGTCTACGTCCACGGCCGTGACGAATACTCGGAGCCCGATCGGGACCGAAGCGAATCTGACGAGAAGTCGCGTCCCTGAAATCCCCGATTGAAGGGCAGGGAGAAACTCTCGAGGCAGAGCCACAGGATCGCCCACACCAAGTTCTTCCTCTCGAGTCCGGAATACTCCCAGCGTTGTTTCGTCAAAGCGCAGGAGTAATCGGAGTGGACAGCCGTTGGGTCCCTCGAGGTCGAACTTGTCAGCATCGAGGCCCTGAGGTACACGAGCACCTCGGGGCCGCCAGCCACCAACCGTTCCTTGACCGCAGTCTTGATCTCGAATTCCGTCGGCGTCATTCCCTGCAGCATCGGGCTTGGCTGGCCCAGCCGTTTCCAAAGCATGGCCACAACGATGTCGCATTTGTCCGGACGAAGCTTAGCCGCAATGACTCCTTGGCCTCCGCCGAGGTGAGTGCCGCCGTGAAGGTTTTCCCAGCGCGTGGGGACAAGTTCCGCTCCGAGCCCTTCTTCCTGGAATCTTGCCGTGAACTCGCCGCAGATCTTTCCCACGAGGTCCCGCTCTTCGGCAACATCTCCAGGTGAGGCGATGAACACGTTGTAAGTCCGCACCGATAAGATGGTACAGCTTTTCGGGCGCGGGGGCATCGGCGGCGAGGGCCGCCTCGAGCGCGCCGGGCGATAACCGGAGCTTCGTGGTTGCGGTGGCATTACGGCTTCTGCGGAGCGTGCGCACTTGCGGGCCGCTATCCGGAAGCGGGGTGGATCTGGTGTCCTATGGCGAAGGACCCGAGCTTTCCGTAGCAGGAGCGGACGTCAGCGCGCCACGGGTTGGCCGCGAATGGATGCGATTGCTCAGGCCCAGCAAGAGCCTACGTTCGCATCCGTTCGTTAGCAATGTGCTAACATGCAATTTGAATGTTATCAACCGGCGGCACCTGCGAACGCTGATGCGGGATCACCCCGAAACCGCCACAGCGCTCGAGCAATGGTGGCGCACCGTGCGGCGGGCGGAATGGTCCAGCCTGACTGACTGCAGGGGGATCTATAGAACGGCTGACCAGGTTGGACGCGTGTTGATCTTCGACATTCTGGGCAACAACTACCGCCTGATCACAGTAGTCAGTTGGCGCTCCCAACGAATCTATGTGAAGGCACTGCTGACGCACAACGAATACGAGAGGAACCTATGGTACAAGTGGGCCTACTAGACGAGAAGAAGTACGGGCGGCTGGTGGCGCAGTACCGGCCGCGACTGATCCAGTCAGACGCCGAGTTTGACCGCTTGTCCGCCGAACTCGAGCGCCTGGACAGCAAAGAAGATCGCCAGGGCTTGGAGCCGGAAGAGGCTGAGTTGCAGGCATTGCTGGCTCATCTCGTGACCGAGTACGAGGACCGGACAGTGGCAAATCCAGACGATGCACCGCTCGATACGCTGAAGCACATCATGGAGCAAAAGGGGCTGCGTGCGGTGGATTTGCTGGACGTATTCGGATCGCGCGCCGTGGCGAGTCAAGTGCTGAACGGTCGAAGGGAAATCAGCAAAGCGCATGCGCGGAAGCTGGCGGAGCGGTTCAAGCTTTCGGTGGCGGCATTTATCGGGTAGCCGCCTACTGCAGGTCGAGCATCACGACCGATTTCGCGGGCAACGTGACCTGCAACTGGCCGCCCGCGATCCGCGCACCGGTGAACGAAGCGGGCGCAATGGCGGAAGGTTGCTCGAAGGTGTTCTTGGCATCCATGGCGGAGGCGGTGATGATGCGACCGCTGACGCGCGCTGAAGCGGCGCCTTCGATGCGCGCGGAAACGGTGATGGTGCGGTCCGGATCGGCGTTCGCGAGACCCACATGGATCGCACCCGTGCTATCACGCACCGCGGAAGCGCTCACCGCAGGCATGGTCCACTCGTCTTGGTTGTACCAGGGCGACTGTAGCTCAATGGGCAGGCTCGTCGCGTCCTGATAAACCTTGTAGAGATCGAAGACGTGATACGTGGGCGTTAGCACCATCTTGTCGTCACGAGTGAAGATCATCGCCTGCAGCACATTGACCATCTGCGCGATGTTGGCGATCTTCACGCGTTCGGCGTACTTGACGAAGATGTTGAAGTTGATGGCGGCGATCACGGCGTCGCGTAGCGTGTTCTGTTGTTGCAGGAAGCCGGGGTTGGTGCCGGGCTCGGGATCGTACCACGTGCCCCACTCGTCGACGCCGAGCCAGACGCGCTTGGCGGGGTCGTACTTGTCCATGATGGCGCTGTGCTTGGCGATGTACTCGTCCATCTTGAGCGTGGCCGCGATGGTTCTGGCCCAGTCGCTTTTGTCGAAGCCGTAGGCCAGACCCTTCTTGCGCCACGTGCCGGGCAGCGTGTAGTAGTGGAGGCCGATGCCGTCGAACCGGTTGCCGGCGTCGCGCATCATGACTTCGGTCCAGTTGTAGTTGGCGTCGGAAGGTCCGCTGGCCATCTTGAGAATCTTCACGCCGGCGGGCGCCTTGACGAAGGTGGAGTAACGGCGCGTGACATCGGCCGCATACTCGGCGCGCATGTTTCCGCCGCAGCCCCACAGCTCGTTGCCGAGTCCGAAATACGGTAGCTTCCACGGAGCTTTGCGCCCGTTGGCGGCGCGCTCGTCCGCGAGCGATCCAGCGGGCGACGTCATGTACTCCACCCACTCGGCCATCTCGCGTGGGGAGCCATCGCCGACGTTGCCGCTCACATACGCCTCGGCGCCGACCAGTTCGGCGAACTCCATGAACTCATGCGTGCCGAAACTGTTGGGCTCCGTTACGCCGCCCCAGTGCGTGTTGATCTTGACGGGACGCTTGGCGCGCGGACCGACTCCTTCACGCCAATAGTATTCGTCGGCGAAGCAGCCACCGGGCCAGCGAATGACGGGGACCTTCAGGTTCCGCAGCGCCTGGAGCACGTCATTGCGATAGCCGCGCGTGTTGGGAATCTTCGAGTCCTCGCCGACCCAGACGCCGCCATAGATGCCGTAGCCGAGATGCTCGGCGAATTGGCCGAAGAGTTGGCGGTTGACGCGAGGTCCGGGTTGGGCGGCGCGGATGGTGAGGGTAGCGGAAGGATCTTGGGCGAAGGCGATGGCGCAGAAAGCGAGCAAGGCAACGTGGCGGCGCATGGAACCAATGCTAACAAGGCGCCAATCGGGATCATCCGTTGGGGAATGTCTCGAGGTAGGAGCGGAGTTGGTCGCGCACGCGGCGGAATGCGTTCATGCGCTCATGCTCGGGCGCCGCGGCCGGGTCTTCGAAGCTGCGGTGCAGCCGATTCGTGTGGCCCGGATAGACGGGGCAGGCTTCGTTCGCGTTGTCACAGACCGTCAGGACGTAGTCGAAAGCAGTCTGTGCGAACTCATCCACGCTCTTGGAGCGGTGGCCGGAAATATCGATCCCGATTTCGCGCATCACGGCGATCGCTTCCTCGCGGACAACGGTCGGCTTAGTGCCCGCGCTCTCCACCAGGAACCGATCGCCGGCGTAATGGCGCAGCAATCCCTCGGCCATCTGACTGCGTGCCGAGTTGGCAGTGCACAGGATCAGGACTCGCTTCTTCGCGGTCACTGGCCGCCTCCGTCGTGATTGAAGGTTGCGGTGGTCACGCGCAGCATCCCGGAGCGCAACAGGAGGCCTTGGGTTTGGTTGCGCGAACGAAGGCGCTCATGAATTTGCCTTCCACCTGGGGAGCAATCGCATCGACGTCGATGCCCTCGGTGGTCAAGAACGCCCGAGCGTCCTCGATGTCGTAGACGCGCGTGGGTTCGAGATCGATATTCTCGAATCCCGCCTTGGCGAGCTTGGCGATGTAGTCGGAATCTTTCAGCGCTCCCGCAATGCATCCAACCCACAAGAGCATGTGTTGGCGCACCTGCTCGGGAACATCGCCGCGCACGACGACATCGGAAACGGCGAAGCGTCCACCCGGCTTGAGCACGCGGAAGGCTTCCCGGAGAACGCGATCTTTGTCGGCGCTGAGGTTGATGACGCAATTGCTGATGATCACGTCGACGCTCGAATCGGGAAGGGGAATGTTCTCGATCTCTCCCTTCAAGAACTCGGCGTTGCCGATGCCGGCGCGCTCCTGATTCTTCCGCGCGAGCGCCAACATGTCATCGGTCATGTCGAGACCGTAGGCTTTTCCGGTTGGACTGACGCGTTTGGCACTGAGGAGGACGTCGATACCGCCGCCGCTGCCGAGATCCAAAACCGTTTCCCCGGGCTCGAGCCTGGCGAGCGCGGTCGGGTTGCCGCAGCCCAGAGACGCGAGTACCGCTTCCTCCGGCAGGCCCGATTTCTGAGCCTCGTCATAGAGGTTGACGGTGATCGGGTCAACCTCGGCGCCGCAGCATGCGCTGGCGCCACAACAGGAATTTCCCTGTCCTTCGGTGACGCGCCGAGCGGCGGCTCCATACTTCTCCTGAACGGCATCCTTGATGGTTTGCGTGCTCATTCGTTTCTCCTATTTGCAACAGACGATCTTCTGGGGTTCGATGGCTTTGTTTCGGGTGCAGCATTCGGCGTAAAGAAACCCGAGGAGTTCCTCGAGCCCCTTCGTGTTGGCCGAGTACCAAAGGTAGGTGCCTTCGCGGCGCACACTGACAAGCTCTTCGTTCTTGAGCTTTTCAAGATGATGTGACAGTGTCGACGAGGGGATCTCGAGCTCGGCGCCGATATCGCCGACCACCAGGCCGTCAGGATGAGCGGAAAGCAGGAGGCGCATGATACGGAGCCGGGGCTCTGTGCCCATGGCGGCGAGCATGTCGGCGTATCGGGCGACGTTTTCCTGTGTGGATCGGGGCATGTTGCCTTTCTATATTTCGATAGTAATAGAAATATGGAAGCAAGTCAATAGGGGCCGGCGGAAAAACGAAGCGGCGGCGGGGTCGATGGGGGGCGGTGGTCAGAACTCGCGCCCGAGCCGGTAGGCGCGGTCGAGGTACTGGCCAATCGTCTTCTCGTCTGCACCGTGTACCGCGTAGAAGTACACGTGCTCGACGGACTTGACGCCGGGGTAGAGCAGACCCCATTCGTCGATTGTCTTCGTCATGGCATCGCGGATTCCGGCGTCATAAGCGCGCTGATCGAAGATCGTCGGCTGGATGATCAGCGCCTTCTCGTGCTCGAGAAGCGGGAGCCGGCCATTGATGTCACCGCGCCAGGCTTCAGCGGTGAGCCCGAATGCGAATCCGAGCGTGAATACGCGTTCGATCCAACCTTTCAACATCGCGGGGAATCCGACGAAGTACACAGGAGCGATGAATGCCAGAGCCTGAGCATTGGCCACCTTTTGCTGCTGCACCGCGACATCCTTCGGCCGGTAACGCTGCTGCAACAGCCTAATGATGCCCCGGCTATCCAGATCGCCGATGAGGCGGTTCACGGCGAAACGGCGGAGTGGCCCGCGAGCGCCTTCCAGCATCCGCTCCCGGAGGTTCATTTTGGCGATGATGTCGTCGGGAGCGTCCGGGTCCATCCAGTTCGGATTGTCGCGCTCGCGCAAGACAGGGTCGAAGCCGATCGCGTACAGATCCACAATCTCATTCGTATGCCCTGCGTCCTTCAGCCCGGCATCGAATCTTTCCAGCACTGACCGGCAGAAGGACCGTTGTCCTGGGTGAGCGAAGATGGTGAGGACTTTCATGGTTTGCAGTGGGCGCTTGTGCGAAGCAGTCTGTTTCCGGTCATCATGACACAACGAGCTCGCGATGAAAGCCTCAACGCAATTGGGGGCAGACGCAATTGGGGGATGGTGACGACTCAACTGGCCGTGGTAGCATTCGGCGAGCCATGCTTCGCGGACTTTCTCTGGCTCTGGCAACCGCCGCTGCAGCGCTTGCTCAGACACCGAATATCAAGGATGCCATTTCCTGCCCGAACTCTCCAGACGGCCGCCAACCCTACCGGGTATCCACTAATACCGGCGGCAATCTTCGCAAGGTGGTTCTGACAGGAACCAACGCCATCTGTAACGACGGCTCGCCTGCCGTGATGTACGTGAGCGCGGCACGGCCCGGCGCCACCGAACCGGATGGACCGTCGGCCAACCGTTGGATCATTCACTTTTCGGGCGGGAGCCACTGCACCGACTTCGAAGAATGCGCCACGCGCTGGTGCGGCATCGGCCAGTGGGAAGGCACTCTGATGACTACGGCTTTCGAAGGCCCCACCAAAGCGACGGAAGGCCTGCTGGGTAGGAACGCGATCAACCGGCTCGGTGACCGCAATATCGTGCAACTCAAATATTGTTCCTCGGATAACTGGCAAGGGCGGAAGTCGAACGTGGTGCTCCAGAGCGATGACGGCAAGAAGTCGTTCAGTCTGCATTTCCAGGGCGCCAACATCGTGGACGCCGCGCTCACCGCGCTCGAACAGGGCGTGAGCGGGCTGCCGAAACTGACTGACGCCACTGACGTGCTGATCAGCGGCGACTCCGGCGGCGCCAAGGGCGCGCGGCAACACACCGACCGCATCGCCGCCCGGCTCAAGGCCGCGAACCCGAACGTCCGCGTGCGCGCGCAGTATGAAGCTTCATTCGGTCCGGACTTCAACGGCAAGCAAGGCTTCCCGGCGGGCGACCCGCGAGATCCGATCTACGCCGACCGCACCGCCGAATTCAATCGCGTGGAGGTCGGCCAGCAGAACGCCGTGCTCGACGAGTCGTGCCTGTCGGCCCACCCTACGGCGCAGTATCTGTGCGCTGACGATTCCTACCTCGAGGCCAACCACGTCACTACGCCGTTTTTCCAGATCCAGGATTTGCAGGATCGCCTGCTGCTCAGCGGTCTCAAAGAGAGCGGCGCCACGATGACTTCCGCCGCGGTCGGGCAACTGATGTTTGACCAAATGACAGCGCTTTCGAACGCGCGAAGCACGGCGCTCGAGAAAGCGGCGTTCACCGCCAACCCCGGCGTTGTGGGCCGGCTCTGCGGCTATCACGTCACTTACGGGAACGACGATGAGTTTCTCGGCAAGATCATTCGCTCCGGCCCGAACGCTCCGGCCTATAGCTACTACGAGCTGCTCTGGAATTGGATGACGGGCGCGTCGCCGAGCGTCGTGATCGCGCCTCGCCCGCCTACCACTCCCGCCACGCCAGTGCTCGATTCGATCTGCAACGCCAAGGCTCCCACGGCGCCTCCCGCGGCTGCATTGGCAACGGCTTCGAGCGCCAGTTACGACTTCAAAAGCGCGGTGGCGCCAGAATCGATCGCAGTGACTTTCGGTTCAAACCTCTCCTCGCAGACGGCCACGGCGAGCACGCCCAATTGGCCCACGACGCTCGGCGGCGTCCAGATCAACGTCACGGATTCCCGCGGAGTCAGCCGCCCGGCTCCGCTCTACTTCGTCTCACCCGGGCAGGTGCTGTATCTCATCCCTGCGGGGACCGCTTCCGGCGAAGCAACGGTGGCGATCGGGTCACAGCGCGCTACGGTGCAAGTGGCAGCCGTTGCTCCGGGCATTTACAGCGCGAGCCAGACCGGCAAAGGGACGGCCGCGGCCACTTACATTCGCATTCCTGCGCGCGGCACGCGCACCGATGCGGTCTTGACCGAGGCAGGCATCCCCGCTGTGGCTGGCGACCAGGTTTATTTGATTCTTTACGGAACCGGGATGCGCGGCGGTTCGGCCACCGCGACGGTGGGCGATGTGAATGTGCCCGTGGCCGGTCCGGTCGCGCAGGGTCAATATGCGGGGCTCGACCAGATCAATCTGGGTCCGCTGCCGAGCCGGGTTGGTTTGGGGTTGAAGGAGATCGTGATTCGTCAGGGGGACGCGCTAGCGAACATCACCACGGTATTGCTGCACCCGGCGCAGTGATCGCGGGCACGGCATACTGAGAAGGATGGACATGCGCCAGCGAGCCGAAGAGTTGGTGGGTGCGGAATGGGCGGAATGGTATTTCATGACGCCCGAGGAGCGGTGGCGCGAGTCAGAGAAACTGTGGGAAGTCTTCTTCTCGCTAGGAGGTTCACTCGAGCCTGAACCCGATACTCAAAGCCCTTTCTTCGATGCGGAAGAATGGCGTGCGCTGTCTGCTGATGGGCGGCCAAGCGTGCGTGTTCTACGGCGCGGCCCAGTTTAGCCGCGATCTCGATCTGGCGATTGCGCCGCACCAGGCGAATGTGGAGAGGCTTCGAGCTGCGATGGACGAACTCGACGCGCGGCATGTGGAAGTTCCGGAGCTGGGGCTGCCGGTGTTGGCTCGTGGACACGCCGTTCACTTCCGATGCCAGCGCGAAGATGTTCGGGGTTTGCGCATCGATGTGATGTCGGCGATGCGTGGGTTGCCTTCCTTCGAACAATTGTGGGACCGGCGGACGGTGATCGAGTTCGACGGCGTGCCGGTCGACATGCTTTCCCTGCCTGACTTGGTGGCGGCGAAGAAGACGCAACGCCTGAAAGACTGGCCGATGATCCAGAGATTGGTGGAGCGGTCGTACCTCGCCGCGAAGCAGCCCAGCGAAGCGGAGATTCGTTTCTGGCTGGCTGAACTTCGGACTCCGGAATTGTTGCTGGAAGTAGCGGAGCGCTTTCCAGAGGAGGCGGCTGGTTGCGAGCGAGGGGCGGCGAAGGCTGCTTTGAACGGAGACTTGGCTGAGGTGGAAGCGGCGCTCGCCGCGGAGGAAGCAGCGGAGCGCGAGGTGGACCGGATCCACTGGGCTCCGCTGAAGAAGGAGATCGAAGCTTTTCGACGGGACCGTTCGCGGGGATAGGAACAAGCGCGGGCGCTGCGGTGTCTGTTGGTTCATGTGGAGAGCGTTGTTCGCGAGCCGGTGGTTTCCACCGGTGTTGGCGCTCACGCAGACGCTGCGGCATGCGGCAATGCTCGGATATGGCTACTGGCTGGTCCAGCAGAACGCGCCTGGCTTCGACGTTCTGGATTTCATTCGGCGCGACTGGGCTCGACCGCTGTTCGAGCCATTCGGATTCTGCGGTGAATGGGCGCGCTATGCTTCGCTCCAAACAGCAGTCCTCGGGCTGGACTTCCCAGTTTACGCCGCCGCTACGGTGCTACACGGGATCATATCTGCACAGCCGAGCTGCGTTGACGCGTTGACTACTCCGCGAGGGCACCTGATCACCACTTCGCTCGCGCTTCCCGTTTGGCTGCTCATCGGCTTCAGCATTCGGCGCATGGTGCAACAGCGGTGGCGGCATCTCGCCACTACGAGTTGGCTGCGCTGCCTGCTTGCCCTCGCAATCTTGCCGGCGGCTTTCTGCCTTTTCCTTCTTGCGCTGTCGTTGATCGCTCTTGCGGTTTCGGGCACCGGTGACGCTATACGTTTGCTCGGACTCGGGGCATGGTTCACATACGCCGGCGCCCTCGCCGCAGAGCGCCTCCGCGTCTGGCCATTCCACAAGCTGCCCGGCTGACCTTGGCGACAATAGAAGTATCGTGAAAATCGTGATCCCCGGCGGGACCGGCCAAGTGGGAACACTCCTCGCGCGCGCCATGGCCGCGGATGGGCACACCGTCACCGTCCTGAGCCGCCGCGCGGAGAGCCATGCCGCCGGTCGCTGGCGGACCGTAGCCTGGGACGCACGAACCCTCGGCGAATGGGCCCGCGAAATCGACGGCGCAGACGTCGTGATCAACATGGCCGGACGCAGCGTCGATTGCCGCTACACTCCCGCCAACCGCAAGGCGATCTTTGACTCGCGTGTCGACTCCACGCGGGCCGTGGGACAGGCGATCGCGCGCGCCGAGCGGCCACCGCGCGTGTGGCTGCAGGCGAGCACAGCCACTGTCTACGCGCACCGATACGACTCGCCGAATGACGAAGCATCCGGAGTGATCGGCGGCAGTGAGCCCGGCGCACCGGACACGTGGCGCTTCAGCATTGACGTGGTGAAACAGTGGGAACAAGCGGCCAACGAGGCCGCCACACCGCAGACGCGCAAGGTGCTGTTGCGGTCCGCAATGACGATGAGTCCGGACCGCGGCGGCGTCTTCGACACGCTCCTGCGGCTGGTGCGGTTCGGGCTCGGCGGGCAGAGTGGCGATGGGCGGCAATACGTATCGTGGATCCACGGCCGCGATTTCGTTCGCGCCGTCTACTTTCTGATCGGGCGCGAAGACATCAGCGGCGCGGTGAATCTCTCGTCGCCGAACCCGGTACCCAATGCCCGGTTCATGCGCGAGTTGCGCGAAGCTTGGGGAACGCGCATCGGGCTCCCTGCTTCGAACTGGATGCTCGAAATGGGCGCGTTCTTCTTGCGCACCGAGACGGAGCTGATCTTGAAAAGCCGCCGCGTAACGCCCGGCCGAATGCTCGATGCCGGATTCTGTTTCGAGTTTCCCGAGTGGGCGGGCGCCGCGTTGGATCTGTGCGAGCGCTGGCGTGCAAGAGGTCCGAAGCCGTGATGGCCCGGGTTCCACGCGACTATCTCATCCGCAGTGCCATTAGCTGGGCCGCGATTGTCTGCTCGTGGGTGCTGGTGGACGCTGTGTTTCGTGGGCGTGCCTGGTCATACGGCCTCGAAGTGAAGCTTGGAGCAGCGCTGGTTGGCTTCGTTATTCAAGGCTTGTGGCGCGGCGGCTGGTTGAAATCCTGATCCCGCTACCGGACCCCGAGTCCGGCAGCGGGACCAGGCGACATCAGTTCGAGTTGTTGCCTGAGTTCGGATCGTTCAGAGCGCTATCCACCGTGAACGTCCCGTTCGTCGCGTTGGACGTCGTGACGTTGAACGTGACGGAGCCATTCTTGAAGATTGTCCCGAGCGAGCAGTTCAGGTGCCCGCTGTTGAGAACGTTCTTGACGGAGCAGGTAATGTCCGTGCCGGTGATCGAGTTGGAGGGCAAAATCCCCCGGACCGTAACCGCGGTCGTGTTGTCCTGGCCAAAGTTCGTCACCGTGACGCGGTGCTGGTTCCCGGTGCGCGTCACCTGAATGCCCATGTCCGCCGCTTCGGAGATGAAGGCGACCGCGCCGGTCTGAGCGCCACTGATCGAGTTGACGCGGGCCGGCAGATCCGCGCTTTGTGTGCGGAACATCAGCACCGCACGTGAATCGGCTGCGGCGATCTCGGGAAAGACCTCACCAGATGAGCCGCCGAACCTCGTCGAAAGGACACGGCGCAATTGCGAGTCGAACTTCACGATGAAGGCGTCGGTGCCACCGCCGATACCGGGAATCGCGTTGATCGCCGGGAAGGACCCGGAGCCCGTGGCGCCGGTCAGATAGAAGTCGCTGGCGCGGCCGGTCAATTTGGTCAGCGAGCCGCTGCCCGTAGTGCCTGGCACATAAGTGCCGATCAGCAGTTGCTGGCCGTCAGGTGAGAACTTGCCGAGATAGATGTCATTGCCGCTGTTGGCAAAAGATCCGGCGCCGGCTATCGGCAGATTCGGGCTGGTGGCTGCAACCACCGGATTGCCGAAGCCATCCACCGCGACGCCATTCGCCTCCACTCCGCCGAGGAAAGTCGCGAACGGGATGTTCGACCCGTCCGGCAGGATCTTCAGGAGAAAAGCGTCTGAAGCTCCGCCCTCGTATTGCGACAGAAACGCTTGGCGCGGCTCGAATTGCGGTCCGGTGGAGCCGCATACCCAAGCGTTGCCCGAGTTGTCCACCGCCAGGAAGGGTGAGCCGATTTCGTTACCGGTGACGATCGAATACACGAGATTCGTGCCCTGCGGATTCACGCGAATGACGAACAAATGCGGAAGCCCGGAAACGAGGCTGCCGAAGTTTCCAGTGGCGGGAAACGAGTTGGACGTAGTAGTTCCAGAGACGTAGAGAGATCCTGTACGATCAGCCACGATCTGGCCCACAACATTGCTCGGGCCGGGCCGAATGCAGAGCGTGTAGGCACGAGTTGTCAGGTCCGGGTTGAGTTTCGCTACCACGATCTCGTTCCCAGGGACGGATCCGATCACCGATGCCCCAGGCGGGCAAGCCGCCGCCGTTGCGAAGTAGACGTTCCCGGTGGAGTCCACGGCAAGGCGTTCGACAGGGGAAGCGTTCTCGGGAAAGGGGACGGTGCTCGATAGCACCACACCCTGCGGGTTGACCTTGTTCACAATGTTCGTGCCGCTGACCGACACGTAGGCGTTGCCCGAGTCGTCAGCGGCGAATCCGGCCACCAGGCTCGGAAGGTATCGAGACGCCGTGACCACAGGATCGATCACCAGCGCATGCGTCCGGTCATGCGCGGCGACCTCGAACCCAACCGCCCCATCACGCCGGATCCGGAACCGGCTCTCGACAAAGCTGCGGGAACCACCAATTACCTGATACGTCACCGGCGCACTATGGCGCAGCTCCGACCCATTGCGCCGGCGGACCAACAGATCCCCCCGCGCGTCCAGACGGACATCGCCGTCGAAGCGAAGCGCGATTTGGGCAGGATCGGCTCCGGGTGCCAGTACAAGATCGTACTCGATAGCATCAAGCCTCGCCGGCGCCGGATAAACATCCGCGCGCACCTGCGGGACCGTGAGAAGAGCGAGCGAAAGCACGTTGTGAATCATGCTCGCCAGTATGCGGCTGAAGAGCAGTGGGAGTCGTGAGGGAGAAGTAAAAGTTCGGTAAAGATGTACCGAACCTATTCCGTCTGTTCTTCCACCATCACGTAGGCCCGCACCGGGAACGTCGCGCCGCCCTTCCACGCAATCGGCACCGCATGCAGAAACCCGCCGCTTGCCGGAACCGACGCGAGGTTGGTCATGTGCTCGCAAACCGGGACCCCTGCCCCGAGCAGAATCGTATGCGCGGGCCGAGCCGGCTCCTCGATGTCATCGACGTTCAACGAATCGATCCCCACGAACAACGCCCCGCCTCGCACCAGCATCTCGCACGCTTCGGGCCGAAGGTAAGGGTTGGGGAGGAAGTAGCGCTCCGAGCCCCAGTGGCGTGACCAGTCGGTCCGTACGAGCACGGCCTTGCCCTCCGGATCGATCGCCGCGAACGCATCGATGCCGATGCCTCGGTCGGACCCGCGCGCGTCCACGACCACGCACGGAACGTGCGCCAGCCGATACAGCGGGAGCCCGGCGAGATCGAGTGCGCCGCGATGGCGATGGATCGGCGCGTCCACATAGGTCCCCGTGTTGCCACACAGGTGCAGCGACGCGATGTAGAACTCCGCCTTGCCCTCATATCGTGGGCGCGACGTATCGTAGTCCCAAAGCACCTCGGCACGAGGTTCGGGCAATCCGGGATACGTCTTCATCCCGGCTTCGATCGCATGGCTGACTTCAATGAACCGCGAGACGCGCACGTCTCCCCTTTGCGGAGTGATTCCCTCTACGGCTGGCGTGAATCTTGATTGTAAGCCAGAGCGCCGGCCACGCGACTCCTATACTGGAGAGTCTCTCTCCATGTCAGACTGGAGAGTCCCTCTCCATGAGGCCGCGGATCGAACGCTACTTCGAACTGGCCGCGCTCGGCACCACGCTGCGAACCGAGGTGTTGGCCGGATGCACCACGTTCTTCACGATGGCCTACATTATCTTCGTGAATCCATCGATCCTGTCCGCGGCAGGGATGCCTGCGGCAGCGGTGATGGCGGCCACATGCGCAGCGGCAGGCTTGGCGAGCATCCTCATGGGAGTGGCCGCGCGCTATCCGATTGCGCTCGCGCCAGGCATGGGCTTGAACGCGTACTTCGCCTACGCCGTGTGCCAGGGGATGCACGTCGCTTGGCAGACGGCGCTCGGAGCGGTGTTTCTCTCGGGTGCGGCGTTCCTGCTGCTGACGCTGGCCGGAGTGCGCGAGCGATTGCTGCGTGCGTTCCCGCGCGAACTCTACTCGGCGATAGCGACGGGCATCGGATTCTTCATCGCCTTCATCGGCCTGCGCAATGCCGGGCTCGTCGTGGCCGATCCGGCCACGTTCGTCAAGCTCGGAAGCCTTCGCGCACCGGCTACGTTGCTCGCGCTCGGTGGGCTGGTGCTGATGGCAGTGCTCCGTGCCCGGGGAGTGCGTGCGGCGATCCTCATCGGCATGGCGTTGACGACCGCGGTTGCGGCGCTGAGTGGGCAAGTGAAGTGGTCGCCCGCTCCGGAGGGATGGCACGCGCTGGGCGACACGGCGTTTCATCTCGACATCCCCGCTGCGTTGCGGCTCGGCTTGGCCGACATCTTCTTCGTCTTTCTCTTCGTCGACCTGTTCGACAATCTGGGAACGATGGTGGCAGTGAGCAAGCAGGCGGGGATGATTCGCGAGAATGGCGAGATCCCGCGCGCGAATCGGATCCTGCTTTCCGACGCGATCGCCACGATGGCGGGCGCGTTGTTCGGTACGTCCACCGTGGTGAGCTACATCGAAAGCACTGCAGGACTGGCCGTGGGCGGCCGCTCGGGCCTCACGGCCGTTGTTACCGGAGCGCTGTTTCTACTGGCCCTGCCGCTAGCTCCGCTGGCGGGTGCGATACCGGCTGCAGCAACCGCGCCGGCGCTGATCCTGGTGGGCGCGGAGATGGCATCAGGCACGGCGGAGATCCCGTGGCGCAATGCCGCCATTGCGATTCCCGCGTTCGTCACGATGCTCGCAATCCCGCTCACCTTCTCCATCGCCAATGGGCTGGCGGTAGGCTTCTGCCTGTACACGCTGATCCAAGTGGGGCGCGGCGCCGCCAGGGAAGTTCCGGTGACCGTGTACGCAATTACCGCACTGTTCTTGCTGCGATTCCTCTATGTCGCAGGGGAGTAGAACGCCCTGATAGGGTGATTCAGGTAGCCTGCTCGGGTGTTCCTCCGCGCGCAATTCTCGCGCGCCGGGTCGATGATCGGATGAGTGGTCAAGGAGGACCGCCATGGACTGGAATCTTCTGCTCAATCCGTTTACGATCATGTCCGTGTTGTTGTGCGTGATGGCAGTGGGATGGTGTGTGGTGCTGCTGCCGCGCCTGCGCTTCGGCAAAGACCGGTTTCTGGTAGCGATGGTGGGCCTGTTATCGGTGCACCACGGAGCGCGTATCATGGCCGAACTCGGAGGTTGGCTGGGGCACGCGACCCCGGGTTTGGGTCCGGCCGGAACCTTCGTCATCACGGGTATCTATGCGGCGGTGGTGTTGGCTGTGAACTACTACACGGCCGAGCATAGGAGCATCCGTTATCAGTTGCGGCTTTCCGAGGCCCGCGAGGCGTTGCCTGCGCTGAGCCCCGTTCCGGTGAACATGCTGCAGCAGCAGGAGATGTCACACGCGTTGCTCGAGAGCTCTCCCCTGCCGATGTACGCGCTCGATCCCACCGGTGCAATCTGCTATTGGAACTCAGCGGCCGAGAGGCTGTTCGGATGGAGCCGCTCGGAGGTGTTGGGGCAGCGCTTGCCGGAACTGAACTCGATCGTGACGCGGGAGTCCAGCGAAGCGCAGCGGACGCTCAAGACGAAGGATGGAACCGAGCTCCGAGCTGGCGTGTGGACAGCGCCGATGCGGATGAGTGGAGACGCCATGCGCGGAACGCTCACCATCGTGTCGAGCCATCAGGCAATGTCGGGCTGCTGAGCCCCGATCACGGCGCCAGCAGAAACCGTTCGATCGCGATCTTGGCGCTGCTGCCCGACCGCAGTTGGTGCAGATGAAAGCGCACCAGGAACTCGTCGAACCGAACCACCGGATGCGGCATGGCGAAGCGCAGCACTTCGGGGCTCGGCTCGTCTGACCGCCCCGGCCGCCATCGCGGCGTCGAGGTGATCGTCTGCCGTCCTAGAGACACCGCTTGATGCCCCACCGAGTCAGAGAGGGAGATCTCCATCTCCACGGTGCCTGGATAACGATCTGCGTTCGACACCTCCACGCGGATCTCGCCGCAGCAGGAACTCTCGAAAAAGACGCCGAGATTCTGCCGCGCTTCCATGAGTAGCGGCCGGCGATCGGTGGAGCGGAAGCTCGTCTCGGAAGCTTTCCCGTGGACCACGTGCGAATTCGGCGGCGGCCGCCGATGCGGCGCTTTGTAGAACCAGTACGCCCCGTAGAACGGAATCGAAAGCGGATCGCGCATCGCCTTCCATCCCTTGCCGAGCGCCGGCAGGGGGGCCACCAGCATCGTATGCGGCTGTGGCTCCGGAAGCAGAATCACGCCGATGTGCGAATCGTCGAGCTCAGCTCCGGCCTCCGCCGAAGCGGGATCAGCAGGAGCATCGAACGTGCGCGGGGCTGCGGCGACGTTGGTGTTCCCCGCTCCGCCGCGTGTGAGATGATACTGCAGCAAACCTACCGTCACGAGTAGTGTGACCGTGGCGAGCGTGCGCCACATCGCGCGGGGCTCGTCATGATCGTTCGCCCACCGCGCGGCGGACAAGACTGCAGCCGCGATGCACAGTACCCCGGCAGCCAGCCCTAATTCGATCGCGAATGCCACAATCGCAAGCTGTACCGCCACCCCGGCCACGTGTGCGGCGAACTTCTGCGCCATTGGATGGCCGATCCGCCACCGAAAACGGAGCGTGAGCGCAGCCGCGGGAAGCGCCGCGAGCAATGGCGCCCATGCCGAGTGCGCCGTTTGAAAGACGGCGAACGGCGCAGCCCAGATCGCACTCACCGCCGGCGCCAGTGGATCGAACGATTGCCCGGTGAGCTTGTTCCACAGTCTCCCGAAAAGGACCGAGCCCTCGAACACCAGCGCCACATACGAGAGCGCGAACACGGCCAGCGTTTGCAACCGCATCTCCCAGACGAAATGCGACGGGCACAAGATCCAAGCGAGTAGGATCGCCACAACCACTACGGGAATGGAGTGAAGACGGGTCACGCAGGAACTCGGCAGCCATACGAAGGATAGGAGGGCCGTGAGCCGGTGTCAAACGCGGATGAGCAGATCTTTTACCGAATCTTTACTTCTCCCTCACGACTCCCAAGGCGCGCCAGCCGCATACTAGCACCCATGATCCACTGGAACTTGATCGCACTCACCGCGCTGACGGCCCTGCCGGCGCCCGCAGCCGTATCGGAGATTCGGCTCGATATCTACCAAGCTCCCGGCCGCGCGGACGCTGTCGAATATGACGTTGTCGTCCCAGCGGGAGTTGACCCCGCACGAGTCTCCATGCGCTTTGACGGCGCCGTGGACCTCGACGCACGCGGAGATCTGCTCGTGATGCGCCGCGATGGATCGACCCTGCGGCATAGCGCGCCGGTGAGCTATCAGATTCGGGGCACCAGCCGCGTCTTCGTGCCGAGCCGCTTTCGCCTGCTCCGCGATGGCGCTGTGGGCTTCGAGGTGACGGGTCACGATCCTGCGCTGCCGCTGGTGATCGATCCGGTTGTGACGGCCTCGCGCTACTTCGACCTCCGCATTCTGGAGTACGCCGTGGACCGCAACACGGGCAACGCCTACGCCGGAATCCTCGGCAGCAGTTCTCTGTTGAAGATCAGTCCGCTCGGCACGATCCTGGCCACCACCGTTCCCATCGCGGGACCAGCCTTCCCATTCCACGCGATGACTGTGGACAATGCGGGAAGCCTATATGTCGCGGCGGCGATGGACTGCCCAGCGGGGACGCCCGCGATCGGCTCGGTGCCCGGGGGCGACATCTTCGTTGGCAAGCTAAATCCCGACAACACGACGTTCGCCTACACGCTTTGCGTACGGCCGGGACCATTCCGTACCGTCGCTGCGATCGCCACCGACGGCGCTGGTGCGCTCTACGTGGAGGGCACTACCCTTTCCGACACGTTTCCGGCGACCGGTAACTTCGGTACGTTGATCAGCGGCCAAAGCCACCTCTACGTGTTCAAGGTGAATCCGGCAGGGACGAATCTGGTTTACTCGATCGTGACAGGAAACGAGATCCAGAGTCCCTACATCGCGGTGGACAACAACGGAAACGCCTTCGCAGCGGGGATGACGGGACCGGTGTTCGAGCCGCGCCAAGCCTTCAAGCCCGTATTCGAAGGCGGCGCCTTCGATGCCTTCCTGCTCAGGATCTTGCCGGACGGCTCGAACATCCCGTTCGCCACGTTTCTGGGCGGCACCAACGCAACCGGAGTCACCGTGGTGGGCGCAGGCGAGCCAGTGGTAGGCGTTGCAAACGCCACGCTGCCCGTGGTGGGTCCATTCTCGCTCCCGAACTCCGCCGCGCCGAGCTTCGCTTTTCCTACTGACGTGTATCTTGGGAAGTTCTCCGCCGACGGCCAGCAGCTTTTACTCGGGACCTATGTTCCTGGAACAGCGAAGAGCGGAACAATCGGGACCGTAGCGAGCCGCGGCACTGACATCTACATTTCCGGGAAAGCAGTCGGCGCCGTGCCGCCGGTGAATGAGCTGACGCCTCCGCCCGATAGCGCGAATGCTTTCGCCGTCAAACTGGACTCTCAATTCCGCCGCGTACTGTCAACGCGATTCGGGGGCTCCGAAGGCGAAGAAGCGGCCGAAGTAGCAGTGTCGAAGGCCGGTTTTGTTCTGTTCGGCCGCACCCAGAGCGCTGACCTTCCCGCGAAGGTGAATTCGTTCAGCGGACAAACATTGGGCGCCGAGAACGGCTACATTGGCTTCGTCTCGGAGAAGGCCGACATGGGCATTTCCGTGGTGCGCAAATCCAACATACATCGCGTCACGATCACGAACTTCGGCCAGGAGAACGCCACTGAGATCCGCTTGAGCGGCTCGTTCGCGAACAACCCGGTGACCGCTACCGATTTTCCCTGTTCGACACTGAACTTCGGAGCCAGCACGGCCCTGACGTGCCAGGTAGGCACGCTGTTCAAGAACGAGACGAAGTCGATCCTGGTCACTACGGCCAACGCGGTGGACGGTCACTTCTCGATTTCGAGCGCTCTGGCCGATCCGAATGGCGGTAACGACCAAGCGCCCTAAAGTGAAATCCGGAGGCGCGCTGTCAAAATGCGTGCCGTGTTCCCGCGGCACGCTCATACGCGATACAGCCGGACGGAATTTCGTGCACGGCCGCAACCACCGAGCCCGGATGAATATCGAGCGTCCAGAAGTGGTGCGGACCTCCCATCTGGCATCCGCTGCCGGCGGTGAACTGCAGAGGCCGGCGCGGACCCCGAACGAGCACTTGCTGCGAATGGATGTGCCCGCACAGTACGAACTGCGCACCGGCGCTTCGAAGCTGCCGCGCCACCGTGTCGCGCGACTTCAGTTTCTGGATTTCGCGGCCGAAGAGCTTCGGTTCCGTGCCGGGTTTGATCGCGAGCGGATGATGCAACACGATGCCCTGAATCACGCGATCGCCACAACACGCCTCGAGTCGCTTGCAGGCTTCCGTCAGGTCGCGGGCCGGGATTTCGCCGTTCGCCAACGCATCACTCGTCAGCCGGGACCGGTTCGAGTCCATGCCGTGGAGAATCAACCGCCACCCGCCGCTCAATTCCACGTCGAGCCGGCGTGGATAAACGCCTCCGTAGTGGGCGCTCGCGGCGGACTGCATGCGGTTGTCCCAGCGCGACCACAGATCATGATTTCCAGGAATATCCAGGAATGAAACATCGCGGAATTCCCCGGCTAGTTCCAGCCCGGCAACGGCGCGGGAACCGGGGACTCCGTGGCCACCCAAGAGAAATGTATTGCCGACGCTGAATTCGCCTTCGGCGCCGCGCGCCGTGAGGTCGCCCGAGTGAACCAGCACGGCTGGCACCCCGTCGTTCCGGCGCGCCAGGAAAATGCGGCGCACCGCGATCGACAGCTGCGTGGCGGCTTGATACGAGTGCGGATAGAATCCGGTCAGCAGGCGGAGCGCGGGCAACTTGGGCAAAATCGTGCGCCAGAGCGACTCGTCTTCAATCACCCACTTGCTGCCGAAGTGAAGATCCGAGATGTGGACAATCGTGCACAGCGGCTTGTCCTTGGGAGCATCGCGAAGAGGCATTGTTCCGGAAAGATCCGGAATTTGATTGTATCTCGAGGGCGGCGCGGCTTTAGCCGGGGAATCCGAAATGCAAGCGGAAGCCGTCTCGCTTGGAATCTTCGCGGACGAAGGTTCCGAAGCCAGGAATCTCCACCGCTCGCTGTGCTTTTCCAGCAAACTCGGCTTGCAGGGCGAGCTCGAGGGAGTCTAGGATTTTCGCGAGTGTCTCTGCGTCGCTCACGCTGGTGCAGTTGGCGATTTGCTGGAGCGCGATTTCGCGAGGCAGGATCTCAGACACAAACCCACCCGCTGTCTGTACTGAGAACTCCTCTTTGCCGATAGAAAGCGCGTGGAGGCCGTAGAAGTTGGCGAGCCCGCCGAGCCCGGCCTTCATTTGCTCAGGCACAATGCGCTCCTCGAGCCCGCCGAGCTCGATTGCGGCAAGGCACAGATCAAGCGGCACAATTCGCGGAATTCGAGCCGGTGCGGGGTTGCTCATACCTGTCTTTTCGGCCACCTGCCGAACCTCAATAGGATAAGCGATCTCAGCCTCAAATGTCTCGACTACAAGCATCACTTCTGACATCGGCCCTTGCCAAGGCTGTCTTCAGTAGGCCACCTCGTTTTCAAGGCGTACCCCACGATCAGACTTTTTGCGCCCCCCTCGCGTCATAGCATATGTATATGGCGCGTTTCGCCCTCCTCCTCGCCGTCTGCGCCGCTTTCGCGGCCAACGCGGATCTGGCTCAGGTCCAATCGGTCTACATGCTTCCCATGTCGAGCGGACTTGACCAGTACCTCGCCGACTTCCTCACCTCCCGTCACGTCTACCAGGTGGTCACTGACCCCAAGCGCGCCGATGCCGTTTTTACTGACCAAATCGGCGCCGGCTTTGAACAGCGCATGGCCGAACTCTATCCTCCCGAACCAGCCGAGGAGCCCAAGAAGGCGGAGACCAAAGAGAAAGAAGCCCCGAAAGACGCCAAAGGCGACGCCGTCAAGGTGACCGGAGAGCGCAAGTATGACGGCTCCTCCAAACCTCTCTCCACTTTCAGTCGCGGCAAGGGAACCGTCTTCCTCGTGGACCTCAAGTCGCGCCGCGTACTCTGGTCTCTCTACGCGCGGCCCAAGCGCTCCATTCCCGACGAGCTCCACGCGATCTCCCGCCGCATCGTCGACGCACTCGAGCGCGACCTCAAGGGCAAGCAGCCATAAGCGGGCTCCTCATTCTCGTGATCGCGGCCTTCACGGCTGCGGCGCAAGTGACGCATTATCGCGTCGAGTTGCGCCCGGACTTCGAGTCAAAAGTCATTCGCGGCGTCGAGGAGATCGAAGTGCGCGGCGCCGTTGTGCTCCAGCACGAGAAGGCGCTGCACATCACGAAGCTCCCTTCAGGCGTGACCGAGTCCGGCGACTCCATCAAACTCGCCGGACCGAACCGCGCGCGCTTCGAGTTCGAAGCAAGGTCCGGCAAGGGGCTCCGATGGCTCGATGGCGATGCCGGCCTTCGTCACCATGTTCCACTGCGGCGCTGATGGTAAGCTGCCTTCCTCATCGCGCAATAATTCGCCTGGAATTTGTTCTTCCCAGCGCGCGCCGTATGCGCCGTTGGCCCTGGGCTCGGCAGTCGCCGCGCACATACCGGCGCTTTCGTGGCCGAGGTCCGCCACCCGGCGCAATCGTTCCTGTTCAGCTTCGGCCGTAGCGCCGCTCGAGAAGTCGGTGGAAAGTACTCGAGATCTGGTCTGCCGCGCCTGGACATCGCGAAGCTCGCGAAGTCAGCCGAGGCCTACCGTTTCTTGCGCGAAAAGGCCGGTGGACCGGCCGGATCCGCGCTACACGCAGATCGCCTGCGCCACCCGAGGCGCTGGTGGAAGCGGCGTCCATGAAGCATCATGTCCGAGCTCATCTCGCCCAGCTCGGAAGGCAAAGACCTGGAACTGATGGCGCACGAGATGGCTCATCAATGGTGGGCCGCGCTCGTGGGGATCCGGTCCTGGTCGGATTTCTGGCTGAACGAAGGCATCGCCGAGTTCATGACCGCCGCCTTCGTCGAGCAGCAGCACTACTGACGCGCCGCCTATGACGCGAAGCTCGCCGGGGTTGCGCGCCGAACTCGACAAGCCCTCGGCGCGCCGCTTACTGGCGATCGACCGGGCTGCATTGGGAGCAATGGAAAGACGCGGTGGAAGCGCTGGGTCCGGTGCCGACATGAAGGGCGCGCTGCGCTCCTCGATCGCTTGCGCACCGAACTCGGAGCCGCAGCCTTCTGGCGAGGCCTCGCAATCTACACGCGCCGTCACGCCGGCAGCCTCGTTGATTCACGCGACTTTCAGCGCGCCATGGAAGAAGCCCGGGCGATCCTTAGCCGAGACATTCGAAGAAGGCGTTTACCGGTAGGTCAGGGAACCAACACCACTTCGCCGCGCACGATCGACGAACACGCTCCCGAACATCGCCACGGGGCAGCAGTCCGGTCAGCGGGCGACCCCGGGCGTTCCACCACCGCCGAGCTTGTTCCAAGACGTAGCGTCGAATATCAGTTCAGCCGTCCACGACGTAGCAGCCACCCGGCGAGCTCCATCGAACGTCGTCACCGCGCTCGCCACTGGCCGGGTCTTCATCGCCGCCGGAGTCTTGAAGAGTAACGATATGGCTGCTCGAATCGAGAACGAACGACAGCACCCCGCTCCCCCATCGTCGCCTTCACAACCACGCGCGCAATGCTCATCCTGTACGGATCAGCGCCTTCGATGCTGGACGCCGCGCCGATCGACACCGTGCGCGTTCGCCGACAGCAGCACATCGAAGCCGCGAAGCGCATTGGCTGAGCACCCACACGGACCTGGATCGCCGCGCCGCGCCTGCACCGGATCCGCGAACACCTCGATCTCGCCCACCGCGGCGTCTTCATCCGCATTCCGCCCACCCTCGTCCCAGGTGCCGAAGCTGTCTTCGAGCACCAGACCACCGTGCGAACGCTTACCGCAGGCCGAGCGTGGCCGCCAACGCTGGCTCACATCGTCGATTCGGCGCCTGTATCCACCAGAAACCGGTATGGGCCCTCATGTCTCCGAAGTGCACGTTCGCCGATCGGCGGCGCAGCAAGTACGGAATCACGCCAAAGAAAAGAGGAACGAAAAGAAATCCATGGTGCGGCCTCTTGATCGACGTGCCATGCCGGTTCTGCTGACGCGAATCGTGCCCCAATACGCGACACAATGCTCCTTGCCCCCTCCGACATCGCCCAAATGCCGAACGCGCCGCCGCCTATCAATTCGAAATCGACCGCGCCCAACGCACCCCTGCTCCGCCCTTCGCTGGTACCCTTACGACTCCCTCGGCAGCTTCTACTCTCTCGAGACGGTGCTCACTGCCGAACGCCGCGATCTCCTCACGCTCATCGGCGCCGATCCCGTGCTCGACCTCGGCGCTGGCGAGGCCGCCAACGCCTTCCTCGCCTCGACCGATGCCAATGTCGCCGTCGACAACCCTGCCACCAACTTCAACGGTGCAGGTATGCACGGAATTGCAGGCCTCCGCGGGCGCCCTGAACCTGCCTGTCGAAATCGTGGAGTGCGATGTCGACGCCGGAATGTCGCTCCCACACGAGTGTTACTCGGTCTCGTTCGTACTCGATCCTCTATCACTTGAAGAACCCGATCCTCGTGCTCGAAGAGCTTGCCCGCAAATCGCGCCACTTCATCCTCAGCACCGCGTCGCACGACTCGCGCCGGATGGAACGCGCATTCAGCAGCCCCTGGTGGGATATCTGGTCAGCCCCACCGAGACCAATGACGACGTCACCAACTACTGGATCTTCTCCGACCTCGGTCTCGAACGCCCGTTCGACCGCAGCGGCTTATGCATCCGCGACTATCGCAACCTCGGCAACCGGTCCTCTGACCCCGCTTCCCGGCAAGGCGACGAGCGCGCCTTCCTTTGCGCCGAACGCAAACATCGCGCCGCCATCCAAGGCCGCCCGCTCGCCGGTTGCACATGAGCCCGAAGGTCGAAGAATGGCGCTGGACCGCCCGCACCTTCTCCGCCGAGTTCGACGACGCCACCGCCCACACAGCGCTGCGCTTCGATTTCTACGTGCCTCCGGTGGCGATGGAACACGGCCCCATCGCCGTCTCCGTGAACATCAACGGGTCCCCCGCCGCCTCCATCCGCTGTGACCTTGAAGGCATGCACCACTTGCGCGCTCCGTTGCCGCCCGGCGCCGGCTCCATCCGCGCCGACTTCGCAGTGGACCGCGCCCTCTCGCTCCCGGGAGAAAAGCGCGAGCTCGCTGTCATCGTTGCGCGGCTCGAGTTGCAGTAACGCGGATTTGCTACCTTGGCTCTTTCGTCGCCTCGCGCGATGCCTACTGCCTTCTCGCAAACCTACCGCGCTCTCGCCGCCGACCGGTTCGGCGTTCGCGCCGCAGTGCTTATCGTCACTGCAGCCATATTGGGCGGATGGGCGTGGTGGGCCTTGCGAGCCGAAGTCCCGCTGTGGGAGATCACTACAGACGCGCGCGTGGAGCAAGACGCCGCATCGTATCCCGTGCAATCGCCCTTCGCTGGAAAGCTCGTACGCACCGAGCTCTCCCTCGGCAAGCGCGTCAAGAAAGACGACGTGCTCGCCGAAATCGACGCGCAATCGGACCGCCTCCAGATCCGCCAGGAGCAGGCTCGCATGGGCGCGCTCGATAGCGAACTCGGCCGCCTCGATGCCGAGCGCGCCGCCGAGGAATCCGCTCGCGTGGCCGAGCGCCAGTCTGCCCGAGCCGCCATGGAAGAGGCCGCCAATCGCCGCCGCGAGGCCGAAACCGCCGCCCAATTCGCAGAGCAGGAAGAGCAGCGTCTTCGCAAGCTGCGCGAAGCGAAGCTCCTTGCCGAGCGCGAACACGAGCGCGCCGTAGCCGAGGCGCGTCGTCTCCGCCAAGCCGTCGAAACCACCGGCGCCACTGTCGCCCGACTCGAACGCGAACAAGCCGCGCGTGACCGCGAACGCGACGTGCGCCTCGAACGCATCTCCTCGGAAGCCGCACGCATCCGTGGCGACCGCGGTACGCTCATCGCCAGCGTCAGCCGCATCGGTTACGAGATTGAGCGCCGCAAGGTCCGCGCACCCGTGGATGGCCGCGTCG
Organism: Bryobacteraceae bacterium; assembly: GCA_046331625.1. GTDB lineage: Bacteria > Acidobacteriota > Terriglobia > Bryobacterales > Bryobacteraceae > JAXLQL01. The sequence continues at coordinate 51,575 of JAXLQL010000040.1, forward strand.
CCGAAGCCGCCGTGCTCCATGCCGGAGCCGTCATCACCGAAGGCGAGAAGCTCGCGGCCATCGTCACCGAAGGCGAGAAGCTGCGCATCGTCGCGCAATATCCCGCGCCCGCCGCGTTCGGTCGGATCCGCCCCGGCCAGCACGCGCGCGTCCGCCTGGAAGGATTTCCCTGGGCCGAGTTCGGAACCGTGCAAGCAGCGGTCAGCCGCGTTGCGGAAGAAGTGCGCGCGGGCAAGGTCCGCGTGGAGCTCGACATTCTCGATTCGCCCGGACTCCGCGTGCCGCTCCAACACGGCATGCCGGGCGCAGTCGAGATTGAAGTGGAACGCGTCACACCCGCTCAGTTAGTGTTGCGCACCGGCGGACAATGGATCGCCGCTCCGCGCGAGCGCTTCGAGGCCAAATAGTGCGCCGCTGGCTCGCACCCGAAGTCATTCAAACCTCCGCGATGGATTGCGGACCCGCGGCGCTCAAATGCGTCCTCGAGGGCTTCGGCATTCGCGCGAGCTACGGCCGCCTGCGCGAAGCTTGCCAGACCGATGTCGACGGCACGTCGATCGACACGATCGAAGACACGGCGGTTCGCCTTGGGCTCGATGCCAGCCAGATCACGCTCCCCCTCGATCAATTGCTCGCCGCCGAATCGAACGCGCTCCCCGCCATCATCGTCGTGCGACTGGCCAACGGCGGCACGCACTTCGTGGTGATCTGGCGCAAGCACGGACCATTCCTGCAAATCATGGATCCCGCGCACGGCCGCCGCTGGGTCCACCGCAGCCGCTTCCTGAGCCAAGTCTACGTGCACTCGACGACGGTGCCGCCGGACGCCTGGCAGGAATGGTCGAGCGGCGAAAGCTTCCAGAGTGGGCTCCGCAATCGCTTGAAGCGACTCCGCGTGCCCGATCGCGACGCGCTGCTCGCCTCTGACCCCGCCGCGCTCGACGCCGCCATCCGCCTCGCCTCCGCACTGCATCGCACCCGCGCCATCTCGCGCGGAGCATCCGCCGGGCGCCTCATCGCGAGCCTCGTCGAATCACCGGATCAAATTCCCATCGCGTACTGGTCCGCGAAGCCGCTCGACGAAGAAGCCGTCGCCGTGCGCGGAGCCGTGCTTCTGCACATCGAAGGAGTCAAGCCCGCGAGCGAACG
>JAXLQL010000041.1:0-51915 GCA_046331625.1 Bryobacteraceae bacterium
GCTCTCATCGGCGCGGCGCCGCACCATGCGGGCATCAAGGCGCCCTCGCTCTACGTATTCCTCTATCTCACGATGCGCAACCTGGCTTGGCCCGCTGACGCGATCCCGCTGTTGGCGCCGCTGCTGTGGCTGCCGTGGATCGTCTACTCGGCGGCGCATCGCGGGCGAGAGCCGATCTCGCGATTCCTGCTGATGTTGGGATTGTGGACGGCCTTGACTTCGGCAGCGCTCAGCTATGGCCGCAGCGGCGCGATTCCGCCGCGCTATCACGATCTGCTCAGTCCGGGCCTCATCGCCAACGGCTTCGCGCTCGTGGCTTTGGCGCGCAACCGCGCGGTTGTTGCCTTGGCGCTGCCGTGGGTTTTGATCGCCGGTTTCGGCTTCCGGGACCAGATTCACTTCGCGCTCCAGGAGGACCTGCCTGAACGGCTGGTGCGCCCGCGGATTCAGGAGGCAAACGTCGCGCGCTTCGTGCGATCCGGAGATCGGCGGGCGCTCTATGATCAGCCCGACGGAGCGATCCCGTTCCCGAGCGCATCGATGCTCGATGGCTTCCTCCGCAGTCAGCGGTTGCGCGCGATGTTGCCGCCTGTCGTCCGCCCACTGGATGCGCCGCTACCTTCGCCTCACGCGGGATGGCTGAGCGCGATCACCGAAGCGGTGCTGCCGCGTGCGTGGCTGCTGGCGTTGGCAGCCGCGATAGCGTTGGCGGTCTCCGCCGTTCGCGCGAGGGCTAGGGGCGGATCGCCATGACCGCGTCAACCGTAGAGCCGGTGAACTTTCCCTGCACCTCGACGAAGCCCGCCGCCTCGAGCAGCGTCCTGTACTGAGCGAGGCTCCGTTCGCGGCCTTCGGTGCAGACCAGCATGTTCAGTGACTGCATGTGCACGTGCGCGGGACCGCTGAGATCGTCGCGCAGAAGCTTCTCGGCGATGAGAAGCGCGCCGCGCGGCGGCAGGGCGGCGTGGATCTTGGCGAGCAGCTTCTTGATCTTCTCTTCGCCCCAATCGTGGAGGATGCGGCCCACGGCGTAGAGATCGGCGGGAGGGAGGGGATCGGCGAAGAAGTCGCCCGCGAGCAGTTCGACGCGGCTTCCGGCGGTGAACTCGCGCGCGAAGGCGACGGCTTGCGGCAGGTCAAACACGGCGGCTTCGAGATTCGGATAGCGCTCGCATGCGGCGAGGCAAAGATGGCCCGTGCCGCCGCCGAGATCCACCATGCGGTGAAAGCGCGAGAGGTCGAACGCGCTCACCACCGAAGGGCTGGCGATGAGTCCGAAGCCATGCATGCCAAGGAGGAACTCGCGCTTGGCTTCTTCGGTCCGGTAGAAGTAGTCGAAGACAGAGCCCTCGATTCCGTAGACCTGCTTCCAGCGGTGCGAGCCTTCGCGCACGGCGTCTTCGAGATGGGCCCACAACTGCCACAGCATGCGATTCGAATAGACGATGTATCCGGTCATGGTGCGCGGACTCTCCCGGCGCAGGTAGGCATCGGAAGCGGGCGTGTTGGCGTAAGCGCCGCCTTGCTTGGTGAGCAGGCCGAGCGCGATACAGGCATCCATCAGGCGCGTGAGCGTGTCGAGGTCTTCGTCTTCGCGCCGGATCGCGCGCGGCTCGGCTGGGCCGTTCGCGAGCCGGTCAAAGAGCCGGAACTCGACGGCGGCGAACATTGTCTTGGAGCGGCGGAAGGCTTCGATGAGGTCGACGACGATGGCGGGGTCGGGAGGATTCATCGAAAGTGATCGTAACCCATCGGGCGCAGGGGTTGCCCGAAGAAGGTCACTTCGCCCGCCTTGCGGCGAGGGGTGCAGACGGCGCCGATCCGGGTGATCTCGACGCCCGCATGCCGGGCGGGCGCGCGCCGGGAGGTGAAGAGCAACTCGTAGTCCTCGCCGCCATGGAGCACGTCATCGAGCGTGGCGCGCGGCGCGGAGGGCAGGGGACGATCGAGCACCGCGGAGACTCCCGACTCGATACAGAGCCGATAGAGATCGATCGAGAGCCCATCGGAGAGATCCATGCAGGCGGTGGCGCGGCCTCGCAGGTAGCGGCCGAGGGCGAGGCGTGGCACGGGGAGAAACGGCTTGCCTTCGCGTAGTGCGACTGCGGCGCCGCCGAGCGAGCCCGAAACATAAATGCCGTCTCCTGGTTTGGCGCCGGATCGTGTGAGCGCTTTGCCCGCGGGAACGGATCCGGCGATGGCGACATCGGCGTAGATGATCGGGGCGTGCGAAAGGTCGCCGCCATTCAATGGAACACGGTGCGCGCGCGCGACGCCGAGGAAGCCTTGGAAGAAGGCGCGGGTCCAGGCGGCGGGTGTGTCACGCGGCAGCGCGAGCGAGAGCAGACAATGGCGAGGCTCGGCGCCGGCGGCGGCGAGATCGCTCAGGACGCGGGCGAGGGCGGCGGCGCCGGTGGTCCGGGCTGGCCAGGTGTCGCGCAGGAAGTGGGTGCCTTCGATGAACTGGTCCGTCTTGAGGACGAGCGATTCGCCGGGGCGTGTTCCGGGCAGGACGGCGCAGTCATTGCCGACGCCTGCGACGCCGGGTTGGCGGCGGATCCAACGGATGAGCTCGAGTTCGGTCACGGGAAGTGACCACGATAGCATCGGGCGCGAAGCGCGCTTTCCCGATTACACGCAAAAAGTACCTATTATTGGTACTATATGAGTGTGTACGAGAATCTCACTCTGCGAGAGTATGTGGACGAACTGCAGGAGCGCGGCCGGTACACCTTCTCTCGCGAAGAGGCGCTGGCGGCACTCGGCTCGACTCCAATCGCGTTGAAACGAGCGGCTGAGCGATTGAAGGCAAAGCGCCGCCTGGCAACTCCGCGGCGTGGCTTCTACACGATCGTGCCGCTGGAATACCGCCAATCAGGATCGCTTCCAGCTTCCTCGTTCATCGATCCGCTGATGCGCTTTCACAAGGTTCCTTACTACGTCGGACTGCTTTCGGCGGCGGAGATCCACGGAGCCGCACACCAGCGTCCTCAGGAGTTTCAGGTAGTGGCGTCAAAGCAGCTTCGCCCCGTGAGCGTAGGCCGCAACCGCATCCATTTCTTCCTCGAGAAGGATCTCGATGCCAACGCCGTTGAACTCGTGAAGACCCAGAGCGGGCACATGAGAGTCTCGAGTCCCGAGAGGACCGCGCTCGACCTCATCCGTTTTCAAGATCGCGTGGGAGGTTTGAATCACGTGACCATTGTGTTGAGCGAATTGGCCGAGAAGATCGATTCGGCGACCCTGGCGGCCGAAGCTGCGAAGGAGCCCGAGATAGCGCCGATTCAGAGACTCGGTTACCTGCTCGAGGCCGTAGGCAAAGAGTCTTTGACTGCAAAGCTCGCGAAGTGGATTAACCGTCGCGACCCGAAGACGGTGTTGCTCGCGCCGCGCGAGCCGAGCGCCGATGCCGTTCGCAATGCACGGTGGAGAGTGGCCGTGAACTTCGAACTGGAACCAGACGAAGGATGATCGCGCGCGACTACATCACCGAGTGGCGGCAGAGAGCTCCCTGGCCGTCAGACGCACAGGTGGAGCAAGACCTCGTTCTTTCCCGGGCGCTGGTGGAGATCTTCAGGCATCCGCTGCTCGAACGTTCCCTTGCATTTCGTGGCGGCACCGCCCTTCACAAGTTGTTTCTTCCGAGTCCCGCGCGATATTCCGAGGACATCGATTTGGTACAAGTGGAGGCCGGTCCCATCGGGCCGGTGATGACCGCCCTGCGCGAGGCGTTGGGCCCGTGGCTCGGCGCTCCAAGGCGTAACCAAGGCGAGGGCCGGATGACGCTTATCTACAGGTTTGAGTCTGAGTTGCCACCGGTGGTACCGCTACGGCTGAAGATCGAAGTGAACACACGCGAGCATTTCACGATCCTTGGCCACAGGCCCAAACGGTACGAAGTAGGCAGCCGATGGTTCAGCGGAACAGCGGCGATTCGCACTTTCGAGATCGAGGAATTGCTCGCTACGAAAATGCGCGCCTTCTTCCAGAGGAGGAAGGGACGCGACCTATTCGATCTCGAAATGGCTCTTCGGCAAGGGCTGGACACCGCAACTTTGGTGGCTTGTTTCGAGCAGTACATGGCGAGAGCAGGGGCAGCCGTGTCTAGGGCTGAGTTCGAAGAGAATTTGGTGAAGAAGCTGAACCAATCTGACTACCTGGCGGATCTTCCGCAGATTCTCTCCGCGGAGGCGCTTGCCCTGTTCGACAAGCAGGCCGCTATCGAGCGGGTGTCAACGGAATTGATTGGCCGGCTGAAGGGGGAGCCTTGGCGCGGACAGCCGTGACGGCTGGTATGGCCGGCTCCCGATAACCGGCCACGACAGGGCGCTTGGCGCGCGGCGGCGCCGCGGAGTCCCGTAGGAGAACGACACCGCGCTCCGGTCCAAGAGGTGATGAGGTGTCGGCGTTGCAGCGCGAGTGACGCGCCATGGCCAACACACGGATCAAGAGGGTTGCCGGTGGGCGATTCATGGTATTGTTTGCCTACCTTCGCCAATCCGCCATGTGCGTTGCGGCAAGGTTCGCAAGTCCGAGGCTCAGCGGGCGGTGAAGATGAGCCCGTGCTGGAGCGGAAGAAAATCGAGGATGCGCTCGAGCCGGAATCCCTCGGGCTCGATTTCCGTTCGCAGGTCGAGCAGGCTCATTTTGTGGCTTTCGCCTACGGGAATGCCGGGCTTCTCCTTCTTGTACTCGATGACGCAGAGCCGGCCGCCGGGCGCGAGCGCCTTGCGGATCGCGGCGAGCATCGCCTCGGGTTCGGCGAACTCGTGATATGCGTTCGCAACAAGAATCACCTGAAATGTTCCAGGGGGAAGAGCCGGCGCGTAGGTCACCCGCGCGAAGTCTCCGTGGATCCGAGTGGTGTCTGCGTTTTGCCGCAGGACGTTCTCTTGCGAGTCCACGGCCACAACTCTCGCCGCGCGCCGCGCCAGCCTCCAGGTGAAGAATCCGCTGCCCGCGCCGACATCGGCCACCGCGTCTCCCGGACCAATCCCCACCGCATCGAGCACCTCCTCCGGCTTCTCTTCGGCCTCGCGCGAAGGCCGTGTCATCCATGCTTGCGACTCCGCCAGCGGCGCTGGCTTTCGAGTGCGAGGTCTCGCTTCGATGGCGCCGCCGCGCAGCGTCGCCAGATACGCTGCGAGCGCGTCGAGTTCTCGCGCGGGCAGGGAAGAGAAGGCCGGCATCAGCGACCGGCCGGTCCGCACTGTGCCTTGTCGTGGGAACGATCGCATCGAGCCATCGGCCAGGCGCAGTTGGATCGAGAGATCGTCTTCGTTGAGAACGATCCCGTCGACGGCGGCGACCCGCGCCGTCGCGAACTCGCCCACGATCTCCGCGCTCGGATCCACGAGTGCCGTACGAAGCTGTTGTGCGGTGCGCGTCAGCGCGATCCACCCGAGGTCCGGACCCACGCTGCCTCCGCGACCCTCGATCGCGTGGCATCGCCGGCAATGCAGCTCGAATGACTCCGCGCCAGTTTGCGCACACAGCGGCAGAGCGAGCACCGCCGCTGCGAGCAGCCGCATCAATCGAGCCCGAACGTGATCAGCACGTCGCCCACCGGCACCGAAACCATTTGCTTGCCAGCCACGAGAAAACTGATCGGCGACGAGTACACTTTGTCGTTCCCGAGAAAATGCCACAGCCGCTCGCCGTTGTTGGCATCGAGCGCCATGACCACGCCTTCGAACGTTGCGGTGAACACCAAGCCGCCTGCCGTGGACATGACTCCGCTCCACGGTGGCGTCACCACCTTATGCGACCACTTGGCTTCGCCCGTCAATGGATCGAGCGCCATCACTTGTCCCCAGCTCTCCTCGGGCGCGAATCGCGGACGCCTCCAGAAACGGCGGCGCATTCCGCCTTCGTCGGCCGCCGTGGTCGGATGCCGCGGTTCGTCTTTGGTGAACACGCGCCGTTCCTCGCGTGCGAACGTGTAGAGCATCTTCGTCACCGGGCTGTAGCTGTGCGACATCCAATTCGACGCGCCATCCACGCCGGGGAACGTAGTGGTGAGGCCTTCCGGAGTGGGCTCGTTGCCGGGAATCACGTCAGGCCGACCCTTGGCGTCAAACCCGCGCACCCACGTCTGACGGACGAACGCCTTAGCGAAGAGGAACTCGCCCGATGCGCGATCGAGCAGGTAATAGAAGCCGTTACGATTCGGCCATGCCATCAACTTGCGCGCCTTGCCGTGGTAGCTGCCATCGAACAACACCGGGATCTGCGTGGCATCCCAGTCGTGAAGATCGTGCGGCGTGAATTGGTAATACCAGCGGAGCTTGCCCGTATCCGCATCGAGCGCGATCACGGCGCACGAATAGAGGTTGTCGCCCTTGCGGAAGTCGCCGTTGTAGTCGGGCCAAGGATTCGACGTGCCCCAGTAGACGAGGTTCAACTCGGGATCGTAGGCGCCCGAGTTCCATGTGGAAGCGCCGCCGGTCTTCCACGAGTCGCCGGCCCAGGTGCCGAAGTTCGCTTCGCCCGGTTGGGGGATCGTATTGAAGCGCCACACGCGCTGGCCAGTGTTGACGTCGTAAGCATCGAGGAATCCAGAAACGCCGCGCTCGCCGCCCGCCATGCCTACGATGAGCTTGTCCTTGACCACCATCGGAGCGCCGGGAGCCGCATAGCCGCCCGCCGCATCGTGATCATACATCTTCGTCTTCCACAACTCGCGTCCGCTCTTGGCGTCGATGGCGATCACGTGCATGTCGAGCGTGTTCATGAAGAGCTTGTTGCCGAGAATCGCCAAGCCGCGATTCACCTTGCCGCAGCAGTTGAACGTGCGCGGCGGATTCTCGTGCACGTAGGTCCAGTAGGTGCGCCCGGTCGCCGCGTCGAGGGCGACGACTTCGTTCTCGGGGCGCGTCAGGTACATCACGCCATCCACCACCAGGGGCGTCGACTCGAGTTTTTCAGCGGTACGCGCCTGATAAAGCCACTTCACCTTCAGGTTTTTGACGTTGGCCGCCGTGATCTGCGCAAGGGGACTGTAACGCCACGACGAGTAGTTGCCCGAGTACATGAGCCAGTTTCCGGGTTCGTCGAGCGAGCGGAGAAGGCGTTCATTCGATACTTGCGCGCCTAACGTCAGCGCGAGCGGGAAGGCGAGTAAGGTTCTCATTGCAACCCCGTCACATAGGCGACCACGTCATCCAACTGCTTCGGCGACAGCCGCCGTTCGAAGGACGGCATTAACGACGGTTTCGAGCGGTCGATGGCCGAGATTCCGGATTTGAGGAACGACCGGAGCGCGCCATCGGTGTCGCGAATCTGGAGCGAGATGTCGTCTTCGTTCAAGCGAATGCCAGTCGCTTTTCGGCCGTCACTCAGCGTGACTTGCAGGGCGCGATATCCGTTGGCGATCTCGGCTTCCGGCTTCAAGATCGACTCGCGTGCGAACGCCGCTCCTCGGAATGCGGCTGCGCGCAGGTCCGGACCGATCCCCGGATGGCAACCGGAGCACTGTTTGAAGACCACGGCGCCGGCCTGTGGGTCGCCGATCGCTTTCGCATCGGTCCGCACGGCAAGGGAGCGGACATGCGCCACGATGCGGCGCACCTCGTCATCGGACCCGCGCACGGCCGGCATTTCCGTTCCCCGCACGCCATTCCGAATCACGGCGAACAACTCCTCGTCGTTTTGCGCACGGCGGAAACGGCCGGTGGTGAGGTCGGGTCCGCGACCGCCTTCGCCGCGTGCGCCGTGACAGTAGGAGCAATGCTTTTGGTAGAGGGTTTCGCCGTCTTGAGCGAGAGCCGGAAAGGCAATCGCGCACGCGGCGAGGACCAGGGCAACGGAGCGCATCGGACCTACGATACACCACTGCGTTGCATCCGGCCACCGGCGTGGGAGCCGGGAGCGGGGCTGAAGCCCCGCGCAGGCCGAAGCCTGCCCCACATCGGAGCCGAATCTCACGTGTGCGCGAAATTTCGGAGCGTGCTGCGAGCGCCCGCGCGCACCTTGGAAACAGGGCTGAAGTCCTACGCTCAACTGGCGGGTGAGCAGGGGGGCGTGCTTTACGAGCGCATGTGCCCAGGTCTGAAGCGGGACTGAAGTCCCGCGCTGGCTAAAGCCCACCCTACACGGCAGGCAAGTGGCAATAACAGAGGATCCAAAGCTGCGGTTACAACGGGATTCGGAGCCGGCCCTCGGGACCGGTGAACACTTCCGTCCCCGCGCGATCCGCAGGTGGCGCTGAGAGAATGTGCGGCGTCACCACGAACAGCGTCTGCCCATAATCGCGGCTCCGGGAATCGGTGCGGAACAACGCTCCCAGCACCGGTATCCGCATCAACCCCGCAAGGCCAGTGAGCGTGCGCGCCTCGCTCACGCGCAGCAATCCAGCCACCACCGCCGACTCGCCCATCTTCAATCGAATCGACGAAGTCATCTTGCGATTCGCGATGATGGGGATGCCGTTCAGAGCGGCGCCGGTGATCACCTTGTATTCAGCTTCCATCTCGAGCGTCACTTCCGTGGAGGAGTGAATCTTCGGCGTAACCTTGAGCACCACGCCGATGTCCTCGAAGTTGAAAGTCGGAGGCGGGCGGTACGCCGTCTGTCCCGCCTGTGGCGTCGCGCCGAAGTAGCCAGCGGTCAGCACCGGATACTTGTCTCCGATATGGAAATTGATCGCCTGGCCTTCCACTCCCCGGACCTCGGCTTGCCGCAATGACCGCGTCGACCCCTTCGAAAAGCTCGCGATCAATTGGCTGTCGGCGAGCCCGACCCCGATCAGCGTCTTGCCTCCGGCGAACTTCACCAGGTTGGTGACGCCCGCGATCGACGGCTTGGTGTTGAACACCTCGTTGAGCAGAAACATCGGGAACCTGGTGGGCAGTTGCACGCCCAAGTCGAGTGAGTTCGTTTCAGTGGACTCGAGCAGCTCGATGTCGAGCATCACCTGTCCGCGATAGCGCAGTACGTCATTGAACAGACGCGCCGCCGGCAGCACTTTCGACTCACGGTCGCGAATAATCGCAACGCGATTGGCCGAATCGACGCCGAATTTCTGGATTTCCATCAACTGCTGGATGGCGCGGGCGAGTTCCTGCGCTTCTTGCACGCTCGTGGCCTGGGGTAATGGAACCGCCAGCGCCATGGTGTGTTCGAGTTCCTGGCGTTTCTGCTGCGTATCTTTGGCCACGAGCGCGAGTTTCTCACTTATTGGAACCAGGAACGTAGCCGTGGCCGCTTCGAGCGCTTCGGCAGCCTCGAGGAACTCGACGGTCTTCATCTCGAAGCGGATGGGCGCACCGGTGTCGGGGAAGTCGCCGTCGAAGATCGGTTCGATCCCGAAGGCCTTCAACACTTGCTCGATGAGCGGCTTGGCGGTGGCGCGCACCTGGAAGTTCTGAGGGCCCGGCTTTGCCTCGAGCCGAAGGGGCGCGCGCGCCTTACGCGCCTCCACCCAATCGGAGGGATCGAGGGGATCGGTGGCGATCGGCTCGACGGGGTCTGCTCCCGGAGCTACGAGCTTCGAAGCCGAAAGCGCGCGGGTTTGGAGCGCGAATGCCCGGGCCCACGCGGCCTTGTCCTTGGGGTTGTTGGCAGCTGCTTGAGAATAAAGGAGATAGGCGTTGACGACGTCTCCCTTCTTGGCGGCCGCGCGGGCGTCTTGTTTGAGGAAAGGAAATGGGTCCTCAGCCAATAGGCCGAGCGCGGCGGCGCAAGTGAGCAGGACTCGCCTCAACACTAGGGATGACGTGCTCCCGCTCCCATTCGTGGAGGTAAACATTCTGCCCGAAACTGCCGATCAGAAGAGAGATCCACCATGGGTGCATTCACGGCCGCCGTCAAGTCTCGATTCAACCCGCCCGTTCCCCAGACCATTGAACAGCTGGGGATTCCGGAGTCGCTGATTCTCGACCTCGTTTTGCGCCGGTTGCTGCTCGAGGGCTTCAGCACACTCACGGGCTTGTGCAAAACGTTGCGCCTGGCGTTTCCGATCGTGGAACGGGCGTTTCGCCATTTGCGCCAGCAGCAATTGATCGAAGTGAAAGGCATGGTGGGGAACGACTATACGTTCGTGCTGTCACAGGCCGGTAAGCAGATGGCATCCGATCGTTTCCAGATTTCGCAATATGCGGGTGCCGCGCCGGTTTCGCTGGCCGAATATACCGAGGCATCGCGAATCCAACAGGCCAAAGTTACCGTGGACCGCCGGGCGATGCGGCACGCGCTATCTGACTTGGTGGTTACCGATCGTCTGCTCGATCAGTTGGGTCCGGCGCTGATCTCGCAGTCTTCGATTTTCTTGTATGGACCCTCGGGCAACGGCAAGACCAGCGTGGCCGAGCGCATGCTGCGCGTGTATCAGGACGCCGTGCTGATTCCGCACGCGATCGAAGTCGACAACCAGATCATCAGCTTGTTCGATCCGGTGGTCCACCAACCGATCGAAATTGACGATCCCGACGTCGACCCGCGTTGGATCCTATGCCGCCGGCCGTGCATCGTGGTGGGTGGCGAACTGGTTCCGAGCATGCTCGAGTTACGCCTCGACGACACATCGGGCATCTACGCGGCGCCACTGCAATTGAAGGCCAACAACGGCATCTTCATCATCGACGACTTCGGGCGCCAGTTGATGTCGCCGCGCGACTTGTTGAACCGCTGGATCGTTCCGCTCGACCGCCGCGTGGACTATCTGAGTCTTCGTTACGGTGTGAAGTTCCAGATCCCGTTCGAGCTGATGGTGGTGTTCTCGACGAACCTCGATCCGCAGGACTTGGCCGACGACGCCTTCCTGCGCCGCATCCACAACAAGATCCTGATCGAGCCCGTGGATGCGGGCAGCTTCGATCAGATCTTCCACCGGGTGGTTTCGGCCAAGCGAATTCCGACCGAGCCGGATTCGTCCGCTTACCTGCGGCATCTGTGTCTGGCCGAAGGCCGCAAGGAATTGCGCGCGTGCTATCCGCTGGATATCTGTAATATCTTGATTTCGATCAGCGAGTATGAACGGCGGGCTCCGAGGATGACCCAGGAAGACCTCGATCGTGCTACGGGGCTTTACTTCGCCAAGAGCCAGGATTTCGCCTTCGGCACGTAGTGCACGGTTTTCCGGCGTTTGCTCGTGTGGTTGCGCTTCGGCGGACTCGGGTCCCGCGCTGGGAGGGCCCGCCCTACACGGCAAGGCAAGTGCTGGTATCGGAACCGGCAGATTTCACGGGCTTCGACGCGAGTGCCGGCAGCGGGGCTGAAGTCCCGCGCAGGCAAAAGCCTGCCCCCACACGCGGACTGAAAATCCTCCGGGCCGACCCTCGTCAATGCAGCGGGACCGTCAACAGCCGCGGAACCCTCTTCGCCCCGTGCGGTGGTTCGAACTCGAACATATCCGGCGGCAGACCCTTGCCGTCTTCGATCTCGAACCAAGTGATCTCCTCCTCGTCCAATCCCGCCTCCCGCTGCGCTCTCATTGTTGAATGCCAAACCAGCGCCGACGACCGCTCCACCCAGATAGTAGCGGTCCAGGTGCTCCCTTTGAGCCCGATGCGGAGACAGTTCCGCCGCTCTTTGCCGTGCCTGAACTCCTCCTCCTTCGCACTCGTGATGGTAGGTTCGGTGGCGGCCAAGCCGGCAAACCGCCGCTGGAGAATGTTGCGACAACGCAAGAGAGTGGCTTCGGCGGCTGTTTGTGCACCTGGCTCGCGAACAGCGAATAGATTGGCGTTCCTGGAATGCTCGACGATGCCGCCGTCTGCGCGGCGAAGCAGGACCAACGCATCTTTGGGCGGGCCACTCTCGAGTCGCAGTGCACTGCCTTTCTGGTAGAAGCGAAAGTCGCGTTTTGTGTCCCGAGTCATCCCACCAGCCACGGTGTGCCTCGAGACCTCGGCGCGCATCTGGCAGGTGGAATCGAAAGCGGCGTAGGTTTGGCCCATGCGAGCCAGCAGTTCTTGCGGGGTCCCCGCCGGGGATTGGGCGACGGCAGGGCCGGCCAACGCTGTGAGCGTCAGCCGATACCTCATGTACCTAATTATTGCTCGCGATTTATCCGCGTAACTCGACCCGATCGTAAATCGCGCGGGTCTGTTCGAGATTGGCGAACTGCATCCCGGGCAGCATTGCCGACGCGGTTCCGGCGGCCACTCCCCAGCGAACGGCGTCGGCGAAATCGCTGCCGCGCGAAAGCGCCCATGCCAAGGCGGCATTGAGCGCGTCGCCCGCCCCGATGGGTGAGATGGCCTCGACCCGCGGCGCCACGGCTTCCACGATCTCCCCGCCCATGGCCCCGAGCGCACCACGGGCTCCGAGCGAAAGGACCACGGACTTGGCGCCCATCTCGAGAATCCGGATCGCAGCCGCGCGGAAGTGCTGGCGCGTGATCAGCGCCTTGTTGAGGAGCGCCGCCGCTTCCATCCGATTCGGGGTGACCGCCGTGGGTTGCTCCAGCAGGCAATCCTGCAGTACGTCGCCATCGGTGTCGACCAAGGTGCGAACACCGCTTTCGGCAGCGGCGCGGATGAGGCGGCGGTAGTAGTCGCGCGGCACTCCCGGCGGCAAACTCCCGCAGATCAGCAGCCACTGCGTTGTGGGGAGGTGACGCCGCACGGCGGCTTCCAGCCGATCCAACTCTTCCGCCGTCAGTTCCGGACCAGGTTCGTTGAGCTTGATGGTGAGGCCCTGGCGGTCAGTAATGATGAGATTGCTGCGGACGTTGGCGGCCGCAGGCACGATTTCGAAGGGGAAGCCGAGCTTGCGCAGATCGGCCTCGAGGCGCGGACCCGAGTCGCCGCCCGAGGGCAAGATCGCGAGCGTCGGCGAGCCCAGCCGGTGGCACACCATGGAGGCATTGATACCGCGGCCGCCTGCCGATTCACCCCGGGCAAGGATGTAGGCGCGATCTTCGAAGACGAGGCGATCCGCCAGGACGGTCCGGTCTATCGCCGGATTCAACGTGACAGTGAGGATCAATCTCTTTAGGTTACCGCGCCCGGTCAAGAGGGCCCTCCGCCGTCATTGCAAAAGAAGGACTTGACCAAGTCCGGTCCCGTCTGCGAGAATCTCTTAACGGCTGTAACGGCCGTTGATTTTTCGCATGTACGTCGTGGACTGGATGAGAAGTTTGAAGCTACGGGGCCCTGCCCTCGTAGCTTTTCGCGTTTCAGAGGGAACCGGCCTTCGGGGCCTTCACGCGGGATGCGGAAACACAGTATTCTGCCAGGAGTTCAAGTAGTGAGAGAAAAAGGCACTGTCAAGTGGTTCAACAACGCCAAGGGCTTCGGATTCATCCAGCGGTCCACGGGCGAGGATGTCTTCGTGCATTTCAGCGCGATCGACATGAACGGCTACCGTACGCTCGATAACGGCGTGGAAGTCGAATTCGAAGTCAAGCAAGGCCCCAAGGGCCTGCAGGCCGAGCGGGTAGCGCGAACCGCGTAGATCCCACCGGGGCCGTCATCCGGCGGCCCCTGACCTTCCTGCCCGGGCCCCAGCGAGCTACGCTGGAACATGGCTCCCGGCAAACCCTCTGTTCGAATCCTCTACTGTTGCCAGTGCAGGTGGATGCTGCGCGCCGCCTGGATGGCACAGGAACTGCTTTCCACGTTTGAAACAGAACTGAGCGAAGTTGCGTTGGCGCCGGGAACGGGCGGCGTGTTCGAGGTGTGGGCAGCCGGGGAACCGGTGTGGTCACGCCACGAGCAAGGGCGGTTCCCGGATATCAAGGAACTGAAGCAACTGGTGCGGGATCGGGTGGCGCCCGGGCGCGATCTCGGCCACAGCGATCGCAAGTGAGGCATTTGGTCCGGCGATTGCACATGGCGAGGGGAATGCGCCGAGTCCTGATCGCGAGCCTCGCCTGTGCCGTTTGGGCGCAGGAGGCCGGCTTCCGCGTGCAGACGCAATTGGTAATGGTTCCGGTGAGCGTCACGCTGGGCGGGCAGACGGTGGATGGGCTCGAGCCCCAGGACTTCTTGGTGCTCGACAACGGCCGCCCGCGGAAGCCCGATGTCGACTCGTTCGCCACAGGTGTGGCGCCGATTGCACTGGTGGTGGCGGTGCAGTCGTCTGGGATCTCGTATCCCGTGCTGCTGAAGGTGCGCAGGATCGGGGCGATGATCCAGCCGCTGATCACCGGGGAGCGCGGTTGCGCGGGGCTGGTCTCGTTCTCGCAAAGAGTGGAGTGGCTCGAGGAATGCACAGGCAGCCCCGAGGCGCTCTCGCGGGCATTCGCACGGCTCCGGCCCGTGGGGGACAAGACGGGACGCATGCTCGATGCGGCGAGCGAGGCGATCAAGAAGCTCGAGCAGCGGCCGCGATCGCGAAAGGTGCTGCTGCTGGTCAGCGAGACGCGCGATCGGGGGAGTGAAACGGCGCTCGAGGCCGTGCTGCACGACGCGCAAAGGGCGAACGTGATGGTATACGCCGCGAGTTACTCGGCATTCACGACGGCATTCACTACCAAGCCTTCCGACACGCGGCAGCCGAAGGTGACGCAGGGTCCGGGGACGCCGCGGAACGAGCCGGGCTCGCCGGCGGGTCGCGAGAGGATTCCGATTCCGCCGCCGGAGCAGAGGGCCGATATCCTAGGCGGGCTGGGCGAACTGGTCCGGCTGGGCAAGGAGAACGCGGTGCAGGCGTTGACGGTGGGTACGGGTGGGATGAATTATCGATTCACGCGGCAGAAGGGGCTCGAGGAGATGATCGAGAAACTGGGTCGCGAGTTACATACGCAGTATGTGCTGAGCTTCGCGCCGGACTCCACATCGCCGGGCTACCACACGCTCGAGGTGCGGGTGGCACGGAAGGGCGAGTATCGGGTCCGGGCGCGGCCGGGGTATTGGGCTTCGGGGCAGTGAGGGGAGCTTGGAATCGGCAGGGTGTCTCAGTTCAGGGCAGTTGGGAAGCTGCCGAGAATTCCAAGGCGTTGAGCCAACTCCCAACCCGTGCAAACCTCGATGGCGAGTGCTTTGCAGAACGCGACTGTTTCGGCTGCGAAGAAATCCTCATCGCGGGTGCAGACGATGTCAGCGTCCCCGGCGACTGCTGCCTGGAGGATGGGCGCATCCGTAGGATCACGGAGTGGAACACGGATGAGCGGGTCGGCCGCGACAGTTTCAGCCACCATATGGAGGAATCGTATGTAGTCGTACACGTCTTCTTCCATCAGGCCCCATCTCGCCATGAGCTTCGGAGTGCGCAGGACTTTGGCTGTTTCAGCGGTGAGTTCTGCACTCATCAAGAGAGTGTGCCCCCGCTCCAGCAGGGTGATCAGCAGTAGGCGCGCCGGGCTCCGCGATTTTTCATGAGCTCGGATGAGGATGTTGGTGTCGCAGAGGACTCTCACCGGACCGGCCGATATCCGGGACGGGCGGAGCGAAGAGCCTCGTCCATGACGTCGTCTGCTTGTTCCGGGGAGGACTCCGCACTTCGTGCATCAATCCTTGCGAAATACGCTTTGAGCTCCCGAATTCCGGCGTCTCGGAGTTCCTTCTCCTCCGGTGTGACCGCTGGCAAGGTGCGCAAGCTGACGGTATCCGCATCGGTAAGAGACCGGCCGAGGAGGCTCTCGATCGCTGCGCGTTGGTCTGGAGTCAAGTCGGCGGCTCTGTGGATCATTTCGATTCCCTATTCGATATTATCGTTCCAGTCACAACATGGCCGCAGAGAGTCCGCGCAGAAAACATATCGCGAAGCACGTTGAAACTTCCGTTCTTGCCAAAAGCGCCCGTAGATGCGCGCTGTGCGTGCACTTGAAGGGAGACCTCGCTGAGAAGAAGGGACAAGTCGCTCATCTGGATCGCAATCGGGTCAACGCGAAGGAGGACAATCTTGCGTGGCTCTGCCTGGAGCATCATTCCGAATTCGATTCGAGCACAAGCCAGCACAAGGGCTACACGATCGAGGAGGTCAAGTTTTGGCGAAGCAGACTGTACGACCTGATTGAATCGGGCAGGCATCTTGGGGCAGACCCGGCAGCATCAGCGCCACATCGTGCCGACAGAGAAACGTTTCGGTCCTTTCTCCAGGCGATGCCATCGGACGGAGTGATCGGCTTCATTCGGGACCATGACTTTGGGGCTGCGTTTTTCGACTCAGACCTGGACGAGTTCCGGCGATACTGCTTCTCTAGACCCAATCCGGCAGACGCGTACCTTGACGAAGAGCTTGAAGCACTGCGCCAGAACTTCTTAACCGCTTGTAGTACTTTCCGAAAGGCGATTGGGACATTCATGCACAGAGAACAAACCGGCAGTGGCATTCTCCTTCTTCGCATTCCCGCGGAGCGCCGGCATCGCGAGCCCGAAAGATACGAGAAGGAGCAGGACGCGACCAATACTGCTGCGCTTGCGCTCTGCCAGGCATACGATACGTTGGTTCAGCGCGCGAGAGCAAAGCTCGCCTGACGCGCGACACCTTAAACTGAAGTATGCGCCTCGGAATCGACTTCGGCACCACCCGTATCGTCGTCGCGGCTGTGGACCGCGGCAACTACCCCGTCGTCTCGTTCGACACCACCGACGGATCGGTCCGCGAATGGTTTCCTTCGCTGATCGCCGTTCGCGACGGCCACACCAGCTATGGCTGGAACGCTTGGGCCGCGCAAGAGGACCCTGCCGCTACCGTAGTGCGCTCGATCAAGCGCTACCTCACCGGCGCCGGACCGCAGACGCGCGTCGAGATCGGCAGTCACGCCGTGCCGATGCTCGAACTTCTCACCGGACTCTGCGGCGCACTCGGCGATGCGTTGCGCCAATCGTCGAGCCTGCACGTCGACTCCGGCGAACGTTTCGAGATCCAACTCGGCGTGCCCGCCAACGCCAACGGCAACCAGCGATTCCTCACCGTGGAAGCATTCCGCCGCGCCGGCTTCGAAGTGCTCGGCCTGCTCAACGAACCGTCAGCGGCGGCGATCGAATACGGCCACGCGTTGCGTTCGAAGCAGGCGGGCCGGCCGCGTGACACAATCCTTGTTTATGATCTCGGCGGCGGCACGTTTGACGCATCGCTCGTCGAACTCGAAGACAATCGCCACGTGGTGATTGCGAGCGAAGGCATTCCATCCCTCGGCGGCGATGACTTCGACGAGATCCTCGCCGATCTGGCGCTCGAAGCGGGCGGAGTCAGCGGCCGCGTGCGCGATTCGCTGAACCAAGCCGAGAGCTTCCGCCTGCTCGACGAATGCCGCGCCCGAAAAGAAGCGCTGAATCCGAACAGCCGCCGCATCACCGTGGAGCTCGATCAGGTGCGCGAAGGGTGGCAGCCGGTCAACGTGCCGGTCGCCGCATTTTATGAGAAGGCGCAGCCGCTGATCGATGAGACCGTCCACGCCGTGCAGGATCTGATTGCCGAACGCGAGAACCAAATCGAGTCGCTCTACGTGACCGGCGGTGCGAGCGAATTGCCGCTCGTGTCGCGCGCACTCAAGGAAGCGTTCGGACGCCGCGTGCGCCGATCTTCCTACAGCCAGTCAGCCACGGCGATCGGGCTCGCGATCCAAGCTGACGCACAGGCGGGCTACCAGCTCCGCGACCGTTTCACGCGCAACTTCGGCGTGTGGCGCGAAGCCGAGGGTGGCCGCGTGATCGTGTTCGATCCGCTATTTCTGAAGGGCACGCCGCTTCCCGCTGCAGGCGAACCGCCGCTCACGGTAACTCGCCATTACTATCCGGCCCATAATATCGGACATTTTCGATATCTCGAATGCAGCCACGTCACCGCCGAGGGCAGGCCTTCGGGCGAGGTGGCGTTCTGGGACGAGATCTTCTTCCCCTTCCACGCATCCTTGCGTGACGAGCTCGACCTGGGCGCGGCGGCGGTGGTGCGATATGATTGGGGACCGCCCCATGAAATCGAAGAACGCTACCAGTGCGACGCGGGTGGTTCGGTGACGGTGACGATCTCAAACCTGACCGCCGGCTACGAGCGCGTGTATCGCCTGGCCCGCTGGTCCGCGCCGGTGGAGACCGTGGTTCCGGGTAAGAAGAAGCGCGCGCGCAAGACTGCCGCCAAGAAATAGCGCATGTCCCAATTCCTGAAACCCTCGCTCAATTGGCTACTCGTGTTCGTGCCAGTGGCCGTTTGGCTCGAACACGCGCGGCCCACGGAGCACCTGTGGATCTTCGCCACGGCGTGCCTGGCAGTGCTCCCGTTGGCCGGATGGCTGGGCACGGCAACCGAACACCTAGCGGCGCGAACCAGCGAAGCCGTGGGCGGATTGCTCAACGCCACCTTCGGCAACGCGGCCGAGTTGATCATCGCGTTGATCGCGCTGCACAACGGACTCTTCGACGTGGTGAAAGCATCGCTCACCGGATCGATTATCGGCAACACCCTGCTCGTGATGGGCGCGGCTTGCCTGGCCGGTGGATTGAAGTATCCGCACCAGAAGTTCAGCGGAGCGGCGGCGCGCTCGCAAGCGACGATGATGACGCTGGCCGTGATCGCGTTGGTGGTTCCGGCGGCCTATCATTACTTGGTGACGGCCGCGCCGGGATCGGTTCCTCAGGCCAACACCATCGCGCGAGAGAACGATCTGAGCCTCGAGATTTCACTGGTGCTGCTGGTGACCTACGCGCTCAGCCTCGTGTTCAGCCTGATGACGCACAAGGAACTCTTCTCGGGCGCGGCCGAGGTGGAAGACGAGCACGGTGCGCCGTGGAGTATCGGAAAATCCATGGGCGTGTTGCTCGCGGCCACGGCGATGATCGCCTGGATGAGCGAAATCCTCGTCGGCTCGGTCCAGGAAGCCGCGCACACCCTCGGGATGACCAGCGTCTTCGTCGGCGTGGTGGTGGTGGCGATTATCGGCAACGCAGCCGAGCACTCCACAGCCATCATGGTGGCTCGCAAGAACCGTATGGACCTCAGCCTTGGCATCGCCATCGGATCGAGCATTCAGATCGCCGTGTTCGTAGCGCCCGTGCTCGTGATCGCCAGCCGCTTCATGGCTCCGCGCCCCATGGATCTCGTCTTCACGCCCGCGGAGTTGCTCGCTACCGGGCTCGCCGTCGCCATCACCGGACAGATTTCGAGCGACGGTGAATCGAACTGGTTCGAGGGCGCGCAACTGCTCGCCGTGTATTTGATACTCTCGCTACTGTTCTACTTCCTGCCTGAAGCGGTGCATTGATGCGACAGTTCCCGGTGAAGTTCGATCTGCAGTACGGCCAGGGCTCGTGCTACGGAGCCGAAGAAGAGCAGGCCGTGATCGAGGTACTGCGGGCCGGAGCGCCCTCGTGCGGACCTTGGGTGGCGCGGTTCGAGGAAGCGTTCGCGCGCTACTGCGGCGTGGAACACGCGCTGGCGGTTTCCTCGGGGACGGCCGCGTTGCGGCTCGCGATGGCAGCGCTCGATGTGGGTCCGGGCGACGAGGTGATCACCACATCGCTGAGTTGGATCTCGACCGCGAATGCGCCTGCGTTGGCGGGCGCGAAGGTGGTGTTCGCCGACGTGGATCCGCAGCGATTCACGCTCGATCCGGCATCGGTGGAGTCGAAGATCACCGCGCGCACCAAGGCGATCATCGTGGTGCACCTTTACGGGCAGTGCGCGGACATGGATCCGCTGCTCGCACTCGCGCGCCGCCACGGCGTCGCGTTGGTGGAAGACTGCGCGCATGCGCCAGGAGCCGAGTACAAGGGTCGCAAGGCTGGATCGATGGGCGACTTCGGCACCTTCAGTTTTGGGGTGCAGAAGAACATGACTACTCTCGGCGAAGGCGGCATGGTGGTGACGCAAGATGCGGCGCGAGCCGAGCGCATCCGCTCGCTGCGTTGGCTGTGTACGCACGGCTACGATCCGCAGGGCCGCTACGTGCAGATCCCGGCGGACGCGATGGGTAAGCAATATTGGCGGCTCGAATTCGATGAAGTGGGGTTCAACTTGCGCATGTCCGACATGCAAGCAGCCGCGGGCTTGGTGCAGTTGCGCAAGCTCGACTCGCTCAATGCGCGGCGGATCGAGATCGCACGGCGCTACACCGAGGGGCTCTCCGGAGTGCCTGGAATCGTGACGCCGTTCGAAGCTCCTGACGGCAAGCACGTTTATCACGTCTACGGCACGCTCGCCGATCGCAAGGAAGACCTGATGTGGGACCTGTGGGAGCAGAAGGGCATCAAGTGCTGGTCCCACTACATGCCGATCCATCTCACCGAGGCTTATCGAAAACTGGGACACGGCCTGGGTGAGTGTCCGGTGTTGGAGGAGTTGTCCGGCAAGTACGTGAGCCTGCCGCTGCATCCGCGATTGACCGATGAGGCGGTGGAGTATCTGATCGCGAGCGTGCGGGAGTTGGCCGGAGCGCGTTCTCGAGGATTTTCAGAGGGCGAGTTTGGTGATGCTCGGCACTAGCGTAGGGTTGGCCAGAGCGCGACTCTCCAGCAACTCGCTCGCTCGAGAAGGCCTGCGTTGCCGATTGTACTACTATCCTTCAGCTTCTTCGCTGGCCGCGAAGATTTCAGCCCCAGTGTGTATACTACTATCCTTCAGCTTCTTCGCCAGCCGCGAAGATTTCAGCCCAGTGTGTACTACTATCCTTCAGTTTCTTCGCCAGCCGCGAAGATTTCAGCCCCAGTGTGTGGGGCAGGCTTTCAGCCTGCGGCGGGACTTCCAGTCCCGCTTCCGATACGGGCGCATGCACTCGTGGAACGCGCCCCTCGTTCACACGCCGGTTAGTCAATCACGCTCTGCGATTGCGGCTCCGCCGCGATGTGGGACAGGCTTTCAGCCTGCAGCGGGACTTCCAGTCCCGCTGTCCGAGCGGCGCAGCGAATTTCAGGCCCTTGGATCGGTTCCCCGCCGTACACGCTTCAGTCCCGCTGCCGGAGCGGACCCAAAGCCTTCGCGGCGAGCTTCAGGCCATCGGATAAGGCAACCCGCCGCACTCGGCTTGGTCCCGCCACAAGTGACCCCGTTCCGCCAGTCTCAACCCGAGTCTCAATAAGTGCCCCAGCCGCGCGACATCGTCTCCCGAGCGAAGCGATCCGAAATGATGCGCCGCGTCGGCCAGCAGCGGACGCCGATCGAACGGGCGGTGGGCGAGATGCTGACTGCTCTCGGAGCGCGCTACCGATTGAACAACCGGCGATTGCCGGGGTCGCCCGATTTCTCGAATCAGACGCAGGGGTGGGCCGTGTTCGTGAACGGCTGTTTCTGGCACGGACACACGCATTGCCGAAAGACCAAATCGAGCGCGGCCCCGCGCGTGCCTGCACGCAACCGGAGCTTCTGGGAAGAGAAGATCGCCGCCAATCGCGCTCGCGATGAGCGCAAATGCCGGGAGCTGCGCGCGCTCGGCCTACGAGTCGCTGTGGTGTGGGAGTGCGAGTTGCGGCACCGCGAGAAGGTCCGGCGGCGCTTGGAGCGCGCGATTTCGCCTCGAGCGGGCCGAGCGATCTGAAGTAGATCCTGATACGATATGTCGCCATGGGCATGAGGATTGTCGGTCTTCTTTTCGCCACCGCGGCTGGACTGCACGCGCAGTCTACGTTTGCCACCATCACCGGTACTTCGAGCGATCCCTCCGGCGCCACTGTCCCCGGCGTCGCCGTGGAAGCGCGCGACAACGCCACCGGCTACGTCTACAAAGCCACCACCAACGATCAAGGCCAGTACACGCTCGCCGATCTTCGGAACGGCACCTACACCGTGCGCGCCAGAGCGCAGGGATTTCAGGAACTCACCATCGGCAACATCGTCCTCACGGGACTCGACAACCGCCGCGTGGACTTGCCGCTCAAAGTCGGCTCCGTCGACACCGTGGTGGAGGTCACCGGCGGCGCAACACTGATCGAAACCGAGAGCGACCGCATCTCCGACGTCAAGGACCGCGAGGTGTTGCGCGCTCTTCCCCTCACGCTGCGCCGTGCGTGGGACTACTTCACGCTCTCACCGCAAGTGAACAAGACCGCAGTCGGGTTCCAGGTGTCGTATGCCGGCAGCCGCCAAAACCAAGGCGCGGCCAACATTGACGGGACCACGATCGCCCGCTCCGGCGGAGGATACGCGAGCGGTCCGCTGCTCGATCGCACCGAGTCTTTCGAGGAGCTGCGCATGGACATCAGCGGCACCAGCGCCGAGTTCGGTACAGTCGGCCAAACGACGCTCATCAGCCGCGCCGGCACCAACGATTTTCACGGGACCTTCTCCGACTACTACTCGACGAAGTTCTTTCGCGTGCGGAATCCTTTCGCTACCGAGCGAGCCACCGGCGTGTCACACCGGCTCACGTTCGCCGCGGGCGGTCCGGTGTGGATTCCCAAGCTCTACAACGGCCGCAACAAAACCTTCGTGTTCGGAACTCTCGAGGTCGGCGCGGGCAGCCCGAGCACGGCGCAGCTCAACCAGACGGTCCCGCTGCCCGCTTGGCGTGACGGTGACTTTTCGGGCACGGGCGTGGTTCGCGATCCTTTCGGCGGCGACGTTCCGTTCGCGAGCAGCCGCATTCCCGCCAGCCGTATCAACGCTACCGCAAAGGCGTTCCAGGACCGCTTCATCGCACCTCTCAACTACGGGAGCCCCGCCACACTCCTGTCGAACAACTATCGCGAACTTCGCATCAATCAAGTCAGCCACCAGCCGACCCTGACGCTGCGCGCCGATCATCGCTTCAGCGACAAAGCGTTCGTCTACGGCCGCGTCACCAAGGTGGATTGGAACCTCGACACTTTCGAGTCGCTGCCCACCATCAAGGAACGCTACCGCCGTTGGCGCACGCTGCGAGCCGCGACCGCGGCGTATACGCATACGATCCGGCCCACGCTGATCAACGAATTCCGTTGGGGCATGTCATACGACAACCTGCCCAACCGGTCGCGGATCGACGGCAAGGCACTGGTGTCCGAACTCGGCATTCGCGGTCTCGCGCCGGATCTTCCTTCGGCTGGCCAGATCCCGCGCATCGATTGGACGGGCATTGGCCTGTCGCCGATCGCGGTCATCGGCGACTGCGTTCCTTGCGGACGCGACCTCATCCACCAGTTCCTCGATCACGTGTCGTGGTTCCGCGGCAGTCACAACCTGAAGATGGGCTTCCAGATGTTCTGGGGCTTCACCAATGAGATTCGCCAAGGCGCGGGCCTGTTCGGCAACGCCACTTTCGGGAACGGATTCACCGGTCACACCTACGCGGATTTCCTGCTCGGCGTGCCGGCCTCGCTTGCGCGCAATTTCCCCGCCATCGAGCCGCGCCGGTACAACTATACTTATGCGGGCTTCGTGCAGGACGAGTGGAAGGCGACGCGGCGGCTGACGATCAATCTCGGCTTGCGCTATCAACTCTATCCGGGATGGAAGGAGCAGAACGGCCGCCAAGCGATCTTCGATATCGCGAGTGGCAACATCGTGGTTCCCGATGGCGCGCTCTCGAAGGTGAGCCCCTTCATGCCCACCGGCTACGTGGGCGTGGTGGAAGCGTCGAAGGCCGGATACGGCGGCTCCACGTTGATTCGTTCCGACAAGAACAACTTCGCTCCCCGTTTCGGATTCGCCTATCGCCCTTGGGACACCAATACTGTGATCCGCGGAGGCTATGGGATCTACTTTGACGCGGCGCCGTTGGGTCCCAGCGCCGGGTCCACCGTGCCCTTCAACATTACCGAGCCGGCGTTCACCAACCCGCGCGAGAATCCGCTCACTCTGCCCACGTTCTTTCCGCCGAGTTCCACCGGAGGTCCCAGCACGGTGGCATTGCCACCGGCGTTTCGCCCGGACCTACGCGTTCCCTTCAGCATGCAGTATTCGTTCACACTCGAACGCCAGCAATGGAACACCGGCTTCCGGATGACTTACACGGGAACAAACACGCGCCAAGGCGTCTACCGGTGGGACATCAACCAGCCGCTGCCTGACGCCGGATTCTATGTAGACAAAGCGCGCAGGTTCCCACGCTATCCCGGGATCAATTACACCGACAACGGCGCCGGCCACCAGTATCACGGGCTGTCGATGGAAGTGGAGCGCCGCCACTACAAAGGGCTGCATTACCAGATCTACTACACCGTGGCCAAAGACATCCAGGATCTCGAAAACAACGAATCTCCGGAAAACGCTTACAATCGGGCAGCGGAGAGATCTACGTGGGGCGCCCTTCCTCGCCATCGCTGGATGACCAACGTCATCTACGATCTTCCCGTCGGCAAAGGCAAGCCGTTCGGCGCGAGGATGAGCCGTGTCGCCGACACCGTGCTCGGTGGCTGGCAGCTTTCGGGTATCTATATCTACGAGACTGGCGGCGCGGTGACGCCATTATGGACCGGTCCCGATCCTACAGGTACGCGCTTCACCAACGGTCGAACGCGCCCCGTCGTAACCCTCCGGCCTGATCGCCTCGCCGACGGCCGCCTCTCGAATCCAACCGTGGACCGCTGGTTCGACATTTCAGCGTTTGCCGCTCCTCCCATCGGGCGCTTCGGCAATTCGGGCAAGGGGGTCATCTACGGGACTCCCACGAACGCCATGCATGCCACGCTCGCCAAGCATTTCCCGATCAAAGAGCGCGCCCGGTTGCGGCTCGAGTTCCTGGGAACGAACGTGTTGAATCACCCGAACTACATGAACCCGAACATGGTGATCAACGCGGTGGGCACGGCCGGTGTGGTAACGGCGTCGATCGACCGCAATGCGAAGTTCGATTCGGCGATTCCGCGGGAGATGCAGGCGCAGTTGCGGTTCGAGTGGTGACCAGCGCCGCTACTTCGCCGCTTTCAACCCCAGCAACCGCAACACGCGAGCATTGGTCGACACCGCGATCTTCCGCGGAGTCTCGTCGCCGGCCTGCTTCTTGCCGAGCACGGCGAGCACCATCTCGCCCGCTTGCACGCCCATCTCGGCGTAGTCCGGATACACTCCTAGCGCAGCGCCGGCTTGCACCAGACCGGGCGAGAAACCCACCACCGCCATGCGCTGCTCGATCGCCGTCTGCAGCATGGGCGGAACGCTTTCGGCGTCATAGAGTGAAGAACTCGGCATCAGGATTACGATGTCCGCCTTGCCGCGCAGCCCAGCCACGGCGCGCGCCAAGTCACCCTTGCGCTCGCACGCGGCTACCGTGGTTTGTTGTCCGAGTTCGCCGAGGACGCTCGCGTTGGGCTCGTTGCGTTTGTCACCATCGAAAATGACGCCGAGACGCTTCTTGCCTGGCAAACGGGTCGCGATTTCCTGGGCGATTCGGGGCAACTCGATATCGAGATACACCGTGCCCGCCTGATTCAGCGGCCCCTGGCCGCCGCTGTTTTGGTCGTCGGCCGCGGCGAGTAACACCATGGTCGATACGACGGGAAGCCGGGTTTCCGTTTTCCCGAACGCGGCTCGTGCTTCCGCACCCACAGCCACGGCGGTGCGAACACCACTTCCGAGAGCCTCAGCCAGCTTCTTGGGATCGGTGTCGGCTACGGCGACCTCGATCCCGCTGAGCCGGGAACGAAGGCCATCCACGGCTTGCTGGTAGGGCTCGACGCCAGGTACGGTGGCAACCAACACGGCGCCGGATTTTCCGGCGGACTCGGCGGCCTCTCCAACTCGGGGACCCATGACAGCCACCCCGAGTCCGGAGAGGAACCACCTGCGTGGAATTGGATTCATACCGTTCGAGAGCATCCGAGCTACTCCTGCACGTTGTAGATCAACTTGACATAGTAAGTGCGGCCGTCACGGCGGATCCGGTCAATGAACAGAGCCACCGGATCCTCATACTGCTTGTTGAAGGCGTTGCGAACGCCCGCCATCAGGTCGAAGTTTCGGTGGAGCTTGGTAGTCACGATGTTGAAGTCGGCGAGCCAGAACGGGTCCACCAGGCCGCTCTCGCGAGTGCCGCGGGTGCCCATGTAGTAGAACGAAGCGCTGGCATGGACGATGTTACGGTAAAGGGGCGCGGCGAACCGGAATTTTCCGAGGTGCCGGGGTGAGTTGTCGAGCCATTGCCGTGTACCGGCCTGATAGGCGCGCTGCAGTGACCAGGAGGCGTCGATCTGATACGCTCCGGGCCGGGCATTGACCTCGAATTCGGCGCCGCGCGAGCGGTACGATCCCGTGTTCTGATATTGCTGGAATGAGTCGTCGAGGTAGACCACTTTGATGAGGCGATCGATGCTGTAGTCATACACGTTGACCACGGCGCTGAGGGTCTTGGTGATCTTGCGTTCGGCGGAAACTTCGACGGTGCGCGCGACTTCCGAGTGCAAGCCACCGCTGGCGAGGTACGGGCTGCGGTCTTCCCAGAACTGTTCGAACGCGCTCGGGTTTCGATACGGACGGCCCAAAACCGCTTTGAGGGCGGTCTTCTTGTCGGGCTGATACACCAGCGAAACCTGGGGAGCCACGTTGTTCTGATAGTTCTTCGAAATGTCGAAGCGCCCGCCGAGATAGGCCTTCAATTGCGGAGTCACTTCGATTTCCTGCTGGATGAAGAAACCGGCCGAACGGTCCGGCTGCACCACGCGCGACAGAATGACCTGCTGCGGAACGGCAGAAATGAAGCTCTGGTAGTTGGAAACGTCGAATCGGGCCTGGACACCGGCGGTGGTCGTGCCGATGTGGCTGTTCTGGGAAAGCTTGGTGCTGTAGGAGGCCTGCGACGTCACCCAATCGGCGTGGTTGCTGGTGCGGCGATCCTCCACCACGTCTTCGTTTCCCGGGGTCAGACGATCCACGGCGGCATCGCCACCCTGATAGTAGAACCGGTCGAAGTATTTGTAATTGTCGTAGGTGAGGTTCCAGCGCACCGTGGCGCCATTCGAGAGCGTGCGCTGCCAGGCGGCTTCGGCGAAGTTCCGGCTGTCGCGGACGCGATTTCCATGCGTACCGAACAGGGCGTCTGCCCACGCCACGGGAGGCTGCCTCTCGCGGCTGTTGAAGTACGCCGTGAAGCGCCACTCGCCCACGATCAGGTTCGCGAATGTGTGGTAGCCGCGATCGATATCCGTGCGGTTGATGCGGCCGAAGTTGTTCTCGGGTGTGTTGAACTGCGGGATAAACAGCGACTTCGAGCCGCTGTTGAAGCCCGACCCGGACAACAGCAGGTTGACGCCCTTGCCCAAGTCCTGCGAAGTGGAGAAGGAGAGTTTTCGCTCGTTGAAGCTGCCGAGTTCCTGGCTGACGCGATACTTTTCGGCATCCACGGGCGATTTGGTCACCACGTTGATGGTGGTCAACATACCGTTCGAACCATAGAGAGCCGAGGACGGGCCACGGATGATTTCGATGCGCTGGACGAGGTCCATGTCGAGGCCGAAGTCCTGACCGAAGAAGTTCGCTGAGTTATAGATCGGCTCGGTCATCGCGTGCCCGTTGACCATTACGAGAAAGCGGGAGTTATAGTCGCCCGGGATACTGATCCCGCGGACGCCGCCATAGCCGTAAATACGGTCACTGGTCATGTAAAAGCCGCGAACGGACTGCAGCGCCTCAGCCAGCGTACGGTAGCCGAACCTGCGGATATCGGCGGCGGTGATGAGCGACACGTTCGACGGAACTTCTTCGAGCGTCTGCTGGCGCAACGTAGCCGCTTCCACCATGGGCAAAGCGCCGAACAAGGCATTCGACGAGGTATCTTTCTTCTGTTCGGCGGCGACGGTCACTTCGTCGTCGGGCTTGCCGAGGCGCAGCGTGGCGTCCACACGCACGGTTTCGCCTTGCGCGACGCTTACGCGCGGATTGGCGAAAGGCCGGAATCCGTCGGCGGTGACTCTTACTTCATAAGTGCCGGCGGCGAGCTCGGTTACCCGATAGAGTCCGCCCAGGTGCGGGTGCGCTTCCTTGATCTCCTTGGTCTGGAGATTCGTAACCGTAATCGTGGCCTGATGGATCATGGCCCCAGCCGGATCCACGATCTTACCGGCGATCATTCCGTCGGCGTCCGGTGGAGCCGCCCAAAGAGTGGGAACAAGTGCAGCAGCGAATAGGAAAAGATGTTTCGACATGAGACCCTCCGGTCAAGCCCGAGGATGGCTCCCCGAGCTATCACACTCGAAACATCGGCGCTAGGCCTCAGCCGCCGTACCCTGAAATAGCCTCTCAGTGTGTTTTCTAGCCCGGACGGGATAACCCCCTAGTTCTGGCGGCCCAGGATCAGGCGTATTCTCGAATTAGCAGTTCGGCGTTCGCCGAGTGGGAGTCGGCCTTCTCGAGTGGAATCAGCGGGTTCGGCGCGCCGAGAACTGCCGTTCGCCGGAGAGCAAACTTGACCACGCAGTGTTTCTTGAAAACGGTAATCCGCATCGCGGTCCTGGGCGTGGGACTGGTTGCGGCATTCGCACAGTCACCACCGAAGCCGCCCATCGTACGGGAGGGTTTTCTGAGAGCCGTCGAAATCGGCGGGCTCACGGAAGACGAACTGATCTTCTATGTCTCTGACCGCGGTGTGGACTTCAAACTCACGGGAGAGGAGCGCGCGCGCGTAGCCAAGGCAGGGCTGGGTGAGAAACTGTTCGAGGCGCTCGAGAAGAGCTATCGTGCGCCGAAAGGCGCGAAGGCGCCCGAGGCGGGAGCTCCGATCGGGCAAGAGGAGTTGCTCGGATGGCTCCGCGACGGTTATGACGCTGACTCAGTGGAGCACGCGGTGGAACAGCGCGGCGTCGCTTTCGAGGTGACGCCGGAGTTATCTCGCGGACTCGAGAGCGCGGGCGTGCGGAGGAGCCTGATCGGGGTTCTTTTCGCCAAGCAGCAGCAGAAGGCGCCGGTTGCGCCGGTAGCGGCAAAGCCCGCTCCAGAGCCGGTTCAGCCGCCACGCGCGACGCTCCCCCCGCCAGTAGCTCCGGTTCCGAGCGCAGTTACTCAAACACCCGCAGCGGAGGAGCCTTCGCTCTATGTGATTCGCCGGGTGAAGCCAGCTTATCCGGCTGACGCCAAGAAGGGTTTGTCGGGTCTGGTTCGGCTGAAGGTCCTGGTGAATGCCGACGGCCGGGTGGAGAACGTGGAACCTCTCGAGGGACCGGCGGCACTGGTGACCGCGGCCGAACAAGCTGTCCGCAAGTGGATTTATGAGCCGCCGATTGTCAAAGGCAAGCCATCCTCCGCGGAAACCATCGTGAAAATCAATTTCAAGGCGCCTTGATCATGAAGAGAACCTTTCTAATCGCAGCACTCGCCGGTCTGGCGTCATTGGCAGGGGCGTCCGAATACGAACGCAAGCCTGACCGGACCTCGGCGGCCGGGCTGATGCTCGAAGAAGTAGACTTGCAGACCGACGCCAAGCAACGTCTGACGCTGCTCGAGAGCTTCGTGGCGAAGTATCCGAAGCATGCTTCGGCGCCCTGGGCTTTCGACCAGATCAGGGCCCAGGCGATCGCCGATGGCAAATGGGATACGGTGGCCGAGATCAGCGCACGGATGCTCGAAGTCAATGCCGAAGATCCGTGGAGCGCGCAGGCGCTACTCGATGCCAACGAAAAATCGGGCGACCCGGCGAAGGTACTGAGGGCCGTGGAGACCGCCGAGGCGGTGAGTGAACAGATTCTCGCCGGCAAGACGAAGCAGAAGGACGAAAGCGTGAAGCGGCGTCAAGAGGCGGCACGCAAGCTCACGGTCCAGACCGAGGCCGTGCGGCTGCGGTTGCTACTCAAGGAGGCCGATGCCCGGCGCAGACTGACGGTGCTCGAATCGTTCGAGAAGCGCTATCCGCGGTCAGCGGTGGCGGCGAACATCCCGGTGCTGCGGGCAATGGCGTTGTGGGAAGCGGGCGACTCAGGAGTCGCCACGGCGGCGCAGGACGCTGTCAAACGGATGCCGGAAAGCGAAGACGCGCAGTTCGCGGCCCTTGCATCGTCGATCGCGCAAGACGCGGCGCAGGACAATCTGGTAGCACAATCGCTCTGGCTGCTCGAGATGATGCAACGCAAGACGAAGCCCGACTGCGCCTCGGAAGCCGACTGGAATCGGAAGCGCGACCTCTATGTGCGCACGGCGCACGTGGCGCTCGGTCTGGCGGCGTTCCGGCGCGGGGATCGACATATGGCGCAGCGCAGCTTCGCGGCGGCGGACGTGTTCGCGAGCGACGATGCCGATGCCAAGGCTTTGCTCGACTCGCTGGTGGAAGGCAAGGGCGAGGTGATTCCGCGAGCTGTTGCGTTGGCGCGGCCGTCGAAGCGTGGGTTCGATCCGCGGCCGCTGGTGGAGGCCTGTCTGGCGGCGGCGCGGGAGTAGTGGCGGGACCTGCGACAGATGCCGATCCAAGCACCTGCAACTCGCTGAAGGAGAGTTGGCGCGGAGGCCCGGCAGCGGGACCGAAGGCCCGCGCTGGCCAAAGCCCACCCTACACGGCAAGGCAAGTGCTGACATCGGAGCCGGCATGGCTCGAAGTGGGCCCCTCAGTGGAGCTGAAGTCCACTGCCCCAAAAAGAAAACACCGCCTGACCCGAAGGCCAGGCGGTGCGAAGTTACGAATTTCCGCGATCAGAACTCTACGCGGAACACCATGATTCCATGCCACCGGCCCGTGCCGATGTCGGAGAACGATCCACGGGTGCCGTTGAACGTTCCGAACGCGGCCGGGCAGGTGTTGCCGGCCAGGAGCGTGATCGAAGCCGGGCACACGCCGGTGCGGTTGGCGATGTCGAACGTCGTGTTCGGAGGATTGAAGCTGTGGTACTTGTACGGGTTGTTGGCGTCAAACCGCAGGCTCGCCTTGAAGCGCTCGAACAGCTTCCACTCCTTGGCGAGTGACGCCTGCATCCACACCACGCCCGGAGCTTGCAGCGTGTTGCGGCCCAGCGATCCGGCTGTGAAGCTCGCCGGATAGGCGAAGCCCGTGTAGTCGAAGTAGCGGTTCTGCGCCGAGAACGGGAAGCGATTGCCGCCGAGGTCCACGTGCGCCGACTTCACCTGATCGTTCGGCTTGATCTGGTTCGGCCGGGACGCGCCAGGCAGGTAGAAGTTTGGCGATCCGCCGAAGCCGATAGTCACCGGATTTCCGGTCATGAAATGCTGTGACGTAACCAGTTCCCATCCGCCGAGCACGGCGTTCTTCCATCCGCCGCCGTTCATGTACTTGCGGCCCTTGCCGACGGGCAGTTCCCACGTGAACGTGGTCACGAAGCGATGGCTGATATCGTAGCCGGCGCGGCCCTTCTCGAGCTTGCGGTTGTACCAGGTGACGCCGCCGGCGCCGCCGTCTTCGTCCACATCGTTCATCGTCTTCGACCATGTCCAGAACGAGTTGAGCGTGATGCCGCTCGCGTAGCGCTTCTCCACGCGGAACGTAGCGCCGTGGTGCGTGTTGTGACCGTAGTTCGAGTAATGTTGAATTGAACCGAACTGTGTGTACGGACGGTAGTTCTGGTAGGCTGTGCGGATCGTGTTGAGAGTTGCGAAGTCGCTCGACACGTTGAGGGGCAACACGTTGATGTCCCAGTTGTTCAGCAAGCCGACGCCAGCCGAGCCTTGGTACAGGATCTCGGTCAACCAGGTGTTGGTGAGCTGATACTGAACGCCGCCAGACCAGTTCATCACGTACGGATTGCGCATGTTCGGATCCCAGTAGCTGGCGCCGCGCGCGCTGTAGTTGGTCCCCACGAACGGTACAGAACCATCTTGGTTGGTGCGGAACTGGAATGACGGCGGTCCTTGCGAGAGATTGAACACCTCGCGCGGATCGCCAGGAGGCGCTTGGATGTTCGCCGAGGCCAGGTATTCTTCGAAGTTGTTGCCGAGCGCGCTCGTCAACAGATCGGACGTGATGATGCCGAAGTTGCCGCGGAACACCCACTTCGGGCGGAAGTTGTAGGCCACACCGAGACGCGGCTGGAAGTTGTTGAGGTCCTTCTTCGCCAGCGCGCCCGGCGTGTGTACGATCGCGCCGGTGCGGCCCGTGAGCGGATCGACCGCGGTGGGGTTGAACTGCGACACCAGACTGCTCGTCTTGAACGGCGTTTCATACGACCAGCGAATGCCGAGGTTCAACGTCAGGTTGCGCATCGGCTTCCAGTCGTCCTGGAAGTAGACCGAGTTCGAGAACCAGCGCGGCGACCACAGACCTTGCGCCTTGGTGAACTGCGCGCTACCCACGCCGCCCAGCAGGAAGCTCGCGAACGCGTTGCCGGTGTTCGGAGTGAACGGCAGTTCGGTGCCGCCCATGAAGTACCGTCCTGACGGGAACGTCTCGGCCAGCGAATCATAGCCGGTACGGATCAGTTCGTAGCCGAGCTTCAGGGTGTGCTTCTGCACGATCTTGGTGAGGTTTTCCTGGAAGCTGAAGTCCTCGCCGATGCGCTCGCTCTTGCCGCCCGGACCCGCGTTGAAGAAGCGTCCGCCGCCCGAGTTGAGGAAATCAGGGAAGGTCTCGGCGCTCACGTTCGGGATGCCGAGTTGCTTCGCCCAGTCGCCGTTTTGGGCGGGCGGTTCCAGCGTCTGGTGGCGGCGGTTGTAGCCGAACCGGACTTCGTTGATCAGCGTGGGGCTGAACGTATGGTTGTCGGCCACCACGATATTGGTGAGGTCCAGCGGGTAGAAGTAGATCGGGTCGAGCAATTCCCAGTTCAGTTCGTACGAAGAGAAGAACCGGCCCGGAATGCGTTCCCGCACGCGCGAGAAGCGGCCGTAGATCTTGTTCATCGGGCTGAACTGATGGTCCACCTTCGCGTCGACGCGGGTGATGTAGTAGCGGCCCTTGCTCGGAACCACGAGGTTGTTCGCCGGTCCGCCGGAGCCGAGCGAGCCGGGGTCAGTCGGTTGCTTCCAGGGGCTGCGCGCGATGAAGTTCTTCGAAACGGGGTCGAAACGCGCCTGCGGGATTATGTTTCCGGCGAAGGGATCGCGGGTCCAGGTGCCGTTGGCAAGCTGGCGCGTCGAAGCGGGATCATAAATCGGGAAGCCGCGGCCGCCGAAGCTGAAGTTGCCCTGGTACATCTCGGGTGTGGGCACGGTGCCGGTGTATGTCTCGGTCACCTTCTCGTGGTGGCGCTGATAGCCACCGTACCAGAAGGTCTTGTCCTTGCCGTTGTAGACCTTGGGAATGTACAGCGGACCGCCGCCCGTGGCGCCCATTTCGTGATAGCTGAACGGATTGCAGACCTGCAGGCCTTGGCAGCGGACGAGTTGCTCGAAGAACTGCCGGTGCACCAGACGCCCGTTGAGGTAGCGGTCTTCGGCGCTGCCGTGCAGTTGGTTGGTACCGCTCTTGAACACGCCGTTCAACTGTCCGCCCGAGGAGTGGCCGAACTCGGCCGGCAACCCGGTGGTGTACATCTTGAACTCCTGAATCATGTCGAGCGTGGCCGTGACCACGGTGTCGATGGAGTTCGGATTGCCGAGCACGGACTCTTTCGCGTTCACGCCGTCAATGGTGTAGCCGAGCGAGCGCTGGCGTTGTCCCACTGCGTGTTGGCCGTTGATCACGTTCATGCCCGGCATGTAGAGGTAGATTCGGTAGAACGCCTTCTGCAGAACAGGAATCTTCTGAATTGTTTCGCCTTCCAGAACCTGGCCGCTCGTCGACGTTTCGGTTTCGAGCAGCGGCGGAGCGCCGGTGACTTCCACGCGTTCGGTGACGTTTCCGACTTCGAGCGAGACGTCGAAGCGGGGCGCTTCGCCGGTGCGCAATTGGATCCCGTCGCGCACGTAGCTCTTGAAGCCCGAGGCTTCGATCTTGATCTGATACATGCCGGGGCTGAGATTCGGGATGTACCAGGTGCCTTCCGGCGTGGTGGTGCTCGAGTAGACGAAGTTGGTTCCGGTGTTGATCACCGTAATCTTGGCGCCGGGAACCACGGCGCCGGTGGTGTCGTTCACAGCGCCGAGCATGGTGGCGGCGCCGGTGGCTTGCGCCATCAGGCTGGCAGACATGGCTAGGGCAACAAGGGCAGTTTGAAGCAGTTTCACGAGACTCTCCTGAGAAGCCATGCTATTTGAGCGCGCGCGGGAAGTCAAATGGAGTGCGAGCGCTGGAGTACGAGCGCTCGCACCCACCCGCTCGCAGCACGATCGAATCGCCCTCGAGACGGAGCGATCCATCGCCCAGCCGTACCCGCGTCATCGCCTGAAACGCGTCGGCAAGATCGAGGCGCGACGCCGGCACCGAGACCTGCCACCACACCGGATCCACGAAGCCGAGCACCTCGGAGCGGAAGTCCGCCAGCACGCCGGCCGCCTGTTCCATGGCGGCATCGACCGATCCCACGAATGCTTCGCCTTGCATGAGTAGGGCTTCGCGAATCGCCTCTTTCGTGGCGTTGCGGCCCACCTGCTTGTTGCGCGCGGAGAAGATGAGGTCGCGGGTGACGAAGTAGGGCTTCAGGTCCACCACGGGCGTGCCGTCGACGAAATCGAGCCGGTCGAACTCGATCCGGTTCGCCGCGCGCGACGTCACGCGAGCCGCGGTGAGCCCGATCGGATTGGGCCGCGCGGGCGAACGGACCGCGAACACACCGTGCATGCCTTCGGGGCCCTCGGCCACGCCGCGCGGCGTCACCTGCGTGACGCGATTGGCGCCTTCGAGCCACGCGAGCACCCAGAGGTGCGTGTGCTTTTCGATGTGCAAGAGCCCGTCAAGGTACGGCTCGAAGATCTCGACGGCCGCGGGCACGCCGAGCGTGGTCATCTGCTTACGGTCGGCGATCGGGCTGCGGACAACGCCGATGGGAGTGAGGGCGGCGGGACTCGAGGCGAATGCTTCGCTCATCTACTCAGGGTAGCGGTCACGCGCCGTCGTAGATCTCGGCGAGGGCGAGGGTGCAATCGAAGTACGGGATCCGGATCTCGCCGTCTGACTTCGTGAAAGTCCGCGAGGACCACTTCTTGGCTTGGCGCGAGTGGACTTCGATGTGTTGCCGGTCCTGGGAGACGAGCAGAATCTCGCGCATGGATGCGACGCTTTGGTATTCCTTCAGCTTGATCTCGCGATCGAACCTCGCGGTGGACTTCGACAGGACCTCGACGACGAGCACGGGATTCAGGAGCGTGTCATTGCCGAGTAGTTTGGGCTCTCCACAAGCTACGGTCAGATCCGGGTAGAAGTAGACGTCAGGTGAGCCCATCGCTACTCGTATCGTCGATGGATGTTCGCGACAACCTCGCTTTCGGACGACTGGCCCTATTTTGGCGGCCAAGTTGGCAATCAGAACGGAATGCGAGTGAGACCCCCCGGCCATGGCGATGATCTCGCCCGCATGGTACTCGTTACGGAATTCGGAGGCGCGATCGAGCGCCAAGTACTCTTCCGGCGTGAAGAGACGCCTCGGCAAACGTGGAGTCCGCACTACCATACGCCGTCGTAGATCTCCGCGAGCGTAATCGCGCAATCGAAGTACGGGATTCGGATCTCACCGTCAGATTTCGTGAAGGTCCGCGCGGACCACTCTTTGCCTTGGCGGGAGTGGACCTCGATGTGTTGGCGGTCCTGGGATACGAGCAGCACCTCGCGCATGGAAGCGACGCTTTGATACTCCTTCAGTTTGATCTCACGGTCAAACCTCGCGGTGGACCTCGACGATACTTCCACCACCAGCACCGGATTGAGCAGCGTGTCGTTGCCGAGCAGTTTTGGCTCTTCACGAGCTACGGTCAAATCCGGGTAGAAGTAGCCGCCGCGCGGATTCATCCCCACCCGTATGGTCGATGGATGTGTGCGGCAACCTCGTTTTCGGACCGCAGGCCTGATGCCGGCGGTCAAGTTGTCGATGAGAACGGAATGAGCGTGCGAACCACCGGCCATGGCGAAGATCTCGCCTGCGTAGAACTCACTGCGCAGATCGGCTGCGCGATCGAGCGACAAGTACTCTTCCGGAGTGAAGAGACGCCTCGTCAGACTTGCGGTGGCTGCCGCGCCCATGGGGCGATTCTAGCAGCAGGATCAACGACAGCAGGAAGCCGCCGCGTGACCGCGTGCTAGCATGAGAGAACTTCAACGCCCAAAATGCTTCACCCAGCCACGGAACTCCGCCACGTTAGCCGCGCCATCGGTTGGGGCGTCTACGCCACCGAGCTCATCCCAAAAGGTTCGATCACCTGGGTCTTCGATGATCTCGACCAGATCATCCGACCCGCCCGCGTGCCGAAGCTGGCGCCGCAGCTTCGCGAGCACGTGCACAAATACTCGTACCTGAACGGCCGGGGCGAGCGGGTCCTTTGCTGGGACCACAGCCGCTTCATCAACCACTCCTGCCGCGCCACGTGCCTGTCGCCCGGTTTCGATTTCGAGATCGCGGTGCGCGACATTTTGCCGGGCGAGGAACTCACAGACGACTACGGCACACTCAATCTCGAAGAAGAGTTCGAGTGCCTGTGCGGGTATCCGGAGTGCCGCCAGCGCATTGGTCCGGACGACTTCGCCGCCAACGGGGAGCGCTGGGACCGGCAGGTGGCAGACGGCTTCGGCTACATCCAACGGGTGCGGCAGCCGCTCTGGGACTTGGTGCGCGAAAAGGAACAAATCGAGCGAGTCGTCTCCGGCCAAGCGAAACTTCCTTCGTGCCGCGTGCACGATCTCACATCAGGCAGGGAACTCAGCCGGCTCAATGGAACATCTTGAAGAATGCAGCGGGAAGGCCGATCTCGGCTCGCTGACATTCTTCCGCCGCCTGGCATCGTATCTGCGCCCGCATCGCCTCCGATTCACGGCGCTGCTCGCAATCTGCGGTATCGAGACTGGCTTCTACTGGATCGTGCCCCTCGTGTTCCGCCACCTCATCGACAACACGCTCGCGATGCGCGATCATCGATCGCTGCTCGCGCTGTTGTTGCTGCTCGGATGCGGAGCGATAGTCGCTTCGCTGGCGGCGCTGTGGCGCGGCCATCTCTGGTCTCGAATCGAAAGCCAGATCGTGAGCGACATCCGGTTTCGGCTCTTTCATCATCTGCAACAACTGTCCAGTGCCTACTTCACGCGCCACTCGACAGGCGAGGTCCTTTCGCGCTTCTCGAACGATCTCGCCGCGGTTGCCGATGCGCTCACGATGTCGATTGCCTGGGGATTGCTTCCCGGCATGGATTGCTTCCTGGGTACGCTCGTGCTCGCCGTACTCGACTGGCGCCTCGCGCTGGTCGCGGCACTCGTGTGGCCGTGGTGCCTCTACGTGCCACCCCGGATCGCCCGCCGTGCTGCGCCCGCGGCATACGAGCGGAAGCAACAGGAAAGCGGGATGCTTTCGTTCGTGCAAGAAAGCGTGGAGGCGCAGGCCGTGGTGCGCGCCTATGGGCTCGAGCGCTACCGCCTGATGTCGTTCTTTCAGGCTGACGGGAAACTGTTCGCAGCCACCGCACGCGCGAGCTTTCTCGGGGCGCTAATGGATCAGTCAGCGATGTCGGGAATCCTCGTGCTGCAGGTGGTCACGCTCGGCTTGGGCGCGTGGCTCTCTTTCTCGGGATCCATGACCGTGGGCACGCTCGCGGCGTTTCAGACGCTGTTTCTCTCCGTCTCCACTTCGCTGCTTTACTTCACCCAGTACGTTCGCGGACTTTTGCCGGCGCGGGCGGGACTCGAGCGGATCGAGGAGTTTCTCGCCGAAGCCCCCGCCGTGGCGGATCAGCCCGGCGCCGTGCCCGCTCCTGTACTACTGAATGAGATCGAGTTTGACCGCGTCTCATTCCACTACGCGGGCGTGCCCGTGTTGCGCGATGTCTCGTTTCGGATCGAGTATGGAACCTCGGTGGCCCTGGTGGGCCCGAGCGGATCCGGCAAGACGACGTTGCTCGGGCTGCTGATGCGATTCCAGGATCCTTCGAGCGGGTCGATCCGCATCGATGGCGCGGACCTGCGCTCGGTTACGCAGAGATCCTGGCGATTGCAGGTGGGCGCGGTGTTTCAGGAGAACCTGCTGTTTCGCGGGTCGATCCTCGAGAATATCCGGCTCGGCGATCCGGGCATCGACGAGGAAAGCGCGATGGAGGCGTTGCGGCAGGCGGGAATCGATTCGGTCGAGAGGCTGCCACAAGGGCTCGCGACGGAAGCCGGCGAACGCGGATCGCGCTTCTCCGGCGGAGAGCGGCAGCGTCTGGCGCTGGCTCGTGCGTTGGTTCGCGACCCGCGAGTGCTGGTTCTCGACGAAGCAACGTCGGCACTCGACGCGCAGACCGAAGCCGCAGTCAACGAGACCATTCGAAGCATCGCGCGAGGAAGAACGGTGATTGCTGTCTCGCACCGGCTGCAGACGACGGCGTGGTTTGACCGGATTCTCGTCTTCGATCGGGGAGTCCTCGTCGAGGATGGAACTCATGCGGAGTTGTTGGCTCGCGATGGTGTGTACGCCGCACTGTGGCGGCAGTCGGTGGCGCGACCCGCGGAAGCGGTCTAGTCTAGAAACCAGCCGCAACCCCGGCGCTGAAAACATTCCCCGATCCAGCCGGCCCGCGAATCGCGCCGTCGAGCACGCCGGTGATCTCGGCATGCGGCCGCAAGTACCAATTGCGCCGTAAGGGCGCCTTGGCCGAGACGCCGGCCTGCGCGTAGTTCACGGCGGACTGGCGCAAGCCCGCGTATGCGGCGTTGAAGCGCGCGTTTCCGCCACCGATCACACCGCGGACCTGCCACTGCAGCCGCTTGGTTTGGCGCTCCCACTCCGAGCCGCCCTCCACAAAATAGGAACCCCGGTAATTCGCCACGTCCACCGTATGTTCAGTGAACAACCGCACGGATCGCACGGCCCGCGAAACGCGGCCGGCGAGTTCGAGCGTCGTCACTCCGCCTTCGCCGCCGGCGCCCTGCCAGTGGTAGCCTTGCAGCGTACCCTCGAGTTTCCACGATCGCCACTCGCGTTCGGTTCCCGCCGAGAAGAAGATCTGATTGAAGCGCCCTCGCTGCGGCTCGCGCGCCAGCGGCATGTTGGACCAAGCCGCGAGCGTCACGCCGCGGGCGGAATACGATACCGACGGCTGGAACGCGGCTCCATTGCCGTAGGTAAAGCCACGCCAGACATAGCGGC
The DNA here is from genome assembly GCA_046331625.1 of Bryobacteraceae bacterium. GTDB lineage: Bacteria > Acidobacteriota > Terriglobia > Bryobacterales > Bryobacteraceae > JAXLQL01. The sequence goes on from JAXLQL010000041.1 coordinate 38,805, forward strand.
TCACCAAGTCGCCTTCCACGCTGAAGCTTGATTGAGCGCAGGCGAAGGGCACAACCAACGCGACCGCGGCTACACTGCGGGTGATGACGCTCTGAAGCAAGTAGCCATGGTATCCGAACTGCGAGGAATCGAGGCGGAAATCCGGTTCTTGAAGCAGTCAGTGCGCCGGGACGAAATCCCCCGCGCGATAACGCACCCGCGATCCGCTCTTGCCTTCGATCATCGCCGCCGCAGAATGCAGCGCGGCATAGTGCCGCAGCAGGTCGCGTCCTGCAAAGTCGATATTGAATCGCGATGCGCGCATCACCGCTGCTGTGTAGTGCCGGTTCAGCCCGTAGCCATCCGCCTTCGCGCGCTGCAGCTCGTGCGCCCATGCCCCCGGATTCAGATTGGGAGAAAGGCGATAGATCAGAGATTCGAGTACGCCGAACTCGGGCGGGATCTCTTCACTAATCACGCACGGAAGCCCGGCTGCCTGCGCTTGCAGCAGCGGAATCCCCAGTCCCGAGCCCCATTCCGGCATCACGAACGCGTCCATGGCTCCGAGCATTAGACGGGCCGCGGCTTGAGAGGAAGCCACGGCCCGATCTCCCACGAAGCGAACCCGGTCGGCGAGCTTCGCATGTTGCACCATCGCCTGCATGCGATTCATCGCCGGACCGTTACCGATCCACACAAAAAACGCGTAAGGGTCGATCCACGCCGACTCGTACGCGAGTTGGAGCGCGAATGACGGGTCGGCGTTCTTCTCAAAAGGCAGCACCTGCCCGATCACGAATGCGCCATCGGGCAGGCCGAGGCGCGCGCGCGTCGAGTCACGATCGACAGAGGCTTCAAAAGCGGTGAAGTCCAGCCCCGAAAACGAAGCGAGCCGGGCCGGATCGGATGAGATGCGCACCGGGACCCGAGCCCGCGCGGCGAGCCACAGCACCAAACGGTCCACTCGGCTCAAGTGGTTATGCACCACGTCGTACGGGCCACGTTCGCGCAAGATCTTCCTCAGCCGCCAGGCGAACCGCACGGGGTCGGTGTCGGGCGGGCAGACGCGGGCGTCGTAGCCGAGGTCGCGGATTTCGTTCACGAGTGAGCACGGGCCGTCAGCGGCAACGATGAAGTCGAGCCGCACACTGCTCTTTTCTCGGGGGTTAACGTAGCGAATGAGGTCGCGCAGCAGGGTCTGGTACTCGCCAATGGAAGTACCGCCCACAATCTGGGCAATCCGCATGCTCTACTCTCCTCCTCAGGGTGGGATAGCTAAGGTAAATGGCGGAAAACTCCGCCCGCAAAACGGAGTCTATCCCAACCGACGCGAGTGAACAATTCCCCCTTTCGAGGGGCCCATGACTAGGGGGATCACACACCCCCGTACGCGGGTACTATTTCGACTTGTGTTCCTTCGCGAGCTTGACCTTGCCCGAGTCGAGCTTCTTCTGGATCTTGGCCACTTCCTCGGTGTCCCGTTCGGCGGGAGCGGCGGAGTGATGCAGTTGGAGGGAGCTCTCCCACACGGCCACCGCTTCGCGCAGCTTGCCCTGCTTGGCGTAAACATCACCGAGGTGATCGTGGACCGTGGCGTCTTTCGGGGTCCGCTCGAGAGCTTTCCGCAGAGCTTCGGCGGCTTCTTCGAGCTTGCCTTGCCGGAAGTAGGCCCAGCCTAGGGAGTCGAGGTAGGCGCCTGAGGAGGGTTCCTGTTCGAGCGCTTTCTTGATCATGTCCACCGCTTCGTTGAGGCGGACATTGCGCTCGGCGTACATGTATCCGAGATAGTTGAGGGCGGAAGCCGACTTGGGGTTGAGGGCGAGCAACTTGCGGAACTCGGCCTCGGATTGGTCAGTCTTCTTTTGCTTCTCGTACATGGCGCCGCGGAGGAAGAGGATCGTTTCCTTGTCCTCGTTGGTCATCGAGAGCTTGTCGGCGGCGTCGATCGCCTTGGCCATTTCGGAGAAGTTCTTGCCTTTCTCGTAGATCTGGACCAGGGTCAGCCATGTCTCGCGATCATTCTTGCCGTCGAGCATCTTGCGGATGTCGGTGGCGGCTTCGTCGGCGCGGCCGATATCGGCGAGCACGTTGGCGCGGACCACGCGAACCGTATTGTCGGTGGGCCACTTCTTGAAGGCGGAGTCGGCCTCTTCCTCGGCTTTCTTGAAGTCACGGCCCTGGCGGTGCGTGTCGACGATTTGCGCGGCGGCCCGAGGGGCGTTCTTCTCATCGAGCGAGCCGAATTCCTTGAACACGTCAGCCGCCTGCTTGTACTGTTCGTTGGCGCGATAGAGCAGGCCGAGCCGTTCGAGCAGCATCGAGCGCGTGCCGCGCTCATTGGCCGAGTAGCTGCGGCGCGCCGTGCCGTCAACCACGGTCTTGAGCGTTTGGATCGCTTCCGGAATCTTGTTCTCCGCCTCGAGAATGCCTACCTCGTTGTAGAGAACGTCGAGGTTGTTCGGATCGATAGCCTTGGCCTTGTCGCTCGCCTCGCGAGCCTTGTCGTACTTGCGTTGCTGGCGATAAATTTGCGAGATCCGGAGCAGCGACTGGATGTCCTTGGGGTCGGCCGCCGCGAGCTTCTCGAAAACCTTGATCGACTCGTCATAGCGCTCGGCCATCAGCAGGTTCTGCGCATACATGCGCTCGAGCTCGTCGTTGTCCTTGGCGATTTCGAGAGCCTTGGCCAAGGTGTCCGCGGCGAGGCCGTACTCGCGCATCTGCTCGTACGAACCGGCGAGCGTGGCGAGCGTGCGCGGGTTCGGATTCTTGTCGACGATCTTCTTGAAGAGTTCGCTCGCGCGCGCATGGTCGCCGAGATCGGAGAAGACCATGGCCATGCCCATGATGGCGTCGTCGTTTTCGGGGTCCACTTCGAGAGCCTTGCGGAACGCCTTCTCCGATTCCACCGAGTTGTGGGCAACCTTATATAGGCGGCCCAACATCAGCCATGACTCGGCGTCTTTGCCTTCCGTGGAAGTGACCTTGACGTACTGCTCGATCGCCTTGTTGAGCAGGCCCTCGTTGATCTTGCCCTGCTGGGCGTCGCCCATGATGCGCGTGTAGATGCGGCCCAGCACGCGCCGGGCGTTCAGGTCGTCTGGATTCTGCTTGACCGCGCTCTCGAACTCGGTTACCGCTTCGCGGATGCGGCCCGACTGGATGTAAAGATCGGAGAGTTCCTCGGCGATGAAGCTGGCGTAGGGGTCGGCCTTGAGGGCGTCGCGGTAGTGGTCGATGGCCTGGTTGAAGTACTCGCCCCGGTTGCCGTAAGCGCTGGCCAACTCGGAGTAGATGTGGCCCATCGAGTAGTGATAGTAGGAGGATCCGCGATCGACGGAAAGCTTCTTCTCACCGGACGTTTGGGCAAACGCCGAGACCAGTCCCAACAGACTGACCGCAATGATTCGCATGACCACCTGCTTTCGGGCGAGAGTCGCGCCGGGTACACCGCTCCCGGACTTCTCAACCATCAGTATATATCGACGCGCGAGAGCGCGAATTCGAGTACCGCCCCGCGTGAAAAAGCCGCTTCCCGGGCATCGATGGTACGCTAGGCGCAATGCCCGATGTCGCGATTCCACTCGTGTTCCCAGACTACCTGATCGCGGTGGTGGATCACGACGTCAAAGTAAACTTGCCGAGCCTGCCGTCGATCCCCGGAATGCCGCCGCTTCCGAAGAGTGTGACGATCCCGCACAAGGTCCCCTATCTTGGCCACGCCGGCGTACTCTTCATCAACGGCAAGACGGGCGTGACGAAGTATTACGAATACGGCCGCTACGATCCAGGACAGGTAGGGATCGTACGCAAGCAGACGGTTCCCGACGTGAAGATTTCGGGCGGAAAGCCGACCAAGGCGTCGCTGACGGCCACCCTCCAGCGAGTGTCGAGCCTTTCCGGCCAGCGTGGGCGAATCGAAGGCGTCTATTTGGAACTGCCGGACGGCGCCTTCGACAAGATGCTCAAGTACGCCGATGGCAGGCTCGCCAAGAACAGCGATCCAAAGCGGGATCCGTATCAACTCTTCACCAACAGTTGCGTGCACTTTGCCGTTGAGACGGCACGGGCAGGTGGCGCGGACCTGCCCGTAGTGATTCCTCCGAACCCCTCCGGGTACATCAAGGTGGCGCAGGAGTTCAATCCAGACCTCTCCTACTCGCCACCCTCCACCACCACGGCCGAGGTGGCGCTGCCCTAGTATGCGATCGGTGAGTAAAATCGTGCTCCTCCTCGCATTGTGCCTGGCCTGCGTGCGGCAGGCTCCGCCCCCAGATCCGCAAAGGCCCGCCGTGGTACCGGCCAATGCGAGGTGGCTGGGCGGAGCCGACGGCGGAGCGTGGATCGCGCTCGAGGACGACGGTGGCGGACGATTCCGAGCCGCGATCTTCCACGAAGACGGGCAAGCATGGTATCGAGGATCGCTCGTTCTCACCATCGAGGGCAATGCGGATTCGGCGGCAGAGCTGTTGCAGGCGATGGATTCCTGGTCGGGCAGCGAGATCGTACTACGCGGTGGAAGAAAGCTCGTCAAGCCGCCCGAGTGACCGGGTGCACGCTATGCTTTGGTGAACATGGTGTTCCACCTCGAGTTCGAAGGAATCCGGTGTTTTCGCCGCAAGCAGCGAGTGCGGATCGCGCCTCTGACGCTGCTGGTGGGGGAGAACAGCTCGGGGAAGAGCACGGTGCTGGCGGTGGCGAAGATCGCGATGGATTTGGCTACGTCGCGGTTGCGGCAGCCATTCAACGATCCTCCGTTTTTGCTGGGCGCCTACGACGACATTGCCTTTCGCGACCGGGCAGGTAAACCGGCGAAGCAATTCAAGTTCGCGATCGAGGAGCGAGATCGGCTGGGATTTCGGCTGCTCTCGGAGTGGTCCCCGGAGGGAGGCCACCCGGCGATGGATCAGTTGAGCTTCTCGAAGGGCGATGTGTCCGTGAACCTGGCCCGGCCACGGCACCTGAATGGCGACTGGTTGACCACGATGGTCCGCGGGTTCGCCGGAGATCGGGACAAGGCGGCGCTGCTCGACATGGGTGCATGGCTGGCTCAGAACCGGTCGTCTTTCGCAATGGCTCCGATCCGGTCCAGTCCGCGCCGTACCTATGACCCGGTGATTCCCGAGCGCGATCCGGAAGGCTCCCACGTGCCTCAGGTGCTTGCGAGGCGGCTATCATCGCGCGACAAGCCGTCAACCGATTTCCGGCGGAGCATTGGCGCGTTTGGCCGGCAAGCCAAGCTCTTCGAAGACCTACTGGTGGAGCGAAAGGGACGAAATCCGAACGACCCATTTCAAATCCGCGTTGTCTCCGCCGGCGTAGACGCGAACTTGATCGATGTCGGCTACGGCATCAGCCAGGTGCTTCCGATCCTGGTCGAGACGCTGATGCGGCCACAAGACAATTCGCTCTTGCTTCTCCAGCAGCCGGAGGTCCACTTGCATCCCCAAGCACAAGCTGCCCTGGGCACCCTTTTCGCCCGCTCGGCGAAGGCCGGAACCGCCCACCTCATGGTCGAGACGCACAGCGATCATCTGATCGATCGAGTCCGAATCGCCGTCCGCGAACGGGTGTTGCGGCCCGATCAAGTCTCGCTGCTCTACTTCGAGAAGAAGCGAAGCGAGGCCATGATTCACGAACTGGTTCTGGATGCGGAAGGACAGATCACCAACCCGCCACCTGGCTACCGCCAATTCTTCCTCAACGAAGCGAATCGCGTGCTGGGGATCGACTGATGTGCATCATTGTCGACAACAACGTAGCCGCCCTTTTGCTTCTCTCGAAGAGCCCCGTTCGGGATTGGCTCACGCGCACCACGGGGTCGCCGCGATTGGTCGTTGGCAAGCAACTCCTCAGAGAACTCGCGGGCAACGCCGGAGTTCGGCACTACTTGCTGGACCTAGACCGAAACGGACTTCTTCGCCGCGTGCCCGAAGCCCCCTTCCGCCACGACCTGTGCCAGTCAAACGACCACCACATCATCGCCATCGCAATCTCGAGCCGCGCCCGCACCCTCTGCACCAATGACAAAGCCCTCATGAGCGATTTCAAAAATCCCGCATTCATCCGCAAACCGCGCGGCCGCGTCCACTCGCAGCCGTCGCATCGCACGCTACTCCGCCACACGAAATCGTGCGGCATCGCCGCCTGACACTCATGCTTGAACCCATCACCATCGTCTCCGGACTCCCCCGCTCCGGCACCTCGCTCATGATGCAGATGCTCGTCGCCGGCGGCATGGCTCCGCTCACTGATAACCTCCGCCAACCCGATACCGACAATCCGCGCGGCTATTTCGAGTTCGAGCCCGTCAAGGCCACGCATCGCGATTCGAGCTGGGTCGCGCAAGCGCCCGGCAAAGTAGTGAAGGTGATCCACACGCTGCTCACCGGACTTCCCTCCGGCTTCGAATATCACGTTGTCTTCATGCGCCGGCCTATGGAGGAAGTGCTGCGGTCGCAAGCCGCGATGCTCGCGCGCTCGGGCAAAACAGGCGCCAATCTCGACCCGGCCGTGCTCGGCGCGTTGTTCGAAAAGCAACTCGAGCAAGTGGAGGCCTGGCTCGCCGCACGTTCGAATTTCCGCCTCATGAATGTGCCGTTTCACGACTGCTTGTTCGATCCCCACGTCGTCGCCGCGAACGTGAACCGCTTCCTCGGCGGCACGCTCAACGAATCGGCCATGGCAGCAGCCACTGATGCAAACCTGTATCGCCAGCGCCAGTCGCGATAGCCTATCCTCATGCGGATTTCATGCGCCTTCGCAGCGCTTATCTCAATGCCGCTCTGCGGTGTGGCGCTCGCTCAGGAATCACTCGAGGATCGCGCTCTACGGTACCTCATCGAACTCGTGCGGCTCGACACCACCAATCCACCGGGCAACGAAACGCGCGCTGCCGAATACCTCAAGCGCGAGGCCGACAAGGAAGGGATTCCGAATGAGCTGGTGGGTCCGGACCCGGCGCGGCTGAGCTTCATCGCGCGACTCAAAGGCTCAGGCGCGAAGAAGCCGCTCCTGTTGATGGCGCACACCGACGTGGTCCCGGTGGATCGCGCCGCGTGGACCGTCGATCCCTACTCGGCCACCATCAAAGAAGGTTTCGTCTACGGGCGCGGCACGCAAGACGTGAAGTCGCTGCTGGCCGCCGAATTCGCAGTGCTGGTTGAGTTGAAGCGCAGCGGCGCGAAGCTCGACCGCGACATCATCCTGCTCGCCGAATCGGACGAAGAGGCCGGATCCACGGGCATGACATGGATCGTGAAGAACGCCTACGAGAAGATCGACGCCGAATTCGCGCTCAACGAATTCGGCTACTGGCAGGATGCTTCATCCGGCGAGCGGGTGTTCCAGATCCAGACTTCCGAGAAGGTTCCCACGCGGATCCGGCTGCGCGCACGCGGCACGGCGGGTCATGGGTCGTTACCGCGTGCGGACAATCCGGTAGCGCATCTAGCGAAAGCAATCGCGAAGCTCGCCGACGCCGGCCAGCCCGTGGAGTTGAACACCACCACGCGCACTTACTTTCGCGAGATGGCGAAGATCCCTGCCAACAAGTGGCTCATCCCGTATCTGCCGAAGCTCGAGAACACGCGGCTGTCGGGCGATGCCGCCCGCGAAATCCACGAGCGCAACGCCGAGTTTGACGCGATGCTCCACACCACCGTGTCTCCGACGATGCTCGAAGCGGGCGTCAAGATCAACGTGATCCCGAATCAGGCTGTGGCGCAGATCGACGTGCGCCGGCTGCCGACGGAAACACGCGAGCAGATCCACGAACGCTTTCGCAAGATCATCGGCGATCCGGCGATCGAGGTGGAGAACGGCGGCGGTCAGGAGATGCCCGCCACCGAACCGAGTTCGCTCACATCGCCGCTCTACCTTGCGATGAAGACGCAGTTGCAAGCGTCGCATCCCAAGTCCGTGGTGATCCCGTTCATGATGCGAGGCGCTACCGACGGATCGTTCCTGCGCGAGAAGGGAATCGCCGTATACGGCACGCCGATCTTCGATACGGAAGGCGAACCACGCTGGCACGGCAATGACGAGCGGATCTCGGTTGGCAATATGAAGAACGGCACGGGACTGCTGATGAAGATCGTGCGGGCCGTGGCGGCAAACTAACCGCTGCCGGCGGTCCAGTGGCGGTCGGCTGCGGATTCACTTAGAATTCACATCATCGGGTCATACTGGATCTTTTCGAAAGGAATGCGATCATGCCCATCCGCGGAGCCCTGCCTTTGTGCGCCGTTTTGCTGACGGCCGCCGCCTACGCACAGACCGAACTCGCCACGCTCACCGGCGCCGTCAACGATAGTACCGGAGCCGCGGTGGCCGGAGCCGCCATCTCAGTCACCAACGAGGCCACCAACGTTGCCTCCTCCACCGCGAGCAACGACAACGGCCGCTACGTGCTGCCGAGCCTCAAGCCCGGCGTCTATCGCGTGACCGTGTCGCACTCGGGATTCAAGAAGCAGGTGCAATCGGGCGTGACGCTCCAGGTGAACCAAACGGCCCGCCTCGACCTCGTACTCCAAGTCGGCGACGTCAGCGAGCAAGTGACCGTATCGGCCGAAGCATCGCTCCTCGAAACGGAAACCTCGAGCCGCGGCGCCGTGATCGACCAGCGCAAGATGGTGGAGCTGCCACTCAACGGCCGCGACTACAACCAACTCGCCCTTCTCTCGCCAGGCGTGCTGACACCTACGCCGCGCCTGAGCTCCATCGGATTCAAAGGCGCGTTCAACGTCAACGGCAATCGCGCCTTCCACAACGCCTTCCAACTCGATGGCGTGGATAACACGTCGTACTCCACCTCGTTCCGCGGAAACAACGTGCAGGTGGTGCAGCCATCGGTGGAAGCGCTGCAGGAGTTCAAGATCCAGACCAACGCGTACTCGGCGGAGTTCGGCCGTTCGGCGGGAGCGCTCATCAACGCAGTGATCAAGAGCGGCACCAATGATCTGCACGGCTCGGGCTACGAGTTCCTGCGCAACCGCGAACTCGACGCGAACAACTTCTTCGCGAACAAGAATTCCGCGAGCAAGCCGTTCCGGCTGCGGAACCAGTTCGGCGGAACGCTGGGCGGTCCGATTCGCCGCGACAAGACGTTCCTGTTCGGCGACTACGAGGGCCTGCGCGATCGCGTGGGCACGGTGCGCTTGTCGTCGGTGCCGCAGATGCCGTGGCGCGCCGGGCGCTTCAACGTTCCGATCGCGAATCCGTTCAACCCGAACGACACCGGCGCCGATTTCCGCCAGCCCGCCACGCCCGACTGCAACAACCAAGGCTCGTGCTGGATCATCCCGGCCAACCTGATTGATCCGGTGGGACAGAAAGTGGTGGACGTGAATCCAGCGCCGAACACAGGCGTTGCGGGTCAGCTCGACAACAACTACGTCAACGTGCCGATCGACCGCACGCGCACCGATCAGTTCGATCTGCGCGGCGATCATTCGGTGAACACCAAGGTAAATCTGTTCGGGCGCTATTCGTTCGCCGACACGAACCTGTTCCGTCCTGGTCCGCGGCCCGGACTTTCCGAAGGCTCGTTCAACGATACGTTCGGCGCGGCGCAGTGGAGATCGCAAGCGATTGCAAGCGGCCTCACGTGGACGCTTTCGCCTTCGCTGATCTCCGAAACGCGCGTCGGCTTCAGCCGCGGCAACTTCTTCCAACGGCCTCCGAACGCGGACTCGGGCTGTCCCGAGAAGTTGATCGGACTCAAGAACGCGCCTAGCGACGAAGCGATCTGCGGCGGCATTCCCGTAATGAACATGCCCGGCGGCAACCTGCGCCGCATTGGCCGCACGACGTCTGTTCCGCAGTTCCAGACTCCGCGGTCACTCAACATCCGCAGTTCGCTCGCGTCGATTCGCGGCGTGCACGCGATCAAGTACGGAGGCGAGTACCTGCACGTGCAAACAGGCATTCGCGACGTGAGCGCGCTGCTCGGCTCGTTCACCTACTCGGGCCGCTTCACCGGCCAAAACGGAACGTACCAGGGCGGCATCGCCGACCTGCTCCTCGGCTTCCCCACGCGCTACCAGCAGGACTCCAATACCGTGTTCAACCAGTGGCAGAACATGTATTTCCTGTTCGCGCAAGACGACTGGAAGGTGGCGCGGACCTTCACGTTCAACTACGGCCTGCGTTACGAATACGCGACACCGCCTCGGGAACGCGACAACCAGTGGGCGAACTACATCCCCACGGCGGGTGCGTTCGTCACCGCGAAAAACGGGGGCGCGTATGACCGGGCGCTGATCCATCCGGACCGCAACAACTTCGCTCCGCGTCTCGGCTTTTCGTGGAACGCGATGAAACGCACGGTGGTGCGCGGCGGCTACGGCGTCTTCTACAACCACTCGAATCGCAACGGCCGCGAAGGCATGCTCGGCTTCAATTTCCCGTTCATCGTGCAGGGCGATACGAACATCGCCGGGAGCAACAATCTCAAGTCCACGAACGCGTTCATGCGGCTTTCGACCGGGATCCCGGCCGGCTTCGTCGACGCGACCAAAGTCAGCATTCCCTCGCTCGCCCGCAAGGCGCAGGATCCATTCCAGCGCACCACCTACGTGCAGCAGTGGAACTTCGGGATCCAACAGGAACTGGCGCAGGACCTCATTTTCGACGTGGCCTACGTGGGCAACGGTGGCCGAAAGCTCGCCGCGTTTCGCAACCTGAATCAGCGCGTGGTGGTCTACGGCGCGAATGGAGCCCCCACCGCGGGAGCGCTTCCGTTGACCGACAAGAACATTTTGGGTGACGTGCAGTACCTCGAAAATACGGGCGTGTCGAATTACCACTCGCTGCAGGTGCGGCTCGAGAAACGCTTCTCGCGCGGACTCTCGGCGCTCGCTTCGTACACGTGGGGCAAGGCGCTCACGAACTCGGTGGATCACCTCTCCACCAGCGGCGCAGGCAACGGCGTGGATGTGGGCGCGTTCCGCGAACCGCAGGACGGGAACAACCGGCGGCTCGAGTATGGTCCGGCGGAGTTCGACACCGCGCACCGATTCGTGGCGAGCGCGGTGTGGCAGATTCCCGCGGGCAAGGGCCATCGCTTCGCGGCAACGCGCGCAGCGAATTTTGTTTTGGGCGGCTGGGAATTCTCACCGATCCTTTCGGCGCAGACGGGGCTCGGGTTGACGGTCGCACAGAGCGTGCTGCTGAATCTCGGTGGCGAGCGCCGGAGCCGTCCGAACCGGTTGGCGAACGGGACGCTTTCTGACAGCGCGCGCAACGTGGACCGTTATATCGACGATACGGCGTTCGTGATTCTGAATCCGGTGGCGGGCGGCGCGGGCTTCTTCCCGAATCAGGCGTTCGGCAATTCGGGCGTGGGGATTCTACGCGGTCCGGGAATGGTGAACGTGGACTTCAATTTGGCAAAGACGTTTGCCATCACCGAGCGGCACTCGATGCAGTTCCGCGCGGAATTCTTCAACGCGTTCAACCGGGCAAATTTCAGCGTGCCGGGTGTGACGCTGGGCGCCGGCTTCGGGCAAATCGTGAGCACGTCGACGGAGCCACGGATTATCCAGTTCGGGTTGAAGTATCGCTTCTGAGATGCGGTAAGATAAACCGCAGAATTGGAGAAGAATTTTTCGGGACGCCACTTGGCAGGTCAGTCGTTTGCAAAACAGGACCTGCGCGATGCGGGTTTTCGCAACGCGAAGTTGGCTGATGCGGATTTCTCGGGCGCAGATCTTCGGGGCGCGGATTTCAGCGGCGCCGATCTAAAGCGGGCGCGGTTCTGCGGCGCGGTGCTGGGGCGAAGCGGTTTGCCCGAAACCGTGTTGCATCTTGTCTCGTTTGGCATCTGCGGACTGGTGACGGCGCTTTCCATCGGGTTGAACATCTTCTGCCTAATGGGTGCCTTCTCAGATCAATTCGGCGCAATCGTCTTTCTGGTTGGGTGGATCGCCGCGCTGCTGGTGACCGTCGCCAAGGGCCTGACGCCGGCCACTCTCTGCCTAATCACCGCATTGTCGGCCGTTGTCCTCGCGGCAGTTGCCGCGCAGAGCCTTTTCGAGGTGGCGATCGCTGCTGCTGCCGCCATTCCAATCGCGGTGGCAATTGCGGGTGGAGTGGCAGTCGCCGGAGTTGGCGCGGCGGCAGGTGCGATCACGGCGGTGTGGATGATCTGCTCAGTGGCCATGATCGGAACTGGCTTCCCTTTCGGAAGCGGGCCTGGCAAGCTGCCTCTTGCAATCGGAGTCGCGGTGGCAGCTCAGTTTGCCTTGACAGTCTACATACGATGGCGGCTTTCCTTGCGGGACCCGAAGTTCGCACACCTGGCCCCGGTCCGAGCGCGGATTGTTTCGATCGGCGGCACTTCGTTCCGAGGCGCAGGCCTCAGTCATGCGAATTTCGAGGATACGACCATCGCCGGCGCGTGCTTCGAGGATGCTGACATCACGCGGGTACGCTGGCGCGGCGTGCGCCGGAGTCACGAAAGCGGATTCGGGGAATCGATTCTGAGCAACCACCGTGTGGAGCGCCTGCTGACAGCGGGTGAGACGGGCGGCGAACCCTGTGACGATCTCGATCTGCATGGCGCCAATCTCGACGGCGTAAATCTCGCGCGAGTTTCTCTCCGTTACGCCAACCTCTCGGGTGCCTCGTTACGCGGAGCCAGCCTGATGGCGGCCAATCTCGCACACGCAGATTGCGCCGGCGCCGATTTTACCGGCGCGTGCCTCACTGGTACATGCCTCGAGGGATGGAGGATCGACGACACGACGGTGCTCGAAGATCTGGAATGCCGGTTCGTCTTCTTGCGTGAAGCGGATGGCGAATCCGGAAACCGCGAGCGCCGGCCTCCCTTCCCGGGTGCGGACTTTCAGCCCGGCGAGTTCATCGAACTTTGCCGGCCGGATCGGTGACAGGTTCTGACATACGTGCGATGCAGAAGAATTTCTCGGAGCAGTACTTGGCAGGTCAGTCGTTTGCGAAACAGGATCTGCGCGATGCGAGCTTTCGCAATGCAAGATTGGCTGGCGCGGATTTCAGTGGCGCGGATGTCCGGGGCGTTGACTTCGCCAGCGCCGATTTGAGGTGCGCACGATTCTGTGGGGCGCGGCTGGGTCGTACAAGGTGGCCAGCAACAGTGCTGCACTTGGGCGTG
>JAXLQL010000042.1:0-47621 GCA_046331625.1 Bryobacteraceae bacterium
TTCGTCGGCTCTTATCTCGACACGGGCAATCCCGTGTTCGTCGCCGAAGATCCGATGACCACGCTCGAAGAGCTCGGTCCGCTGGCGGTGACGTTCCACTTGCGCGATTCCGTTGTCTACCAGCATCCCGATGGCATCGCGGTGCAGTGGGTGCCGCTCGGCGAAGGGACGAATGACTTCAAGTCGATTGTCGCCGCCGCTGCGCGCGTCATTCCGGAATCGGCCTACATCTACTGCAAGCCGATCACCGCGCGGCCCGCGGTGGTGCTGCCGGTCTACTCGGACGACTTCTGGAGCAAGTGGTTCCCGCGCGCGCGTTCGCGCGACCTCGGCCGCTTTCTGGCGCTGGCTCGCCGCGGCAGGCCCTACGACAAGCCGCACGTGCTCGGCGATCTCAACGATGTCCGCGACAAGTGGATGGACGCGCTAAAGCCGCAGCAGCTCGAACACATGGAGCGCAGCTTGAACTACTGCCGCAAGACGCTCGACCTCGGTGTCCGCTGGCGCAGCTGAGAGTAGCTGCCATTCACTGAGAGTATGTTCCAGGACATTCGCTACGCGTTACGGAACATGAGGCGGAAGCCTGGGGTCACCGCGGTGGTAGTGGCCTCGCTTGCGCTCGGCATCGGAGCGAATCTCGCTCTGTTCAGCGTGGTGTATCCGGCGCTGCTGCGTCCGCTCGCGGTGTCGCACCCAGAGGAACTGGTCGAGTTGCTGCAGAAGTATCCGGGCGAGCCGCGCGGTAACGGATACTGGACCACGCGTAGCTTCGAACACTACCGCGCCCACACCAAAGCCTTCGCGGATCTCACCGCTACCGCGATCAATCACGTGACGCGCGTCGAGATTCATCCGCCGGAGTTGACTCAGGTAGTGGGCGAGTCGGTCGCGGGGAACTATTTCTCGATGCTCGGCGTGCGGGCGGAGGCGGGGCGAGTGCTCGGTGAAGAAGACACGGGCCGTTCCGTCGCGGTGCTGAGTTGGCCGTGCTGGCAAGCGCGCTTCGGCGGCGACCGCGCGGTGCTCGGACGCCGCATCGTAGTAAATGGTTCGCCAGTCGAGATCGTAGGCGTGGCCGCGCGCACCTACACCGGACTGCTCGCGAATGCGCAGACGTGCATCTGGACTCAGTTCGAACCGGCCGCAGGGCAGAACCTCATCGCAAGGCTGCGCCCAGGCGTGACGCTCGATGCGGCACGCGCCGAAATGCGTGTGCTCTATCAGTTCACGATCGACGAACGGGCCGCTGGCAACGTGGATCCGCAGGTGCGCAAGCTCCAGGTGGAAGTGGAGCCGGGGCGCGAGGGGCTGAACGTGTTGCGCGATCGCGTAGGTCAGCCGCTGTGGATGCTGATGGCGCTGGTCTCGGTGTTGTTGTTGCTCGCGTGCGTGAACACCGGCGGAATCCTGTTGGCGCAGGCAGCGGCGCGGGAGCGGGAGTTCGCGTTGCGGTCCGGGTTGGGGGCGAGCCGCTGGCGGTTGGTGCGTCAGGTGTTGACGGAATCGTGCTTGTTGTCGGTGCTCGGTGCGGCGGCCGGGATCGCGGTGGCGTATGCGGGCACGGCGATTCTGCTCGGCATTCTCGACAGCGGGCGGCGGCATGAGCGCGTTCATTTGATGGTGGAAGTGGACGGCACGGTGGTGCTGTTCGCTACGTTGGTGGCGGTGCTCACGGGCTTGATCTTCGGACTCGCGCCCGCGATGCGCTGCCTGCGTCCGGCCGCGTTGCAGACGTTGCGGCAGACGGGACTCTCGGTGCAATCGCGATCGCAACGGTTGCTGGGAAAGGCGCTAGTGACGGCGCAAGTGGCGATCGCACTTTTGCTGATGAGCATGGGCGCGCTGTTCAGCGCGAACCTGGCGCTGCTGCGAAGCAAAGACCTGGGATTCCGCGCCGATCACGTGTTGTTGGTTCCGGTGGAGGCGGCTCGAGGCTATCGGGGCGAACAGTTGGCGAGCCAGCTCCACGAAGCGCTGGAACGGTTGCGGAATCTTCCCGCCGTGCGCAGCGTTTCGCTCGGTGCGCCCACGCCTTTGATGGGCGCAGGAGCATCGGGGTGGCTGATCGCCGAGGGCTTCGAGGAGAAGCCAGAGGAAAAGCGTCGCATCTCGATCAGTTGGGTGGCGCCGCGATATTTCGAAACGCTGGGGATTCCGCTGCGCGCGGGGCGCGATTTCGCGGCGAGCGACGAGGTGGGCCCGAAGTCCGCGATTCTGAGCGAGAGCGCGGCGCGCTATTACTTCGGCGGACGGGATCCGGTGGGGCGCAAGATCACGCTCGACAAAGTGACGCTCACGCGCGATCCAGCGACGTATGAAGTGGTGGGTGTGGTGGGCGACGCGAATTATCGCGAGATTCGCGAGACGGATCTGCGGCAGGTCTACTTGAGCGCGTTCGGACCGGGTCGCGTGACGGCGCGAACGCTGGTGGTGCGGTCCGCGATTCGGCCGGAAGGGCTGGCGAGCGATGTGCGGCGAACGATGGGCGAAGTTGCGCCGGGGTTGGGGATCGGGAACGTGTCGAGCTTGCCCGCGCAGATCGATGCATCGATCGTGCCGGAGCGGCTGGTGGCGACGCTCTCGGGATTCTTCGCGGTGGTGGGTGCGTTGCTCGCGGGGATCGGATTGTATGGGCTGCTGGCGTACACGGTGACGCGGCGGACGCACGAGTTGGGGATTCGGATGGCGTTGGGCGCGACGGCGGGTCAGGTGGTTCGGTTGATTCTCGCCGAGGCGGTGGCGGTGGCCGTAGTGGGTTTGCTGGTGGGTGTTCCGCTGGTGGTGTGGTGCATGGCGCTGGCCGCGCGGCTCATTCCGGACCTGACGGCAACGCCGGCGGCGGGGATCGGAGCGGGCGCGGCGATGCTGGCCGGGGTGGCGGCGGTGGCGTCATGGATTCCGGCGTGCAGAGCAGCTCGGGTGGATGCGATCGAGTGCCTGCGGCAAGAGTAGGCGCGCTCATTTCGATTCCGCTTTTCCGCGTTCGCGGAGGAACCCGATGAGCACCAGTGCGACGCCGAGCAGGAACGGGATGAGGCCTACGGACCAGATCCTCGACTCGTCTGATAGGATTTGCAGCATCAAACCGATGCCTGTGCCGACAGCGATCAAGACAAAGCCGCCGTCGATCCAACCCTTGCGCTCGTCTCGGAGCTTCTTGAGCCGGCGTTCCTCGTCTTCCTGGCGAAGCATCTCGAGCACACGCGCGGCGTTTTCGCCTGGTTGCTCGGCGACTGTTTTGAGCAGGGCGTAGCGGTCGCGAGTTTGGCGGTCGGCGGACTGGGCTCCTGCCCACGCACCGACGCTCAAGAACGCGAACAGCGCCACTGCGCCTGCCGCGAGAAAAATCCACATTGCGGTACCGGATTCCATTTCGATTGCTCCTTTCGGTTTCCGGAAGATGTGACTGCGGCGGCGGGCGGGCGGTTGCATTTCTTGCGCTCGGGGCGCAGGTGAGAAAAATGCAACCGGAGGGGGCGAGTGGTGGTCCAATTCAAGTCGGACGTTTCGGATGAACGAATGCGACCAGGATGCGGCGGACGTGGCCCGGGTTTTAGCGGGCGACATCGCGGCATACGAAGGGATCGTGGAGCGATGGCAGCGGCGATTGATCAATTTGGCGTGGCGCTTTTGCCGGGAGCGCGAGATGGCGGAGGACATGGCGCAGGAGGTCTTCTTGAAGGCCTTTCGATCGCTGAGCACCTTTCGTGGGGACGCGGCTTTCTCGACATGGCTGACGGCAATTGCGGTGAACACGTACCGGTCGCGGATTCGCGCGGATGGGTTGCCGCTGGGGAGCGTGGATGTGGCGCAAGTGTCGAGCGCGGTGGCGGGTCCGTTGGCGGGGATGATCGAGGTGGAGAGGGACGAGAGTGTACGCCGCGCGGTGCTGGCCCTGCCGGAGCGGTATCGAGAGGCGCTGTTGCTTTTCTATTTCGAGGAGAAGAGTGTTCCGGATGCGGCGCGAGTGTTGGGAATCGCGGAGGGGACGTTGAAGGCGCGGCTGCATCGGGGGAGGGAATTACTGAGGGAGAAGTATGAGAAGTCATGGGGCAAAGCGAAGGAGGATCGATGATGCAGCATGATCTCGATTCGATCCTTTCGGCGGATGATTCGATCGAGCCTTCGCCGCGATTCGCGGCGCGCGTGATGGCGCAAGTGCATCGGGAGGCCGCGGAGCCGGCTGCGCCCAGGTTCCCGTGGGTCCGGTTCGGGGCTGGGGTGGCCGCGTGCATCGGGGCGGCGGTGTGGGTGCAGAGCGCGAGCCAGGAGGTGACGATGGCGGCAGCGGCGGCGCTGGGAAGTTTGATAGTGGCAGTGGCGGTCCGCGAGCGGGCGCGGGCGGAGTAGTTGTTCTGGAATAGAGAACGCGGTTGGGGCAATATAGACTCGTGTGGCGAATCATGCTGTTCTGCACCACTGTCTGGGCCACGGAGCCGCGCGTTCCTGTTTTGGTGGAGCTGTTCACATCGGAGGGCTGTTCGAGTTGTCCTCCGGCCGATGAGCTGTTACGCAAGCTCGGTGAGCAGCCAGTGGCGGGCGTGGAAGTGATCGCGTTGAGCGAGCACGTGGACTACTGGAATCGGCTCGGGTGGCGCGATCCGTTTTCGGCCGTGCAATTTTCCGAGCGGCAGCAGCGGTATGCGGTGCAGTTCGGGATCAATGGTCCGTATACGCCGCAGATGGTGGTGGATGGGCGCGTGGAGTTCGTGGGGAGCGATTCGCGGCGGCTGGCGGGTGCACTGAGGGATGCGGCAGAGCGAGCGAAGTCGCCGGTGGAGATCACGGTGGAAGGCACGAAGCTGCGGGCGTCGGCGCCGGAGGGGCGCGGGGAGATGTGGCTCGCGATCACGGAGGACGGGCTCGAGACGGATGTCTCGCGTGGCGAGAATTCGGGCCGAAAACTGCGGCATGACGCGGTGGTGAGGAAGCTGGTCCGGATGGGGCGTGCACCCTCGGCTACGATGGAGCTGGGGCTCGATGCGTCGTGGCGGCGGGAACATTTGAGTGCGATTGTGTTTTTGCAGGATCCCGGGACGAGGGCGGTGACTGGGGTGGCGCGGCGGCGCTTGGAGTAAAGCGTAGAATCGAAGATTGGCGCACTACGCCTTCAAGGCCAGCCCCTACAGCAGCCACTCCCAGATTCTCGATCGCTTCCCCGCGCCCGGTAACGGGCGGCGCGTACTCGATGTGGGATGCGGGAACGGGTACCTCGGGGCGATCCTGGCCGAGCGCGGATATGACGTGACCGGTGTGGAGCGTCCCGGCGGACTGACCGATCGCTTCCCCGAGAACGTGCGATTGATCGAAGCGGATCTCGAAGGGGGGCTCCCGGTGGAAGGCCGCTTTCACACCGTGCTGTGCGCGGACATTCTCGAGCATCTGCGCGATCCGCTGGCGCTGCTCCGGCAGGTGCGTGATTTGCTCGAGCCGGGCGGTGAGTTGGTGGCGTCGCTTCCGAACAGCGGCAACCTCTATTTCCGCCTGACGGTGATGGCGGGGCGATTTCCGCAGCACGACAAAGGACTCTTTGACCGCACGCACGTTCGCTTCTACACATGGGATGGATGGCGCGAGTTGTTCGAACAGGCGGGCTTGCCGATCGAGCAGGTGTGGCCGACGGGGATCCCGGTGGGCTTGGCCGCGCCACAGTGGGAAGGTTCGGTGGTAATGCGCGCAGCGGAGGCGTGTGCGTATGGCGCGGCCAGATTGCGCAAGCAGCTTTTCGCGTATCAGTTCGTGGTGACGGCGCGAGCGGTTACTCGCTGACGATTTTTTCGGCTGCGCCGAGATCGGAGGGGCGGCCCACGTCGCGCCATTCGCCCTGGAAGGCGTGGAGCAGCACTTTGCGTCCGGACTGGATGAGTTGCGAGACGGCGCTGGTGAGCTCGTATTCGCCGCGCGGAGATTTGGGGACTGCGGCCAGTTCGTCGAACACTTCGGCGCGGAAACAATAACTACCGGCGCTGTTCCAATGGGTGGCGGAGGTTCCTGGGGCAGGTTTCTCGATGATGCGAGTGAGGCGGCCGTTTTCTTCGTAGACGGCTGCGCCTTGCCAGGGGTCCTCTGACCACTTCACGGCGGCTACGCCGGCGGCTTCGGGATCGGAATCGAGCTTGCGGGCCATCTCGCGCCACTCTTCGGCGGCAGTGAGGATGTCGCCGTAGCTGAGCAGGAAAGAATCGGAGCCCGCCCAATCGCGCGCGAGCAGGGCTGCGCGGGCGGTGCCGTCAATCGTCTCCTGGCGCGCATAGGCGATGCGCATTGGGTAGCCGCGGAAATGCTGCTCGATGAGTTCGCCTTTGTATCCGGTGACGATGAAGGCTTGCGTGAATCCGGCCATGCGCAAGCGGTCGAGGATATGCTCGAGCATCGGCTTCCCGCGAAGCGGGATCATCGGTTTGGGGCGGTCTTCGGTGAGCCCCTCCATGCGAGTGCCGCGGCCAGCGGCGAGAATGACGGCTTTCTCCATCCTCTACTCATGATGGCGCATCGCGAGCGATCTCCATCAGGCCCATCATTCCCAAGTCCTCGTGGTCGAGGATGTGGCAGTGGTACATCGTTTCGCCGCTGAAATCGAGAAGGGCAGTGCGAATCCGCACGCGGGATCCGGCCGGAACGAGCACCACATCCTTCCACGCGAGCTCCGGTGTTCCGTCGGCGCCGGCTACCTGAAATGGATTGGTGTGCAGGTGCATCGGATGATCCATGCTGGAGGAGTTGATGAACTCCCACTCTTCCACGTTGTTCAAGCGCGCGCGTGTATCCACGCGCCGGGAGTCAAAGAGCCGGCCGTTGATCGTGAAGGCCATGCCACGCATTCCCATTCCAATGCCCGGACCCGCGGCTCCCGAGCCCAGCACGAATGTTCGCCGTACGGAAGGGGCCGCGAGCGGTTGAACCGAAACAAGGCGTTCCGGCAAGCGCCATGGATTCTCCGACACGCCCTCATATCTGAGTGTGGCGAGAACCACCGGACCATAGCTCGCCATCGCTCCATCGCGGGGATACGGCACGTGCAGCAGCCGATAAGCGCCGCCGTCTTTGGCTCCTTGCACCATCACCTCGATGCGTTCGCCGGGAGCAAGTAGGATCGCCCGATGCTCCCGCGGCGAGCCAATCGCGCCGCCATCGGTGGCGATCAGTACGAGCGGGTGTTCCTCGAGGGTCAATCGGTAGAAGCGTGAACTCGAGGCATTCAGAATTCGAAGCCGGACCCAGCCGCCGCTCAGGATCGGAATCGCCGGATTCAAAGATCCGCTCACGGTGATGAGGTCGCCCGTTCGCCCAGTCATTTGCTCCATGAGCGAGGGTTCCGCGGGCAGGCCGCCCGCGTTGAAATCGAAGTCCTGCAAGACGAGCACGTGCTCGGGCGCAGCGGCGATCTCGGGGATCTGGTCAAGCTCGCCGCGCACGATGAAGACGCCCGCCAGTCCGCGAGAAACCTGCCGCGCCACCGACCCATGGAGATGCGGATGGTACCAGAACGTTCCGCCGGGATGGGACACGGGAATCTGAAAATCGTAGACGAAGCTCTCTCCTCGAGGCATCTCCAACATGACGTTGTCCGCGGTTCCGGTGGGAGGAATGTGGAGCCCGTGGAAATGGAGATTCGTGGGTTCGCTGAGCAGATTCCGGAACGTGATTCTCACCGAATCGCCTGGGTAGGCCTCGATCAACGGGCCGGGAACCATTCCATTGAATGCGTAGGCGAACGCGTCGCGGCCGCCGATTCGGATCCAATCCTGTCTCGGTTGCAGATCCAGTTCGATGAGCCCAGTGCTGTTCGTAGCCCGAACGCGCCGCGCCGTTAGCGAGCCTCCGGCCGTTCCCGCCAGGAAGTCGCGGCGGGTTAGATTGCTCATGATGCACCTCCCCACGATTGCGAGGCATCTTCGTCGCCATGCGCAACTGTCTCGCTTCGCTGACCTCGAGGGGTCTGCTTCTTGGCCCAGGAGCGCGAGGTCTGCGTCATCTGGCGCAGTACAGGGGGGGGCTTGCATCGTACGGCGAATCCGGCCGGAAGGATCGATTTTCGGGAATCCTCTATAATCGCTCAGTGCCTCAAATGACACGTGCGCGGTGGGGGATCCTCGGATTGATCTTCTTCGCCACCACCATCAACTATCTGGATCGGATCCTGCTCGGGTTTCTGATTCCGGTGATCCGGCAGGAGATCCACATCAATGACCAGGAGTACGGCTACATCACGGGTGCGTTCCAGATGGCGTACACGGTGGGGTTCCTGATTGCGGGGAAGTTCATTGACGCGGTGGGCAGCCGGACGGGATATGCGGTCTCGTTGATCTGGTGGTCATTGGCGGCGGCCGCGCATGCGCTCTCGAGCGGCGCGGTTTCACTTGGAACGTGGCGCGGCGTGTTGGGGCTGGGCGAGGCGGGAAACTTTCCGGCGGCGATCAAGGCGGTGACGGAGTGGTTCCCGAAGAAGGACCGCGCGTTCGCGACCGGGATATTCAACGCCGGTTCGAACGTAGCGTCAATGGTGGGTCCGCCGCTGTTCGTGTGGATGAATGCGCGGTTCGGGTGGCGCTCCTGTTTTCTCATCACGGCTTCTGCGGGCATGCTTTGGCTGGTGGCGTGGCTCGTGTGGTACCGCGTGCCAACCGAGCATCCTGGAGTGAACCGCGCGGAGCTCGATTACATCCAGAGCGATGATCGCGAAGAGGCCAGTGCGCCGCGGATCGGGTGGCTCGAAGCGCTCGGATACCGGCAGACGTGGGGTTTTGCGCTGGCGAAGTTTCTCACCGATCCGGTGTGGTGGTTTTACCTTTACTGGCTACCGCCGTATCTGTTCGATGTGCGTAAGCTCAGTCTCCAGCAGATCGGCTGGGCGCTACCGGTGATCTACCTGATGGCCGATCTCGGGAGCGTGGGCGGCGGCTGGGTATCGGGATTCTTAATCCGGCGGGGTTTCCAGACGGGACGCGCGCGGAAGACGGCGATGGCGTTGTGCGCGGCAGCGATGCCGATTGCGGCGATGTCAGTATTGAGCTCGAGCACGGTGCTGACGATTTTCCTGATCAGCATCGCTACGGCCGCGCATCAGGGGTGGTCGGCGAATCTTTACACCACCGCGACGGACGTGTTTCCGAAACCGGCCACGGCTTCGATCACGGGAATCGGCGGATGCCTGGGCGGACTCGGCGGCGTGCTGTTCTCAGCGGTGATCCCGGGATGGGTGGTTACGAACTTCGGATACACGCCGGTTTTCCTGACGATGGGTGCGTTCCACCTGATCGCGCTGGCGGTGGTTCACTTCCTGATGGGAGATATGCGAAAGTTGGAAGTTCGGAAATAATTCATGCCAATCACTCGCCGCAAGGCGCTGGGGGCCGCGTTGGGAGCCGCCGCTGTGTCGTGCTCCAAACCGAAGGGTCCGCCGAACATCCTGTTCGTGATGACAGACGATCACGCGCAGGGGCATCTCGGTTGTTACGGGAACAAGCTGACGTCGACGCCGAACATGGATCGGATCGCAGTGGAAGGTGCGCGTTTCGACAACGCGTTCGTGACGAATTCGCTGTGCGCTCCGAGCCGGGCGACGGTATTGACGGGCGCCTACTCGCATCTGCACGGGATTCGAGGCAACTCCGAAGCGAAGGACAACATCGAGAAGATCGATCCGACGATGCCGACGTTTCCGCAACTGCTGCAGAAGGCGGGCTACCGGACGGGACTTGTGGGCAAGTGGCACTTGAGTCACGATCCGGTGGGGTTCGACTACTGGAACATCCTGCCCGGGCAGGGGCTCTACTTCAATCCGGAGTTCATCGAGAAGGGGCAACACAAGAAGCTGAGCGGCTACGCGACGGATTTGACCACCGACATGGCGCTCGATTTTCTCGACAAAGATCACGAGCGGCCGTTCTGTCTGGTGTATCAGCACAAGGCACCGCATCGCCCGTTCTCGCCGCCGGAGCGCTACTCGGAGGATCTGGCGAAGGTGGAGATTCCGCATCCCCCCACTTACGACGACAACTACGCCACGCGCAAGATCGCCAAGGAAGCCGAAGACATGCGCTTCGACACGAGCTTGGCCGGCGACTACAAGAACATGCCGAAGGATCTGAAGCCGGGCGAGCGGAAGGAGTGGCTGTTCCAGCGGTTCGTGAAAGATTACTATGGCGCGATTCGCGCGATTGACGAGAACCTGGGGCGTGTGTTCGATGCGCTGGTGCAACAGGGTAAATACGAAGACACGTTGATCATCTACACGTCGGACAACGGCTTTTTCGTGGGCGACCACGGCTGGTACGACAAGCGGTTCATGTACGAGCCTTCACTCAAAGTGCCGCTAATGATTCGTGCGCCGGGAGCGGCGCGAGGGTTGGCGCCGCGGCAGATGGCGGTGAACATCGATCTGGCGCCGACGATTCTCGATTACGCGGGTGTGGCTGCTCCGGCGACGATGCAGGGCAAGAGCCTGCGCCCGATTCTCGAAGGGAAGGCGTCGCCCGATTGGCGCACGTCGATGTACTACGCCTACTACGAGAACTCGTGGGTGCTGGCGGGCAAGGGGCTGGCGGCGCGATCGGACCCGAGTTTCCAATACTTCACGCCGCATCGGATTGGTCCGCACCGGGGGGTGCGGACGATGACGCACAAGCTGATCCACTACTACGCGGAAGGCAATTACTGGGAGTTGTTCAGCTTGAGCGAGGATCCGAACGAGTTGAACAACGTGTACGGGAAGCTGGGTACGGAGGCAATCACGGCGGAGTTGAAGTCGGAGATGGAGCGGTTGCGGCGCCAGTATCGAGATACGTAGGCGCTGGACCTCATCACCAACGATCTTCGAACGGACGCTGACTCGTGAGTCGAAAGCGGGATTGAGCAAAGACTGAAGCCTGCCCCCGCATCGCGCCGGGGCCGCAATCCGAGGCGAGGAGCGCTCTACGAGCGCCTGTGAAGCGGGACTGAAGTGCCGTGCAGGCTCATCAGGCCACCCTTTGTGTCCAAGCACTCATAGCCTCCAAATCGGCCGGTTTTCGACCCTCAAATGCAGCATCTTCGCAGCGCCAAGGGGGCTCCTTGCTTGTTGGTTCCGCGCAGCCGCGCGGCGTTCCCGCTGCAGTTTGCCCCAGGCTGGCAGTCAATCTTCGTGGCCGGCGAAGATGCCAAAGGATAATGGGCAACAAGTCATCGGTTTTGACGATGTGTTGTTTCCAAAACATCTATTAGACAAATCGATCGATTCGCCGTAACTTGGGGATGTGAACGGCAAACGAAGCGGCCAACAGGCGCATCGAGCCGGAATCGAAAAGAACCAAGGAGAAAACCCATGCGAATGTTCGTGAAGACCCTCAGCTGTTTTGCGCTCGCCGCGTTCTCGGCGTCCGCGCTCGAAAAGGAGTTCGTCGATCAATTGCTGCAGGCGGCGCGCAACATCGAGCGCGATTCCACCAACATCGGCCTGGCCACCAAAACGAAGAAGGCCGATGCCGACGAGGTGAAGAAGACGGTGGACGCGATGAGCACCGACCTCACCAAGCTGCAGGAACTGGTTGCGCAGTTCGAATCGACCAATCCGCAGTTGAGCGACCGGGACCGCGCCGAGTGGCAGTTGATCAAAGACAAGGTCAAGCTGCTCGAAATCTTCCATGGTCAGAAACAGAAGCTCGTTGCCGAAGACTTCTCCCGGAACCGCGGCTTGATCCGCGCCCACGCCGGCGGTTTGGCGAAGCGGGCCCAGAGGCTGCAGGAAACGGCTGCGCGCCTGCAACGCGGATCCTGAATGCGACACCGCGAAGTTGGGCGGCTGCCTGGCGCGCCGCCCAACACACGATTTCTCGAGACACCTCTCAAAGGACCAACTCCGATGACACACTCTGACCTCGCGCGTTTCCAACGTGCACTCGAAGCCAAGCAGGAAGAACTGTCGCAAAGCTCAGGGCTGCGCGAAGACATCCGAATCGAACGGGCAGCCGATGAGCTCGACTCGATCCAGAATGCAGCCATTCGGGATCTCGCCGTCGTCCAGCTCCACCGCGACGCGGGACTTCTGCGTCAGGTGGAAGCCGCGATGGCACGCATCGCCAACCAGTCGTACGGGATCTGCCTGGACTGCGATGGCGACATCTCGCGGAACCGCCTGATGGCTCTGCCTTGGGCTACGCTCTGCATTCGTTGTCAAGAGCAGGCCGACGCCAGCGGAGATGTCGAGGACCCGGCATCTTTTGATGATTCACTCGCCTCACTCGCTCTTGCCGCATGATCTTCGCTACTTCCCAGCCCATGACGGTCGCGCACATGCCAATGCCGCCGAAACAG
This sequence comes from Bryobacteraceae bacterium, assembly GCA_046331625.1. Lineage (GTDB taxonomy): Bacteria > Acidobacteriota > Terriglobia > Bryobacterales > Bryobacteraceae > JAXLQL01. Next base: position 12,292 of record JAXLQL010000042.1, read on the forward strand.
GATCCCAATGTACTCGTGCTGTGCTCTGACGGCGCGACCTGGAAGCAAATCCAGCGCCTACTTTTCGACGAGCGGCACCCTGTGCTCCGTGCCGAGACCTACCACGAGGCGGTGGAGGCGTGCCAATCCGGATCCACGGCAGTGATCGTCTCCGAGGCACGGATCGGAGGCCACACCTGGCGCGACATTCTCACCCTGGCTCGCGGGATGCAGCGGCCGGCCTACTTGGTGGTGGTCAGCCGCGAAGCCAACGAAGAACTCTGGCTGGATGTGCTCGACGCGGGAGGCGTGAATGTGTTTTCCACGACGACCCTGGGCGACGATCTGCGGCGCTCCGTAGTTGACTCGCTAACGGATTGGATCCATCTCCGGTAGACCCATGCAAAACAGCACTATCAGTCCTGAAGCCCGGCTTCGGCAGTTACTCACTGTCGAGCGCAATGACCTGTGGGTCGCCGTGATCTATTCGGTGGCCATCGGAGTGTTGACTCTGGCGCTGCCGATCGCAACACAGGCGTTGGTGAACACCATCGCCCTCGGCAACCTGATGCAGCCGTTGTTGCTGCTATCGGCACTCGTATTTGCGACGCTTGCCGCGAGCGGCGTCCTGCAGGTAATGCGGTTTTACGTCGTGGAGAATATCCAGAGGCGGGTTTTCGTTCGCGTATCCTCGGATACGATTCATCGCCTTCTGCGAGCGCGGCTTTCGGCTTTCGAGGCGCATCACGGTCCGGAGTTGGTGAATCGGTTTCTCGATGTGGTCACGCTGCAAAAGAGTGGCGCAACGCTGCTGGTGGACGGATTGAGCGTCGTGATGCAAACTGCGATCGGCATGGTGCTGCTCGCCGTCTACCATCCCTGGTTGCTTGCCTACAGCTTCATCCTGCTTGCGGCGATCCTGTTCGTGATCTTTCCGCTCGGATCAGGCGCGGTGGTGACCAGCGTGGCAGAGAGCAAGAGCAAGTACGCGCTGGTGGCGTGGCTGCAGGAAACGGCCCGCTTCCCGTACACGTTTCGATCTCCGCAGGGCGCGAAGTTCGCGATCGGCCGCACCGACGACCTGGTGGCAGAATACCTGCGCCATCGAGCAGGTCACTTTCGCATCCTGCTTCGCCAAGTGAGCGGGGCGTTCGCGATCAACGCGCTGGCCAGCTCCGCGCTGCTGAGCGTGGGTGGCTGGCTGGTGATCCAGAGGCAGTTGACGCTGGGACAACTGGTGGCCGCCGAGATCGTGGTGCAACTGGTGTTGAGCGGCTTCTCGAAACTCGGCAAGCATCTCGAAACCTACTACGACCTCGCCGCCGCCGCCGACAAGCTCGGCTACCTGCAAGACCTGCCGCTCGAAGAGCCTGGCGCGGTGGAGTTGGCGCGCCGCGAAAGCCCTGCCGGGTTCCAGGCTCGCATCGCGAGCTTCGGATATCAACGGGATCAGACGGTTCTCGGCGGCATCGAGTGGGACGTGCGTCCGGGCGCTCGAGTGGGCGTCCGCGGTCCGAGTGGTGCGGGCAAGAGCACTCTCTTCGACCTGGTGCCCGGCTATCGCGATGCCGCGCAGGGGACCGTCGAGATCGATGGGCACAGCGTCGACGAACTGCGGCGAACGAGCCTCCGCGAACAAGTGGTCCTGTTGCGAGAGCCCGAGATCTTCGAAGGAACGATCCTCGACAATCTGCGACTGGGCTCGGACGCGGATCCGGCCACGGTGCGGCATGTTCTGGCACAAGCGGGAATCCTCGATGCGGTGCTCGCGTTGCCGGAGGGTCTCGAAACGAGACTTTCAACTGGCGGGATTCCACTTTCCGCCGGACAAGTGCTGCGGCTCGCGCTAGCGCGAGCGATCCTACAGCGGCCGAGGCTGCTGTTGATCGACGAGACGCTAGACCGCAGCCATGACTCGCCGGGGATCGAGCGGCTGCTAGACGTGCTCTTTGATCGCGAGGCTCCGTGGACGCTGGTGGTCGCGTCGTCGCATCCTTCGTTGCTCGCGCGCTGCGATCGCGTCTACGATCTCAGCGAAAGCAAGCTGAGCCCCGGGGAGGTGACGGCATGAGCGAACACTCGGGGATCACGCAGTTCGAGCCGCTGTCTTCGATGCGGCTGGTGCGCACGTCTCCGCAGGCGCGGTGGCTGGCACTGGGTTTGACCTGTGCGTTCGCCGTGGCTGCTGCCGGTTTGGCGTTCGTGCCGTGGCAGCAGAACATCGGCGGCAGCGGGCGCGTGGTGGCGCTGACTCCGGTGGAACGCCAGCAGGCCATCGATGCGCCGATCGAAGGCCGCATCCTGCGCTGGCGTGTGACGGAGGGAACGAAGGTGAAAGCGGGCGATCCGGTTGCCGAGATCGCCGACAACGATCCAGCGATTCTCGATCGCTATCGCCGCGAACGCGACGCGGTGCAGGAACGGTTGCGCGCGGCGCAGCTTCGGGAACAGTCGCTCGGCGACCGGATCGGCGGGCTGGATGGTTCGCGGCGCAGTGCGATTGCGGCGGCGGATTCTCGCGTCGAGATGGCTCGCGAGCGCCTGCGCGCAGCGGAACGCGCCACCGATGCCGCCGTGGCCACGCAGCAAACGGCCAAGCTGAATCTTGACCGCCAGAATGGCCTGCATCGCAAAGGGTTGACGCCGACGCGATCGGTGGAGCTCGCACAGCTCGACTATGACCGCGCCGTGGCGGAAGCAGAGCGCGCCAAAGCGGCGTTGAACTCCGCCAAAGAGGAAATGAGCGCGCTCGGTGCGGAGCGGCAGAAGACGGAGACAGACTTCCGCGCGATGATCGATGACGCGAAAGCATCTCGCGCGCTGGCGGCGGCTGAGATCGCCAACGCGATGGCGGCGCTGCAGCCGGTGGAGATGCGGCTGGCGCGGCAATCGACGCAAAGTGTCACTGCGCCGCGCGATGGCGTTGTGCTGCGGCTGCTGGCGCAACCGGGGAGCGAGGTGCTGAAGGCGGGCGACCCGGTGGCGATCCTGGTGCCGGAGTCCGGCAAGACGGTGGTGGAGTTGTGGGTGAGCGGCAACGACATGCCGCTCGTTTCGGCGGGCGACAAGGTGCGGCTGCAGTTCGAGGGTTGGCCGGCGATACAGTTCGTGGGTTGGCCTTCTGTGGCAGTGGGAACTTTCGGAGGCGAAGTCACGCTGGTGGACGCGACTGACAACGGGCAAGGCAAGTTTCGCTTGCTGGTGGCGCCGGATGCAGCCGACGACCCGTGGCCATCGCAGCGCTACCTGCGGCAGGGAGTGCGTGCGCATGGTTGGGTGCTGCTGCGCACGGTACCGCTCGGGTTCGAGTTGTGGCGGCAGTTCAACGGCTTCCCGCCCACCATCGCACAGACGGAAATGGCGGCAATGGGTAAAAGCGAAACAAAGAAATGAAAAAACTCACTCTTCTCTTCACGCTGGCCTGGTGGGGCCAAGCGGAACGGCTGGAACTGCAGGATGTGCTCGACTCGGTGACGCGCCACTATCCTCCGTTGGCCGTGGCGCTCGCCGAGCGCGAACTGGCCGAGGCGGAACTGCTGATGGCGCAAGGCAAATTCGATCTGACGCTGCGTGCGCGGGCCGATGCCGATCGCTTTGGCTACTACGAGAACGAGCGGCTGTTCATGGGAGTCGAGCAGGCGACTACATGGAATGGCGCCGGTTTCTATGGCGGGTGGCGCGTGGGAGACGGCCGCTTCGCGCCATATGAAGGCAAGCTCGATACGCGATCGTACGGGGAATGGAGCGCTGGGATGAAGCTGCCGCTGCTGCGCGACCGCGCGATCGACTCGAAGCGCGCGGATCTGCGCAAAGCCGAGATCGGGCGGAGGCTGGCTTCGCTGAGCATAGACCAGCAGCTCCTGGTGATCCGCCAGTCAGCAACGCGCCGCTACTGGGATTGGGTGGCCGCGGCCAAGCGCGTGGAGTTGGCGCAGGCGATGCTCGACATCGCGGCTGCTCGCGACCATTTCCTGCGCGAATCGGCGCAGGCGGGACAGGTGGCTGCGATCGAAGTGACCGAGAACGCACGCGCGATTCTGCAACGGCGCTCGTTCGTGGTGGAAGCCGAACGCGCGCTCCAGCAGGCCGCGATCGAGCTTTCGTTGTTCTACCGCGACGCCAATGGCGAACCGGTGCTGCTTTCCAAAGATCGCGCGCCGGAAGCGTTCCCGAGTCTGCGGACGATCGACGAGACGAAGTTCCTGGCCGATGTCGAGGCCGCGATTCGCAAGCGTCCGGACTTGCTTCGCGTGGAGGCGCAGCGGGATCGCATCGAGGTGGATCGCAAGGCGGCGATGAATGACCGCCTTCCGGGCGTCGATTTTCAACTGGGCTTCACCGCGGAGAGTGGGCGAGGCGATGTGCGGCGTGGTCCGAACGAGATGAAAGCGGCGCTGGTGTTCGATCTGCCGTTGCAGCGGCGAACGGCTTCGGGGAAGCTTCGCGACGCCGAAGTGAAGCTGCGGCAGGTGGCGCAACGGGGCCGGTTTGCTCGCGATCAGGTGGCGGCTGAGGTGCGCGATGCGGCGTCGGCGGTGCGCGCGGCGCACGAAAGAGCGGCGCTGATCGAGAAGGAACTGACCGTGGCCCGGGAACTCGAGGAAGCCGAGCGAGCCCGCTTTCAGCTCGGTGACGGCACGTTGTTCCTGGTGAATCTGCGCGAACAGATCTCGGCCGATACCGCGAATCGCCACATCGGAGCGGTGAATGACTACTTCCGCACGTGGGCGCAGTACGAGTACGCAGTCGCGGCAGAGGTTCCGATGGGAGTTGCCGCGATCAGCCGGCCTTGACGCCGTCCGCGGAGTGAGCGAGCCGGCGATCACGTGTCTTTGAAAAATCGGATCGTCTTTCGGCTCAGGCGTTTGCGGGAAACGATTTTGCGGGAGCCGAGGCGCTCGCCGGTATCAGTGGAGCGAGAGTCGTGGAGGGCTCTCGCGATGCCGAACACGAGTGAAATCATTCTCGAGCTCATTGACGCCGATGGCGCCTGGATTACCGACCGCATCGAAGTGCGCGTGCAGAACCGGCGGTGCTCGCAATTCGACCAGACGTTTCGCTTCCACTTGGAAGGCGGGCGCGTCCGCTTGCCGAACATACCGGCGGCTCCCGATGGCGCGGCGCAGCTCACGATTCAGCCGGCGAGCTATCGCCCGAAGTCGATCTTCATCGACGTGCCGGCCGGCGCGCCGCTCACCGTGCGCGAGCAGATGTTCGTGGACCCGATTCGCGTGATGGCGCTGTTTCCGCAATGGAACGACATCCACGACACGTTGCGACGATTGCTCGCAGCGTCCGGTATCGACAAGTCAGTGTGGGAAGGCCTTCCGCTCGAACACCGCGCCAGTGTGTTCAACGTGTGGTCAAAGAGTTGGAGCGTGACGCTCGATGACGGATCGCTGTTCCAGACTTATCGCAGGATCCTTGGGATCAAACCGGCGCGGTGCCTCATCGTGGTGGATCCGGACCTGCAGGAGAGACTCGTGAATCGTCCGCTGCAGTTCCGTGAGGAATGCGGCGCGCTGCACCAGTTTCCGCAGGGCTGGCAGCGGCTGCCCGAGCACGAAAGCTTCAAGACGCGCGATGACATGGGCAATCTGCAGCTCACCTTCGCGCGCGATACGAGCCGCGAGGGGCTGTTGGTGGCTGACGTGGATCTCGATGACCATGCGGGCATTCGGCACGCCTTCGATGTGATGAAGCATACGTTGAGCGGGAAGGACACGCACCCTTACGACATTCATCAGATCCTGAGATGCTTTCAAGGGATCTACCCGGGGTATCGTCTGGCGCCGGCGGGGCATCTGGTATAGTTCGATTCCGTGGAGAAGGAGATCATCCGCTTTCGGCCATGGCGGTTGGCACGCGTCGCCGCGCCGCTGGTTGCGCTGATCGCGCTGTCGCTGGTGGTCAACTTCGATGCGTGGCGGACTGCCTCGCCGTGGACGCTCGCCGGGCTGGGCGCCGTATTCGCACTGCTGGCCGTTGCGGGGGTGGCGATGCGGACGCGCTACTACGTGGAGCTGGATGCTTCGGGCGTCCAGCTCCACTACCTGGGCGGCGTGCGCAGTGCGCGTTGGCAGGATATCGAATCGATCGACGTCGCGCGGCGTAGCGTCAACGATGTCTCGATCGGCGACACGCTGATCATCAAGCTGAAGCCGGAGGCCGCTTCGAGTGCGCGGAACCTGTTGGCGGGCGTCATTGGATACCACATGTCCATCTATGGCGTGCTCGAACAGGATTGCCCGGCGCTGGCGAACACCCTCGAGCGGTGGAGGCGGCGATACGGCGGGGGTTCAAGCCAGCCTCACACTGAGCTATGAGAGTTGGCGGAGGCGCGCGATCCGGTCTTCCGTCGACGGGTGCGTCGAGAACAACCCGCGAATCGGATTCATGATGTACATGTGCGATTGCGCCGGCGACACGTCCATCGGAATCTGCTTGCCGTAGGCATCGAGGCGCCGCAGTGCCGAGATCAACCCATTCGGTGAACCCGTGTACTTGGCCGCCGCCGCATCCGCGCTGAACTCGCGCGTGCGCGAGATGGCCATCTGAATCATGGGCGCGATCAGGAGGCTCGCGAGGAACATCAGCGGACCCGCCCATGCCGATCCGCGATCGTCATCGTCGCGCCGTCCGCCGAAGAAGTACGCCATCTGCGCCATGAACGTGATCGCTGTGCCGATGGTCGCCGCCACAGAGCTGATCAGAATGTCGCGATGCAGCACGTGGCCGAGCTCGTGCGCGACAACGCCTTCCACTTCCTGATCATTCATCAAGTCGAGCAACCCCGCGGTCACCGCCACCGATGCGTGATTCGGATTGCGTCCCGTAGCGAATGCATTGGGCTGCGGCTCGGGCGTCACCCAAAGCTTCGGCGGAGGGATTCCCATGCGCTGCGCGAGACGCTCGGTCATCGGCGCGAGACGGCGATAGATCTGCGGGTACGACTCCGGAGTCACCGCTTGCGCTCCGCTCGATGCCAGCGCGATCTTCTCCGAGAAGAAGTAGCTGAAGAAGTTCATGCCGATGGCGATCACGAGTCCGAGCCACATGCCGCGCTCACCCGCTGCCGCGCGTCCGCCGAATACGAGAATGCTCGACAGCAAGCCGAGCAGAAAGACTGTCTTGATAGCGTTCATCGTTGTCTACCTACGAGTTTAGACGAAGCTGACTCACGCACCGATTCATCGTTGCTGAGACAGTGAAGCCCGGCATCGAGCTTTGCGCTTCGACACCGGGCCTTCGAAAGTTCACGCACTTGCTTCGCTCGTCGTGCTTGGCTTACGAAGCTTTCACATTCACCTTCACCGACTTCGGCTTGGCAACTTCCTTCTTGCCGATGGACACTGTGAGGGTGCCGTTGGAGTAGTCGGCGGTCAACTTCTCGGGATCCACCGTCTCCGGCAGCGTGAACGCGCGCATGAATGTGCCGTAGCTGCGCTCGATGCGGTGATAGCCCTTGCCGTCTTCCTTCTTCTCGAACTCGCGCTTGCCCTTCAGGATCAGCGTCCCGTCTTCGAATTTGACTTCGATGTCTTCGGGTTTGACGCCAGGCGCGTCGGCCTTGACGACGAGTTCGTTCTCGGTCTCGACGATATCCACGGGCGGGGTCCAGGGGCTGACCGCCGGGGCATGGGTCTCGGGGAAGAACGACTGCAGCGCATTGTCGAATGCTTTCAACGGGTTAGAGAGCGAGCCGAAGTCGGCCCAGGGATTGTAGCGAACTAGCATTTTCAGATACCTCCTAATCGAGATCTAAGCTCAACTCCAATATAAAACATGAGCGTCTACATGTCAATATATCGCGCAAACAATCTGAGTGTGTGACACTCATGAATGGATTGTGTTCCGAGCGGACGTATATAAAAGGATCCGTAGCGATCGGCGGGACACGGGACGGAGGAGAGAGGACGAAGGGAGGAGAGAGGACGAAGAAGGGAGGAGACGAGAGAGGAGTGAGCGAGTAGAGTGGAGCTGCCAAAAAAGCCAAAGGCCCCGATTGCTCGGGGCCCTAGCGGTTAGAACCGTTCGAACCATCGTGGCGGATCTTGCGACCCACCGAGGTTCTCGAGATCCCTACTTCTTCTTCTTGGCGGCCTTCTTCTTGGCAGGGGCCTTCTTGGCCGCCTTCTTGGTTGCGTACTTCATTGATTCATTCTCCCTAACATCAGAATTTGCGATCTTCTTGCGAAGACCACAGTGTGATCCATATATAAAGTGAACTGCGTCGAATGTCAAGCAAAATTTTTCATCGTGACGCTCCGCATCGATCACGATGCATGCATCGATCGACGCGTTGCGCATCACCGGCGAAGAGCGCTCGCATCGATAAAACGTTTTCAGCTAAACTTGTTTTATTGCTCCGGGGCCTTGTTTTACGGGCCTCCGGACGACATCGCACATGCGCACTCGCAATTTTCGCATCTTCGCGCTCATCGTCATCGCACTCGCATCGAGCTGCTCGAAGCGCAGCGCGAAAATTTTTTCGCCGAAGATCGGCGCGAAGCAGACCGGTATCGCCAGTTGGTATGGCGAACGCTACCAAGGCCGCGCAACGGCGAGTGGCGAGCGCTTCGACATGAACCTTCACACCGCCGCGCATCGCAAGTACGCATTCGGCACTTGGGTGCGCGTCGAGAATCTCGACAACGGCAACGTCACCGAAGTGCGCATCAACGATCGAGGACCATTCAAGCGCGGCCGCATCATCGATCTCTCACGCGCGGCCGCAGGCTCGATCGACATGCTCCGCGCGGGCACCGCGCGCGTTCGCATCATCGTCATCCCCGCACCTGTGGGGAGGGGCCCCGGATAAAGGCGCTGCGTACACGCATCGCGCATAGGGGTTCCACGCACCCGCGTGAAATCCTCCTAGGCTATTGAATCCACGAAGCTTGAGGGTGGGGTAGGTCTTAGTACTACATGCTTTCCCTACCTCAGAGATCGGGATACACCCTATAGTCTGCTGGCCATACACCCAGTCTTGGTCTTGTGAAGATCATCACATTCGCGTAGATTTTTACCTTGGAACCCGCACTAATCATTTGAGGGCTCTGTTTCGACAGAGTCCACTCGTTGAGAGGAGACGAGGATAGATGATCGGCGAACGGGAACCGAACGAGAGAGGGAGTTGCAATTGATCGTAGGAGAGTCAGTCAAAACGCGACAAGTGTTGCGTCACATCGACAAGGTGGCGCAAGGAACATGGCCGGTGCTGGTTCTCGGGGAAACGGGAACCGGCAAAGAGATGGTGGCGCGCAGCATCTATCAAGCGAATCCGCGAGGTCCGTTCATCACCATCGATTGTTCGAGTCTGGTGGGAACGCTGATGGAGAGCGAGCTGTTCGGTTATGCGAAGGGAGCATTCACCGGAGCAGTCGCCATCAAGCGCGGGTTGATCGAGTTGGCCGATGGAGGCACGGCGTTCTTCGACGAGATCGGAGAATTGCCGCTCGACCTGCAAGCGAAGCTGTTGCGTGTTCTGCAGGAGAAGGAGTTTCGCCCGGTAGGCGCCTTGGCTTCGAAGCGCTCGGACTTCCGTGTCATCGCCGCGACCAATCGCGATCTCGCGAAAGAAGTAGAGAAGGGCAACTTTCGCCGTGACCTCTACTATCGCCTGAACGTGGTGACAGTCAAGCTCGCTCCACTGCGCGAGCGGCGCGAAGACGTTCGCCCGCTGGTGGAGCACTTCCTCAAGAAGTACGGCAACACGCACGCGGTCTCGGAAGACATCTGGTACGAACTCGAGCACTACGATTGGCCGGGCAACGTGCGCGAGCTCGAGAACTGCGTGCAGCAGATGGTTGCGATGAACTCCGGTCCTTCGCTGCACATCGGAGATCTACCTTCGCCAGTGCGCAATCATCGCACGGCGTCACGCGGGATGGAGATGGCGATGGCGATGGGAGCCGGCGCGGGCTTTTCCACGGCGATGACGGTGACTCCGGTGGACATTCCGCGCATCCCGCCGCATCGCGCGGTGGGGGCGGCGTCTCCGGTGGTGCCGCTTGCCGAGTTGGAACGCAAGGCAATCATGGGGGCGCTCGAGTTCACGCATGGAGATCGCGCGGTGGCCGCGCATCTGTTGGGTATCGGCCGCACTACGCTGTATCGCAAGTTGAAGGAATACCAGGTGGCGGTGTGAGCTCCTCGAGGGCGCTGTCGTCCCGCCACTAGTGGCCGCTGTCGTGACACCTCCAACCGCAGTGTCGTAAACTGTAAGCGATCAGACGCCGGCCGCTAACGGGGACTTGCGGCTGCGGGAGGGACGGTTGGGTGAACGGGTGAATTCCATCTTGTGGCCGTGTGTCATCATGGCTGCGCTTTGCATAGCGGCATATGGGCGAGCGATTGCGCTGCCTTTCATTTCTGACGACTATATTCAAATCCGGTTGGCGCGCGAGTATGGGCCTGTGTCCGGCTGGTGGCAATTGGCCGGCGATGCGCTTTACCGGTGCCGTGCCACCTCGTTGGTGCTCACCTACTGGACCGAGCAACTTTTCGGATTGAACGCATTCGCCTTCAACGCGAGCAGTCTGGCGCTGCACGTCATCAACACATGGCTGGTGTTCGCGCTCGGCGGATGGAAGCGCATCGGCTGGCGTGTCTCAACCGCAGCGGCCTGCTACTTCGCGGTGTATCAGGGCCACCAGGAAGCAGTGATTTGGTACGCCGCACTGCCCGAACTCCTCGTGTTCGGATTCTCGATGATGAGCGTGCTCTGCTGGATGCATTGGCTCGAAAGCCGGCGCGTTTCGATCTACGCGGCGGCGCTCGGGCTCTACGTGCTCGCGCTGCTATCGAAAGAGTCGGCTGTGTGCGTGGTTCCGCTCATCGTGCTGCTCGCCGTTCTCGAACGCCAGGGAAAGCGCGCGGCGCCTTACATGGTTCCTTTCGTCGTGCTGGCGGCGCTCTACTTTCTCATGGCGCACGCGGCGCGGGCGAGTCATCTGCATTTCAACGACGGAACCTTTTCGTTGACCGCCCCGTTTTGGATCACCACGCCCCGGAGCGTCGCCCGCATGCTCTGGATCAGCGGCGGGCTGTCGCTCGTGGCGATGCTGGCGCTCCGGGCGCGCCGCTGGCTCGTCGTCGCCGGAATGGCTCTGGTCTGGATGGCAGTGACGCTTCTTCCGTACAGCTTCCTCACCTATCAACCATTCGTGCCGAGCCGTCACACCTACTTGGCCAGCGCGGGTTTGGCGCTGCTTGCCGGAGCCGGATTCGGGCTGCTGCGCGAACGCGTGCAGTCGAGAGCAGTAGTTGCGCTGGTGGCCTTGACGGTAATCACGACTCATTGGGCCTATCTCTGGACCCGAAAACACAACCAGTTCGAACTGCGCGCCGAGCCTACCGAGCGTTTGCTCGAGTTCGCGGAAGGCCGCGAAGGCCCGATCCACGTCAAGTGCTTTCCGTATTCGCCCGAGGTAGCGAACTCTGCGCTCGAAGTCCGGTTGGGACCGAATGCGCCAAAGCTCCACTTCAACGGCCAGCCCGAGTTGGAGTCGCTCGATCTCTGCGACGTCCGATTCTGAACCTCAACGCACCTCGAAACATGGCGAAAGTTCGGCTCGAGCCGGCATTGCCGCGAGTGGGAATTCGATCGCTTCGCGCGGGAATAGATCACTGACGGCGAGCTTGCTCTTCGCCAGCGGGGCGTTTAGAAGCGCCGACGCGCGTCCCGTCGTTCCCTTGCTGCCGTTGCCCATGCTCTCACGTCCGCTGAGCCGGTGCTCGATGGGGCTTCCATCATCCACGGACACGGTGAACGTGCGATCGGTCTGTGGCTCAGGCGACCACGTCAACTGCATCTCACCCATGCGGCTCGACGTGTCGCAGGCAAGCGTGAGCCGGTAAAGCGGAGCTTCGCTTGCCGCCTTCCGCGGAGCCACCTCGCGCACGATGCTCGCCATCACCCTGGTCTGGTTGCGGATCACGGTCCACTCGCGCGCGCCTTCCGATTGCGCCACTGCCGCCGCCGTCCACGCTGCTGCTTCCACGCGATCGGGAGCGCGCAGTCCCGCGGCGCTCATTGCGCCGTTGCGGAGCTTGCTCAGAATCATCGCTGCTAGCGCAGGATTGCGCTGTGACGCGTCGTAGCCCTCGAGCGATAGTCCACCGTTCATCGCCCCGCTCGAGTGGCACACGGCGCAATACTCGCGCACCAACGTGTTCTGGCGCTCGATGGCGAGCTCTGCGAGCAAAGGGATCGCGGTGACGAGCAGGAGAATTCGCTTCACATCGGTAAGCATGACACGGAATGCGCACTATACTCGTGAAGATGGTCCGCTCTGCTCTTGCCGTGATCTGCGCGCTCGCCTTCACCGCTTGTCAATCAACGCCGCAGCGCCCACTCGAGGCGATCGTCGGCGCGACTTTGATCGATGGCAATGGGGGGCCGGCGATCGCGGACTCGATCGTCGTCATCGAGGGCTCGCGGATTCGCGCCGCGGGACCGCGCTCGGATGTGCCCATCCCCGCCGCCGCCGAGAAGATCGATGGACGAGGGCGCTGGATCGTTCCCGGGCTAATCGATCTCCACGTTCATCTCGGCGCGAAAGCTGCTCCTGAATTTGTCGCGGCCGATTACACGCGCGAGCGCATCGAGCGCAACCTGAATGCGTACCTTCGCTTCGGCGTCACCACGGTGCGCAGCGTGGGCACCGATCGCGAGGCGGGGTTCGAAGTCCGCAAAGCGCAGCGCGCCGGAGCGCGTATTGGCGCGCGGCTGTTCACCGCGGGTCGCGGATTCACGTGCACGGGCGGCCATCCTTCGCAGGAGATCGGCGCGATCGCCCGACAGGTGGACACGCCGGAAGAGGCACGCAAGCAAGTAGCGGAGCTCGATGCGCAGCAAGCGGATCTCATCAAGATCTGGGTCGACAGCTTGGGCGGCAAGGCTCCGAAGATCAAAGGAGACGTGCGCGCGGCGATCGTGAGCGAGGCGCAACGCTTCCGCATACCCGTCGTGGCGCATATCCAATCGCTCGCCGACACACAGCAGTTGCTGAAGGCCGGAGCGAGCGGATTCCTGCACATGGTGCGCGACACCGAAGAGATCCCGCAGGCGTTCCTCGACGAGTTGAAGGCGAAGCAGATCGTGTTCACGCCCACGCTGGTGCGCCAGGAGCTCGCCTGGCTCTATCGCGAGCATCCGGAGCTGCTCGATGCTGCTGATGTGGTGCCATCGCTCGAACCTGGGGTGCTCGAAGCGGTGCGCGCGGCCGCCGCCAAACGCGAAGCATCGCCCGCTGCGCGCAAGGAGTTCGACATCGCCGTGCGGAACACGCGCAAGTTCGCGTTGGCGGGGATTTCGATTGCGGTTGGATCCGATGGTGGCAGCAGTATCGATTTTCCGGGCGCGATGACGCATCGCGAACTCGAGATTCTGGTGGGGGGCGGTTTCACGGCAGGCGAGGCGATCATGGCGGCGACGCGGAATGGAGCGCTTGCGCTCGGCAAGACGGCGGACTTCGGCACGATCGAGAAGGGCAAGCTCGCGGACTTGGTGATAGTGACGGCGGATCCGCTGGCCGATGTGCGGAATCTTCGGAAGATCGAACGGGTGATGTACGAAGGCGAGTGGACTGCCCGCTAATGCTCGCACTTCACTTCCGCGAACTGCTCCGCGAGAATCCCACGGCCCACATCGCGTAGTTCTTCGGATAGCTCCGCGCGAAAACCGACGTCCCTTTGGCCAGGGCATTGAGCACGTTCGACTCGAGCTCCTCGCACTTGACCCAGCGAAAGCAGCGAGTCGCATAGAGCGGAAGCAGCGAGAGAGTGCACGGAGGGCAACAGAAGACGCCCTTCGGGTCATCGGTATTGAAGGCGTGGCGCATCACGTAGAAGAGCACGTCTTTCGCCAGGCGATCGTACTCCGGATCGGCTTTGACGTAGCCGGCGCCGGCAGTGACGCGAGCGAGCAACAGACAGTGGCACTTCAGCGCGGTCATGCGGGTGGCATCGCTCAGGGACTCGCCGGTGGGCAGCTTCACCGATTGGGGAGCATGGGCAGGCGTGAGTTCGCGAATGAACGCGGGCAGCTCCGCTTGGATCTGGCGCTTGGCTGCCGGCGTCAGCTTCTGGCCGGGCGCGGCGCGAGCCGTCCACTCCGCGAGATGGGCGAACGTCATGAGGACCAGTCTACTGCGCGAGACTCAGCGGCACAGCGCTGCTTCGCGTACGGCGGCCAGATCTCCGAAAAACTCGGCCACCGCTTTTGCCGCACGCTCGTGGCGCTCGGCAACGCGGCGCGGACCCGGCAAGATCGCGAACGGCCAGAGATCGATCGCGAAGTAAGGATTCGCTTCCCACAACACCGGCTCGCCATCGGGCGCAGTCGAATAGTCGATGGCGCACCACTCGAGGCCGAGCGTTTCCGCCGCGCGCACGAACAGCGCTTCATGCTCGGGAGGCGTGTCGAAGACGAACGCGTTATCGAGCCGCACATGCCCGGCGGCGCGGCGGTTTCCATCCCAGCGCGCGAGCGGATTGACGCTGCGATAGTGCCCGAAGCTCGATGTCTTGCTACTGACGATCGGGTCCGGGCCAAGGAATAGGTGCATCGGACAGACATGGCGGCCGAACACCTGCACGCGCTTCTTGTGATAGAGCGAGAAGTACGGTTCGTCTCCGCCGCGCGTATCGATCAGCGGAGCCACGGAGCCGGGCAGCCGGACGCCTTGCTTGACGCGGTTGAGCAACTCGGCCGCCGAGTAGACCACATGCATGTTCTGTTGCGTGTGATGCTCGTCTGAACGCACGATCGCGGGAAACGTCAGCCCCGGAAGCAACGCGCGGACTTCGCGAGCGTCTTGAAAGCGCTGGTAACGGGGCGTGCGAAAGCCGGCGTTACGCCAGATCTCCGACTGGCGCGACTTGATGGAATTCGACAGCGCATCGGGCGGGTTGACCAGGCGGATGCCGCGCTCGCGAGCGCGATCGGCCAGCACGCATGCTTCGGCATAGCACGGCGGATGAAACTCGCGGAGCGGATCCTGCAGCAGGAACACAATCGCCGCCACGCCGTCGAGCCGGGGTAGCGCGGTTCCGGTGTACCAGTTCCGCAGGCGAATGCCGGGTTGCGCCGCGAGCGCTCCGGCAAGCAGGCGATCATACTTGGCGGGGCGCAGGAACGACAGGCGCACCTTAGGTCCCCGGCCGGGACCGTGCCGCGCGATGAGAATGTCGCCGTTCAAATTCTCTCCCCGCGCCCAGTGTGGCACACTTCCCCGGGATAGAACCACGGCAAAACGGTACTGGACCAAGCCAATCGAAAGTGGGCCGCCGGATTACCGGTAGCCCTCCACCAGTTCAGCGCTTGGCGGCTCCCACGGTGAGGTCGGCATCGATGCCAGTGTCCAAATCCATGGGTTCCTTCTTGATCTTGGTCAACCGGTAGAGCGTTTTGCAATAGGCGATGCCGAACTTGACGAGGCGTGCGTGCGAAGCCCCGAATTTCCGGGGGCGATAGTGGAAGCCGATCTCGCGGAACTCGTAGCCTTGCGCGTGCTGCAGAGCGAGAATCTCTTCGAGCACGTCGAAGTCGCGGCTTTCGAGCGTCAGTTGCACGGCACGGGATGGATACATCCGGAATCCTGTGGACATGTCTTTCACCGGGATTCCGAGCACGATCGAGAAGGTCTTGTTGAGGATCACCGAGAGGATCTTGCGGAACGTCTCGGCGTCAGAGCCGCCGTTCTCCACATAGCGCGAAGCGATCAGCACGCGATTGGGCTTGCGGTTGGACCAGAGCCGTTCCGCCACCGCGGGCGGGTGCGATCCGTCGGCATCCATGGTGAGGATGTACTCGCCGCGGGCGCGCGCGAAGCCGGCCAGCAGCGCTCCGCCGTAACCGCGCTCGGTCTGGCGGACGAAAGCGGCTCCGTGGCGCTGGCATACTTCTTCCGAGTCATCTTTGCTGCCACCGTCGACGACGATGATTTCAGACTGAATCCCCAACATGTCAAGCGTTCGCCGCAAGGAGGGTAACAGCTCCTCGAGGTTGGGCGCCTCATTCCAAGCTGGAATTACGGCGCTGATCGCCGGGCGAGCAGAACTTCCGTCTGCGACCATTCGGTCCTCCACTGGATACTCCAGCCTTCCTTCATCAGAGTGGCGGGGATCCATGATTTGAATTCTGTATTTTTCGACTGCCAGATGAGTACTTCGTTGCGATCTTTGAAGAAGCTGTCGTACGAGGGAGTGTTCAGTCCAAGCAGCGGTGAGAGCCCCTGTACGGAGAGGATGCCTGTATCTTTTCCGTTGAACCGGATGCTGCGCTCGCGGTCGAGCGGATACACGAGCCGGTTCTTGAGATCGGCCGGCGCGTGGAACTGCGCTTCCACGTACTTCAATGGCTCGGGCATCAGCACGGGCTTGCCGGGCTCGTACCGGCGGAGCTGTTCGTAGTCGGCGGTGATGCCGAGCGGGCTGGGTCCACGCACGGCGGCGCGCGCTGAACCGAGAGCCAAAAGTGGCACGGTTACTACTACGGCTGCGGTTGTGATTCCGCGCACCCCGGCTTCGGCGAAGCGGAACAGCATCGGGATCACGATCGCCCAACCGAGCACGCTGTAGACGAAGTAGCGGAAGCCGTATGCGCCCGCGCGCGAAAGAACCAAGTAGGTCCACATGGGCGCGGAGGCGAGCAGCGCGAGAAACGTGAGCTCGGCGCGGCTGAACAGCGAGATGGAGCGCTCGGGCGATGGCCGCCGCAACGCTACCCACGCGAAGAAGAACGGGACGAACACGAGCAGCGCACCATCGAGCAAGCGATAAAACTCGAACACGATCCGCGATGCCGAGGGCGGTTCCCAGAAGTGTCCCGAGTATTGGCGCAGCGCCTCTTGCATGGCGAGCAATTGCGCGGCCCACGGAATCGCGGCCACGGCCATCACGCCCCACACAGGTAGATCGATCCGGCCTCGTTCCCGATCGGCGATTGCTTGTCCGGCGGCGAACGGAATCCAGGCGAGGATCGCGAAGTAGTGGAGACTCGCGGCGAGAGTCAGGCCCACAGCGAAGCAGACGAGTGGCCAACGCGCCGCGCGTTCACGCGACATCCAGCCGAGCGTGGCAAGCGCGATGGCGCCGCTCACCAAGGCGTAGGGGCGAGCTTCCCATGTCCAGGCTTCGATCTCGGAAAGCCGCGCGATCATCACGGCAAGCGCGCCATAGATCCAACCCAGGCGCTGGCCGGCGATCAGGTACAGGCACACCGAAACCAGCACGGCTCCGAGCATCGACCAGAATCGCAGCCCGAGCGTCTCATTGCCGACAAAGGCAAGCGACGAGTGGTTCAGCCAGTAATAGAAAGGAGGCTGATTGTCGGCGCCGGCGAGCAGCGCGTTCCAAGCGCCGGCGGGTGAGAGCTTCGAAATCACCAGCGTGAAGATTTCGTCGAACGCAGCCGGCTTGCGCGGAATCATCGCCAGCGCTTTCGCGAGGAGGGGCACGATGCAGGCCGCGCCCAGCAAGACGGGATGCGCTTCGAGCCAAGCCGCCAGGCGGAGCAGCAATCCGCGCAGGCTCAGCGGAGCAGTGGCGGCCTCCGGCGGCGCCGAATACTCGATACTTTGCACGTGCGCTCTCATTGCGCCACCGCCGCCATGGCCCGGCCGTGGTGTCGCGGATCGACGCCGAGCGCGAGGCAATCGTGCTCCACCATTTCCTTGACTAGATCGTCGAACTCGGCCGTGTGGCGCCATCCGAGTACGCGCTCGGCTTTCGAGGCGTCGCCGAGCAGGATGTTGACTTCGGCTGGACGATAGAGCGCCTTGTCGACTACCACGAAATCGCGCCAATCGAGCCCCGCGTGGCCGAAGGCGGCCTCCACGAACTGGCCCACCGTATGCGTGGTTCCCGTGGCGATCACGAAGTCATCGGGTTTCGCCTGCTGCACCATCACCCACATCGCCTGCACGTACTCGCGGGCGTGGCCCCAGTCGCGCTTGGCGTCGAGGTTGCCCAGCCGGAGCTCGTTCGCTTTCCCAGCTAGGATCCGAGCGACGCCCGCGGTGATCTTGCGGGTGACGAATTCTGATCCGCGGCGTGGCGACTCGTGATTGAAGAGAATCCCCGTGCTGGCGTGCATGCCGTAGGCTTCACGATAGTTCCGGGTCAGCTCGTATCCGGCTACTTTGCTGATTCCGTAGGAGCTGCGCGGATGAAAGCGGGTGGTCTCGCGCTGCGGAACCTCCTCCGCCTTGCCGAACATCTCGCTCGAGCCGGCGAAGAAGAAGCGACACTCCGGAGCGAGCCGCTTGACGGCCGAAAGGATGAAGTGCGTGCCGTTGATGTTCGTGTTGAGGGTGGTGAACTCGTCATCGAACGAGTAGCTGACGAAGCTCTGCGCGGCTAGGTGATAGCACTCTTCCGGCCGCACCTTTTCCACTACATCATGAATGCTGGCGTAGCTTTCGAGGGTAGCGGCGTGAAGCGTGATCTGGTCGCGAACGGCTTCGAGCCGGCCCAGACGCTGATCCGCCCGTTCGAGGGCAACCCGCCGGACTACGCCATGGACCTCATAGCCCTTGGCTACTAGTAGTTCGGCCAGGTAGGAACCATCCTGACCGGTGATTCCGGTGATCAGGGCCCGCTTCCGGTCAGTCCTCATTCCTCATTCGCTCCACGGCTAACGCCCCGCATCGGGCCACTCTCCTCCGGCACCGGCGCGAACAACGCTCCTCGCTTCAGTCCTTTCGCGGAAATGCAACCCCAGCATACCATGACTTGTCCGCAAGTTGTTGTAGAACGGGAGGTCGAAGAAGTACTGTATCTACCCCAACGTGCGGACCCGCATAGTCATGCAGATCCTCGTTGGAAACCCCTCGCACGGGCACTGCTTTCCCACCCCCGTGAACAAGCCAGAGATGGTTCCGGGAGCGGTGCCACGATCCACTATTCGACTCTGTCGAGCCGCCAGACATCGGTCTCCATATTGTTCCCGGCTACCATCCACAAGTGATCTGCGTGGACGAACAGGCTCGCGGCGTGCCTTGGTTTCCACGGCGTGCCGGGAAGCTCTTTCCATGTAACGCCGTCGGCCGAGTGCCAAACGTCATTCCGATTTCCGCCGTTCCATCCCTCCATCACCCAGAGCCGGCTGTCCCAGACAGCGACATCATGATACTGCCGAGGGTGCCACGGCGCCTCCGCGGTGTGCTGTTCCCAACGGACGCCGTCGGCTGAGCTCCACACATCGCTATAGAAGCTCCGTTTTGGCGTGGTGGGCGTATCGTAGGTGCCTCCGCCGAGGATCCAGATGCGGCCGCGATGCACGGCGGCGCCGCCGATCATCCCGCGTGGCTTCCAGTACGGCTCGACCGGCTTGACCTGCTCCCAGCGAACTCCGTCCGCAGAAGTCCAGATGTCGCGGTGGAACTTCTCTCCGGGCCCCGTCACGAATCCCGGCATCGTCTGCCCACCCATCACCCAGATGCGGCCGCGGAACTCCGCGGTGTAGTGCAACACGCGCGGCGCCCATGGCGTGGTCTCGCTGACTCGGTTCCAGCGCTTGCCATCGGCGGAGTTCCAGACGTCATTCTGATAATGCTTCTGATTGGCGTCACCGCCCACGATCCACATCTTACCCCGGTGGACCACGTAACCAGCCGTGTGCCGGCCCTCCCAATCCCGTGCCGGATCGAAACGGTCATCCCGGAACGTGTTTTGCTTCTCGAGAGTCCAGGCCGCTCCATCGGGAGAGCTCCACACTTCGTTGTTGCAGATGCGCGGAAAAAAAGCCTTGTCGTTTGGATTCCAGCCGCCAATCAGCCACATCTTCTGACGGAAGCTCAGCGCGCCAGCGCCATCGCGCGCGGCGAAGGGAGCATGGGCCGAGACATTCACCCAGCGGTATTCGGCGGCGAGAGCGAACTCGGTGGCCATCGAAAGAATAATCGCGAGCCGTGTCAGGGCAAGGCAGGATACGGACATCACGCGAGTATGCTATCACCCGAGGTCCGCAATGGCGCGGGCTTCGGCATGAGCGTAACTGTGCCAGAATCTGAGAACGATGGAACGACGACAGTTTCTGGCTGCGGCGGGCTCGGCGGCGCTGGCTCAGGCCGCGCGGCCCAACATCCTTTGGATCACCTGCGAGGACATCGGTCCGCAGATTGGCGCATACGGCGATACCTACGCCGACACCCCGAACATCGATCGGCTGGCGAAGCGGAGCTTGCTCTATCGCAACGCGTGGTCCAACGCTCCCGTGTGCGCGCCGGCCCGGACCACGATCATCTCCGGCATGTACCCGCCCTCGCTCGGCGCCGAGCACATGCGGTCAGAGACGTCGCTGCCGGCGGGGTTCAAGATGTTCCCCGGATACCTGCGCGAGGCCGGCTACTACTGCACCAACAATGCCAAGGAAGACTACAACCTGGTGAAGCCGGCCGGCACCTGGGATGACTCGAGCAACAAAGCCCACTGGCGCAAGCGAGCATCCGGGCAGCCGTTCTTTTCGGTGTTCAACTTTCTGATCACGCACGAAAGCCAGATCCGCACGCGGCCGCACAAGTGGGTCCACGACCTTTCGAAGGTGCGCGTTCCGGCGTATCATCCCGACCGGCGCGAGGTTCGCGAAGACTGGGCGCAGTATTACGACAACATCACCACCATGGACGGGCAAGCGGCCAAGGTGCTTGCCGAACTCGAAGCGGACGGGCTCGCCGACAACACGGTGGTGTTCTTCTATGGCGACCACGGATCCGGGATGCCGCGCAGCAAGCGCTGGCCGTTCAACTCGGGGCTCCATGTGCCGCTGATCGCGCATGTTCCAGAGAAGCTCCGGCATCTGGCTACGAAGGATTATCGCCCTGGCGGCGAGACGCAACGGCTGGTGAGTTTCGTGGACCTTGCGCCCACCGTCCTGAGCCTGGCGGGGATCGCGCCACCGAAACATTTCCAGGGGCATGCGTTTTTGGGTCCGCACGCCGCCGCCGAGCAGCCCTACGTCTACGGCTTCCGCGGACGCATGGACGAGCGAATTGACATGACGCGGTCGGTCCGCGACGGGCGCTACGTCTACCTGCGCCACTACATGCCGCATCGCATCTACGGGCAGCACGTCAGCTACATGTTCGAAACGCCGACCACGCATGTCTGGCGGCAGTTGTTCGACGATGGCAAGCTCAATGACGTGCAGTCGCAGTTCTGGCGGGAGAAGCCGTCAGAGCAGTTGTTCGACCTGCAGGCGGATCGTGACGAGACCAAGAACCTGGCCGATTCGCCCGAGCACAAAGCCATTGTCGAGCGGATGCGAAAAGCGCAGCGCGCGCTGGCGGCGAAGATCCACGACGTGGGTTTTCTGCCCGAAGGCGAGATCCATGAGCGCGCGAAGGGGTCGACGCCTTACGAGATGGGGCATGATGCCAAGAAGTATCCGATGGAGAAGATCCAGGCGATGGCGGAGTTGGCGAGCGATCGCCGCAAGCCGGCCGTGGCTGAGCTGAAGCAGGGTTTGCATGATGGGGATAGTGCGGTGCGGTATTGGGCCGCGCAGGGAGCGCTGATCCGGGGTGAGAAGGCCGTCTCGGAGCTCGGCGGCGAGTTGCGCAAGGCGCTCGCGGATCCCGCGCCGTATGTGCGCGTCGTGTCGGCCGAGGCGCTGGGACGCTTCGGCAGTGAAGCCGACGGAAAAGAAGCGCTGCGCGTGTTGCTCGAACTGGCGGACGCTTCGAAGAACAGCGTTTATGTTTCGGTGGCGGCGCTCAACGCCATCGGATACATGCAACCCAAAATCCAGCCGCCGAAGGATGTGATCGCCGCGCTGCCGAAGGAGTCGCCCGGCGCTCCGGAGCGCGCGCGCAGCTACGTTCCAAGGCTGATCGAAAAGATTCAGGCGGACATGAAATGACGCTCGCCTTCCTGCTGGCCAGCCAGGCGCTCACCGTGATGGGCGACCTATCGGGCATGATCGACGGCTACCTCACCGGAATCGCCGAGCGGCACTGGGCCGAGCGTGATCGCGCGATCGCGGCCATCCGCACTCCGCAGGATCTCGCCCGCCGCCAGCAGTACATTCGAGAACGCATCGCGCAATCGCTCGGCGGCTGGCCCGCCAAGACCCCGCTCAACGCGCGCATCACCGGCGTGATCGAGCGCGACGAGTATCGCATCGAGAAGCTGTTGTTCGAAAGTTTGCCGGGATTCAAGGTCACGGCGAACGTCTACGTGCCGAAGCGCGGCGCGGGGCCGTTTCCTGCTGTGCTTGGAACGGCGGGCCACACCAACGAAGGCAAAGCCGCCGATCTCTATCAGCGCGGTTGGATCGGTATGGCGCGGCGCGGCATGATCGTGCTGGCGTACGATCCGCCCGGCCAAGGCGAGCGCAGCGAGTACGAGCGCGTCTCGATGGGCACGCAGCAGCACACGATGGCGGGGCTCCAGTGCATCCTTACGGGATCGAACATTGCCCGCTACGAAACCTGGGACGGCATCCGCGCCATCGACTATCTGCTCACGCGCACCGACGTGGATCCGAAGCGGCTGGCTGTGGCGGGAAATTCCGGTGGCGGCACGCAGGCTGCGTATCTGGCCGCCGTGGAGCCTCGCTTAGCCGCGGCTGCGCCTTCCTGCTACATCACGCATTGGAGGAACCAGTGGATCAAACCGGGTCCGCAAGATGCCGAGCAGGATTTCTTCGGCTTCATTCGCGATGGGCTCGACTTCACGGATCTGCTGCTGCCGATGGCGCCGAAGCCGGTGAAGATGATGACCGCGATCCAGGATTTCTTCCCCATCGAAGGCGCGCGCGCCACCTTCCGCGAAGCAGCGAATCTCTGGGAGGTGGGCGGCACGCGCGAGAAGTTCGACATGTTCGAGTTCGACGACAAGCACGGCTGGTCAAAGCCGCGCCGCGAGGCTACCTATCGCTGGTATTCGCGGTGGTTGCTCGGGCGGGATGAAGACGGCGCCGAAGCCGAGTCCACCGTGGAAGCCGCGCCATCGCTCAACGTCACCGGGACGGGTCAGCTCATGACTTCGGGCGGCAGCGAGACGGTGGCTTCGTTGAATCGCAAGGCCGCGGCGGAGATGTTCGCGCGGCGCCGCGCGTCTGCGCCCGGAGCAAACCTGCGGCAGATCGTGAGCGAGCGGCTCGGCAAGCCGATGCCTTCGGGTCCGGTGAAGGCGAAGGCGATGGGCGAAGTGGGCCGCGACGGATACCGGATCGAGCGCGTGGCGATCGAGAGCGAGTCCGCGATCACGGTTCCGGCGTTGCTGTTCGTTCCCGCGAAGCCGGTGGCGGGCGTGGTGCTGTGGCTCGACCCTTCGGGCAAAGCAAGCGCGGAACAGGAGATCGAAAAGCTGGTGCTCGATGGGCATCGCGTGTTGGCGATCGACGCGCGCGGTTGGGGCGAGAGCGCTCCGCCGGCATCGGGACGCAGCGGCTACGGCGCCGCGTATCAGACGTTCATGCGCGCGTATTTGCTGGGCAAGTCGATTCTGGGGATGCAGGCGCTCGATGTGATGCGGGCCGTCGATTATCTGGCTTCGCGCGGGCTGGGTCCGGTGACGATTCACGCGAAGAACAGCGCGGCGGTGGTGGCGTTGTGCGTGGCGGTGATGGATCCGCGCGTCAGCAAGGTGCGGCCGGTCGGGGCGGTGCCGAGTTATATGGAGATCGTCTCGAAGCAGGAGTACGATTGGCCGCTCGACTTGATCGTGCATGGGGTGCTCGAGGATTTCGATGTGCCGGATTTGGTGAAGGCTTTGGGGGACCGGTACGAGGGGATGTAGGGTGTCGTTTGTCGAGGTTGCTGGTGGGGTTCTTGGGGTGGTGGTGGCAGGGTTCGGGGTCGCTGGATACGCACCTTGTTGCGGGCCAGGATTCCGGCTGATCGACGGCAGGTAACTGACGAGCGGGGCATCGCCGGACCGCGCCGGGCCGAGCCTAGCGGCGTCGAGCGACACGGGTGAGTTGATACGCCGGCGAAGCGAGAGTCACTACTCGAAATGCAAAGGCCGACGCTGCGCGAGATATCATCAACAAACGATGGTCAACCTATTCATCTCCTATTCGCACAAGGACAACGCCTTCCGCGAGGAGTTGGAAACGCACCTCGCCATGCTGCGAAATTCCGGGCGCGTCGCCGTCTGGACGGACCGGCAGATCGACGCCAGCATGGAGTGGGAGGCGGAGATCTGGTCCCACTTCGAAGCTGCTCGCGTTCTGGTGTTGTTGATCAGCCCCGACTTTCTCGCCTCGAAGTTCTGCTACTCGCAGGAACTCGGCGCGGCTATGGCCCGCCACGAAGCCCGCACCGCCCGGGTGATTCCCGTGATCATTCGGCCGTGCCAGTGGCAGGATGCGCCGTTCGCCAAGATTCAATGCCTCTGCGCACCCAAGCCAGTATCGCTGTACGGCAAGGACCCGGTGGACCGCGACGAAGCCTGGGCAGCGGTGGCAGATCAAATTCGCAAGATCGTGATTCAAACAGATTCGATTCCCAATGGATGAGCCGTGTATAATCGGCCAACAGGCGCTTGATCAAGATCTTCATTTCCTATGCGGATGAGGACACCCAGTTCTGCCATGAATTGGACGTACACCTCGCGACGCTGAGGAACTCGGGCCGCGTGCAAACATGGACCGTCGAGAAGATCGAGCCTGGCGTGGAGTGGGCCACGGAAACCCTTGCGAACTTCGAAGCGGCGCAGGTGGTGGTGCTCCTCATCAGTCCTCCGTTCCTCGACTCGATTCCGAAGCGCCCGGAGTTCGCCCGGGCGATGGAGCGGCACCGAAACGGCACCGCCAAAGTGGTTCCCATCATCATCCGCCCCTGCGATTGGAAGGATGGCAAGATCGACAAGCTCCACTGCCTTTGCCGCGACAAGCCGGTTTCGCTTTATGGAAAGGACCGGACGGACCACGACTCCGCGTGGCTGTACGTCGTCGAAGAACTGAAACGGCTGGTGGATCGAGGCTCGCCCGGGAGCGCTCCTCCGGCGCCTCCCCGCGAAAGTAGCGCATTGCCATATCTCTGCGACCGCGTTCCACAGGAGATGGGTTTTATCCAACGCTTCTCCACGACCATCGCGCCTGAACCCCAGTTCTACTTCCTACCCGGCCCCGACGGCGAAATGCACCCGAGCTTTCTGAGCCGCGTCTGCGGCTGGACGCTTCCGGAAGAACTGCTCGACCGTGGCAAGTACGGCCGCGAATCGATCGTGCGCGTGCCGGCGCAATGGCTGCAAGGAGCCCCGAAAGGCAGAGAAATGGAACTCGCCTTCGTGAAACAGAAGCTCGCCTCCGCGCTCAGCATTCATCCCAATCTCGAAGGCCGGATTCTGATCGTGGAGCACAATCTCTACGTCAAGTGGTGGAGCGACGAGATGGTCGCGCTGTTGAGAGAATACATCCGTCACTGGACTGCCGCCAAACCAGCCGGCGGAAATCCTACTCGCACGCTCGTCTTCTTCCACGTCGTGTATCCTGCCGGCACAACGGTGACTCCCAAGGACTCGATTCTGGCGAAGCTGGAGGAACTGGCACGGGAAATGGATGGCACGGGCTGCTCTGCGGGCCTTCTCGACGCGCTCGAGCCCGTGGAACGCGAGCATGTCGACGACTGGATCACCACCTATCAAGGCGAACGCCGGTTGGAAGGCGTGGATCTGCTCGCGAAACTCTTTTCCGGCGCGCCAGCGCTTCCCATGATTCGCGTCGAGCCCCGCCTGCAGGAATTCGTGGATCAAAACTGATCGGAGCCAAACACCATGTCAGACTTCTGGATCTTTCAAGGCAGCGGGAAACGGCGCTCGGAGAGTTCGCCACTGCCGGCGCCCGCCGCCGGGCCCGAGCAGCGGCCGCAGGACATCGAGCGCGAGCGCCTGGTGCAGGAAGCGGAAGCCTACCTGGCGGACGAACCGCTCCGCCACGCCGTGAACGCGGCGATCGCGCTGGGTAGGCCGCTCCTGGTGACTGGCGATCCAGGAACGGGCAAAACGAAACTCGCCTACCGCATGGCGTACGAACTGACGCCCGAGCATCCGGTTCCGCTGCGCTTCCAGACCAAGGCCCGTTCGGAAGGGACCGATCTGTTCTATCGGTATGACGCCCTGGGACACTTCCAGGAGGTCCAGGTCATCGGAAACAAGAGCGCCACCGCGCGCGAGCACATCCATATCGAAGCGCTCGGGATCGCGATCCTGCGCGCGTGCCAGGAGCGCGAGGCGGCCAACGGCTACCTTCCGGAGGAGTGGCGAAGCGCGAAGCCCGTGAAGTCAGTTGTGCTGATCGACGAGATCGACAAAGCGCCCAGGGACCTGCCCAATGACGTTTTGGCCGAGATCGAGGACATGAAGTTCACGATCAAGGAGACTCGCGAGACCTTCGCTGCGCATCCGGATTTCAAACCCGTGGTCCTCATTACGAGCAACTCCGAACGCGACCTGCCAAACGCGTTCCTGCGGCGTTGTTCGTACTATCACATCCCGCCGCCCAGCCGCGAACGCCTGCGTGAGATCGTGCGGAAGCGCGCCGAGCCCAGTGCTGATTTCAAGCTTGACAACGCGATCGACAAGTTCAAGGAAGTCTGCGACCGGGTGAACAAGAAGAAGCCGTCCACCGACGAGTGCATCGCCTGGGTTCGGCTCCTCGACAGGCTGGGAATCGACCCCGCGAATCCGAAGGAAGATCAACGCGACTGGCTGACCTTCACGTATCAAGTGCTCGTCAAAGACGCGGAAGATTTGAAATCTCTGACGTCAAAGCGATAGTCATGCAGGCGTCTCCCCGATTGCCGCCGGTTGCGTTCGAAGCGCTCTATGTCCGCTTGCGGCAGCAGGGGTTCGCCGTCGGCGTGGATCAACAGATTCAGCTCGAGACCCTGGTGGACCGGCTGGACGTGGAGGGGATCTCACCCGAGCACCTGAAGACGCTGCTATGCCCCGTGTTCGCAGCGAATCCGGCCCAGCAGAAGGCGTTCTACGAGATCTTCGACGAGACCTACCCGCTCATCTGCCCCCCAGCAAAGGCATCGGACGCATTCGAGAATGGATTCGCCGGACTCGCCAAGCCGTTCGCCGAGCCACTTACAAGACCTTGGGTTTATGCTTTGGCGGTCCTGTTGGCGCTGGCGGGATTGTTTTGGGTTCTGAAACCATCCGCAACGCCGCCCGCGACAACCTCTGGCGGCATTCCGGATCCCGGCAACGGGCCCGCAACGCCGCCTCCGCTGGTGGACACTCGCACCGCATCTTTCTCAATTGACCCAGCCAAGCTCGCGCGGCTCGATCCCGGCGGACACCTGCGGGCAATTCAGTGGACTGGCGCCGCTGCTCCTCTGTTCGCGGCTGGTGCGCTCTGGCTCTACTGGGCCATGCGCCGCCGAGCGGCTTTTCAAAAGTCCAGCGGACTGCTGCCGCCCAACTTCTGGCCGCTGAAGCTCGAGGCGATGGGTTCGCGTGTTTTCGCCGCGTCCGAAGTCCGCCGTCTCGCGATGCTGATGCGGCGCAGGCAAGACGGACACGGCGGGATCCTCGACATTGCCGGCACGATCGCCGAGACGATGCGCAACGCCGGATTCCCACGCTGGGTGCTGCGCGCGGTGAGACGAGCGCCCGAGTATGTCGTGCTGATCGAACGGCAGTCGGTGAACGACCACTTTGCCGCGATGGTCACCGACTTGATGCAGATGCTCAAAGACGAGGGCGTGTATCTGGCTCGTTACTACTTCACCGGAGATCCGCGGCACTTGGTGTCCGAGAGCGGGGAGGATCTCGCCTTCGCTGATCTCGCAGGCCGCCGCCACGGAGATCGCCTGCTGGTCTTCGGGAGATCGAGCACCTTCCTTCATCCGTCGCGTGGGCACGTGGAGGACTGGGCGCTTCCGATTCTCGAGCAGTTTCCGCTGCGCGCGCTGCTGGCCGACGACGGATGTCCGCGCCGCCGGCTGGACCGGCTTCAGGAAGCTGGCTTGTGCGTGGTTCCGGCGAGCATGGAGGGAATCGCCACGGCGATCCGGTTTCTCGACGGCGGTGGAACCGGTGCGGGCCGGCCGTTCCCGGGCTTCGCTGCGCTACCTGCCGCGCCAATCGAGATGGTCGACGGCGCCGATCCGCTCGCGCGCTGGATCCGGGCGTGCTCGATTTACCCGGAGTTGCACTGGAACCTGACGTTGCAACTCGGCGCGGCGGCCGGCGAGGATCTCTCGGAAGCGGGCGTAAGCCGCTTGAGCCGTATGAGCTGGTTCCGCCGGGGTGAGATTCCGCCGCCGCAACGGGAGGAACTGGCTGAGTCGATTCCGCCTTCTGACCAATCGGGCTTGCGGCAGTCGCTCATTTCCGCGCTTCAATCGCGAATGGAGAACGATGCGTGGCAGAACCTGGAACAAACGCTGCGGGTCTACTTGCCAGAGAAGCGCCGTTGGTGGCAGAGTGCGGTGGAGCCTCCATCCGATGCGCACGATTTCGTGTTCCTTCGGTTTCTCGGGTGGAGAGAACCCGGAACGGCTGCTGTTGTGCAGAATCGCCCGAGCCAGTGGTTCCGGAAGAACGCGTTCTCGGCGGCTGCGGCTCTAACCGTAGTGCTGTTGGGATTGATGCAACCGTGGCGCGATCGCGCCATGGGCGAGACCCGTGTCAGCGGCACGGCCGTAGATGAGTACGGGCGTCCTGTGGCAGGCGTGGAGCTTGCCCTAGGAGCGGAGCGGCGGATCTCGGACGCCGGCGGGCGATTCGACTTCGGGAGTGCCTTTCGGACGGCGGATCAGTTGCCGCTCGAGATCAGAACGCTGTACTGGCCGCGGGGAGTTGGCTTCGATCCGAGTGGCGGGGTGATCGCGCGGGTCGGCCGAGTCCGCCGGACGGATGGCTCATTGGTAGTGTTCGGCACGCGACCCGCGGAAGGCGGCTTCCGTGTGGAGTTCGAGGGAGCATGGCGGGAAATGATCGTATCGGCTTCCGACAAAACGGTGCGGCGCTTCACCTCGGATCAGTTCGACTATCGTGCGCCGATCCAGACAAAGCCGGGGATACAGTACACGGTGAGTATCGACGGGATCAATGCCGGCTCTTGGGTGTCAGCCGCGGCTGGGGTTCCCTCGATCGAGCGGTTCGTCAGCGAATGGGTGGTGAACCCCGATACCAAGCCGGGTGCGTTGATCGACATTGCGAAGCTCACCTATGAGATTCGGGATGCGACCGAGGCACGTGTGGAAACGCCGCACCGCCAGATTCCATTGTCGTTGCCGGCTGGCTCGATTGGGGTAGAACCCGAACAGTGGTACAAGTTGGTAGCCGGAAATGGCGTGCGTGAGGTGACCAAACAGATCGGACTTTCGTCTAAGGACGCCGGCATCAAGAAGCCGAGGATTGTCCGCTTCGATGTAGTTCCGAATCGGATCAAGGCCGGCGAGGAAGCGAAGCTCGTGTGGGAGGTTCGAGATGCTCGCGGGCTGCACCTTTTCGTGCCGGGGACGGGCGAGGTAACTCTGAGACCCGATGGATCCCGCCCGGGTACTGTGAGCGGCGAGCGCATGGTGCGGCCTCAGCGAGGCGCCGTCTACGGTCTGCGCGGCGAAATGTTCCTCTCGGCGGAAGTGCCGGTCAACGTGATCGAAGAGACCAAACTGCCGGAGGTGACACTGAAGGTCGAGCCGGCCGAGATCGTTGCTGGCGAAACAGTAAAGGTATCCTGGAGCGCGCCAGGAGCGGACTTTATCCAGATCATCGGAATGACGTCGAGCCGGCCCGGCACCGCGGGCGCGAACTCGTATCCGGCGGAGGGGTCCCAGGATCAAGCTCCTTCACAAGATAGCCGCTACGACTTGAGCGCTCAGTACGGCAAGACAACAATTACCAGGTCTGCGCGAGTGAGAGTTCGTCCGCGTGACCCCAAGCCGCCGGAGATCACCTTCACTGCCGAGCCGGCCGAGATTACCGCTGGCCAAACCGCCAAGCTTTCCTGGACCGCACCCGGCGCGGAGCGCGTGTACCTTCTGCAAGGCGAGCGGTTGCTGTTCGGATCGAGCGACGAGAAGAGCCGAACAGGGGAGCGGGTGGTGCGGCCGGACCGCGATACCGTTTATACATTCGGCGCTGCGATCGTGGATCAGAAGTCCGAGAAGTCAGTGACCGTGAAGGTGCTGCCGCAAAAGAAACCGGAGATCGCGTTTTCGGTGACGCCGGCCGCGGTGACGGCTGGGGGAAGCGTCAACGTCACGTGGAGCGTACCTGAAGGCAAGAGAGCCTCAATTGATCTGCGTTCGGCTAGTGTAGTGTCCAACAAATAGCTGGACAGGACAGGCCATTCTCGAGTACTCTTGGGAATGCCCTCCCTTGAGATCTCTTCTGACGAACGAGCCCAGCTCCAACAATGGGTGAATGCTCACGGCACTCCTCAGCAAGTAGCCCTCCGTTGCCGCATTGTGCTGGCGACGGCTGATGCAAGTCCGACGTCACCATCGCCGAGCAGTTGACGGTGAATCGGAAAACGGTGATTTTGTGGCGCACCCGCTTTGCCGAAATGCGGTTGGACGGAGTGTGGGAGATTGCGCCCGGGCGGGCCGCAAACCCACCTACGACAGCGACAAAATCGCCGCCGTGGTGGAAGCGACGCTGCAGTCCAAGCCGGAGGGAATGACGCACTGGAGTTGCCGCACGATGGCCAAGAGTCAAGGCATCAGCAAGTCCACCGTGAACAACATCTGGTTGGCACACAATCTCAAACCCCATCGGACGGAAACGTTCAAACTCGCGGGATCCCAAGTTCTCGAGAAGATGACCGATGTCATTGGCCTGTATCTGAATCCGCCCGAGCAGGCCATCGTTTTGTGTGTGGACGAGAAGAGCCAGATTCAGGCACTGGATCGAACCCAGCCCGGTTTGCCGATCAAGAAGGGACGTTGCGGGACAATGACCCACGACTACAAGCGCAACGGCACCACGACGTTGTTTGCCGCCTTAGATACGTTGCAGGGCAAGGTGATCGGCCAGTGCTACCAGCGGCACCGGCATCAGGAGTTCCTCAAGTTTCTACGGATTCTGGACAAGGAGTTCCCCGGCAAGGTCCCACTCCACCTGATCATGGACAACTATGGGACCCACAAACACGAAAACGTTCGCAACTGGCTCCAGCGCCATCCTCGCTTCGTGCTTCATTTCGTCCCCACCAGTTCCAGTTGGCTGAATCTGGTCGAACGCTGGTTCGGAGAACTGGATGCGAAGGCCATCAAGCGCGGAGTCTTCCGCAGTGTCGAGGATCTGAAAAGCGCCATCGAAGCATTCTTGGCGGCATGGAACAAAGACCCCAAGCCCTTCGTGTGGACTGCCACCGTGGACTCCATTACGGAAAAGCTCTCCCGTTGCCGTCAGACTTTGGAGAAAGTCCAGCCTGGGTGCACGCTCCCTAAGACCAGGAAGAAGAAACGGTAGCTGTCCAGTCATTTCGCGGACAGTACACTAGGGTGCAGGAGACCAGACCGGTTCAGGGTTCTGGAACCTATCGCTGGGACCGCATTCTGGAGGACACGACCTTTACGCTCCGCGTCGACGGATCATCGGAGACGCCGTCGGCTACGGTCAAGGTGGCTCCGATTCAACGGCAGGATCCGATTCCGCGCGCCAGTGTTCGATTCACCGTCACTAGAACCACCTGTTATAAGCGCCCTCGAGGCTTGGTACTGGATGTCGACGCAAGAGTCAACGGCCAGAACGTACCTCTAGCACGCGAAGTTCCCGTCATGGAGAACGAGCCCTGCATGCCGGCGCTGATCGGCCGCTCTTTCGTGACAGGGGCGGATGACCGGGGTGTAATCGATTTTGACCTCATCGTGAGCGACACTCGAAATCCCAGTCAACGATCGCAGCGTAGCGGCCAAACCCGCGCGGGTGGAGGAATCGTTCAGATTCTTGCCCCCTTCCCAAATCCTGAAGATGGCGACCTTTCACTGTTCCTCGAGGGAAAGCCTGAAGCTCCGCCGGCCAACAATCCATTGCGTCAACAACAGAAGAACTAGCGCACCGAGTGCCGTCTAGCCACTCCAGTACGCCCCGCCCAGTGCGGACCCCGCCCAGCGTATAATCAAATAGAGGAGACGAACTCTGGCCCGTAAGGCTTTTGACACCATAGTCTTATGGGTGTTCTCAGCCGCCTACGACCTCCTGGTCTCAGGACTTCGCAGGCGCAAGCGCTAACCCCCCGATGCTCAACGCCATCACCATCGATGTCGAGGACTACTTTCACCCGTCCGAGGTGCAGGCGTCCGTTTCCCCGGACCGGTGGAATTCCATGAACTCGCGCGTCGACCGCGCTACCGATCGCTGCATCGAGCTGCTCGCGCGCCATCAGACCAAGGGCACGTTCTTCATTCTCGGATGGGTAGCGCGGAAGTCGCCGAAGCTCGTGCGGCGGATTGTGGATGCGGGGCACGAGATCGCCTGTCACAGCTACTGGCATCGCCTCGTCTATGACCTCACGCCTGAGGAATTCCGCCAGGACACGCTCGATGCCGTCGCCGCGATCGGCGATGCGTGCGGCGTGCGGCCCACGGCGTATCGCGCGCCCAGCTACTCGATCACGCAACGCTCCTGGTGGGCGCTCGACGTGCTCGCGAGCCTCGGCTTCACGCATGACTCGAGCGTGTTCCCGATCACGCACGATCGCTACGGCGTGCCTGGATACTCGCGCGCGGCGGTGATGGAGAAGACGCCTTCGGGTCCGATCCTGGAAGTGCCGCCGGCCACGGCGAAGCTTTCCGAGACGCGCATGGCGCCGGTGGCCGGAGGCGGCTACTTGCGCATGTTCCCCTACGCGTACACGGCGGCCGGGATCCGGCGGCTGAACGCGGAAGGCATGCCCGCGTGCGTCTACTTCCATCCGTGGGAGATCGATCCGGGTCAGCCGCGCCTGCTCACGGGGCTCTCCGGAATCCGCACCTACATGGGGCTCGCGAAGATGGAGCGCAAGCTCGACCGTCTGCTGCACGAGTTCCGCTTCACCACCTTCGGCGCTGTGTATCCGCTACCTGCAGCCGCCTGAACGAAATCCGAAAATGCCGCTGCGAATCGAATCACTCGAGCCGAACGGGTTTGCCGCTTGGGACGCCTATGTCGCCAAGCACCCGCAGGGGACGCCGTTCCACCTCACTGCCTGGCGCAAGACGATCGAAGAGATCTTCGGCTATCGCGCGATCTATTTGAAAGCCGTTGCTAGCGATGGTTCCATTGTGGGCGTGCTGCCGCTGTTCCTCGTCGATGGGTTCATGACCGGCAAGGTGCTGATCTCGTCGCCGTTCGCGGTGTATGGCGGGATCCTCGCCGATTCCGCGGAAGCGCGCGACGCGATCGGCGCGGAGCTGCGGAAAATCGCCGAAACAGAATCGGTGCAATATGTTGATTTGCGCAACACCGATCCCGCGCAGTGCCTGGGGCTGACGGCGGTGGATCGCTACGTCACCTTCACGCTTCCGGTGAAGCCGATGACGGACGAGGAGCTAATGTCGGTGGTGTCGAAGAAGCGGCGGAACATGGTGCGCAAGGCGCTGAAGAGCCCGTATTCGACGCGCTCCACGCGCTCGATCGATCACTTCTATCGCCTGCTCAGCCAGAACTACCGGCGGCTGGGGACGCCCGTGTTTCCGCGCCGGTTCTTCGAGCGGATGCTCGCGAATTTCGGCGACGTGGTGGATATCCGCGAGATCCTGGTGGGCGATCAGGTGGCCGTGGCCGCGCTCAATTTCTATTGGGCGGGGTCGATGCACACCTACTACGCGGCGTCGGATCCCGAGTTCCTTTCGCACGCGCCGAATGACTACATGTACTTCGATTTCCTGCGCTGGGCCGGGCAGAACGGGTTCCACACGTTCGACTTCGGCCGCAGCAAAAAGGAAACGGGCACGTTCGAGTTCAAGCGGCTGTGGGGAGCAACCGAGGTACGCGAACTGCCGTATGAGGTGATGCTGGTGCGGCGGAAGGATCCGCCGAATTTTTCGCCGAAGAATCCGAAGTTCGAGATGGCAATCAAGGTCTGGCAGAAGCTCCCTCTGGCCGTGACCAACGCGCTAGGACCGCGCCTTATCCGGATGTTCCCGTGACGATCCTGGTAGCGATCTTCGTCTTCCTGTTCGCGTATCCGTTCTTCGTGTATCCGGTGTTGCTGAAGCTGACGCGGAGTGCCGCGCGCAAGCCGGAGCCCGAGCGCGAGCATCCAGAGATGGATTGGTCGCGGGCGCCTCGCGTGGCACTGGTGATCTGCGCGTTGAATGAAGCGAAGGTGATCGCGGCGAAGCTCGAGAATTCGCTCGCGCTCGATTATCCGGATGGCAAGCTGACGACATATCTGGTAAACGACGGTTCCGAGGACCGCACGCTCGACATCGCGCGCCAGTACGAAGCGCGGGGCATTCGCATCATCTCGCGCGAGAAGCGGCGGGGCAAGGTGACGAATTTGAATGAGGTGGTCCCGACGCGGGAAGAGGGGATCGTGGTGCAGTCGGACGCCAACGTGATCTATCATCCGAAGGCGATCCGGCACCTGGTGGCGCGGATGCAGGATCCGACTGTGGGGTGCGTGTCGGGCCGCGTGATTCTGCAGGAGACGACGGGCGATCTGCGGCAGGGCGAGGAAAGCTACTATTCGCTCGAGTGGTTCCTGCAGGAGAAGGCGAGCGAGATCTACTCGATGTGCGGCGTGGATGGGGCGATGCATGCGTACCGGCGCGAGTTGTTCAAGCCGTGTCCGAACGATACGCTGATCGAGGATTTCGTGATGGGGATGCAGTTCGTGGCGCAGGGGTATCGGGTGGTGTACGAGCCGGACGCGACGGCGTGGGAACGGGGTCCGGAAACGTTGGCGGAGGAGTTCCGGCGGAAGGTGCGGATCGCGGCGGGGGCGGCGCAGGCGTTGATCCGGGGAAATGGCGTTCCTGTTTCAAACGCTCCGGGTGGATTTTGGTTTGTGTGGATTTCGCACAAGCTGTTGCGGTGGTTGTCGCCGGTGTTCGGGATACTGGCGCTGGTTTGTGCGGGGTTTGCTGCTGGCGAACTCGTGCCGAGGATCGTGCTGGCCGGCTTCGCCGTGATCGCGGCATTGGCGCTCGTGCGTTGGCTCACTGGGCTTTCCAATGCTTTGCTGAATACGCCGTTCTATTTCTTGTTCGGGCAAGTGGCGGTCGCGCGGGGGTTGGTGCGAGGGGTGTTGGGGACGCAGTCGGTGTTATGGGAGAAGGCGAAACGATGATCGCTCTCGGCCAGACAAGCGAGTTGTGGGGCAGGCTTCAGCCTGCGCGGGACTTCAGTCCCGCTACCGCCGGCACTCGCGGAGAGGCCCGTGAAAACACTATGGTCCCGGCGTCAGCACTTGCCTTGCCGTGTAGGGCGGGCTTTAGCCAGCGCGG
>JAXLQL010000043.1:0-47124 GCA_046331625.1 Bryobacteraceae bacterium
TCGGCGATTCGCTCGGCATCCCGGTGAAGTACGTTTGCCTCGTCGACTATTCGAACTCGCGCGGAGCGATCGACATGGGGCTGCATCCGCAACTCGGGCCCGGCTACCAGCCGGCCGCGGAGAAGGGCCTCGCGCTTGACCAGATGCTCGCCGCTAGTGACCTCGCTGCGTTGTGGGTGGTGGGTGCGAACCCGCTGCGATCTGCCGCGCTCGCTTCGCAGAAAGCGTTCGTCGTAGTGCAGGACCTCTTCCTCACTGAAACGGCCAAGCGCGCCGACGTGGTGCTGCCCGCGGCTTCCGCGTATGAAAAGTCCGGCACCGTCACCAGCGGAACGGGCGAAGTGCAGCGGCTCACCAAAGCGCTCGACGTGATGGGCGCCAAACCCGACCTCGATATTTTCGGCCTGATCGCGCGCGCCATGCGGCTCGACCTCGGCCGTGCTGACGCGGCGAAGATCGGCGAAGAGATCCGATCCACGGTGCGCGGCTATAATGTTCCATTACCTGTTTTGGCCACGGGCGGCGCCGCGCCGACCGCGCCTCTCAATGGACGCGTCGACGTGGAATCGCGTCCCGAACTGATCCACTCGGCCGGCGACACGCTGTTCACATCCGGATCGCTCGGCAAGTATTCGAAACTGTTGAACTCGGTGATGGAAGCGCCGGGTAAGCTCTATCAAGGCAAATGAACTTTTACATCCTGAGCCTGATCAAATTGGGGCTGGTCGCCTTCGTCTTTCTGACGGCGCTCGCCTACTTGCAGTTGGTGGAACGCAAGGTGATCGCCCACGTGCAGGTCCGCGTGGGTCCGAACCGCGTGGGTCCGTTCGGATTCTGGCAGCCGCTGGTGGATACGGTGAAGCTGCTCACCAAGGAAGACATGCTTCCGCCGCATGTGAATAAATTCTTCTATCTGCTTGCGCCTATCATTTCCGTGTCCACCGCGCTGGTGGGCATCTCAGTGATCCCCTTCGGCCCCGCGATCGAAGTGCTCGGCGTGAAGACCAACATGGAACTCACTGACCTGAACATTTCGATCCTGGTGCTGCTGGCCGCGTCGGGTCTGGGTGTGTACGGAATCGCGCTGGCCGGATGG
Source organism: Bryobacteraceae bacterium (assembly GCA_046331625.1). Classification (GTDB taxonomy): domain Bacteria; phylum Acidobacteriota; class Terriglobia; order Bryobacterales; family Bryobacteraceae; genus JAXLQL01. The sequence continues at coordinate 1,097 of JAXLQL010000043.1, forward strand.
TCGTCGAACAACAAGTACTCGCTCCTCGGCGGTCTCCGCGCATCGGCGCAGATGATCAGCTATGAGCTCCCACTGGCGCTCTCGATCGCCGCGCCCCTGCTCGTCTACAACACGCTCAGCTTGCGCAAGGCGGTGGAATCGCAACAGGGTTACCAACTTGGCTTCCTTCCGAACTGGGGCATTTTCCAATTTCCTTACGCGCTCGGGCTGATCCCGGCGTGCATCATCTTCGTGATCTGTGCGTTCGCGGAAACCAACCGCATTCCCTTCGACCTTCCCGAAGCCGAAAACGAACTCGTCGCTGGCTTCCACACCGAATATTCGTCGATGAAGTTCGCGGCGTTCTTCATGGCGGAATACGCGAACATGGTCAACATCTGCGCCATGTGCACGCACCTGTTTCTTGGCGGATGGCTGCCGCTGTGGCCCGCGTCCCTCGGCTCTGACCTCGTACCGTTCGTGCTCTTCGGATTCCTCGGCCTGATGGCGATCATGCACGGGCTCGGTCCCGGCCGTGCGCGCGACCGCTTGTGGCTGAAGCTCGGTGGCTTGGTGCTGCTCGGGATCGCGGCGGTGTGCCTGATCGCGGCACTGCATGTGATTCCGCTGCTCAGCCAAATCCTGCTGCCGCTGTTCTGGTTTTTGGCGAAGACCGGCTTCCTGCTCTTCCTCTATATCTGGGTCCGCGCCACTCTGCCGCGGTTCCGCTATGACCAGTTGATGCACTTCGCCTGGTTACGGATGTTCCCCGCTTCGTTGCTCATTCTGTTCGCCATCGGAGCGATGGTGGCGCTTGGGGCTCACTGAAAATGGATCCTCTACTGTTCGGACTCTTTGCGGGCATCGCGGTAATCTGCGGCCTGATCATGGTGCTGCAGACGCATCCGGTGACGAGCGCGCTTTCGCTGATCGGCGTGATGGGGTCGCTCGCGATGCTGTATCTGTTGCTCGGCGCGCCGTTCATCGCCGCCGCGCAAATGATCGTTTACGCCGGCGCGATCATGGTGCTGTTCCTGTTCGTGATCATGCTGCTCAACGCCGGTCGCGAACCCGCGCCGCTCCGGCCGAGCCGCGCAGCTTGGCTTCTGGGCTTGCCGTCGGTGGCTGCTATGTTCGGCGCCCTTTCGTTCTTCATCACGCACGCCGTGCCCCCCACCGAACACGCAGTGAAATTCGGCGGGAACCAACCCGGGTCGGCCGAAGACGTGGGGCGCGCGCTGTTCACCACTTATCTGCTTCCGTTTGAAGTCACCTCAGTCTTGGTGCTGATCGCCATCGTCGGCGCCGTAGTGCTGGCGCGAAAGGAGATGGACTGACATGCCTCCTACGCCTCCTCCGGTCCCGTTGACCGCGTACCTGATGCTCAGCGCCGTACTGTTCTGTCTCGGCGCGTTCGGCTTCCTGATTCGCAAGAACCTGATCACGGTGTTCATGTCGATCGAGTTGATGCTCAACGCCGTGAACCTGAGCTTCGTATCGTTCTCCTACAAGTTCGGCAAGGTAGACGGACACCTGTTCACCTTCTTCGTGATGGTGGTGGCTGCCGCCGAAGCCGCCGTGGGCCTGGCGATCATCCTGACCGTATTCAAGAACCGCTCGACGCTGCTCGTCGACGATGTCGACTCGTTGAAACTCTAATCCGATGCACGAATCCCAGCAACTTTGGCTGATCCCGATCCTGCCGCTGATCGGCTTCCTCATTAACGGACTGTTCGGCAAACGCCTGCCGAAGCCGATGATCAGCGCCGTAGCGGTCGGCAGCGTGGCGCTCAGCTTTCTGTGGGTGCTCAAGTCCGTCAACGCGTTGATGCCGCTCGAGCACGCGCATGTGGAAAGCTACTTCACCTGGATCCAGAGCGGCGCACTCAGCATTCCCTTCGAACTCGGCGTCGATCGCCTCACTGCCGTGATGCTCTTCGTAGTCACCGGCATCGGCACGCTCATTCACATCTACGCAAGCGGCTACATGGCTGAGGAAGACGGCTACTACCGCTTCTTCGCCTACCTCAACCTGTTCATGTTTTTCATGCTCACGCTGGTGCTGGCGAACAACTACTTGTTGCTGTTCGTTGGCTGGGAAGGCGTGGGTTTGTGCAGCTACTTGCTGATCGGCTTCTACTACCTGAAGCTCAGCGCGACCACGGCCGGGAACAAGGCTTTCATTGTGAACCGCGTGGGCGACTTTGGGTTCGCGCTCGGCATGTTCCTCATCTTCCGCGAATTCGGATCGCTCACCTTCGGCGAAGTATTCTCGAAGGCAGCGAACGTTCCAGTGGAGCATTCGGCCGGCATCATGACCGCGATCTGCTTGCTGTTGCTGGTTGGTGCGGCGGGCAAGTCCGCGCAGGTTCCGTTGTATGTGTGGCTGCCGGACGCGATGGAAGGTCCCACGCCCGTGTCAGCTCTCATCCACGCGGCGACGATGGTGACCGCGGGTGTATACATGGTGGCGCGCTCGTTCGTGCTGTATGAACATGCTCCGATGGCGAAGGAAATCGTCGCGGTGGTCGGGTTGTTGACCGCGGTGCTCGCGGCGACCATCGGCATGACGCAATACGACATCAAGAAGGTGTTCGCCTACTCGACGGTGTCGCAACTCGGGTACATGTTCGTGGGCTTGGGAGTGGGCGCGTACTCGGCGGGAATCTTCCACGTGGTGACGCATGCGTTCTTCAAAGCGCTGCTCTTCTTGGGCGCCGGATCGGTGATCCACGCGATGCACCATGAGCAGGACATGCGGCACATGGGCGGGCTGCGCAAATACATCCCCGTGACGTTCGCGACGCTTGCCTGCGCATGGGTGGCGATCGCGGGTGTGCCGCCGTTCTCGGGTTTCCATAGTAAAGACGCGATTCTGCTCGCCGCGCATCATCATGCACCGTGGATGTACTGGATCGGCACCATCACTGCTGGCGTGACTGCCTTCTACGTGTCGCGCGCGATGTTCATGACGTTCTGGGGCGAGTTCCGCGGAGCCGAGGTCCTGGCACACGCGCATGCTTCGCATGGAAGCGGCCACGGACACGACGATCATTCGCACGGTAACGACCACGCCCACGATCACTCGCACGACCGGGGACACGATCATGGCCACGACCACCACGCGCACGATGCCAAACCGCACGAGTCGCCTTGGGTGATGCTCGGTCCGCTGTGCGTGCTGGCCCTGCTGTCATTGTTCGGCGGTTACTTCAACATTCCCCAATTCCTCGAACCCGTCTTCCACGGCCATGAAGGCGAGCACGACATGATGCTGGTGGCTATCTCGGTAGCCGCTGGACTCATCGGAATGGCGATCGCCTACTTCCTCTACGTCGTGAGCCCCGGCTCGGCCGACTCCATAGCCGAAAGCCTCGGCGGACTCTACAAGATGGTCTACAACAAGTACATGGTCGACGAAGCTTACGACCACGTCATCGTCGATCCGCTCATCGGCGGCTCTCGCTCGGTGCTGTGGAAAGGCCTCGACGCCGGTGTGGTGGATGGCGCCGTGAACGGGGCAGGGAAGCTCGCCCGCGCCATAGGAGGCGGCTTACGCCACTTCCAAGGAGGCAACATCCGAAGCTACGCCACTTGGGTGGTGCTCGGATCGTTCCTCGTAATTGTGTACCTCGGCGTGACGGGAGGCATGCGATGAACCTCCTCGACCTCACCATCTTCCTCCCCGCCATCGGCTTCCTGATCGTGCTGCTGCTGCCGCGCTCGGCTGACGATCTGGTCAAGAAGCTCACGCTCGGCCTCTCGCTCGTCATCTTCCTGATCTCGCTGGGCCTCATCGGGCCCGTGATGAGCGCGGGCGGCGCTCGCACGCTCGAAACAAATGTCCCCTGGATTGATTCGCCGTCGATTCGCTACCACGTCTCGCTCGATGGGCTGAGCCTGTGGCTAGTGGTGCTCTCGACGCTCCTTACGCCGCTCTGCGTGCTCATCTCCTGGAACTACATCAAGCACCGCGTCAAAGAGTACTACGCGTTCCTGCTGCTGCTCGAATGCGGCGTCATCGGCGTGTTCGCCTCGATGGACCTGTTCCTCTTCTACGTGTTCTGGGAAGTGACGCTGGTTCCGATGTACTTCCTGATCGGCATCTGGGGACACGAACGCCGCATCTACGCCACGGTCAAATTCTTCCTCTACACGATGGCCGGATCGGTGCTGATGCTGGCCGCCATCATCTACCTCTATACGAAGACCGGCTCGTTCGACTATCCGGTGATCCAGGGCCTGCTCGAAAGCGGCCGCGTAGCTCTGACGCCCGCGCAACAGTTGCCGCTATTCCTCGCCTTCTTCATCGCTTTCGCAATCAAGGTTCCGCTGTGGCCGCTGCATACGTGGTTGCCCGATGCGCACGTGGAAGCTCCCACGGCCGGGTCGGTGATGCTGGCCTCGGTGATGCTGAAAATGGGTACTTACGGAATCGTGCGATTTTGTTTACCGCTGTTCGGCAACGCGGCGCGCCAATGCGCCGACGCGATCGTCACCTGCGCCATCATCGGCATTATCGTAGGTGCGCTGGTGGCGATGGTGCAGCCGAACATGAAGAAGCTGGTCGCTTATTCGTCGGTGAGCCACCTTGGTTTCGTCGTGCTCGGGACCTTCTCGTTCAACCAGCAGGGAATCGATGGCGCGGTCTACCAGATGCTGAATCACGGCGTCTCCACCGGAGCGCTCTTCATGCTCGTCGGCATGCTCTATGAACGCCGCCACTCGCTCGAGATCAAAGACTACGGCGGCGTGGCCAATGTCGCTCCCAAACTCACCGTGATCTTCCTCATCACCACGCTCGCCTCGATCGGGCTGCCGCTGCTCAACAACTTCGTCGGCGAATTCCTGGTGCTGCAGGGAGCGGTGCTGACCAACGTGCGCTGGGCGGCCTTCGCCGCGCTCGGCGTGATCCTCTCGGCGTGCTACATGCTGTGGATGTTCCAGCGCTCGTTCCTCGGCGCCGCGTCGCATGACGTGGAGCATCACGTGAATGACATCACTCTACGGGAACTGGTGGCCGTGGGACCGCTCGTGATCCTGATGGTTTGGATGGGCATCTACTCGCAAAGCTTCCTTCCCTCCATCGGCGCGGCAGACGCCAAGATCCTGCAAAACTCCAAAGTGAACGTCGAATACCAGGTGAAAGCCAATACCACGGAGGTGGCCAATGCCCGCTAGTTGGCCCACCTCGGCCGAGTACATCCGGCTGCTGCCCGAGACGATCCTCGCCGTCTTCGGCACGCTGATCATGCTTCTCGAGGGCTTGGCCGGCGAGAATCATCGCCGCCATACGGGATCGCTTGCCATCGCGGCCATCCTGCTCGCCATCGGCGGCGCGTTGATGGGCGGCGCCGATCCCGGCCCCGCGTTTTCGAACTTCGTCATCGTCGATGGCTTCGCAACATTTTTCCGGGTTCTTGTTTTGGTCGCGGGTCTGCTCGCGGTCTTGTGCTCCACTGCTTACTTGACGCGCGAAAACGCCGACTCCGGCGAGTTCTTCGCGCTCGTGCTGTTCTCGCTCTCCGGCCAGTGCCTGCTCGCCGCCGCCAACGAGTTGATCATGGTCTTCATCGGCATCGAGATTTCCTCGATCGCCACCTACGTGATGGCCGGCTTCCTGCGTGACGACAAGCGCAACAACGAGTCCGCCGTGAAGTACTTCCTGCTCGGCTCGTTCGCCACCGCGTTCCTGCTTTACGGCGTTGCCTGGATCTGCGGGCTCACCGGTAGCACAATCTCACCGAGATCCGCCGCGCACGCGGCAAGTCCCCCAGCCCGCTCGACCCAGCCGGTGGCGGGCGTGGCGCGGTACTCGCCGCGCCGATCGGCAAGTCGGCTACCGCTTAAAGTCCTCTACGCGCGTTCCCGCGCCGCAGGGCCAGGCGTCCTGCTCCGGGCGCCGCTCCGGTGACTGCGTTCATGTCCGCCAGCCCAAGGCGAGAAACGCCTTCGCCGTGCTGCTCCGCGTGTTCCTTACCGCGTTCTCCGGCATGGCCGACGCATGGCAACCGGTGGTTTGGTTTGCGCATGGCCACGATGATCATGGGAACTTCGCCGCGCTCGCGCAATCGAACATCAAACGCGTGCTGGCGTATTCTTCGATCGCGCACGCCGGCTACGTGCTGGTTGCCGTGACCGCGCACTCGAAGATCGGCACCGAAGCCGCGATGTTCTACCTGGCCGCGTATGCGTTCATGAACATCGGAGCGTTCGCTGTGATCGGACACTTCGCGCGCAAGGCCGAGCGCTACGTGATGGTGGATGACTTCGCGGGGCTCGGCGAAAAGCAGCCGCTGACGGCCGCGCTGCTCACGGTGTTCCTGCTCTCTCTGATCGGCGTGCCGCTGACCGCCGGATTCTTCGGCAAGTTCTACATCTTCCGCGCAGCGCTCGACTCGGGGCTCGTGTGGCTCACGGTGCTCGGGTTGCTCAACTCGGCCGTTGCTGCTTACTACTATCTGCGCATCATCGTGGTGATGTATTTCCACGAGCCCGGCGAAGCGACGAACACCGTGACGGACCTCACGCCCGGCGTTCGCGTTGCCGTGTGGGGCTCGGCACTCGCCACCGTGGTGCTAGGGTTCTTCCCGTCCTTGCTGCTGAAGTACGCGCAGCAAGCCGCTCGCCTCGGCGGACAGTAGGACCGCCCGCATGCGGATTGTAGGGCGGGCTTTAGCCAGCGCGGGACTTCAGTCCCGCTGCCCGGGTTTAGCACTCGACCGGTAGCCCACATGTTCCTTGCGCTTGCCCTCCTCCTCGCCGCGATCCTCTTCCTCGCGATCCGGCAGTCGGAGAGCATCCTCCACGTCTGGCCCCGCCGCCGCCTCGTCGTCAGAACCGAAGCCGCTGACGAAATCGGCACTCACTGGGAGCCCGCCGAAACCAAATCGCGCGACGGACTCACGCTGCGCGGATGGCTCTTCTATCCTTCGCAGTGGAACGGCAAGGCCGCAGTCGCGCTCCACGGATTCGCCGACAGCCGCATGGGCATGCTCCCACATGCATCGCTGCTCGTGAAGAACGGATTCGCGGCGCTGCTGCCCGATAGCCGCGGCCACGGCGTCAGCGATGGCAACCTGGTCACGTTCGGGCTCCGCGAAGCCGCCGACGTCAGCGCGTGGGGCGACTACCTGAAATCGCGCCTTGGCGTGGACCGCTTCTACGCCATCGGAAATTCGATGGGCGCGGGCGTGCTGCTCACCGCGCTTTCCACCGAGTCTCGCATCGCCGCAGCCATCATCGAATGTGGCTACACGAGCTTCGCCGACGTAGCCAAAGACAAGCTTGCCCGGCGTCTGCATCTGCCCGCGTGGTCCGCGCGGACCCTGCTGTTCCCGGTGGCGCTCACTGCGTTCGCGTATGCGCGGCTTCGTTACGGAGTCGCGATGTGGCGAGTGCGTCCTCTCGATCACGCGCGCGATGCGTGCGTTCCGATGCTGCTGATCCACGGGACCGCGGACGAGGACATCCCGCATCGCCACTCCCGCGAGCTACATCGCGCCAATCCGCGATGGGCGGGGCTGTGGGAGGTGGAGGGGATGGGACACGTGGAAGCCGCGAGCGCGGTCGCCGGGGAGTACGAGCGTCGTCTGCTCGCGCAGTTCGACGTGACGCCGCGTGTTCCGCTTGGTCCAGTGCTGGTGTCGCCGCGCTTGCCGGCCGTGAGGGGCTGAGCCGCAGGTCCGCGCCAACGGCGCACAGGTAGCCGCCGGCGTGCTCACTCACCTACATGTCCCCCTGCCGTTCCGGCTTCGAAACGTCTCCCTCGTCCACGTGAAGATCATCAGCGACCTTGCCCCGTGCCAGATCTCGCCTTGCGCAACTCGTAAAGCGACATTTCCTCGATCAGCCGGCGGTACTCGGCATCGCTGGCCGCGCGTAGCCGCCGGGGACATCTTCTGCTGCAGTTCCCCGTATGCGATTGCCATGTCTGCTCATCCTCCCTAATTACTGGGCTTCTTCGCTCTCGGCCCTGCGGGCGCGCCACGGTTGCGCCGTAGCCGCCCACTCTGATCGGCAAACCCACAGCGAAGCGTGCGGCCCGGACAGGCCGGTGAAACAACTCGCAGCGAGCAGCTTGATTTCCGCACCGGCATCCTTGGCGACGCGCAGAACGGTAGCCAGTTCCAGCGCAGTATCCGGAGCAACTTGTTCGAGCCCGGTCAGATCGATCCAGTAGGCGGTGCGATGGGCGCGGATACGCCACCCCAGAAAATCTCCGAGCGCCGCGGTGCTGCCCGGGGCGGCCATGGGGCCCAGGAGTCGCACGATGGTCACGCCCAGTCCGGGGCGCTCGGTACAGGTGAGTTGCATTGTGGCAGCTCTTTCGAAGGAATCAAAAAAGGGCGGCGCCGTGCGTGTCCGCTGCGTATGTTGGCTTGGCCCGAGAGAAGAGGCCGGACAGCCGGTTGGGGAACGCCGCGAGACGCGAAGTGGGAGGCCACGGCGCCGCACTTCCCAACCCATCAAAACCGGAATCGAAGCACCAGTTGGATGGTTCTGGGATTGTTTCCGAACGCCGTTTCGGGATTGCCGAAGGCCGGGTTCGAGGGAAGCAGATAGTTGCGCGTATCGGTCCGAGTCTGCAGATAGGCGTTGTTGATCAGGCCCGGAGTGAATTGCGAATGGTTGAACGCGTTGTACATCTCGGCGCGGAACTCCACTGCCTTGTGCTCGGTAATCGGCACGCGCTTGCCGAGGGAGATGTCGAAATTGTCAATGCCTCGCAGCGGCATCGTGGACCTCCCACCGGTGGCGAAAGCGCCTAGCCCGGCGGTGATGTAGCGTGCGTTCGGATTGTTGGCGAGGTAGGCGACGATGGCGCCCGAGCTGTTGCGGAGCGCCGTGACGCCACTGCCCGTTCCATCAATGCCGGAAGGGTTGATGATCACGCGGTCACCCGCGGAGTCGCCATTCAGGTTCGAGTCGATGCCGCTTTGCACGGTGGCGAGCATCGGGCTCTCGGCGATGTAGGTGCCCGTCAGCATGTAGCCGCCGAGAGTGTGTTTGAGCAGCGTGTTCGAGCTCTTCGCGAACCACGGGGTCTCGTACACCCAGCTCATGGTCAGCCGCTGGCGGCGGTCGAGCGCCGATGAAGCGCGCTCGGCGCTGTAGTTCTGAAAGTCCTGCGGACGCCGCGGCTGGATCAGGGTCGAGAAGACGCTGGCCGTGCCGTCGTCGATGGCGTGGCTCCAGGTGTAGGCGCCGGTCATCTGGAAGTCGTGCGAGAAGCGCTTGGTCACCTGCGTGGCGAGGCCATGATAGGTGGAGTTGCCGATGGGCATGAATGCCGTGATGAAGTTGGAGAATCCGTAGGGCGCGAACGTATTTCGAAGAGCCGCCGCCTGCGATTGAAGCTGGCTCAGCGTCAACGGCAACGCATCGAGCTGCGCCTGGCTGGGCGCCGTCATATACGTAGGCAGGTTGTTCGCGGCTGTCACTACCGAAGCGGAGTTGATCCGCATCTGCGCTGGGAGATTCACGCCGCGCGTTCCGAGATACCGCACCTCCACCGCATAGTCGCGCGCGAATACTTTGCGCACGCCCACGGTCCAGTTGATCGAGTAGGGGCGCTTCTGGTCGGGAACGAATGCCGAAGTCAGCGATCGCGCATCGGCTGCCGAGAGCGCGGTTCCAGATGCAGAAGGAGCGGTGAGCCCGCCGTTGGCGAGGAATCCGGTTGCGCCGGAAGTGAGGTCCACGTTCGAGGTGGTGAAGAACTGCGGGGGCAGCGAGAGGATCCCGAGGTTCTGATACGCCTGATCGTAGGCCATGCCGAAGCCGGCGCGGACCACGAGCGAATCACTGCCGCGCGGCGCCCAAGCCAGACCCAGGCGAGGCGCCCAGTTCTTCTTTTGCGCCACCGGTGAATGGAAGTCGATCACACCGGGAACCGACGCGATCGAGTTGAGCGCCTGGGTTTGGTTCCCTGCCGGCACGCCGGCGAACTCGTACCGTAGTCCGAGATTGAGCGTGAGGTTGCGGCGCAGCTTGAAGTCGTCATTGGCATAGGCGTAGTGAGACCAAAGGTTGCCCCAATAGGCCGATGCTCCGAAGCTGCGTTCGCCCACGTCGTTCGGAACGCGATCCAAGAGGAAGCCTTCGAGCGTCGTGTATTGGTAGTCGCCGCGCACGCGCTGCACGAAAAACTGCGGGGCGATCACCCGGCGCACATCGTAGCCGAATTTCAGCGAATGCTTCCCGGTGACCTTGCTCAGGTTGTCGTTGAAAGTATAGGTGTTGATCGATGTGCTTTGCGGGGCATTCGGGTCGGGGCCGACCTGCAGATTGAGGTCCTGGGTGAATTGCAGGTTCGGGAACTGATTGAGCCCCGGGAATTGGAAGTTCCCGACTGGGTAGTCAGAGTAGTAGCGCGTGTAGGCGAGCCGCGCTTCGTTCAGCAGAGTGGGCGAGAATTCGTGCAGTTCCGAGGCCGACACGACGTACGCATTTACGGGCGAGTTGCTGAAGAACGCAGGCAGGGTGGGGTTGTTGTCAATGGAGCGTTGATTGTTGCCGACCAGCCGGAAGCGAAACTGGTCCTTCTCGCTGCGGTTGTAGTCGACGTTGCCGACGTAGTTGTAGCTGTTGATGTAGAAGGGCGCGATGATGGGCAGGATGCCGATGGGAACGGCGCGTCCCGCCACTGTGGTGGAGCCGGAAGGGGCGGGCGCCACGGGGACGTACTGCTTGAACACTCCCCAGTTGGTCTGGCTGATACCCGGGATGCTATCGATCATGGCGACGCCGTCCGCAGTGGGCGCATAGACAGCGCTAGCCGGAGTTCCTGCTTGGCCGTAGGGAATGTACTCGAAGTTGCCGAAGTAGAACAGCTTGTCTTTGATGACCGGGCCGCCAATGGAGCCGCCGATGCGATTCTGGTCGAGCCTTTGCCGCTCGGAGATGCCGGTGCGCTTCACGGCAGCGTCGAGGGCGTTGAGGTGGCGATTTTGGAAGTAGACATAGAGCGCGCCGTGCACGGCGTTGGTGCCGGTCTTGGGAACCACGTTGAAGGTTCCGCCGGAGCTGTGGCCGAACTCGGGCGACATCATGTTCTGGATGAGGGTGAACTGATCGGTAGCTTCGTTCGACAAGACGGCGATGGGTCCGGTGACATCGCGGCGATTGTTGTCGACCCCATCGATCACGAAGTTGTTGTTGGTGGGCCGCTGGCCTCCGACCGAGGGTCCGATGCCATAGCCGACTCCGCCGGATGAAGCAACGCCGGCGCTCAGCAGGGACAAATTGATCGCGCCGAGATTGTTGAACGCGTTCACGTTGCTCGCCATGTTGAGGTCTTGGGCCGCACGAGCGCCGTAGGTGGAGGCCACCTGAGCGGTGGTGGTGTCGATGTTGATGGCGGCTTCGGTGACATCGAGGGTAGTGGTTACCTGGCTGACCGAAAGCGAGAGATTCGCGGTGACGGTGCGATTGAGTTCCACCGACACGTTGCGCAGCGAGTGCTTGGCAAAGCCCGCTGCTTCCGCGGTGATCTCGTAGCGGCCGACGGGCGAGTTCGGGAAGCGATACGTTCCCGATGCATCGGTAGTAGTGGAGCGGGCAACGCCCGTATCGGCGTTGATTGCGGTCATTTTGGCGCTGGCGATCGGCGCGCCCGTCTGGTCGAGCACGGTGCCGACGATGTTCCCGTCAGAGGCCTGAGGCCACGCGGGACCTACAGTGAGCAGCAATGCGAAGAACACAGTGGACAATGATTTGGGCATGAGACAACTCCCTTCCTTCCGCGCGAAGTGCACGGAGCGACCATCCAACTTTTTCGCCGGGACCATTTTGCTTCCCGGTGCTTCTAATGAGAAAACCCGTTTCCGGCCCTCCGTGTTACTACCGCCAGGCCGGTATTCGGTTCCCCGGTGAGGCGGTAGCGCCACGAGTTCGAGACTGCGCCGCCGCAATACCATCACGTCCATGGCGCCGTTCCCGGAACGTTGGTATGGTCTTCCGCCGAAGGCACGGCGAAGATGGACTAGGACCAGGGAGCACCGTGATCGAAATTCTGAGAATGCTCGGGCGCATCGTTTCGCGCAAGTGCGCGCCAGCGGTTCCGCGCGAGCATGACACGGGCCCGGTATCCCTGGCGCTGCTGGCGCCACGAACCGACCGCGGACAGTTGGAGCAGGCCTTTCGAGACGCGGGGCTGCGTGTGACCACCATGGATTCGTGGGACGAAGCCATGGCCGCACTTGCCGGCGAGCCCATGCCGGTGGTGCTGTACGATGCGGGCCGGGCGGACCGGCCGTGGCGCCAGGCGATCGAGGAACTTTCGGCAACCGCTACGAAACCGGCCGTCGTTTTGCTTTCCGAGCGCGTGGATCCCAACCTCAAGAGCGAAACCGTGCGCAGCGGCGGCTACGATGTTCTGCGCACGCCGGTGGACGGGCGTTGCGCTTCGGTGATCGTCAGGAGCGGCTGGTTGTTCTGGCGGAACCAAAATGCGCTCCGCGCGGCCCTCGCGTCACGGAGTTGAACGTTCAGGAAATGACGCCCTTGCGCACCGCATAGAGGATCAACTCGGGAACGCTGTGGAGGTTGAGCTTCTCGAGGATGTTGCTGCGATGCGTCTCCACGGTATATACGCTCAAATTGAGCAGATTGGCGACATCCTTGTTGCTCTTGCCTTCGGCCACCAGTTGCAGTACTTCTCGTTCGCGCGCCGAGAGCAACTCGTAGCTGTCTTCGATTTCGCGATCCTGCAGTTGCCTGACGTAATCCTGCACCAGGAGCTGACTGACCGCTGGACTGAAGAAGGCCTTGCCCGCATGCACCGCACGGATGGCGGCAATCAAGTCGGCTTCGGGAGATTCTTTCAACAGATAGCCTCGTGCGCCGGCCTTGAGCGCTCGCAACACGTAGCCTTCGTCGGAGTGCATGCTGAGCACGATGACGCCGATGTCTTTGTGCTTCGAAACGATCTGGCTGGCGGCTTCCGTGCCGTTGAGGTTGGGCATGCCGATATCGGTGATCACCACATCGGGTAGCTGCTCGTCCACCAGGTTGACCAGTTCGCGGCCGTCTCCGGCCTCGCCCACTACTTGGAAATCCGGGTTGCGCTCGAGCAATGCGTGCAGTCCGCTGCGGATCACGGCATGGTCGTCGGCAAGTGCGATTCGGATCATGACACAGTCTCCTGTTGCCGCACCGGAAGCACGGCGGTCAATACGGTCCCCTCACCTTTGCGTGATTCCACCCGCAGTACGCCCTCGAGACGAGCCACGCGTTCCTGCATGCCGAGCATGCCGGCGCCTTTGGCAGCGGCGTCGAATCCTTCCCCGTTGTCCTGCACTGAAACCTCTACGCCAGCCGTCCGGCTGCGCACCAGCACGCGCGCCGCGGTGGCCTTGGCGTGGCGGGTGACGTTGTTGAGAGCCTCCTGCACTACGCGATAGATGCAGGTGCGATGCGTTTCGGGCAACACGTCAGCGGCCTCGTCGACATCCACACTCACCTTGAGTCCGCTGCGGCGCGCTGTTTCGCGGCCCTGCCACTTGAGCGCCGCTACCAGCCCGAGGTCGTCGAGCATCGACGGGCGCAACAGAAGAGCCATGTTCCGGACGGCTCTCACGTTATTCTCAGCCAGCCTGCGCGCGTTGGCGAGTTGGGATCGGGCCGGGCCCTCGGCCGGTAACAGTGGCTCGAGCTTGCCGAGGTCCATGAGTAAGGCAGACATGGTCTGCCCGACCTCGTCATGCAACTCGCGCGAAAGGCTGCGGCGCTCCTCCTCTTGCGCGGCGTCGAGCTTGGCGGCCAAGCCGCGTAACTCTAGGCGCGCTTGCACGACCCTGCGGTACTGAGCGGTAGCGGCGGTTTCCAGTCGCTTGATCCGCGTCATCACCACCACCGCGAGCAGGCAGCCGATCAGAACGGCCACGGCGGCGGCGAGCATCAGACGCTTACGTAGCTTGTCGTGCTCGGCGGAGATCTGTTGTTCGCCGAGGTCTAACTGGTTCTCGTTGAGCAGCGTGATCTCGCGCCGCAAGCGCAGCACCTCGGTTCGCAGCGGACCCACGGCTGTGCGGCGATACGCTTCGCCCTTCTCGGCCCGTGCGTCGGCGGTCCATTGCAGAGGCAGCGTCAAGGATTTCAAATAGGCGCGGACCCCGGACCGCATGGCGGTAAACATTTCGGACTGTCCGGCTTGCAGCCGCAGTTCGTAGGCCTGGAGCAACTCCTCCGTGCGCAGCCGCAGAGCCTCGAGCCGTGCCTTCTCCTCTACCGCGCTCCGCACATCGGATTCGGAAAGGTAGTCGCGGAGGATGGTCCCCGACTGAATCATGGCCTCGCGCAACTCGTCGAGAATCTGGTCGCGCTCGCGGAAGCCTTTCATCAGTGCAGCGCTCCGCTCGGTGGTTCGCTCGAGGGAACGGAAGGCATCGAGTCCGATCAGCGTCATCACCAGCAGGAGGCTGCCGAAGCCCAGCCACAGGATTCGCCGCCCTGCGGCCAACGGCTTGACCACGGCGTCATCGATCGAAATGTTGTCCGGACCGGGCATCAACGGATCGTGGCCGGCGACAACTCGGGAGCTGTTTCCGGCCACGCCATCTGCTTTCAGTCTAGCCGCGGCCCGCGCCGCACGAAGCCACATCGCGGTCATCCGTTGCCCGGCATGTGAAAATCTGGCCGCACGTGCATCGTCTTGCCGTTCACGACGAAGATCCGGGTAGCGAACTTTTCGCCGCTCGGAGCTCGTACTTCGAGGTCATAGGCGCCCGGGCGGATCCACATGGACTTCACGTCCTTCACGGTGCCTGCGTATCCGCCATTGATGAACACCTGCGCATCTTTGAGCTTGGTGTCGATCTTGACCTGACCGCCGATCGGATGCATCGCCATCGGATAGCCGTAGTAGGATCCCCAGGGGCCGTACCAGCCCCAAGGACGATAAGCGCCCCCGATGAACACTCCGCCGCGATAACGTACCGACGCGCTTGCCGGCAGCGTCGCGGCGAGCAGCGCGAATACCAGCAACATCTTCTTCATATGAACCTCCTCATTTCAGAACGAAGGCTTCCCGATGCACTGGCATCGAAGCCGGTTCCGTTCCATGCGTGAGCAATCGAGCGCACAGCACCCCTGCCGGGGAGTTCATTCATTCCGGCGCTCGTCAGAACTTTTCCATCTGTTCCTACTTCGAGACGCAATGGCGCGTGGCGCTTACTACCGTCGCCATAAGGGATGGTTGCGAACGGCGGCAGGGTATTTCGAGCACGCGCGGAAATGCCAAGCGGCCCGCGAAGCATGGAACTCCGTGGGCCGCCTGGCGTCCGCGAAATGCGTTCAACCCGCCACCGGCTCGAAGCCGAAAAAGCTGGCGATCGCGTCATCTCGTTTTCGTACACCTCGAACACGGTGTGCAGCAGGAAATTACCAGCAGGTCATAGCCGCGCTTGCCGAGGTGGAGCAACTTCATCGCCACCAGCCTTGGTCACCGCGGTGTGGGCGGCTACCAGCTCGCCGAGAGCCGAGCTGTCGAGGCGTTTCACGCCCTCGAGGTTGAACACGATCCGTGGACCCGTTTTGCACCAATGCAGCGCACCGTGTGGCGAAAACGTGCAAGTGGCATCGCCGAGGACCATTTACCCGCACCCTCGCCGTCGATGATCGAAACACCACCGAGGCCCGTGTGGTCAGTTGGAGATTCATCGGCGGTCACTCCATGTAGATCGAGCGGATCAGTTCTCCGCTGGCGGCGGTGACCCGTGAAAGCTTTCCTGCTCGCGCACATGCTCGTATTTCAGGAAGTTGGCGAGCGTCGACGCGATCTGCTTCGTGTCGGTAAAGACGCGCAGGCCGTGTCCTCAGCCAAGGCGTCAGAGATGTTACCCGGCGATTATCGTTGAAGTAGCCGATAGCGTCGCTGTGGTCTTTGCCGCCGCGCGTCGCGCAGCGCGGGCGGCTGTCCACCGTCGACAGCTTGTTTCTGCCAACTGGGAAGGTAGTCGCGTTCCGCCTCGAGAGCCGCGGCATCGGCGCCCATCTTGTTGATCTCTTCCTTGATGGCGTTCAGTTGCGCCAGATGGGAATCCGGTTGAACCTTGGCATTGCGATCCATCGCTTCGAGGATGTCGGCGTGCTCCGATGCCGCACCCCGGCGAGACCGCGAATATCGAGCATTGCCTTGGCCGATTTCGCACGAGAGGCATCGGTGACCGCGGTGCTTCCGGTATTGGCTGCGAACACGCCTGTCAACGCGATGCTCATCAGGGCGGCCGCGCGAGTAGTGAAACTGGGTTTCATGTCCGTATCTCCTTTGGAGTTGTCCTGGCCGGGTGCTTGTTCATCACGTCGGATTTCGACTGAAGATGCGGTCGGGCGCTGCCGTCAGCCGGGAAAAGCCGCGAGACCGGAAGGGTAGCGGACCTACTCGTAACGCAGCGCCTCGATGGGATCGAGATACGCGGCTTTTCGCCGGATAGTATCGAACGCGCGATGCCTAGACCCGAGAACACGAAAGCCACCGCCACGGGAAGCAAGCCGATATGAACCGTCCACCCGGCTATTCGCGAAATCAGCGTCGATACGGCGATGCCGAGCGCGATGCCCGCGATACCGCCGGTATCTCGGCACCAGTGTGATCGCTTCCACCAGGAACTGCGTGAGGATGTTCCTCGTCTTGGCGCCCACGGCTTGGCGGAGACCGATCGCGGGTGCGCTCGAAGTCACCGAAACGAGCATGATGTTCATGATGCCGATGCCGCCACCGCAGCGATACCGACACGCGCGATCGAAGGCCGGCGCAGGATCGCCATTACGTTCGCCGACGTCTCTTGGGCCTGGAACAGCACACCTCCGGAGAGATCGCCGAGTCGAGGATGCGTCGTCTTGCCGCGGCCTGCAAGCGGTGACGCTGCCGGAGCGCGTGCATTTCTTCATTGCGCCGAAGCCATGGTGTTCGAGCCGCGCGCTACTGAGATCGACCCCACCGAAGCGGCATTGGCCAGATTGGCGCCGAGCACCTTCTTCTTGGCGGTGGAGATGGGGATGATGACGAGGATCGTCCTGGTCTTGTCGGTGAAGGCTGCGCCTGGATTCGAGCACGCCCACCACGGTGAACGGAACCTTCTTGATGCGAGATGATCTGGCCACCGGATCGACATGCGCAGGCGTTGTAGAAGCGACAGTTTTTCCACCAGAACCACCTTCGCCGCGGCGTCCATCCTGCTGCGCGAACGCGCTGCCCAGGCGATGCGGGAGATCGCGAATCGCCAGATAGTCCGGTGTGGTTCCTTGCACGAGTCGCCCAGTTGCTATTGCCGTAGACGATCTGCGCTCCGCCGCGGCTGACCGGGGCCGCCGCAGCCGAGGGGGCACTCGGTCACGATCGCCGCCAGCATCTCTGCGTCTTCCTGTCAGTGGCCGCAGCCGCTGCAACCGGATTCCGGAAGTGGTGATGCTTCCTGACGAACGCCCTGTTGACCGACATTGCTGCCGATGCTGGCGATCTGTTGCTCAATGCGTTCGGTTGCGCCTTGCCCACGGCCACCATGGCGATGACAGCGCCGACTCCGATGATCACGCCGAGCATCGTGAGCGCCGAGCGCATTTTGTTCACGCGCAGCGCGCGTAGAGCGATGCGGATACTCGAGCGAAGCAGGCTCGTAGATCCCTTTCTCCGAGAAGCGCCGGCCGGCCGAGGGTCGAGTGCCGCCCGGCGATGGACAGCCCGCCGGTTGGTCGCCCGCACCACAGCGCCATCTTTGAACCCGATGATGCGCCCCGCGTATTGCGCGATGTCGGCCTCGTGCGTCACCACCAACACCGTGAGGCCCTGCTCGCCGTTCAGGCGCTGCAGGATCGCCATGATCTCGACGCTGGTTCGAGAGTCCAGGGCGCCGGTGGGTTCGTCGGCCATGATGATCGAGGGTCCCGTGACCAGAGCGCGGGCGATCGCCACTCTCTGTTGTTGCCCACCTGAAAGTTGATTGGGAAGATGATGAGCGCGCTGTTCCATGGCCACGGCTCGCAACGCGGCTCGGCTTCTCGCCTCATGCGCGGCCGGAGGCACGCTTCCATAGAGCAGAGGCAGTGCGACGTTCTCGAGCGCGCTGGTTCTGGCGAGCAACTGGTAGCTTTGGAAAACGAACCCGATCTTGCGATTGCGAATCTCCGCCAGTTGATCGCGGTCGAGGCGGCCTACGTCCACGCCCTCGAGCCAATAGTGACCCGAAGTGGGCCGGTCAAGGCAACCGAGAATGTTCATGAAGGTCGACTTGCCGGATCCCGATGGACCCATGATCGCCACGAACTCGCCCGAAGCAATTTCGAGCGTCACCTCGCGGAGCGCGTGCACCGCGTTTTCGCCCATGCGATACACCTTCCCGAGGTTTTCGACCTGGATCAACTGCGCCATGCGCGCGCTCCTTCTTAGAACGACGGGCCGCGAGGCCCTCTGGCCGCGGGCTGTGCGGTGGCAGGTTTGGATCCGGCATCGGACACGATGACGCGGTCGCCCTGGTTGAGCCCGTCTTTGATTTCGGTGAAGCTGCCATTGGAGAGTCCGGTAGCCACCATGACTTGACGAGGCTGCCCGTCGCCGCCGAGCACATGAACGGCTTGCCGGGAGGAAGGCCGCGTCCTGCTCGACTGCGCGCCGCCCGCCGCGGTGCCGGTTGGGCGAAAGCGAAACGCCGCATTCGGTACTTGCAGCACATTCGCGGCCGTGTCGGCGAGGATGCGCACGCTCGCCGTCATTCCGGGAAACAGTTTCATGCCGCTGTTGTCCACGGCCAAAACCACGTCGTAGGTGATGACGTTCTGCGTGTTGATCGGCGCCTGACGAATCTGCAAAACCGATGCCTGGAAGACAGTCCCCGGATAAGCATCCACCGTGAACGTGGCCCGCTGGCCGGGGCGCACGCGGCCGATATCGGCTTCATCGACGTTGGTGTCCACTTGCATCCTCGTGAGGTCCTGGGCGATCTCGAACATGGTGGGAGCCTGGAGAGACGCGGCCACGGTCTGGCCCGCATCCACACGCCGCGAGATCACCGTACCGTCCACCGGCGCGACGATCCGCGTGTGTTCCAGGTCGAGCTGCGCCTGCGCCAGCGACGCTTCGGCTTGGCGCTCTTGCGCCTTGGCTGATTGCACCTGAGCGAGCGAAACCTGATATTGCGCTTCTACTGACTTGACGTTGGCTTCGGCGGCTCGCATCTGCGCCTCCGCCGCCTGCTCGGCGGCCAGCGCTGCCTCGTAGGTGGTGCGCGCCGTGTCGTTCTCTTCACGGGCGATGATCCCTTGGCGGACCATCTCCTGCCGCCGGTCATACTTCAACTTGGCGTCGCGCACGGTGACATGGGCCTTCTCGAGATCGGCCGCGAGACTTCCCCGCGCTCCCTTGGAACTCTCGATGTCGGCCTTCACCTTGCTCGCCACCGCTTCGGCGTTCGCGATCGCTGCCCGCGCACTATCGACATTGGCCTGCGCCTGCTTGACGCGTGCCTGGAAGATCTCAGGATCGATCAGCGCCACCAACTGTCCTTTCTTCACCTGCGTGTTGAAATCCGCATAGAGCGTCTTTACGTTGCCCGAAACCTGGCTGCCCACTTGAACCGTGACCACGGCGTTGCAGTTTCCGGTGGCCGCAATCGTCGACTCGATGTCGCCGCGCGTGACCGGCTCCGTCTTGTATTGCGGCCGGCTCGAGCCACGCAAAAGCGTCAAGCCGCCCACCGCCGCGATTACCCCTACAGCCAAGGCAATTTCGAGTTTCGACTTACGGGTCATATCGCCGCCTCACCGGGCCAAAGCCCGCAACAGAACTTTCGCTCGCGTTGGCGAGCAGCGCAGGTTCGCCGGGTTGTCGATTGCCAGCGTGACCTCATATGCAGGACCACCGGGTGCTGCCAGCGGCGTCGCAGCGATGCTGCTCACTCGAGCTGAGAATCGCAACTCAGGCTTTCCTGCCACCATGACCGAG
Source organism: Bryobacteraceae bacterium (assembly GCA_046331625.1). Lineage (GTDB taxonomy): Bacteria > Acidobacteriota > Terriglobia > Bryobacterales > Bryobacteraceae > JAXLQL01. Next base: position 21,015 of record JAXLQL010000043.1, read on the forward strand.
CCTCTCTGGCCGGCCTGGACCGCGTCGATCTCATCCGCTGGAACTCGGATGCGCGCCCACAGCCGGGTGAGATCTTCGGCAATTCCGAACCGGCCTGCACCTTCATCAAGAGCAATCAGTATTCCACTGGCGGGCGCCGTGACCTCAGATCTTCCCAAGCCGGCGCGCGCACGCGACAAGTCCCGTTCGGCCAATCGCTCGAACTGGCGCGCCCGCATGTAGCTCCGTCTGGCACGGTCCGCATCCAGTTCACGCGCGGCAATGCCATCGCCGTTGGCTCGTGTCCGGTGCTCCGCCTCAGTCTCGCTTGCAACGGCGTCATCACGAGCGTCGATCGCTCTGTCGCGGTCGAGCGCAGACAGAGCCCCGATGCGGAACCGCCGGTTGGCGTCGTCGAGTGCGCTTTCCCGATGAATGCGGCGGTCTTCGGCAGCCATGAGGCAATCCTCTCCGGAGAACTCGAGATGCCGTGCTTCCTCGAGTGCCGCCTCGGCGATTTCCAGCTTGTCCTGCGCCCGCCGCGCGTTCTCGTGAGCGGCTTCGGCACGGGACAGTGCCGCAGCCTCGATCATCTCTCTGGGAACGACGCTCTGGCTCTCGCCGATTGGCTGCCCCTTCCGCACCACAGACCCGATCGGCGCCATCAACGTAAGAAGAGGAGCTTCGATTCGATGGGTGACGTCCGGAATCACGACGCCATCAAACGCGAGTGGCTTTGCCTCCGGCGCGGCTTGCCGGGCGGGCTCAGCGGGTATGTCCTTCGAGATTCCGAAATGCGGTGAAGCGATATACAACAGGGCTGCCAGCGCGGTTCCGATCGGGAAAAACCATTTTGCGCTCATATCGGCCTCCTGGAATTCCTCTACCTGGAGATGACGCAGTCACTCCCGCCCGGGCATCTCCCTTGTGGGCGGTATTGTGAGTGGGCTCGGGGAGGGACCGTTGCAGGGCATGCAACCAACACCGTCCTCACCGGCGCCGGATTAGCGTCTCGGCGGTAGTGCCGCCCGGGCGGGCTGTGGACATCTCTTCCAATGAGCCCCGCGTGGTTGGGAAGGGCGCTCTCGAGGAAAAGAACATGAACAAGAGAATTCTGCTCGCGCTCTTGCCTGTGATCGCGGTGGATCACACCCGGCCGCATGCGAGTGGGGTGCCGCGCCGCGCGAAACCACCTCATCAAGGACACCATGCGTGACTACGGTTACATGGAGCACATGGGCATGGGCGTTCCCCGAAAAATCATCCGCGGCATGAAGACGCACAACGGCACCGAACCAGATCTGATCGCCGGCCCCGAAGGCGAACAGTTCACGCTGCGCTTGTGGAAGCATCGCCGGCCTGATAGTGACAATGGCTCCGTGTAGGGCTGGCTTCAGCGTGCGCGGGACTTCAGTCCCGCCTGCCTACCAGGGTTTCGTCTCGCCGCTGCCTGCTCAAAACACGAAGCTGAACTCAGCCGCCGTGTTCACCCACATGTCTTTCGTGCGAATCCCCGGCAACGACCCGAGCGCATCACCCGAGGTAGCCGCGCGGAACACGCGGCTCGAGAATCCCAGCCGGAATTGCTGATAGCGATCGAGCGCCACGCTCAACCCGCCCATGCCGTAGTAGCCCCACCCGCTCCGCGATGCGCACACGGGGCAATCGATCCGGTATCCGGAATTGCCGAACGGCTGGCGCACGCGCTCGGAGTACCGCAGGTACGCTCCGCCGCCTCCGCCGTGGATCTCCACTCGCCGGCCCACGGGCAGAATCGCGCGGCCGCCCATCGGGACCAGATATTGATAGTCCTTGATACGCAGGTCGCCGACTTGCGTCTGGTAGTAGGCCTTCACGCTCGCGGCGTGAAAGATGATGTCCATGCCCACATCGGCCTGGAAGTTGCGGTGGAAGCGGTAGCCGTAACCCCAGCGCACCAACGGACTCGTCGCCAGATACGGCTGCAGTTCCCCTTGGGGCAAGCCTCCGCCGCCACCTACGAAAACATGGTTCCTCGGATACCTCGGCTGCGCCGCAGCCGGAATCGCCAGTATGGCCGCGCACAGGAGTGCCGCAGCCGCGCCTTTGCCCAGTTTCATGACTCTGCCCTCGAATCTGCCTGCTCTGACGCAGCCTTCCGCATTCCGGTTTCGCGAATTACAATTCGCGAAACACTTCCCACAGATTTTGTTTCAACTCGATGCCGATTCCGGGTGCCTCGGGCAGGGAGACGCGGCCATCCTTCACCGGATATCCGTCAGCGAATCCGCCGAATGGCTGGAACACGCCCGGGTACGATTCGTTTCCGTGGAGCCCGAGTCCGGCGGCGATGTGGAGCGCGAACTGGTGTCCGCCATGCGGGATGCAGCGCGCCGCGGACCATTCGTTCTCATCGAGCATGTCGAGAATGCGCAGGTACTCCACCAATCCATAGCTCAACGCGGGATCCATTTGCAGGTAGTCGCGCTCGGGGTCGAGCCCGCCATAGCGAATGAGGTTGCGCGAGTCCGCCATCGAGAACAAGTTTTCGCCCGTGGCGATCGGGTTGCTGGATGCGGCCGCGACTTCGGCGTGGATCTCGAAGTCGAGCGGATCGCACGGCTCTTCGTACCACTTGAGCTGATACTCGCTGAGCTCGTCGGCATAGTCGATCGCCGTGTCGAGATCGAAGCGGCCATTGGCATCGACAGCGAGTTGCTGGCCCTTGCCCAGAATGCCGAGCACGGCTTCGATGCGCTCCATATCCTCTGCGATGGGCGCGCCGCCGATCTTGATCTTCACGGTGTTGTATCCGGCGGCGAGGTATCCTCGCATTTCGTCGAGGAGCTTCGAGACATCCTTGCCCGGATAGTAGTAACCGCCGGCCGCGTAGACGTAGCAGGAATCCTTCACCTTGCCGTGGCGATAGCGTTCACCGAGAAGTTGGTAGAGCGGCTGTGCATGCGCCTTCGCCAGCAGATCCCACAGAGCCATGTCGAGCGTGCCCACGGCGACGCTGCGCTCGCCATGCCCACCCGGTTTTTCGTTGGCCATCATCGCGTCCCAGGCTCTGTGCGGATCGACGATGCCGTCTTCATCGAGCAGCGATTTCGGATCGGCGGCAAGCAGGCGCGGAATCATGCGGTCGCGCAGGATGCCGCTTTGCGCGTAGCGTCCGTTCGAGTGGAAGCCGTATCCGGTGAAGCCCGAATCGGTGTGGATCGCCACCGCCGAGGCCGTCATCTCCGCGAAGCTGATGTAGGCGTTGCGGAGTTCGGAGCGGATGGGCACGACGATGTCGCGAATCTCGGTGATGCGCATGTTTGAAAAGAGAACCTCCATTGTACGAAGCTGTATGGAGACCCTCCGGACATGAAAGCTCGTCTGCTGATTGCCGTGGCGCTGGCCCCTGTGCTCTACGCCGAATCGAAACGCGTAACCGTACGCGAGACGGCCGGCTTGGCGCGCGCGATGGAGCCGGTGAGTGTCACCGTGGATGGCAAGGAGCGCACGCTCTACGTCACCATCGGAGCGCGGCAGACCAAGACGTTCCGCATCGAGAAGCTCCGCGCGAAAGAACCGCTCGACCTGCGGCCGACCGATCGCGTAGGGTTCACAGTGGAGAATGGCATCTTCCTAGCCGACCTCTCCAAGCGCATCGTCAACGGCCAGGAGGAAGACAGCGGAACGTTACGCGCGCTCACGTTCAAGCCGCTCAACGTCACCTTGAGACGCACGCAGAATCGCATGCACTGGGCGCCGAGCTTTCAGCGCATAGGCGCTCGCGGATACACGAGTATCGCCATGTGGCATCCGGTGCAGCAGCATGCGCGGCGTGAAGTGGATGGCGCCATCATCGCCACGCGCGAGGGCTACCATGCGCTCTACCCGGAGATCCGGCTGAGCGCGGAGTACAAGTTCTTCCCGCACGTGCCATACTTTCTTTTCCAGGCTTCGATGACCGTGGAGAAACCCATCCAGATGTTTTGGCTGCGCGGGCAAGAGATGACGATGGACGAGTTCTTCACGCACGTGGCTTGGCCCGGCCGCGATGGCAAGCCGCGCATCGCCACGTTCGACGAGCGCAAAGCGATTCTCGAGCGCGAGCCGATCCCGGTGGATGCTCCCTGGGTCGCGTTCCTCAACGAGCCCATGGGCTACGGCTTCGGCGCCGTGTCGCTTGCGTTTCGCGGATCGACGCTCGCCAACGCCGGCGTCCATATCAACGACGGGGCCAACAACGGCAAGTACTGGGATCGCTACTTGATCGGACAAAAGGAGACGGCGCTCACACCGGGCGACCGTTACGAAGAAAAGACCGCGTATGTACTGTTCCGGAGGCTCGAGGAGTTCCTCGATCAGGAGAAGAAGCTGCGAAATCCCCTGGAGGTGAAAGTGGAGGTGAAGGTCCAGTGACGGCGCCACGCTACGACATCGAGCGTACCTACGATTGGAACTACGTCAACGCTCCCGACTATCCGCTCGAAGTGGAAGTCCCCGAGTGCGAGGGCGAGTGGGACTTCTGCGGCATCCCCGTGAATTCACCGCTCGGCATCCCGGCCGGTCCGCTGCTCAACAGCCGCTGGATCCGCTACTATGCCGGGCTCGGCTTCGATGTGCTGACTTACAAGACCGTGCGATCGCGCTTTCGCCACAGCTATGAGCCGCCGAACCTGCTGCCAGTGCGCGCGGCCGCGCTGCACGGAGCAGGCTCCGAGCTCGAAGCCGATTACGAGGCGGATGAGTTCGACAGTTGGGCGATCTCGTTCGGAATGCCTTCGCGGGAGCCTGAAGTCTGGCGCGAAGACGTGGAACGCGCCCGCCGCATGCTCGGCCGCGGACAGGTACTTTCGGTTTCGGTGGTGGCATCGCCCGAGCCGGGATGGACGCTCGATCAACTGGCCGACGATTTCGCGCTCTGCGCGGAATGGGCCGCCGATGCGGGAGCCGAAGCCATCGAAGCGAACTTCTCGTGCCCCAACGTCTGTTCGCAAGAAGCGGATCTCTATCTCTCGCCGGGATCGAGCGCGGCCATCGCAGCCGCGATCCGCAACCGCGTCTCGCGGCTGCCGCTGATTCTCAAGATCGGTTTGTTCGAGAACTGCGAGCAGGCTGAAGCGCTGATCGCCGCCGTGAGCCCGTACGCCGATGCGATCAGCACCACCAACTCGATCAGCGCGCGTGTGCGCGGCGAGTTCGATGGCTTGCGCCGCGGCATCGGTGGCGCCGCGATCACCTCGCGGTGTCTCGCCGAACTCGACATGCTGGCCGGCATCATTCGCCGCCGCGGATCGCAACTGAAGCTGATCGGCGTGGGCGGCGTGATGAACGCCCATGACGTGCAGAACCGTCTCGACGCTGGCGCGCACAACGTCCAGATGGGCACCGCGCCGATGATCGATCCGCTGGTGGGCCTCTGCGTGCGCGAGCAAGTTGCCATGCGCCAGTTGGCCATGGCACGATAAAAGTTCGGCCATGTCTTCGGCGGCGGCGGGCAAATCGCGATCACGCTCAACGGCGAAGCCGCGCGCGTGCCCGCCGGACTCACCGTGGAAAGCTTGCTGCGGCATCTCCAGATCGATGCCGCACGCGTGGCTGTGGAACTGAATCGCGAAATCGTTCGGAAACCGGCCTGGACCCAGACTCCGGTCGCGCCCGGCGCTGAGGTGGAGATCGTTCACTTCGTCGGCGGCGGATAGCGTCACCACTCGAATAGCGCGTCCCGGAGATCTCATGTATCGATACTTGCTTGGCGCTCTCGTGCCCATGATGGGGTTTGCGCAGTACGCGGAACTCGGTCCCGCGCCGCGTGTGGATTCGTCAAAGCTCGCCGATGCCGCGCAACAGAAGTTCGCGGGTGCGCTTGCCGCGGCTGGATGGCTCGACACTTCGAACCGCGAGGCGGTGCGCACCACCTACAACTCGGTGATGATCCCGACGAGCACGGTGGCGATGGGATGGACTGGCGCGGTAAGCGGTTGCGTTCCCGGGGCGACCTCCGCTGCGTTCAAGGATGCGGTGACGCAGCGAATCAACTGGTATCGCGGGATGGCGGGAGTTCCGGCGGGGGTGTCGCTCGACGCGGTCTCGAGCGGCAAAGATCAGCAAGCGGCGCTAATGATGAGCGCGAACCGGACGCTGAGCCATACCCCGCCCGCGAGCTGGACCTGTTACACCGCCGATGGCGCGCAGGCCGCGGGGAATTCGAACATCTGCTACTGGTTCGGTTCGATCAACGATTCCGGTTGCGTGGCTCTCTACATCGCCGACACGGGGTCGAACAACACCGCTGTTGGGCACAGGCGATGGCTGCTCTATCCGCAGACCGACACCATGGGAACCGGCGACGTGAGTCAGACGGGATCGGGAGCATCGGCATTTCCAACCGCCAATGCGATCTGGGTGATCCCCTCGAACTTCTCGGTCCCGCGCCCGGCCACACGCGACAACTTCGTGGCTTGGCCGCCGAAGGGCTACGTGCCATATCAAACAGTGCCGGCGCGTTGGTCGTTCTCATATCCGAATGCTTCGTTTGCTTCCACCACGGTGACGATGACGCGACCCGGCGGCGTGACCATACCCGTGTCGCTGATCCCGGTGGCGAACGGATACGGTGAAAACACACTCGTGTGGGTGGCGAACAATCTCGACACCAATACCGGAACGTGGCCGAAGCCCGCAGCGGACGAGCGGATCACGGTGACGCTGACCAACGTGTCAGCCAGTGGACTGCCGAGCACGGTGAGCTACGACGTGATCGCGATCGACCCGTCTACGGCTTCCGGTCCGCCGCCTCCCCCGGGACCCACCATTAACGCACCCGCCAACAATCAAACAATTTCGGTAAAGGGCGTGACCTTCCAGTGGAGCCCCGTCACTGGCTCCGACGGCTACGACCTGCGCATCACGCAGGGGGCGCAGACGGTCTTCCAGGGGAGCCTCTCCGGCGGGACCACGAGTTCCACCTTGATCAGCCTCGCTGCCGGAAATTACACGTTCCACGTGCGCTCCTGCACAGGTGGATTCAGCGACGCCAACTGCGGCGCCTTTTCCTCAGTGAACTTCACGGTTTCGCTGAACGCGCCCTCGGGTACACCTACGATCACCGCGCCCACCAACGGCCAGACCTTCAGTTCGTCGACGCAGCAGTTCCAGTGGTCCGCTGTCGCCGGTGCAGCGAGCTACGAAGTGGACCTCCTTCATACCACCTCGAACACCACCGAACTCTCACTCGCCAACTTCGGTAGTCCGCCTGCGACGAGCACCATCTTCTCGCTCCGCGGCGGGAGCTTCAGCTTGCGTGTCCGAGCCTGCACAGAGACCTGTGGAGCCTGGTCATCGAGCGTTGCGTTCACCGTGAATCTCCCGGCCGTACCTACGCAAGCGCCGAGCGCGCCCTCGTGCAACATGGCCGGCAATCAAGCTACGTGCTCGTGGAACTCCGCCGCCAATGCGGACATCTTCGTGATCGAAGCCGTGCAGGCGGCCGCAGGTCCGGGTGGCGGAGCGCTCACGGTGGCCAGCCGTCAAGTGGCTACCACCAACGCGACCTTCGCGGTGCCGCAGGGCGCGACCTCGTTCTTCGTGAAAGCGTGCAATGGCAACGGCTGCGGGCCCTATAGCGCAGGCAGTGACGTCAACGTTACTGCGCCGAGCTCTACCGCGCCGTTGATGGGCACTCCCGTCAGCGGGACCATCGTCGCCGGACCCGACGTGTTCTTTTCATGGAACCGCATCCCGGGCGACAACGGATCAAACACCGTCTATCGGCTCTACGTGCAGGATTTCTCGCGCGGCGCATCGGCGCTCGACGTCCTGACCACGGCGAACTTTTACGCGGCAAAGTTCCGAGCCGGAGGCAATCGCTATGACGCGGTGGTAGTGGCGAATCCAGGCACGGCCGGCGAGGTGACGGGCGCGGCCACCGGATTCAATGTACGAGGGGCGAGCCCGGCTTCGCCGACGATGGTGCAGCCGCGGCACCAAGCGCCCGGCGTGACGCAGTCGATCGCGGCCGGAAATATCCAGCTTGGCTGGTCGCCTGTTCCGGGCGCCACGCTCTACGAATACTGGATCTCGCGGCCCGGCGAGTTGTTCGCCACCGCACGCGGCGTCACGCCGGGTCTGGTGGTGCAGGTTCCGCTCGGCGGTGGAGGCACTACGTACAGCGGTATTGTGCGTGCGTGTCCCGCGGGCGCGAGTTGCGCATTCGGATCGGATGCGGGATGGGGGCCGTGGTCGAACGCCGCGGGTGGTCCGGGTGTGACCAACTTCGTCGTTCAGTAGCGGAACTAGTTCTCCGCAGCGGGCGGAATTCTACGGGCGCGCGATCGGGATCTCGAGAACGTCAAAGAACGCATCCGACGTTCGGATGGCCACGGAGGCTCGTCCCGATGGGGGTGCGATCGCGGGAATCTTCACGTCGATCTTGTAGACGCCCGTCAACCCAGGTGCCAGCCCGGCGAAGGAGAGTTGGCCCGGCTTGCCGTCGAAAAGCACTTGAATCTCCCTGTCCGTCACGCGGCTGGGTGGAGTTGCAGGCGCAGGCTCGTGGATCGCGACCGGAGGCTCCACCGCACCGAGCCCGCGCGCGTAGAGCACGATCGCTTCCCCTGACCTCGCCGGAGTCGAGTCGGACACGGGCGTGGAATCGGAATGGGCGACCGGGGGCAGCACTGCCGGATCCTCGGGCCTGAAAGCAGCCGGGTTGGTCGATCCGACCGAGGCGAGAATCGTGTTCGACAGCCGGCCGTTGTTGTCGACCTGGATCGACGCCTGCTCAGCAGCGAGCTGGAACGGAACCAGCACGTGAATTTGCTGGTTCGAAACCATCAGGATCGGAACGGCCGAACCGTCGATCTTGACCTTGACTCCAGCGAGTTCGAAGGGCACGGGCGAACCTTTTGCCGCCGCTGTTCGAGGCGCCAAGTCTGACCCGGCGAGAGCGATCGCGGCGCCGGGGGCGATCCGGGGCAGTTGCGGGAACGGCGAATCGGTGTTCGGAATCGAGCCGATCGAAGAAAGATGGACTCCTGTCCCGCTGGTTGGCGGTAAGCGTACGCCGGCGAAGATCCCATGAGTCAGCGAAAGTTGATTCGCCGTTCCAACCTGGACGCCCGCGAAAATCTGCGCTCCGGCGCCGAGTGCGAGGTTTTTCAAGCTAGGGTTGGCTCGCCCTCCCAGCATCCCAGTCCCGTCGGAATAGACTCGATACTCGTTCGAGGTAGTCAGATGCAGCTTGCGGTTACCGGTCCAGACGCCCTCGGCTACGATGGAGTTGCCCGCGCCGTCCATGGCCGCAGCCCCCAGACCGCTGTTGAGCCGCGCTTTCTCCGGCCGATACACGTAAGAGTTCGAACTGCCGAGGTCCGCAATGAAGTATTGGCCTTGCAGCGACAGCGTGCTCGCTTCCACCGGCGTGCGGACCAACAGCAGGATGTCGCGATCGGCAGCGCCGGATCCGTATGCCAGCAGCAGGTCGCCTCCTTCCGCAATCATCAGCTCGCGCTCGCCGGCCGCGAGGTCTGACCGATCGGCGAATCGGATCGTCCCCGTTCCGTCGCTTTTGATGGAGTAAGAGGCAGCGGGCGGACTCTCCACCCGGTTGACGTCATCGAGCCACGCTGCATGCCCCGTGATGGCCGCTGACTCGAATTTCCCTTTTCCCTCGGAACGAAGATCCACGAAGGCCGAGGTCAGGCCGCGAACGGCGCCGTTGCGGAACGACAGATACGCGCCTGCATAGTGACCTTGAATCGCCTTGGCGTCCACCGTGCCCGTGGGCGCTTTGGCAGCCACGAAGATGCCGTGTTTCCCTTCCGGCGCGGACCCGATCAGAACATTGCCGCCGGCGCCCCAAACAACATCGATCGTTTCACCCGAACGAGCGGGGCTGCCCATTGACAACCGGCCGTTTTCCGCGACTGAATAGGTTCCTTCGCCCGAGCCCGGCTGTGCCTTGTCCGCCCCTGCGCCTGTCTTTCCAGCGAACGCGTAGCCGCGCTGTCCGTCAAAGACGATCGAACCACCCAAGCTGCGGATCTCCGGCGTGCTCTCGCCGCCCGCGATAACTTGCACGAAGAAGTACTTTCCCCGGACTGAGCCGGCATCGAAGGCTTGGACCCACAGTGGGACCGCAAGCAGCCCAATCAGCCTGCGGCTTGTCATTTGCCGGCCTTGTTGACAATCGGAGATCCCAACGGAGGAGGCTCTCCGGTCAACGCCTTCATGAATTCAACGAGGTCAACGATGGCTCGCGGTTGATCGGCGGCCGAGATGTTGTGGAGGGGCGCGTGAGGCATCACACCGGAAATTTGCGCATTGTGGCGGCCACCCTCGAAGTAGAACTTCACCGCTTCCTCGAGGGTCTTGATGCTCCCGTCGTGCATGTAGGGGGCGGTCAAGGCAATGTTGCGAAGCGTCGGCACCTTGAACGCGCCTCGATCTTTGTCGGCCCCGGTCACGCGATATCGGCCCAGATCGCGCATGCTCCCGGTGACGGGATCGATCGAAATTCCAGTGTTGTGGAACCTGGGCTCGGTGAACGTCGCATAGCCGGCCTCGATCCGGTGGCAGCTCACGCAGTTGGGTCCGTCGAGCGTGTTGTCGAGAAAGAACTTCAAACCGCGAATCGCGGATGCATTCATGGCCTTCGGGTCATTGCCGTAGTAGTAGCGGTCGAACGCCGAGTTTCCGCTGACCAGCGTGCGCTCGTACGTCGCCAGCGACTTGGCCACCATGTCGTAGACGATGGGGCCGGGGCCGAACGCCTTTTCAAACAGGCGGACGTATTCGGGATCAGCGGCCAACTTGCGCTGCACGCCAATGAGCGAGTGAGCCATCTCCAGGGGATTCTGAACCGGCCCTTCCGCCTGTTGCTCCAGTGTCAAAGCCCGCCCGTCCCAGAACTGGGCGAAGCTGTGCACTGCATTCACCACCACCATCGACTGGCGGTCGCCAACCCGGCCTTCGAACCCAGCCGAGACCCGGCGCGAGTCAGAGAATCCGGCGCGCGGATCGTGGCATGACGCGCAGGAAACCGATCCGTCACGCGACAGCGCGCCATCGAAGAACAGCTTCCGGCCGAGGTATATCGTCTCCTCGGTGGGCGGATTGTCTTCGGGAAAAGTCACCGGAGGAAGGCCAAGCGGAGTCGGGAGCTTGACCCGTTTGCCGACCGGCATCGTAGACCTCCGGTTCGGCGATTCTTCCCGGTAACTGCGGGCGCGAATGGGGATGTCTTCGCCCAAAGCCGGTGGGGACGAAATCAGCGAAGCGCCCAGTGCGATCCAGTATGCTCGAGTGGCTCTCGACAAAACTACCTGCCCGAATTCGGATGGTAGCGCACTCCGGCCGATGCTCGAGCCGGAAGGCACTGCGGCCCTTGCCGCGGGCGGGCTTTCGCCGGCGAGTCCGCGGAGCCGATCCAGCCGGGTGCCGATGCGCTGCCCAAGATCGTAGCAAGCTTCGATTGAGCCCACGGTTAGTCCAGCACGCTCGGCGGGAACGTAGTCAGACGCTCGGGCGATCCGTTTTTCGGTGCAGCTTGGCGCTGCCTATGGCGCGGGCTTGATCTCGATCGCCGACACGATCCCTTGACCGGCGACTCCTTCGATTACGATGTCCACCCGGCCCGCCGGGGCCGCGACCGCGAACACCTTGTCGGTCGCCGTTCCGGCTGGGACTACGGTGAGAATGTCGAAGTTCGAAAGCACGCGCGTTCCGTTCACCGTGACATGGAACACTCGCTGGCCCTGCGCTCTGGCGTACAGTTCAGCGAACTTCAGCGTCAACTGATACGCCCCAGGCGCCACGGGAATGCTGTAGTTGAACGAAGCGTAGGTTCCCATCCGGGCGGTCTGATACAGCCAGGGCGTGTTGGTTCCAGCGACGTAGCCCGCGTATCCATTCGCACTTGCTCCGCTGAAGTAGCGGTCCGTCAACCACACTTGGCCACTGGGATCGGTGTACGGATCGGCTCCGCCACCGCAGTTGATGCGGACCACGGAAGTCCCGGGAGCGAGCGCCGACAGTGTCACCGAGGCGCTCGCCGTTCGCGTGGAGTCCGCCGTAGCCGTGGCAGTGACGGTCACCGATTGTGTCGCCGCGATTGACGATGGCGCGGTGTACAGGCCGGTTGTCGAGATGGTCCCCACGTTCGGGTTCAGGGACCATGTCACCGCTTGATTGGCTGTGAACTGCTGCGTCTGTGATGGTCCGAGCGTTGCTGTTGTGGGCGCGATGGAGAGCGGCGGAGGCGGCGTCAAGGTGACGTTGGCTGAGGCGAACTTCGTTGGGTCCTGGGTACTGGTCGCGGTTACGGTCACGGCCTGTTGAGTCGCGATCGATGCGGGCGCGGTGTAGAGTCCTGCGGCGGTAATGCTGCCGATGCTGGGACTCAGCGACCACGTCACAGGAACGTTGGCTCCGAATTGCTGCGTCTGGCTTTGCCCGAGCACCGCGCTCGCCGGCGATACCGTTACCGTGATCGCGGGAGGCATCAAGGTTACGGTGGCCGTTGCGGTCTTGGTTGGATCCCCGGTCGATGTTGCCGTCACCGTCACTGATTGCTGGCTCGTGATTGTTGCGGGTGCGGTGTAGAGTCCTGCGGCGGTAATGTTGCCGATGCTGGGAATCAGCGACCACGTCACGGGCACGTTGGAGCCGAATTGCTGCGTCTGGCTTTGTCCAAGCACCGCGCTCGCTGGCGATACCGTTACCGTGATCGCGGGAGGCGTCAAGGTTACCGTAGCCGTTGCGGTCTTGGTCGGATCCCCGGTCGATGTTGCAGTCACCGTTACTGATTGCTGGCTCGTGATTGTTGCGGGCGCGGCGTAGAGTCCTGCGGCGGTGATGCTGCCGATGCTGGGACTCAGCGACCATGTCACAGGAACGTTGGCTCCGAATTGCTGCGTCTGGCTTTGTCCAAGCACCGCGCTCGCTGGCGATACCGTTACCGTGATCGCGGGAGGCGTCAAGGTTACCGTAGCCGTTGCGGTCTTGGTCGGATCCCCGGTCGATGTTGCAGTCACCGTTACTGATTGCTGGCTCGTGATTGTCGTGGGCGCAGTGTAGAGTCCTGCGGCGGTGATGCTGCCGATGCTGGGACTCAGCGTCCACGTCACGGGGACGTTCGCGCTGAACTGCTGGACCTGCCCCTGGCCCAGCGCTGCCGAGCCGGGAGAAACCGAGACGCTCACTGCGCTGCCGGAGTCTGGCAGAATCTCGACTGCGGAGACAATGCCTTGGTCCACCACGCCAGTGAACAGGAGGTTTACGAAGCCACCCGGCGCCGTTGTCGTGAAGGTTTTGTCGAGTGCGGTGCCAACGGCCACTTCGCGGAGAATGTCGAAGCTCGTGAGCACTCGCGTTCCGTTGAGATCGAGGTGGAAGACGCGCTGCCCGATGGCCGTCTTGTACAACTCGGCGAACTTCAGGTTCACGCGATAGTTGCCGGGCGTCACGGGAATCGAATAGCTGAGGTTCGAGTAGGCGCCCATTCGCGCAGTCTGATAGAGCCACGGATTTGCCGTGCCGGCGACGAAGCCCGCGTAGCCGTTGGCGCCTCCAGAGTAGTATCGGTCGATGCTCCAAACATTTCCGGCCGTGTCCGTGTAGGGCGTTGCTGAGCCGCCGCAGTTGATGCGGACGATCGATCCGCCAGCGAGCGGCGGAGTCAGTGTCACCGTCGCACTAGCGGACTTCGTGGGATCGGCGGTCGAAGTCGCGGTTACGGTCACCGTTTGCTGGCTCGCGATGGTCGCGGGTGCGGTGTAGAGTCCTCCTGCCGTGATGGCACCCAGGTTCGGACTCAGCGACCACGTCACCGCCACGTTCGCTCCGAACTGCTGCGCTTGGCCTTGCCCCAGTAATGCGCTCGCGGGCGACACGGTCACCGAGATCGCGGGCGGAGTCAAGGTCACCGTCGCACTAGCGGACTTCGTGGGATCGGCGGTCGAAGTCGCGGTTACGGTCACGGTCTGTTGACTCGCGATTGATGCTGGCGCGGTGAAGAGTCCGCTCGTCGTGATGCTGCCGACGTTCGGGCTCAGAGACCACATCACGGCTACGTTTGCTGTGAACTGCTGCGTCTGGCCTTGCCCCAGTGCGGCGCTCGCGGGCGACACTGTCACTGTGATCGCGGGTGGCGTCAAGGTCACCGTTGCAGTCGCGGACTTCGTTGGATCGGCAGTCGATGTCGCGGTCACCGTTACCGTCTGCTGACTCGCGATCGTCGCTGGTGCGGTGTAGAGTCCGCTCGTCGTGATGCTGCCGACGTTCGGGCTCAGAGACCACGTCACGGCTACGTTTGCTCCGAACTGCTGCGTCTGCCCTTGTCCCAGTGCTGCGCTAGACGGCGATACGGTCACGTTGATCGCGGGCGGAGTCAGGGTCACTGTCGCGCTCGCGGACTTCGTGGGATCGGCGGTCGAAGTCGCGGTTACGGTCACGGTCTGTTGACTCGCGATTGATGCTGGCGCGGTGAAGAATCCGCTCGTCGTGATGCTGCCCACGTTCGGGCTCAAAGACCACGTCACGGCTACGTTTGCTCCGAACTGCTGCGTCTGGCCTTGTCCCAGTGCTGCACTAGACGGCGATACGGTCACGTTGATCGCGGGCGGAGTCAGGGTCACTGTCGCACTCGCGGACTTCGTGGGATCGGCGGTCGAAGTCGCGGTTACGGTCACCGTTTGCTGGCTTGCGATCGTCGCTGGCGCGGTGTACAGTCCGCTCGTCGTGATGCTGCCCACGTTCGGGCTCAAAGACCACGTCACGGCTACGTTTGCTCCGAACTGCTGCGTCTGCCCTTGTCCCAGTGCTGCGCTTGCAGGTGTCACCGCCACACTCACAGGACTACCCGTATCAGGCACGACCTCGATCGCCGAGACGGTCCCCGAATCCACCACTCCGGTAAACACCAGGTTTACGAACCCGCCGGCCGCGACCGTGGTGAACGACCTGTCGAGCGCCGTTCCAGCGCCCACCTCGCGCACCACGTCAAAGCTCGTGAGTACTCGCGTCCCGTTCAAATCGACATGGAACACTCGTTGCCCCACCGCAGTCTTGTACAGCTCCGCGAACTTCAGGTTCACGCGGTAGCTTCCCGGAATCACGGGGATCGCGTAGCTGAAATTCGAGTAGCCTCCGAACCGCGCGGTTTGGTAGAGCCATGGGTTCGCGGTGCCAGAAACGAAGCCCGCGTAGCCGTTCGCTCCCCCCGTGTAGTAGCGATCGATGCTCCAAACATTTCCTGCCGTATCCGTATAGGGCGCGCCGGCGCCTCCGCAATTGATCCGAACGATCGAGCCTCCCGCGAGCGGCGGCGTCAACGTCACTGTTGCGGCTGCGGTCTTCGACGTATCCGCTGTGCTGGTCGCGGTCACCGTCACCGTCTGCTGCGCGGCAATCGAAGCTGGAGCCGTGTAGAGTCCCGCTGCCGATATCGCGCCCACTGCTGGCGAAATCGACCATGTCACCGACACATTCGCGGTGAACTGCTGCGTCTGGCCTTGTCCCAATGCAGCGCTTGCCGGGGACACGGTGACTGTGATCGGCGGCGGATTGAGCGTCACCGTGGCGGCAGCGGTCTTCGACGCGTCGGCCGTGCTGGTCGCAGTCACCGTGACCGATTGCTGCGCCGCAATGGACGCGGGGGCCGTGTACAATCCCGTTGCCGATATCGCGCCCACCGCCGGCGAGATCGACCAAGTCACCGGCGTGTTCGCGGTGAATTGTTGCGTTTGCGATTGCCCCAACGACGCGCTACCAGGAGACACGGAAACCGATGCCGGAACATAAACGGCCTCCACCGTGCTCGTCGCGCCGAAGGTGAATCCCAGCGTGGCGCCGCTGCTTTGGCCGGCGCCGTTGAGCCGCCAGCGCACGAAAGAATACGTGGCCCCACCAACGATCGCCGACGCCGGAGCTGTCAGGCTCACGTTCGCCGCTGCGGCAGGGGTTGCCGAGTAGTTCGTGGTCCCAGGATGCGTACCCGTGATCTGCACACCCGGAACCGGAGACGATCGCACCGACAGAGCGGAACCAGGAGCGAGATCCGCCACGGCGAAGAACTCGCCTCGCGGAAGCTGCACGTAAGATTCCACGCCGTTGAGGTATTGATAACGCAAGGTTCCCAGGTCACCGGCGATGGTCCACCAATCGCCAACGAAAAAGACCTTCGAGTTGCCGTCGGTCATCATTCCGGGAGTTCGCCACACGAGCCGGCCGTTTTGGTCTTTGATCAGTCCGTGGTCGGTGATCGCGTAGCCCGTCGCCGGGTCGAGCGAGACGCTCATCAAGTGGAAGTCTGTGAACTCTTGATGGCCCCAGGCGCGATTGGCGCGCTGATAGTAGTAGACGCGGTTGCTGCCCACCGCCATGCCGAGATACGTGTAACCGAGATGGCGCAGCGCGGTGAACTCTTGTCCCGACCCGATCGTCTTGGTCGAATCGAACAGGTAGATCGTCCCGCCCTCGTAGCCCATCGTGAAGACTGCGCGATCGCCATCGAGCTTCTGCATCCAGAAGATCCAGCGTTGCTGCTGATTCAGCGCGCTCGGGTCGGGCTGATCCACGTCCCAACGGGTGAGTACCGGAAGCACGTTGGGGTACACGTCCATCTGCCCGGTCGCTCCGCGGATCCGCCGAAGTTCTCCGTTCCCGCGCGATACCGAGAACCACACGTCGCCCCTTTGATCGATGAAGAAATAGAACGAGCCCTCGCCACCGCCGCCTACCGCGCCCAGATTCAATTTCGCGCCGGTCACTGTGTCCACCCGGTAGACATACGCCTGTGATCCACCAGTGACGAACACGTAGAGATAGTTGCGCGATGGGTCCACCGCGATGCCGGAATACGACGTCGCGTTGGGATGAATCACACCATAGTCGCGGAACTGGCCGGTGGAGAGCTGGTATCCCAGGACGTGCGCTCCGGTCCAACTCGAGAACGCGCCGGGCTTGTCGTCGACGGCGAAGTGAGTGGACATATAGAGCCAGCCGTTGGCTTCCACCATGTCGGAATGGAGCTTGCCTTGCGGGTTCGTCTGCGGGTCTTCGCCGCAGATCGTGGTGATGTCGCCGGCGATTTGGGTGACTTGTCCGGTGCGCGGATCGTACTTGAAGAACGATGCGCCGTGGTGGGCCGAGTGAGTGGAACTTCCGAAGTAGACGTTGCCGTCTGAGGCGTAGCGGATCCCTTCCCACTGCCCGTCAAGCACGCGCTTGTAGTTGTTGAGGGGGAATGACTGGACGGTGAGGTCTTGTGCGAGCGCCAACGACGCGCACAGCCCTCCGATGACGAAACCCAGGGACGCCCGCAACATGTTTCCTCCCGAACCCCATTGCGGTGTAGTGTTCTTCTCGCTCCGGGGAACATCGATTGTCGATGCTGTGGGGTCAGGGTATCACAACTTTGCGGGGAGTTCGGCAGCGAAATCCTGACATTTCGCTCCGGTCACTGTTCGCGCAATGGCAAGGCAGGGGAGGATTGGCGCGAGGCGCCGGGAGCCGCACTGAAGTCCCGCGCAGGCTGAAGCATGCCCACACGGGCTGAAATCTTCGCGTCGGGCGAAGAGACGGAAGGGCAGTAGTACACGCCGGTTGCGGTGCAGGCGGTCGTTCGCGGCTCAGTCCTTCTTGGACCAGATGGCTTCCATGATCGCGGGCGGATTCATGGGCAGATGCCGCAGCCGCACCCCCACGGCGCGATAGATCGCGTTGGCGATGGCAGGCGTGGGGGGCACGATGTTCGCTTCGCCCACACCGCGGACTCCGAATGGATGCGCCGGGTTCGCCACCTCCACGATCTTGGTATCGATCATCGGCAGGTCGAGCGCGGTGGGCATGCGGTAGTCGAGGAAGCTCGAGTTCATCATCTTGCCTTCGGGGCTCATGAAGTACTCTTCGTTGAGAGCCCAACCGATGCCTTGCACGCTCCCGCCTTGCATCTGGCCTTCCACATAGCTCGGGTGGATCGCCTTGCCCACGTCTTGGACCGACGTGAAGCGCGTGACCTGCGTCTTGCCGGTTTCGGGATCGACCTCGACATCGGCGATCGCGCCGGCGAACGAACCGCCTGCACCGCGCGGATTCACGGCACCGCGGCCAACAACTGGTCCGCCGGTTTCGGCAATCTTTTCGGCGAGTTCCTTGAAGTTGGCTTTGTGATCGCCCGAGCGATAGACGCCGCCGTCATGCTCGATTGTCGCGACATCCACTTCCCAGAGCTTGGCGGCGCGCTCCTTCAACTGGCGGACGATGTCCTGCGCAGCTTCGTATGCGGCCCAGCCGGTGGCGAACGTGGTGCGGCTTCCCCCGGTGACGGCGGTGAACCCAACCGAGTCCGTATCGACCACGCTCGGGTGCACGTCTTCGGCGCGGATCCCGAGTACTTCGGCGGCCTGCATGGCAATCGACGTGCGAGTGCCGCCGATGTCGGTGGAGCCTTCCACGAGATTCACCGTGCCATCGGGATTGACGCTGATGGTGCAGCTCGACGGCAGCCCGACGTTGAACCAGAATCCGATGGCGGCGCCGCGGCCTTGATTCTTGCCGAGAGGCGCGGTCCAGTGGGGGTGGTTCTTCATGGCTTCGAGAACCTCGACGCATCCGATGCGGCGGAACTTGGGTCCATCGGCGCGGCGCGTGCCTTCCTTGGCGGCGTTCTTCAAGCGCAGATCGATCGGGTCCATGCCGAGCTTTTCGGCGATCTCATCGATCACGGATTCGGTGGCGAAGGCTGCGTTGGGAGCTCCGGGGGCGCGATAGGCGGCGGTGGAGGGCTTGTTGACCACGACGTCGAAACCGTCGATGGTGACGTTGGGGATGTCGTATGCGGCGAAGACAGTCATGCCCGCGGGGCCGACCATGGCGCCCGGATACGCTCCCGCCTCGAAGGCCAGGTACGCTTGCGCCGCGGTGATCTTGCCGTCTTTGGTGGCGCCGATCTTGACGCGCATGAAGGATCCGGGCGTGGGGCCGCTGCCTTCAAAGACGTCTTTGCGCGACATCGTAATCTTTACGGGACGCCCGCTCTTCTTCGAGAGCAGCGCGGCCACCGGTTCGAGATATACGGGGATCTTGCCGCCGAAGCCGCCGCCGATTTCCATGGGCGTGACCTTCACTCGAGAGACCGGAAGATCGAGCACACAAGCGGTGGTATCGCGGACAACGAACGAGCCCTGCGTGCTGCACCAGATCAGAACGCGGCCGTCGTTGTTCCAGAGCGCGGTGGCGGTATGGGGCTCGATGTAACCCTGGTGGACGGTGGCGGTGGAGTACTCGCGCTCCACCACGACATCGGCTTCGGCGAAGCCCTTCTCCGCGTCACCCATGGAGTGGCGGAAATGTTCGGCAACATTACTGACGCGATCTGTTTTGGCGCCGAACTCGGTGGTGCGCAGGTTGTCGTGCAGGATGGGCGCGCCATCCTTCATTCCTTCGGGCGCCGTCAGGACGCACGGCAGCGGCTCATAGACCACGTCGATCAACTCGGCGGCTTCTTCGGCGATGTGCTGATTGGTGGCGGCTACGGCAGCGACCGCGTGACCGCGATAGAGCGCCTTGCCGCTGGCGAGGACGTTCCCGCGGATGTAAGCAAGCGGCATGGCGCCTTCACCGAGGTCGACGATGCGGTCACCGGAATCGGGAAGGTCGGCGGCGGTGACCACGGCTTTGACGCCGGGAACCTTCTCGGCCTTGCGGGTGTCGATGCGGACGATGCGGGCGTGTGCGTGCGGGCTGCGCACGATCGCGCCGTGGAGCAGACCGGCCGCCTGATAGTCGGCGCCATAGAGCGCGCGGCCAGTGACCTTATCCGCGCCATCGTGACGAATGGGGCGCGTTCCGACGACAGAGTAGTTCTTGATCATGCCTTCACCTCCTGCATTTGCTTGGCGGCCTGCATGACCGCGCGAATGATTTTGTCGTAGCCCGTGCAGCGGCACAAATTGTTGGCGAGCCAGAGGCGGATGCGCTCTTCGCTCGCGTCCGGTTCCTTCTCGAGGAGTGCTTTCGCGGCGACGATGAATCCGGGCGTGCAGATTCCGCACTGGAGGGCAGCGTTTTCGAGAAATGCCTGCTGCAGCGGATGGAGCGCGTTGCCCTTGGCCACGCCTTCGATGGTTTCGACCTTGCAGCCTTGCGCCTCGACTCCGAGCACGAGGCACGAGTTGACGGGCCGGCCGTCGAGGATCACCGTGCATGCGCCGCAGTTGCCGTCATTGCAACCTTCCTTCGATCCGGTCAGGCCAAGGATCTCGCGCAAGCACTCGAGCAGGCTCTGGCGCGGCTCGCAGAGGAATTCGGCGGGCTCGCCGTTGATGGTTGTTTGGACCTGGACTTTTTTTTGCATTGTCGTCGGCATGGCTAGCGGCCTCCCTTGGCTTGCTCCAGCGCGGCTTCGAGCGCGCGGCGCGTGAGTACGGCGCACAGATGGCGGCGGTACTCGGCGGTGCCGCGCATGTCGGAGATCGGCTTCGCGGCGGCCTTGGCGATTTCGGCGGCAGCGTTGATCGACTCCTCGGTGGCGGGCTTGCCCGCGAGAGCGTCACCGGCTTCCTTCACGAACAGCGGCGTGGGCGCGACCGATGCCAGCGCGATGCGCGCGGATTTGATCTTGCCCTTGTCGAGTTCCACGGCAACTCCGGCTCCGGCAACGGCGATGTCCATTTCGTTGCGCGGGATGAAGCGCAGGTAGTGGGCTCCGGATTTCTTAGCGGGCGCGGGGATTTGGAGCGAGACCAGCAGTTCCCCTTTCTTGAGCGCGTTCTGCCCCGGAGCAGTGCAGAAGTCCTCGACTGCGAGCTTGCGCTTGCCTTTGGGTCCGGCGATGTTGCATTTGGCGCCGAGCGCAATCAACAGAGGAATGGCGTCGGCGCTGGGAGCCGCGTTGCAGAGGTTGCCACCGATCGAAGCGCGACCTTGGATCTGGGTGCCGCCGATGAGTCCCGCGACCTCGGCGAGCGCGGGATAGTGACGGCGGACCTGCGCGCTCTGCGCGATGAGGTAGCACGGCGCGGCTGCGCCGATGCTGAGCCCGGAGGTCTTGTCGAAACTGATCTCGCTGAGCTGTGGGATCCGCTTGACGTCAATGACGAAGCCGGTCTGCTTGCGGCCGCCTCGCAGTTGCACAAGAAGGTCAGTGCCGCCTGCGAGGAGCTTGGCGCCGGGGTGGGCGCCCATGAGGCGGATAGCCTCGGCCACCGAGGTCGCGGCGGCGTAGTCGAACCATTTCACGGGGTGGTCTCCTGTGGGGTGAGGATGTGAACCTTCTAGTGTATCCGCAGTCCGGCGGTGAGGTCGCGGTAGGATGCGGCACCCGTTGCGGCGCGAGTCGGTACAACAAAACTGTTGTACAAATAATCTGTTGTAGACAGCGCGTTCGGCGGCGTGCTGCTACTCTGGAAACCCATGAAGCAGGACACCGCTCTCCCTCGGCGACCCCTTTTGCTCGGCGGACTTGGACTCTCGCTCAGCGCTGCCCAGGCACCCGCCGAACCGCTGACCGCAGCGGGCGTGATCGAGAAGATCAAGGCCAACGTCGGGGTCCCGTGGCGCGAAAAGACGGTGGACAACCTCATCGCAGGATCGCCCACCGCGAAGGTGAAAGGCATCGCGACCACGATGATGGCGACGCTCGACGTGCTCGAGCGCGCGCATGCGGCTGGGCGCAACATGGTGATCACGCACGAGTCGACCTTCTTCTCGCATCAGGACACGGTGGACCAGCTCAAGCAGGACAAGACGTACCTGCACAAGCGCGGATTCATCGAGAAGAACGACATGGCCGTGTTCCATTTCCACGACCATTGGCACGCGCGGCGGCCTGATGGCATCGCCACGGGGATGATGCGCGAGCTCGGGTGGGAGAAGAACGTGGATCCGGAGAATCAGCGGCTGTACACGTTCCCCGGGATTCCGTTGGCGCGGCTCGCGGCGGATATCGAGGCGAAGCTGAAGATCCGCACGATGCGGGTGTTGGGGAATCCGAAACTGGAGGTCCGGCGGGTGATGACGAGTTGGGGTTACGTGAGCCAGTTTCCGGGGACTAACTTCATCGCGCGGCCGGATGTGGACGTGCTGGTGGTCGGGGAGACACGGGAGTGGGAGTTAGTCGAGTATGTCCAGGACCAGATTTCCTCGGGATTGAACAAGGGGCTGGTGGTAATGGGGCACGTGGTGAGTGAGCAGTCCGGGATGAAGTTCTGCGCAGAGTGGCTGCGTGGGATTCTGCCGGGGGTGCCGGTGGACTTCGTGGCGGCGGTGGAGCCGTTTTGGCGGCCGGGCGAGCCAGTTTAAAGCCGCTGGAAATCGGACAGAGCGGGACTAAAGTCCCGCGCAGCCTAAAGGCTGCCCCACAATCGGCCTCGCTGCCGCCAAAGCGAGCGCCTGACGAACATCTTCGGGCTCCAGGTCCGGATAGTTGCGGTATAAGTCTTCAGGGTTCGGGTAGGTGGACACGGCTTCCACCACGCGACGCACGGTCAACCGCATTCCACGAATGCACGGCTGGCCATTCATCTGACTGGGATTCCAGGTGATGCGGTCGAAGTCGTCCACGTGCTGATTGTCGCAGAAATCAGGCACGCAATCCAAGCCAGGACTATCGCCCCAGAAGCTGCCGGTACAACTCCGCATAGCGACCCGCCGACGCCGCCCACGAATAATCGCGCGACATCGCGGTCTTCGTGCGCCGCCGCCAGATTTCGGGCTCGCGATACTCGGCGAGCGCGTACTGGATCGCCTTCAGCAGATCGCGCGGATCGTAGCCCCAGAACTTGAAGCCGGTTTCGGCGTCCACGGTATCGTCGAGGCCGCCGGTCGCGCGCACCACGGGCAGCGTTCCGTAGCGGAGACTGTACATCTGATTCAGCCCGCACGGTTCGAACAGGCTCGGCATCAGGAAGATATCGGAGCCGGCTTCGATCTTGTGCGCGAGGCGTTCGTTGTATCCGAACCAGCCGGCCACCTTGCCTGGATAAGCGTCGATGAGGTGGCGGAAGAAGTCCTCGTAACGGCGCTCGCCGGATCCCACAAAGGCCAGCATCACTTCTTCCTGCGCAAGTAACTCATCGGCAATTTGGGAAAACAGATCGAAACCCTTTTGCCGGGCAAACCGCGACACGATGCCGATCAGCGGACGGTCGAGGGCGTCGCCGGGCAAGTGCATCTCGTTCAGCAGATCCTGCTTGCAGGTTCGCTTGCCGTCCATATCCGCGGCGGAGTAGTGGGCAGCCAGGTGCGGATCGGTCTCCGGATTCCACTCGCCGTAGTCGACTCCGTTGAGGATTCCGTGCAAGCGGCCAGTATTGGCGCGGAGCAACCCATCGAGTCCATAACCGAACTCGGCGGTTTGGATTTCCTGGGCGTAGCGCGGACTCACCGTGGTGATGGCGTCAGAGAATACGACGCCGCCCTTCATGAAGTTGACGTCACCGTGGAACTCGAGGTTCGCTGGTTGCAACAGCCACGAGTCGAGACCGAGGTCGCCGAACACCTGCGCTCCAAAGCGGCCCTGGTGCTCGAGGTTGTGGATTGTGAAGACGATCTTGGCGTGGCGGAAGGAGGGGTCGAGATTGAAGCGGGTGCGGACGTACGGCGCCACCAACGCGGCTTGCCAATCGTGCAGGTGCAGGATGTCGGCGGAGTAGAGGTAGCGCTGCACGCCGAGCGCGGCGCTCGAGAAGGCGGCGAAGCGGAGGTGGTTGTCGCCGTAGTCGTGGCCGTGGGCGCTATAGAGTCCGGGGCGGTCAAACAGCCAAGGGCAATCGATGAGGTAGAAGCGGACTCCACCGCGCTCGCGGAGCCAGACATCGCAGAAGATGGTGTTCGATCCGAGGTGGACCTCGAGGCGTTCCCAGATGCGATAGGCGCCGTCGAGCGAGATGCTGCCGTAGCGCGGAAGCACGATGGCGGCTTCGATGCCGTGGCTCGAAAGCGCGGCGGGAAGCGCGCCCACAACGTCAGCGAGGCCGCCCGTTTTTGCCAACGGAGCGGCCTCGGAAGCAATCATCAAGACGCGGGGATTCAATTCACCATGATACGACCAGAATGTTTCAGACGGACTGACGAGCGCGAGCGTCCCAAGGGAACTGCTGCCATTTGAGGAGAGGCGCCCCTCAACCCGCGCGTCATGGAACCAGGGCGGCGGGACTGAGGTCCCGCGCAGGCTCGAGCCTGCCCCACACACTGGGGCTGAAATCTTCGCGGCCGGCGAAGAAACTGAGGGATAGTTGTGCGATCGGCGAGTGGGCGAGCTTCTGCCTTGACAAAGCCCGCCCTACACAGCAGCCCGGGTGCTAGTTCGTTCCCGCCTGATAGATCACCATCGTTTGGTTGTTGACGGTGACCTTGCCCTGACGGGCCGCGCCGGTGTTGGCAGAGACCGAGACACGAGGCGAGGCCGAACCGGCGCCACTGGCCGGCGACACGGTGATCCAGCTCACGTCGGGCTTGGCGGTCCAACTGCAGCCGGTGGTGACGGTGATCGAAGCCAGGAACGAGAATTCGCGCTTCGGTCCGCTGACGCCCGTTGGCCTGAGCGTTACCGCGCCAGCCGAGAGATTGACGCCGATCGCGTACGCCTTGTCCATGGTCAATGAGACCGATTGCTTGCCTTGATTGAGCACGCCGGTCCAGTTGATGGAGCAGTAGCCGGCGGCGGGAGTGACGCTGATCGTCACGGCGGTGCCGGCAAGATAGAATCCGTCGGCCGATTGCGGAGCAACCGAAAGCGTGGCCGAGCCGGCGGGCGAGACTTGCGTGGTCAGCCGATAGTCGACGGCGAAATTCGCGGTGAGCGTCGCATTGGCCGAAGGCGTTACGTAGGAGTGTTGTTGCGTACCGCTGTCAGACCAGGAGACGAAGCGCAGGCGGCGAGTGGCCTCGGTCAACGAGGCAGCAAGCACCGTGTGCGAGGAGCCGACGGTCCATGTGAAGGTCCGCGGCGTGGCTACCGCTGCGCCATCGACAGTGACCACCTGTCCAACCGGGTTCGAAGCCACGGTGATCGTGACGGTGTTCGCGGGTGGCGGCGGGGGGGGCGTGGAGGTGGAAGGGTAGCTCACTTTGACGGCTGCGACGTCTTTGTCGGAAAGCGCCGTGCGCTGGCCGATCGGAATCCCCGCGGGGATCGTTTCGATGGTCGGTTGGCCGTTCACCGAGAAGGCCGTCGCGCCGTAGTGCATGATGGAGCCGTAGTCATAGTCGCCGACATCGGTTCCGGCGGTACCGGTCTTGGCGAAGTTGCCCTCCATCCCTGTTTGGATATTGGCCCAGATGATGTTGATCTTGGTATCGCGATCATTGCGCATCTGCTCATGGAAGAGCCCGACAGTGTGGCCGATTTCGTGGATCGGCTGGCCGGAGAAGCAGCCGTTGCCGATGCTGATGTCCTGTTGGCCCGCGGCATTGTAGCCAACCGAGGAGTAGCAGCCGCCGCCGCGGAAAAAGCGCACGTAGTTCGCTTCGTTGGTGCGAGCCACCAAGGTGATGTAGCCCGCGAGCTTGGTGTTCCAATGCGCGATGGCGTTGTTGATCTGACTGAGTTCGAAGCTGGTGTAGTTGGAGGCTGCATCGATGATGTAGGGGATCTTGCCGCCGGGCCAGCGCATGGAAGTATAGCTGAGCATGGAAGCTTCGCGATTCGATTTGCTGCTCAGCGGATACGGCGTGACTTCGTCAGCGCGGGCGATCGCCATGTCGCCCTCCACCACTGCGAACCCATCCACCACTCGATAGCGAATCTCCATCCCGCGCCAGTAGCCGGTCTGCTCGCCCGAGTCCGGCGATGCGGCGAGTACGGACTCAGTCCATGAGTCAGCGAGAGCTTCCGCGACGGTGAAGGGCAGCGCATCGACGCCGTCTTTCCACTGAAGCTCGACGACGGCGACTGAGCCCTTCAGGCTGGCAGTCCAGAAATCGCCTGCTTGATCGGGACCGGCGCCGGTGAACGGTCCTAAGATCTGGCTGGCATCTGGGCTGTAGACGTAGAGCTTGGCATCGGCGGGCAATCGGACCTGTTTGAAGTGCAGCCGCAGGGCCTGAGCTCCTTCGTTTTCGACGCGGAAGACGGTGAAGCGAGTTCCAGCGGCGGTCTCGGCCACCTGCAGATTCGTTTCATCGAAGCCAGCGAGATCGGCGGATTTCCAAG
>JAXLQL010000044.1:0-42348 GCA_046331625.1 Bryobacteraceae bacterium
GAGCGCACTGAACAGGTTCAATGTGCGGCCCGTGGCGAGCAGCGAAAGCACCGCGAACGGAATCGAAAGTGGCAGCGTCAGCAGAATGATGAACGGATGCACCAGACTTTCGAACTGTGCCGCCAGCACCATATACATGAAGATGGAAGCCAGCCCAATGCCCATCAGCATGTTGGTGGTGGTCTCTTCGAGCACTTTCACCTGGCCCGAGAACACCATCTTGTATCCCGGCGGCAGCTCGAGCTTGTCCACGGCCGACGACGCCGCAAGCGCGGCATCGCCCAGCCCGTATCCGTTCCCGACGTTCCCATAAACGCTGACGGCGAACTGTCGCGCGAAGCGATCCACGCGGCTCGGTCCGAGACCGCGTTCGAGTTTGGCGATCGAATCGAGGCGGATCAATCCGAGCTTCGCCGATGGCACCAACAGGCGGCTCAACACCGCCGGATCATCACGTTGCTCCGGCGTGAGGCGCATCATCACCGGATACTGCTCGGCGTCTTCTTTGAACGTGGAAATTTGATCCTCGCCGGACATCAACAATCTGACCGCGCCAGCGATGTTGGCCACGCGAACTCCCAAGTCGGAGGCGAGTTGCCGGTCCACCGTGATCTGCAACTCGGGGTTGTTCAAGTTCAGGTTCGCCTTGACGTCAGCCACGGCGGGTTCCTTGCCGATCTCGATCATGTACTGCTTGGCGTAGTTGACCAGCACCTTCATGTCCGGGCCGAGCAGCATCCCGCGAATCGGCGAGAAGCTGTCGCGTCCACCGAGCAGGTTCGGGAAATTGATGCGTGGCCGAAGATAGGCGTAGTCTTGGAGAGCAACGCGAACCTTCTGCGCC
Source organism: Bryobacteraceae bacterium (assembly GCA_046331625.1). Taxonomy (GTDB): domain Bacteria; phylum Acidobacteriota; class Terriglobia; order Bryobacterales; family Bryobacteraceae; genus JAXLQL01. Next base: position 845 of record JAXLQL010000044.1, read on the forward strand.
ATCTCGGTGATGCTGGCGCGCTTCTCTTCGGGCTCGAGGATGATGGTGAGAAACGCCATGGTCACGCGCTCCATGAACGCCGCGCTGCGCGGGAACACCATGGTCACACCGGGAATCGCTTCGATCTTCTTGGTCATGTCGCGGGCGATTTTCTCAGTCGCCTCGATCGATGAACCCTCGGGCAATTCCACGAAGATGCCGAGTTCGCTTTGATCTTCTTGCGGCATCCAGTCTCTGCCCACGTGCTGGTTGATGAAATACGTGGATCCGAGCGTCAGAAGCGACACGCATACGATGACCCAGCGATGATCGAGCGACCAACTGAGCACGCCTCCGTAGATCCGCTCCATCCAGCCTTGCTTGTGGCCATGCTTTTCGGCAGGCTCCCCACTCTTGCCTCCGCCCTTCCTCTTCAGCAGGCGAGCGCTCAGCGCCGGCGTGAGCGTGAAGGCCACCAGCATCGACACCATGATCGAGACGGACATCGTCCACCCGAACTGATTCAGGAAGCGCTTCGCATATCCGGTCATGAACGCGATGGGAACGAAGATGATCACCAGCGAAAGCGTAGTGGCCATCACGGCCAGCGCGATTTCCTTGGTGGCGAGCACCGCCGCCTGCATCGGCGGCAGCGCTTTCTCCTCGAGGAACCGGTAGATATTTTCGAGTACGATGATCGCGTCATCGATCACGATGCCCACGGCGAGCGTCAGCGCCAGCAGCGTCATCGAGTTCAACGTGAAGTTCAAAACCCGCAGCAGCGTGAACGTGGTGACGATCGACGTCGGGATCGCCAGCGAACTGATCAGCACCGTGCGCCAGTCGCGAATGAAGATCCAGACGATGATCGAGGCGAGCAAGCTCCCGAGCAGAAGGTGCTCTTCGAGCGCGCTCACCGAATTGCGAATATAGGTGGCCGTCTCTTTGATCACCTCGACCTTCACACCGGCGGGAAGCTTCAAAGTGTCGAGCTTGGCGATCACGCCCTCCACAACGGCCACGGTGTTCATGCCGGTCTGCCGTTGCACCTCCATGCTCACCGCCGGCACCTCGCGCATGAAGGCGAAGTTGCGTTTCTCGGCCATGCCGTCTTCCACGTAGCCGATGTCCCGGAGCCGTACCGGAGCCCCGCCCACGGTCTTGATGATGATCTTGTTGAAGTCGGCCACGGATTCCACGCGGCCCATGGTTCGCACACCCATCTCGGATGTGCCGCGCACGATACGGCCGCCGGGCATCTCCACATTCTCTGTGCGCACCGCCGTCTCCACGTCTTGCGCCGTCAGCCCGTAACCGTTGAGCTTGTTCAGATCCATGAAGACGTTGATCTGACGCGGGCGCGATCCGCTGACGTCAATGCCGGCCACGCCATCCACGGTTTCGAGCGCGCGGCGGATTTGCTTGTCCGCGATTTCGGTGAGCTCTCGAATCGGTCGCTGGCCGCTCACGGCAAGCGTGACCACGGGCTCGCGGTCGAGTTCGGCCTTCAGCACCACCGGAGGCAGAATGTTCGGCGGCAGCCTGCGCATGGCGCCGCTGACTTTTTCGCGCACGTCTTCCACCGCTTCGCCAATGTCCCGTTCCAGCACGAAAGTGATCATCACGTTGGCGGAGCCTTCCGTGACCATCGCGCGCAGCTCTTCGATACCGCTCACGGCTGCGACCGCCTCTTCCACTGGCAACACCACCTGCGAGACCATCTCCTCGGGACTCGCTCCCGGCAGGCGCAGCCTGACGTAGATCTGCGCGGGGTCGCTTTGCGGGAACAGGTCCACGCCGAGGCCCATGAAGCTGAAGACGCCCATCACCACCAGGAACATGATGAGCATGAAGGCGAAGACAGGCCTGTTGACGCAAATTTCTGAGAGTCTCACGGTGCTGTAGAGATGATACTACTCCCGGCAGCGGAGCGAAGCCGCAACGCTACAATATGGAGTTCATGTCGAAGCTCGCGTGCCTATTCCCCGGGCAGGGTTCGCAATTTGCCGGGATGGGGAAGTCTCTCGCCGAGGCGTTTCCAGCCGCGCGAGCGGTGTTCGAAGAGGCCGATGGCGCGCTCGGATTTGCGCTGTCACGGCTGTGTTGGGAAGGTCCGGAAGAGGATCTGAAACTGACCGAGAACACGCAGCCCGCGATCCTCACCGCTTCGGTTGCCGCGTGGACCGTGCTTCGCGAACATGGTTGGCGTCCTGATTTCGTAGCCGGGCACAGCCTCGGTGAATACTCGGCGCTGGTGGCTGCGGGCGCGCTGCGGTTCGCCGATGCCGTTCGCACGGTGCGCAACCGCGGACGCTACATGCAGGAAGCGGTTCCGGCGGGCGTGGGCGCGATGGCGGCAATCCTCAAGATGCCTGAAGGTAAGCTCGACGCGATCCTTGCCGAGGCCGCGCAAGGCGAGGTGGTGAGCGCGGCCAATCTCAATGCCGCGGACCAGATCGTGATCGCCGGACACGCCGCCGCCGTGAAGCGCGCGGCCGATCTTTGCGTCGCCGCCGGAGCCAAGCGAGCGGTGATGCTGCCGGTGAGCGCGCCGTTCCATTGCGCGCTGATGGAGCCCGCGCAAAAGCGCCTGGCCGCCGATCTCGCCACGGTGGAGTTTCGCGATCTCGAGTTTCCGCTGATCAACAACTGGCAAGCCCGCGCCGTGACGAGCGGAGCGGAAGCGCGCCAGGGATTGATCGAGCAGGTTCCGAATCCGGTCCGCTGGACCGAGACGATGTCCATGTTGGTGCGAGAAGGAGTGACGCGCGCCCTGGAAGTTGGCCCCGGCGCCGTGCTGTGCGGATTGCTGCGGGGCGTGCCGGAAATCAAAGGGGCACGGCTCGGGGAGGCCGCCGACCTCGAAAAGCTGCAACCGTAGACGCTCTGAGGCGTCTACAATCAGGGAAGGAGAACCCGAATGCGATTGTTTCTTTCTGCGTTGTTCATTACCGGCTTGATTTGGAGCCAGGAAACCCAGGAAACCGAAAAGAAACCCGGCGCTGTGCAACGAGCGCTCGGCAAGGTAGGCAAGACCGTCGACAAAGCGGCCGAGAAAACGGTCGACACGACAAAGGAAGCCGCCGAAATGACCGCGGACACTTCCAAGACGGTGGGCAAGAAGACCGCTGACGTGAGTAAGGAAGCCGCGGGCAAGACCGCGACTACGAGCAAGGAAGTTGCGGGCAAGACGGCCGAGGTCTCGAAAGAGGCCGCGGGCAAAACCGCCAATGCTTCAAAGACGGTAGCCAAGAAGACTGCCGACGTTTCCAAAGAAGCGGCCAGCAAGACCGCCGACACCTCGAAGACCGTAGCCAAGAAGACGGCCACCGGCGCGGAGGTGGCAGGCCGCACCGTGGCTGACAAGACGGCCACCGGCTTGAACGCCGCAGGCGGAGCAGTGAAGAGCGTTGGCTTTCTCGATCTCAACACGGCCTCAGAGAAGGAACTCGAAGCTCTGCCCGGCATCGGCGACGCCTATGCCAAGAAGATCATTCAGGGCCGCCCCTACGAGCGCAAAGACGAACTCGTGCAGCGGGGCATCATTCCCGATTCCACCTACGAAAAGATCAAGACCAAGGTGATCGCGAAGAAGCTGAAGAGCTGATCGCCGCTTGCGAATTGACCCTCTGAAGCAACTATCGAAGGATCGTTATTGAACTCGTGCCGGGATTACTGCTGACCGGTGCGACCGGCTATGTGGGCGGGGAGGTGGCCTTGCGCCTTCTCTCCGCCATGCCTTCATGGCGCATCTTTTTCATTGCGCGCGACCCCGAGCGAATCCCGCCCTACCTCACCAAGTCGCACCAGGTGACGGTGTGGAAAGGCGACATCACCGAAGCGCACCTGGGGCTGGCGGATTGGCAATTGGCGATCTTGCGCAAGACCTTGACCGAGGTGGTCCACTGCGCGGCCGGCACGCGGTTTGACCAGCCGCTCGACGAGGCGCGCCTGGTGAACACCGAAGGCACGGCGAACGTCTTGCGCTTGGCCGAGGAGTGCCCGCGGATCGTGAAGTTCCTGCACGTGAGCACGGCCTGGGTGGCGGGGCGCACCGAGGGCATCGTGCCGGAAGCCTTGATCCAGCACCGCTCGCCGTTTTCGAGCACGTACCAGCAATCGAAGTACGAGGCCGAGCAGATCGTCGCGTCATACGCGTGGCGCCTTCCCACCGCGATCGCGCGAATCGGCATCATCTTCGGAGACTCGCGTGACGGCCACGTAGCGCAGTTCAACTTTCTGCATCAACTGCTCTCGGTGTATCCGCGCGGCACGCTGCCCAAGCTGCCCTATGACGAGCGCGCGCGATGTGACCTGGTGGCCTCCGATTGGGTGTTCGATGCGCTGGCGTGGCTCTTCCTCGAGCGGTTCAACGCCGGCGACGTGTATCATCTCTGCGCGGGCGAACACGCCATGACCGTGGGCGAGTTGCTGGCCGAAACCGCGCGCGTGTTTTCGCTCCATCCCTGGGCGCAGCGATGGGTGCCGATCCGCACGCCGCGTTTGGTCCCGCTCAGCGAGTACGAGGAGTTCGCCGAGCGCACAAAGTCCGAAGGGAGCATGTTGATGAGCGAACTGGTTCGCTCGCTCGGATACTTCGTTCCGCATCTCGGGATTCACCAGGTGTTCGATAACCGCCGCACGCTCGCACTGCTCGAAGGCAGCGGAATCGAACTGCCGCCGGCGCGCGAAGGCTACGGGCGAATGGTCCGCTGGTGCCTCGATACGGACTGGGGGAAGATCTGATCGCGCGCGTGGCCGCGGTTGTCTACTGGGCCATCGGCTATCTCGCGTTCGTCGCTTCGTTCCTGTATCTGGTGGGGTTTGTGGGCAACCGGTATTCGTTCAGCACGGTCGATTCCGGGTTGCAGATTCCCGAGCGCGAAGCAGCGGTGGTGGACCTCGCCCTGATCGCGCTGTTCGGACTGCAGCATAGCCTGATGGCGAGGAAGTGGTGGAAGCGCCTGGTGCCCGATCCCTGGCAGCGGCCGACGTATTTGCTGGCGACGGCCGCAGTGCTCGCGTACTTCTACTGGCGCTGGGAGCCGATCCCGGATTTGCTGTGGCGTGTGGAGCACGGATGGTGGCTGCAGGCGCTGTTTTTCGTGGGATGGGCGCTGGCGGTCTGGGCGGCATTCTCGGCCGATCACTGGACCACGTTCGGCCTGCGGCAAGTGGCTGCGTACTGGCGCGGGGAACGTTGGGTGGATCCGCCGTTTCGGATTCGAGGTCCGTACCGCTGGGGGCGGCATCCGATGATGGTGGGGTTGGCGGTGGCGTTCTGGTCCGCACCCGAGATGTCCAGGGGACATGCGCTATTCGCCGCGGGGATGACGGCGTACATCGTGGCCGGGTGCTGGTTCGAGAATCGCGACTCGCGCCAGCGTACTGACCGGCTCTAGCCAGCGCGGGACTTCGAGTCCCGCTTCAGCATCCGGTCTGCGGTTCTCGCGCGCCGAAGGCTTAATATCTTCCGGTAGGGTGTCAAAGTCCGGAGCAATCCGGATCTGTCCGGACATCGAGCCTGGTGTCCTGGCGGGAAGCGGCTCCTCGCGAGGCGACAACTGCGCCTTCGTCTGAGGGATCTTACACGCTGCCATGAGGTGACTCTAGCATGGAGCAAGCTCGCGTCTTGCCGCCAAAACCAACTCGATGTCGAGACAATGCGTTTTGGTCGATCGCTTGGTCAGTTCCTCCACAGCCGAGTGGACCTCACCTTCAGACAATGCCGCGATCGCAATCCGCCGTGGGTCATTGGCCTTTGGCGCGCATTGGTGCGGACCCGGATTTCCGCGGCTGCACTCCTTGCACATCCATCGAATCGTCGACCAGTCCTCGACGCCGAGTTCGCGCTCACGTGCGAGCTCGGTCAAGATGGACTCGAGGTTCGGATCCTCGGTCTCGAGCGTCACCTCGTATGTGGAGTAGGGTGATGCTTGCCAGACCTGCAACTCGTCGAACACCGGAACCTCTTCTCCGTTGCTTTCGCGCCGGCCATTTGCGGCGCCATCGTTGAGGACGATGTCCCTGAAACGATGCTCCGATTCCGGTAGCGGAACGTTGAGAATGACGAGACGGGCCGGATCGAGTCGTTCTCCCCAAACCACTTCGCCGTCCCGTTCTGGGTTGAGCCGCACACAGGCCGGCTCTGCCTGACCGGCCCACTCGCCATCGCCGTCCGGGATGTCGACCCCGAACCAACGCCAAGCCTTTCGCGCCGTGGCCCAGTCATGCAACGCGGTTGCGGCAATTCCTAGGTTCCACCATGCGCCCTCGTCTTGATCGTTCAACTCGGTGGCTCGTATGTTGCAGCGGAGGCTTTCCTCCCAGTTGCAGAGATGCTTCGCCTCCAACCCGAGATTGTAATGTGGCACGCTCCAACTCGGGTCGCACCGGGCCGCCCATCGGTATGACCGCACGGCGCGTTCGCGCTGACCCGCGTTCGCCGCTGTGTTGCCCCGGGTGTTCAACCACTCCGCCAAGAGATGGCCCAACATGCCTCCCATTATCGGCTCAGTTTCGACTTACGAATCGTCTCTTCAAACCGGACGAGCCGCGCCCGCTCCGAATCCGGGCGAAGCTGGCGCTTGTCGGCAAGAGTCCGCACTTACCGGTTCCACTCATCTTCGCGAGTGTAGATGCTCTCGCGACTCATCGCGTAGTCCGAGAGTGTTGGTACACCGGCAGGAATCACATCGCAGGCCTCGTCGAGCAACCGATCGACTTCCTCCGCTGACAGCGCCACGGTAGTGGTCTCTGCTGGCGCTGTTTGCTCGAGGTGCTCCTGAACATATGCGCCAACGGAAATGCCACGAACTCGCGCTTGCGCGACGAATCGCTCTTCCAGTTCCTTTGGTAGTTCAACCGTGATGGCCATTACGGGCCTCAATTCTCATCGTACCAGCGCGACGATCTGAGGATGAAAGAGCGATTGAATGATGCCGGACGAATCTTTTTCCCTTGCCGAACGTTGCTCACTTGCCGCTATCTTGTAACAAGGTCACCCGCCCGGACGAGCCGCGCCGGCTTTGGCATCCGCAGCCCGAGCGCTAGAACCACCTTCCGAATCCGAGCGAAGCTGGCGCTTTCATACTCGGTAGCTTCGTAGCGCTGAACCTGTTGTGTCTTGACACCGAGCCGGTGCGCAAGGTTCTCCTGCGTCATCCCCGCGGCGATGCGGGCACGGATGAGGGCTTTCGGCAAGTCTTCCACCGCTTCGAGGACGAGTTCCTTACTCCTTCCCGCCTGGAGTTGCTCATAGGCATCGAGTTGTTCCTGCAGGTCGCGCAGTTGGCTTTCCGCCGCCTCTCGCTGGGCTCGCCACAGACGCGGACCGATATCCGCGGGACGCTGCTGGCGGGCGAGTTCGTCGAGCGCTTCCTCGAAGCGCCGCGCTTGCGCTCTTGTGATGCGATACTGCTTTTCGTTTTTGATCACGGGATCATTCTCCTGGTCCGCCCTAGTCGAATTGCCACGATACCCTTCGGTCCGCCTGTTGTCTTGTTCACCTGGAAGAACTCCACGAACGTCCTCCCCGTCGCACCCTCGGGCAAGTGCGCCGGAAAGAACTCGCCACCGAATCGCTCCTTTTGAGCTGCGCGACCGCTCGAGAAATCCCAGAACACGGGATCGAGCGTATCCTCGTCAACACCCTGTATGTCCCAGCACGCGTCGAAATCGCCAGGTTGCGCCTTGGTTGTAACAAAGCTGCCATCCAGATAGACCAATCGGCAGCCAGATCTCCGGAGCAAATCGCACGCTTTGCGGAATCCGGCTATCAGCCGCCGGCGTCGTGGAGTGAACGCCAAGCGGTCCTCGACCTCCGTCAATGAGGCGAAGTGGACTCCCGGCGGCAGATCGCCGCTGCTGAGCCATTCTGGAATCATTGTATCAACACTACGTTTTTATTGTATTGCGGCAGCGGTCGAATCGCAACTGGTTCTGCGCCGGCTGGGCACTGCGCCGTCGATGATTCACTGGCCGCGACTCATGACGCAGAGTCTATTCGCCGTGTCTGTCACGACGCTAGACTCAGTGCGTGTTCGGATCCAAGAAGAAGGACGACCGCGATCTTGACGTTCCGTCAGAAGTCAAAAGCGACCCAACGGCGAGCGAGGTTCTGCGAGCATGGATCGCCAATGACGGACTCGTTTGCGTTTTGCGCCCTGAGACTTGGCCGAATGCTTCGAACTGGGGCATTCTCCTGGCTGATGAGGCACGCCACGTCGCCAATGCTGTGCACGAGCTCAATGGCGATGAACCTGCGGTCACCGTCGAAAGAATTCGGGAACTGTTCAACGCAGAACTGGCGAACCCTACGGACGAGCCTACAGGACATTTCTAGTCCGCCATATGGTGTGACGGGCTACCGTCGAAGAGCAAAACGTAGCAAGCTCACCTGCCCCTGCGATACCCTAATACCCCATGACCCCGCGCCAGAAACTCCTCCTCGCCACCTGGACCGGAGTCTTCCTCTGGTCCGGCATCCACCCCCGCGACCGCTTCACTTGGTTCCTCGAAGTCCTCCCCGCCATCCTCGGACTCGCCGCCGTCCTCGTCACCCACCGCCGCTTTCCCCTCACTCCCCTGGCGCAACTGCTCATCTGCATCCACTGCGCGATTCTCATGATCGGTGGCAAATACACTTACGCCGAAATGCCGCTTTTCAACTGGCTGCGCGATTCCTTCGGCCTCGCCCGCAACTACTATGACCGCCTCGGCCACTTCTTTCAAGGCTTCGGACCCGCCATCATTACCCGCGAAGTGCTGCTCCGCCACCGCGTCGTCCAAAGCCGCGGCTGGCTCGCCTTCCTCACCGTTTGCGTGTGCATGGCATTCAGCGCCGCATGGGAATTTTTCGAATGGTGGGTGGCGCTCGCCAGCGGCGAATCGGCAACCGCGTTCCTCGGCACGCAAGGCGACCCCTGGGACACCCAATGGGACATGTTCATGTGCACCATCGGCGCCACGCTCTCGGTGGCGCTGCTCAGCCGCATTCACGACCGTGAGTTACGCGCCCAGTTCCCGCAGCTTCTGCAAACTCAGCCATAGCGCCCGCGGCACGTGAAAGCATCCTTTGTAGTTGTTGCCCTTGAGCGTGTGCGTGATCGCGCCGCGGCGGTCGGCGTAGCCGAACCATTCGCCATACTTCGGATCGGCGAACACGCGATACGAATACTCATGCGCCAGTTCGAGCCACCGCAGCCACTTCGCATCGCGCGTCAGCGAGTAAGCGTAAACCAGCGCGTAGATCGCCTCCGTCATCGGCCACCACAACTTCATCGGAGCCTCGAGCTGGAACAGCGGCTTGTTTTCGAGATCCATGAAGTAGTAGAGCCCGCCGAACTCGTCGTCCCAACCGCGCCGCAATGACTCTTCGAGCACGCTCAGCACCTTCTGTTGTTTGGCCGCATCGGGATGATGACGCAGGATGTCGAACAGGAACCAGCACACCTCGATCGAGTGGCCCGGGCAGAACAGACGCCCTTCCGGCGAGTCTTTCATCGGCGCGCCATCGCGCCGGATGTTCTCGCGGAACACGCCGTGATCGGGATCGATGTGGAGCAGCGCCGCGTCGAGGCATTCGCGCAGGATCACGCGGTAGCGTTCCTCGTCCGTGGCCTCGGCGAGTTCCAAAGCCATTGACGCCTGCACCATCACGTCGGCCAGTTGACTCACCGCCGCGCCGCCGAAATCCGGCCTTCCCATGAGCGAAGGCTGCCCGATCCAGCGCCGGATCGACCAAAACAAATCCACAGCGGTCTGTTTCGCCCACTGTTCTCCCGACGCTTTCGAATATTCCAGCAACCCGATGGTCACGAACACCGCCGCGTACGGCTTGCGCTGGTAGAACGCCGGCTTGCCCTCGCGCGTCAGGCTGAAGTAGCAGCGGCCCAATTCGTCGAAGGCGTGCTTGCGCAGGAATTCGGCGCCTCCGCGCGCGGCCTCGAGCCACTCCGGACGCCGCTCGTGCGCGTTGTAGAGCTTGCTCAAGGTCCAGACCTGGCGCCCGTTGAGCCAGACGTACTTGCGCGTGTCATAGATCGATCCATCCCGCTCGAGGCACGTGAAGAAACCGCCGTGCTCCCGGTCGATCGAATGCCGCATCCAGAAAGGGATCACGCGTTCGAAGAGGTCATGCCGGTAGGTGTCGGCTAATTCCGCGAGTCGAGCCATTCCCGCTATTGTAGACGTGGCCGCGCCCCGGCTCCACCTTGTTTTGCGATAGAATCAGCCCATGACGAGAGGGTCTATGTATCGAATTAGCGGCCTTGTTTGCCTCCTCAGCGCATTGGTCTGGGCGCAAAGCGAACGCGGCAACATCACCGGAACCGTTACCGACAGCACGCTGGCCGCGGTGCCAGGAGCGCAGATCGTGATCACGAACGACGCCACCAACCAGTCGAGCGCGGTCACCACCACCACGGCCGGCGACTACAACGTCCCCAATCTCAGCCCCGGCCAATACCGCGTGGAAGTAACCGCACAAGGTTTCAAGAAAATGTTGCGCGACAATCTCGTCGTCACCGCCGCAGCCACGCTCCGGGTCGACGTGAAACTCGAAATCGGCCAAGTGAGCGAGACGGTGGAAGTGAAGGCCGACATCGCACAGGTCCAGACCGAGAACGCGAAGATCACTACGGCCGTGCAGAACAAGCTCGTTGACGAACTGCCGCTGGTGGTGGGCGGAGCGCTGCGCAGTCCTTTCGACCTCGTTTCGATCACGCCCGAGGCGCGCGGCAGTGGCGCGCAGATGGCGTTGGGTGGAGGACAGGCGCGTGCGTGGGAAGCCACGCTCGACGGTGTTTCCGTTACCACCAATCGCTCGGCGGACGCGGGCGAGATCGCCTACAACGCGCCATCGCTCGAAGCGATCACCGAGTTCGCCGTCGACACCAACGGTTTCAAAGCCGAGTTCGGCCAGGCGGGCGGCGGCATCATGACCTTCTCGTCGAAGTCGGGCACCAACAACTTCCACGGCGTCGGATATGACTTCCTGCGCAATGAGAAGCTCGACGCCCGCGGCTTCTTCGCGCCCAAACGCGCCGTCTATCGCCAGAACGATTTCGGCGCCACGGCCGGCGGCCCGATGATTATCCCCAAGCTCTACAACGGGCGTGACAAGACGTTCTTCTTCTTCTCCTATGAAGGCTTCCGAAATCGCGTCGGCTCGAACGACTCCATCGCCAGCGTGCCCACGCCCGAGATGTACGACGGCGACTTCGCCAACCTCGTCAGCCCCGCCAACCAGCGCCTGCTGATCTACGATCCGTCGACGACGCGCGCCAACCCCGCGGGCGCCGGATTCGTTCGCGATCCCTTCGCCAACAATCGCATTCCCGCCGCGCGCATCAGTCCCTTCGCCAAGACTTGGGGCGGGTTCGCGCAGCCGGTGAAGCCCAATCGCGGAGCCGCTCCCGGAACCATCGACTACATCCGGAACAACTTCATCGCCACCGGTGGATCGCTCGTCTCGCCGCAGAACAAGTACAGCCTCAAGGTGGACCACGCCTTCAACCAAGCCCACCGCATCGCCTTCTTCTACAACAACAGCAACTTCAATCAGGCGGTCGGTCCCGGTGGACCTTCGGGACTCCCGCTCCCTCTCTGGAACGGCCAAGTGCAGACCTTCGAAACCGAAGCCTATCGCATGACGCACGATTGGACGCTGAGTCCGCGTCTGCTGAATCACTTCTCCATCGGCGGCAACCTGTTCTATAAGGTGAGCGCTTCGGCGAACGCCACCGGTGGATGGAAGCAGAAGCTGTGCATGAAGAACGTGCCCGATTGCGACGTCAACTTCCCCAACGCCTCGTTCAGCGAGTTCACCGGATGGGGCGCGACTTCGTTCAACGGAACCGAGCAGCCGTTGTGGTCCATGAAAGAGGACCTCAACTACATGCGCGGCGCGCACACGTTCAAGTTCGGCGGATCGTTCCAGAGCCAGCGCGCTGCCGGGTACGGCCAGCAGAACATCATGGGTCAAGCCGGCTTCAGCTTCCAGGGGACCTCGATTCCAGGCGCCACTGCGCTCAACAGCGGCAGCTCGTTCGCCAGCTTCCTGCTCGGCGAAGCCTCGTCGGGCGCCACCGAGACCAATCGCTTCGTCAACCAGCTTTATCGCTACTACGGCTTCTATGCGCAAGACGACTGGCGCGTGAGCAAGCGTCTCACTGTCAACCTCGGTCTGCGCTATGAGTTCACCCGCCCGCCGGTGGAGAACGAAGGCGACAAGTACTCCGACTTCACGCCCGATCGCCCGAACCCGGCGGTGAACAACTATCCCGGTGCGCTGCGCTTTGCCGGATTCGGCGATGGCCGCGAGAACACGCGGAGCCTGGTGCCGGGTTGGTACGGAGGCTGGGGTCCGCGGTTGGGCATGGCGTACACGATCGACAAGAAGACCGTGATGCGCGCCGCGTTCGGCCGCTCATTCAGCAAGGTGTCTGTGGTGGCGGGCTCGGGACACTACGCGGGCTTCATCGGCCAGTACTCGTTCGCCTCGCTCGACCAGGGCATCACGCGCGCCTTCCAACTCGACGCCGGATTGCCGCCGTATCCGCTTCCTCCGCAGATCGATCCTTCGTTCCAGAACAACCAGAACGTCGACTACTGGCAGCGCAGCGACGCCGTGCGCGCTCCCGAGAATCTCTATTGGACCTACTCGATTCAGCGGCAGATTTCGGCGACCACCGTCCTCGAAGCGTCGTATAACGCCACCACCGGATCTCACCTCCAGGCCGGCTTGATCAACGTGAATCAGTTGCCCACGCCGATTCTCAACAACCTGGTGCAACGCTACGGCGCCGCGCAGGCGGTGAACATTCTCAACGCTACCGCGGGATCCGCGTTGCCGCAACAGGCCGGTATCGCGCTGCCCTACGCCAACTTCACCAACGCCAACATCCAGCGGACCACGCGCAACGTGGCGCAATCCCTGCGGCCGTACCCGCAGTACTTGAGCGTAGTGACCGGCGCGCAAGGCGGCGACAAGAGCGGCCACTCCACCTATCACGCCATGGTGCTCAAGCTCGAACGGCGCTACTCGGCGGGGCTGACGTTCCAGGGCAACTACACGCTCTCGAAGCTGCTCACCGATTCCGATAGCTACGACGCCGGCGGCACATCGCAGGACCAATACAATCGCGGACTCGAGAAGTCGATCGGCCGCTTCGACCAGACGCATGCCGTGAAGCTGAGCACCATTTACGAATTGCCGATCGGAAAGGGCAAGCGGTGGATGAACCAGGGCGGCGTGGTGAACGCGGTGATCGGCGGATGGCGCGTGAGCGGGATCCAGACCTACATGAGCGGATTCCCGATTGCGCTAGCGCGCAACAGTCCATGGCCGATCTTCAACGGCACCACGCGGCCTACGATCACGTCCTACGACAACTGGCGCGCGCCGCTGGTGGGCTCGAAATTCGACCCCGCGGTGGACCGCTTCCTCAACCCTGCGGCATTCCCCGCGTCGGCGCAGCCTATCGCGTTCGGCAACGCCACGCGCTACAACCCGAAGGTCCGCAGCTTCCCGAATTTCAATGAGAACATCAGCTTCGCCAAGTCGTTCCCGTTCGGCGAGTCGCGCCGCGTGGACTTCCGCTGGGAGGCGTTCAATCTCCTGAACCGGACCGTGTTCGGCACGGGGTCGACGAATTTGAATGCGAACAACTTCGGATTGGTGACAGACCAGGCAAACACGTGGCGGCAGATGCAGGTGGCGCTGAAGATCTACTGGTAACATAGCGGCGTGAGGAAGCTTGGGCCTGCGCTGCTCGCCGCGATTGCCGCGTTGAGCCTCGCGCAGAAACCCGCGCCCCCGCGTGTCGAGGAAAAGCTCCCCAAAGAGCCGCCCGAGCAGCCAATCCCCTTCAGCCACAAAACTCACGTCGCGCAATCGATCAAATGCACCGACTGCCACCCCATCAAGGACCCCGGCTTCGCCGCCGGTTTCCCCAAAGAAGCCGCCTGCATGGGCTGTCACGCGAGCATCAAATCCGATAGCCCCGCCATCCGGAAGCTCGTCGGCTTCGCCAAGGCGAAAGAAGCGGTCCCGTGGGCGCGCGTCTACAAGGTTCCCGACACCGTGTGGTTCTCGCACGCCACCCACGCCACCGATGCTAAGATCGAATGCGCCCACTGCCACGGACCCATCGCCGAACGCGAAGCCGTCTTCAAAGAGAAGCCCACCGGCATGTACTGGTGCATGGATTGCCACGCGAAACGCAAGGTCTCGAACGGCTGCGATTTCTGCCACAATTCTCATTGATGCGCTTTCTCATACTCGTCCTGTTCGCGGCTTCCGCGTTCGGCGCCGGCAAGATCAAGCTGCTCCTCGTCGATGGGCAGAACAACCACAAGTGGCAGGAGACATCGCCAGTGCTTCGCAAGATGCTCGAGGCCAGCGGACTCTTCGAGGTCGACGTCGCCACCACGCCTCCCCAGGGCGGCGACATGAAGCAGTTCCACCCGAACTTCGCCGCGTACAAGGTGGTGGTCTCGAACTACAACGGCGAGCCCTGGTCCGCCGAGACCAGCGCTGCCTTCCAGAAATTCGTCGAGCATGGTGGAGGCTTCGTCACCGTACACGCCGCCGACAATGCCTTCCCCGAGTGGGCCGAGTACAACAAGATGATCGCCCTCGGCGGGTGGGGGAATCGCACCGAGAAGGACGGTCCCTACGCCAAGTTCAAAGAAGGCAAGCTCGTCACTGACATGAAGCCCGGCAAGGGCGGCCACCACGGCAAGCGCCACTCGTACGAACTGGTCACTCGCAACACGACGCATCCGATCACCAAGGGACTGCCCGCGAAGTGGCAGCACTCGACCGACGAGCTCTATGACAGCTTGCGCGGTCCGGCGGGGAACATCACGCTGCTCGCGACCGCGTGGTCTGACCCGGCCACGGGCGGCACCGGCGACGACGAGCCGATGCTCTTCACCATCGCTTACGGCAAAGGCCGCGTGTTCCACACTACGCTCGGACATGACGTGGAGGCGATGTCTTGCCCTGGATTCCAAGCGACTCTCCTCCGCGGAGCCGAGTGGGCCGCGACGGGCAAGGTCACCCAGAAGCCGCCCGCGAATTTCCCGGGCAAGTAGGCGACACATGAAACGCCGCATCTTCCTGCTTGGCGCCGCCGCAGCTCCCGCGAAAGCGCAGTATCGGCCGCGGCGCAAATACCGAGCCGTCATCATCGGCGACACGGGTCACGGCAACTACGGCCACGGTTGGGAGATGTCGTGGGCGGCGATTCCGGAGGTGGAGGTCGCCGCGGTTTCCGACCCCGATGCCGCCGCCGGTGCGAAAACGCAGCAGCGCTGCGGAGCCAAGAAGCTCTATCGCGACTATCGCGAGATGATCGCCCGCGAAAAACCCGACATCGTCACGATCTGTCCCCGTTGGTGCGACCAGCGCGTGGCCATGTTCGAGGCAGCCACCTCGGCCGGAGCGCACGTGCTCTGCGAGAAGCCGCTCGCGCAATCGCTCCCGGAGGCAGACCTCATCATCGCGATGCTCGAAGCCAAAGGTTTGCGCTGCGCCGTGGGACACACCGCGCGCGTGATGGGCGTGACCGTGCGCGTTCGCGAGATGCTCCAAGCCGGTGAGTTCGGTTCGCTCCAGGAATTGCGCGGCCGCGGGAAAGAAGACCGCCGCGCCGGCGGCGAAGACATGATCGTGCTCGGCACGCACGTCTTTGACTTGATGCGTTACTACGCGGGCGATCCCCAATGGGTGTTCGCGCATGTGACCAAGGGCGCCGCCGAACTGCGCCCGGAGATGATGGAGCGGGCGAGCGAGCCCGTGGGTCCGGTGGGTGGCGATCAGGTGGCCGCGATGTTCGTGTTTCCGGGCGGCGTGCACGGGTATTTTGCGTCGAAGCCGAGCGCTGTCCAGAGCGGACGCCGGTTCGGACTGACGCTCGCCGGGAGCAAAGCCTACGCCTTCGTGCCCTCAACGATGTTCCCAGCGGCGAACCGTTCGTGCTGCCGAGCGACGCTTGGGTTCCGGAGAAGGGTGAGGCGTGGGCGCGCGTCGCCTACCCCGGCGACTCGAAGCCGAAGACGCGCGAAGCCACCAATCATCTCACGGCGATCGATCTGATCGAAGCGATCGAGAAGGGCAGGGAACCGGCCTGCAGCGCACGCGATGGGCGCTGGACTGTGGAGATGGTCGAGGGAGTGTACCGTTCGCAGATGTCGGGCGGCCGGGTCGAGTTTCCGCTCGACAAGCGCAACGGCTAGGAACGCAGCGGCGGCTGAAAGAGCGATGGGGTGGCAGCGCCTGCTTGCCACCCCGCTTTGCTTTAGTAGGTAGCCGCGATACAGGGTCCGCAGGGCGGGCAAGAACCATCGGCGCCGCCGATGGGATAGAAGCAGGTCTTCTCGCCGTAGACGAAGATTCCGTTCGGCCCCATCACGAAGCAGCTCTGGATGCGGCTGCCGCAGAACGTGCAGCCCGGGGGATCGGTTCGGTAAGCCGCGCTGGCATTCGACGACGACAGCATGGTGACGCCGCTCAGAAGCATGGCAGCTCCGGCGAGCGTGAGGGCAAGGGTCTTGATGCGATTCATCATGTTCTCCAAGGTTTTTCGAAAGTTGCTGGCGCGTTGGCCAGTGATGTCGAGAATACCGGTTGCGGCCGGTGGAAGTCGTGTTGAAATCGTAAAAGAAAAGTGAATATTCGGGAACAGACATCTTTTACATTTCTTTGACTCCACTTTTACGACTCTCGAGTTGCGCGCTCCCATAATGGAGCGCATGACATCCAACACGAACACCAATCGTTGGCTCGACCGAGCCGTTCTCGCGATGCTGCTGTGCTCGCTGAGCATGAACGCCGCCATGGCGTGGAAGCTACGCCACAAGGACATGGACGAAGCCGTCCGCCGGGACGAAGGCCGTCTACAAGAAGGAAGTCTGCTGCCTGCACTCGATCTCCGCGATGCGCGCGGAGCAACGGCCCACATCGCCGTCAGTGGCCGGTCGAAGCCCACCGTGGTCTATGCATTTGCGCCGCAATGTGGCTGGTGCGTTCGGAACAACGCCAACTTCAATGCCTTGGCGAGCGCGCTCGCGGGGCGCGCCGAAGTGGTTGCCGTCTCGCTCAGTCCGGAAGGCGTGGAAGAGTACGTGGCCAAGCATGGAATTCGCGTTCCGGTCTACCGGAGCCCTTCTCGCGCCACGTCGGAAGCCTACCGGTTTGGCGCGACGCCGGGTATGGTCGTGGTTTCCGCCGATGGACACGTGGCCAAGCAGTGGCTCGGGGCGTGGATGAACGACAAGCAGAAGGAGATCGAGGACTACTTCGGGGTCAAGCTGCCGGGCGTTCCGGTGCGAGACTGACTGCGGACGTCATGCGTAGGATTCGAGCATCGCCGAGGTGATCTCGGAATTCGACGGCCAGTGTCCGCGGCGGCATCCGGCGTGTGTTTGATAGGAGTCGAGCCTGGTGGGATTGGGTTGGACCACGCGTCCGTTTTCGAGGAACAGGAGGCCGGCTTTGTCCGTCGGCATTTGGGCGACGAACGCCTCGGCCTCATCGATGGCCTTCCGCAGAGCTTGGGTGATTCTCGCCGGGTCCATCGGCTCGGTCGCTGAAAGCAACTCCCAATCGGCTCGCGGGTGGAAAACGTTGCGCCGAATTTCCGCGAGCAGACCCTCCGGAGTGAAGCCAATCGCTTTGTCGACAACGGCCCAGACTAGAGCGCCGAGCGGAAGAATCTTCTCGTGGATGGTGACCAGGTCGATCATGTCCCGAAGTGCACGCCGGCCAGCGGCGGCCGTCACCTTGTTCAACGCGAGGTCTACGGGATGGAGAACGTAGCCGAACGTGGGATCGGGGACTGTCGGGAAGAACCGGTAGTCACTGTCGGCCACCCACTCGAGCCTTGTGACTTCTCCGTCAAGCGAGACTTCGACGCTGTGAATCCAGGGTTCTGTTCTTATCCAGGTTGCGGCGAATCCGGCCGCTTTCAGCGCTTCGACGTCGGCAATGGCGGCTTCAGGCAACATAGCTCTCGGCATCGCGCTTCGCCGCGAGGACCGCCAAGACCCGAGCCTGGATCTTACTGAGGGGCATTGCATGCCTGCTCGATCTGCTCGGCCAGTCGCCACGCCGCCAAATTGCCTTCGATCCGCAGAGCCCGCGCGATGACCAACGCGTGCTCGGGGCTCGGCTTCTCAATTTGACGCAGGTTCCACAGAGCCTGGACCCCATACTCGGCAAACGCCCGCCGATACAAGCTTTCCCAAGACGGATTCTCCATGCCCTATTCTCCCACTTCCGGCGCTCCCCGCCCAGCCGAACGCCCTCCGTACCAAACCGGCTGGATCTACCCCGACTTCTTGGACGTGGCATATGCAGAAGCCGATCCGCGAAGACGATATCTTGTCACGGGCGCTGGGAGCCTTGCTCGAAGGCGGCGCCAGCCACAACGGCTACCCTAACCCATTGGATGCCATCACCTTGCCCGCGTCGAGGCTGTCACTCGGCTCGACCCTCGCCAACAGCGAATCTCGTCTCAACCGCTACTTTGAGTGAGAAGAATCCGTCCCTCCGTGGACTACACCTTTAGAGGTGTGCAATAATAACGCCTTGCTAGCTGTTTACATTCTGTACTCCGTACCGTTTAGTACCATTCAGGCGCGCATCTGGGAGCGTGCGCGCTAGGGAGGGAAGATGGCTCAAGTCTTTCGTCCCAGCACGAATGCATTCGCACGAGGAAGTATCGCAATTGCCCTGTTGGCCGTTGGCGGCTTGGGAGCGGCACTCTTCACCGTGAACAAATCCCCTTTGGTATCGAATGCAACCGTTGTTCGGGACCAACCTGTTCCATTCAGCCACAAGCACCATGTGGGTGGCGTCGGCCTCGACTGCCGATACTGCCACACGGCTGTGGAGAAATCCGCGTCGGCCGGTATTCCACCGACGGAAACCTGTATGAGTTGCCATTCGCAGATCTGGTCTGACGCGCCGATGCTCGAACCGGTCCGTGAAAGCTATCGCAGCGGCAAGAGCATCCAGTGGACACGCGTTCATGACCTGCCCGGGTTCGTCTACTTCAATCACAGCATTCATGTGACTAAGGGTATGGGTTGCGCGGTGTGTCACGGCCGGGTGGACAAGATGCCGCTGATGTACCAAGAGAACACTTTGTACATGGAGTGGTGCCTCGAGTGTCATCGTGCGCCGGAGAAGTTCATCCGGCCCAAAGACAAGGTGTACTCGATGGACTACCAGCCAGCGGAGCCCCAGGAAGTGCTGGGTCCGAAACTGGTCGCTGAATACAAGGTCCGAAAACTGACCGATTGCTCGGTCTGTCACCGCTAGCAGCCACACGATGAGCAGCCAACCGAACCTACCCAATCCAGAACCGCTCGATCTGGAAGCGATCCGAGCGCGGCTCGCGGGCAAGCAAGGCCCCGAATTCTGGCGCAGCCTCGATCAGGCTGCCGGATCGCCCGCTTTCCAGCAATATGTCGATGACGAGTTCACCCCCGGAACGTCCGAGTGGACCGATCCGGTCAGCCGCAGGCGCCTGCTCGAACTCCTCGGCGCCACGCTCGGCTTGGCCGGGCTGACGAGCTGCACCAAGCAGCCGCCGGAGATGATCGTCCCCTACGTCAACCAACCCGAAGACGTGATTCCTGGCAAGTCTCTGTTCTTTGCCACCTCCATCCCGCTCGGCGGAATCTCGGAACCGGTCCTGGCCGAGAGCCACCT
Organism: Bryobacteraceae bacterium; assembly: GCA_046331625.1. Classification (GTDB taxonomy): domain Bacteria; phylum Acidobacteriota; class Terriglobia; order Bryobacterales; family Bryobacteraceae; genus JAXLQL01. The sequence goes on from JAXLQL010000044.1 coordinate 20,550, forward strand.
CGGGCACCCCACCAAAGTGGAGGGCAATCCCGAGCATCCGGCCAGCATGGGCGCCACTCACGTTTGGACCCAGGCCGCCACGCTCGGTCTCTGGGATCCTGACCGCTCACAGGCGGTTCTACGGGAAGGACGAAGCAGCACCTGGCTCCGGTTCCAGGAATCGGCGAAGATTCTGCGCGAGCACCTGCTCGCCACCAAGGGCGCCGGATTCCGGATCCTGACCGAGACCGTCACCTCTCCTACCTTGCTCGCCTGGCTGCGCGAGACGCTGGCGGCGTTTCCGGAAGCCAAGTGGCACCAGTTCGAGCCCGTGTCTCGGGACTCGGCCCGCGCTGGCGCGAAGATGGCCTTCGGCGAAGCCGTTACCTCCGTTTACAAGATTGACCAAGCCAACGTGATCGTTGCCCTCGACTCGGACTTCCTCGTGTCCGGACCAGGCGCGGTCCGCCATGCGCGGGACTTCGCTTCCCGCCGCGAGCCCGGCAACATGAACCGGCTTTACGCCGTGGAACCGACCCCCTCGCTGACCGGCGCGTCGGCCGATCACCGGCTGGCGGTTTCCTCGGCTGACGTCGAGAATTTCGCCCGCGCATTGGCGGCGAAGCTCGAAACCGGTATCGCCTCGGCGAACTCGAAGGTGCCCGCTGCATGGCTCGATGCCGTGGCTGCAGACCTCAAAGCCAACGCGGGTTCCTCGCTCGTCATCCCCGGCGAGCATGCCTCGCCGGCCGTTCACGCCATCGCCCACGCCATCAACGCGAAGCTCGGTAACGCGGGCAAGACGGTCATCTACATTGACTCGCTCGATGGCGCGGCTGATCACTACGCATCCCTGCGTGATCTGGTAGCCGACATGGGCGCCGGCAAAGTCGAGACGCTTCTCATCGCCGGCGGCAATCCGGTGCAAGACGCGCCCTCTGATATCAAGTTCGGCGCCGCGATGGCCAAGGTTCACACCAAGATCCGGCTGGGCGAGTTCGAAGACGAAACCTCGGAGATCAGCACTTGGCACGTCCCGATGGCGCAGGCGCTCGAGAGCTGGGGCGACGGCCGTTCCTATGACGGCACGGTCACGCTGCAACAGCCGCTCATCGCGCCGCTCTACGAAGGCAAACAACTGATCGAAATCCTGGCCCAGTTGCTCGACAAGAGTGGCCGTGACGTGCGCGATCTGGTGAAAGAATACTGGATGGCGCAGCTTCCCAAGCAGGAGAACTTCAACGCCTTCTGGCAGCGCTCGGTGCATGACGGGTTCATGGCCGGGTCCACGCCTGCGGGCAAGACTGCCGGCCTGCGCAAGGAACTGGCAGCGGAACTCGGCAGCGGCAAAGCCCCCGGCTCGGGCGCCGAAATCCTCTTCCGCCCCTGCCCCAACGTCTACGATGGCCGCTTCACCAACAACGCCTGGATGCAGGAACTACCCCGGCCGCTGACCAAGGTGACGTGGGAAAACGTGGTCCTGATCAGCCCGGCGATGGCCACCGCCAAGGGAATCTCGAACGGGGACGTGGTCAACGTGAGCGCCAACGGCGGAAAAGTCGCTGGACCCGCGTGGATCCTGCCCGGCCAAGCAGAGAACTCCGTGGTGGTGCACTTGGGCTACGGCCGCACGCGCCTCGGTAAGATCGGCAACGGCGTCGGCTTCGCCGTGAATCCGATCCGTGTCTCGTCCTCGCCGTGGTCGTCGGCGGGCGACCTCGCGAAGACCGGCAACTCTGTCACGCTGTCAGTGACCCAGGAGCACGGCAGCATGGAAGGGCGGAACATCGTCCGCTCGGCCACGCTCGAAGAGTTCAAAAAAACTCCGGACTTCGCGGTGGAAGAGGAGAAGGGCAAGCACCTGTTCTCGCTCTATCCGGAAGTGAAGTACGAAGGCTACTCCTGGGGCATGGCGATCGACCTGAACGCCTGTACCGGATGCAACGCCTGCACGATCGCCTGCCAGGCGGAGAACAACATCTCGGTGGTCGGTAAGGACCAAGTCAACCGCGGCCGTGAAATGCACTGGATCCGCGTCGACCGTTACTTCGAAGGCAAGCTCGACGATCCGGAAATCCATCACCAGCCGGTCACCTGCATGCACTGCGACAACGCGCCGTGCGAGCCGGTTTGTCCGGTGGCCGCCACCACGCACTCGAGCGAAGGTCTCAACCAGATGACCTACAACCGCTGCGTGGGCACCCGGTATTGCTCGAACAACTGCCCGTACAAAGTCCGGCGCTTCAACTTCTTCCTCTACGCCGACTGGGACACGCAAAGCCTCAAGGGCGCGCGCAACCCGAATGTCAGCGTACGCAGCCGCGGCGTGATGGAAAAGTGCACCTACTGCGTGCAGCGCATCAACGCGGCGCGGATCGAGGCGGAAAAGGAAGGCCGCAAGATCAAGGATGGCGAGGTGGTGACGGCCTGTCAGCAGGTCTGCCCCTCGCAGGCAATTCATTTCGGCGACCTCAACGATCCCGGCTCGCGAGTAGCCAAAATCAAGAAGAGCGAGCGCAACTACTCTCTCTTGACGGATCTTCAGACGTTGCCGCGGACCTCATACATAGCCAAGTTGCGCAATCCCAATCCGGCGATCCATTCGTAGACGGCGGAGAGAATCAGAACAATGGCGGAACATCAACAATCGGTCATCGCCCTCGAGCACCCCGACAAGGTGATCGAAGGCAAGCATAATAACACCACCGTCACGGATCACGTAGCCGATATCGTGCTGCGCCGCACCCCGCCGTGGCAGTGGTTCATCGTCATCTTCATTGCCTTCTGCGTGATGCAGTTGCTGCCGTTCTCGCTCGGCAACCTCGTGGTGCGCGGCATCGGGTTGTGGGGCATCAACCAGCCGGTCGGCTGGGGCTTCGACATCATCAACTTCGTCTGGTGGATCGGTATCGGCCACGCCGGCACCTTGATCTCTGCGATTCTGCTGCTGATGCGGCAGGACTGGCGCATGTCGATCGCGCGCTTCGCCGAAGCCATGACGATCTTCGCGGTCATGTGCGCGGGCCTCTACCCCGTGTTCCATACCGGCCGCCCGTGGCTCGCCTACTGGCTGTTCCCCTACCCGAACACGATGGCGATCTGGCCGCAGCCGCGCTCGCCGCTCGTGTGGGACGTGTTCGCGGTGTCGACTTACGCGACCGTGTCGATTCTGTTCTGGTACGTCGGCCTGGTTCCCGACTTCGCCACCATGCGTGACCGCGCCAAGGGGACCTTCATCAAGAAGCTGTTCGGGATCCTTTCGCTCGGCTGGCGCAACTCGGCCAAGCACTGGCACCGCTACGAGATGGCGAGCCTGCTGCTGGCAGGCCTCTCGACGCCGCTCGTGCTTTCGGTTCACTCGATCGTGTCGTTCGACTTCGCGGCGGGCATCATTCCCGGCTGGCACACCACCGTATTTCCGCCTTACTTCGTCGCCGGAGCCGTGTTTGCCGGATTCGCCATGGTGTTGACGCTCGCGATCCCGGTCCGCAAATGGTACCGCCTCGAGGACTTCATCACCACGCGCCACCTCGAAAACATGGGCAAGGTGATGATGGCCACCGGGCTCATCGTCTGCTACGGCTATGCGCTCGAAGTCTTCATGGCTTGGTACAGCGCCAACCAATACGAGTGGGCGATGTTGATGAACCGCGTCAAGGGTCCGTACTGGCCGCTGTACTGGGCGCTGTGGATCTGCAACGGCGTCTCAATCCAAATCCTGTGGTCGAAGAAACACCGCCGCTCGCCCGTGACGCTGTTCATTGTCAGCCAGTTCGTCAGCGTGGGCATGTGGCTCGAACGTTTCGTGATCATCCCGATGAGCATCCACCGGGACTTCATTCCGTCGAGCTGGGGCATGTATTTTCCGACCGTGTATGACTGGGGCACCTTCATCGGCACCATGGGCTTCTTCACGTTGATGATGTTCCTGTTCATCCGCTTCCTGCCGATGCTGTCGATGTTCGAGGTGAAGACGCTGATCAAACCGGCCCATGCGGGGGCAAAGCACTAGTATGAGCACGCAAGTCCAAGAGTTGACCGCGCACGCCGAAGCCGAACGGGGCAAGCTCTACGGCGTCATGGCCGAATTCGCCACGCAAGAGGACCTCATCGCCGCCTGTGAAAACGCGCGCGACGCGGGGTTCAAGAAGATGGACGCCTACACGCCCGTGCCGATCCACGGGCTGACCGACGCGCTCGGCTGGGACGACAACTCGGTCCAGAAGACGGTGCTCTGTGGCGGGCTGACCGGCTTGGTGGCCGGCTTCAGCCTGATGTACTACATCACGATGATCGCCTACCCGATGAACGTGGGCGGTAAGCCGAACTTCTCCTGGCCGGCCTACGTGCCGCCCGTCTTCGAGTTGACGATCCTTTTCTCGGCCTTCGCTGCCGTGTTCGGCGGCGTGATGGCGCTCAACGGGCTTCCCATGCCCTACCATCCGGTGTGGAACAACCCGCGCTTCGTGCGCGCCTCGCAGGACCGCTTCTTCCTCTGCATCGAATCGGCCGATCCGAAGTTCGACACGATTTCGACCCGCCGCTTCCTCGAAGCGCAAAAGCATGTCTCGGAGGTGGTGGAAGTTGCCGAATAACAGATACCTCCTCGCACTGCCGCTCGTGCTGCTCCTCGCCGCTTGCCGGCAGGACATGCATGACCAACCCAAGTTCAAGGCGCTTTCCGGTTCCTCGTTCTTCCCCGACGGCCGCGCCTCGCGTCCGCTGATCGACGGAACCATCGCCCGCGGCAAACTCCGCACCGACACGCGAATGTTCCAGGGCAAGGAAGGCGACGCGTTCGTGACGCAGATCCCGGTGCCCGTCACCAAGGCTTTGCTCGAGCGCGGACAGCAGCGCTTCAACATCTACTGCTCGCCGTGCCACGGCCGTCTCGGCGATGGCGAAGGCCTGGTGACGCAGCGCGGCTTCAAGCATCCACCGAGCTATCACTCCGACAAGATGCGCAACCAGCCGGCGGGCTACTTCTATGACGTCATCACCAACGGCTTCGGCGCCATGGCGAGCTACGCCTCGCGCGTTCCGGCCGAAGACCGCTGGGCGATCGTCTCCTACATCCGGGCTCTGCAGTTGAGCCAGAACGCGACCATCGAAGACGTTCCCGCCGCCGAACGCGAGCACCTGGACCGGCCGGCTGCTCCGGCCGCCGAGGCGCCCAAGCAGGAGGGGCATCATTGAGCGACATGACTACCGCGACTGATCTTTCCGGCCTCCGCAACAAGGCCTTCTTCGTCGGGCTGGCGGGCTTGGTGGCCATGGCCGCGGGCTTCGCCTCCAATTCCGACCAGTTCTTCCGCTCTTATCTCATCGGCTACATTTATTGGCTGCTCATCGCGGTCACCTGTCTCGGACTGCTGAGCCTCCATCATCTCGTCGGTGGACAGTGGGGCGTGGTTATCCGGCGCCTGCTCGAGTGCGGCGCGCGGACCATTCCCGTCAACCTCCTGTTCGGCGTCCCGATCCTGCTCAACTTGCCCAAGCTCTACGAATGGGCGCGGCCGGAGCACGTGGCGCACGACGAGATTCTCAAGGCGAAGTCGGCTTGGCTCAATCCCGGCTTCTTCACGATCCGGTTTCTCATCTACTACGCCATCTGGCTCGGCGTCGGCTACCTGATGAACAAGTGGTCCGACGAGCAGGAAAACGGCGGCGGCGAAACGGCCAAGGACAAGCTTCGCAACTTGAGCGGTCCGGGCGTGGTGCTGCACATCCTCACCATGACGTTCGCCGCCTTCGATATCGGCATGTCGCTCGAGCCGCACTGGTTCTCGACGATGTACGGCGTCATCTACCTGTTCGGCGGGTGTCTGTCGACGATGGCGTTCCTCGTCATCGTCCTGCGGTCCCTGCAACAAAGCGAGCCGATGGGCAGTCTGCTCAAGCCGAACCACTTCCACGATCTCGGGACTCTGATGTTCGCCTTCGTCGTCTTGTGGGCCTACGTGAGCTTCTCGCAGTATCTGATCATCTGGTCGGGCAACCTGCCCGAAGAGACCCCGTGGTACTTCAAGCGCAGCCAGGGAGCGTGGGGCTCGATGGTGCCGCTGCTGATGATCTTCCACTTCGTGCTGCCGTTCTTCCTGCTGCTGATGCGTTTCAACAAGAAGAAGTCGTCGATTCTCGTAAAGATCGCGGTCTTCATGTTGATCATTCGCCTGATGGAGCTGATGTGGCTGATCGGGCCGGCTTTCCATGAGGTAGAAGAAGCGCAACATCACTTCATTCACTGGATGGACGTCGCCGCGCCGCTGGCGCTGGGCGGCATTTGGGTCGGCTTCTTCTTCTACCAGTTGGGCAGGCGCTCGCTGGTGCCGGTGGAAGTGGCGCGGCTCCAGGGAGGTCATCACTGATGTCGTCGCACGATCACGGACACGATTCGCATCCCTCGCCGCACGGGGCCTACGAAACCTCGGACGCCAGCATTCATGCCGTTTCGGTTTCCGGCGTTTCGATCTTCATCACGGTTGCCGTGGCGATGGTGCTGATGTTCGGCCTCGTCTTGGGGCTGACGCGGATTCCGGCAGCCATGGATCGCAAGCCGACCGCGAGCGAAATGCAACGCGCTCTGCCGCAGGGCCCGCGCCTGCAGGTCGACGAACCAGGCGATCTCGTCAAGTTCCGGGCGCACGAGCAGCAACTGCTCGACTCCTACGGCCGCCAGCCCAATTCGGGCGCGGTTCGCATTCCGGTCAGCCGGGCGATGGAGATCGTAGCCGAGCGCGGCCTCGGCGCCAAGCCCGCCGAAGCCAAATCCGGAGCGGCGGTTGCCGCCGCGAAGCCGGCCGCCGAGCCGGCAAAACCCGTGGGAGGCGTCAAACCCGCCCACTGAAGAGGCGATCGATCATGCCGTACCGATTCATCAGCTTCGTTCTCGTTTCGGCGCTGGCTCTGTCGGCCGGGCCCGGCGGCGGTATGAGCCGCGTCCCGCAAGGCACCGAGCCGCCCGAGCAGTTGCGCAACGTCGGCATCGAGCAGCATCTCGACCAGCAGCTTCCGCTCGACGCGGAATTTCTCGACGAGAAAGGCAACAAGATCCGTCTCGGGCAGCTTTTCGGCCAGCGGCCCGCTGTGCTCGCCCTCGTCTATTACGAGTGCCCGATGTTGTGTACCATGGTGCTCAACGGGCTGCTCCGCTCGGCGCGCACGTTGAAGCTCGACGTCGGCAAAGACTTCGATGTCATCGCCATCAGCTTCGATCCCACCGAGACGCCGCAGTTGGCCGACAAGAAGAAGTTCGAGTACACCGAGCGCTATGGCCGCGAAGGCTCCGAGGCCGGGTGGCACTTCCTCACCGGGAAGTACGCCGACATCCAAAAGGTGACCGAAGCCGCCGGCTTCCGCTACGCCCAGGACCCCAAGACCGGCCAGTGGGCGCATGCCAGCGCGATCATGGTCGTGACGCCTGGCGGAAAGCTCTCGCAATATCACTACGGCGTCGAGTACTCGGCGCGCGACCTACGGCTGGCGCTGGTCGAGGCGAGCAAGGGCCATATCGGGACCTTCGCCGACCAGGTGCTGTTGTACTGCTTTCACTATGATCCGGCCACCGGCAAGTACAGCCTGTTCATCATGAACGTGCTGCGCGGGGCCGGGCTTGCCACGGTGGGAGCGCTGTTGATTTTCTGGTTTTTGCAGTTCCGCAAGGAGCGCAGAAGGCATCATCATGTTCAATTTCCCATTGTTTCCTGACGCCGCCTCCACGCTCGCCCGTGGCGTCGATCTCTATTATTTCTTTCTGATCGCGGTTTCGGTATTCTTCACCGTCCTGATCTACTTCTTGTGCGCCTACTTCGGCGTCAAGTACCGGCGCCGCCATCCGGACGAGGTTCCGGCCAAGCCGCTCAAGGAATCTTTGTTCCTCGAACTGATCTGGGCCGGCGTTCCGTTCGTGCTGGTCATGATCATGTTCGTCTGGAGCGCGGTCATTTACTTCCAGGCCTACTATCCGCCCGAAGGCGCCATGGAAATGTACGTTGTCGGCAAGCAGTGGATGTGGAAGGTCCAGCATCCGGAAGGCCACCGCGAGATCAACGAAATGCACGTGCCGGTCGGCCGTCCGGTCAAGCTGACCATGACCACCGAAGACGTCTTGCACTCCTACTTCATCCCCGCTTTCCGCATCAAGAAAGACGTCGTGCCGGGCAAGTACACCACCATGTGGTTCGAGGCGAGCAAGCCCGGCAAGTACCACCTGTTTTGCGCCGAGTATTGCGGCAACCAGCACTCGGGCATGATCGGCTCGGTGCACGTGATGGAACAGGCCGACTACGAAGCCTGGCTCGCCGGTGTGCAACGCGGCGAGACCATGGCCCAGGCCGGCGAACGGCTCTTCTCGCGGCTCGGCTGCGCGTCCTGTCACAAGGAAGACAATACCGGCCGCTGCCCCACGCTCAAAGACGTCTTCGGCAAGCCTGTGCTGCTCCACAACGGACAACGCGTGGTGGCCGACGAGGCATACATGCGCGAGTCGATCCTCAAGCCGAACGCCAAGATCGTGGCCGGCTACACGCAGATCGAAATGCCGACCTTCCAGGGTCAGATCTCCGAAGATGGCGTGCTCCAGGTCATCGCCTACTTGAAGACATTGTCGAAGCCCGAGCCGAAGCAGCAAGCAGCCGCTGCCCCGGCCGCGGCGGCGAAGGGAGGAAAGAAGTAGATGAGCGCAACAATGGTTACGCCGAGTGGCACCGGAGCACCGCCTCCGCAACCTCCGGCCAAGAACTATCTCAACGCTTCGCACGGAATCGCCAGTTGGATGCTGACGGTCGACCACAAGCGGATCGCCGTCATGTACCTGGTGGCGGTCGCTGTTCTTCCTCATCGGCGGCGACGTCTTCGCCTTGCTCGATGCGGCTCGAACTGATGACCACCAGGCGGATCTGCTCGGCGCCGAGGGCTACAACCGCGCCTTCGATGCGCTACATCCGCGATGGTTCTTCGTGCTCATCCCGTCGATCCCAGCCACGCTCGGCAACTTCCTCATTCGATCATGTGCAGCCCGCGACCTCGCCTTCCAAAGTCAACCTGCTGAGCTGGTACTGCTTCCTCATCGGCGGCATCTTCGCCCTGGTGGCGGCCGCCTTCACCGGCGGCGTCGACACCGGCTGGACCTTCTACACCCCCTAGGAGAGCACCCTATTCGAACAGCGCCGTGCTCACCGCCATCCTCTGGCGCCTTCTTCGTAAGCTTCTCGTCGATTCTCACCGGCCTCAACCATCACCGTACAAGATGCGCGCCCCGGGCCTCACCTGGTTCGCATGCCGCTGTTCATGTGGGCCATGTATGCAGCGTCATCCAGATCCTCGGAACGCCGGTCGTCGCCATCACCTTGATCCTGGTCGCGCTCGAACGCGCCCTCGGGTTCGGATTCTTCGATCCCAAGCAGGGCGGCGACCCCATCCTCATGCAGCACCTGTTCTGGTTCTGCACACCCGGTAGTCTACATCATGATTCTGCCGCCGATGGGCGTGATGAGCGAACTGGTGGCCGCCTTCACCACCGCCGCATCTTCGGATATCACTTCGTCGCCATGCGTCGGTCGCCATCGCCGTATTGATCAGCTTCATCGTCTGGGGCCACCATGTTCACCCGGCCGATCGATCTCTACATGCGCGCATGGTCTTCTCGGTGCTCCTGCTCGTCGGCGTGCCCTCGGCCGGCGAAGGCCTTCAACTGGCTCGCCGATGTACAAAGCTGCATCTCCTGGAAGCCCCATGCTCTACGCATTCGGCTTCATGGGCGCGTCATGATCGGCGGACTCCAGGACTCTTCCCTGTCCTCGATCCTGAACATCCACATGCGACACCTACTTCGTCGTCGACTACCACTTCCACTACATCATGGTGGGCACGGCGGCGATCTTCGAACCCTCGGTGGCCTCCACTGGTGGCCCAAGATGACCGGGAAGATGTACGCCGATGGCTGGGCGCGTCTTTCGGCTCTGCTCGTCTTCGCCGGGTTCAACGCCACCTTCTTCCACCAGTTCATCCTCGGCTACCTCGGCACCGCGGCGCTATGCCGCCTATCCGGAAGAGTTCAGGTGCTCAACGTCATGTCGACGGTAGCGCCAGGATCCTCGGCTGCCGGATATGCGCTCCCGATGTTCTACTTCATTCACTCGCTGTTCTACAGCAAGCCCAAGCCGCTGATCAAGTAGGCGCCAAGGGGCTCGAATAAATTGCATCCCCCCGCCACCGAGAACCACATCGTACCGGTCGTCACCGAAGAAGCCTACGCCTATCAACAAGGGGGAGGCGGACGCAAGCCATGGCAAGTCATTCCACCACGCCCGAAACCGCCGGGCACCATCCTGATCAGCCTCCGGGCTTCGCCCACCAGTTCGAGGACATCGGCCAACAGCTCGACGCCTCCAGTCCTCGGCAGCATGGGTTTTCCTGGCTCAGGAAATCATGTTCTTTGGCGGCGATTTCGGCGGCAGCTCACCGTCTACCGCTCGATGATGCCCGACGCCGACGAGCAACCCTCTCGGTCCTCAGTGGCGCCAACACCGTGGTGCTGATCCTCAGCTCGCTCACCATGGCGCTCGCCGTTCGCGCCGCCATGCTCGGCAACAACCAAGCTGTATTCCGTTGGCTCACCGGGACGCTGATTCTCGGCTGCGCCTACTCGGCGTCAAGGTCGTGGAGTACACCGATAAGTTCAACCATCACCTGGTTCCTGGCTACAACTTCGAATGGGCCAACGCCGCCAACGCCATGCAGGCGCCAAGATGTTCTACTGCTTCTACTTCTCCGCGGTGACCGGCATGCACGCCTTGCACATGGTGATGAACGCGCCTCTGCTCTACTTCATGAATCAGGCGCGCAAGAACACCTACCATCCGCAATACTGCGCGCCCGCAAAGCTTATGGGCCTCTACTGGCATAGCCCCGTCGACATCGTCTGGATCTTCCTGTTCCCGCTGCTCTACCTGTTGGGGCTGCACCTGGGGCATCACTGAGGAGCACTCGCCATGGCTGATCATTCCGACAACCATCAACACCACGTCCCTGCCGTGAGCGCCCATTGGCGTCTTCCTTGCGCTCATGTGGTTCTGACAGGGATCGTCGCCGTCGCCATGCTTGACCTCGGTAAGCTCCAGCACACCGTTGTTGCCCTTGCCGTCGCCGGCACCAAGGCTGCGCTCGTCATGTGGATCTTCATGGAACTGCGCCACGCTCCGCCCCTCACCCGGCTGGCCGCCATCACCGGCGTCGCGTTCCTCGCAATCCTGCTCATCCTGGTCTTGACCGACTACTCCATCGGCCGCGTCTGGATGCCAGATCCGCCCACGTGGCTGGAAAAGAAGTAGCGCCCCCTGGTAAGTAACGTCCTGCTAACCCTGAACTCGTGGGTGCCGAATCGCCGCGGTCGTCGCGCCGAAGACGGTGAAGACCCCGTCTGCGGCATGAACGTCGATCCCGCCCACTCAGTAGGATCGCACCTCCACAGCGGTACAACCACCGCTTCTGCAGTACCCACTGCGTCGCGAAGTTCCGCGCCGACCCCATCTCTCACCCCAAGCTGCGCCAAGTCCATGCCCGCCAGGGACTACACCTGTCCCATACATCCCGAGATCGTGCAGTCGGGGTTCGGCGCCACCCAAGTGCGGCATGGCGCTTCCTGAGCCCATGGAGATCTCGCTCGAAGACACGGGCAATCCCGAACTCGACGACATGTCAGCGCCGCCTCTTCAGCCTCCCGTTCACGATCCCCATTACCGCCCTCGGCATGCTCCATCGCTGGCCGTGGGCGCAGCTCATCCTCAACCTCCCCGTCATCTTTTGGTGCGGACTCCCCATCTTCGAGCGCGGTTGGCAATCGATCCCGCACCCCGCAACGCGAACATGTTCACGCTCATCGCCATCGGAGTGGCGGCGTCGTTCAGCTATTCGCTCGCCGTGCTCGCGCTGCCCCACTGGTTCCCGCGCCCAGGCTCCCACGGTGGCGTCTGCGCGCTGGCCAGCGGTAGTATCATCATCACGCTCGTCCTGCTCGGCCAAGTCCTCGAACTCCGCGCCCGCGCGCAGGCCAGCTCCGCCATCCGAGCCCTCCTCGAACTCGCCCCGAAAACTGCCCGCCTCGTCGAGCCCTCGGGCGATCGCATCCCCGTGCCCGAGATCCACCCCGGCAACCGCCTCCGCTGTTCGACCCGGCGAACGCATCCCGGTCGACAGCTCTCCGTCATCGAAGGCGTAAGCGCGATCGTGCCGGATCGATGGTCACCGGCGAGTCATGCCAGAAGACCATCGGCGCCAAGGTCACCGGCGGCACCCAGGGCGGCAACGGCAGCTTCGTCGCGAAGCCGAACGCGTCGAGCGCACGCGACACGCACTCGCCCACTGAAGCTCGTCAATGAAGCGCAGCGCAGCCGCGCGCCGCCCATTCCCGGCAACTCGCCGATGGCGTAGCCGCCATCTTCGTCCCCGCCGTGCTCGCGGTTGCGGTGCTCACCTTCGCCGCGTGGTGGTTCCTTGGACGAACCTCGTGCCGTCTACTCTCGTCAACTCCATCGCCGTGCTCGTCGCCTGCTTCTGCACTCGGACTCGCCACGCCCATGTCGATCATGGTCGGCGGCACAGTCGCGGCGCGCAGATGGGCGTATATCGGCGTGAAGAACGCCAGAAGCGCTCGAGACGCTCGCCACGGTCGACACGCTCGTCTTCGACAAGACCGGCACGCTCACCGAAGGCAAGCCGCGCCTGACCGTTCCACGCCCCGAGCGCGGACCTCCTCCGCATCGCCGCCAGTCTCGAGCAATCAGGCGAACATGCGCTCGCCTCGGTAGTACTCACCTTCGCCGCCGCACCTCGGCCACTCCCGCGCCGGTCGCGCTTCGCCCAGCCTATCTCCCCAGCAAAGGCGTCGTCGGCATGGTGGAAGGTCGAGCCGCCGCGCTCGCGGCGCGAATGCTCGAAGCGCTCGACCTACCTGTGCCTCCTGCCTCCGCCGCCGATGGCACCACCGTCGCCTATCTCGCCGTCGACGGGAAAGTGGAAGCCACGCTCTCGTTCGGGGACCCGCTGAAGTCCGCCGCCTCCTCCGCCATCGCGAAACTCCGCGCCGCCGAACTCGACCTCCACTTGCTCACCGGCGACAATCGCGCTGCCGCCGAAGCGGTCGCGGGTAAGCTCGGCATCGCGCACATCGAAGCCGGCGTGCTGCCCGCCGCCAAGCATGACTATGTCGCGCGCCTCGCCGCTGTGGGCCGCGTCGCCATGGCCGGTGATGGCGTCCAATGATGCTCCCGCCCTCGCCAAAGCGCACGTCGGCATCGCCATGGGCAACGGCACCGACATCGCCATCGAGTCCGCCGGAATCACCCTAGTCAAAGGCGATCTCGACGGCATCCACCGCGCCATCGGACTGAGCCGCGCCGTGGTCGAAACATAAAACAAAACTTGTTCTTTGCGTTTTTCTACAATCTGCTCGGCGTGCCAATCGCCGCGGGCGTGCTATCCGTTCTTCGGCATCTTGTTGAGCCCATGATCGCCGCCGCCGCAATGACGCTGAGTTCGGTGTCCGTAATCTCGAACGCCCTGCACCTCCGCCGTTGTGGACCCAGTAGTAGCAAGGGCAGGCTCAGGCACCGTCGCCCCCTATCTAAAACCATGCCCCGAAAGAAATTGCGCGGGCTGCCTCGACCAAGCCTCTTGGCCACCAAACTCGGCTCCCCATGCTGAAGCCCTCCTCCACCGCATGGCCGCCGACGTCCGCGCCGCCGGACCTGCCTCGCCGCCATCGAACCTCACGCCGCGCGCTCCCGCACGCGGCCGCGCCGCTCCTCTTGCTGGCCGCCGATGCCACCGCCGCATGGTCCTCGAGGGCCGACTCCCCGAAGCTGCCCGCTACTATCCTTCCGCTCGCGGTCAATTCGACCTCGACGCTCTCTGGCCGATCTTCTCGAAGCTGTCCCAGAAGCCACTTCCGCAGCCGTCAAACCAGCAACGAAGTCGAGCGTTCGCGTGCTCCTCCCCGGTTTCCTCGAGATCGCAAACCGAACCGGTCTCCCCCTGCGATTACTCGAAATAGGCGCCAGTGCCGGACTCAACCTCCGCTGGGACCATTTCCCTTTCCTCGCCGTCCCCGCCGGCATTCGCATCGCCGAGCGCCGCGGCTGCGATGTGAATCCGATCGATGCCACACTCGACGAGGGCCGCATCGCTCTGCTCAGCTTCGTTTGGGCCGATCAGACCGCGCGCCTGCAACTGCTCTCCGAAGCCATCGACATCGCCCGCCGCGTCCCCGCAACCGTGGACCGCGCCGACGCCGCCGACTGGCTCCGGATTCATCTCGCGGAACCCGCTCCTGGATCGACCACCGTCGTCTTCCATTCGGTCGTCATGCCCTACATCGCCGAGGCGAAGCGTGACGAGATCTGCCGCTTGATCGAAGACGCCGGTGACCGCGCCACTTCCCATGCGCCGCTCGCGTGGCTATCCATGGAACCGGGCACGGAGCCCGGCGCCGAACAGGCTGACATCCACCTTGCCCTCTGGCCCGGCGGCAAGCGCCGCCTCATTGCGCAATCCAGCTTTCACGGGCGCGACGTCATACTCCTCTGACATCAAACCGCCGTCCGCACCTTGCGCCGTACCAACCAGTAAGCCAGCCAAATCCAAAACGCCACCGAGAGCAACCCGCTCATCAAGCCCGGCACTCCGGCCAACAGAAACCGGTGATGGACATGTCCCCCCTCCATCCAGAACATGCTGCTGAACGGCAACAGCGTCGCCGCCAATCCGAGCCCGAACAACCGCCGCTGCCACGCAAGCAGGCTCCGCGTCTTCTCGAGCGCCCGGACCTCCACATTGGCCCCCGGCGTCATTCGCTTCACGTCCAGCTCCATGCCCCAGTCGCCGCGCTTCACCTGCTCGCGCAGTTCTGCATCGGTCGCGAGGTACTCGTCCACCAAGGCCCGCGAGCCCGCGCTGGCTTCTCCGGCCACGTACAGCGGCAGCAAGTCTTCCACCACGTCACGAGTGATCTTCATAGCAACCCTCCCTGGTGCTTCTTCATCAACAATGCCCGAGCCCGATGCACTTTCACCTTTGCCGAGCTCACGGAAATCTTCAACGTCTGCGCGATCTCCTCGTACGGCATCCCGTCGAGCGATCGCATCAACAGCGCAGTGCGGTCCGGCTCCGGGATTTTCTGTAGTTCGCCCCAAACCGCACCCAGCGCCGCACGCTGCTCGAACAACTCCAGGGGACCCGGCGCCGTGTCCGCCCGCTCCACACCTTCTTCATCGCCTACCCGCCGCCGATGGCCACTGCGCAGGCCCATCAGAAACAGGTTTCGCGCAATCGCGAACAGATAAGCCTTCACAGTCGGCATCTCGATCTTCCCGCTCGAGGCGAACGCCCGTACGAAGGTCTCTGACGTGATGTCCTCGGCGTCTTCTCGATTCCCCGAAAGATAGAACACGAACCGGAACACGTCCTGGCCGTACTTCATGTAAATCGCGCTGAAGTCCACCGGACCCGCTATCGCATCCATAGCACCGCCGTCAGATCCGTCATCGTATGCGCCGCCATCGCGCTCCGCGTGTTCCCGCGCCATAGCGTCACCAGTCCGAGCATCGCGCCATACATCGCCGTCGATAGCACTCCGCCCGGCCCTTGATACGCGTGAATTGCCCCGAACAACAGCGCCTGCGCAGCCAGCGCTAGCGCGGGTTTCCGCCACAGCGCGCTCAACTGCCGCAAGAAGTATCCGCGAAACGCGAACTCTTCGCAAATGCCCGCGCCGAACGAGAGCGCTACCCACAACGTCAAGTCGAGCGCACCCTTCGGCAGCGCGGAACTCACCGTAGCGCTTCCGTTCCGGGCCCCGAAAATCACAGCCGGTGCGATCCAGATTGCTTGCGCCGTCAAAGCCAATGCCAGGTCCGTGAGCATACCACGGCAGCCGAGAAACCCTGCTCCCACTACTGCTCGCCAACCGCCCGCGTCTTTCCGCAGTCCGCCGAGCACCCCGCGCAACAGCAGCAGTTCAAACACCAGCGCCGAAACATACATCGCCGCATGGCTGCCAGCGGAACGAGCGTGTCCCGCAGAGGCTTCGCGATGGGCCCAGCCATAGGCTCCCAGCAACCCGATGGTGCCCAGCAGAGCCGCGAGCCCGATCGTGTGCCCGCTTCCCGCGATCGGCCTCGTTTCGATTCGATTCGTCATTTGCCTGCCTCCGCTCGACTATATGAAGCAGGCCCCGGAAAGTTACCACCGGTCAGAAGAAAAATTTTGGCGCTCAGTCCTTTGGACTCGAGCTCCGCGGGGCTCTCTTCCCTCCCGGCCGCTTCGCCTTGCTCTTCCCGGCGAGATTCAGCGCCACCGCCGCCCGGATCAAGTCGCGCAGCGCCGCCTCATTCACCTTCTCGCCTTCGCGAATATCGATCGCCCGGCGGACATTCCCCTCGAGACTCGAATTGAACAGCCGCGCCGGATCCGGTAGCGAGGCTCCTTTGGCGAACGTCATCTTCACCACGCTCTTGTACGTCTCGCCGGTGCATACGATGCCGCCGTGCGAGAAGATCGGAGTCCCCATCCACTTCCACTCTTCCACGATCTCGGGGTCCGCCTCATGAATGATCGCTCGCACTTTCGCGAGCATCTTGCCGCGCCAATCGCCGAGTTCCTGAATCCGCTCGTCGATCCATTGCGATGCCGGCTTTTCCATTGGTTTCTCCATTGACTGACTCCGATTCATCCCGCAATCCGGCGCCAGAAGAAGTACGAGAGTGCCCAGAGCACGCCCGATCCTGCCGCCCAACTCCATGCCTCTGGACCATCGGCCACGGTGAGATGCGCAATCACCGCGGACACCAGATCGATCGCGAAGCCCGCGTACGCCCACTCCTTGATCCGCGCCGGCACTGGCGCCAGCAGCGCGGCCACGCCGAGCATCTTCGCCCAGGAAAGCTCTACGCGGAAGTACGACGGAAATCCGAGGTGCGTGAACGCCTGCGCAACTTGCGGCAGGCTCAGTTGCGCGTAGGCCGTGAAGCTCATCTGCAGGCAGAACAGCGCGGTACCAACCCAGAAAGCGATGGTGGTGGTTCTCTTTGACATTGCGTTCCCTCGCTCAACCGAACTGCTCGGTGTACTCATCCTTCAAGCGCTGCCAGCCGCTGAATTGCATCGTGGCCGGCCCCACCATGCGCCCGATCGGCTCTCCCGCGAGCAGCCGTTCGAGCACGTCGAAGCAGATATGCCATCCGGCCGCGCCCCAAGCAATGAAGCGCCGGTCGATTGCGTGCCACAGCGTCAGGCGCGTTCCGCCACTGAGCGGTTCCAGTTCCCATTTCAGTTCGTTGCCGCCCCAACTGAACTCGAGCAGCTTCGGCGCGTCGGCTCTCGTGATCGTGGTCTCCGAAATCATCGGCGTTGGCATTCCCGCCGTCGAAAGCTTCACCGGACCCGCGGTTCCCATGTTGCGGTCCGCGTCGAACGGCGCCCACTCGATCAGGTGCGCGGGATCGGTCAACGCCTGCCAAACCAGTTCCGGCGGATGGCGAAGCTCCCGCTCGACGATCAGCGTCCACCTTTCGCCGTCTTTGCGCACATGGGCGCCCCTGGCCGGGCCCGGTGTGTACTTGTCACGATCGCTCACTTTGCGTCCCCCTGTACTCTGCTCGGCAAACCGGCTGCCTTCCGGACAATCGCGGCGAGCTTCGCCTCTGTCGCTTCATCGATCTCCGAAAAGAACCACGCCGACTCTCGTAGCCGGTGCGGAGCGTCCTCCGCCAGCGCATGGTTCGCATTCTCAGTGAGCCCGAATGTCACGTACTTGTCTGACCGGAAAAAGCAGATCACCTTGCCGCCTTTCGCGTACGCCGGCATGCCGTACCACAGCGTGGGCTGCAACTCAGGCGCACTGCGCATGACGATCGCGTGGAGCCGCTCCCCGATGGGGCGATAGTGCTCCGGCATCGCGGCGATCTTCGCCGCCGCTTCGGCTGTGCCGGCGAGCTTCTTCTCAGCCATCTCGTCTCCTCCTCGTCACCTTTGTTCTCGGAGGTGGGTTGATGCGATCCAGATGTCGTTCGAGAGCATCCAGCCGAGCCGACCAAAAGCGGCGGAACGGTTCGAGCCACGCATCCACCTCTTGTAGGGGCTCGGGCTTCAGACGATACAGCCGCCGTTGCGCGTCCACTGTGGCCTCCACGAACCCCGCGTCGCGTAACACGCGCAGATGCTTCGACACGGCCGGCTGCGGCATCCGTAGCCGCTTCTCGATTTCGCCCACTGACTGCTGCGACGACACGAGCAGACTCAGGATGGCACGGCGGTTCGGTTCCGCAATAACTTCGAAAACGGACTCCACTGCCTGACTATACTCGGGTAGGTATATACGTGTCAAGGAATATAAGTCGTTCCCGTGTATCGCAAAAATCTTTTCTTCAATCTGTTCAATCACTTGCCGGGAACGATTTTGTTTGCGGCGAGGTCGTGCCGGGGAGAATCCAGGCAGGAGACAAATGAGATGTCCACTGCTGCAACCAAGTCGCCGGCCTCGGTCGATGCGCTGTTCGCCGCCCTTGGCGCCGAACTGAAACCCATCGGCAATCTCGAGCGCGAGATGCTCTACCTTGCCGCTCAGGCTCAGTACCGCCTCGTGCGGTCGACGGCGCGCCTTCACGATTTGCTCGAAAAGGACGCGCCTATCGAAGACTACCTTCGCGCCCAGCGGGCTGAAGCGCATGACCGCAGTTCCTTCATGTCCGCGCTCAACCAGTTCCATCGCCTCGAGACGCGCCGCATCCGCTTGCTCGCCCGGAACACCAAGAAGCTCAGCGAACAGCTCGACCGCGCCATCACGCCCCCGAAAGAACCACATGCCTCCGGCAAAGCGGGAGAGCGCGAGCAACCCGCCACAACCGCAGCCGCTGCGCCCGGCCGCACTCAGAGCCTTGCCCAAAGCCTTGCGGAAGCAATCTCCCGCTTTGCGGCGAACGGCTCCGCTCCCCTGGAATCCTCGTGAGCGGACCTGCTTTACAGCTTCGCCACCGTCTCGGCCAACTGCTGCGTGCACAGCGCCCAGCCTTCGTGGAAGCCCATCTTCTCGTGTGCTTCGCGGCTGGCGTCGGACCAGTGCCGCGCCCGTGCCGTGTACCGAGTCTTGCCGCCCAGATCCTCGAACGTGAGGATCAGCGTCATGAAGGGATTCCCGGAAGGCTCCCACGCGCTGGTGTAGGCATCGGTCGAAACCAGGCGCTCGTTCTCCACCACCTCGAGGTACACCCCCGGGTTGGGAAACTCATTTCCGTCCGGGCCGCGCATCACCACCAGCGAGCGGCCTCCTGGCCGGACGTCGGTTTCGACGACGGGCGCCGTCCACGGCTTGGGCGCGAACCACTCCTTCATCACCTCGGGATCGGTCCAGGCGCGGAAGAGTTTCTCACGAGGTGCATCGATCACGCAGGTCAACACCAAATCACGACCTTCGACAAATGTTTTTATGGAAGTCTCGTTCATCGTCATTCTCCTTGTTCGCTCATCTGCTCTCGAAAGACATTGCCACGGCTCCGCGAGTCCGCGCATCGCGCAGCCACAGGCCAGCCCAAACCAGGCACCCGAACATCACCGAGAAAACCACGTTGAAGACGCTCTCGGCGGCGCGGACATGCGTGGCCACCGCGCCTCCCAAGTATCCGGTCAACAACACCGCGCCCAATGCGGCCGTGCGCGGCATGAGATAGAGGACCGTGCAAGCCAGCAACACGGCTCCAATGCCCGCAATTGTCGACTGTGGATATCCCAGCTTCACGGTTGCTTCCAGCACCTGTCGCGGCTGGATGAATTTCATCACCGCATCCACCAGCAGAAACAACCCGGCCAGCCCGCTGAGGACCCGGCCTGCCCAAAGGGCTTTGTTCGATATCGCACTCATGTGTCGTGCTCCTTTCGAACACATAGACTCCACGGGCGGGCGGAACTCATCGGCCTGGGCGAAAAAAGTTTCGGCCGTCTTCGCCTACTGGCTCGGCAGCTTCAGGGGGAACCCGAATCGTGGAAAGAGCCGCTCCGTGTCGAGAAAGGAGTTCACGCCTGCGATCCTCGAGCCCGACAACTCGAGCACGATCAGCGCCCAGGCCTTGTGCCCGCCTTCGGGATTCACCCGATACTGGGCGAACGCGGGCCAGCCGCAAGCCTGCGTGGACACCAAACGCGAACCCTTGCAACCCGATCCGAGCCCGAGCATCCACTCTCGCACATCCCGCGGACCGGCCAGCCACAACGAGTACGGCGGCATGCAGAACGTCGCGTCCTCGCGCAGCAACGCCGTCAATCCGTCGATGTCGTAGCTCTCGAACGCAGCGGCGTAGCGGCCCACCATCCTTCGTTGCTCGGCCGAAAGCTCCGCGGGCTCCTCAGGGCTTCGCCGGTCGAGCGCAGCGCGAGCTCGTTGGAGCGCGCTGTTCACAGAAGGCACGGTCGTATCGAGCGCCTCGGCAGCCTCCGCCGCCGAACAACCGAGCACCTCCACCAACAGCAACGCCGCACGCTGCTTGGGAGCCAGGCTCTGCATCGCGGCCACGAACGCCAAGCGGATGCTCTGCCGCAGCATGGCCTGCTCGGCCGGATCCGCTCCGGCCGGCGTCACCCGCGCGTCGAGTATCGGCTCGATCCAGTAGGCACCGGGCCTCTGTGTCAACATCTCGATCGAGGGCGTCCCAGGTGCGGGCGAGCCTTCTTCGATCGGCCGCGCACGCCGGCCACGGTCCTTCAACTCGTCGAGGCAGACGTTCGTCGCAATCCGGTAGAGCCAGGTCTTCACCGAGGCGCGGCCATCGAACTGCTCCAAGCTTCGCCACGCCCGGATCATCGTTTCCTGCACGGCATCGTCGGCGTCGAAAGCCGACCCGAGCATCCGGTAACAGTGTCCGGTCAATGCCGGGCGATGCAGCTCGAACTCGGTGTGGTCTGCGGTCATGTGCAGAGACCCTCGATTGTAGCGCCGCGGCTCTGGTCTAACCTAACCCCGTTTCAGACTCTTCATCGTTGTCTTGCGCGCCACCCACCATCTTGGCAGCAGGCTCTCGCGATAGTCATTCCAATGCGCCGCTACCACGTACACGCCGAAGGTCAACGTAGCCGTTGCGAACAAAGTGACGAACACGATCGCCAGCAGATGCGCCCAGAACGGCTCGCCTCCTTGTTGGAAGAACGTCCTGGCGAAGTTGCCCTCGAAGTTCATTCCGAAGTAGCCCGTCACCACGGCGCCCGCGCCCAGGATCAGGCTCAACATTGCCAGCCGGTTGACGGCTTCGGTGTTGCGGAACTGGTAGTAGTTGTGGAGCGATTCGCTAAGCTTGTCCACCTCGGTCTCGACTTCGAGCTTCATCACGTCGATCCGGTACTCGCGCACCTGCATCCGGAAGTGCTCGTTCTCTTCGTCTTTGTTCGCCAGTTCGTCGAAATACCAGTAGTTCGAGAAATGCAGGAACTCGGCTCGGAGATCGTTCGCCAGGCGGATGTTCTCGGTGGCGATTCGCGCATGCTGCTGGTCGCGGTAGAGCCGCCGCGACACGAGCGCCGTGCGTTCGGCGAAGTCGAGCAGTGTCGCGCGATAGAACAACGTCACCATCGCCATCATGTAGTAGCGCGTGGTGAACATGCGGTGAATCAGGAAGCCTTCCTCGAGCTCGTGCTCATCACAGTCGAACAGGCCCAAGCAGCACGTTACGTTCGAGTACGAAGTGAAGCCATACCACGTCCCTTGATGGGCCCAACGGCGGTACATCTGGCGCGACATCTCCTGTTCCACGAACTCGGGGTCGTAACGGAAGCCGTCGCCTCT
>JAXLQL010000045.1:0-41298 GCA_046331625.1 Bryobacteraceae bacterium
GAAGGCGCTGCGCCACGGCCACCAGCAGTTCGTCGCCCGCAGCGTGTCCGAGGCCATCGTTGATCATCTTGAAACGGTCGAGGTCAATGAACAACAGCGCGAAATGGAAGCTCGGGTCACGCCGGCAGGTGTCGAGGCAGTGCTCCACGCGCTCGACAAACAGCAGCCGGTTGGGCAGGCCCGTGAGCGCGTCGGAGACTTTCATCGACGTCAGATCAGTGAGCGAGCCGGCCATGCGATAGGGAATCCCGTTGGGGCTGCGCACGGCCGAGCCGCGGCACAGCACCCACCGGTACGATCCGTTTTTGTGCTGCAAACGATGCTCGCTTTGGAACGCTTGCGTCTGTCCGCCGCGGTGGCTGGCCAGTTCCGCTTCGAGTGTTGCGAGATCCTCCGGATGCACGCGGCCGAGCCACTCCTGCGGCGAAGGCGAGATCTCCTCATCGCGGTAGCCGAGCATCGATTTCCAGCGTGGCGAAAAGTAGACTGTTTCGGTCACCAGGTCCCAATCCCAGAGGCCGTCGTTCGAACCGGCCGCGGCCAGCAGGAACCGTTCCTGGCTTTCGCGCAGCGCCTGCGCGGCGCGCTTCTGGTTCACCTGCGCCTTGATGCGCGCCAGCGCCACAGTGAACTCCACCGGCTTGGTGAGGTAATCGTTGGCCCCTGTCTCGAGCGCCGCCACCACGTCTTGACTCTGGTCGCAGGCGGTGACCATCACCACCGGCATCTCGGCCTGTGTCCAGCGCGCCCGAATCCGCTCGAGCGTCTGGATGCCGGTCATGCCCGGCATCATCATGTCGAGCAACACGAGGTCGATCGAGGACGATTCCCGGTCGAGAATCTCGAGAGCCCTTGCCCCGCAATCGGCTTGCACTACGCGATGGCCGCTGCGCTCGAGCCTTCGCCCCAGCATGTCACGGTTGAAGGCCTCGTCGTCCACGAGCAGCAGGAGAGGGAGAGCGGAAAGGTCCATCGCTCCGCTTATCGGCTAAAGATGTTGGCGTGTGAATCACCGGATGTTGGCGGCCGGGCGGAGCTTGGCGATCCAGGCGGCGAAGGAATCCGGCGCGGCCATGGTGGAGAGCCGGCTTTGCCGCACCAGCGACCAATCGGCGAACTTTCCGCTCGCCTTGATCTCGCTGAGCGCCACCGGCGGTTCAATTCTGCAGGCAAAGGCCAAGTCCACCACCGTGAGCTTGGCGTCTTTGGGATCGGGGCGCGGCGCGGCTGTGACGGTTGCAAGCCCGACGACCGCCGATTCGCCGCCGCTGTGGTAGATGAATACCCTGTCGCCAGGGGCCATCGAGCGAATCGCTTTGAGTGCCTGCGGATTCCGCACGCCATCCCAAACGGTGGTCTTGTCACTCTCGAGCTGGGAGATGGAGTACACCCCGGGTTCGGACTTTGCCAGAAAATATGCCATAGGCGGCAGTGTAGCCCGCCACGAGAAATCGTGGCGGGTGTGGCGGCGAAAACAACTTTGCGCCGCAGTGTTGTTTGTGGTATTCTGAGACGGTTGAACTCGAGTTATACTATGGAGGAAGTCGGACCGGAGTGTGTCCCGCGGGCGTTCGCGGGCGAGATCCAAGGCGAATCCTGGGCTCGAACCAGGATGAAAAACAAGCAAACAAGAGGCATCGCGAGAAGATGATCTGCTGTTCCATGATGAGGAGTTGCGGATTCGTGCTCGCCGCGGCGCTGGCCTTCGGGCAGCAGCCGCAGGGAGAGCAAAAGGGCGCCGATCCCAAGCAGACGCAGGAGGCCAAGCCAGGCGAGCCGGCATTGCCGGCGCCCGTCGATCCGAAAACCTACAAGATCGGAGCCGAAGACGTAATCCGTGTGAGTGTCTGGCGCGAACCGGAATTGAGTTTTACTGCCGGTGTCCGTCCGGACGGAATGATTACGGCACCGCTGATTGGCGAGGTGCAGGTGAGCGGATTGACGCCCCTCGAGTTGGGGGGCAAGCTCAAAGAGGAGTTCTCGAAGCTCGTCAACAACCCTGTTGTCAGCGTCGACGTGCAGCAGGTCAGAAGCCGCAAGTATTACATCACTGGCCAAGTGGGCAAGCCCGGGCAGTTCCCGCTGGTGGTACCGCTGACGGTGCTCGAGGCGCTGACGCTGGCCGGCGGACCCACTGAATTCGCGAACAAGAAAAAGATCACGATCATGCGGGGAACGCAGCGTTTCTACTTCAACTGGAACGAGATGCTCAAGGGCAAGAACCCGCAGCAGAACATCTACGTGGAAAACGGCGACTTCATTGTCGTGAAGTAGCCGGGCCGCTGCCTTGCGGGCCATCGAGTAGCGAGCCGGCGCCGGGGGAAAATGCCCCGGATCCCGAAAAAACGGTAAAATCGGTCGGGGAAAACCCGATCTGGGTCGAGGAGGAATCATGCAGGCGGTAATGGAACCGAGAACCGGCGTATTCAATCGCCGGGCGATGGATCTCGAAGACTATTTGAATATCGTGCGCCGGCACGTCGGGTGGATCCTGGGGCCCACATTGGCCGGTTTGACCATCGCGGTGATGGTCGCGTTCTTCTACCCCGATACGTTCCAATCCTCGGCGACGATCCGCGTGGTGCCGCCCACCATTCCCACGCGGCTGGTGGACCCCAACTTCGGCATGCAGATGGCGGATCGGATCAACAACATGCAGCAGACGATCCTCAGCCGCAACACGCTGACCAATATCATCCAAACCCACGACCTCTACCGCAAGGAACGCAACAGCATGCCGATGGAGGACATCATCGAGCGCATGTCGAAGGCGATCCTGGTGGGGCAGCCCCAGCGGGTCAACTCCGGAAGCGGCAATACGGCGGTGTTCCGCATCGCCTACAGCTATCAGAACCGCTACCTGGCGCAGCGCGTGACACGCGATCTGGTTTCGCGCTTCATGGACGAGAACATGCGCGAGCGGGCGACGGCCACCAAGCAGACCACCCAGTTTCTGCGCGAGCAGTACGAGACGGCCAAGCTCGAGCTCGACGCCATCGAATCGAAGCTGACGCAGTTCAAGATGGCGAACCTTTCGCGCCTGCCCGAATCGATGGGCGCCAATATGCAGACGGTGGGGATGCTCGAAAGCCGCGTGTCGGCCATCAATTCCTCGATCAGCCGCGCCAAGCAAGAGCAGACGATGCTCGAGTCGGAAATGCGCGCCACTCGCGAGAAGCTCAACGCGGTGATGCGGATGCCCGCAAGCGACGGTCCGGTGGGCACGGCGGCTGCGCTGGCCGGCGGCGGTCCGAATGAAATCGAGATCGAGATTGCCCGGGTGGAACGCGAGACGCAAGCGATGGAGCGCACCCTCGAGCGGATGCTCGAACAGTACACGCCGACCTATCCGGACGTGCAGCGCCTCAAGACCCGTATCGCCAGCCTGCGCAAGGAGCGCGACGACCTTCTGAACCGCAAGCTCACACTCAAGCCGTCTGCTCCGCAGACATCGGCTCCGACGCCGGCCGCCGTGGCGCGCGTCAACCCGGGCCGGGCTCGCGAAATCGCCGAGATCGAGTCGGGCATCACGCGCTTGCAAGGCCAGATCCGCGCCAAGGAGATGGAAGTGGAGCGCTACGTTCGCGAAATTTCCGACGCCGAGCGCCGCAGCCGCGAAGTGCAGGCTCGTATCGAGGTCGGTCCGATCTCGATGGCGCAGATCGAGCAGTTGACACGTGACCACGAGTTGGCCAAGCGCAAATACGACGACCTGAAGCAGCGCCTGAGCCAAGCCGAGATGATCCAGGATGTGGAAGACCGCAAGCAGGGCGAAACGCTCGAAGTGCTCGATCCGCCGTCGCTGCCAGAGACCCAGGTTGCGCCGAACCGGCCCGTCATCATCGGCTCCGGTATCGTTCTCGGACTGCTGATCGGCGCCGCCCTGGCCGCGGTACGCGAGATCAAAGACACCTCGCTCAAGAGCTTGAAAGACATCCGCGCCTACACGCAGTTCAACGTTTTGGGCAGCATTCCGCTGCTCGAGAACGACCTCGTGGTGCGCCGCCGCCGCCGCCTTTCGTGGCTCGGCTGGACCACGGCGTCCGTGCTCGGCGTTGTCATCATGGCCGTTTCGATTTACTATTACTACTATGTCGCCAAGCTGTGATTGCAGCGGGCGTAGCGGGAACGAAAGCATTGCAGCCGCCCGGCGTTGGCGGCGCGTGAGTGACTGGAGGAATCAATGAGCAGAGTGCACGATGCGTTGCGGCGATCCGGATCGCTCGGAGGGGGCGCGACGTATCACCCGCCCGCCTCGGGAGGCGAGGCCGGAGGCTCGGTTGGAGTGGCTGATGCGCCGTCGTTGCAGGGCCTTCTCGAGCAGGTTCGCGAGATTCCCTGGGACCCGGCGAGCGAAGCGCACCTGATCGACGCGCAGCGCTCGCATGACTCGCCGACCGAGGAGTTCCGCAGTCTCCGCACGCGTCTCAATCACCTGCAGAGCCTGCAACAGTTGCGGACGCTCGTGGTGACGAGCGCCTCGCCCGCCGAAGGCAAGTCATTCACGGCGGCCAATCTCGCCATCGTCGAATCTCACCTGCAAGGCAACCCGACCCTGCTGTGCGACTTCGACTTCCGCCGGCCGATCATGCACAACCTGTTCAAGATCGACCGTGCTCCCGGGCTTACCGAATACCTGCAAGGCAAGGCCAGTCTCGGTGAGATCATCAAGCGCATCAGCGGCACTAACCTCTACATCTGCCCGGCCGGATCGGCCGTGATCAATCCGCTGGAACTGCTCAATCTCAAGGAAGTGAAAGTCTTCATGGAGCGGATGCCGAGCATCTTCGGTTGGGTGATCCTCGACACGCCTCCGCTGTTGTTCGCCGCCGACGCCAACCTGCTTTCCACCTACTGCGATGGAACGCTGCTGGTGGTTCGCCTCGGCCAGACGACCATCGATTCGGTGACGCGAGCGCTGGCTGGGCTGAGCCACAACAACGTGATCGGCGTGGTTGCTAACGCGGCCAAGCGCGGCGAACTCTACTCCAAGTACACCTACTATCACTCGTATTACTACTACAGCGAGGACAAGGACGGGGCGGCTCCTGTGGAAGGCGTCGAGGGCGCGCCGGCGCCTCTCGCGGCCGAAGCGGAAGGCGCCAAGCCCGAGTCCGGCGGCCACGAGTAGCTTCTCGAGTCATCTCTGGGAGCCGGGCTGCGGCCGGGCTCCCGGGTGCTACACTGGGAAAGTCCCTTTGTACACGGCCCCACACTCGCTGCGGGCCCATGCCATCGGGGCTCCAGAAAGGACCTTCCCATGAAAGCCGGTATTCACCCCGCCTACAACGAGTGCAGCGTGTTGTGCGCCTGCGGAAACAGCTTCCGTACCCGCTCCACCCACAAGGGCGACATCCGCGTGGAAATTTGTTCGAGCTGCCACCCCTTCTTCACCGGCCGCCAGAAGCTGATCGACACCGAGGGCCGCGTGGACCGGTTCCAGAAGCGCTACCAGAAGGCCGCGCTCAAGAAGCAACAGAATCCGAACTGAGTGGCTCGCTCCATGCGTACCGGCCATCTCCTCGTTTTCGCGGCCGCGCTTTTGCCGGCCGCCGGACCGGTCCAGCTATTCAATGGCAAGGACCTCGCGGGTTGGGAAATGGTCGGCCCAGGGCGCTTCACGATCGAAGACGGGCAGTTGAAGACCGAAGGTGGCATGGGGCTGCTCTATTACAAGAACCAGCCCTTCGGCGATTGCACGATCCGCGTCGTTTTCAAGACCACCGGGAATCGCGACAATTCCGGTGTGTTCATTCGCTTGCCCGAACGCCCCAAAGACCCCTGGTATGGCGTGCATAACGGCTACGAGGTCCAGATTGACGCCGCGGGTGACGAGTGGCACGCAACCGGCGCGCTTTACTCGCTGGCGAAAACGGTGAAGGGACCACAGAAGCCTCCTGGCGAGTGGAACACGATGGAGATCGAGTTGCGCAAGCAACTCACCGTGATCCGGTTGAACGGGGTGAAGGTGAACGAGTTCCGTGGCGACCAGGCGGTGCCCGAGCGCAAGCAATGGTTCGAGCCAGTGCGCGGGCCGCGGCCCGATTCGGGTTTCATCGGACTACAGAATCACGATGGGCGCTCGTCGGTGTTCTTCAAGGAAATCAGCGTCTCGAAGTAGGCGCCGGTGGCAGCGGGACTGGAAGTCCCGCCGCAGGCTGAAAGCCTGCCCCACTTGCGCAGCCACGACTCGTCAGTTGCGCCCGCAGAGACCGGGCGTGCGGCACATCCCAGCCGGACATCCACCCGGCGCGGGCGCCGCTGCTTTGCCCGCCGCCGCGTGGGCCGCGAACGTCGACAGCTCCTTCGTCACGTGGCTCTCGCCGCAAGACGGGCACTCGGGACCCTCCGCCGCGGATGAGCGCATCAGCTTCTCGAACTTCGTTCCGCAATCCGAACAACGATACTCGAAAATCGGCACGACCCAGGCCTCCTTACTCGATCACGAACCCTACTATTTTATCAATGAAGTCGCGCAAGTCGGGTGCCGGAGCGTTGGCGTTGTTGATCATCACCGAGAACGCGTAGCGTTCGCCACGGCTGTCGTCGACATAGCCCGCCAAGCTCGAAACATGGGCGAGCGTTCCTGTTTTGCCCATCACGCGACCCGCGGCAAGCGAGGTGAACCGCTCTTCGAGCGTCCCATCTTCGCCGCCGACGGGCAGCATGTCTGTCCAAGCATCGCGCCACTGAGAGCGGTGCATGTGGTCGAGCAGCTTCACCGTAGCCGCGGGGCTTACCAGCGTCAGCCGTGAGAGTCCCGAGCCATCGATGAACGCGTAGTCGCTGCCCGGAATCTTTGCGCTCAGCAGAAAGGCACTCATCTGCTCGAGCGCCGCGTCGATCGTCACCGCGCCGCCGCGGGATCGCGCGATCTCGCGCAAGAGCATCTCCGCGTACAAGTTGCTGCTCGACTTGAGCATCGCCCGCAGCAATCCGGCCAACGGGAACGATTCGCGGCGCGCCAGTTCGAAGCCGCGCGGCGGCTCGGTCCACGAGTCCTGACTGGGCGCGCGATGGCGTACCTCCACGCCGCCATCTACTGCGATGCCTTGTTCGAGCAAGGTCTCGCGCAGGCACCACGCCGACCAGTGCGCCGGATCTTCCACGGCGACGTCGAGCAGCGCCGATTCCCGTGGCGGAACCGTGCCCCAGATTTCCAACTGGCGCGACCCGGTGGCCCGCCGCAACTCGGGTCTCTGCTGCGATCCGGTTCTGGCGCGAACGCGCGAGTGGACGCTGAAGTAAGGCAGCGCAGGGCGGAGCGAGACAGCCGCTTCGCCACCTGCTTCCGAGCCCGAGAGGATGGCCACCATGCGGTTCTGTTCGAGGACAAGCGCGCTAACTGGCGCGCCGTAGTGGTGGCGTGTGTCGTCCTGGGCCCAGCCGGTTCCGTAGGGCTCCCAGGGATACAGCGAGTCGTCACCCACTACCGATCCGGCGACCCGGCGAAGTCCGGAAGCGCGCGCGGCTGTGGCCATTTCGCGCAATCCATCGAGCGAAAGCGCGGGATCACCCCCTCCGAGCAGCACCAGATCGCCATTCAACCCACCGCGGGCATCGAGAGGACGTGAAGCGAGCAGCCGGGTAGTGAAGCGATGCGCGGCGCCCAGCCTGTGCAAGGCCAAGGCGGCGGTATAGAGCTTGGTGTTCGACGCGGGAACGAAGGTATGCCGCTCGTTGCGGGCGAACACGCTTTTCTGCGAAGCCAAATGGAGGAACTGCGCACCCCAACTCGAGTTGGCGATGGCGGGATAGTCGCCTTCGAGCGATTCGATGCGCCGCGCGATGGGGCGCTCGAGCACGGGCTTGGCGACCTTGTTGCCCGCCGCGCGCGCTCCGGCCGCGGCGAGGAAGACTCTCCTCCGCAGTTGGCTCTCTCTCCTCTCTTGTTCCATTGTCTCAAAGCTCCGGCCGCGCCGCCGATGAGTGAATTATGACCTGCCGGGAACGGCAACAAAATCCGCAGGCTACGTTTCTGCGCAATGCCGAGAACATCTTCGAGGCGGCGCAAGGAGCGTTCGAGCGCGGCGAAACCGTCTCCGAACTCGACATTCTGATTGGCTCCGACGGTGGCGTTCACCTGAAGATGAACGGCGACGGTTGGGGCTTGGAAGCTCTGCAGGCGCATCACGGGGCCCGGATGGCCTACAGGGTTCGCCAACTGGACGATCGTGTCCGGCTGGAAGGCCGGGCAGGCTCTCGCACTTGTCTGTTCGAAGCCGCAAAGCCCGATGGGGCCGCCCGCCTTCTTTTGGCGAATACAAAGCTTTATGACATGGGGCTGAATGACATCGGGCCAGACAGAATGTCGCTGCCCGCCGCCATTCCCGCAGCGAAATCCATAGTTGGAAGGTACGGCTATGAAGTTCCGTAGACCCCGGGTACACGCATGAGGGGGTAGCACCTCCTTTGGGTGGTGGTCATAAAACGCTGATCCTGCGGAGGTTGTTACCAATGGTCCGGTTCGCCCCGGCGAGTACTGGGAGGCGCGTCCCTCAGTGGTAACTGAATTGCTACAATGTCTGGCAAGGCTCATTCGAGCCAACGTTCAGTTTTTGGTTGGGGAAAGATTATGAAAACTTGTCTACCGGCAAGTCGGTACTTTGCCGGAGCGCGGAAGTGCGCTCCCGTGTACCTACTCGCAGCACTGGCCATGGGGAACCTTCTCGTGGCGCAGGAACGATTCAGCGAACTTCAAGGCACGGCAACCGATCCCAGTGGCGCGGTACTGCCGAACGTCACCGTCAAGGTAACCAACAAGGGCACGGGCCGCATCGTCGAGACGCAAACGGGCGCCTCCGGGCAGTACGTTGCCAAGAGCCTCGAACCAGGCCACTACTCGGTCCGGTTCGAAGCCAGCGGCTTCACCACGTACGAAGTGGCCGACGTGAACCTGCAACTCGGCAAGACGCTCCGCGTCGATGGTCCGATGCAGGTGGCGCGCTCGGAGCAGAGTGTCCAGGTTACCGAAGCGGCTCCGCTCATCGACACCACCAACACCACCATGGCCCACAATCTGACGGCCGAAGAGTTTGACCGGCTGCCCAAGGCGCGCAGCTTCCAGAACCTGGCGGTTCTGTCGACGTCGGTCAATTCGGGCGATGTGGAAGGTGGCATTCAGGTGAACGGCGCCAGCGGCGCGGAAAACAACTTCACCATCGACGGCATTTCCACCGTCAGCCTGATCAACGGCCAGTCGCGGCAAAACGCCGTGTTCGAAATTCTGCAAGAAGTGCAGGTCAAGACCGGCGGCATTTCGGCCGAGTACGGCGGCGCGATGGGCGGCGTGATCAGCGGCATCACCAAGTCAGGCGGCAACGCCTTCCACGGCGATGTTCACTACTATCTGTCAGGCAACAAGTTGAGCGCCCAGCCGCGCCAGCGTGCCTTGCTGAGCCCGTCCGACGATACGACGGTTGCCTACTGGCAGGACAAGAAGCAGAAGGCGGACACCCACGAAATCGGATACAGCCTCGGCGGGTACTTCATCAAGAACCGCCTCTATTTCTACAGTGCCGCGTCGCCGCGGTACGGCCGCTCGACGTTCAACTACCTGTTCTCCAACGGCAAGGAGCCTGACTCGATCAGCCAGAAGCGGCTCGACAACACCTTGTTCGAGAAGCTGTCATTCGATATCACCAAGACGCTGCGCGGCAGCGCGCACTGGCTGTGGACGCCTTCGACGGTAACCGGTACCCTTCCTGGATACAACGGCGAGGGGGCGAACTTCGTGACTTCTTCCAAGGCCGCCAATCAGATCCGCAAGGGCCAGGGCTTCCAACAGCCCCAGACGAACTTCGGTGCAACGCTCGACTGGACCGCGACCCCAACCACGCTATTCTCGGTTCGCGCGGGACGTTTCTGGGACAACTACAAAGACTTCGGTCTGCCCAATATCACCCCTGTCACTTTCCAAACTTCGGCGATCGGTCTGCCGTTCACGATTCCCACTGACCTCCAGCAGCCGATCGGGTTCAACAATACACCGCGCTTCCTGGTGAGCACCTACGATATCGCCGCGCGGACCTACGTCCAGGGCGACTTCAGCAAGTTCGTCAAGGCGGCTGGCACCCACGATCTGAAGCTCGGCATCGGTACGCAGAAGATTGTGAACAAGGTGCTGACGCAGTACCCCACCGGCGGCTATATCAACATCTTCTGGAACCGCGCATTCAACTCGTCGGTCCCCGGCGGTCCGCGCAACGCCCGCGGCACCTACGGCTACTACGAATTTCACCAGATCGGCACTGCCGGAACCACCGGCGCCAACCTGAGCAACATGTACGTTCAGGACAACTGGAGAATCATCCCCCGGCTGACGCTGAACCTCGGATTCCGGTTCGAGAAGGAAACGGTGCCGTCGTTCGTCCGTTCGGTCAGGGACTACGCGTTCCAGTTCGGCTGGGGTGACAAGTTTGCTCCGCGCCTGGGCGCATCCTATGACGTCTTCGGCGATGGCCGCCTGAAGGTCTACGGCAGCTACGGCCGCTACTTCGACTGGGTCAAGTACGAACTCGCTCGCGGTACATTCGGCGGCGACTACTGGCGCGTGCGCTATCGTGCCCTCGACACGCCGAACGTTTTCGGCCTGAACAGCGGCAACCTTCCCGGTGCGGACCTCTGGAATCCCGCGGTGACGGACTCTTTCCGCAACCGCCGCGTACCGGGCTTCGACACGATCGATCCGAAGATCAAGCCGATGGGTACGGACAACTTCAATGGCGGCGTCGAGTTCCAAATCGCCAACAATCTGGTGTTCCGCGGATCCTACGTGCATACCAAGCTGCTTCGCACGATCGAGGATCTGGGCGTGCTGGTCAACGGCGACGAAGTCTACTACTACGCCAACCCCGGCGAAGGCTCGGCTCTGCAAACGCCTTCTTCCGGCTTGACCAAGGCGTTCCCGACCCCCAAGGCGAAGCGTACCTATGACGCCGTGGAGTTGCAGGTAACCAAGCGCTACGGTAAGTGGTTCGGTTCGGCCAGCTACGTGATCTCCCGCCTCTACGGCAACTACGCGGGATTGGCCAATTCAGACGAAATTCGCACGGGTGCCGATGGATTGGGGATCTACGCACCGGCCCAACAGGCCGGCGGCCAGATCTTCCGGCCGGGCGGCAGCGCCAATCGCGCATGGGATATCGACGAACTGCTGTGGGATTCCAAGGGCCACCTCGATCCGCAGGGCCGCTTGGGAACTGACCGCCCGCACGCCATCAAGCTGTATGGCTCGCGCACCTTTGACTGGGGCAAGAATCAGCGTACCGACATCGGTGGGTTCTTCTACGGTGCTTCGGGTACGCCTCTGACGACCCTCGTCAACACCATCAACGGCACGCAGACGTTCGTCAATGGCCGTGGTGATCTGGGCCGCACGCCCTTCCTCAACTACACGAACCTGGTCATCGGACACGAGTACAAGTTGGGTGAAGTCAAGCGCATCCGATTCGAGTTCAATGCCGACAACCTCTTCAACCAGAAGACGGTTCGCCACATCTGGACCGAACTCAACCGTGCCCGTAACTCGGCCGAGATCGATCTGAGCAATACGGATCTCGCCAAGGGCTATGACTATCGCACCATGATCAATGGCACGTCGGAAGGCGCCAAGGCCCTCTCGCCGCTGTTCGGTAAAGCCGATTGGTTCAATCCCGGTTTCGCCGGCCGCTTCGGTGTGAAGTTCATCTTCTAACCAGAACCTGCCGCGCGTCGGTCAAAGGGCTCCGGACTCCCTCCGGGGCCCTTTTTTATTTCTCTCCGCGAAGCTTCGCAAGCTGCTCGTCGAGATGCGCCAGCGCAGCTTCCAACTGCTGCTTCCTGCGCGGATGCTTCGTTGACGCGAGTTCGTTCAACACGCGCGTGCGCGATAGTTCGAGGCTCTCGCGATCCACATCGGCAGCCGTGCGCGACTCGTCCCGCTTCGCACGCGCAAGCTCCCGTTGCTCCTGCTGCGATTCGACGTCTTTGCTTTCCCAGCCTCGCGACATGCGTCAGCCTCTTCCTGTCAGATAGGATAGATCGAAATGCGCATCGCCGTTGCCGCCATCCTGCAAGAGAGCAATACCTTCTCTCCCGTCTATACCCACTACGAGGATTTCACACCCGTCTTCGGCTCGGGTGTCGTCGAGCGCCATCAGGGAAAGCTCACCGAAATGGGTGGCTTCCTTGACGTGCTCGCCCCTAGGCCCGATGTCGAGATCGTGCCGATCTGCGCTGCATGGGCGATCACCGCCAATCGGCTCGATGCCAAGGGACTCGCCCGTCTCTCGCGCGAATTCCGCCGCGTCCTTTCCGAAGCCGGCGAGGTCGACGGACTGTTGCTCGCCATGCACGGCGCCCAAACCGCCGAAGGAGTGGACGACGTGGAAGGCCATTTCCTCGGCATTGCTCGCGAAGTACTCGGCGCTGCAAAGCCGATCGTGCTCTCGCTCGACCTTCACGCCAACGTCACCCGCGCCATGGCCGAACGGGCGAGCGCGATCGTCGGCTATCACACCTATCCGCACGTCGACCTTTTCGAGACCGGCCAGAAAGCCGCCCGCCTCATGCTCCGCATTCTCGAAGGCAAGTGCACGCCGACCATGGCGCGCGTCAAGCTGCCGCTGATCGTCAACGCAGAGAACTCGCAAAGTGCTCACGGACCCTTTGCTCGATTGCTCGCGATGGGCAAGCGCCTAGAGGCCAGCGGCAAGGCCGAAGCTGTTTCCGTCTTTCCCGTGCAGCCGTGGATGGATATCGCCGAGATGGGTTGCGCCGTCACCGTCGTCACGAATGGCGCGCCCGCCGAAGCGCGCCGCCAAGCCGAGCGCATCGCCCGCCGCTTCTGGGACACGCGCCGCGAGTTCGAGCCCGAACTCGTCCCGCCCGAAGAAGCGATCCGCCGCGCGGGCGAGATCGAGGGCGGTCCCGTTGTTCTCGCGGAATCGTCGGATTCCACCGGTTCCGGCTCGCCGGGCGACTCCACTGGCGTGCTGAAACATCTCATTCACGGAGCCGCACACGGGCCAGCGGCGATCTTTCTGGTCGACCCGGTCGCGGTCAAGAGAGCCATGGCGGCCGGGGTAGGGAAGACCGTGCGCATGGCGATCGGCGGCTGCTTCGACAAGAAGAATTCGAAGCCCGTGAAGGTGGTCGCGCGCGTGCGCCAGATCTCGGAAGGGCGCTGGACGCCGCGCGCCCGCGGATACAACACGGGCATCGAATGCAACATGGGTCCTGCGGTGGTGCTCGAGCACGGCAACACCACGATCCTGGTGGGTTCACAATCGGCGATGACCGTGGACCCGGCTCTGTTCCGCGACCACGGCATCGAGCCGCTGCATCAGAAGATCGTGGTGGTGAAGTCGCCCAATGGATTCCGCGCCTGCTATGAGCCGATCGCCAAAGCGATCTTCGTGGTGGACACGCCCGGCGTCTCCACGGCCAATTTGAAGACACTGCCGTGGAAGCGGATCGAGCGTCCCATCTATCCCCTCGACGCAGAAACCCGGTACCCGGCATGATTCGCTACAGCATCGTTCTGCTGGCGCTGTTGATCAACGTGATCTGCTACACGGATCGCTCCTGCATCTCGATCGCAGGGCCTTCGATGCAGAAGGAGTTTTCGCTATCGCCTACGCAGATGGGGCTGGTCTACAGCATCTTCAGCCTCTCGTATTTCGCAGGGCAGACTCCGTGGGGACTGGTGGCCGACCGATACGGAGCGCGGTGGCTGGTGGCGTTCGCGATCACCGGATGGTCGATCTTCACCGGACTCACTTCGCTTGCCGCGTCGTTTCCGATGCTGCTCGGGATCCGGCTGGTGTTCGGTGCGTTGGAAGCGGCGCTCTCGCCCTCGATCGCCACGGCGTTCGGGCGCTGGATCCCGGTGACGGAGCGCTCGTCGGCGTTCGGATTCTTTCTCGGCGGCGGACGTTTGGGCGGCGCCATCACGCCGCTGATCGCGGCCCCAGTGCTGCTCGACTACGGATGGCGATCGATGTTCGTCATCTTCGCGTCGCTCGGCTTCGTCGCTGTTGGGGCATGGCTGGCGTGGTTCCGTGACGATCCGGCCAGGCACGCGAGAGTCAGCAGCGAAGAGCTCGAAACAATCCGGCGCGACACGTTGTCCAAGTCCGCGGTGGCCACGGATTGGGGCCGGCTGCTGCGCTCGCCGCGGCTGTGGTGCTTGCTGGCCGTGTCATTCGGGTGCACATTTCTTTGGCAATTTTTCATTACCTGGTTTCCCACTTACTTGATGAAAGACCGCGGGATGGGGCTGCAGGAAGCCGCGCGTTACTCGAGCCTTCCGTTTTTCTTCGGTGTTTTCGCTACCTGGGTAGGTGGGTTGCTCACCGATGCGCTGTCGAAACGCTGGGATCCGCGCCGGGCGCGCAAGGTGATCGGCTCCACTGCCCTCGCCGTGGCAAGTGTGCTCATCTCGGCTGGCATTTGGTGCTCGGAGCCGCGCATGGCCGCTGTGCTGATGGCTTCGGCCGCGATCGGAGTGGACCTGTTCCTGGGCGCTGCATGGACATCGGCGCTCGATATCGGCGGCAGCAGTGGAGGCGCGGTGGCCGGCATGATGAACGCGGCTTCCAACTGCGCGGGTTTCGCCTCGCCCACGTTCACTGGATGGGTGGTGCAAACGTGGAACAGTTGGAATGTTTTTCTGGCGGCGGCCGCGGCGATCAATCTGTGCGCGTCGCTGTTGTGGCTGCGGGTGCAACAACCGGACCGCTCCTGAAGTGGACGCATGATCGCACGGGCGAGAGCCATCTCAGGCCTGCCACAAGTCCCCGAAATTCTTAGACGTAGGCGCGCTGTGCCGGTCAAATCCAGGCCGGTATTGAAAGCGTGGATTTTAGCTTGTGCGATGTTCTGGGCCACAAACTGGCCCGAAACTCGATGATTTTTCTTGCATCCAAGGGCGGCTGTGTGACATCATGAACCTCCATACAGCCATGAGCCTTCTGTACATCGAAATCATCGTGCTGATCGTGGCGGCCTTCCTTCTGGGTTTGGTGATCACTTGGTCGCTGCTCGGCCGCCAGTCATCCTGAAATAATCAAACGCGAGGTCCTATGCTTGCTAAGCTTGGTTCCTTGGCAGCTGCGCTTGCGCTGCCTTTCCTCTGCCTCCAATGCATTTCCAGCCATGCAACCAACATCCAAAAGGGTTTGCAGGCGCTCACTTCCTCTGCGCTCGCCGGCGCCAATATCAAGGGCGTAACGGTCGGGGCTGATGGTCGCGACATCGTCCTCAAGGGCGTAGTCGATAGCGAGCCAACCAAGGCGACAGCCGGTACCATCGCCATGGCCCTCCCAGGCGTACGCACCGTGGACAATCAACTCACAGTCGCCCCTCCCGTGGCCGTGATCCAGAAGAAGATCGACGAAATCCTCCTCAAGAAGAAGATCGAGTTCGAGACCGCGAAGGACGTGATTCTGCCCGCCAGCACACCGGTGCTCGATGAAGCGCTGGCCGTGCTGAAGGAAGCGCCTCAGTTGACTATCACGATCAATGGCCACACAGATTCACGAGGCGACGCTGCGGCCAACAAGGACCTCAGTGCCCGCCGCGCCCGTGCCGTTGCCACCTGGTTCCAGAGTCACGGTGTCGAATCCAGCCGGTTGTCGTCGGCCGGTTTCGGCGCCGAGAAGCCCATCGACACCAACGATACGGACGCTGGCCGGGCCAAGAACCGCCGGGTCGAAATCATCGCCAATTCGGCAGTCACGGTGGGAGGCAAATAGTCATGCTCTACGTCATCTCGCATATCTGGCAATGCTTGCTCATCGCGTTCGGACTTGGCGCGGCTTTGGCCGCGCTGCTTCGGAGCCTGTTCAAGGATTTCGCGCTTCGCAGCGAGATCCCGGCTGAAGCGGATCTCTCGGGGTACGTCAAACGCCACGAGTTGCCGTCCATGCCCGACGTGTCCGGGTTCGCTCCCGTGGCAGCGCTGGCGGCATTGGCGCACAAGAGCGACCTTCCGGACTTTTCGAAGTTCGCATTGAAGTCCGATTTGCAGGCTCCCCCCGATCTTTCTCCGTATCTCAAGAAGGCAGACTTGCCGAAGCCTCCGGACGTCTCGGGCTTCCTCACCGCCGCAGCACTAGCTCCGCTGGCGCTCAAGAAGGACCTGCCGGCGCTTCCTGACTTTTCCAAGTTCGCGATGAAGTCTGACCTGCCGGATCTGTCGCCCTACGCGCTCAAGAAGGACCTGCCATCGCTGCCTGACTTCGGCACCTTCGCAATGAAGAAGGACTTGCCCCAGCTTCCGAACTTCACCAACTTCGCGCTCAAGTCCGACATTCCGCACGTGGACCTCTCTGGCTTTGCGTTGTTGTCGGGGTTGCCTGACTTCGGCACGTTCGCACTGAAGAAGGACATCCCGCATCTGCCGGACCTCACGCCCTACGCGAAGAAGTTCGAGATTCCTGCTGCGGCTGATTTAACGCCGTATGCTTTGAAGAAGGACATCCCGCACCTGCCGGACCTCACGCCCTACGCGAAGAAGTCCGAGATTCCTGCTGCGGCTGATCTGACGCCGTATGCGCTGAAGAAGGACATCCCGCATTTGCCGGACCTCACGCCTTACGCGAAGAAGTCCGAGATTCCGGCTGCGGCTGATCTGACGCCGTACGCGCTGAAGAAGGACATCCCGCATTTGCCGGACCTCACGCCATACGCGAAGAAGTCCGAGATTCCGGCTGCGGCTGATCTGACGCCGTACGCGCTGAAGAAGGATATTCCGCACTTGCCGGACCTCACGCCGTATGCGAAGAAGTCCGAGATTCCCGCTGCGGCTGATCTGACGCCGTACGCGCTGAAGAAGGACATCCCGCACCTGCCGGACCTCACTCCTTACGCGAAGAAGTCCGAGATCCCGCACTTGCCCGATCTGAGTCCATTCGCGTTGAAGAAGGATATTCCGCATCTGGATCTCACCCCCTACGCCAAGAGATCCGAGATTCCCGCTGCGGCTGACCTGACGCCGTACGCACTGAAGAAGGATATTCCACACCTGGATCTCACCCCCTACGCCAAGAAATCCGAGATCCCGCATCTCCCCGACCTGACTCCTTACGCGCTGAAGAAGGACATCCCGCACGTGGACCTGACGCCGTATGCGAAGAAGTCGGAAATCCCGCCGGCGGCCAACCTCACCGGGTTCGCCAAGCTGTCGGACATTCCCAAGCTGCCGGATCTTTCCGGGTTCGCGCTCAAGGCGGCGTTGCCAGATCTGTCGGGTTACGCCAAGAAGTCCGAGATCCCGCATCTGCCTGACTTGGCGCCTTACGCGCTGAAGAAAGATATTCCGCAGATCGATCTGGCGCCCTACGCCAGGAAGTCAGACATTCCCGCCTTGCCGAACCTCGCGCCGTATGCGCTGAAGACCGACATCCCGCGGCTCCCGAGTCTCGATCCCTACGCGCTCAAGAGTGATCTTGCCGCCAAAGACGCCGAGATCGCCGCGTTGCGCGGGGAACTCTCCCGTCTCCAGGGCTTGATTCCGCCACCGCCACCGGCGAAGCCCGCGGACCCGGATGATCTCAAGCTCATCTGGGGCGTGGGACCGGTGCTCGAAAAGCGCCTCCACTCGCTCGGCATCTACACCTTCAAGCAAGTAGCGCTCTGGCGCGATCCCGAAATCGACGAAATCGAGCCCAAGCTCGAGACCGTTCCAGATCGCGTGCGCCGCGAAAACTGGATGGCGCACTCTCGCCGTTTGCATTATGAGAAGTACGGCGAGTGGCTGGCCGAGTACAAGGGCCGCGGGCCTCTGGTTCAAACAGAGCCGGTCACCACGCTGGTGGAGCATCGCACCGAGCCACGCGCCAGGTCAGGCCGTGGCGCGGGTAAGGGCGACGACCTCAAGCTGATCTGGGGAGTCGGCCCCGTGCTCGAGAAGCGGCTCCACTCGCTGGGCATCACCACATTCGCTCAGATCGCCAAGTGGACCGACAAGGACATCGACGCGATCGAACCCAAGCTGGATACCGTGCCTGACCGCATCCGCCGCGAGGGTTGGGTGGAGCATGCGTCGCGCCTGCAGCACGATGTGGACGCGCCGCCTCCGCCGCAGGCCAAGGCGGCCGGGGCGCACTAGTAAGACGTTTTCGCGAATATTTTCGAAAATTGCCGGACCGGGTCCGTCGAGTTACTGTCCGGCGTCCAGGGGTAGAAGCGCTGCGAGCGGTGTGGCGACAGTACGCCCGCCGCCGCGGCGCTCTACAATAAACAGAAGTGCGAGCGCTCCGCTTCGAGATTCAGGCCACTTGCCCCACCACCGGCGCTCGCGCCGGATTGCTCCACACCCCTCACGGCATCGTGGAGACACCGGTCTTCATGCCCGTGGGCACGCAAGCTTCGGTGAAGGGGCTGACGCAGCGTCATCTTGCCGAAGACGTCGACACCCGTATTCTGCTCGGCAACACCTACCACCTGTTCCTGCGGCCGGGGCACGAGTCGATCCGCAAGCTCGGCGGGCTACATCGATTCATGAACTGGGAACGCGCGATCCTAACCGACTCTGGCGGCTTTCAGGCTTTCTCGCTCAGCAAGCTGACCAAGATCACCGACACGGGCGTGTTGTTCCGATCGCACCTCAACGGCGATGCACACCTGTTCACGCCGGAATCCACTGTCGACGTGCAGATGGCGCTCGGCAGCGACATCATGATGGTGCTCGACGAATGCCTTGCCTATCCGGCGAGCCACGAAGCCACTCGCGCGTCGATCGAGCGCACCATTCGCTGGGCGCACGCCGCCTTCGCCTACTGGACTCCGAAGCGCGACGGCACGCAGGCGCTGTTCCCCATCGTCCAGGGCGGCACGCACGTGGATCTCCGCCGCGAATGCGCGCGCCGTCTGGTGGATCTCGACGCCGATGGGTACGCAATCGGGGGGCTTTCCGTCGGTGAACCCCGTGCACTCAGCATGGAGATGACGGAGGCTACCGCGCCGGAGCTGCCCAGGGAGCGCCCGCGCTACGTGATGGGCGTGGGGACGCCCGAGGAACTTCCCGAGTACGTTGCCCGCGGAGTGGACATGATGGACTGCGTCATGCCGTCTCGCAACGCGCGCAACGGATGCCTGTTCACGGCGCAGGGCAAGCTCATCATCAAGCATTCCCGGTACAAGGAAGACAACGGTCCCGTGGACGCCGGCTGCGCCTGCTACACCTGCCGGAATCACTCTCGCGCCTACCTTCGCCACCTGTTCCTGGCCGGCGAGATGCTGTTTTG
Organism: Bryobacteraceae bacterium; assembly: GCA_046331625.1. Lineage (GTDB taxonomy): Bacteria > Acidobacteriota > Terriglobia > Bryobacterales > Bryobacteraceae > JAXLQL01. The sequence continues at coordinate 19,233 of JAXLQL010000045.1, forward strand.
CACCCTCGCAACCATCCACAACCTGTGCCGGTATCTTGACATTATGAGGAAAATCAGGCAGTCTATTCTGCTTGGGCACTTCCCAGAGTACCTTCAGGCATTGCGTACCCTCCCCGTCGAGTGAGCGTCGCTACCTCTGTTTGCGTGGCCTGCGAATGGCCGCTCTTTGCGAGGTTTCGAATTGACGCTGGCGTTGTTGTTGCAGAGCTCTCAACAAGCTCCTTTGCTCGGCCCTCTGACGATGGCCGCGATGTTTGGTATCTTCTATTTTCTGGTCTTCTTGCCCATGCAGAGGCAGAAGAAGGCGCAGCAGAAGATGCTTTCAGAGTTGAAGAGCGGCGATACGGTAGTGACCAACGGCGGGATCATCGGTGTGATCGTCTCCACCGCGGATGACGGAACCATGGTGCTGCGGGTGAAGCCGGGCGACGTGAAGCTCCAAGTCACGCGCGCCTCCGTAGCCAGCATCTGGGCGCCCGAGAAAGCAAGTTGAAGGAAGTTCATCATGAGTTTGAAAACGAAGTGGCTCATCATTGCGGCTGTGATTCTGGGATGCATCTACCTCATCATCGGCATCCCCAAGTCCAAAGACGAAGTGGTGGCCAACGTGAAGCAGAACCTGCGGCTCGGGCTCGACCTCAAGGGTGGTAGCCACCTGGTGGTCCAGATCCAGTTGCAGGATGCGTTCAAGTCCGAAGCCGATACCTCGATCCAGCGCCTCAAGGAAGACATGGGCAAGGGCGGCATCCCCTACTCGACGATGGACCGCAACGATCCGCAAACGCTGGCCGACGCCGAGTCGATCCAGATCGACGTGAAGGGCGTCCCGATCGACAAGACGGGCGCCTTCCGCCAACTCGTCACCGAGAAGCTTCCCGCCTGGGTGCTGACGGCGGTGAACTCCACTGACTATCGGCTGAACTACAAGAAGTCGGAGGCGATCGCGTTGCGCGCCGATACGATGAGCCGCGCGGTGCAGACGATCGACAAGCGCATCAACGGGCTGGGCCTCACCGAATCCACCGTGCAGCCTCGCGGCCGCGCCGACGCCGAGTCGGAAGTGATGATCCAGATGCCTGGCGTCGACGATCCGGCTCGCGTAAAGCAGATTTTGCAAACGGCGGCGGTGCTCGAGCTGACCGACGTGAAGGATGGTCCGTTCCCGAGCATGGAAGCCGCCATGAGCCGGTTCAATGGCGTGCTGCCGTTGAACACGAAGCTGGTCAAGTCCGCGGGCCGCGGCGGTGAGTCGGCCGAATCGTACTATTTGTTGAGCCGGATCCCTGTGGTGACCGGCCGCGACCTGCGCAACGCGCGCCCCAGCCGGGACGAGTTCGGCCGCTGGGAGACCGACTTCACGCTGTCGCAGGAAGCGGCCAAGCGCTTCGGCGCATTCACCGAAGCGAACATCAACAACCGCCTGGCGATCGTGCTGGACAATCAGGTGCGTAGCGCGCCGACGATCCAGAATCGCATTGACGACAATGGACGCATCACTGGCGCTGCCACCGAGAGCGAAGCGGCTGACCTGTCGCTGGTGCTGCGGTCCGGATCGCTCCCGGCCGGGATCAAGTATCTGCAGGAGACGACAGTGGGGCCTTCGCTCGGCGCCGACTCCATCCGGCAGGGCTTCGTCGCCGGTATCGCCGGGTTGATCGCCGTGGTGGCGGTGATGTTGATCTACTACAAAGGCAGCGGGATCAACGCGACGCTCGCCCTGATTTTGAACGCCTTGATGCTGATCGCGGCCATGTCGTGGCTCGAGAGCGTGCTCACCTTGCCGGGCATTGCCGGTATCATCCTCACCATCGGCATCGCCGTGGACAGCAACGTGCTGATCTTCGAGCGCATTCGTGAGGAGTTGCGGGGCGGCAAGGCGATTCCGGCGGCGATCGACGCCGGCTTCGGCAGAGCATTTCTGACCATCTTCGACACGCACGTGACGGCGGTGGTCAGTTCGGCGTTTTTGTTCCTGTTCGGTTCGGGCCCGGTCAAGGGCTTTGCGGTGACGCTGGTGATCGGCTTGATCGCCAACGTGTTTACAGCGGTGTTCGTGTCGCGCGCCCTGTTCGAGTGGTCGCTGGCGCGGAACCCGAGGATGGAGACGTTGAGCATTTAACGCTTCGACATTTGAGTGCCTGGGCGTTTTTGTGGTAGCGTTTGATGAACGCCTGGGAACAAAACTGAGTGGTCCGGTGTCTACGGGTACGTGAGCCGGACAGTAGTGACTAGATGGAAATCTTCAAGAACACGAATTACGACTTCATCGGCAAGCAGAAGTTCTTCATCGGGCTGTCTGTCGTGCTGTTTTTGGCTGGGATGATTAGTCTGGCGGTGAAGGGAGGTCCGAAGTACGGGATCGACTTCAAGGGTGGTACCGTTACCTATCTCCGATTCGCGAATGCTCCGAACGAGGATACGATTCGAAAGGCGTTGTCGGCGAAGATCCCCGGAGAAGTGACGGTACAGCCGGTGATCGGGCAAAACGAAGTCATGGTGAGCACCGAACTGAAGAGCGAAAGCGAACTCGAGCAGGCCCGCAAGACGATGCTCGAGACGTTGTACGCGACGTTCCAGCAGCCGGGCGCCAAGCCGGACTTCCACGCGATGGGTGTGGATGCGTTGGTGGAGAAGCTCCAGCAGCCGCTCCAGCAGGCGAGCGTCGCGCTGTCGGGCGATCAGTTGCGCGCCGTGGCGAAGGACATTCTCAACTACCGCGATACGCCTCCGCGTTCGGCGTTGATCAAGAACTTCGATGAGTTGAGCGCCGTTCCGGGCGTGACGCCGCCGATGATCAACGTGATGAAGCAAGAGCTATCGCTGGCTCCGTTCGCCGTGCGCGGGTTCGAGTTGGTGGGGCCGAAGATCGGCGAGGAACTGCGGCGCCAGGCGCTCTACGCCACGCTGCTCGCGCTGGCGGGAATGCTGATCTACGTAGGCTTCCGGTTCGAGTGGGTGTATGGGGCAGCGGCGGTACTGGCCGTGTTCCACGACACGCTGATCACCATAGGGCTGTTCTCGATCTTCAACAAGGAGATCTCGCTGACGGTGATCGCGGCGTTGTTGACGCTGGTGGGCTATTCGATGAACGACACGATTGTCGTATTCGACCGGATTCGCGAGAACTTGAAGGCGATGCGCAAGGAAGACTTCACCTCGCTGGTGAACTCGAGCATCAATCAGACGCTGAGCCGGACGGTGATGGCGAGCGGATTGACGTTCCTCACCGCAGTGGCCTTGTGGCTGTTTGGCGGACAGGTGCTGAACGGTTTCTCGTTCGCCTTGGTGGTAGGCATTCTGGTCGGTACGTACTCGTCCATTTTCGTGGCGAGTCCGCTGCTGATCTGGTGGCAGAATCGATTGGAAGCAAGAAAGAGCGCGATGGGTGTTGCAACAGCGCCCGTGACGAAAGAAAATATTCGGGATACGTCGAAGGACCGGGACGCCGCAAAGGACGCGAGGAAGAAGCCCACGTCGAAGGCAGCACGGTAGTCCAGGCCGGCTTGCCGCCGGTCGTTGTACAATGGCTGTCCGCAAGGAAGAAGAGCTGAAAGGCTGAAGAGCGAATATGTTCGAGCAAAGCTTGATCGAAACAACAGGGAAAACCAGAAAGACCGGTACGGTCCTGATGTCGACGCTGATCCAGTTGGGATTGGTGTTCGTCGCGGTGATCCTGCCGATGATCTACTTCGAAACGTTGTCGGGGGTGCAGTTGCAGAGCTTCCTCGTGGCGCCGCCGCCACCGCCTCCGCCACCTCCGCCTCCGGCCGCTCCGCCGCCGAAGGTGGTGAAGGTGATTCCGCGCCAGCTCGACGCCAACAAACTGATGGCGCCCAAGCAGATCCCGAAAGAAATCGCCGTGATCAAGGAAGACGAACTCCCGCCGCCGGTTTCGGCCGGTGTGGTGGGCGGCGTGGCCGGTGGCGTTCCCGGCGGCGCGCTCAGCGGCGTGATCGGCGGTATCGTGGGTTCGGTTCCCACGGCTGCTCCTCCTCCGCCTCCTCCGCCTCCCAAGGTGGAAGAGAAGCCGAAGCCGGTTACCCCGCAGCGAATCCGCGTCGGCGGCAACGTGCAGTCGGCGAAACTGAAGCGCCAACCCAAGCCGGTGTACCCACCGTTGGCGCGCCAGGCGCGTATCCAGGGCACGGTGCGCTTCACCGCCGTGATCGCCAAAGACGGAACTATTCAGAACCTGCAACTGATCAGCGGCCACCCGCTGCTGGTCCAGTCGGCGCAGGATGCAGTAAAGCAGTGGGTGTATGAGCCGACCATGCTCAACAACGAGCCAGTCGAGGTCATCACTCAGATCGATGTGAATTTCACCTTGACCCAGTAGCTGGAGAGGCGCTCGGTCAATCAACTCAATCAACTCGCAGGAGAATCGTTACCATGTTCCTTAGCTTGCAAACGATGGCCTTCTTCCTGTTACAGGAAGCCACCATCGCTTTCGATCCGTTGTCGATGTGGAACCAGATGGGCTGGCTGGCCCGAATCGTGGTCATCATCCTGTTCATCATGTCCGCCTATTCGATCGGCGTCATGATTGACCGGCTGCTGGCATACAGCGCGGCCAAGAATCAGTCCCGCCAGTTCGCTCCCGCCGTTGCCGGCGCTCTACGCGAAGGCAAGCTCGACGAAGCGATCAAGATCGCCGACCGCTACAAGAAGAGCCACTTGGCCAAGGTTGTCGTGGCCGGTCTGCAGGAATTCAAGGCCCACCAGGTGTCGAGCGACATCTCGGGCGAAGAGATGGAAGCCAGCCGCCGCGCTCTCGAGCGGGCGGAAGCGATCGTCAATGCCGAACTGAAGCGCGGCGTTTCGACGCTGGCCACCATCGGCTCGTCGGCCCCGTTCGTCGGACTGTTCGGAACGGTCGTCGGCATCATCAACGCGTTCAAGGGCATTTCGACGGAAAAGTCCACCGGTCTCGGCGCTGTGGCCGGCGGTATTTCGGAAGCCCTCGTCACCACCGCAATCGGTCTGTTCGTGGCCATCCCCGCGGTGTGGATGTTCAACTACTTCACCTCGAAGCTCGAAGCGTTCGGCGTCGAAATGGGTAACTCGGCCTCCGAGTTGCTCGACTACTTCGTGAAGCGGACCGCCCAGCGCGCCGCCCGCTAAGACCCGGACAGCGAGTTGATTGTTGCAGGCCGAAGGGGGCCCGTGCGGTCCCCTTCGGGTGCTGCAAGAGTCGGATGGAACAAGGAGGGATATCCTCAATGGCAAAACCGAAAATGCCGAGTGTGGTGGCCGACATCAACGTCACCCCGATGGTGGACGTGATGCTCGTGATGCTCATCATCTTCATGGTCATCACGCCCATGTTGTCGAAGGGCATCACCGTCGACTTGGTGAAGACGAAAAATCCGATCGCGATGGCCGACGCCGACAAGGAAGACGCGATTCTCGTCGCGGTTTCGCGCGACGGCAAGAGCTACCTGGGCAGCACGCAGATGACTCCGGACGCCCTGGCGCCCAAAGTCAAGGACATGCTGACCAACAAGCTCAGCAAGATCTGCTATCTCAAGGTCGACTCGAGGGCGCGATTCGAGAAGGTGGTCGAAGTCGTCGATACGCTCCGCTCGGTGGGTGTCGACCAGGTCGGCTTGCTGACCGAGGCCATCGACAACAAGGCGCAGGGCGCGGCCGGGGCTGGCGGCTCGTTGTAATAGCCGGCCGAGAGAACTCTTCGAGATTCTACAGGAGAAACCGATATGGCAATGGCAATGGGGGGCGGATCAGGGCCCCGCGCCGACATCAACATGACGCCACTGATCGACGTGCTGCTGGTGCTGCTGATCATCTTCATGGTGATCACGCCGCTGACGCCGAAAGGGCTCGAGTCGCTGGTTCCCCAGCCCGCGCCGCCCAACCAGCAGAACCAGGCAGCCGACGTGCGAACGGTGGTAATCATCATCAACAAGGACAAGTCGATTCAGATCAACCAGGAGCCTACCGAGGAGAAGAACCTCGGCAAGCGCCTCGAGGAGATCTTCAAAACGCGCGCCGAGCGAGTGGTCTTCGTCAAGGGCGATCCGGATCTCGAGTATCAGAACGTAGCCCGCGCGATCGATATCGCGAAAGGCGCCGGAATCGACAAGGTCGGGCTCATGACTCCCAAGATGGAGCAAGGACAGTAACGGAGGGTAACGGTAACCATGCGCAACAGGACTTCCACCGTTCTCGCTTTCGGCGCGGTGCTCGCGCTTCTTGCCGGCACTACGTCGTGCACCAAGCTCAGGGCTCGCGACGAACTGAACCGGGGCGTGCGCTCCTTCAAGCTGGCGAAGTACGCCGAAGCCGTGGAGCACTTCAAGACGGCCACCGATCTTGATCCGACGTTCCCCTACGCCCGGCTTTATCTGGCCACGGCATACTACAGCCAGTACATCCCCGGCGCCGAGTCTCCGGAGAATCTGGAGATGGCCAAGAGCGCGTTCGACGAGTTCAACAAGGTTCTCCAGATGGAACCGAAGAACGAACTCGCCATGGCGTCGATTGCTTCACTGTACTTCCACCAGAAGAAGTGGGCCGAAGCCGAAGAGTGGAACAAGAAGCTTGTCGATGCCAATCCCAGGAACAAGGAAGGCCTCTACACGCTCGGAGTCATCGCCTGGACGAAGAGCTTCCAGAAGAGAATGGAAGCCCGTGCCAAGATGGGCATGAAGCCTGAAGACCCGGGACCGCTCAAGGACAAGAAGGTTCGCGAGCCGTTGAAGGCCGAGTTCGTGCCGATCCTCAACGAAGGCATCTCGAATCTCCAGAAGGCCCTCCAGGTGGACGCGGAGTATGACGACGCGATGGCGTACATGAACCTGCTCCACCGTGAGCGGGCTGACTTCCAGGACGATTCCGCTTCTTACAAGAAGGACATCGACGTGGCCGATTCCTGGGTCCAGAAAACGATGGAGATCAAGAAGATCAAGACCGAACGTGCGCAGAAGGCCGGTACCGGCGGTATCGTCCAGGAGACGAAGTAAGCGCGAACGGTTCGCGATTGTGAGATCTAAGAGGCCCGGGGAGACCCGGGCCTTTTTCTGTCCAAGGCCTTGCTCGATCTGCATGTGAAACAGGGCACCGCTCGCGCCGAGGAAGCCACTGCCTCCGCCATCAGCACTAGCTTCAGCCAGCCTACAGTGGGGCCGAACCGTTCGCGGCCGGCGAAGAAAGTGAAGGATAGTAGTTCATCGCGGCGGAGCTGCCATCGCGGATCCGAGCGTTTCTATGAGCGCATGTGCGCAGGCTGCAGCCTGCCCCACAGGGGGGACTGAAATCTTCGCGGCCGGCGAAGGAACGGAAGGAGAGTAGTACACGGAGGCGGCTTGACCGAGGGGGAGCCTTCGGAGCGTGGGGCTACGCCGCTGGAAGCGCTTTCCGAGCGTCGCGGTCCGGATCGTTCTCCACCCGGCAGGTGTCGTCGAGAATCATCGTCTCGCCCTTGGCTGCCGTGTAGCGCGGCCAGTTCGGAAGCCCGCCCCCGTTCGGATTGCCGGTCCGCATGAACTGCAGCAGCGCCCCCGCCATCTTCGTGGCGAGCGCCCGCGGCCTGGGACCTCCGCCCGTATGGCTCAGCATCAGGTCTGTGTTGTAGAACCAGAAGCAGATGTCCACGCAGTGGAACGCCCGCATGCGATTATCGAAAAGCGGCGGCTGCCAGGTGAACCAGTTCACATAGACCGGCGCGGGCTGCTTTGACTTCACGTCCGCCAGCGCAACCACGCCCTGCCGGTTACTGCTGACCAGCGACCAGATCTCGACGGGCTTCCTGCCGGGAAACGCTTTGACGTAGGAATCCACCACTTCCTTGGCGCGGTCGCCGAAGCCCGCGCCGAACCCGGCCCGCACGCGCAGCTTCTCCACTACCTCATCGAGCGTGATCGATTCGAGCGCCGAATCCATCCAACTGGGAGACTGCTCGTTCTGTACCGAACTGATGAGCATGGGAACGTCGGCCGCCGCAGGTGCCCCCACGGGATCGTAGGGGTGCTGCGGCAGGACCACACCGTCCACCACAGGGCTGAACCCACGGGTCACGGCTCCTCCCGGGCCGCCTTCGCGCATCATCGACTGCTGCGCCCGGGTGGCGGCCGCATAGAAGTCCTTCCAGGGCATCGACTGGAGCTTCTCGATCTCTCCCGCGCCGAGGCCCGCTTCCTTCATCACGGCCGCGCCGAGCTTCTCCGAAGCGGCTTTATCGCCCGCTCTGCGCGAGGCTCCGCTCAAGACCACGGCCTTGTGGAACAAGCCCTTGGCCGACGGCATCGCCGTGAGGATGCTCACCTTGGCGCCACCGCCCGATTGCCCGATGATGGTGACGTTGTTCGGGTCGCCTCCGAAATTGGCGATGTTGTCGCGCACCCATTCGAGCGCCGCAACGATGTCGAGCATTCCCACATTGCCCGATGCGGCGAACTTCTCGCCGCCCACTCCGGCCAGGTTGCAGTATCCCAATGGACCGAGGCGGTGATTGATCGAGCAGAACACGACGTTGCCGAGCCGCGCCAGGTTCTCACCGTTGTAGCCGTCGTGTTCGATGCCGTTGCCGTTCACGAAGCCGCCGCCGTGGATCCAGAACAGCACCGGCCGCTTCTTGCCGTCATTGAGTGCCGGTGTGAAGACGTTGATGCGGAGGCAGTCTTCGCTCACGTCGTCATAGTTCCAGTGGTCGCGGAACGAGCCGAACTTGCTCGCGTAGCGGTTCTCCATGTTTTGCGGCGCCGTGTTTCCCCACCAGATGGCCGGCAACACGCCCGTCCAGGGCTTGGGCTTCTGCGGAGGCATGAAGCGATTCGCGCCCGAGGTGTCTGCGCCGTAGGGCATGCCGAGGAAGTAGTGGATGCCGCGCAGGATGTACCCGCGCACTTTGCCGTATTGGGTATCGGTGACGGCGATGTTGTCGCCGATCAGCAAAAGCTGCCCATCGTTGTTCTTCGCCGAGATGTTCTTTGCCGGTGCCGCCATGGCTGACGTTCCCATGGCGATTCCCGCAGAACGCGTACCGAGAGTCTGCATGAAACGGCGTCGATTTGCTTTCATGGCGTGCTTCCTCTGTGCTTTCAGGGGGACTGACTCAGTCTTTCTGATCGAGGGGCGTTACCGGATCGATCAGCGGCCACGTCAAGGTGCCGAGCACATACGCGCCCGCCATCACGTAGAGGAATGTGTTCCAGTCGCCGCCGGTCTGCTTCAGGATGTAGCCGCCGAGCGTGGGCGCAACGAACCCGGCCATGTTACCCATCATGTTCATCGAGCCGGAAAGCGTGCCGGCGTACTTGCCGCCCACGTCCATGCAGGCGCCCCATGCGCCGGGCATCACCAGGTCATTGCAGAAGCTCGCCAGGCCCATGAAGATCATCGCCATCAGCGGATCCGCGGTCTTGATGGAAACGACCAGCAACACCGCGGCTCCGGCGAATCCGAACACCGCCACCGCGCGGCGCGTGAACCGCACGCTGCCGGTCTGCTTGGCCAGCCAGTTCGACAGCACGCCGCACACGAGCGATCCCAAGCCGCCGAAGGCGAGCGGAAAGATCGCGTAGGTGGCCACTTGGTCAGTTGCCAGATGCCGGCCTTCTTTCAGGTACGTGGGTAGCCAGGTGATGTAGAAGTACCACGGAAACGACAGCAGAAAATATTGCACCCACAGCAAGATCACCGAAGGTGACGTGAGTAGCTTCGCCCATGGCACATTGCCGTGGCCCGACGCCATTTCGTCGGCGTCACTGAGCAACTCCAATCCCTACTGATTCACCGAGGGATGGTTCCGGGGATGTCACGGAACCAATGATAGAAGAACGCGGCCCGATCAAACCGATCGCTCCAAACACGATGAATGCGGTCCGCCATGACATGTACTTGAAGACGAGGAAGACCAACGGCGATAGAACGCTCCACCCCAGCGGGCGAACATCCATGTGATCCCCTGCGCGCGCACGCGTTCGGCCGCCGGGAGCCAGATCGTGAATGACTTCGTCAGATTTGGAAAGCAGCCCGCCTCGCCCGCGCCGAACAGGAAGCGCGTGATCCATAGGGAGACGAAGTTGTACATGAATCCGGTCAGGGCAGTGAACGCGCTCCACCACAGCACGATCCGCATCAGCACCTTGCGCGGGCCCATCCAGTCACCCAGCCACCCGCCGGGAATCTCGAATGCCGCATAGGCGATGGCGAACGCGGAGAAGATATAGCCTTGCTGGACCTTGTCCATTCCGAGGTCGGCGGCCATGGTCGGCATCGCCATCGATATGCAAACCCGGTCAATGTAGGCCAGGATGGCGAGGGTGACGGCAAAGAAAATCACCCAGTATCGAGCCCGGGAAGGTTTGAGGTCAGACAGCGAGCCCTTCGCTGCCATTGGTTTTGTGGCCATGGGAGTCAGGATATCTCATCTCACGCCGATGTACTGGGGCGCAAGCCCAACTCGCGGTCCATCCAGTCCAGGTACGCTGGGTATCCATCCACGATGCTGAGCGCCACAACCTCGGGCACAGTATAAGAGTGCATGCGCGTTAGCTCCTCACGCAGGCGTTCGAACAGCGGCCTGCTCGACTTGATGATGAGCAGGAACTCCGCGGCCTCTTCTACCTTCCCTTGCCACTGATAAACGCTGCGGATTCCGGGGACGATGTTCACGCACGCGGCCACACGCGCTTCCACCAGATGGCGCGCCAGCTTGCGTGCTTCCTCTTCGGTTTCGCAGGTGGAGAAAACTACTACCTTGCCGGTCATCTCTATCTTGCCTCGATTCTTTGTTATAGTATTGTTTCAGTTCCCTATATGGTGGTGGTCCGGCGTCTGGCGTTCCTGGTGGCACTGGCCACGCTGGGGAGCTACGCCTTGACGCGGCTCACGGGACCGCACGGTTGGCGCAAGCTCATCCAGAATGACGAAGAGATCCGCCATCTGGAAGACGAAAACGGAAAGCTCGAGCACGACGTGAAGGAACTCGAGCGCCGCAACCACCGTCTCGAGCACGACCCCGAATACATCAAGCGCGAGATCCAGGATCGCACGGGGAAGATGCCGCCTGACGGCGTGGAGTTCCGGACGAAGTAGGGCCTTCGCTGGCGCTCTATGGAAGCAGCCACGCTCCGCATTTTGAACTGGACATCCGTATCCAAATATCCATATAATGGTCGCGGATGTTCTCGCAGACTACCGAATACGCTTTGCGCGCCGCCGTTTGGCTGGCGCAACAGAGAGGCGCGCAAACCAACCAGGACATCGCCGAGGCTACTCAGGTTCCGGCCGGATACCTCTCGAAAGTTCTGCAGGCCTTGGGCCGGGCAGGTTTGGTGCACGGCTCTCGCGGCAAGCACGGCGGATTCGAACTGGCGCGCCCTGCCGATGACATCACGATTCTCGAGATCGTGAACTCGGTGGACCCGATTCGCCGGATCCACTCGTGTCCCCTGCATTTGAAGTCTCATCGCGTCCGCCTGTGCCCGCTTCACCGGCGCATGGACCAGGCGCTCGCCGTGATCGAAGAGTCCTTTGGTGGCGTGACGCTCGCCCAATTGGTGGACGAGTCTGCGGACTCGCGTCCCCTATGCGAGAGCGTGGCGCTGATGGGAGCTGCCTCATGAAATGGCTATTGTCACTCGCAATTCCCGCCGTGGCATTGTCGCAGGTGTCGTCTCTTTCCGGATCGTTTCTGATGCCGCTCGAAGACGACGCCATTCAGTATCCGACGATCACCGGCGCCGATCCGGTGGCGAAACTGCAGCAACGCCTCGACCGCGGTGAGGCGAAGCTCGTTTATCGCAATCCGAATGGATACCTGCTGTCGGTGCTCGAGAACCTCGGCATCTCGACCAGTACGCAAACGCTGGTCTTCAGCAAGACGAGCTTCCAGCAGAGCCTGATCTCTCCCACCGCTCCGCGCGCCTTGTACTTCAATGACGACGCCTACATCGGCTGGGTGCAGCGCGGCGAAGTGGTGGAGGTATCCGCAGTCGACCCGCACAAAGGCGGCGTCTTCTATACTCTCGACCAACGCCAGGTAGAGAAGCCCAGGTTCGTCCGGCACGACGAGTGCCTCCAGTGCCATGCGTCCCCTAAGACGCTCGGCGTGCCCGGACACCTGGTGCGAAGCGTCTTCTCCGATCACGAAGGCTTTCCTCAGTTGAACGGCGGATCGTTCCACAGTGACCACACCAGCCCCTTCTCCGAGCGATTCGGCGGATGGTTCATCACGGGCACGCACGGCAAGATGCGACACATGGGAAACGCGTTTGTCGAGAACAAGGAGTTCCCCGACAAGATCGATCGCGACACAGGCGCCAACTGGACTTCGCTCAAAGGCAAAGTCGATGTGTCGATGTACGCCACTCCGCACAGCGATCTGGTTGCGCACATGGTGCTGGCGCACCAATCCACGTTGCACAACCTCATCACGCGCGTCAGCTATGAGACCCGAGTTGCCATCAGCCAGCAGGAAGGGATCAACAAAGCGTTGGGCCGGCCGGTGGACGAATGGTCCGATTCGACGCGGCGGCGCATCTTCGGTTCCTCAGAAGTGCTGGTGAAGAATCTGCTCCTGGTGGCCGAGCCGAAGCTCGAAGACCGCGTAGCGGGAACCTCGGGCTTTGCGCAGGACTTTCCCAAGCGCGGTCCGCGCGACCGGCGCGGGCGCTCGCTGCGCGAGTTCGACCTGAAGACACGGTTGTTCAAGTATCCGTGCAGCTTCCTGATCTACACGGAAGCGTTTGACCAGTTGCCGAAGCAAGCGCGGGACTACGTGCTGAAGCGGATGTGGCAGGTGCTGAGCGGCGAAGATCAAAGCAAAGAGTTCGCTTCGCTCTCGAAGCAAGATCGTGCGGCGGTGCTCGACATCCTGATCGACACCAAGACCGGACTGCCCGACTACTGGCGCGTGCAACGCGAAGCAGCGGCGACGATCGGACAGTAACGCTACTTTCGCGCCAGGATCCGCCCCAGCGCCGGCATCGGGACCGCTCCTGCGGCGAGCGCTCTCTGGTGGAACCTTGCCAGGTCGAACGCAGCGCCCTCGCGGGACTGCGCTTCCGCACGGAGCCGCTTCCATGCCCGGAACCCGGTGAAGTACGTGGGCAACTGCGTCGAGCTCAGCTTCGCCCGCTGTAGCTTCGCCGTGGCCTCCTGCTTTTCCTGGAACGTCTTGTCCACCATCAGGCTCATCGCTTGCTCGTCGGTCATGCCCATCGTTTGCATGCGCACGTCAAGGATGGTGTTCGCGATCGTGCGCAAGTACTGCTTGAGCCAGGTGAGCTTCATGCGCGGATCGTTGTCCAGGTAGCCTTGCTCCACCGTGACCTCGGTGGAGTAAACCGCCCAGCCTTCCACATACGGACCATTGCCGAACAGGCCCCGCAGGATGCGCCGGCTCTGCGGCTCCACGTCATTGGCGTATTCGAACTGCAGGTAGTGACCCGGGATCGCTTCGTGGATCGTCAGCAGCTTGAGCCCATAGGCGTTGTACTCGCGGAGCTTCGATTCCACCTGGTCGGCCGCCATGGTTTCCTCGATCGGCGTCAGCCAATAGAAAGCGCCGAGCTTGGGTTCGAGCGCGGGAGCGGGATTGAATCCGCCCACGGCATAGATGCCGCGCATGAACACCGGCGTGGGGATCACCTTCAGGTTGTCGCGCGTGGGCAGCTTCACGAACCCCTTGGCGCGCACGAACTGCCGCACTTCTTCGAGGTCCTTCTCGGCTTGCCCGAAGTATTGCTCGCGCTTGGCATGGCGGCCGGCGATCTCGTCGAGCGCCTTGCGCACGATCGAGTCCGCGTCGCCGGTGGCCTTGGGGTTCAGCGCCTTTGCCGTGCTGACCATCTCGCCCCGCGCGCGTTCGAGCTCCGCTTCGGCGTCAGCCAACACTTCCTCGGGCCGCAACCCGAGTTCGAGCGCCGGACCGAATTTGAGCGCGTACTTTTCCTTGCCGAGGCGCCAATCGGAAGGATGCTTGGAGAGTTCCTTGCTGAGAAAAGTATTGAACCGGTCAATGGCCTGGAGCGCTTCCTGGGCTTGCCGATCCATCTGCAGCTTCATCGATTCGGGACTCTTGGGCAGGATCACCTTGGTGATGAGATCCCGGTTGCCATCGTTCTCGGCGATCGCAACGCGGACCCAGACCTCCGGCGCGTCCACGAGATTTCGCTGCGCCTGGCCGAGCAACTGCGGAACCTTCGTCAGCCGGGCCGCGATATGCCGGTAGCGCTCCTCGAGCGGCGCGTACTCGAGCACGAACGGATTGAACAAAGCCGACCCCAATTGTTCTACGTACACGGTGGGGTTGTGCTTGTAGTTCTGGATCGTGTCGAGTTCGAGCAACTGCGCCCGGATCTGATCGGCGAGGATGTCGAAGTCGGCCCGGTCCTCCACCGAAAGCGTCTCGGGCTGGATGAGCGCCATGCGCTCGCGAAGGCCGTTGTAGAAGTCTCGCTGCTTCTTCAGGTCCACTTCGTCATAGCTGTCGAGCATCTCGTCGAGATGCTGGTCCATGTGCGTGTGGTAGCCCGCCGCCGTGGCCATGATCGGCGAGAAGCCGAGCACGCCGTAGACGAAGTCATCCACGAGATGCGCCACGGTGGGAGGAGCAGGTTTCTTGCAGCCGCCGAGCGCGAGTGCGGCTACTAGAACGAGAACGAGAGCGAGAGCAGTGGACTTCACCCTTGCTATTGTAAGGGCGCGCTGTCAGTCTTTGGCCAGCGGATGCTCGCGAACGCCGTCCTCGGCGTTGTAAATTTTCACCACCAGCGGTTTGGGTTCCGGCTGGACCCGTGGTGCGGGAGCAGGCGTAGCGGCGGGCTGCGGAGCAGGGGCGGTGAATGACGATGCCATTGCCGTGCGGGGCGCCCGAGGAGCGGGGCGCGAATCCGCAGCTGCCACCGGGGCGGTCATCCGAATCGGCTGCTTGGCGCCGCCAGCCGCCGCGCTGAGCCGCGTGCGAGCCAGTGCCATCGCCTGGCGGATGTCGGCATCCGAGTATCGCAGGCTGGCGGTGATCTGGTTGCCCGTGACTCCGATCCGGATGCGAGAGAGAAGATCCCGCGTACCGTCATCCTGGCCAGCGGCCGCCATCTGCGCGAAGCCCTGGAACATCGCGCCAGTTTGTTGGGCCGTCTTGTCAGAATCGGTGGAGAGCGCAACCTCGAGGGCGAATCCCGATTGGAATGAGAGGCCACCCTCGAACCCACGCAGGCCCTGCATGCCGAATCCGGCTGAGGCGCCCTGCTGCAGTGCGTCTGGAGGAATATCGGAGACGAACCAAACATCATGGAGTTCGGCCAATTCGCGGGCCCGGCCGAGCAATCCACCCACTTCGGCATCCTCAGGCACGGGGTCTTTGTCGATCGCCGCCCGCAGCGAAGCGAGGTCGCCGAACAGGAGCACGCGGGGCGAAGCCAGCGCCGCATGTAAGTCGGTGCGCTTGCGGTCAGGCGAGAGCACCTCCACGCCCTTGTAGATCGATTTGCGGGCGCCCTTGGCCAGGAACTCCTTGCGAATTGCCGCGAGGTTGAATCGCCCCGATAGCGCGATCACCACGGGCGCATCGGAGGCCGACTTGGCGCCCTTGCGCGGCCCGGGGGACGACACGAGCAGACGATCCACGTCGTTCAGCAGGTCCACGCCGTTGGTTTGGGAAGACTCCTTGATCGAGACGCCGGATTGCTCGATTTCGCTCTTGACTGTGCGCCAGAGGCTCGATCCTACGACGTTGCGCAGGTCGGCTCCTACCAGCACGCGCGCTTCAGGGTGCGTGTACCGCCAGAACGATGGATGTGAAACCTGACCGGCCATGAGGCCAGCCAAAGCGAGTCCTGCAAAGAGTGTGCGCATGGGCGTGCTCGCGTCCAGAATACGGCCGTTGTGGCTTTGAAACGATCCGTGGAGGCCCTGAATTGACGTCGAAACAGGCCCTAAGCTTCTGCGTTGTTTGGTACCATGGCCCCCATGGCCGCAGTGTCCGAGTACCCACAACCGGCCATCGTGGATTTGCGGCGCGTCCGGTCGATCGAGCTCGAGGAACTGCTTGCCGAAGAGATCGGGTTGTGGGAGCGGCGCCTCGACTGGGACTATCGCCCCTCGGCGGATCTTGTCCGCCGCTACGTCCGCATGCAGTCGCTCGGAGGTTGCGCCCTGCTGGTGGGGCATCGCGTGGCCGGATATTCCTACTGGGTCACCGAGGAACAGAAGGGGCTCATCGGCGACCTCTATGTCTCTCGCGATCTCCCGCATCACTCCGATTTCGAAATGCGCCTGCTCGACGCCACTCTCGGCGTGCTTTGGAACACGCCGCTCATCCGCCGCGTCGAATCGCAGTTGATGATGCTGTCAGATGAATCGCGCCAGCGCGTCCGCTGCCGGCGAGAGGTGGGCTCCGTGACGAGGATCTTCATGACGCTCGACATCCGGCGGGTTCCGCGACTCGAGGAATCGGCCGCGGCCGGAGCGTTCCTGTTTGACCGTTGGCATGAGCGCGACCAGGAGCACACCGCGCGGCTCATTGCCCGCTCATACATGAACCATCCCGATTCCGCCATCAATGACCAGTACCGCTCGCTCGCCGGCGCGCGGCGCTTTCTCACCAACGTCGTGCAGTATCCCGGATGCGGCAGCTTCTTCTCGCCAGGGTCACTCGTGGCAACGGATCCGATCACCGGACGCGTGGCCGGCGCGTGCCTGGCCAGCCTGGTCGCGTTTGACGTGGGCCACATCACGCAGATCTGCGTCGATCCGGAACGCCAGGGGACCCGCCTGGGCTACGAACTGCTTCGGCAATCGCTGCTCGCCCTGGTGTGGGCCGGCGTGCGGAAAGTCTCCCTCACCGTTACGTCTTCGAACGAACAGGCCCTGCGTCTGTACCGGCAGGTGGGCTTTGAGCCGCTCACCTCGTTCGACGCTTTTGTCTGGGATCCGGAGCGGCGCCTGGCATGAGCTTCGAAAAAGTAGCAGGCGTGATCTGCGCCGGTAACATCTCGCATGACATCCTGGTGCGTCCAGTCGAGGAGTTTCGCTGGGGCACCAACACCTGGGTCGAGGATTACCAGGAGGGCATGGGCGGCAACGGCAGCAATAGTTCGTTTGCGATGGCCACGCTGGGAGTTCCCGTGCGCTTGCTCGGCATGGTGGGTCCGGATGAGCGCGGTGACGCGCTTCTGGCCAAACTCTCCGGCGCCGGCGCCGATGTCTCGTTCGTCGAGCGCTCCGCGCAGCCCACAACCACAACGATCGTGGTGATCAATCGCGCCGGCAACCGTTTGTTTTTCCAGCGCGTCGGGTCGAGCCTCGAAGCTTTCTCCCGGCCCACGGTGTTCAGCCCCGAGTTGATCCGCGGCTTCTCGCACTATCATCAGGCGAATCTGTATTCGCTCGCCAACCTGCGGCGGAACTCGGGCGCCCAGATGGAAGCGGCCAAGCGCGCCGGGCTCACTACTTCGATCGACACGGGCTGGGCCACGGATGGCCGCTGGGTGGAAAGCCTGGCGCCGGCGCTGCCGTGGTCAGACCTGCTGTTCGTCAACGAAGAGGAAGCGGGCATGCTGACCGGCGAGAGCCGCCCGGCGGCGATCGCTTTGAAACTGCGCAGCCTCGGCGCCGGCGACATTCTGCTCAAGCTCGGTGGCCGTGGATGCGCCGTGTTTCGAGGCGGCGACGAATATCACGTGCCTGGATTCCAGGTGGAGGCGGTGGATACCACCGGCGCCGGCGACAACTTCGCCGCCGGCTTCTTCTCGGCCCTGCAGCGCGGGCTCGGCTGGCGCGAAGCGGCCGAGGCCGCCAACGCCGTGGGCGCGATGTGCGTGGAACGCGTGGGAGCAACGAACGGAGTTCGCTCGTGGGACGAAACGCGTCTCTGGATGTCGAAGGCTCGGCGGGGCGGTTCCGAACCATTGTGATCGGGCGCGGACCGCGCTTGTTCGCTGGCGGTGGTCATTCGGCAACGTCCCGATAGAGCTCCCGCCGGATCTGCTCGCCGATGCGCTGGATCTCGTCTTCGGTTCGGCCACAACGTAGCAGCCCCACCCGCACCATCTCGAGCCCGGCTTCCGATTCGGCCTGTATTGCGGACACGCCGATTTCGCGAAGCCGGTGGAAAGACGGCATGTCGGCTCCGCGCGCCACCACCGCCAGTTCAGGATTCATTCGCCTGCCGTGTCCGGCGGCTGCTTCCACCGCTTCTTTTTCCGGTATGGTCAGAAGCAGCACTCGGGCCTGGTCGATGCCGGCGGCATGTAGAATCTCCAAGTTGGAAATGTCACCCAAAATGGTTTCGAAGCCGGCGTTGCGCGACTCGGTTGCCAGGGTGTAGTTTGACTCGACAACTACGCAAGAAAGTTCCGCTTGCCGCAGGGCCATAGCCGCGGCTCGGCCCGTTCTTCCAAAACCGCCCACCACAACGTGCTGCCGGCGCCGAGGCCCTGCGGGTAACTCCCGTTCCGCAAGCGGAGCGGACGACGGAAAGCGGCGCTGCCACGCCCTACCGAGCGGAAGCGCCGCCGAAGCAATCAGTGGCGAGAGCGCCATCGACAGTACGGTGGCCGCGAGCACCAGATCATACAGCGGCTTCGACACGAAGCCCCCATGCAATGCCGTTCTGGCCAGCACGAACGAGAACTCCCCGATTTGCGACAGTCCCAGTCCGGCGATCCACGGCGCCATGAAGCGATAGCCGAAGCTGCGTGTGATAACGCCAATGACCAGCGCCTTGCCAGCCACGATGCCTACGATCGCCGCCGCCACCGCGCCCGCATTGCGCGCCACCCAAACCGGATCGAGCAGCATGCCCACCGATACGAAAAACAGCAAGCCGAAGATGTCCCGCAAGGGTATGACGTCAGCAAGCGCCTGATGCCGGAACTCGGATTCGCTGAGTGCAAGACCGGCCACGAATGCCCCCAACGCGAAGGAAAATCCAGCCGCGTGCATCGCGGCTCCGATGCCCACGCCCGCCGCGACTACAGCTACGAGAAACAACTCTCGCGATCCCCACGCCAGAATGCGCCGAAACAAAATCGGCAGCAACCGTGTCCCTGCGACGTAGACCGCTGCCACCAGGGCGACTGCGCTTGCCAGCGCCGACCCAACCGGCGCCCAAGATGTCCCTCCGGAGCTCAACTGCGGCAGTACGATCAGCATCGGAATTACGGCAAGATCCTGCACCAACAGCAGCGCGATCATCACGCGGCTGGCCAGCGTGGATGACATACCCGTGGCGCCCAGGGTCTTGAGAACCACCATTGTGCTCGACACGGAAATCATGGCTCCGAACCACACCGGCTCGGCGGAACGGAAGCCCAGAAAACAAGCGGCGGCAAGGGCTCCCAATGCGATCGTGACCACAACCTGGAGAGGGCCTCCGATCGTCGCCACCCGCCGAACCGCGCTCAGATCGCGGAACGACACTTCGAGCCCGATCGAGAACAGCAGCAACGCCACGCCGATTTCGGCCAGCGTTTCGATGTCGTCGATCTGCGCCACCGTCGGCCCCGCCGTGTGCGGCCCGACAAACACTCCGGCAAGCACGTATCCCACCAGCAACGGCAATCGCAGAGCGCGGGCCAGCAGGCCGCCCAGCAATCCGGCGACGACGATCAAGACGAAATCGGCCGCCAAACCCATGCTTCATTTTCACTCAACCGCGGGTTTTCCATGGCGCGATGCCGGCGCGACTCCATGCCTCGGGCGAATCGCCGCTCGCTACGCCTGGGCGCTTGCCGCTGCTTTGCGAAAGTAGTCTCGCAGGCGGCGGACGCCGTAGGCTGGGGCGATGCAGTCAACCTTGCTCACCGCGGCGTAGAACTCCAGCAGGTCCGCGGCCCGGGCGTGAAACGGGCCGATCAGCGTCGCCATGGCCCCGGCAAGCGCTCGCGGTACATGCAGCAGCCGTGGACGTTTCCCGATCACCGCGAAAGCGGTTTCGGCGATAGAGTCGCGAGTCATTACTTCCGGACCGCCTGCGGGGACGCGTTCGGGGCCACGCAACAGATGGTCGGCCACGCATTGCGCCACATCGCGAGGGTCGATCGGGTTGGTCCGCGCCGAGCCGTCTCCGATGATCGGAACACGCCCGCCGCGGGCCAGCCGGACCAGTTCGAGCAGAGCCGAATACACGCCTGTCGGCTCCACTACCGTGTAGCTCATGCCCGACTTCTGCAGGGTCTCGACAACGCGCTCGTGAGCGGTGGCATACGCTGTTTCGGCGTAAGCTTCGTTCCGATGCAATGCGAGGTAGAGGAACCGGAACACCCCGGCGGCGCGAGCGGCTTCGATCAGTTTCTGGTTGGCCACCGTGTCATGCCGAAGGAAAGAAGCGCGATCTGCGGGGCCGGGGAGCACCGGCGCTCCGACGCACGAGATCACCGTCTGCACGCCCTCGAGCCGCGCGAATAACTGGTTGCGATCGCAGGCGATCAGGTCGAGTGGTATGCGCGAGGCGACCTCGGCTTTCAGCCCCGCCAATCCGGATTCCATCCGGGCGAGCGCGTGGACGTTGTGTTGGCCGGCCAACAAAGACACCACTTCCCGCCCGATGGCGCCACTGGCTCCCGCGACGAGGATGGTCATTTTGCCGGAAACTGCGTCCCTGACTGACCAAGCGCGAACGAGGCGCCTTTGGGGTCAAACTCGTGATTCAGATTCGCGAGACGGCTGGGGCGGCGTGGAAGACAACTCCTGCTCGGCTCCCGATGACTCGCTTCGCCGCGACCGGCGGCGGCGTCCCGATGACGGGGGTTTGAAGAAGAGGAGCCGGACGGCCAGCCCTACTCCGATCAGCACCTTCACTACTTCCAGGTACGAGTACAACTCGTGCATACCGCGGAACGACTGGCGCTCCGCGCTCTGCGTATTCCCTCCGTCGAAGTCCAGCCCTCTGCCGAGGTCGATCATCTGCGGCGTAATGGTGAAGTGCTGCACCACCACGATTAGAAACATCGCCGTGCACAGAGCCATCACCAGCTTGTTGCCGTTGGTTGCAAACAACAACGTGATTCCCAGCCCGACGCCGAGCAGCATCTGCACCAGTTCCCAATTGTTGAAATAGTGCCGGTTCAGCTCCGCTGCCTGAAAACGAAACACACGCCGGGTACGTTCGAGTCCGATTTCGTTGAATTCCTTGCGCGCCTGCAAACTAGCTTCGCGCATCATCCGGTCGACGCCGGTCAGGTTGTTCGACGCGACCCACCCGCAGAAAATGGCTCCCGCGAGCCAACCTCCGAGCAGAAGAGTCGCGAATCTTCTTGGATGCATCGAATAGGGTTAGTGTATCCCAGCCGCATGAGATAATGGAAGTCGAGCGACTCCCTGGCCCTCCGGCGCGTAACGCCCATCCCGATGAAGCTTTGCTATCTCGACGCCTTTTCCGGTATTTCCGGCGACATGACTGTCGGCGCTCTCATTGACGCCGGCGCCGATGCCGCCGCGTTGACAGCCACGCTTTCCTCGCTCGGCACCGAGGCTCGCTACCGGGTGGAAAAGACCAAACGCAAGGGTATTGCCGCATCGAAATTCATCGTCGAGTGGACCGATGCGAAGAAACACCGCCACTTGCATCACATCCTCGAGATGATCGAAAAGTCGGCGCTGCCTGAGGGCGCCAAGCGCCGCGCCACCGAGGTGTTCCATGCGCTCGCGCGGGCCGAAGCATCGGTCCACGGGTCGACCATCGAGAAGGTGCACTTTCACGAAGTGGGTGCGGTGGATTCGATCGCGGATATCTGCGGCGCCGCGCTCGGCTTCGAAATGCTGGGCGTGGATGCGATCGTCACGTCGCCGGTAAATGTCGGGAGCGGAACCGTGAAAACGGAGCACGGCATTCTGCCCGTACCGGCGCCCGCCACCGCGGCGCTACTCACTGGGAAACCCGTTTACTCGCGTGGACCCGCGCTCGAACTGACCACGCCCACGGGAGCCGCGATCGCTTCCGCTCTTTCGCGCGAGTTCGGTACGATGCCCGCCATGTCGATCTCGAGCGCGGGATACGGGGCAGGAGACCGCGACTTTCCGGATCACGCCAACGTGCTGCGCGTGCTGATCGGCGAGGCGAGCGGCGCGGCCGAGGCCACCGAAGTGGCCGTCATCGAAG
>JAXLQL010000046.1:0-40624 GCA_046331625.1 Bryobacteraceae bacterium
TTCTGCGTAGCGTTGACATCGAAGCCGAAGCTGCCTCGTGTGAAGGCATTGCCCGTCTCGTTGTAGCGGTCGCGCCGGAGTTCGCCGCCGAATCGCAGCGAGTGCTTGCCGCGGATCACCGACATGTTGTCGATCCACTGAAACATCGCCGTGCGCCCGACGAAGGGTCCATTGCCTTGCTCGCCGAAGCCGGTGAGTCCCAGCCCGAGGCCGATCGAGGGCGTGCCGTAGGAAAGTTCGACGGGCGAGTTGAGTCCGATGATGCCGAGTTCCTTGGTGACGTCGCGCTTGAACGCGTAGAAGCGCTTCTGGTCGTTGTTGAACTGCGTGTAACCGAAGCGGAACTCGTTCACGATAGACGGGCTGAAGGTGTGGATGTTGCTCAGCAGCGCCTGCTTCGTCTTGGTGAGGATGTTGGCTTCCTGGTCTTCGAAGCTGGCGATCTCCTTGAAGTCTTCGTCGCTCCAACTGAAGCGCCCGTACCACGTGGACTTCGCGCTCTGTGCGTAGTCGAGACGTTGGTTGAACTGTTCCCAGGTGATGGGCCGCGGACGCTGCCGCACGAAGTTCGAAAGGATGCTGTCGCCGGGGGTGGTTGCCTTCGGATAGAACTCGAGCATCTTGAGCGAGACCGGATTGAACCGCGAGGGCGGCACCAAATTGCCGGGGAAAGGAACAGCCGCGATGGCGCGCGGGTTGCCCGCCGCGTCAGTCGAGAATGTGCGCGAGACCGGATCGAAGATATTGCGCCCCGAGGCGGTGAAGTCGCCTGAACGCATGCGGTCCGGTGCGACGTTCGAGAGCCCTTGCAGGGTCTTCGTCTCGCGTAGCGTCTCGAAGTTCGACATGAAGAAGAGCTTGTCGCGGATCAGCCGCCCGCCGAGCGTGAATCCGAATTGATTACGCAGGAATGGATTCTTGTTGCCCACCTGGCGGTACTCGCGCGCGTCGAACGTGTCGCTGCGCACGAACTCGAACGCGGTGCCATGGAAATCGTTCGTGCCGGCCTTGGTGGCGACGTTGATCTGCACCGCGGCGCGACCGAATTCGGCCGAGTAGATTCCGGTTTCGATCTTGAACTCCTCGAGCGCGTCGATCGACGGCTGCAGCGCGTAGATGTTGTAGCTCATGTCGGTGTTTTCGAGCCCGTCGAGCGTGTAGTGGTTGAACTGGCTCCGTGCACCGGCAACCGAGATCGAGCGCTCGGTTCTGGTGCCGCCCTTGCGCGCCGCCGCTTCGCCGCCCGCGCCTTGTTCGGCCGAGACATTCGGGCTGAGCGCAACCATCTGGAGGTAGTTTCGTCCGTTCAGCGGCAGTTCCACGATCCGCCGGTTATCGATGACGGTTCCGACTGTCGCGTTTTCGGTATTGAGCAGCGGAGCTCCGCCCTGCACTTCGATCGACTCGCTGACGCTGCCCACCTCGATCGAGAAGTCAGCGCGCGCGGTCTCAGCCACTTGCAGTTGCAGTCCGCTGCGGGTGGCCGCTTTGAATCCCTGTTTCTCGGCGCGGATCTGATAGACGCCCGGCGGAAGGAACGGCGCGGTGTAGTTGCCCGAATCATTGGTTTCGACTTTTCGGGTGACCGAGGTGCCGGTGTTGACGATGGTGACGGTAACGCCAGCCACCACGGCTCCCGTGGAGTCAGAGACGGTTCCGTTGATCTCGCCGAACGTTTGCGCGGCAGCCGGAATGGCGGATGCGAGCAGAGCGAGGCAAACAAGCGAATGAATTCCGTTACGAAAGGGCATGTTGGAGGACTTTATCGCAGCCCGTGGCCGTAGTCAACGGGCAGCGGTCCCGGAACGGATATAATTGCGGGGACATGAAGCGGCGCTATATCGTCCTGGTTCTCCTGTTCTTTTTGTCGATAGTGACCTACGTCGACCGGGTGTGCATTTCGGTCGCCGGACCGCGCATGCAGAAAGATCTCGGCATTACGCCGGACATGTGGGGATGGGTGGTTGGCGTGTTCGCGTTCGCCTATGCCGCCTTCGAGATACCGAGCGGATCGATGGGTGACCGCGTCGGTCCGAGGAAGGTGTTGGCGCGGATCGTGCTGTGGTGGTCGGCGTTCACCACGCTGACCGGCGCGGTCTCGAACTATGCGTTCCTTCTCGTGGTGCGATTTCTTTTCGGAGCCGGCGAGGCGGGTGCGTACCCGAACAGCTCGGCGAGCATTTCGCGCTGGTTCCCGGCGCGCGAACGAGGCCGTGCGCACGGCTTGGTTTGGATGGCGAGCCGGGTCGGCGGGGCGATCTCACCGTTGCTGGTGGTGCCGATTCAACAGAATTACGGCTGGCGCGCGTCGTTCTTCTGTTTCGGAGTGGTGGGCGTGCTTTGGGTAGCTGTCTGGTATTGGTGGTTCCGCGACACTCCCGCCGACAGGCCCGGCGTGACCGAGGCCGAGATCGCCGATATCGGTTACACCAAAGGCGCCTCGCATCACGCGCTGCCCTGGGGAATCGCGCTGAGAAGCCCGAACCTGTGGTGGATCATGATCATGTACCACACCTACTGTTGGGGTTCGTTCTTCTACCTTTCGTGGCTGCACACGTTCCTGGTGAAGGGGCGCGGGTTCGATGAACAGGAGATCTTGAAGTGGTCATGGTTGCCGTTCGCATTCGGCGGTACGGCGAACATGCTCGGCGGCACGGTGAGCGACTACTTGGTGAAGCGGTGGGGCGTTCTCTGGGGACGGCGCGCAGTGGGGATGACCGGATTGGCGGCGTCGGCGCTGTTCATCGCGTTGACGATGTTTACCGAGGACAAGATGCTCTCGGTGTTGTTCCTGGCGCTCGGCTATGCAGGGTCGGATTTCATGCTTCCGGTGGCGTGGGCGTTGTGCCTGGACGTGGGCCGCAACTACGCTGGCGCGGTGACGGGCGCGATGAACACGGCCGGGCAGATCGGATCGTTCCTGACGTCGGTCGCGTTCGGGTATCTGGTGACCTGGTTCGGAACCTACAACGCGCCGCTCGTGCCGATGGCGGCGATGACGCTCATCAGCGCCTTGCTGTGGCTAAAGATCGACCCGCGGGAACAACTGATTCCCGAGCACCACTCCGAGCCCGTGCGAAAGATGGCTGCCTGACCGCGGAAGCGGCGAGAATCCAGATCCAGACCGACAAACCGCTTCGGGCGAACGGATAGTCGGCCAGGGCGTGCAAGGCGACGGCGGCGATGCCCGCCGCCCACCAGTGTCTGCGAACGGAACCGGTCACGGACAGAAGTGCCAGCGCCACGAGCAAGGGGAGCGCAATACCGCCGTCGACGGACCACTCGAGCCAGTCGTTGTGAAGATGGTTCACGGTGCGCCCGAAGTCGGCGATGGCGAAACGAGGGTACGCTTCGGCGAACGTACCGAGCCCGAAGCCGGAGATCGGCCGTTCGGCCATCATGCGGACCGAAGACATCACGAACTCGCGGCGGTGTGCAAGCGGATCGCCGAGCCGCATGCGCCACGCCAGAGTCTCCCATCCGGTCATCGCGGCGAGCGCAAACGCGAGCCCGGCCGTGGCCGCCGCGGCCTTGGGCCTGCCCGAGGCGGCGATCATGAGAAGCGCGAACTCGATCACGACGATGATCGCGCCCGCGCGCGATCCCGTTGCCACGACGCTCGCCGCCATCATGGCTGCTGCCGGCCACCACATCCACTGCCGCTGCTTTTCGTGGATGGCGAGCCACACGGCCGCCGGCAGTGCGAGTTCGACCATCGACGCCCACGTGTTGCGATTCTGGAACGGACCCGCGAAGTCGTCATAACTGATCCCGAGAGCCGGCTGCGCAAGACACGCCGCAGCCAGGATCGCGGTGAAACCCGCGAACCATTCGAGGAAGCGGATCCGGACATGGCGCTCGTCGAGTGCTTGCGCGGCCAGCCAGGCGGCCGCCGCCCACGAGGCCCATTGGAGCGTTGCGTTGGCGGTGAGCCAAGGCGATACCGTGGTCCCGAGCGCAAGTTGCGCCAAGCCAATCAGGGGGACGGCGGACAAGGCGGCGCAGGGAATGTTCCATTTCCAGTGACGCCGCCGCCACGCCACGGCGGCCAGTGTCGCGAGCGATGCGAATTCGAACACCCCGGCAGGCCCGCGCCCAGGAACGGCGATGGTGAGCGTGGCGGCCGCTGCCAATGCGAAGAGGGCAAAAGAAGCGGGCGTCATGAGCGCAACTCCCGCGATGCCGGCGTCAATGCGGTGGGCGCAGGTCCTTCGAACGTGCCGGCCCGCTGCGCCAGATGCAGCAACGAGATTGTCTCAGACATCGGACGGGGTTCTTCCTCGGCCATGCCCTTGATCACCGCCAGACGCGACGCAAGGCGATGGTGCAGCACCTCCATGAGCGGGCCGATCCCCGCCGTCCCGCGGCAGCGGTCCGCCTCGAATGGGCCGTGGAGATTCACCCAATCGCCGCCCGGCAGCGGCACCCGCAATTGCCAGCAGGCCTCACCAGGACCTGTATTCGTGGAGCGGAACGGGATCCCATTCAGCCGCGCCTGTACCCACAGGAAGCCGAAATCGTGCGCCGTTTCGTCGATTCGCCGCCAGCATTGTTCTTCAGTGGCGGCGCCGTCGATCCCGCGCTCGAGCGCATGCAGCGCGATCTGCCCCTCGAGGGCCCTGCGCAGCGCTCCGCCGAAGAAGAATCGCCGCGCCTGCCCGAACTCGAAGTAGCCCAAGTGTTGCACTCCCACCCAGGTCACCGCGCAAAATAGCACGAGAATCAGCCCGCCCGATTGGTTCGCCGAGACGCTCGTCAACAGCGAAAGCGTGGCGTAGATGCCGCACATCATGTAGAGCACGATCACTACGCGCCGGTGCGTCAGCCCTTTGTCGAGCAGCTTGTGATGGATATGGTGGCGGTCGGCTCCGAAGATCGGCCGGCCGCGCAGCCAACGCCGCAGGATCGAAAGCGACACGTCGAGCAAAGGGATCGCGAGCGCCATCAGCGGCGCCGTGATGCCGAGCAGCGTGGCCGATTTCTGGCTCCACAGCGCTCCATAGCAGCCGAGCAGAAACCCGATGAAGAGGCTTCCCGAGTCGCCCAGGAAGACCGATGCCGGATTGAAGTTGTAGCGCAGGAACCCGAGCAGCGATCCACACAGTGGCAGAGTCGCCAGCGCGAGCGTCTGGTCGTGATGAACGAGCGCGGCCATGAAAATCGTCAGCGTCGAGAACAACCCCGTGCCCGAGGCCAGCCCGTCGAGCCCGTCGATCAGATTGAACGCGTTCGTGCAACCGATCAGCCACGCCACCGTCACCACGGTCGACGCATCGCCCAATTCCCAACCGCCGAGCGTCGACACGCGCACTCCCGCCGCCAGCGCCAAGCCAGCCGCGGCCAGTTGCCCACCGAGCTTTTGCCAGGGCTTCAAGCCGAAAAGATCGTCCACCAGTCCGGTCAGAAAGATCGCCGCCACGGCGGGCAGCAGCCGGATCACCAGCGCCGTCTTCGAACCCGGGAGCAATTGCCCAGGACCGATCACGGGCAGCGCCAGCGCGAAGGCCGCCACATAGGACAGCACGATGGCGATTCCTCCCACCCGCGGCACCGCGCTCAGATGGAGCTTGCGCTCGCCATCGGGCCGGTCCACCATCCCGAGCCGGACGAAGGTATCTCGCACCATGGGAGTCAGCACGAGCGCCGCGAGCAGCGCGATTCCGCTCGTCCATACGAGCGGCGCGAAGTCGATCATACGATCACCTCCTGTTTCCCGGCAGCCGCGCCCGGGCGAACCTCGGCCGCCGTCAGTGCTTCCTGCAAATTGGAGAGATCCTGCTGCGAAGTCTCTGCTTCGCCCTCGTATGCGCCGGCCCCGAGAACTGCCTCGTAGAGCCGTGCGATGCGCGCCGCCATGACGCGCCGGTCATATTCGAACTCGGCCCGCTGCCGCGCGGCCGATCCCATTCGCGCGCGCCGTTCGCGATCGGCAGCCAGTTCCCCGATCGCCGAGGCCAACGCTGCGGCGTTGTGCGGCGGAACCACCAATCCGGTTTCACCGTGGCGGTTGATGGACCGCACGCCGGTCGGCAAGTCGGTGCTCACCACCGGAAGCCCCGCTGCCATTGCCTCGATCTGCACCAAGCCGAAGGCTTCGCTCCGCTCGCACGACGACAGGCAGAACAGGTCGGACTCGGCGTACAGCCGGTGCAACTGCTCGTCGGTGACACGGCCCGCGAGCCTCACGCGATCCGTGACACCGCAAGCAGCGATGCGCTGCTCGAGCGCCGGCCGCATCTCGCCCTCACCCGCAATCACTACTTCGAAGCCACCGGGGCGCGCCGCTTCGATCAGATATTGGAAGCCTTTGTAGTAACTCAACCGCCCCACGGCGAGCACCCGGACGCGGCCGCGGCCCCGGCGATCGCAGCAACCGATTCGCAGGAACGGATCGAGGTCGATGCCGAACGGAATCACCACGCACTTCTCCCGCCAACGGGACAGCACGGGCGAGGAGGCAACCAACTCGCGGCTTCCGGCAACGATCGCCGACGCCCGCGCGAGCCCGCGTTCGAGGATCGGCGCATAGGCGCGCGCAAGCTGCTTCTGCCGCACGATGTCGCTGTGGTAGTGGACGATCAGACGGCCCCGGTGGCCGCTTGCGAGAAAGCTCGCCATCGCCAGCGGATTCGGCTCGTGCAGATGCACGATGTCGGCTGGACTCCGCCGGATCGCTGCCCACATTCCCGGCGAAACCGGCTGCGAAGCCAAAGTCACGGGAGTACGCAGGCGATGTAACTCGACGCCGTTGACCCGCTCGCAGACTTCGCCGGGCGCGTGATTGGCCACCACGGCCCGGACCTCCGCCTTGGCCGCGATGCACTCGCAGATGTCTTTGATCGCCGTTTCCATGCCGCCGTGACGGGGCGGATAGAACTTGCCGATATGCAGAATCCGCATCTCAATCTCCCTTGGCGCGATCCCCCGTCATGGCCTTGCCACGGCCCCCCGTGCCGCTCGCGCTCCAGCCGCCTCCGCCGCCAGACACACTCCTACCGCCGTATAGAAGACTCCCATGACGCGCCAGTTGTAAGGCACCTCGCTGAACATCGATGCCGCAGCCAAGCCCCACAGCGCTCCGAGCAGCCCCTTGGCCATCGCCCGGACCTCGTTGCTCGAGCCCGCGTCGGCGAGCCAGGTGAACTTGCGGTTCAGTTGCCGGAAGAGCAGGATCCAGAGCAGCAGCCCCGCCGGTCCGGCGTCATACCAGATGGTCAGAAAGAAGTTGTACAGGCTCCGGCTCAGCCGCCCGGTGATGGCCGCCAGATGCGATTCGGCGATGAAACGGTAGCTCGAATGTCCGTGCCCCGTGAGCCAATACTGGTCGACTTCGAAAACCGGCGAGTTCAGCGCGATCGTCAGTCGCGACGCCGCCGAGCTTTCCCGGCTCTCTCCCCAAAAACGCATCGCCGAAAATCGCTCCGCGTTGACCTCCCATACCTCCGGCAAAAGCAAGGCCGCGCCGAGAGCAAGAATCGCCAATCCGAGCAACCCGATCAGCAACCGCGACGAACGAAGCCGGTAGATCTTCAGAAACGCGGTCACGGCCGCAAGCCACGGCGCTCGCGAGACGCTCGCCGCCAGCGCCACAGCCGCCGCCGCTACCGCCCCGGCCGATGATCCGTCGAGCCGCCGCGACTTGCCGAACGCCCCGAACGCGATCGAACCCGCCACCATCGCGTACACGCCGAAGTTCACCGGATCTTCCGATGCGCCGAACCGCTGCGGGTCGAGCGTGCCGAAAAAGGCCGACGCTCGCGGATAGCTCGCCGCCGCCGAGAAGGCCCCGGTCCGGATCGACTCCGCCATCTCGTACGCCGCAAACACCGCCGACGCTG
Source organism: Bryobacteraceae bacterium (assembly GCA_046331625.1). GTDB lineage: Bacteria > Acidobacteriota > Terriglobia > Bryobacterales > Bryobacteraceae > JAXLQL01. The sequence continues at coordinate 7,839 of JAXLQL010000046.1, forward strand.
CGATGGCGAAAACCGAGGCACGCCTGTACTGGCCGAGCAACCGCCCGGCGCTCATCGTGGACAACGCCCCTGGAATCGCCAGCGCCAGCAGGGCATACTCGGCCCACTTGAGAAAGTAGAGCCCGCACACGGCCCATTGGTTCCAGTCGAGCCGCAGGGCGTTCACCGCCCATACGGCCGGGTACAGTCCCATCAGCCACACCAGAGCCCGCGGAAACACAGCCGGCCCTTTGCCGCCCCGCGCGAGCATCGAACGGGCCCATGCCACCAGCAGCGCCAGCACCAGCGGATCATCGGCCGAAAAGAACAGCCCTTTCGTCGAGACTGACTGCGCACCCAACTCGTCCGTGGCCACGCGTAGCACCGGGAACATCGGCACCGTCAGGCCGAGCATCGTCACCAATCCCGCCGGGTTGTCCATGGCGATCCATAACGCCAGCGGTAGCCCCGCCCACAAAAGCAGCGGCGACGATTCGGCCCACGCTCCCAGGGCAAGCGCGAAATACAGTACCCCGAGGACCCACGTCGGCGCACCGAGGCCCGTACGCCCCTGCCGCTCCGTTGGCGCCGCTGGCGGAACTGGTTTCGGCCTTCGCAGCCCCAGCGTTGGCTGCATCGTCATTCTCTTCTCGTCAAGCGCCATAGAAACCACCCTCACAAAATTGCCCGTATGCACGGCCCGATGCGCCACCGCCGGAAATGGTCCCAGGCAAAGGCCGCAATCAGCGCGTTGACCACCAGCGCCCTCGCCCATCCATTCGCCCCGGTCTCCACCGCCGCGTGCGACGCCAGCGCGACCAGCGCCGTAACCGACACCGCAATCCACAACTCACGCGGCTCCCAGCCGGCCAACAGCCGCCGCTGCCGCAGCAGTTCGATCCCCGCCAGATAGCCGAGCGCCATCGCCAGCGGCAACCCCCGCGCCCCGAGCACCAGCGCCAGCCCGGCCGAGGCAATCGCATTGCCCACCGCCGCCATGGCGCCGAGCCGGAAGCTCCACTTCGGATGCTCGAACAACACCAGGTCGAGTTGCGCGAATCCGAAAAGGAAATACACGATCCCGGAAACCGCGAACAGGAGGATCAACCACAAATCGTCTCCGTAGCCGGCGCCGAGCAACACCGGAACGATCGTCTCGCCGTTGCCCGCAAACAGCGCCGCCGCCACCGTCGCCCCGAACAGGAACACACGCAGGTACTGCCCGAGCCGGTTCCTCGCGCCCTCCGGATCGGACGCCGCCTGACGCGACAACCCCGGCGTCAACGTGTCGATCGCCGCACCGATCACCACCACCGCGAGCGAGTACAGCCGCCGCAGCATGTAGTACGCCGCCAGCGTCGCGGGCTCGAATGCCGCCGCCACGAACAACTGGTCGGCTTGCGTGGCCCCGTAGCGCAGAAGGTTGGCGAAATAGAAGTGCCCCGACTCGCCCCAGAACTCGCGTGGACCGAGGATCCGCGCGCGGCTCCGAGCCGCCATCCGCACCACCGGACCGAGCGTCTGCGCGAACGCCACCACCGAAAAGACCACCGACCATTCGAGAAATCCCTCGAGCCGGCCCGGCCACACCATCGCCATCAGACAAGGCGCCAGCCGCTGTAGCGCTCCCGACAGAATCGTCGATCGCGCCAACTGTCCGAAACGCTGCGCCGCCTGCAAAACCAACTGATTCGTGTTGGTCAGCACGGCGAGCAACGCCAACACCGCGCCGAGCCTCAACCCCGTGGCCTGGCCGACATGGCCGAAGAAGTACTGCGACAACGGCACCGCCGCCGCGATCACCGCGAGCGCGGCTCCGGCAGGCGGAAGCAGCGAGTAGAACAGGTACGAGCAGACGAGTTCCGATGCCTCTGTGCCGGCGCTCTCTCCTGCTTCGTCGAGCTTGGGCAGCCGCTTCAACAGCACCGTGCCGAGCCCGAGTCCCTTTGCCGCGTCCATCAGCGCGGTCAGGATCGCCGTCACCGCCAGCAATGCGACATCTTCTTTTCCGAACAACCGGGCCGTCACCGCGAGAAATACCATGTTGCTCGCGATCGTCACCGCCCGGCTCAACATCGACCAACTGAAATCGCGAAACACGCCCGGACCCGGCAGCCCCGAAAGCAAGGCCGCCGCCATCGCCATGCCGCCATCCCACGGCCGGCTCGTTCGCGACTGGGCCTTTGACTCCGTCACGCAGCCTCCGTGATCCGGCCGTAGATCGCCGACGCGCGTTCGGCCGTGGCGCGCCACGAGAAACCCGCCGCGAAGGTCCGCGCCCGGCGGCCCATCGCCATGCGCAGCCCCGGAACCCGCGCCAGCACGCCCAGCGATTCGGCCAACGTTGCCACGTCGCCAGGCGCCACCAACAAGCCACTCTCGCCCTCGCGTACCTGGAGCGGAAATCCGCCGACCCGGGTTGCCACCACCGGCAACCCGGAGGCCATTGCCTCGAGCACGGCGTTCGAGTAGTTCTCGTAGTCCGAGCACAGACAAAACACGTCGGCGGCCCCCAGCCACGCCGCCACGCGAGCCGTGTCGAGTTGTCCGGTGAAGATCACACGGTCACCGGCGCCGAGCGATCTCGCCCGCGCCTCGAGCCTCGGCCGCAAGGGCCCATCCCCGGCCAGTACCAGCACAGCCCGGGGTTCGTTCCGGATCAGCGCGGGCATTGCCGCGATCAGGTGTTCTTGACCCTTCCCTGGCACCATCCTTCCGACGCTAACGGCGACGAACGCATCCCCGGCAAGCCCGTAGGCGTTGCGCAGCCGTTCGCGCTCGGCAGGATTAGGCGGCGTCCACAGCTCGCCCCGGATCCCCGGAGGCACCTCGTCGATCTCGATCCGCCAGCGCTCGCGGACCTGGCGGATCGCGTCGCCGTGAGAGAACATCGCCATGCCCCGATGCCGCGCCAAGCGCGTCAGCAATGGACCTTGAAACCACGCCGGCGGCCCAGGAAATCGCATCGCCACCCGCCACCCACGCTGGACAAGCTCTGCGGCCACACGCGGCAGCGACAGCACTTGCGCCACGTCGAATCGGCGGCCCTTGACCAACTCGGTCAACCTCCCGAGCAATCGCCGGCCGAATATTTCGAGATCGAGCTCGGCGGCCAGCCCCGGGACCAGCGGAACTTTGCCCCCCAGCCGGTACATCCAATCGCGCAAATACGGCGTCTCGACGGCGATGGTTTCGACATCGAGCCCCGGCCGCGGCATCTCCTGCCCCGGTGCGCGCCCGGTGACGAACGCAACCTCGTGGCCGAGCGCCTGGAGCTCGCGCGCCAGTTGGTAGTCGTAGTTCTCACCGCCTCCCCAGGCGACGCCGAGCATGCGGTTGACAAACAGAATCTTCACAGCTCGACCCGTCCTGCCCATCCCCGGTGTGCTTCGAATTCCAGTGAGTCGCCCGCCACGCGTGGATCAATGCCGCTCCAGCGCGCCTGCCGGGAAACCACCTCGATGTCGCGCATCGCGAAATCGGTCAGCGGAAATTCCTCCGAGCCCTCGAAGGCGTGGCCGAGCGTCGGAATCGCCTCCGCCCGGAATCCCATCACGCGGCACATCGCCGTGTCGACGGCCGCCGGATTCGAACCGCCGAGCAGAATGCCCGAAGGCCTCGGACGCGGAGCAAGCGGCCCGTCCCGGTCGCCCGCAATCACTCCGTCCACCACCGAGAACACCGTCCGCTGCGGCGCCGCGCACATCGTCCCGGAGCGATCGGCGTAGCGGACGATCCGGTTGAGGTCGATCGTCGTCCGGCTGATCGTGTCGTTGCCGAACCAGCTCCCTTCCCAGAAGCTGTCCGCGCGCTCCCGCATGTGGACTGCGTACAATACCTTGTGCGCGAGCGCGGCGCTCTTCTTGACAAGCACGCCGCCGTGCTGCTCCTTGGCGTCCTGGATCCAACTGTCGATCCGCTTGGGTAGACTTTCGTGGAGATATTCATCGCCCCCTTGCCCGGGCGTTCCCTTGACGTGATGCGGCAAACAGTCCTTGTGCCCGTTGATGCCGATGAAGTTCTTGAGTGCTCCGGTAATGCCCGCCTTGTGATGCGTCTTCATCTTCGGGACGTCGATCACCACGTCGGCATCGAGCAGCGTATTGGCGATCACGTACTCGTGGCGGCCGCCGGAGTGATGGCGCAGCATGCGGTCCGGGTCATAGCAGGTGACCCGGTAACGATCCTCGGGAGCCTCGCGCCGCGCATGCAACGACCGCGCTCCCAGATCGATGTGCGTGTATCCCATCGGGTCGCCCGGATTCGATTCCTGCACCAGCACGCGGCCCCAACGCGAACTCGAGTCGGCAACCGCACGCACCAGCCGCAGGTCGCGCACCTCGACGCGCGCTCCGTTGGCCCGGTAGAATTCGACCAGCCGGCCGACTCCCGAAAGCGCGAGCACTTGGCCGAAATCGCACGACTGGAGCGGCGCGTCGGCAATGACGACTTCCCCCCCTGGACCGGCCGCCATCAGCGCGTAGTCGCACAGCGCCCGCAACACCGACCCGTGCGTCACCAGGCACTGCGGATCCATGCCGTAGGGGTGAAAGTGCCGCACGAGGTTGGGCTTGATGAGCACCCGCGAACCGGGCCGGATGAAATCGCCGAACGGATTCCAACGCGGCGTGCCCCGCCGCGCGGCGTCGAGCCCGAGCAGGTCGAGCAACTGCCGCACCGCTCCATACACGTCGCCCGGTCCGGCGGCCGAGCAGCGCGACGTCCCCTCGAACACTCGCTCCGGATAGACCTCGGCGGGATGGAACGGCGCGGCCGGATACGAAGGGTGTCCGGTTTCGGCGATTGCCACGGTTCTCGGATTCATCGAAGCTCCTCTCCTACGCCCGCCGCCCAGCCAACTCGTCGACGCTGACTTGCGAGATCGTGAAACGATACTTGCCCGACGCCGTCAACGGAATCGCGTTCCGCAATTCGATTCGCAGCCGCGCCCGCTGCCCGATTACTTCACGCAGCTCCTGCTCGAGCGCGGCGCCGGTTCGCGGCGAGTAGTCCGGCGAGGGAACCAGCCGCAGCACGTACTCGGCCGGACTCTCCTGCTCGAACTGGAATTGCTCGACGCCATCGCGCCCGTAGAACAAGTGCGTGAAATACTCCCCATGCACGATCCGGCCGTCGTCCATCAGGAAGTTGTCGCTCGTGCGGCCGCAAATCTCGCCCAACCGGACGAACGAGCTGCCGCAACGGCACCGCTCGCGCCGAAGCGTTCCCACGTCGCCGATCCGGTAGCGAAGGAACGGCATCGCATAGTCATGCAGCGAGGTTACGGCGATCTCGCCCGGTACGCCTTCGACCGCGGCTCCCGTCGCCGGATCCACCGTCTCCACGATGTAGGCGCCCATCTGGACATGGAGCCCGTCGTGATGACAGCACTCCGCCGCAACCGCCGGAAGCTCGCGGCTTCCGTAGCGATCGTAGACGTCGACCCCGAACACGGACTCGATCTTCTCGCGCATGTGCGGATACAGCTTCTCGGCCGCACTGACCACCGACAGTCGCGGGTAGGATGGCTCGAGGCCGCGCTCGGACAGGTAGCGCGCCATCAGGAATGCCGATGAGGCGTAAGCCTGGATGATGTCGGGCTGGAACGACTCCATCGATTCGTGATAGGCGCCCATGCGTTCGGCGCCCATGTCGAACGTGTCGTAATATCGCTGGTTGAGCAGCCACAGCTTGGCCCGGCCCGCAAGGCCCTCGATCTTGCGCTTATCCTGCGGCGCTCCCCACAGCTTGGCTACCCGCGCACCCACGAACCCGCCCGCCATCTCGTTCGAGCGCTTGGTAGCCGCAGAAAGCCAGACGGCGAAGTTGGCGTCTTGCCAGAATCGAACCGGCACCCCCGTCGAGCCGCCGCTGTAGTTCTCGTAGACGCCCTCGGCGCCCGGCATCCGCAACCGATCGCCCTGCGCCCGCAGGATGTCCTTGGTCAAGAAAGGAAGCCGCTCGAGATCGGACAACCGCGCCCGCCTCGCGTCCACGCCGGCCCGGCGCAGAACTTCGTTCCAATAGGGCGCGGCCGAGGCTCGCGCGAGCAGGGTGCGCAGATGCGTTTCCTGCCAGGCTTCGATCTCGCCTTCGGTGCCTTGCTCGAGTCTCCGGCAGACGCCGTAGGCCCGGATCATGGCGCGGCGCGGCGCCGTCACCCGCTCCGAAATCCAACGCTTCACCGCATTGCGCGCCACGAAGTCTTGCATGATTCCCACGATCTTCTCCTCGACTGGTCCCTGTCTCGTTCGAGCGCCTGTTACGCATCGGCCGCGCGTAGCTCGAGCCGTGCCTGCCCCCGTGTCTGGAACAACTCGTCGCAACAGCGGAATTCGCAGTTGTGCCGCGCCGCCAGATCGAGCAGCCGGTCGAGCATCTGGCACAGCCGCGGCGCCATCTCCCAGTAGTGGACCGCGACCACGAAATCCGCCTCGAGCCGCCGGCAGAGCTGGAACTGCCGTTCGAGCGTCGGCCAGTCGACCTTCGGCGTAATGCAGAACGACGGCAACAACCGCACGCCCGCCACCGTTTCCCCAAACGGATTCGGAGTCCCGTGGCGCAGTTGGTAAAAAAGCCGCCGCGCATAGTTGATCAAATACTCGCGCTCGAACCGGAAGTCGGCCACGCGGCGCAACGGAAACGTAGCCAGCACGTTCGAAAACACTGGACGCAACGCCTCGATGGCCTGCCGCGAAATTCCATTGCCCGGCGGAACGAAGGTTTCTATCGAAGATCCGAGCGTCTGTTCGAGATGATGCCGGGCGGCCCGCGCCTCCACCGACAGCCGCTCGGCAGGCTTCCAGACGAACTCCTGCACCAGTGCCCCGCCCGGCCGGCGGACATACTGGTGCGTGTAGCCGTGGCACATCACCGACACGCGACGCTCGCCCATCGCTTGCCGGAGCCAGGCGACCAGTTCCCGGTTGGCGGCAATCGGCATCGGCTCGCTGCCTTGGTGGAATCGCGCAATGTCGCCCAAATTGAAGGATTCGACGGCGAACGGCGTCACTGCCAAAGATACCGGCGCCCAGCGGCTGATCCGGCCCCACAGCCTTTCGAGCTCATCGGCCCGCGTGTGGTAGCTCGTATCGTCGTCTCGAATCGCGAATCTCATTCTGTCCCCTCAGCACCTCGTCGTATATCCCCAATAGCTGGTCCACCTGCGCCTCGGCCGAGAACCGCCGTTCACAAGCCAGCCGCCCCGCCCGGCCCATTCGTCTGGCGCGCTCGGGTGCGGCGAGCATGTCGAGCAGCTTGCCCGCCAGCTCCGCCGCATCGCCCGGCCGGAACAGGTATCCGTTCGTTCCGTGCTCGATCGCCTCCGGAATGCCGCCCGTCGCCGCTCCGATCACCGGCTTGGCGTAACTCATCGCCTCGATCACCGACCTCGGGAATGCATCCGGTTCGACCGACGGCGTCACCGCCACGTCGATCCGCTTCCAGACCGGCTCCATTTCCCGCTGAAACGGCAGCCGCGTGACGAAAGGCTCGTCGAGCCCCGCCCCGCCCGGACCGTCACCCGCCACGAGCAGCCTCACCTCGGGATCGCTCCGGCGCACGATCCGCACCGCGTCGACCAACGTGTCGAGCCCTTTTCGCGGATCGAGCCGGCCGACATACCCGATTGTCTTCGGCCCGGCTTTCTCGAGACGTTCGCCGGACGGTTCGGCGCCACGAGGCAGTTCCACCGCGTTGTACAGAACCTCGACCTTCGAGCGGTCCGGTAACTGTCGCGCCACGGCGCCGGAGACCGTCAGAATCTTCGTCGCAACCTTGCATCCGAGCGTGATCAGCCTCCGCATCATCGCCGACTCGGGGAAGATGTCCCGCACATGCCAGACACGCGGCTGTTCGGGCGCCGCGGCGGCCGCCAGCAGCAGCATCTTGAGGTTGTTGGCATGGACGAGCGAAACCGCCTCGGACGCCACGATCGAACGTAGCCGGCCCACCGCCGCCAGCGAGGAAACCGCCGCCCGCGGGATCCGCCGCCAGGAGGCGTCGAATCGCGACAGCGTGCGGAAGCCCGCCCCGAGCGGCAGCGGAAACACCGGCACCTGGTCTCCCACGAGCCCGAGCATTTGTTCGCCCGGTGGGCACGCGAGCATCGGACGATATCGCGTTCCGCCCAGCCTCTCGAGCAACAGCGAGAGGCTACGCTGCCCGCCGCCGAGCCCGATCGAGTTGGTGTAGTCGAGGAACAGAACACGCATCCTGATAGACCTCCAAGGTCTTCTCCGCCATCGCCGCCACGGTGAACCTCTCCGAGCGAATCCGCGCCGCCCGGCTCATCTCGCCCCAGCGCGGCAAACTTTCGACAATCGCTTCGGCGAACCGGTCGTGCGGAGCGACGATTCCCGAAATACCGTCTTCGACGATCCGGCCGTTGTCTCCCACTGGCGTCACCACCGGCACGCAGCCCGCCCCGAGCGCCTCGAGCAACGCGTTCGACATGCCTTCGCGCTCGGAAGCGAGCAGGAAATAGGCTGCTGTCGACACGAGCGGCCACGGGTCCGGCACTTCGCCGAGGAAACGAACGTTTTCCGGAGCCGCCGATTCGAGCCACTTCCGCTGCGGTCCGTCTCCGGCAATGAGGAACCGGAACGAAGGCAGCCGCCGCGCCGTCTCGAGAATCCGGTCGACGCGCTTCTGCGGAGTCAGCCGGCAAACGGTCACCGCCACCGCCGCGGGGTTCGACGAGCGCGGCGCCGCATCCCGCATTTCGATTCCGTTGGGAACCACTCGGATCCTTGTCTCCGGGATGCCGGTCCGGACGGCGAACTCAGCCCCCGAATACGAGTTCGCGATCACGGCCGTCCACAAGGGACTGAGAATCCGGTCAAGCCACCGGTACAGTCGTGGCTTCCAGTCATCAACATTGCGGATGCTGGCAATGACAGGCGCCGGCCCTGAGGCCAGCGCGCCAATCACGTTCATCGAAGGAAGCCAGCAGTGCACCAGGTCCGGCGCGGCCAACCGCACGAGCGATGCGATCCTTGCCACCGTCAACGGGTTCCGCGGGCTCATCCCGAGACACTGAACGCCGATTCCCGAATCGCGAAGAGGCTCGGCCCATCGGCCTTCCTCCCGTACCGCGAGCACCGAGTGCCGAACCTGTCCGCGCGTCTCCCGGCAAAGCAAGTAGAGTTGCCGCTCCGCCCCTCCCGAGCCGAGCGAGGCCACCAGATGAAGGACCTTCATACGTGCGCCGCCTCCCGGTCGAAGATCGCTTCAAACCCGCGGCTCGGACGCAGCCGCCGCCCCATATCGGCTACGGGTACCGGCGACGGGTGCATCCGGACGTCGTTCAATCCGTACTCGGCCAGCGGGAATTCACCTACCGAAAACGCTCCGCTGATATGGCGGATTCCGTCGAGCGGCCATCCGGCCAGGCGAGACGCGGCAATATCGGCGGCCAGAGGATCGCTCGAGGCGATCAGGCAACGCAGGTCCACCGGATCGGGTGCCGTTGGCCCTTCTCCTTCCCCCGCGACGAAGGCGTCGACGATCGTCCAGATCTGCCGCTGGGGACGGTGGCGTAGAATTCCATTCCGGTCGGCATAGAGCGCCACCCGATTGAGATCGACCACCGTCCGCCACGAAGTGTCATTGCCGTGCCAGAGCCCGCGCCGGACCGATTGCGCGTCCCAGTGCCTTCGCATCCGGTTGGCCAAACGCCCGCCCGCACTCCAGATCGCGTGAGGCAGGCCGGGCGTAGCGGCTGCTTCATGATCCGCAACCCATTGCGACACCTTCGTCCACGCGGTCTCGGCCGGATACTCGTCGCCACCGGAATCGGCGCCCCCTGCCATGTGATGGGGCAGCCAGTCCTTGGCGCCGCAAATTCCCGTCATGTTGGCCAGCGCGCTTCCCAGCCCCATTTCCGGATAGGTCTTGAGTTTCGAAAGATTGAACACCACATCGGAAGTCAGTAGCGATCCGGCGATCAGGTACTCGTGGCGCGTCGCGTTGTGATGTCCGTCGAGCGCCCCCCGGCTGCCATCCGGCGTCCGGAGCCGCCTCCAGTCGCGGCCCGCGTGGAGCGACGCCGCGCCGAGATCCACGGTGCGGTATCCGGCCGGATCCCCTCGCAGACCCTGGATTCGCTGCTTCTCCCCGGCGCCGCGGACCCGCGCCACCGTTCGAAAATCCACCAGCACCACGCGGTAGCCGAGCGTGCCGAAATGAGACGGCAACTCGTCGAGCCCCGTCGCCCGCAGGACCGCCGTCCAGTCGGCGCCCAACTCCGGTGCGTCGCCGAGAATGACTTGTCCACTCTTGCCCACAGCCAGGAAAATGTAGTCGCACAGCGCCCGAACCAGCATCGGATCGGTAACCACGCAGCCCAGGCTTCCGTTCGCCTCGTGGCGGTCCGTCACGAGGTTGGGCTTGATCAGCACGGTCTGCCCCGGGCTCAGAATCTTTCCCAAAGGATTGAGCGGGTCGAGCCCCATTTGTTGAAACAGGAGCCCGAGCGATTCGACGATCGAGTTCTTCGGCGACTGGTAGAGGAATACGTCGGGCATGAAAGTTCAGGCGTTCTTGGGTTGCTGATAATACTTGCTGTAGTAGCTGTAGTAGTAGTAGCTGTCGCTCATCTCTTTGTGGACTTCGTTGAGAACGATGCCGATCACGTTGGCGCGCAACCGCCGCAACGTGTTGACCACGCTCGCCACGGCCCGCCGCGACGTTTGCCCGGCCCGCGTCACTACGATCACGCCGTCGACGATCGAAGCCATCTGGAGCGGCTCGGCGAAACCGAGCAGCGGTGGCCCGTCGAGCACCACCAGGTCATACTCGGCCATCGCCTCTTCGAGCAATTCCTCGAGTCCGCGCCCGATCAAGTCGGGTGCCCGCCGCGAAGGAGGCCCGGCGGGCAGGATGTGCAGATCAGGTAGATTCTCGGGCGAAACGAGCATCTCCCGCCACGCGCACTCCGACGTCAGAACGTTCGATAGCCCTTGCGTGACATGGATGTTGAAACGCTTGTGTACGGAGGGCTTCCGCAAGTCGCCGTCAATCAGAAGCGTGCGCTTGCCCTGCTCGGCATGGGTGAGCGCCAAATGCGCGCCCGTGGTCGACTTGCCTTCGCTCGGCGAGGCGCTCGTCACCAGGATCGACCGCAGCCGCCGGTCCACATCCGACAACAGAATCGAGTTGCGCAACGTCCGGATCGCCTCTTCAAACCCGCTGATCGAGCTCTCGGGATTGTCTGCGCGCCGCACCATCGATCCCGCCGTAGCCCCTGGCAGCGCATTCGGCGAAACGAGTGAACCGATGCGGCCACGCCACGTCTTCACGGCCGGCAACGTTCCCACCACCTCGGTATTGAAACTGCGCGTAACCTGCTCGGGATCGCGAATCGTCGTGTCGAGCACGTCGCTGACGATCGCCGCCGAAAGCGCCACCAATGCGGAGAGGAAGAACGCGATAATCACGTTCAGCCGCAGATTGGGAAACACCGGCAGCACGCCCGGCCGCGCCGCGTCGGCCAATCGGATCCCGCTGTTCTGAAAACCGGCGTTGATTCCGGCTTCCTTGATCTTCCGCACCAGCTCTTCGTAGAGCTTCTTGTCCGCCTCAGCCTCGCGCTTGAGCGACTGGTACTCGAAGGAACGCGCATTGAGGCGGTCGAACTCCGCTTTCGTCTCGGTTACCGCCCGCTGCAGCATCGCCTCGCGGCTCATCGACTGCCGGTACTCGGCCTCCACTCGATTGCCGATCTCCCGTAGCGACGTCTCGATCGAGCGCTGGATCTCGCTCACCTGCGCCGACGCCCGCCGGTACTCGGGGTGGTTCGGCCCGAAGTGCGCCTTGACCTGGGCGAACTTCTCGGCTGCGTCGTTCAGCTTCTCGGTCAGCTTGCGCAGATCCTCGCCCTGGCCCGAAGCGACCGCCGCCGCCGAACCCGACGACCGCACCGACTCCCGCGCCGCTTCCTTGCGCACGCGGTCCGCTTGCGCATTCGTGTACTCGGTGTTGAGCTGCAACAGGCGCGCCGAAAGGATGTTGGTCTTCTCCTCGGGATTGATCACGTTCAATTCGCGCTCGAACTTCGACAGCGCCGTCGACGACCGCTCCATCTTGGCCCGCAACTCGTCGAGCTGCTTCTCCATGAACGACGACAGGCTGGCCGAGGAACGGATCCGGATGTTGTAGGTATGTTCGAGATAGGATTGCGCGATCGCGTTCGAAACATTGGCGGCCAAATGCGGGTCCGGCGAGCGGTAGCTGATCAACAACAGGTACGTGTTGGGCGGACGCGCGATCTTGAGCTGCTTGAGCAGCACGGGCGCTTCCTCGGGCTTGGTGGGCCCGGCTGGCTGGCGTCCATCGGCGCCCGTAATCTGTCCCTCGTGTTCGAGGAGCCGGTGTCGCTCGGCCACCGGGCGCAGCACCGAGTCCGACTGGATCAGCTTGATCTGGGTGGCCAGAAACTGATCCGAATCGTTCACCGTCGTGCGCGTTGCTTCCTGGCCGATCACACCCTGCGGCGACTGCCGGTCGATGTCAATCGTCGCGGTCGACTCGTAAATCGGCGTAATACGGGCCGAGATGATCCAGGTAGCCGCGGTACAGGCGGCCACGAACGCGAGAATCTTCCAGCGGTGGCGCCGCAGCAGCCACAGATAGTGCGACAGGGGCACTCCGCCGCCGTCGTCGCTTACGTCTGGCGGCACTCCTCCCGGCGCGGGCCATGCGCCTTGCGGCGCCGGTAGCCCGGCTTCGGGAATCATGACCTGGTTCGGTTCCTGGGGCATAGTCGGTTGTTTTCCTCGGTGAATGGAGCCTCGGTAAATGGGCTTGGAATGTACGGGGCTTAGTGAATGGATCCGTAAATCAGCAGTCCGCTCGCGGTGGTCGATCCGAAGGCGAGAATCCTCTCGAGCGCGCTCAGGCTCGCTCGCTGCGCCCGGTTGTCCGGGATGTAAAGGATGTCGTTGCTTTGCAGCGGCAGATCGGGTGACTTGCGGTCCAAGATCTTCCGCAATTCGATCGGGATCTCGTTCTTGCTGCCAGTGCCCGCCTCGCGCCGGTAGATGTAGGCATGCTTCGAAGCAAAGGGAATCAGCCCCTCGGACAGCGCCAGCATCTTCAGGACCGTCGTATCGGCCGAGTCTTGCACCGGATAGGCGCCGGGCTTTCGAACGTTACCGACCACAAATACCCGGCCCGCCTCCGGCACTCGCACTTCCTCGCCACCGGTCAGCTTCAGGTTCAAGTCCGGATCGGCCATGTCGATCAAGCCCTTCACCGGAATCCGTTGCACCAAAGCCACCGTCCGTCCGTCAGGGCCCGGCTGCCGGCGCGTCACGAGGATCTCGGGGCCCGCCTCCGGCGCCAGCCCCTCGGCCTTGGTCAGCGCGTCGAGGAGCGTAGTGGCGCCCAACGCCTGGAACGTCGCCGGCTTGCGGACCGCCCCGGCCACGCTGATCGGACGGCTGAAGTACTCGACGATGTTCACTGTCACCACAGGCTCCACCAGGATCTGCTCGGCCTGTAGCGCGTCTGCTACCAAAGCTTCGAGGTCGGCCGGGAGCAACCCGGCCGCCTTTACCGTTCGCTTGAGGATGGGCAACCGGATCTCTCCGGTTGCCGACACGCGCACAGTTCGCGACAGCTCTGGCGCTCCATACACGGCTAGCGACAGCAAGTCGTGCGGACCGATTTTTTGCACCGGCAGGTTCCCCGAACCCGTCGTCTGCTGCTCGACCGTACCCGCCTCCGCCGTGCCGGCCACGCCCAGTGCCGCCACAACCATTCCCAACAAGATGAATCCCGATCGGGCTCTACGCATCGGCATGCTCCACCGTCGCAACCGAGTATGCGCCCGCCGCCGTGTATGCCGGCGCATTCGACGGACCGGTGGCCTGCACGAGGTTCAACAATTGCGCCACCCGCCCTTCGAGTTCGGCCACCTTGAAGTCGAGGCTGCGCAGCCGCTCCGGCTCGGCCTCCGGTCCCCGTGCGATCTTGTCCATCACTGCCTGCCGGGCAAAATCGGAGATGCTCCGGCAATCGTGGTTGCCACAGCTTTGGCGCAGCCGCTCGAACTCTTCATCACTCAAACGAAAATTGACCAGCCGGTTGCGCGGACGGAATACACTCATGGCTATCTCCTTCGCGTCCCTCGGACGCCCTGCTCTTGAAATGTGTCGGATTCGATGCAAAAGACTACGTGCCAGTAGCCCGACTTGACCTGGACCGGCGCCGGGTCAAGGAACGAAACCTCGCGGCCTCATCAGATCTTGCCCATCGGGGCAAGCCTGTTGCGCCTGCCGGACCCCTCGGCCCGGGAGGTCTCTTCGCTCAGCGGCGGGCTCCGGCGGGCACTGCCTCTTCTCGGTGCCCTTGCCGTAGTGCACATCGTTGCACTACACAAGTATCGTCGGAGCGTGTTTCACTCTATAGGAAAACAGAAGAAATCTTCTGTGTTTTCTCCCTCACAAAGGTAGTGCATTTACAAAATCATTCTTCTCACGTATCGACTCATAATTACAGGGATATTCCAAATGCGCCTGAGGCCTATGTCTAGGCCCTTGGGGATAGCTCCGGCCGCATCTCCCGGCATCGGCCGCCACCCCCTCCCCGGGATATTCCTAGGGGCAAAACCCGCCCTCCCTACCTTCCTCCACGCCCCCAAATGATATAATTCCTTCGAATGCCGAGGATCCTTCACGCCGCTACGGCACTCGTGTGCGTCGCCACCCTCCCCGCCGCCCACGCCCAGGAGCCCTCGCGTTCCCTCCCACAGCGCTCCCTGATCGACACCTACTGCGCCGGTTGTCACAGCAAGAAACTCAAAACCGCCGGTCTCGTCCTCGAAGGCCTCGATGCCTCCCGCCCCCAAGATAACCCCGGCTTATGGGAAAAGGTGATTCGCCAGATCCAAGGCCGTCAGATGCCTCCCCCGGGCCTGCCCAGGCCCGATGCCGCCGCCTCGACCGAGTTCACCTCCGGCCTCATCCAAGCCCTCGACCGCTCCGCCGCCCGCCAACCCGACCCCGGCGCAACCCGCCCGCACCGCCTCAACCGCATCGAGTACAGCAACGCCGTCCGCGACCTCCTCGGCATCGACACACATCCCGGAGCCGCCCTCCCCGTTGACGAGTCCGGCAACGGCTTCGACAACATGGCCGACCTGCTCTCCATGTCGCCCGCCTTGCTCGAACGCTACCTCTCAGTAGCGCGCTCGGTGAGCCGTCTCGCCGTGGGCGACCTCAAAACCACCCCCGCCGACTCGGTCTACGGAAGCACCGTCCGCGGCGCCAATAAAGGACGCAATCCCGAGGACCTACCCCTTGGTGCTGCTTCCGGCCTAGTCTTCGAGCACTATTTCCCGCTCGATGCCACCTATGATCTCCGCGTGAAGCTCGCCGGCGGAGCAGACGACCCCGACGCCCGTCCTTATGACAAGCGCTTGGCCGTGAAGGCGGGCATGCACCGAGTGACAGCGGTATTCCTTTCCGAGTCGGGGAAAGCCGAAGTGGCGCTGCGTGCCACCGGACGCCGCCCGACACCCGGAGCGCCAGCCGCAGCCGCTCCCCAAGCCGAACTCGACCTCCGCCTCGATGGCGCCAGCATCCAGCGGTTCCAAGTCCCGCAACGCGCGGGAACGCCTGAGGTGGGCACGGTGACCATTCATGGTCCTGAGAGCCCAACCGGCCGCGGCGACACGCCCTCCCGCCGCAAGATCTTCGTCTGCCACCCCACCAATGCCGCCGAAGAAGAACCCTGCGCCGGCAAGATACTCGCCCATCTTACCGATCGCGGATTCCGCCGCCCCACTAATTCGCGAGACTGGAACCCGCTGCTCGCCTTCTACAAGCAAGCCCGCTCAGAGGGCGCCGATTTCGACGACGCGATCGGCCGCGCCGTGCAGGCCTTGCTCGTCTCGCCAGACTTCCTCTTCCGCGTCGAGCGTGACCGCAAGGGCGCCGCCCCAGGATCTTCCCAGCGCCTCGGCGACTACGAACTCGCCTCGCGCCTCTCGTTCTTCCTCTGGAGCAGCATCCCCGATGACGAGCTTCTCGAAGCCGCCCGCCAGGGCAAGCTCTCCGACCCCGCGGCACTCCAGCAGCAGATGCGGCGCATGATCGCCGACCCGCGCTCCGACGCCTTGATCGAAAACTTCGGCGGCCAGTGGCTCTACCTGCGAACGCTCACCAACGCAAAACCCGACGCGGACCTCTTCCCGAACTTCGACGACGATCTCCGCTACGCTTTCCGCCGCGAAACCGAGTTATTGCTCACCAGCGTATTTCGCAACGGAGATAGCGTGCTTGACCTGCTCACTGCCCGCTACACGTTCCTCAATCAACGCCTCGCGCAGCATTACAAGATCCCCGGCGTCTACGGATCGCACTTCCGCCGCGTGGAACTCGGCGACTCGCCGCGAGGCGGCCTGCTGGGCCAAGGCAGCATCCTTACGGTCACGTCGTATCCGAACCGGACCTCCGTCGTGCAACGCGGCAAATGGATCCTCGAGAATCTCCTCGGCACGCCACCACCTCCGCCGCCCGGCGAAGTGCCCGAGCTGAAACCGACCGGCAAAGACGGACGCAAGCTCAGTCTGCGCGAAGCGATGGAGCAGCACCGCGCCAATCCCGTCTGCGCCAGTTGCCACGGCCGCATGGACCCGATCGGCTTCGCCCTCGAGAACTTCAATGCCGTCGGCGAGTGGCGCGCCAAAGACGGCGCGGTCTCGATCGACGCCAAGGGCAAGCTTCCCAACGGAGCCGAATTTGACGGTCCCACGGGACTCGAGCAGTTACTGGTCAATCAACACAAGGAGCAATTCGTGCAGACCGTGGCCGAAAAGCTCCTCATGTATGCGCTCGGGCGCGGACTCGAACCGCACGATCGCCCCACCGTCCGTACCATCCTGGTCAAGGCCGCACGCGACGACTATCGCATGCCCGCCTTCATCGAGGCCATTGTCGAGAGCACTCCATTCCAGATGAGGAGGACTTCGGAGAAATGAACTTCGTCACACGAAAGGCGCTGGCGCGCCGCACCTTTCTGCGCGGTATCGGAGTGGGCATGGCGCTGCCCGTGCTCGATTCGATGACGCCGGCCATGTCGGCGGCGGCCTCGTCTCCGGTGCGGCTCGCGTTCATCTACCACCCAGTGGGCATGATCATGGACCGCTGGACTCCCAAGAATGAAGGCGCGCTCGAGTTCACTCCCGCGATGAAGCCGCTCGAGCCGTTCCGCGAGAATTTGAACGTATTCACCGGCCTTGCGCAGGTGCAGGGGCGCGCTCTCGGCGATGGTCCGGGTGACCACGCACGCGAAGGCGCAACGTGGCTCACGGGCGTGCATCCCAGGCGTTCTGAGACCAACATCGGCTGCGGCATCTCAGCCGACCAGATCGCCGCGCGCGAGTTCGGAAAGCACACGCAGCTTGCATCGCTCGAGATCTCGCTCGAAGCTCCCGGCTTGGCTGGCGCCTGCGATCAAAACTACAGTTGCGCCTACACGAACACGGTGTCGTGGAAGAGCGAGACCGTGCCGCTGCCCATGGAGTCAAACCCGCGGATCATCTTCGAGCGCCTCTTCGGCGAAGACGGGTCGAGCGACGCCGCTTCTCGCCGCGCCGCCCTCGGACGCCAGCGCAGCATCCTGGACTACGTGGCCGGAAGCATCGATCGCCTGCAAACCGACCTCGGTTCGCGCGACCGCGCCAAGCTCAGCGAGTATCTCGACTCCATCCGTGACATCGAGCGCCGCATCCAAAAGGCCGAGCAGCAGAGCGCGGAAATGAAGCTCCCCGAGATGGCCCGCCCCACGGGCGCGCCGGACGCGTTCGAAGAGCATGCCCAGTTGATGATCGATCTCCAGGCCATCGCGTATCAGACCGACATGACCCGCGTGGTCGCGTTCATGTTTGGGCGCGCGGGCAGCAACCGGCCTTATCGCTCCATTGGCATATCCGACGGCCACCACTCGCTCACGCATCATATGAATGATCCGGAGAAGATTGAGAAGGTGGCCAAGATCGACGTGCATCTGGTGAAGACGTTCGCGCAGTATCTCGACAAGATGCGATCCACGCCCGACGGCGCGGGCGGTACGCTGCTCGACAACATGATGATCTGCTACGGCAGCAGCCTCGGCGACGCCAATATCCACACGCATCACGACCTGCCGATCGCACTGGTGGCGGGCACGCGATTCTTCAAGGGCAATCGACACCTGCGCTACTCCACCGAGACTCCGCTCAACAACCTCTTCCTCAATATGCTCGCCAAAGCAGGCGTGCCGTGCGAGCGCTTCGGAGACAGCACGGGTTTACTGGAGCGGCTCTGATGCTTGTAGGGCGGGCTTTAGCCAGCGCGGGACTTTTAGTCCCGCTCGTAGGACGCTTGGTCTCTCGGGATTGCGGCTCAGCCGCGATGTGGGGCAGGCTTCAGCCTGCGCGGGACTTCAGTCCCGCTCTGCTTCTCATACTCGCGCCGCTTCTCGCGGCCGCCCCCACCGGCGACCCTCGACTCATCGAAGCCGTCCAGCGCCGCGATCCACGCGCCGTCGAAGCTCTCCTCAAAGCCAAGTCCGATCCCAACTCCACCACCGGCGACGGCGCCAGCGCACTCGCCTGGGCCGTCCACATCGGCAACCGCAGGATGGCCGAACTTCTCCTCGCCTCCGGCGCCAAACCCGACGCGGCCAACGAGTACGGCGAGACTCCACTCACGCTCGCGTGCCTCAACGGCGATGGCGCGATGGTCGAGTCGCTGCTGAAGGCCGGTGCGAACGCGAAGTCCGCGCGCTGGAACGGCGAGACCGCGCTCATGATCGCGGCGGGCGCGGGTTCGGTGGATGCCGTGAAGTCCCTCATCGCGCACGGCGCCGAAGTCAACGTAGCCGAGAGCCGCAAGAAGCAAACCGCGCTCATGTGGGCCGCCGCCGAAGGCCACGCTCCCGTGGTGCGCGCGCTGCTCGAAAAGGGCGCAGATCCCAACGCGCGTTCCGCCGCCGGATTTTCTCCGCTCCTGTTCGCCGCGATCAAGAACGATACTGCATCAGTGAAAGCCCTGCTCGACGCCAAAGTGGACCCGAACGAGAACCCCAAAGGCGTGGCCCCTCCGTTGCTCGCCGCGGCTTCGAATCGCGGTACGCAGTCGGCGATCGCGCTCGTGGAAGCTGGCGCGAATCCGAACGTGGCTGACCAGGCAAGCGGCAACACACCGCTCCATCTCGCCGCGCAAAACGGCGACATCCCCCTCGCCAAGGCTCTGCTCGCCAAGGGCGCGTCGATCGAAGCGCGCACCGCTAACATTCCGCAGCGCGGCTTCTTCCGTATCCCCGTCGGCCAGACGCCACTGTTCCTCGCCGCCCGTGCCGGACATATAGAAATGATGCGACTGCTGCTCGAGTCCGGCGCCGATCCCAAGTCGAAGGCGCCCGACGGCGGTTCGTTCCTGATGGCCTCGGTGGGCAGCGCGAAGGTGGAAGCGGTCCGTTTCGCGTATCAATATGACAATGACGTAAAGGTGGCTACGAGCGATGGCGCCACGTTGATGCACGCCTCGGTCACCGGCACGTCAAACGGCGCGATGCTCGATGCGCAGTTGCGCGTGTGCGAGGTGATTCAGTTCCTCGCCGGCAAAGGCGCTCCGCTCGACGAGAAGAACGCGACGGGCCGCACGCCGATCGATATCGCCGACATTCTGCCGATCGACAAGGCCGTGGACCTGCTGACCAAGTTGATCCTCGACAGCGGGGCCAAGCCGAAATCGCCGTCGAAGCGCTAGATCCGCCCGTGATCGCACGCTACGCCATAATGGAGGCGTGTATATCGCAAGGGCGTTCTCTCACAAGACCGAGTTTTACGAGGCTATCGACCGAGTCCCGCTATCGCCTCTCGTCCTTAGCGTGACGTCAAGGCTCGGCACGGACTGGAGTGGCGAGTCGGCAGTCTTCTTCCAGGTTGTGCTCGACGATTCAGTTCCGAGAGGGGATCTGCTTGCTCTGACGAAGCAAGTGCGGCTCGCCATCGTCCTACAGGTACGCCCCTTGGAGGAGTGGGATGTGCTGCCATACTTCGACTTCATCACCCAAAGCGAGCACGCCAAGATGAAGGAACCAGCCTGGGTGTGATAGGCGATGGCCTACCCAGAGGATCTTCTTAACTTAGCTCGAGAGTTGGTGCAGCTTCACCCCGCTGAGGCACACCAACCCAGCCTCCGCCGCGCGATTTCAACTGGATACTACGCACTCTTTCATCTGCTGATCTCCGATGCCGTGGCCACCTGCACCGATCAGCGCTTTCGCGCATTATTGGCCCGGGTCTTCGATCATGGGCCGATGAAGCAGGCGTGTGACAAAGCCATGTCGGAGGTGGGCGAGTTCTTCAAACAACGACCCCAGGAAGGACCGGATCGCACCCTCAGATATCACCTCTTCAATGTCGCGGAAACGTTCTCACAGGCCCAGCAGGACCGTTTCGAAGCGGACTACAACCTCCTGAGAGAGTGGCAGCCTATGCATGTGCTGCTCTCGCTCGAGTGCATAGCTGACGCGTTCCAGAGTTGGACATTGATCCGCGACGAGCCTCTGGCCCGAGACTTCCTTGCTTCAATGTTGCCGAGCAAGGAGCGCAAGCAGGGTGAAAAGCCGCGCGCCAGAGCGCGGCCAACTCTCACTGACAACCCGGAGCCGTAGGCGAGACACGCTGGTCCTCCCACCATGATCCGCGAAGAGACCTCGGTCATCCACTCCGCGATCCGTCAAATCCACGAAGCCGCTTTCAAGCGAGCGGACGAAGCGGATCTCGTCGATCGCTTGCGCGCAAACGGAGCGATCCTGCTATCCCTCGTCGCCGAGTTGGAAGGCGAAGCCGCCGGCTCTGTCATCTTCAGTCGCATGACCATCGAGACCCCGTCCGCCTGCATCGACGCCGTAGCGCTCGCGCCGGTGGCCGTGCTCCCCGAGCACCAACGCACCGGTGTCGGCTCCGAACTCATCCGCAGCGGACTCGACATCCTTCGCCAACGCGGAGAACGAATCGTCATCGTCCTCGGCCATCCCGAATACTATCCGCGCTTCGGATTCTCTGTCGAGGCCGCCGCAGCGCTCGACAGCCCCTTCCCGCGCCACGCGTTCATGGCTCTGGAACTCGTGCCGGGCGCGCTCGATGGAGTCCGCGGCCGCGTTCGCTACCCACCCGCCTTCGGACTCTGAGAGAGACTGAAAGAACTTGCAGCAACTCGAACAACTCTACGAACACGTCCGCGCGCAACTTCCAGCGGAGCCTGAGGAGCACGTGCTCCTGAACAGGGACATGTTCCCTACGCCACCAGATGAAGTCGGCACCGCGCATCTGAAAGTGGTGCCGTGGCGGCTTGGCCACATTTATTCCGACTCGAGCCGCTATGATCTGATCAACTTCTTCGCCGACAAGGACACGTACCGCCGCCTCGGGCTGCTGTTCCTCGCCGTCGCCTTCCGCCCCAACCACCGGACCGTCCTCCATCTCCGTCATCCCGAGGCCGAGGTCTCGAAACTGCGCATCGAGTGCTGGGCCCCGGCGGCAGATGAG
This sequence comes from Bryobacteraceae bacterium, assembly GCA_046331625.1. Classification (GTDB taxonomy): domain Bacteria; phylum Acidobacteriota; class Terriglobia; order Bryobacterales; family Bryobacteraceae; genus JAXLQL01. Next base: position 29,362 of record JAXLQL010000046.1, read on the forward strand.
CGCCTGCAGGTTTCGCCTGCTCGCCGTTGGCATTCGGCTATCGAGCCTCGCCCGTCGAGCCCAACCACCCTCTGTGGCGCGAAGAGTGGCGGATCGATGGCCCGGCGCTCAAATACTGTGGGCGCGGAGGTTGCTCGCTTCCGCACTTCGACTTGACCAACGAACGTGGAGGCTGCGCCAACCAACCAGAATTCGCGGCTCGCAACATCGTCGACTGCTCGCGGGATCGGAACGCAACCGCAACACTCGCCACGCTCCTGCTCGACATCGGCCTACCGCAAACCGAACTGGTAGAGTTCTGTCTCGAAGGCCCGGCGGGCAACTGGAGCGTCGATATCGGCAGCGCCGAAGCGAGGTTTTGGCTCGGATATGACTATCAATGACGGCGGTCACCCGAGAGCGAACTCACCCCTTGATATCGTCCTTCGCGAGATCCCACTCCACCATCCGCCGTTCCCGCGCCGACAAGTTCACCATGTGCGCGCACCCAGCCGACCGGTGCCCCACCGTCGCGTCTTCCCAGTGTCCCTTCCGCGTGCGGATCCCGTTCACCCAGGCCTGCAAATGCGGCACCGTCATGTCCACGCCTAGCTGCTGCAGCTTCTCCACTGTACCTACGAGTTTTTGCTTGTGCCCGCCAACCAGCTCCGCCTGCCGCACCTTCGGATCCTTCCAGTACGCATCCTCGAGCCGCCGCGGCCAACTCTCCACAATCCAACGGTTGTCTTCGTACGCGCGCTCCGGATAGAACGTCAAGTCGCTCGCCAACTCGAGGCTTCCTTCCGTTCCCAGGATCTGGAACGAACCCTCGCCGCTGATCTGGTTGTTGAACGTCGAGCTCAAGTTCACTACGAACCCCTCGGGATACTCGAGGATCGCGTTCAACGTATCGGGCACATCGCGGCTGTCCTTCCAGCGATAGAGCTGCCCCATCGCCATCACCTTCGCCGGAACCTTCGCATTCATGAGGAAGTGAATCGTCGTGCACAGGTGCACGAAGAGGTCCGTCGCGATCCCGCCCGAGTAGTCCTGATAACAGCGCCAGCGGAAGAAGCGCTCGAGGCTGAAGTCGTGCTTCTTCGCCGGACCCTGGAACATGTCCCAGTTCACCGTCTGCGGCGATGCATCCGGCGGAATCGGATAGATCCACGCGCCCGACGCGGTGTTCCGGCTGTACGCCGCCCGGATCATCGTCACGCGACCGAGCTTTCCTGTTTGAATCATTTGCTTGGCGCGATGTTGTACCGCCGAGCTGCAAACCTGGCTGCCCACCTGCACGATCTTGCCCGCCGCCTTCGCCGCCGCGATGATCTCGAGCCCCTCGGCGGAGCGGAACGTGAGCGGCTTTTCGCAATAAACGTCTTTACCCGCTGCGATCGCGTCAAGCACCATCTGCTTGTGCCAGTGGTCCGGCGTCACCACCATCACCGCGTCGATCGACTTGTCCGCCAGCGCCTCGCGATAGTCCTTCATGCGGCGCGCCTGTTTTCCGCAGCGATCCTGCGCGCGCTCGGCGCGGCCGTCATAGGCGTCCACCACCGCCGTAATCTCGGCGCCGCCGGCCGTGTAGAGGTGGCGCATCAACTCGTGCGAGCGCGCCCCGCATCCGATCACCGCTACCCGAACGCGATCATTCGCGGCGAACGCCGGAGTCACGGCGGCGATGCCGGCTCCTTGCAGAAAGGTCCGTCGTGTGTGTGGCATCTTTCTATTCTCGCTCTTGTCGCGGAGTCCGGCGCAAGAGCAAGCGAGAGCCAGAGGTGTCAGACCGACCGGCTGGACCCTACGGGCTCCGGTGCTGCTTCCCCCGAGGCGATCTCCGCGAAGTCGGAGGGATAGCCGCCACGAAGACGGAAGAAGATCGTATCGCCGTCGTAGACCTGGACGTGGTGGATCGCAGGTAGGCGTCCCCCGCCTACGGCCACAAGGTGGAGGCCCAGATCTTCGACCTCTTGCTCTATCTCGTTCACGGCGCACATCACGTTGGCGTCGATTGCTTCGTCGAGATCGCGAAACAGCGCCCGGACTGACTCGAACCCGGCAAACCGTTCCAGCTTCCCGAAAACTCGGTCCCCATCGACGCGGTCGATGCGAACGCTACCGAGCCGAACTCCCGAGTAGTCGGCGAGGGAGCAGTTCGCTCCAGGCCGCAACTCGATCAGGCTATGTTCGTGCATTTGAGGATGCTCGCCAATATTTTAGCGTTTTCGTCCGTCCATTCGCCGTCGGGCCTGTAGACTGTGGCGTGGTTCGCAGTCGTGAATGTCGGGTCGTGCACCACTTCGAATCCAGCATCACGCAATTCCTTGACAGACGCCGTGCCCACTGAGGTGTACTGCCTTTTCGGATATTTTGAGTGGTGCTCGTCAGCGGCCCGCTTCGCAGCCTCCGCCCTCGAAGTCGACCCCTCATACGTTGCCAGAAGCGAGAAGCCCGATTCTTTCTTTCCGGTCTGGTTGACGTGATTGACGGACGTCTCCTTGTTTCTGGGCCGACAATTCTCAGGCGTGCATGGACCCAACCGATGCACCAGCGTATCGTCCGGCAACGGATCGCCCCGCCGCACGGGACAAGGGCCGCCGGCCGCGCCGGGATCCCGTTCAGCCATCCCAAGCGTCCCAATCGTACCGGCGGCGGATCCCTTCCCACTCCTCCTCACCGACCTCGCTCAGCACTCTCTCCCAGCGCTCCTCGGCCGTCCCCACCGTATCCCCCAGTACCCTCCGCACCTGCTCGCTCTGATCGAAGTTCGGCGCGAACCGGAACATCGCCCCCACAAATCCCGCGATCGAAGACTCCGCTTCCAGCCCATGGCTTATCGCGCGCTTCATGCCCGCCGCCACCAGCTTCTCCAAAGCATCGTCCGGCAGCTTGCGGACGATCGATACTCGATTCCCCACCCGCACCACGCAGTCGCCGTGATGATCGCGCACATGGTTCGCCAATCGCGTGGCGAAGGTGGGCTGCTCGCTCACTCGAGCGCCGCCCCCACTCGCAACACTAGCGCCTCCTCGAACGGCCTGCCCACCAACTGCACACTCATCGGCAGCTTCCCGCTCGACACTCCGCACGGCATCGTCATCGCCGGATACCCGATCATGTTGATCCCGCGCACGAATCGCGTGGTCGCCAACCGCGTGTCTTCCTTCTTCCCGCCCACTTCCACTTCGAGTTGGCCGATCTTCGCCGGAAACACCGGGCACGCCGGCGTCACCAGACAGTCGATTGTTTCAAACAATTTCGCGAACTCTTGTTGGAACTGCCTCCGCAGCCGCTGTGCGTTGATGTAGTCCGTCGCCGCCACCAGCCGCCCTTGATCGAACATCGCCAGCACGTCGGCCCCGAACAGCGACCGGTCTTTCAGATAAGGACCCACCACCGAACTCGCCTCCGCCATCAACACCACCCGGCTCACCGTGTTCAGCGCCTGGATGTCCGGCACTCGCACGTCCACCAGCCGCGCGCCAGCCTTGGCCGCCCGCTCGATCGCGCCCCGCACCGCGCGCTCGATCTCCGGATCCACGCGCTCGAAATAGAAATTCGTGGGTACGCCCACACGCAGCCCTTCGAGCGAACCCGCTCGCGGAAAGTACTCGTCCACAGCGCGGCTGCTCGACGAGTCGTCTCGCGCATCGAACCCCGCCAGCACCTGCAAGCACACCGCCGCATCCGCTACCGTCACTGTCAGCGGACCCATATGGTCCAGCGTGAAGTCGAGCGGCAGCACTCCGTAGCGGCTCACGCGACCCGTGGTCGGCTTCAAGCCTACCGTTCCGCAAAACGCCGCCGGGATCCGGATCGATCCACCCGTGTCGCTTCCCATCGCCATCGGAACCACGCCCGCACCTACCGCTGCGCCCGACCCGCCGCTCGACCCACCCGGAATGCGATCCGTGTCCCAAGGATTCCGCACCGCGCCGAAATGCGGATTGTTCGACGTGACCCCGTACGCCAACTCGTGCATCGTGGTCTTGCCCACGATCACCGCGCCCGCTGCCTCCAAGCGCTCCACCACGGCCGCATCGTGACCAGGAATATAGTCCGTGAAAATCTTCGAGCCGCACGTGGTCCGCACGCCCTTCATGCAGAACACGTCTTTCACCGCCACCGGGACTCCGTGCAGCGGCGAACGCAGCTCGCCCTGCGCCCGCTCTTTATCGAGTTCCTTCGCCCGCGCCATCGCGCGATCTCCCAACACGGTAAGGAACGCGTTGAGTCGCGGATTCTCGCGCTCGATCGCCGCCAAACTCTCGCGGACCAACTCCTCCGAGGAAACCTTCCCCGCTGTCTGCGCCTGCCCCGCTTCTACGATCGTCATGCTTCCTTCTCCCGGCCCACCATTTGCACGTAGCTCGGTTCGCTCTCGAGCCGAACCTGCTCCACCAGCGGACGAAACGCCGCCTCCAAACCATCCAGCGCGGGCGTAATGCGCTCCACTGCATCTTCGGGAATATCCTGCGCCATCGCGCGTGCACGTTGTTTCCAGTCAGGCATGGGAGTTCATTATACAGCCCCATTTTCAGACCCACCCCTTGTCGCGCACCCGCCGTTGGTATATCGTATTCACCATGCTCGAAAGGGGAAGCTCAATGCGACTCGTAGCGGCACTGCTCTCTGTCACAGCCCTTTGCCTTGCCCAAACCGGGAACGGCAACATCCAAGGAACCATCAAAGACCCTTCGGGAGCCATTGTCCCCAAGGCCAAAGTCACCGCGCTCCACACGTCCACCAATCGCGAGTTCAAAACAGAAACCAATGAAGTTGGTTTTTACCTTCTGCCCTCCGTCCCAGGCGGAGCCTGGCAGCTCAGCGTCGAACTCGCCGGAATGGAGACCTGGAAGGGAACCCTCACGCTCGTTGCGGGCCAGTCCGCCGTGGTCGATGCCTTGCTCAAGCCCGGCACAACCACCACGGCCGTAACGGTCGCCGGTGACGTCACGCCGCTGATCACCACCAACAGCCCCACGCTCGCCACGGTGATCGAACGCGAGCGCATCGAGCAGCTTCCCCTCAACGGACGCTACATCACCAACCTCCTCTACATGACCACGCCGGGCGTCGAGTCCGGATCCGTTCCCCGTGTCTACGGACTCCGCTACGCCACTGAACTGTTGCAAGACGGCGCCGTGCTGGAGAATCGCGAGTGGCAGTCCACGCCCGCGCGTCCCCCAGGACTCGACACCATCTCCGAGTTCCGCTCCGAGACCAACAACTCCTCGGCGAAACTCAACCGCCCCGGCACGTTCATGATTACCACTCGCTCGGGCACCAATGAGATTCACGGCTCCGCTTTCGAAACCGCGCGCAACAGCGGGCTCGGCGTCGCCCGCGCTCGCCAGGACTTCTTCACCAAGCCTCCGCACCTGGTGCGCAACGAATTCGGCGCTTCGCTCGGCGCACCGGTCTTCATCCCCAAGGTCTACAACGGCCGCAACCGCACCTTTTTCTTCTTTGCGTATGAAGGCTTCCAGCTTCGCCAAGCGAGCACCCGTAACATCGCCGTGCCCACCGAGGCAATGCGCGGCGGCGACTTCAGCGGACTCGTGGATGGCCAAGGCCGCCGCTTCACCATCTATGACGCGCTCAGCACCGGCTCGAAGGAGGCGAACTGGTCGCGCGTGCCGTTCACCGGAAATCGCATTCCGGTCGCGCGCGAAACGCCGCTCGCCAAGTATCTCTACGGCATAACGCCGTTGCCCACGCAGCCTGACAATCCGCTCGTCACTTCGAACTGGTTTGGCCTCGGATTCAACAACACCAAGCAACACACCGAGACCGTTCGCATCGATCACAAGATCAACGATTCGAACCATCTCTTCTTCCGTTACTCGCACAGCCCGTCCACCGCGGCCCGCACCAGCGACCCCTACGGCCTGTCGCCCACCACGCTCGATCAGCGCGCCAACGCCTACATCGATAGCCAGGTGAACGACAGTGGCATCGCCAACTGGACCCACACCTTCTCGCCCACCTTCTTCAGCGAGACCCTCGTCACCGTGGCGCGCGACTATCGCGGACAGCTGCCCTTCACCGGAACCGACGAGATCGCCACGGGTCTCGGCCTTCCCAATCCGTTCAGCGGCATCGGATTCCCGCGCATCCCCTATTCGATGTCGGCGAGCACCGGAGTCGGCATGGCCTACGATTCCAGCATCAACCCCACCATCAACTACGGGCGCATATACAACTTCGATCAGAACTTCACCAAGATCCACTACCGCCATGAACTCCAGTTCGGCGCCCTGCTTCCGCTTCGAGCAGCTCGAGACCCTGAACGATCAACAGATTTTGCCAGGGCGAGCTCGATCACAATAATCTCTCGCCCACCGGTCTCTACGATCCCACGTCGGGCAGCGCCTATTCTCCTGTCCCTTTCTCCGGTCACACCGCAGCCAACTTCTTCTGGGCTACGGCACCTACCAGGCACGCTTCAATCGTTCCTGGTATCGTCCGCGAGTCCGCGAGCGCGCCGCATATCTGCAAGACAACTTCAAAGTGAACTCGCGGGCTCACGCTCAACCTCGGTCTGCGCTATGAGTACACCAGCCCAGTCAACGAGCGCGACAAGACGATCTTCGGTTTCGACGAAGGCAGCAAGGCGATCGTGCTCGCTCGCACCATTGACGAACTTGCCCAAATGAAAAACGTGCTTCCCGCGGCGGCTTCCGCTTATCAAGGCCTCGGCGTGCAGTACTCCACGCCGCAAAAAGTCGGCCTGCCCGATAGCTTGGTCCGCTCGAACAAATTCGACTTCGGACCTCGCGCTACTTCGCATACCGGCTCGGCGCGGGCGCGCGCACCATGGTGGTCCGCGGCGGTTACTCGATCTTCGCCTACCCGGAATCGCTCCGCCTCTTCGCCGGACAGACGCAGAACACCATGCCCGGCCAAGCCAACGTCAGCAACAATGCGAACGCCGCCGAGCAAAGTCCCGATGGCTTGCCGAACTACTTGCTGCGCTCGGTTCCCACGCTCATCGCCGGCGTCAACTCCAAGGATGCGCTCGACGGCACTCGCGTCACCGGCATCACTCGTGGCAGCGGCGCCATGTACTATCTCAATCCGAATCAGCCCACCGCGCGCGCCCACGAATGGAACTTCTTCATCGAGCGCGAAATGTTCCAGAATACGGTGTTCAAGATCGGATACGCGACGCACGGCTCCGCATGTCGCAATGGTATTCAGCCAACGACAATCCGCCGGATTATGTTTGGTTCACTGCACCAAGCAGCCGCTGCCCACCGGAACCTTCGCCTCCGTCGCTCGCTGCCCCTATGACCAACAGTTTTCGGCACCATCCAGCGCCATGACAACCGGATGGTCGAACTTCACCAGCTTCCGGTCTGGCGCCTGAACATCGCCACCAGCGTTTTCAGGCAGTCCAGGGGAATTTTTACGCCGCGAGCAATGCTCTTTGCAGCATACGCTGATATTGGCGATGATACCGGTTCGCCGCCTACTTCGCCGATGGCGTTGTGCCTTCTGACGACGCGGCTCGCAACCGGCTCCTCTACTATCGCCGCGACACCGGCATTCCCAAGCATCGCGCCAATTGGAACTTCCTCGCCGACGTCCCCATCGGCCGTGGAAAGCCGATCGCTCGCAATGCCGGCAAGGCGCTCAACGCCGCCATCGGTGGATGGCAGATCGCCGGTAGCGGATCGCTCACCAGCCGCTACGTCACCATGCCCACGAGTTGGTGGGGCCAGATCAACGGTCTCCAGTACAGCGGCAAAGACGTACCGATTCGCGACTGCCGCAGCGGCGTTTGCTATGACGGCTGGCTCAACTACAACGGCTACATTCCGGCCAATCGCATCAACAGCACTGACGCGCAAGGACGGCCGAACGGCGTGATGGGAGTTCCTACGAGCTACAAGCCGCTGCAGTCTCCCATCATTCCCATTCCGGCGAATGGTGGATCCTCGAGCGACCCGAACTTCGGCTTCTATGATTCGAACACCGTCTTCGTGCCACTGGCCAACGGAACCAATCAACGCACCACGCTGAACACAGGCCTGCATCCGCTCCAGAATCAATACTTCCTCGGACCCATGATCTGGAACATGCAGGCGTCGCTGTTCAAGAGCGTGCCCATCACCGAACGAGTCGCACTGCGCGTGAATGTGGATTTCCTCGAGAACCTGTTCAACATGCCCGGAACCACGCTGCCCGGCGGCGATGGCGTCATCACCAACCGGTTCTCGGCGAACTCGCCCCGCGTGCCGTGCTGACTACGCGCATCACGTGGTAGCAATTCTGCTCGCGGCTGCTTTGCTGCAAGCCCCTGCGGCAAACAACAGGCGCTACCGCGATTCTCGACTCTGGCATCGAACTCTCCCACCGCGGGCGCTTCCCTGAGGCGTCCGCGAAATTCGTCGAGGCTCTCGCACTCGATCCGTCCCTCGCCGAAGCGCACTACCTCCTCGGACTCGTGCGCCAGCAGGAAGGCCGCGGCGCCGCCGCCATCCAGTCGTTCCAAGCGGCGCTTCGCATCAATCCGCGCTATGCCGAGGCCCACGCCCGCGTGTGCGAACTCGAAACCGCCAACGCGCGTAGCCGCGAGTCCGGTTACGACAAAGCGCTCGACGCCTGCCGCCGAGCCATCGCGCTCGACGCAAATGACCCCGAGCCGCATTTCCACTCCGGCTGGCTCCAGTCGAAACTCGGCGCGTTTCCGGCTGCCATCCGCGAATTCCAGACCGTACTTCGCATTGACCCGAAATTTCGCAACGCGCGTTTCGAACTCGCCATGGCCTTCGCCGATTCGCAGGACTTCGCACATGCACTGCCTCTGCTCAAAGACGTAGTGGCAGCCGAGCCCAGCAATGGCAATGCGCAGTTTCAACTCGGTTCCGTGCTCGCCAAGCAAGGCGATTGCACCTCCGCCGTTCCGTACCTCGAAGCCGCCACGGAAGCCGCTCAGAAATATTATCTCCTCGCCACCTGTTACAAGAAGCTCGAGCGCGAAGCCGACTCCGCGGCCGCCTTCGCCAAAGTGAAGCAACTGCGCGATGGAGCGGACGCGCGCATGCAAGCGAAATACCGCGCCGCGGTTGCTCATCAGAAGGCGGAAGCCGGAAAGCTCGACGAAGCCATCGCCGAGTATCGCGCCGCGCTCCAGCTCTCGCCCGACCCTTCCGTCGCGGTGGACCTCGCAGTCGCCCTCCTTCGCAAGGGAGACGCCGCCGCGGTGGTCAAGCTTCTCGAGGGCCGCGAAGATCCGCTCGCGCTCTATCAGGTTGCTCTCGCGCAAGCCAAGCTCGGCACTCCGGAAGCCTCGCGCTCAGCGCTCGAACGCGCACTCGCCGCCAGGCCATCTTTCGCCGAGGCTCGCTACCAACTCGGCGTCACGCTGCTCGCCATGGGCAGAGCAGCCGAAGCCGAGCGCGAACTCGCCGCCGTGGTTTCCACTCGTCCAGACGAGCCGGCCTTCCGCTCCGCCTGGGCCGACGCGCTCGACAAACTCGGCCGCGCCGCCGAAGCTCGCGCCCAACGCCAATTCGCCGCACGCTTGCCGAAATAGCACTCCCGTTTTCGCTATCATTTGGAAAATGAGGAGAGTGATTCTACTGGCGGCCTTGCCCTTGGCCGCGCAAACTCCAGACGAGATACTAGCCAAGGTCTCCAAATCCTACGGCTCTCTGAAAGCCGTCCACATCGTCGCCTCGGTGGAAACGATCGTCGGCGGGCGCGGAGCCGGCGTCTCCGAAGCCGAAGTCGAGTACGCTGGCGTCGGCGCCGGCAAGGTCCGCGCGTGGCGCAAGAGCGACGGCGCGCTCATGATCTCGAACGGCGACATGACGTGGAAGGCCCTCGGATCGAAGAAAGAGTACATGTCCCTCGAAACCGCTGCCGCTGGTGGCGAAGACGAAGAAGAGGATCCAGACGACCGCCGCAAAGACTTCGCGATGGTGGTCCGCAGCGACCTCTTCGGCCAGATCAACTCCGCCATTCGCGACCTGCGTTTCGCCTCGCTCGGCAAAGAAGAGCAGTACAAGCTCGGCAGCAAGAAGCTCCGATGCTGGGTGCTGCGCGGCCGCGCCCAGGGCCGCTTCCCGCACGAGTTTTGGATCGATCAGGAGTCCGGCGCAATCGTCCTTCACAAACTGAAAGCCACCGTCGAACAAGACGGCGCGCGCTTCACGGTCGATCGCACCATGAAGGTGAAGCTGTTCGAGCGCGACGCCGCCGTGAGCGACGATCTCTTCACGCTGAAGCCGCCTTCCAACTGGAAGCAGGTGGAGATGCTCGAGCTCCCCGGCGAGGATCGCACGCTCATGGTCAACCAGCGCGCCGCCGACTTCACGCTCGAGAACCTCGAGGGGCAGAAGGTGCAACTCGCCGACCTGAAGGGCAAGGTCGTCGTGCTCGACTTCTGGGCCACGTGGTGCCCCCCGTGCCGCAAAGAGATGCGATCGCTCGAGAAGCTCTACAAGGAGCTTCCCGCCGAGAGCTTCGCGTTCCTCTCGGTGAGCCACGAGGACGAGTCGACCATTCGCAAGTTCGCCAAGAACAGCGAGTACTCACTGCCGATGTTCGTTGACAAGGGCGGCAAGGTCAGCCGGCGTTACGCGATTCGCTATTTCCCGACGTTGTTCGTTCTCGATCGCGATGGCGTGGTGCGGCAGCATCTATTCGGCGGTCGCAGTGAAGCGCAGCTCCGCGAGGCAATTCTTTCGGCAGCGAAGTAGCCTCGCCTCACTCCACCATTCTCGTCTTCCGGATCGCCGCCTCCAACCGCGCCTCGCTCACCGAAAACGACGCCCTCACCATCGACCCCTGTGCCGTCACGTTGAAGTTCTCCATCAAGTCCAACATCGCCCGCTCCATGGACCGCGACCGCCCCTAGATGAAACCCGGCGCCCACCGCACGATCGCCGCCAGCCCCATGGCGTCATCCGGAGTCTCGGTGTCCGCCTCGGCGCTCACATCGATCGTTGCGCCCAACCGAATCCCGCCGCGCACTCGAGACACTACCTTGGCCATCTTCTCCCAGTGCGAACTGGGCTCTTGCTGTCCGCGTTCCCTGACTCGCTCGAGTGGCTTGATCGCCACGATCCAACTGTCGAAGGCGCCGCTCGCCTTGCGCACCGGATCGCCGATTTCGCCCGGAGCCGCACCGTCGAACCAGCGATCGATCGCCGCACCCACCTGTCCGAAGTCGCCGATGACTCCCGTGTTTGCGTCGAGCAGTGCCAGCGTTCGATCGCCGTCCCATATGCGAACGCCGCGATAAACGCGGCTCTCCTCGTCCGTCTTC
>JAXLQL010000047.1:0-40122 GCA_046331625.1 Bryobacteraceae bacterium
GCGCTTGCTGCTTGCACCCGCGATAGCGATGCTCTTCCCGTTGCGGGCGTGATCGGCCAGTGCTGAAGCGAACTCATCCGGAGTCCTGGGGAGAAGCATGGAACTTTTCATGATAGTCGACCGCATCGTTTCCACTGCTTCATCTCCACTGCATCACTTCTCGCGCACCGCATTGAAGGCGCATCCGGCGCAGGCGATGAAGGCGAGCAGGTAGATCCAGACGAGCAGCGCGATGACAGTGCCGATCGATCCGTACATCACGTTGTAGCCGGCGATGTTCTGTACGTACCATCCGAAGGCCGCAGTGGCGGTGAGCCAGAGCACGGTCGCGATCCAGGCCCCGGGCCACACGTTGCGCCAACTTTGTTTCCGGTTCGGACCCCAATAGTAGAGCAGCCCGGTAACGAGCACCATGCCGCCGAGCGCGATGAAGATTCGTGCAAAGCGGAACAGCAGGGCGACGCCGCCCGCGAGCGGTTCCCACGCGATGCTTCGCTGGATGCGCTCGCCGAAGAGGATGAGAGCCGAGGCTCCGATCACGGGTAGTGCGCACGCGAACACGAGCGCGAACGAAGCTCCGATTTGGCGCGCCCACGGGCGCCCTTCCACTCCGTAAACCTGGTTGAAGCCATCGACGAGACTCGACATGAATCCCGACGCGGCCCACGCGGCGAGCACGACGGCGACGATCAGGATCCCGATCGGCTTCTCGCCTTTGATGACGAACTGATCGAAGATCATCTGCTCGGTGCCGGGCGGCAACACTTCGCTCAGATTGGCGGAGATCACGCCGACGATCTCGTTGGCGCGCATCTGCACGAGCACAGCGGTGAGGGCCGCGAGCACGGGGAACAATGCGAGCAGCCCCGAGTAGGCGGCGGCTTTCGCTGTGGATCCGCAGTTGCGGTCATACGCTCGCCAAACGGCCTTGCCGAGCAGCTTCCAGAATTCGGCCAGGGATCTCATTTCCGGCGCGCTCGCAACCAGTATGTCAAGGCGGCCAGCCACGCACCGGCGCTGAGTGACCAGAAGAGGCGGCGCTCTCGGGTGATTCCGAATTCCACCACGAGCGTGGTGTTCGGCGACGGCTTGGGCTTCAAGAGAACGAATCCGGGCGTGTCGCGCTCCACGGCGATCGGCGACCCGTCTTGCGTGGCTTGCCAGCCGCCGTCATACGCCACCCGCGTGGCCACCCAGAAGCCTTCCGGCACTGCGCCGCGGATTTCGAAGCGGCTGTTGCCGCGCCATTGGAAGGCGAGGCTCGGGTGATCGGCTGCATCCATCGCGGCGACGTATGACTCGGCGAGCTCGGTATCTGCGCCGACGGGCAAGCGGGCGGGAATTTCCTCGGGCCGGATCAGATTCGCGAAGCCTTTGAACGGCACCTTATAGATGGTGTCGTCTTCCTCGTGGAACACGGCTGGCAGCGTTTCGGCCAATTGCTCATGGTCTTTCATGTCGCGCCAATGCTCCCGCGACTTTGGACCATGGATCACGGCGTACTCCACGCCGAGCGTGCGCAACAGGAGCATCGAGTCGCGCGAGCGGCGGCCGGGCTTGCTTCCGATGCCGCGCAGGATCTGGTAGGTGAGGTAGAAGGGATCGCGATTGATCAGGCCGGATTCGAACGTGCCCCCGGTTTGCGGTAGCGAGAACCAAGAGTTGAAGCGGAAGCGTGTGCCGCCGAGCAAGTGTACGCGGCCGGAGGGATGAAACTCGGCGACCTTCTCCGCCATGCGCCATTCGATGGTCTCGGAGCGCGGAACCGGCGCGAGTTTCAATCGCACTGGCATCGCAGTGAGCCTCGCTTGCTCGAATGAAAATGGGAGCATCACGCCGGCCAACACCAGCACCCAATCCCGTTTGGAAGTGGGCAGAAGACGGCGTGCGATTTCGACTGCCAGTGCGATCAAGAACCACTCCGACTCGATCGCGTAGCGGCGTGATTCCGGAATCACGTCAACGCCGAGGCGATAGTGGATCAAGGCTACGTAGAGGAATCCGAAGCCGCACATGGCGAGCCAGCACGGATACCATTGCGCGGGATAGCGCAAGAAGGCGATTCGGATCGCGATGGGCACCAGAATCAGGGGCGCCATCAGTAAGTAGTGATGGATCTGCGCCGCGTATCCAAAGGCGTCAGCGGGCCAGTTGAAGAGCGTGGTGCCGACGAAGCGCGGCGTCAACCAGAAGGCGGCGAGCAGGTATCCGAGGATCGCGGCCTGGAACACGCGCCGATGCAGGAAGCCGGTTTCGGCGGCCGCGCCCGCACCCACGGTCAGCATCATCAACACGCACCAAGCGAGCGACAGCGCGGCCACCCAATTCGTGAGGCACACGGCGGCAAGCGCGATCGCGGCGATGAGGATCTGGCCGAAGCGGCGGCCGATGGCGGCGCGCCAGCAAGCCACCAACACCAAGGGGATCAGCATGAGTCCGGTATTGTGCGGACCTTCGCCGTACTTGATCAGGGTCTGCATGCGCCAGGGCATGTAGGCGATTCCGGCGTCGAGTTGCGCGGCCGGATACAGCGCGTAAGCGGGAGATAGGAACGTGTAGATCGCCGCGGAGATCAGCGCCCATTTCGTGCTGCGCGTGAAGTAGCGCACGAAGGCGAACATCGTCACCGGCTGCAGACAAGTGAGCGTGACTACCAGGAGCCGATAGGCGTGTCCGGGTTCGAGGAACGGCAGGAGCTTGATGGCGAGCGCGCCGAGATACGGGATCACGGGCAGATACCACATCTGCATCGGGAGTCCGCAGTATTGCCATGGATTCCAGGCGAAGGGGCTCGGGCTCTCGGAGAGCACGCGGGCCATGGAGGCGTAGCCGGGTTCGATGGAGTCGCGGTAACCCGGGTCGCCGGGGAGGAAGACTGGGATGAAGAGGAGGACGTTGGCGAGGAAGAGCACGGCGGCTGCCTGCCAGGGCTTGAGCTTCACCTGGGGTCCCTCGGCCGGTGCATGGAGAGAGAACGCTCACGCACGAATCGAAATTGGCGCACGATTCGGCAGCGGGACTGAAGTCCCGCGCTGGCTAAAGCCCGCCCTACACGGCAAGGCAAGTACCAATGTCGGAAACGGCGCGTTTCCGCGGGTCTCGACGCGAGTGTCAGCAGCGGGACTGAAGCGTGTACGGCGGGGCGCCGATCCAAGGGGCGGAAACTCCCTGCACTGCCCGGAAAGCGGGACTGAAAGTCCCGCTGCAGGCTGGAAGCCTGCCCCACAAGCCGATTGCAGTGAGTAGCCCTGCCCCACGAAGTTCGTTTTGAAAAATCGCTTTCTGTGGGTGCAGATGCGGGGTTTTGCCCGCGATCGCGGCTAGGAGCGAATGCTTGCAAAAGATGGCGATTCACGGAAGTGCTCTCGATCCTGAGTTTAGTTCGGAGGATGTTCGCTCTTGCAAAATCGAAACCGGTGAATGGTTGAAAACAAGGAGGAAAGAAAATTCTCAGTACACGAACCATTCATTCAGGCCTCCGGAAAATCAGGAAGACGACGAGGAGCAACGTACCAACCGATACGATGCGGCCAACGCGATTCTCGAGAGGCGTGGCGAAATCGAGCGTGATGTCGTGGTCGCCGGGACCGGGATCGAGCAGCATCAACTGCACCGGGTCCGGCGCGATCGGGACAGGCTTGCCCGCGCTCGTGGCGCGCCAGTAGGGATCGAAGCTTTCCTGGACAATCAGCTTCTCGCCCGGCTCGAGATGCGCTCGCACGCGAATGCGGCCCGTGGCTTCCCGGGACCATGCCGCTGGCCGCGGCGAGTGCTCTTCGACGGCGGCGGCGTAGGCTTTCGTGGAATCCGGATTCGACTCGCCCTTGTCCATGGGTACGATCCGCGCGATGCGCGCACCATCTACGATCCGAGCCAAGCCGGGCCACTTGCGTGGTACGCGATATATGTGGAGCCCATGCCCGTCGTCGAGGAGCACGGGGAGCGTGCCCTGGAACACGCGGCGTTCGATGAAGTCCTCGTAGATCACGCCCGACTCGGGATCGGGCACCACCACCGCGTCCGCGCCCAGCGCCTTCAGCCACGCCACGGGGATCTCAGGGTCCTTGTTGTTGGTGATTTCGTAGTAAGCAACAGCCGCGTTCAGGTTGAGCGTTCCTTGGTCGGATCCGCCGCCGATCTCGGCGAGATCGAACCACGCGTTGTACCAGAATCGGATGCTCGCGGGGACGAAGAAACGGCCGCCGGGGAGATTGTCATGCAGCCATTTCGTGGTGCGATATTCAACGCGCTTGGCGTAGTTGTGCTCGGCGGGGATGGTGCGCCAGCCCTCGGTCCACCATTTACGCGCAGGTGAGAATCCCCACAGCACGAGCGCAAGCACGACGATGCGCATTCGCACGTCTCGCGCCCACATCCAGGCGAAGATGGCGGCGGCTGCCATCAGGAAGGTCCAGTCGAGCTCTGGCGCGAGACGTTCCGGTTCGCCGATGGTGCGGAAATCGAGGTAGCGGTTTCCGATGACGTAGAGTCCGGTGCGGATCACCGCTCCGGCCGCGAACACCGGCCAGGCGCGCTCCGGTTTGCCGCGTGCGATCCGCCATGAGACGAGTGCGAACACGAGCAGCACCGCGCCTTCGAGCGCCCAGCTCCAGGCATGGCCAGGTTGCGAGACGAGGCGCATGTTGCGCAGCGTGTAGTGGAGATACGACGGCGTGAGCCAAGCCGCGGTCAGCCCGTAGGCGAGGATGGCGAGCGCGATGGAGCGGGTCCAGATATGGTGGTCCCGCGTGGTGATCCACAAGGACCAGGCGAGGATCGGGAAGAGAATGGCGAGCGCGGTTGCGCCGTAGAAGTTGTTCGACACCGCGAACGCCGCGCAAAACGAAGCCAGTGCAAGCATCCGGCGGTTGCCGCGAAGCCCGAGCCAGGCCGCCGCAAAAACGAAGCCAATCACGGCGAGCGACGACATGTGCGGACCTTCGCCGTAGCGCATGAGCACTCCGAAGCGGAGCGGCATGAGCACGGCGGCGTGGCGATAGTCGATGCGGAAATGCTGGAGGAAGAGAAACGCCGGGGATACGCTGGTGACCGCGCACGCAGTGAGGAACGCCCAGCCGCGGCGTCGCGATGCGACGCGGCTGAACACGTACACGCCGATGATTCCCAGCAGATAAAGGATGCCGGTGTAGATGTGGTACGAGCGGGCCGTGGAGACGTGGAGCCACTGGCTGAGCAGCGCGGTCCCGTAGCGGAGCGCGGGGGGATAGATGTAATCCCAACGAGTGCCGCAATACCAGTTAGGGTTCCACTCGGGATGCGGGAGGTTCTCACGCAAGTAGCGCGCGTCGCCAATGAAGGTGCCTTCGATTGAGCCGAACGAGTCAAGCCACTCGAGTTGCAGCCAAGGCCAGATGAGGTATGCGGAAATGGCTGCGAGAACCAGTGAATCGAGCCACCAACCGCGGCGCGATCCTTCAGGCATGCGTGGTGGGCGCCGCCGCGACGTTGCTGTATCGCCGCCGGAGGCTTTGGAATTGGCGGCTGCGGGCGAAGCCCCAGCGGTGGAGCCGGTACCGGCCGAGCAGCCAGAGAATGGAGAGCCCGTAGATGGAACTGTCGATGAACGAAGCCGAGGAGGCTTGCGGGAAGTAGCGCGTAGGCACGGGCACTTCGGCAACGCGTGCGCGGACCTCGACGAATTGCGCCATGATTTCCTGGTCAAAGATGAACTTGTCGGAGTTCATGTCGAGGTTGACGCTCTCGAGGATCTCGCGCGTGTAGGCGCGGTAGCCGGTGTGATACTCGGCGAGATCGAGACTGAAGACGACATTCTCGCACCAGGTAAGGAATCGATTCGAGACGTACTTCCACCAAGGCATGCCGCCCTGCATGGGTGCGCCGCCGAGGAGCCGGGATCCGAGAACCACATCGGCTTCGTTGTTTTCGATGGGCGCGATGACCTGTGGCAGGAGGGTGGGGTCATATTGATAGTCCGGGTGGACCATCACGACGATGTCGGCGCCGGCGCGGATGGCTTCGCGATAGCAGGTCTTTTGGTTGGCGCCGTAGCCGTAGTTGCGATTGTGCCGGAAAATGTCGAGCCCGAGCTCTCGGGCGACGCCGACGGTGTCGTCGCGGGAGCCGTCGTCGACGAGGATGATGTGATCGACGACGTCGTGCGGGAGGTCGTCATAAGTCTTGCGGAGGGTTTTTTCGGCGTTGTACGCCGGCATCACGACTACGACTTTGCGTTTCGGCATCACGCCTCTTTCGCCGCCGGGGAAGCACACTTGGCGCCGCGGCGGGGCCAGAGAATAGGATATCGTGTCGCGGGCGGGTGTTGTGAGTTCGTTCGCAGCGGTCGATGTTCGGGCGCGAATATTCGCCCTCTCGATGCAGCGCTTGCGAATGCTCACGGATCGCCGCAAGCGAAAGCCAGCTCCGAGCGAGAGCGCCGCCTCCCCACCAAATCCTGTCCTGTTCCGGTTCACAAAAATCTTGAATTTGGCGCTGGTACGCCCACGCGGTGTTGGCGTGACTGAGCGATGCATTCGGCGAGGTCCGGGTTCTCGTCCGAGTTCTCGTGGCACCGGTTCATAGTTCAATGGCCGGCGGTCCTACGCATACCGCCTCCACCTTCAACGCTGAGAGCTTATGCCACCTCGGCGTCCATCCGGATCGCCCCGCACGGACACTCCGCCGCGCACATCCCGCAACCCTTGCAGAACTCGTAGTTGATTGCGTAATGCCTGCCGCTCCCATCGGGCACTTTGATCACCGCGTTGTCCGGACACACCCCGTAGCAGTTGTCGCAGTCAAAGCAGTTGCCGCAGGAGAGGCACCGCCGCGCCTCGAACAGCGCGTTGTTCTCGTGGAGCCCCTCCACCACTTCCTCGAACGTCGATTCGCGCCGTGCTCGGTTGAGCAAGGCCTGCACGGGTTTGGGAGCGTCCGTGTAATACCACGGGTTCAGCAGCGGAAACACCGCCAAATCGGGTTTGCCAGCACCCGCGTAAGGCTCGCCTCGCAACCATCCATCGATGTTGCGCGCAGCCTTCTTCCCGTGGCCAACCGCCACCGTCACCGTACGTTCAGCCGGAACCATGTCGCCACCGGCGAACACGCCGGCGCGGCCGGTCATCATCCGCTCGTCGACGCGCAGGGTTCCGTTGTCGAACTCGAGTCCCTTCACCTCGCGAAGAAAGCCGAGGTCCACGTCTTGGCCGAGCGCGAGCACGAGTGAGTCGGCTTCCATCGTTTCGAACTCGCCAGTCGGCTGCGGATGCCCGTTTTCGTCGAGCCGCATTTTCTCCACCACGAACGCGCCTTCGTCAGCTTGTTTGATGGTGGAGAGCCACTTCACCTTCACGCCTTCTTCGAGCGCCTCTTGCAACTCGGAATCGTGCGCGGGCATCTTGTCGCGCGTGCGGCGATAGACGATCACGGCCTCAGTTGCGCCCAATCGCCTGGCCGATCGCGCCACGTCAATCGCTGTGTTGCCACCGCCATAAACGAGCACGCGGCGGCCGAGCATCGGCGTCTCGCCCGTCTCCATCGTTCGCAGCACCGACACTGCGTCGAGAATGCGCGAGGCATCGCCTGCCGGAATGTAGGCGCGTTTGGCCAGGTGAGCTCCCACGGCAAGGAACGCGGCATCGAACTTGCCTTCGATCATCTCGGCTTCGAGATCATCCACGCGCCGATTGAGCCGGATCCGCACGCCCGTCTCTTCGATGCGCGCCACCTCGGCATCGAGGATCTCGCGAGGCAGCCGGTACCGCGGAATCCCGAATCGCATCATGCCGCCCGCCATCGGACCCGCTTCGAACACCACCACCTCATGCCCGAGTCTGCGCAATTGGTAAGCCGCCGAGAGCCCCGAGGGTCCCGCACCCACTACCAAAACGCGCTTCCCCGATTCTGTTTCGGGCGGCAGGAACTTCCAGGCGCGCTGAATGGCCTCGTCACCCAGGAACCGCTCCACGGCGTGGATGCCCACGGGCTGGTCGATCTGCGCGCGGTTGCAGGCGCCTTCGCAAGGGTGATAGCAGACGCGGCCCATGATCGCCGGAAACGGATTGTTCTCCACAAGCGAGCGCCAAGCGCGCTCATAGTCGCCGGACTCGGCCCAATACAACCACCGCTGGATGTTCTCGCCCGCGGGACAGGCGTTGTTGCACGGCGGCAAGCGATCCACGTAAACCGGCTTTTTTGTTCTCCACGAGCCGGTGTGGTTGGCGAGGCTCGATCCGGGATCGAGCGTAATTGCGAATGGTTTGCTCATGCAGTGCGTGCCTCCGGCATCAGACGGAACCGTTCGATGTTGCGATTGGCGATCGCTTGGATCGCGGCGATCCGGGAATCGTCCGGTTGGGGTTTGAGCAGATGCGCGAACCGCCTCTGCAGCTTCAGATACTCGGTCACCGGCACGAACTTGCGTAGCGGCGTGCTGGCCGTCAGTTCGCCGTGCTCGGCCTCGAACAACGGGAACAGCGCAGACTCGACGCCCGCTCGTGCCACTTTGATCGTGTCCGCCGGGTCAGAACCCCAGCCGAGCGGACACGGCACATGCAAGTGCAGATAGCGCGACCCGCGCATCCCCATCGCCTTCGTCACCTTGTACTCGAGATCGTGGAGATTGGCCACTGTGGCCGTGGCCACATAAGGAATCCCGTGAGCCATCGCGATCAGGGGAACGCTCTTGCCTTGTCCGAACGCCGCGCCAGGCGCTTCGCCCGCCGCGGGGGTGGTGGCCGTCCGCGCAGTGGGCGGCGTGGCGCTCGATCGCTGCACGCCGGTGTTCATGTAGGCTTCGTTGTCGTAGCAGATGTAGAGCACGTCGTCATTGCGCTCGAACATGCCCGAAAGGCAGCCCATGCCGATGTCGACCGTGCCGCCATCGCCCCCTTGCGCCAACACGCGAATGTCGGTGCGGCCCTTCGCCTTCAGCGCCGCGGCCACGCCGGTGGCCACGGCGGGAGCATTGCCGAACAGCGAGTGCATCCACGCCACCTGCCACGAGCTTTCCGGATACGGCGTCGAGAACACCTCCAGGCATCCAGTGGCATTCACTACGATCAGTTTGCCACCGCTCGCGCGCAGCGCCGCGTCCACCGCATAACGAGCTCCGAGCGCTTCCCCGCAGCCTTGGCAGGCGCGATGTCCCGAGTTGAGGGCGTTGCCGCGGCCGGCGTCTGACTGCACCGTGCGGTCTGACTCGGCGAGTAGGCGATTGCCCACGGTGAACGTTCCGGTCTGATAGAACTTCAAAGGTTGAAACGGCATCTCTCCTCCTCAGAACAGCCCCGAGCCGATCGCACGAACATCGCGGAGAATGTTTTGCGCCGCCGGACCGGACCGGCGATCGCGCTCCTCGCGCTCGAGCTGGCGCCGCACCGCGGACCAGTTCATATCGAGGAACGTCAGCGGCTCGAGTTCACCCGCGATGGCGCGCTCGAGCAGCTTGTGTACCGACTCGGCGCCGATCGAGCGCCCGCCCAAGCCCGCCACTGCCGTGTACACGGTGCTCGGCAACCCGGCGATCGCCTTGCGAATGTCGCTCGCGAGAATCCCGCCGAGGCCTACCGCGAGGTCCTTCTCGATCACCACGATTCGTGCGGCTTCAGCGAGCGCATCGCGCATCGCGGCCAAGGGGAACGGGCGGAACGAGCAGATCGAGATCGCCCCGATGGCCACGCCGTCGGCGCGCATGCGGTCGATCACGTCCTGGATCGTGCCGTTCACTGATCCGAGCGCCACTACGATGGTCTCGGCGCCTTCGGTGCGATAGCCGCGGAACAGCCCACCCGATTGCCGGCCGAAATGCGTGGCGAACTCGGCGGCTAACTTCGGAATCAGATCGAGCGCTTCCATTTGCTTGTGATGCTGCAGGTAGCGCACTTCCGTGAATGCCTCGGGGCCCACCATGGCTCCAATGGTTACGGGGTCGGCGGGGTCCAGCACCTGCCGGGGCTCGTATTTGGGCAAAAACGCATCCACCTGTTCCTGTTCCGGGATGTCAACGCGCTCGTAGGCGTGGGTAAGGATGAATCCATCCATGCAGACCATCACCGGCGTAGAGAGCGCTTCGGCCAGGCGGAAAGCTTGGATGTGCAGGTCAGCCGCTTCCTGGTTGGTTTCGGCGTGGAGTTGAATCCAGCCCGAATCGCGCATCGACATCGAGTCCGAGTGGTCATTCCAGATGTTGATCGGCGCTCCGATGGCGCGGTTGCCGATCGTCATGACGATGGGCAGGCCCAAGCCCGAGGTATTGTAGACAGCCTCGGCCATGAACAGCAGCCCCTGACTCGACGTGGCCGTGTACGCTCGGGCGCCCGCGGCGGAGGATCCGATGGCTACCGACAGCGCGGCGAACTCCGACTCCACATTGATGAACTGGCATCCTTCGAGCTCACGCGTGCGAACCATTTCGGCCAAGTTCTCGACGATGTGCGTTTGCGGTGTGATCGGATAGGCACAGATCACCTCCGGTCGCGCCAGCGCCACCGCCTCGGCCACGGCGCGCGACCCTTCAATTTGCTTCCACACGGAACCCCTCCCCTTGGGTGATTTCGCGCACCAAGTCGTGCGCAGCTCGGGCGGCATCGCGATTTGACGCAGCCGCGTGTCCGGAAAACTTCTCTCCGATCGCCTCGATCACCGATTCGAGCCGTAGCACGCCGGTGAGTGCGCAAAATGCCCCCAACAGCGCGATGTTGGGGAGCGGGCGGCCGATATAGCGCATGGCCAGTTCGGACGCGGGAACGCTGACGATACGCTCGGCTTTGAGCCGCCCCTGGAGCGATTCGAGGCCGAGGTCCGCGAGCTTGCGCGAGGTGTTCACCAGCAGAAAGCCGTCGGGATTCAAGCCGCTGAACAGGTCCACCTGGGTGACTAGCGTGGCGTCTTGCACGATCAAGGCGTCCGGTTTGCTCACCGGTTCGCGGAGCCGGATAGGCCCGTCATGGATCCGGCAAAACGCCATCACCGGAGCGCCCATGCGCTCGGAGCCGAAGCTGGGGAATGCCTGCGCGTGCTTGCCTTCGTCGAACGCCGCCAAAGACAGTAATTCAGCGGCGGTGACCACGCCTTGGCCACCGCGGCCGTGAATTCGGATCTGGAACACGAAGAGCTTCGGTGCATGCAGCGGGCCATCCAGGGTTACCGTTCAGGCAACTGGTACTGAGGTACCCGGATGACGCTCCCCGCCTACCGGGCGACAGGGCTCGTGGCCGTTTCCCAATTCGTGCGAGGAGGTGTGGCGGGCGACTGGCCCGGCTTTGGGCTCGCGAGGGCCGGCCGCAAGGCCGTGGAAGACGATCAGGCTGCACGCTCGCCGCCGGTTGCGGAGTCGACTTCCATCGCGCGTTGACCTGCGCGAGGCCGGCCTGCGATCTCAGTGGAATGCAGTTCGGCGCCGGGCTCTCTCTTTGCGCGGGCACTTGGTGATCAGCGGGGCTGGGTATCCTCGAACCGCTGTCCGGCCCGGCGGTTACCGCGTTTGGCGTTTTGGAGGATCCCGCGCCGGACGAACACGTCGCGGATCACGGCTTGATTTCGCCCCTCGTTCAGCACGCCGTCAACGGTGACCAGCGCGTTGGCCGCGTCTTCGAACCCGGCATCGCGCGAGATCTGGAAATGATGCGCGATCACGAGCTTGTCAGTGGCCTGGCGGCCGAGTTTCAGCCGGATTTCCCAAAGGCATGCTGACCAGATCTCGCCATCGTCGTGGACTTCGTTCGTCATGTCCTTGGGATATTTCTTGTTGCTGTCGAGGCGGCGCAACGACGGCGGATCGTCGGCTGAATATGCCACCGCGTCCCAACTTCCCACGCACGGGCGGAGCTTTTCGGGCTTGGTCTCTGCGAAGAAGCTGGCTGCGAGATAATCGCCGAAGCCCTCGCCCATGGAGCCCGCTTCATGGCTCGCGCCGAATCCCGGCACCTGATCGTCTTGCACGGCGTGGCCGTATTCGTGAAGGATGATCTCGGCGTCTTCGGCGTCATCCACGCCACCGCGCCCGAATTGCAGCGCTTTGGTCGATGGCGAGTAGAACGAGTTGTCCTCGTTGAGGGGACCCATCACGTTCACCTTGATCGGCTTGTTCAACACATTGTCGAAACCGAGCTGTTGAATGTAGCGCTGGACGCGGTCAATGTGGAAGTAGACCATCACTTCCTTGAAGCCGTTGTTGTTGCGTTTGAAGAGAAACTTGCCCGAGGTGCTTTTCACCCGGCTGGGAGTGTTCGCGGTGGAAACGAACGGCCCATCGAGCCTGCCGCCCGGTTTCAGGTCGCGCAAGGTCACATCGATGTACGCGCCATCGGGAATGACAGACGAGTCTTCGAGGGACGTGTCATTCAACGTGACTACCGGATTCGGATCGAAGACACGGCCTTGCCCCTGCGCTTCTTTGAGCTGATTGTACTGGTGCAGAATCTCGCCGCTGGCGCCGTCGACGTAGATTCGCATCTCACGCGTGGGTTTTGTGGTTTGCACCACGAGCTTCCAAGCCGGAACGAGGCTTCCTTCGTGCGGAAAGGTCACTTTCTCCTGTTCGAGCACTTTCATCGAGCCGGCCTTCCCCAAAGCCGCAAGGGCCTTTTCCCGAGCTGCTTCTTCGCTAATCTCGACGGCGCGGACCGCCGCCTTCTTCTGCACTTCCCCGGGAACAAGGGTATTCAGCACGTGAAACGGACGGCCCTGTTTGTCGATGTCGACCTTGACCCAGCAGCCGGTGACCGGAAGTCCCGCATGCTCCTGCTGGAAGAAAACGTGATGACCGAGAATTGTTTCCTTCACTTTGTCGAGGCGGAGCCCTGACAGCTTGGGGTCGATACCGAGGCTGGGGGCAAGTTTGCGCAAGAGTTCGCGCGCGATCTTTTCGGGCCTGGCCTTGCTGGGCTTGGATTCGATGTCGAAGATCCGCCGCGGAGTTCCATGCGTGGCGTGAGTCTCCACTTTGGCTTTGATCGAGGCGGGCAATGGAGCACGGCGAACTTGGGCTTTGGGCATGAATCGATGATACAGGAAGGGAGCGGAACGCGCCGCTCCCCCCTCGACTTTGCAGTTAGAACGACAGCCGCGCCGTCTTCCACTCGGCTTTGAACAGTTCGGCCGCACGATCGGCTCCGTTGCGGATGATCGAATTGGCCAGCAGGCCCGCGCTGAAGGTTTCCGTGGTGGTGCCGTCAGTGACAACCACCAGCCGTTCGATGGTGCGCGAGAACGGCCCCATCCACTTCTTGGTTTCGTCGAGCGAAAGATGCAGGGCCGGCGGCGCGAACGATCGCGCCCAAGCGAGCACCTTCACTCCGGTCTCGTGTGTGGCGAAACCGAGTGGATTGAGGAACGGCCAGTTGAGATCGATGCCGAACGGACCGCTCCAACGCGCCCGCTCGAAGGTGAACCCGGTTTCGCTACCGTCTTCGCGGTAGGTCATTCCGGTCGAGGGATCGAAATAGATCCCCCAATATTCGGGAAGTTCGATGACATCCTGTGGTCGCATGCGAAATACTCCTCTCGAGGTCTCTCCTGAGCGGCCCGGGCCGCACAGAGAGCCTGATTCAGGCTATTTGGCAGAGGGTTCGCCGTTGCAAAATCGTTCCCGGCATCCTATAGAAAAGAAAGACGTAACGAAATTTCGAAGACACGGGATGGCCGTTCGGGTGTAGTATCGTTGCTGATCGTGCTGCCGCGCCGTCTGTGGATCGCGCTCCTGCCCGCCGCGTTGGCTGGCGCGGAAGAGAAGGTCTCGTTCGCGACCGGGGACGGTGCGCGCGTTTGCGCGGAGGTATTCGGCCGGGGCAAACGCGCGGTGGTGTTGGCGCACGGCGGCCGGTTCCAGAAGGAGAGCTGGCGCCCGCAAGCGAGCATCTTGGCGGCGAAGGGATTTCGAGTTCTGGCAATCGACTTTCGCGGATACGGGTGCTCGAGAGGTCCCGGCGAAGCGCATCACGAGGATGTGCTGGGCGCGGTCCGTTACTTGAAAGCGCACGGAGCTGAGTCCGTGTCCGTGGTGGGCGGTAGTTTCGGAGCCGGAGCCGCGGGCGACGCATCGATCCGATCGCGGCCCGGCGTGATCGACCGCGTCGTGTTTCTGGGGTACGCGCCGAATCTGCCGGCGGATCAGTTGCATTCGCGCTCTCTCTTCATCGTGGCTCGCGAAGATTCGAATGGCGCGGGCCCACGGCTGCCCGAGATTCGCGCCCAGTATGACCGGGCGCCCGAACCGAAGGAGTTGATCGTGCTCGAAGGATCCGCTCACGCTCAGTTCCTGTTTCAAACAGAACATCGCGATCGCGTCATGCGCGAAATCTCGAGATTCCTGCAGAGACCGTAGCGCCGCTTTTGGTATCCTGGGCCTTCACGGACATGACCAAGGTCCAACTCCACTACTCCCTCACTCGACCGCTCGACGATGCGCTGATGCAACGGATCGCCGAGGCGCCCCGGCTCTTCGGGCTCACGCGCGTCCAACTGGCGCCTTCGCTTTCGGAACTCCTGGTGGAATACGACGCCTCGCGGCTCACGCTCGCGCAAGTGGAAGCTGCGTTACACCAAGCCGGGCTCCCGGCGCAGCGGAAATCCTGAGCGCTGATTCCGATGGAAGACTTTCTCAATGCGGCGCGCGCGGGCGATATCGGAAAGCTGCGCTCTCTGCTCGCGGCGGATCCTTCGGTCTTGAATGTCCGCGACGCCAAGGGGCAGAGCGCGTTGATGCTCGCCAAGTATTACCGCCAAGCGGCCGCGGTGGAGTTCCTGCTCTCGCTGCATCCCACGGTGACGCTCTACGAGGCGTGCGCCGTGGGCGATCTCGCCCGCGTGCGGGAAGCGGTGCGCTCAGGCGGTGTCCGCGCGATTGATTCGCATGCGGAAGACGGATTCACGCCGCTCGCGCTTGCATGCTTCTTCGGCCAAGTGGAAGTGGCTCGGCTCCTCATCAACAGCGGAGCCAACATCAACCTCGCCGCGGCTAATGTGATGAAGGTCGCGCCGATTCACGCGGCTGTGGCGGCGCGGGCTACCGAGATCGTGCGCATGCTGGTGGAAAACGGAGCCGACGTGAACGTGCGCCAGCAGCAGGGCTGGACTCCGCTTCACGCGGCGGCGCAGAACGGCGACCGCGAGATCGCAAAGATGCTGCTCGACAAGGGCGCCGATCGCAACGCGCGCGCCGACAACAATCAAACGGCGGTGGATTTGGCGATGGTCCGGGGAGATGCGGAGACCGTGGCGCTGCTCGAAGGCGAGTAGGCGAAGAGTAGCTTCGGTTGCCCCCGCCACGAAGATGGTGCTGTTCTGAACCGCAAACAACCGAGAGGGTCGGCTGTTTGCGGGGAGGAGTGACAGCTCCCAGCCGCGACGGGGGCAACCGGTCCTTCGAATGGCCGAAGGCGCTGGAACTTCCGTTGCACCGCGCGGGGAGCGCTGGCTCCTGACTCCGCTGGCGAAGGGACGCTGGCTGCCGGATCCGTTTTGAGACCTGCCCGTAACCAGGGCGGTCTTGGTTGTTATAGTGCCGTTCCGAGATCTTGCGTTACAACAAGACCGCTCATATTGTGAGGGAAGCTACGAACGGCGTCAACAGTTATTGTTGTGGTTTTGCGGCGTCCGGCTTCGGCGCGGCGGGCTTGGGTGGCGCGGCCTTCTGCTGTTGGTCCGGCGGACGGAACCGGCGGACGCGTGGGACCGGCTTCGCGCTGGCGATTTCGGTGAAGGTCTTGACGATCTGATCCTGCTTGGCGGGGTCGAGGGTCAAATAACGGTGCTTGCCGCCTTCGGAGGGCGCGAATTCCGCGGCTCCGGAGTCCAATATTTCGATACGGCCCGAAGTGGATAGCTTGAACAGTCCCGCTTCCGGTCGAATTGCATACAAGGCGGCTGCCATAGTACGCGCCGGGGCATCGTACGGCATGGTCTGCGCGGCACGATAGGCATCGACAACGGGCTGCGCTTGCGACCAGGTGAAGTCTGCCTCGATGCTCGCGGCGGGGTAGCGCAGGGCGGCGCCGAGTTCCTGGCCAGCGAAGACGATCGAGGTGGGCCACTCGGCGAGGAGCTTGCGGATGGCGGGGAGGTCAGCGGCGAAGTTGGGTTCGGGTGCGGAGGAGGCGAAGTCGCCGCCCGCGACCACGAGGTAGCGGACCTTGCGGGCGATCAGTTCCGGGACGCCGGGCAGGTCGAGGACTTTGACGAGGTTGGTGGCGGGTCCAGCGAGGAGGACGAGGCAATTCTGGTCGTGCTGGCCGGTGAAGGCATTGCGGATGACGGCAGTGGGTTCGGCGGTGTCGTTGAGGCGGTGGATGCCGTGGTCATAGGTGGGCTTGCCTTCGGGGGTCTTGCGGTCGAGCACGCCTTTCATGAGAGGCGTGTCGTCTTTCATGCGGCCGTCTTCGGCCATCCCGACGGGGAGCGTGCGGCCGGCGGCGGCGAAGGCTCCGCTGACGGCGCCGGCGTAGAAGCGTCCGATCACTTCGGCGAGTGCGGCGGATCGCAAGGTGGACTTGGTGACGCTGACCGAGACCATTCTGGCTTCGTTTTTTCCGTCGAGGCCGTAGAGTAGGGCGAGGGCGAGGATGTCGTCAATGCGGTTGCCGAGGTCGGAGTCAAAGATGACGCCGACGGGGGGCTTGCCCTGGGGGGGGAATTGCATGGTTCTATGGTAGCGGCGTGGGAACCAAGGGAATCGTTACGCGAGGAAAAGAGAGGATGGAGCGGGAGACGGGATTCGAACCCGCGACATCAACCTTGGCAAGGTTGCACTCTACCAGCTGAGTTACTCCCGCAGGGGTTCAGACCCTATTGTCGCCCTTCAGCAGGGCGCCTGTCAAATCCGAGTACCCGGGCCGCGCCCCTATAATGAGAGCTTGCCGCCCAGGAACCTGCCGCGCACGATGGGTGTCTGGCGCACTGCGTTCCTGCTCTGCCTGGCGCTGCTGGCCGAAGTGGCCATCTTCCACCGCCACGTCCTGTTCGCGCCCTCGTCATTCACGCTCCCCTGGGACTTCCGCACGGTCCATCTCCCGTTGGCTGCAGCCGCGAGTGACGCGATGCGGGCGGGCGAGTTCCCCTGGTGGGATCTTGACTCCTACTGCGGCGCGCCGCTGTTTGCGAACATCCAGACCGCGCTGTTCTCTCCGGGGACTCTCGCCGCGCTGCTCGGGAGCCTGATCCTCGGTCATGACTCGCTTGCGCACTTGCTCGCCATCGCCGGCGAAGCGATGGTCTGGATCGGCGGAATCGGCACGCTGCTGCTGGTCCGCCGCCTCGGCGCCAGTCTCTCCGCCGCATTCGTTTCCGCAACCCTCTATCAGCTCGGCTGCTTCTTCGCCTCGCAAGCGGAACACCTCGGCTCTGTGCAGGCGGGCGGTTGGCTGCCGTTTTCGTGGCTGGCGGTGGTAGAGCTGCGCGAGCGCCATTCGCGCAAGTGGACCGCCGTGCTCGCCCTCACGCTCGCGTTGAGCGTCTTCGCCGGATTCCCGCAGTCCGCGGTCGCTGCATTCGGATCCTCGCTCGTGCTGGCGATCGTACTCGAACCGCGCCGGCCGCGCCTCGCGCTACGCACGCTCGGAGGTTGGGCTTGGGCGCTTGCCATCGCGGCCGTGCAGTTCGGGCCCACCGCGGAACTCACCCGCAACAGCGTGGCCAAGTACCGCGCTGAGTATCTCGGGAGCGGCGGCGGGATTCCACTCGGTGCGCTCTACTCGCTGATCATCCCCGACTACTGGAGCGTCTTCGACCTCTCGAAATTCCACGGTCCTACTGACCCCACGTTCCTTTACCTCTACAGCAGCCTCGCCGGACTCGCGCTCGCCGCCGGCGCCATCGTCTGGAAGCCAAACGCCATCGCGCGCCGCTTCGCCTTGCATTTCGCGGTCATCACGCTCTGGATTCTCGGCGACTCCACCTTCATCGGCCGCACGGTGTTCGAAGCACTCCCGGTGACGATCCGCATCGGCATCCATCCCGAGTATGTGTTGTGCGCTTTCTCGCTTGGAATCGCCGTGCTGGGCGGGCTTGGCGCGGACCGCCTGCTGCCCTCGCCGCGCCTGCGCCTAGCGGTGGCCGCGGTGATCGCGGCCGACCTTACGCTCACCGGATCCGGCCGGCCATTCAACGTCACATCGCTCAAAGCGGAACCCGGCATCACGCGGCGATCGGCCGATGGCAGTCCGGAACTGGCCACGTTGATGCGCGACCTCTCGCGCCGCTCGACACCGCCCGCGCGCTTCGATACCACCGATGTTTCGTTTCACTGGGCGAACGCCGCGCCGTTGCTCGAAGTTCCCACTGCGGGCGGCTGCGATCCGCTCGCACCTGAGCGGATCATTCAAGTGCGCCGCGCTTTTGCAGACGTGCCGCGATGGGGTACGTGCGTCGCGGTGCAGAAGCCTGATTCGCCCGTGTTGAATCTGATGAACGCACGTTACCTGTTGGCGCAGCAGCCGCTCGCTCAGGAGCGGTTCCGGTTCATCACGGAGATGGCGGGCGTGAAGGTGTATGAGAACCCGCGTGCGATGCCGCGATTCTTTTTGGTGGGCAAGACGGTGAGCGTGGCGAACCTGGCTGAAGCGTCGAAGCTCGTGCAGGATCCGTCGTTCGATCCTGCGGCGGTGGCCGTGCTCGAGTCGCCTTTGCCGGAAGGTTTTCATCCGGTGCCGGAGGCAACGGGTACCGTGAGTGTGATCGATTATCGACCGGCGCATCTCAGCCTGCGTGTAATCGCGAGTGCGCCCGCGATCCTGGTGGCGACCGAAGCGTACTATCCCGGTTGGCAAGCGACCCTCGATGGGCGCGCGGTTCCGATCCATCCCACCGACGCCGGATTTCGCGGCATCGCGATTCCCGCAGGCGAACACACCGTGGAGATGCGCTATGGCCTGCGTTTCTTCTATTGGCTCGCGCCCGTGTCACTCGCTGCGACGGCGGTCGCGATGCTCGCCCTGCGCGGCGAACGGCGCATATGATGCCGGGCAATCCTGGCCGGCCATCGCGCGCGCCGCACATCGTCAACTCGGTCTCATTGAATGGGTGTGCGTCTTGGGAGTGATGGGACACGGTCCTTCTTTTTGGGACCTGATTCCGTACGTATCAAGTGCGCTGCCTCATCCCTTGATTCCGTTGTCTAGTAGCGCCGCTCTGAAATCTCCAACGAGACTGCCACTCTTGGTGATCTCCGTTCCGGCCCTATCACTCCCACCCAAGGACGGTGTGGAAAACC
Organism: Bryobacteraceae bacterium; assembly: GCA_046331625.1. Classification (GTDB taxonomy): domain Bacteria; phylum Acidobacteriota; class Terriglobia; order Bryobacterales; family Bryobacteraceae; genus JAXLQL01. The sequence continues at coordinate 19,184 of JAXLQL010000047.1, forward strand.
CTCCTGCCACTGCCACCAACCCGGAGATCCGGCACGGCCCCAATCCTCGCCTGACGTTCAAAGTCAAGGGCAGGATCGTCACCGAGTCATTGCCGACTCCAGCGGCGATTCGCAAAGCCGAGCGCGAGATCGCCGAGTTCCGCAACCTGAAGACCCTACTCAAGGAGCTGATCGAGGTCAATGCCCGAATCTGTCGACTTCGGCCCGTCGAGCCCCCAGACCTGTCATCGCAGGAAAGAAACTCCACCGCCTTCTCGATACGCTTTGAGCGAGCGCGGGCAAGACCCACCGAGCCCGTCTCCATCTCCTCGGGTTGCTCGCGGCCCTCCGAGACAGAGGCAGCACGGCCTGGAAGGCCGTGTCGCGAAAGCACGGTCCAGATCTGGGACTCGTCGATTTCCTGTCGAGCATTCTTCTGGAACGCCAATCACCACCAGCGTCCGGAAAGCCGAGCTTCTTCAGCGATGCCCGGCAAATCCGGCAACTCCGCTGTCCGCCGGATGTCGACCCCAGCCGGCGCGGAAACCTTCACCGCATCGCTCGCCGCGAAAACACGCAGCCGCGCATCGCGGCCCAGCGTGACTTGCGCCGGACCGCCTTCGATCAGAACGCCCCGGCACTCGATCGGAAACGATCCGCGCGCTGTGCCTTCCTGCAACACCAGCCGGCGCGCCACCACTACGGCAACCGCCCCGGCTCCGAGCCGCCAAGCCTCGCCAGTCCGCAAGCGAATGTCGACCGGAACCAGCAGCGCTTGCAGCGGCCGGTTCTCGACGACCGTCGCGTTGTTCCACACCTTGTGCCCATGGGCCGAAAAGCTCCCGCGCGCGCGCGCGATGCCGAGCGGTTCGGCGGCGGTCAGCAGCAACGCGAGGAACAACGTGGGCACGAACTCCATTGTAGGAGGCGGGTATCCTTGATGAGTGCGCCGCGAATGGATCGGAGCGATCGCGCTCGCTTGTCTCGCCGCCGTGGCTGTCGCGGCAACCGCAACCGTCTTCGTGACGCCGCCCGCAAAACGCGACCTCATCGAGCAGGGGCTCGATCTCGAAGAGGCCGGCCTGGTGCGCGATGCCGAGGCCGTGCTGCTCGAAGCCGCTTCCGCCGACCGGCGGTTCGCGCCGCGCTGGACTCTCGCGAATTTCTACTTTCGCCGCGGCAATCGCCCCGAGTTCTGGCGCTGGGCGCGCGAAGGATTCGCCGTGGGACGCTACGATCTCGAGGCCCTCATGGACCTCTGCTGGACGGTCTCCGCAGACGGCGCCGAAGTCTGGAACGCGCTCCCCGAGAGGCTCCCTGTCTGGCGCAGCTATCTGCGTTACCTCAGCCAGAAAGGCCGTTGGACCGCGGCGGCGCCCGTCGTGAATCGTCTGCTCGAACAAGGTGAGGCTCGCGACGCGTCGGACATCCTCGACTGGATGGACAAGATGGCCGAGAGCGGGCACGTGGGCTTGGTCGCGCGCGAGTGGAATCGCTTGTGTGAGCGCAATTGGATCGCGTGCGCGCCTTCGCAAGCCGGCGTGGTGAACGGAGCTTTCGCAATCGAGCCCGTCGGTCGCGGTCTCGATTGGCGATTCGTTGCGGCTCCGCAGGTGACGCCGCGGTGGGCTCCAGGCGCGATGCGATTTCAGTTCGGCGCGGACGCGCCCGAATCCGGCGAGTTGTTGTGGCAGCCGCTGGCCGAATCGGGTGCGTTCGAACCGGCGTTCGAGCGATCCGGATCCCTCGAGAAAGCTTCCGTCGAGTGGGTGGCCGAGAAGGGGCGCTTGGCGCTTTGCTATCGCGACCGGCCCCGCGGAGCAGGGCAACTCGTAGTGAAGCAGGTGCGCAAGCGATGATCGCCAAATGGTCCGCGGCATCGCTGGCGGCGCTGTTGTTGCTGATTCTGGTGCGCGCGACGATTCCGGTTCCCGGGCAGCCGGAAGTGGCGCTCGCGGCATTGGTCGCGATGGCGCATGTTGCGTTGTGGGTAATGCGCAAGCACGATCTCCAGTGGACCGGCCTCGTGTGGCCGCTCGCGGCGATGCCTCTGTTCGGAGTGGCGCAGTTGCTGGCCGGTACGTCGCTTTCGCCAAGCGAAACATCCGCCGAGACCGTGACGCGATGCGGACTCGCCGTCGTGTTCTTTCTCGCGCTGCAAGTGCGGCGGATCCCGGTGCGCGAGATCGTGGCGTTCGGCGGAGTCTTCGCTGTCGCGTCGGTGGCGATGCATTGGATCCGCAACGAAGTGGTGCCAGAGTTTTGGCTCTTCCCGGACCACAATCACTACGCGGCCTTGATGGAGCTACTGTTTCCGATCGCGATCTATCGAGCGCTGGTGAGCGATGGCAGCCGGTTGCGATGGGAGAGCGCTGCCGCTCTCGCGATCTTCGTCTCGGTGTTGCTTTGCGGGTCTCGGGTGGGGGCGGGAATGCTGGTGGCCGAGTTCGTGCTGGTGTGTTTCCTGGCCGGCAAGTGGAACCTTCGGTTTGCGTTGATCGGCGCAGCGGTGGTTGTGGTTGCAGTCGCTTGGCAGGCGCAGCGATACCGCGAAGTGCTCGAACTGAAACCGCTCGTGGAACGATTCGAGGGAACGACGACGACTCTGCGGATGATCGAAGGCCGGCCGTTGGCGGGCGTGGGGCTCGGAGCCTGGCATGCGGCGTTTCCGCGGTACACGCGCATGGATCCGGGCTTTGAAGTGTTTCACGCCGACGACGACTGGCTCGAATGGGCAGCCGAAGGTGGCGTGTTGTATCCGCTGGTGTGGTTGCCGCTGTTGTGGGACGCGGTGACTCGGATGAAGTCGCGGCCATGGAGCGTGGGCATCGTGGCGGCATGCCTCCATGGGATAGCCGAGTATCCCCTGCACAAGCTATCCGTTCTCTACTGGCTGGTGGCGCTACTAGGGTTGACCCTACGTTCGGCCGGAGAGCGGCAGTCAAAATAAACCGATCGCTTGTACCCGGCCGGGAGAGAGCAGGCGTCGTATTCAAAGGATGGTTGTCGCTCATCGCGCCTCCGGCGCCACGTATTCGAGCCATGTGAATCCGCAATGGGTCCGGCTGCTGAATCTGCTTCAGTTGAATGTTCGCTACGAACGATGCGCAGGCACGGAGTTGTTTGCCGATGACGGCCGCGTCATTCTGGATTTCCTTTCCGGCTACTGTGTGCATAACACCGGCCACAATCATCCGGACATCATCGATGCCGTGAAGAGTGAGTTGGATCTGCGCGGTCCTTTGATGCTGCAGAGCCATGTTCCCGATCTGGCAGGCGAGTTGGCCGAGCGGCTTTGCCGCCTGGCTGGCGGCGGACTCGGGAAAGCGTTCTTCGCGTGCTCGGGAAGCGAAGGCGTGGAGAGCGCGATCAAGTTTGCGCGAAAGCATACGGGTAGGAATGGATTGCTGTATGCGAGCGGTGCGTTTCACGGACTGACCTGCGGAGCGCTCTCGCTGATGGATGGCGAGTTCTGGCGTGATCGCTTCGGCCCGATGCTCAGCGATACCGCGGCGGTGCCGTTCGGCGACAGCGCGGCGTTGGAAGCGAAGCTCGCGACCGGACGCTACGCGGCGTTCTTCGTGGAGCCGGTGCAATCGGAAGCGGGCATCCGCGTGCCGCCGCGTGAGTACTTGCGGAAGGCGAAAGAGCTGTGTCGCCGGCATGGCGCACTGCTTGTGCTCGACGAAGTGCAAACGGGAATGTTCCGCACGGGGCGCTTCCTGGCGGCGCACGAGTTCGGTGTGGATGGCGACATCGTGATCCTGGCCAAGGCGCTGAGCGGAGGCTTGGTCCCGGTGAGCGCGGTGTTGATGCGCGACGAGATCTACGAGTCGGTGTATGACTCGCTGAAGCGGTCGATCGTACACACGTCCACGTTCAGCGAGAACGGTCTCGCGATGCGCACGGGCTTGGCGACGCTCGATGTGCTCGAAGGCGAGCGACTCGGTCCGCGGGCCACGGAGCTTGGTGACGAACTGCGCGCGAAACTGCGGGCGCGGCTTTCGGGTTACGACATTGTGAAGGAAGTGCGCGGGCTGGGGATGCTCTCGGGCATCGAGTTCCAGACGCCGGGCAAGATGACGATGCGGCTTCCGTTCGAAGCGTTCCGGCGCATCCACGAAGGGATGTTCGGACAGGTGATCGTGATGCGGCTGTTCCGCGACTGGAACATTCTGACGCAGATGTGTGGGAACGACTTCATGGTGCTGAAAGCGGCTCCGCCGCTGACGGCGAGCCGGGAACAGATCGGCCGTTTCGTGGAAGCGTTGGGCGCAGTAGTCGAGACGATGTACACGGGTACGTTCTGGACCGAAGCGTTGTCTTTGGCGCGAAGAGTGGTGAACGTTTAGCTCGATGCAAGGCCGGTGGCGGGCGTGAAAAACTAGTTGTATGACTGGACCGGCCAAATGAAGATCGTAAGCGCAGCAAGCGCGTTCCCCGAACACTACTATTCGCAGGAGCTTTTGTGCACTGCCCTGCGCACGCACTGGCGCGACAAGCTCGACAATCCCGAGATGCTCGACAAGCTCTACTCGCGGATGAACGTGGATGGGCGCTACCTGGCGCTGCCCATGCTCGAATACTACGGGCTTCAAACTTGGGGGGACCACAACCGAGCCTGGATGCGCGTTGGCGAGGAGTTGGGCGCGAAAGCGCTCGGCGAGGCGATGAAGCGGGCCGGAGTGGGCCCGGAACAAATCGGGTCGATTATGTTCATGTCGGTGACGGGCATCTGCAGTCCGTCGATCGATGCGAAGCTAGTGAACCGGATGGGGCTCGCGCGGAACGTGCGGCGCATTCCTGTGTTCGGTCTGGGCTGTGTGGGCGGCGCGGCGGGCATCGCGCGGGCGGCGGATTTCGTGAAAGCGTATCCCGGCAAAGCCGCTGCGCTCGTGAGCGTGGAGTTGTGCTCGTTGACGCTCCAGCGCGACGACGTCTCGATGGCGAACCTGATTTCCTCGGGGCTCTTCGGCGATGGCGCGGCGGCCGTGATCATCGCCGGCGACCAGTGCGCGGCGCAGGGTCCGAAGATCGTAGCCACGCGCTCGACGTTCTACCCGGATACGGAAAACGTGATGGGCTGGGACATCTCCGAGAAGGGCTTTCGGATCGTGCTTTCGCCGGGCGTGCCCGATGTGATCCGCGAGAACTTGAGCCGCGACGTGGATGCGCTCTTGGGCGAATGGAATCTCCAGCGGAGCGACATTTCGTCGTGGATCATGCACACGGGTGGTCCGAAGATTTTGGAAGCAACGCAAGAGGCGCTCGGCGTCGGTTCGGATGCGTTGGCTGCTTCGTGGGAGTGCTTGCGGAGAGTGGGCAATCTCTCGTCGGCATCGGTGCTGGTGGTGCTCGAAGACTTTCTCGGCGCACGCCGGCCGGCTCCGGGTTCGTGGAGCGTGTTGGGCGCGATGGGTCCCGGATTCTGCTCGGAGCTCGTATTGTTGCGATGGTGAGGTGAAGGATGGATGTTGCGGTGATCGGCGGTGGTCCTGCGGGTTTGGCGGTTGCGGTTGCGGCGGCCAGACGCGGGATGCGAGTTGCGGTAATAGAGTCATCGCAGCCTCCGATCGACAAGGCTTGCGGCGAAGGCCTCATGCCCGATTCGCAAGACGCGGCGCGACGGATCGGGATCGAGTTTCCGGCCGGGATGGGCCGGCCGTTTCGTGGGGTTCGCTTCCACGATGACGGCGTCGAGGCGGAGTCGCCGTTTCCGCAGGGAGCCGGGATTGGGGTCCGGCGAACCGTGCTGCATCAGCACATGGTGGACGTGGCTGCGGCTGCTGGCGTGGAGCTTGTGTTCGGCGCCGTGTGCACGGGGATCGAAGGCAAGACGGTGCGCTTGGCCACGGGCGCGCTCCAGGCGCGTTGGATCGTAGGGGCGGATGGGTCGCAATCGCGCGTGCGGAATTGGGCGGGGCTCGGAGCGGTTCGCAGCGAGCGCGCGCGCTACGGTTACCGGAAACATTTTCGGGTAACCCCGTGGTCTGACTTCATCGAGATCCATTGGGGCGACGGGCGCCAGGTATACGTGACTCCGGTTTCCGAAGAGGAGATCTGCGTGGTGGCGATGTCGTGCGATTCGCAGTTGCGGCTGAGCGAGGTATTGTCGCGGTTTCCGGCGCTCGCGGCGCGGCTGCCCGAGAGCGCGGCGATTTCGAGCGAGCGTGGGTCGGTGGCCGGATCGCGAGTGGTGCAGCGCGTGACGAGTGGCAATGTCGCGTTGGCCGGGGACGCTTCCGGATCGGTGGACGCGATCACGGGCGAGGGATTGTGCCTGGCGTTCCGGCAGGCGGATGCACTGGCCGCCGCGATGGAACGAGGTTGTCTGGATTCGTACGAGAGCGCCCATCGCGCAGCGATGCGGCAGCCGCTCCGCATGGGTGAATTGATGCTGACGCTCGACCGGTGGCCGGGTCTGCGGCGGCGGGTAATTCCGGCGTTGGCGGCGCGGCCTGAATTGTTCCAAAACCTGCTGGCGCTGCACGTGAGCGAGGTCAGTGTCGCTCGCATCGCGACGACGGCAGCATCGTTGTGCTGGGGAGTGATATCGCAATGAAACCGATTCTCGTTCTGGCGTTGGCCATGGTGGCGGCGGCCGAGCCGCACCGGGTGAATCTCGATCCGAAAGCGACGGAGGTTCATTGGACTCTCGGGTCTTTGCTGCACACGGTGCATGGCACGTTCCAACTGAAGAGCGCCGATCTGTGGGTGGACCCGGAGAGCGGGAAAGCTGGCGGGAAGCTCATAGTGGACGCCAAGAGCGGCGAAAGCGGAAGCTCGGCGCGCGACGGGCGCATGCACAAAAGCATTCTCGAAAGCGAGAAATATCCGGATATCACGTTCGTGCCGGACCGGGTGGAGGGCGCGGTGAACCTGCAAGGCGACTCGACGGTGAAGCTGCATGGCGCCTTCACGATCCACGGCGGAACGCACGAGATGACGATGGCGGTGAAGTCGCACGGCGAGCAGGGTAAGTTGACGTCGACAATTACGTTCGCAGTGCCGTATCTCGCGTGGGGATTCAAGAATCCGAGCACGCTGTTTCTGAAGGTGAATGATACGGTGGACGTGGAGATCCGGGCGGCGGGCTCGGTGCAGTAACGAAGGCGCGAGCGTCATCTGAGGCGGGAGCGCGGCGGTGGTTTTGCTCGAGGGTGAGGCCGACGGGTTTCCTGGAACGACGTCGAGGGCGTGGAGCTCCGGGCGGCGGGCTCGGTGCAGTGACCGAGTCGGGAGTGCGGCGGCGGTTTCGCTCGAGAGTGAGGTCGATGGGCTTCCTGGAACGACGCCGAGGGCGTGGAGCTCCGGGCGGCGGGCTCGGTGCAGTGACCGAGTCGGGAGTGCGGCGGCGGTTCGCTCGAGAGTGAGGTCGATGGGCTTCCTGGAACGACGCCGAGGGCGTGGAGCTCCGGGCGGCGGGTTCGGTGCAGTGACCCTGGCGCGAGCATCGTCTCATCGCACCAAACCGCGCAGACTGGAATCGAAGGTGAACGGCGGCGGCAACGCGGTTCCGCTCTCGTCGAGCGTGATGTCGACAGGCTCCTTGCTCGGAAATAGGCCGAGCTTCCAGGCGAAGGTCCGGCCGCCGGCTGGCGCGATCGCGGCGGAGCGGTATTCGACTCCTTCCAGACCCCAGACGCTGAACCTGCCATCGGGCCCGGTTGGTTGGGAGCGCTGGAGATAGCCCATGCTGAGTCCGGGCTCGGTGAGAACCACGCGTGCGCCGGCGGCCGGAGAGCCGTCCTTGGCAAGCACGCGGCCGGTGAATTCGATTTCCTTCAGCGGCGTGGGCAGGGTCCAATCGGCGAGGTCGATTGTTTGCCCGCGCTCGATGCGGAAGACCTGGGCGGTCTCGCGCGTAGTTACTCCCGGATAGTAAGTCGGTGGGTAGGGCGAGTGCGGTGCGCGATCGGCCGCGGGGCTCTTGCCGGTCAGCGGGCGAGCCGACACGTTGAGACCGATGCGATACTCGCCGGGCTCGATCTCACCGAGGTTGTACTCGCCTTTGGCGTTGGTTCGGGTACCGCGATTGCGCGCTGCCATTGTCGTGCCAGTAGCTACCGGTATGACCTCGACCGCATGCCCGCCCAACGAGACGCCAGACGCGCCTATCAGGCGTCCGCGAATGGCCGACTGAGTCTGCTTCACGGTGAAATAAGGACGCGCACAGGCGCTCGCCGTCAGGTTAATTTTCTGAGAGAGAGGATTCCAGTTGTATTCGGCTTGCCATCCCGGCTCGACGAGGTCCACACGGTACTGATCGGGAGCGAGCTCTTCGAAGATAAAGATGCCATCCGCGTCAGTGCGGGCTTCTCGCTCGATCCCCGCCCCGCTCAGATGTACCCGAAGGTCTGAGACGCTTCGCGACTCTCCCGACCGAACACCAGGACGCCGGGTAACGTCGCGGATGGTACCGAGGATCGCGGGCTGCATGGTCTTGCCTTGTTTCCAGGCCCGCAATGCGGCGATGTCGAGCCGAGCGTACTGAGCCATCGAAGTTCCGGAGCATACGCTCGTGGACCAGCGGTTCTCGTTGCGATGCGCGATCACGAGATACTGGTCACCCAAGCCGAACGGAGGACTGCAGTCGCAGCATTCGCCGCTTCCCGAAAGCAGTTCGAGCGTATCTCCAGGCGAGCCTACGAAGCCTTCGTCCACGCGCAATCGGATCAGGCGGCGATTGTAGCGGAATCGCGACGCGGCGGGCTCGTTCTTGCGGATCGAATCGGCTTCGGCGGCGGTGATGTGGGCGCCCCAGTACTTTACTAACTCCTCCGGATCTTCGGGCGGCCAACGCTTGCCTCCGCTCCTGAAGTAAGCGTCCATCATTTCCTTGTCTTGGGCTTTGGTGGGATACACGGACTCGACGGTTCCGAGAAAGACCGCAGTGGTGGTGGACTGCGCGCTTGCCGGTAGGCGTTCGCAGAAGGGTTTCCAGTCACCGCCGCAGGAGCACGCGGCGGCGGGAGGCGTGTAGGTTCCGGCGACGATCGCAACCAAGAGGAGCAGGTTTCGCGCACGCATGCGAGATGAGACACCGCCGGCGATTCATTTGTTCCCGCTCCATACTCGAGAATGCGGCTGTTTCATTTCATATGGGGCCTCACCGTGCCATTCGAAAGTAATTGAAGAACGTCCAACCGTACACCGCTCCGGGCGAAAACACGATATCCCTGGCCACGGAACTCCCGGGCGTCGAGGCTTTCCAGAGCAACTTGCCGGTTGCCGCGTCGACGGCCGCCAGTTCCTGCACCGCGGTGAGTCCGCCCAAATACACGACGCCATCGGCCGCGGCCATTTGGTCCCACTGGCCCCCGTTCGCCAGCGGCGCTTTCCACACGGGCTGCCCGCCGGATGCGCGAAAGCCCTGCATGAGCCCGCCCCCGGTGACGATCACCATGCCTGCTGTGTAAGCGGGGCTTCCGGTTTCGGTCTCCTTACCATCGGCATTCAACACGTCGCGCTGCCACTTCACCGCGCCCGACGCCGCATCAACCGCGAAGAGCCGGTACCAGGCCACGGAGAATAGTGTATCTTTGCCATCGAACACGGGAGTTTTGACGCACTCGCCCACGTCGTCATAAGTCTGGAGCCGCATCTCCCGTTTCCAAAGAAGGTTTCCCGTGCGGGCGTCGATTGCGAAGAGGAAGTTACCCGCCGGTTTTTGGCGAGTTTCGATCGAACCTTTGTCCTGGCCCGCGCCCCAGTAGATGGCGCCCGGTGCGGTGGCGAAACCGGTTTCGCAGTGGCCGCGGCCGGGGCCGTAAGAGAAAGTCCATGCGGGTTTGCCGCTGGCGGCGTCAAAGGCGAGAAGCTTGGCTTCCTCTGACTTCGGCGCGAGGACACGACCCTCCGAATAGCCGACTCTTTGCGTGGTGCGATAGCCGAGAGGGACGCGCCACGCCTCGCGGCCTGTCTTCGATCCGAACGCCACTAGCGAATAGTCCGGGAATTTCGTCTCGCTCGACGCAAATACCATTCCGCCGCCGATGGCCGTGCGTACTGTCTTGCCGATGTTCGCGCTCCAGAGTAACTTGCCGGTGCTCGCCGAGAGCGCATACAATCCGCCCGGGTCAGTGGAGTTTCCGACGGCGATCATGTCGCCCTCGATCGCGCCCTGGCTCCAGTCGCGAAAGCGCAACGTCGTTTTCCACTCGAGCGTGCCTGGCGCGGCGAAGTAAGCGCGCGCGGCAAGCGCCATTGTCAAAGCAGCAGGCAGGAAGATGCGTCTCCGGGTCCTCATGGCCGGAGAGCATAGCAGACAAAGCGGCGGCGTGACTGGGCGCGGGCAGGTGGGATTCGACCGCGCGGCGGGTGGATCATGAGGGCGATCATGCGGGCGCAAAGGCCGGCCCTCCGATCGGCGCCGAGTTTTGCGCTTCCAATGCCTGTCGCATTTTGGCAAATGCGGCGTTGACGGAGGCGCGGGCATCCGGGAAAGGCATGAGCGCGTCAAAGAGTAACTGCTTGAAGATTTTCCAGTCTTCGAGGGAGATACCGGGGCCGCGGGGAGGCTCGGGTGGCGGTTGCGGAGCCGGCGGCGGGGTTTGCGGCATGGCTGCTTGCCTGATGAACGAGCGCTTGGGGCGCTCGGACTCGGGCATTTCGTCAATGGTGAGTGTGGCTGGGTAGCGCATGGTTATGGTGTCCTCGGTGCGGTGCTTAGCTGTGGGGATGAAGTCCCGCGACTGCGTGAAAGGGCTGGCGCAGGCGGGGGTGATTTGGGTTCGGATTCGTGAATTCGCGAATTTTCGGGCACCTTCCTTCCGGAGAAGAAGGTACGGTTTTGGCGGCGAGCCGGTAGGTGGCCGCGCTGAGATCCTGGTTCTGCATATAAGCTCCTCGACCAGGAGAATAACGCGAAGGGGGCCTTCGCCGGCAAAATCGATGTCCGCGAATGATTGAAAACAGGGAAGAAACGATTTTTCCAATACACGAACTGGTACGGCGACGCTCGATTTTTCTGGCAGTGCCGAAAGAATTGCGATAGAATCGCGTTTCCGGGTATCGATGCCCTCAGTTGGAAGGGGCGGAGAACTTGGCTGGCGGACGGGGCTGGCTAAGGGAGCCGGTGCGAGGCGCTGGCGGTCCGCGAGAGATCGGGTGGGGTGCGCTGGGCGTGAGCGGGGGGCGCAGCCACGGGCGAGCGAGGCTGGGCGGAAAGGCTTCGCGCGGGCGGACTCAGCGCTGTGCGGAGAGTTTGGCGCGCGCAAGCTCCAGGCGCTGGAAGAGCTCCGGGTCGGACGGCTGAAACAATTTCTCTTCTTCGCGTTCGCTCAGCTCGAGCCACGCGTCGGCCCAGGCTTGGTTGGCGCGATAGAAGTCGATGGCGCGCTGAACTTGGTCGAGGGTGATGTGCGGGTAGGAATCAGCGATGGCCTCGGCGGAGAAGTCCTGGCGCAGGAGGTAGACGATGTTGTCGAGGCCGACTTTGGTGTTGGGGAAGAAGTAGCCGCCGTCGCGGTGCTCGAAGAGTTGGTCCATTGGGAGCGCCGCTGGCTCGAGGGTAGCACGCGAGATGGGATTGCTGGTGTTCGGCGGTGGCCGGCAAGAAGGCGGGGCCGCTCATCGTTTGGGAAGAAGCTCACGCCGTGCATGCTCCAAGCGCCGGAACAAGTGCGGGGCGGTTTTGCTCAGAGCGTAGGGCGACTGCTTTTCGTCGAGTTCGCATTGTTCGAGCCACTGGTCGACGTGGGCTTGATTGGCGCGATAGAACTCGATGGCCCGTTGAACCTGGTGGAAAGTGATGAGCGGGTAAGAGTCAGCGATGGCCTGGGGCGAGAAGTCTTGACGCAAGAGGTACACGATGTTGTCGAGGCCAACGCGGCTATTGGGGAAGAAGTAGCCGCCGTCGCGCCAGATGAAGAGGGGGTCCATGGGGGTGCCTCTGGTGCGAGCGTATCACGGAGAAGGCGGCGCGACAACCTACCCGCGGGCCCTGAGACGGCGGCTGGCCCTGACCAGCCCAAAGAGGCCGTGGCCGCGAGGCCACGGAAGAATACTGTAGGACCGAACCGAGCGCGTAGCTCAGGTCATCCTTCGATGAGGCCGACGAGAGACCGTCGGTACGCCCCTATCATAGCGCAAGCCGCAGCTCGCACGAAACGCGTGGCCCAGGTTATCAAGGTTTATGACATGAGCAATCCGATCTGTACGAGGAAAAAAATCTACTTGCATCTTTTCGTACGACCTGCAATACTGGGTCTAAAGCGAATGGGCTCCGCAGCGAGCGGAGCCCATATAAGTGTACGCGGCGGATCCCGACCGGTTAGGGTCGTCAGTTTGCATCTGATGGATAGCGGGTTCAATTCCCGCCCGCCGCTTTTTGCTGTCTATACTCTAGCACAGCTCCAGACACCGAAGATAGGCCAAAGGCCAAGGAGTTGAAATGACGCTACAAGCGAGAATCAGTGAATACTTGAACGGTGACGTAACGGCGCTACGGGCGGTGACCCGGTTGGCGCCGGTGGGAGGGACTGGAGACAAAGTCTTCCCTCCGACGTACGAAGGCGGCAAGTACGCCGAAGAGGAACGCCACCTCGGTGAGGAGAAGCCTCTGCACTGCGTGTTGCTGGACTCGGTCCAGTCGCAGGCGAACCGGATGGAACTGGCGTTGCTCGAGGCGCGGCGGGCGGGAAGGATCCCGCTGCCTCTGATCGAAGTGGCAATCGAGGGACACGGCGTGATCACGTCGCTCGATGCGCCGCACCGTGTGCATGACGCCATTTTCCGGGACTCGCTCTGGGATGGGGTCGCCTTCCGGAAGTCCGCGAATGGAGCGCGTCTGGTGAGCGCGCGGCCGCAGACCGCGACCGCCTTTTTCGAGTTCTGCCCGACCGCGCTCCTGTTCGGGACGTGGGATTCGCAGGGCGGGGGTGGGGCCGCGAGTGCGAAGGTTCCGCGAGCGATCACGAGCGAGATTGTCGCGATCGACGCCGAGAAGGGCAGGAGGACCGCATCGAGGATCGATCCGCTGGGAATCAAAGCCATGGCTGGCTTGATTGTGGAAGCAAAGAAGGCCGAGGATCAGTGGGACCTCAAGGAAGACGGGTCGAAGGCGAAGCTATTTGGCAAGAAGGGCAAGCCTTCGGAGATCAACCACGGCAATGTGACGCCAACAATCACGGACGGCGGCGTCACGATGCGCGAAGGAAAACAGACGACGGTCCTGTCGCTCACGCAACTTCGACGGCTCCGCTTTCCTGACGCCGGCGGGAACTCAAGTGGGGAACGCGACCGGGCAGCACAGACGGTGATTGCGCTTCTCGGAATTTGCGCCTTCCTCGGTGCCCATCAAGAAGGCCTGGACCTTCGCGCCCGGTGCCATTTGGCCGCGACGGCGGAACCGAAGTTCGAGGTGATTCGCCGAGTGCTGGCGCCCGAACCCGAGAGCTTCGCGGTGACGCTGGCCCAGGCGGAAGAAGCGCTCAGGGCGGCCGTCAGCGACGCAACCAAGCAGGGCCTGCGATGGGTGGAGACCGTCACGTTGAAGCCGACGCCGAAACTCGTGCAACTGGTCCAAAAGAGCGATGCGTCGACGGCTGGCGAAGACGAGGCGGTCTAGCACGGAGGTGCACCATGTTCGCAATCGAAGTGCAATTCCTGACTGGCCGCTGGTGCGCCGGGAGCGCGCGGGACCGAGGGGAGGCTGAATGGCCGCCGCATCCGGCGCGTGTTTTCTCGGCGATGGTCGCGGCGTATGCGGAAACGGGGATGGGAGACGACGCGGAACGGGCGCTACTGTGGCTGGAACGCCAGCCAGCACCTGAGATTCACGTTCCGGCCGCAGGCAAAGCGTCCGATCACACCGTCTTTGTGCCAACGAACTACGTAGACAAATTCGGAGTGCATACCAAGCAGCCCCGCGAGTTCCCGTCGGTTCCCGTGGAAGAGCCCGTATACTTCATTTGGCGAGACTCGGAGCCGAGCGCGGAAGTTCGCAAGACGCTGGACGAGATTACGGCACGGGTTCCGTATCTCGGTAAATCACGTTCGCCTGCGTTGGTGCGATTGGTGGATGAGGCTCCCGCGAGCACGCATCGGCCGACGCCGCAAGGGCCTCTGGCGTTGCGGGTTGCGCGCGAGGGGCGGCTCGAAGAGTTGCGGCGGCTCTGGGACGCCGGGCGGTGGTATCCTTTCGCCCCACAGGAACGTTATGGCGAAGCTACAAAAGCAAAGCTGCCCGTGCAGACTGTGTTCGACGAGATGGTGGTGCTGCGTCATGCGGGAGGCCCGCCACTCCCAATCGAAGCAACGCTCACTCTGACGAATGCGTTTCGACGAGCGTTGCTCAGCCACTTCGGCGGAGAGTCAAAGGCGCCAGCGTTGTTGCACGGCCATGCCGATGAACCACATTGCGCGACGGTGGCGCTGCCGTTCACCGGCGGTGAACATGCCGATGGGCGTCTGATGGGTTGTGGAGTGGTTTTTCCTGTAGCGTGCGACCCCATTCAGAGGCGCCGAGTGCTAGTCGCGGTAGAGGCGGTGGCGGAACTCGGAATTGCTCTGAATCGAGAGTTGGGCCGATGGAAGGTGGAACCGACGGACGACACGCTTGGCTCGGGAAGCACCCTGAAACCGGAGACCTGGAAGTGGCTGGCGAAGAAGTTTCGGAGCGTGACCCCCATTCTGCTGGACCGGTACCCGAAGAAGAGGCTTCCGCCCGAGGCAATCCTTCTCGAGAGCTGCCAACGGGCCGGGCTGCCGGAACCGGTCATGATCGAGCACAGTCCTCACTCGATGGTGCAAGGAGTGCCGCCGGTAAACAAGTTCCGCCTGCAGCGCGAGAAGGATGAGCCACCGCGGTGGGCGGTACACGCGGATATCGAGTTCGCAGAACCTGTGAGAGGCCCCGTGATCCTGGGGGCCGGCCGCTTCTTCGGACTCGGGTTGATGCGCCCGGTCCGAGCCGAAGGCGGTGACAAATGACTCCGGATTTGTTTTCGCAATTTTGCGAAGAGGTGCATGGGCACCGGCCTTTCCGATGGCAGCAGCGGTTGCTCGCGCAGGTGTTGGCGGAGGGTTGGCCGCGGGCGATCGCCATGCCGACGAGCGCCGGCAAGACTTCGATTCTGGATTTGGCCGTGTTTCTGTTGGCTCTGGAGGCGGACTTGGCGCCCGAGAGCAGGAAGGCGGCGCTCCGAACGTTTCTCGTCATCGACCGGCGCGTGGTGGTGGACCAGGCATTCGAACATGCTCATAAGCTGGAGCAGGCGCTGGCGGCGCGCAATGGGGACGCGACGCGACAGGTGGCAGACCGGCTGGCGAAGATCTCGGGCGGCTCTGCGCCATTGAAAGCTGTGCAACTGCGCGGAGGCATCACGCAAGACAAGAGTTGGATCGATGCGCCGACCCGGCCTCTTTTGTGCGTGTCGACTGTTGACCAGTTCGGTTCGAGACTGCTATTTCGCGGATACGGCGTAACGGAGCGGCAGCGCCCAGTGCATGCCGCGCTTACCGGAATGGACTCGCTGCTGATTGTCGATGAGGCACATCTGTCGCAGCCGTTTCGCGACACCGTTGAAGCTATGCAGCGGTTCCAGGAGAAGTGCCAGCGATCGGTAGGGCCGGGCCTGCGGATGGTGGAGATGACCGCCACGCCGCGATCGAGCGAACGTGTTTTCGGACTCGACGACTCCGAGGACCTGAAGGACAAGCCCCTCGCGGACCGATGGAGCGCGAGCAAAGTAGCGCTACTCCGGGAGCCGCAGAAGCTCGAAGAAGAGGCGGTTCGGCTGGCGCGGCAGTTTCGGCGCGAGGATGGCGCCAAGGTGATCGGGATCGTGGTGAACCGCGTGGATTCGGCGCGCGAGATCTGGCGGCAGCTTTCCGAGAAGCGCAAGGACGGCGAAGAGGCGATCCTGTTGACGGGGCGGACTCGCGAGCATGACCGGACCGCATTGATGGAGCAATGGCTGGAGCATATTCGGGCCAAAAGGAGCCGAGAGAACGGGAAGCCTGTCTACGTGGTTTCGACGCAGACGATCGAAGTGGGCGCCGATCTCGACTTCGATGCTCTGATTACGGAAGCGGCTCCGATCGATGCGCTCCAGCAACGGTTCGGGAGGTTGGACAGGCTTGGGCAATCCGGTGCGAGCAAGGGCGCAGTCCTGCTTCGCAAGGGCACGGAAGAAAAGGATCCGATCTACGGGTCAAAGCTAGGCGAGACATGGAAATGGCTCCGGGACAATGCCGAGGACGCCGGGGCGGAACGTGCGTTGGACTTCGGGGTTCTCGCACTCCGCGGGAAACTCACGGCCGAAGACCGGCGGCGGCTCGGCGCAGAGAGCGAAGGCGGGCCGATCCTGTTTCCCGCGCATGTCGAGACGTGGGTTCAGACAAACCCGACGCCCGATCCGGATCCGGACGTGGCGCCGTTTCTGCATGGCCGGGACGCGATGAACGTGGCGGACGTGCAAATCGTCTGGCGTGCCGATCTGGACGAGACGAATCCGGACGAGTGGGCGGCGACCGTCAAGGCGGCGCCGATTTCGTCCGGAGAAGCTTTGCCCCTGCCGATCGGAACGGCAAAGGCATGGTTGGCGGAGAAGAAGCCTGGAGTGGTGGCGGATCTCGAGGGGAGAGCGGGTGAGTCGAGCGAGGAAGAGGCGAAAGAACGGCCGTTCCTGGTGTGGATGGGCGTGGACCGCACCGAATTCGGAGATAGATTGTTTCCAGGAGCGACGATCGTGGTTCCCGCGAGCTACGGTGGATGCGATGATTTTGGCTGGGATCCGAAGAGCAAAACCCCGGCCAAAGACATCGGCGATGAGTGTTGGAACAAGCGCGCTGAGCAGGGCCGGGCGAAGCCTCGGCAAAGAATGCATCCCAACCTCGGGCATGCTGAACTAGTCGCCACCGCCCAAGGACTCACTGAAGCGGAGGACCCTGACGAGATCCGAGAGTTGTTCGCACGATTCTCGGGTTACTCGAAGTTCAAGTGGCAGGCGTACCCCGGCGGATTCGTCATTGAAGGCTCCAGGATCAAGATGGCTCCGCCTGACGAAGAGCCGTTCGAATTCGAAGGCGAGGATGGAGGTGCGTTCACCGGAAGCGGTAGCCTCGAAGGCCATACGACTCTTGTGGAGATGGTGGCCCGCACTTTCGGGCGAGTCCTCCCCGAGGACCTGCGCGCCGATGTCGAGCTAGCCGCGAGATTTCACGATACCGGGAAACTCGATAGCCGGTTTCAGGCTTGGCTGCGGGGACAACGGGCTGATTCCGGTGACAAGGCTCCGCTGGCGAAATCCGAGAAAGATGTTTCGAACTTCGAACGGACGCGGCTTCGGAAGTTGGCTGAGTATCCGGAGAACGCGCGGCACGAATTCGTATCGGTGGCGCTGATCGACTCGAACGGCGCGCTGGCGAAAGCGCGGGATCCCGAGTTGGTGAGGCATCTGATCGGGTCGCACCACGGCTGGGGCAGGCCATTCGCTCCGGTTTGGAATGACGGCGAGCCCGAGCGCATCGAGGCGGAATTCCGCGACGCTCTACTCAATGCCGACACAGCGCCGAAACTCCATCGGATCGACTCGGGTTGGGCGGACCAGTTCTGGCGTCTGGTGGATCGTTACGGAGCTTGGGGGCTGGCGTACTTGGAGACCGTGCTGCGTCGCGCGGATTCGGTTGCATCGATCCAGGAGGATAACGATGGGTGAAATTCTGCTGACAGGAATTCCAGGCGACACTCCGATCGGGGCGATGGCCGCGTTCGGTGTGCTTCGGTTGTGCGAGGAGAAACTCGGATTCGCCGGTCCGCGGTTGGGCTGGAGGAGAGCGGGTGGATCTTGGCGGCCGTTGCTGGTGCTCTCGGAGGACTTGCAGGCCGAGGGACTGGCCGCGCGCCTAGCAAGTAGCCTGACGGACTGCGGCGAGCGGCATGACCTGCGGTGGACCGAACAGGTGAAGGCGACACCAGGCCCGGCGCTGCATGATTGCGCTGAGAGCGCCGCAGAGGACGAGCTCCGGTGGTTGTGTTCATTCGGCTGTGAACTCGTGTTGGACGAAGGAAAGCTCAGGCCGACTCCGTTCGACATGTCGGTGGCGCGACAGAAGTTTCCCGCCGACATCCGAAAGCTGACCGAGGGACTGCGGGACGACGAAGACGCAATCAACGAGGCACTGTTCGGGCCCTGGCGATACGAAGATGACCAGCATTCCCTCGGATGGGATCCGAGCACAGTGAAACTCGGCGCCTTCACTGAAGAGGCGCCGACCAAGATGAAGAACACGGGTGTGCGGGCCGCCGTGTGGCTCGCATACGAGTCGCTGCCGCTGTTTCCTTGCTTCTATGCCGACGGAGGTTTGGGCGTCAGAGGATTCAAGCGGGGGAAGCGGAATCGGTATGAGTTCCGCTGGCCGGTGTGGCAGACGCCGATCACGTTGCGAACGCTCCGCTCGTTGCTTGCGTCGGCGGAGTTGATGAGCGAGGCTGAAGAGCTTGGTCCGATTCTGGAGCGCGGTGTGGCGGCTGTGTACGCATCGGAGAAATTCAAGCCGAACAAATACATGGTCAGCTTCCGGCCAGCGGAATTGCTGGCGGAGGCCGCAGCATGAGGACCAGCTACCTCGTCTGCTACGACATCTGCGAAGACAAGCGCCTGCGGCGCGTGTTCCAGACAATGCGCGACTACGGGGATCATCTCCAATACTCCGTGTTCGAGTGCCAGTTGACGGCGACGGATATGGTGAAGCTGCGGGCGGAGTTGGGCGCGATCATCCATCACACGGAGGATCAGGTGTTGTTCGTGGACTTGGGTCCGGCGGAAGGGCGTGGGGATCGGGTGATCACGGCGCTCGGGAAGCCTTATACGAATGTGGATGCTCCATGCATTGTTGTGTAGGAGGCGGGGCTGAAGCCCCGCGCAGGCTAAAGCCTGCCCCACAATTTCGAGCCCACAGCACAACAGGAATTAAGGCTGCAACAGAGTAAAAGCCCACGCTGCAAAGGAGACACAGATGGCGGCTGCACCTGCGTTAGCGCCGCTTCCGGAATCGCGGCCGAGCGAACGGAAACTGCCGGAGTACCTGCCGGCTCGCATGGTGAACGAGTTCGTCTACTGCCCGCGCCTGTTCTTTCTCGAATGGGTGGACGGCCTTTTCGCCGAGTCCGTCGACACGGTGGAAGGCTCGGTCCAACACAAGCGCGTGGACAAGGAAGGCCAGAGCCTGCCCGGGTCGGATGCGCTCGGCGAGGATCGGCTCCAGACCCGCGCCATCACGCTCTCGAGCGAGCGGCTCCGCGTGATCGCCAAGCTCGACCTGCTCGACGTGGAAGGCGGTCGCGTCACCCCGGTCGACTACAAGCACGGCAAACCGCGCGAGGGCGACACGGGGACCGAAATGTGGGCGCCCGACCGCGTCCAACTGGGCTCGCAAGCGCTCGTGCTCCGCGAGAATGGATACACGTGCGACGAAGCGGTGGTGTTTTATCAAGGCACTCGCCAGCGCGTCCGCATTCCGGTGGACACGGCGCTGATCGAAGAGACCGAGCGGGCAATCACGGGCGCGTGGGAGTTGGCGCGCCGGGGCGCGATTCCGCCTCCGCTCGAAGATTCGCCGAAGTGCGTGGGCTGCTCGCTTGCGCCCATCTGCCTTCCCGATGAAACCAACCGCCTGCATCGCGCCGAGATCAGCGAGGCCGAACAGTTGGCGTTGTTCCCCGAGGATGAGCCTCCGCGAAAGGGTCCAGCGAGGGAGGTGCGGCGGCTGGTGACGCCTCGCGACGATCGCAAGCCGGTGTACTTGAACACGCAGGGGTTGAAGGTTGGGAAATCCGGCGAAGTGCTTCAGGTGAAGGAGAAGGACGCGCTGCGCCAGGAGATTCGCATCAATGAAGTGAATCAGATCAACCTGATGGGGAACATCCAGATCACGACTCAGGCCGTGCAGACGCTCTGCGAGGCGAACGTTCCGATTTGTTACTTCTCGCAGGGCGGTTGGTTTTATGGAATTACGATCGGGATGAATACGAAAAACGTATTTCTGCGCAAGCAGCAATATGAGGCGGCGACCCAGGACTGGTTCCGCCTGGCGGCGGCGCGGCGGCTGGTGGCGGGCAAGATCCGGAACCAGCGGACGCTGCTGATGCGCAACCATATCGAGCCCGACGCGGTGTGCCTGGGGCAATTGAAGGAGATGGCCGAGCGCGCGGGAGAAGCGGCGACGGTGGAGGAGTTACTCGGCGTGGAAGGCAACGGCGCGCGGCTGTATTTCGGGGCCTTCAACGGGATGCTGAAGGGTGAGGACGACGAGACGCTGCCGGAGATTTTCCGGATGGAGTTTGTGGGTCGCAACCGGCGGCCGCCGCGCGATGGAGTGAACGCGCTGCTGTCACTGGGATATGCGATGCTGGCAAAGGACCTCACGTTGGCGTGTTACGCGGTGGGGTTCGATCCGATGATCGGGCTGTATCATGAGCTGCGATTCGGGAGGCCGGCGCTGGCGCTGGACCTGATGGAGCCGTTTCGACCGCTGATTGTGGATTCGGCGGTGATCAACGCGATCAACACGCGGATGGTGACGGGCCGGGACTTCGTGACGGCGGGTCGCGGGGTGGCGTTGCGGCCGGAGGGGAGGAGGGCGTTCTTTCGGGCGTACGAACAAAGGATGGACACGTTGGCGACGCACCCGCTGTTCGACTACCGGGTGTCGTATCGGCGGATGCTCGAGATCCAGGCGCGGCTGTTGGGGAAGTGGTTGAATGGGGAGATCGGGGAGTACCCGGTTTTCGTGACGCGATGATGGCGCGAGCGGCGGGGCGGCGCGGAAAAGCCGGGGACCGCTCGCGGGGTGTAAGATGTTGATGGTCGGGGAATTGGAGGAGGTGGTGGGTTGGATGGTGGTGCAGCGGATGGATTTTTGGTGGGGTGCTCGCGCGGGCGGGCGTAGGTGTTTGATAATAGAATAGTTGGGATGGCGGCGGTTTCCGCGATCACGTGATCGCGGCCTCATTG
>JAXLQL010000048.1:0-38822 GCA_046331625.1 Bryobacteraceae bacterium
AGCGCGCGTTCCGCCGAGTCGAGCAGTGCGTCTTGCTGGAACAGGTCCTCGTTGGTGTACGCAGAGAGGCCGAGTTCCGGGAACAGCGCCACCGCAACGGATCGTTCCGAAGCCTGCCGCGCCAAGGCGAGCGTCTGCTCCACGTTGAAATCGGGGCGGGCGACGTCGACCGCTGGCGTGCAAACGGCCACGCGGACAAAGCCGTGCGAATAGATGGAGTCGAAGGGACCGCGGGGGCGGGAGTGGGTCATCGGGGTCCGAAGAATCAATGATACCCCGTGGCCACCGAATCGGCGAACTACGGCTCTAGGCCGGTCTCGTCCAGCCCCGTCTCGGCGCCGCGCTTGAGGGCGGGCTTGGGATACGGCTCGTTCCTCGGATTGGCCACCGTGCCCTGCGCTCCTTCGGCGAGCGAGGCGGTGAGGTCAAACACGCCGCCCGAGGCCGGACCGGCGACGATCACGCGGTAGCTACCGGCGGGCACGTTTGCCGAGAGCCGGATGGCCGAAGGCTCGCGCCGAAGGGCGCTTTCGAGAACGTTATCGTTGCGATCGAGCAGGAGCATCGTTGGCTCGAATTCGCCGCTGTTGAGATCGAGGTCCAGGCGGCCAGCCACACCCACGTCGATCCGGAACGACTTCGCAAGGGCCGTCTCCTGCGACTCGAGCATCGCATCGAGTACGCGGCAATCGGCACCGCCGAGTTGCGCGGAGGCTTTGACGCCAAGGGCCAAGTCGACACTTGCGCAGGCTTTGGCCGGCGACGTAGTCACCTTCACCGAGACGGGATTCGGGTCCGTTGTGAGCGAGTAGAGCACGAGCCGATACGAACCTTCCCGTAGCCGCGTCTCGACGGACGCAAGACCGAAGCGATCCGTATTGGCGTGCGCAACCTGCCTTCCCGCGGCGTCCACCACATCGAAGCTGGCATCGCCGCCGAACGCGGAGAGCGCAACCTTGGCGAGCCCACCCTTCGACTCGAGTTTGTACGCCACCGCGCTCTGCGTTGCCTGGCCGAGCAACTCCGCATCGAGGGCGCGGCATCCGCCGGCTGGTGCGAGTGTCACGTCGGCTGTTCCCTGCGCGGAGAGGTCGCGAGCCGGGCAAGGTCGCGGCGATTCGAAGGAAGTCTGCAACTCGTAGTTCCCGGTGGCCACAGCCGCAGAGTTGGCGAGCAGGGAGTAGGCACCGGGCGCCAAGTGCACCACGATTTCAGAATTAGTGTCGTCCTGGCTGGCATCGTCATTGACGGCGAGTAAGCGGCCTCGATCGTCGAGCAGCGCCAGGAACGTATCGAAGGCGCCCGAGTCCATGCGGAAGCGCATCACGCCGCGCTCGGCCACCTCCACGCGATAGGCGTCCACATAGCTCGAATCGGCGGTGAACTGGCGAAAATCCTGGAAGCGGCAGTCGTCCTCGCTCAGCGAACCGGAGACCTTCGTGCTTCTTCCCAAGGAACCAGCCGCGCATGGCCGCGTGGCCTCAAACCGCGATTTGAGCGTATAGGAAAGATACAGGTTCGAGCTGACCACGACGCGGTAGCTGCCCGCGGGCAAGCTGACACTGACGCGCGACCGGCTGCGGAACGGCTCCACCGGAAACGTGCCCCCTTCCACACGAACCTCCGGCGGGCGAGAGCCGCCTTTCACTTCGAGCGTGAGGATTCCCGCCGACGGCAGGTTCGCTTCGAACAGGTTGACCGCCGACGGACTGACCGATGCCTGGGTGCTGGAGATGTCGAGTTCGCGGCACGATTCGGCCGATAGCGCCAACTCCAAAGTCTCCCCGAGTGGGAGGCTCCGCGCCGAGCATGTGCGCGCTCCTTCCGGCGTCACCTTCAACGAGAACTGCCCCGCCGCCCCCGACTGCGATCCACTTGCCAGAATGCGATACGTACCCGGGGCCAGATTGGCCACGATCCGCGAGTTGGTTCCGATGTCCGGCGAGTCATCATTCACGCCATACATCCCCTCATGCTCGCCCGGGATCAGCGCCAGATAGGTGTCGAACACCGAAGATGTCATCTCTATCGTGACGGTCTGCCGCTCGCCCACCGTCAGCTTGTACGCCTTCGCCGAAGCCGCCGCCGAACCTGGCAGCACATCGCTCAGCTTGCAGTCGCCGTCTTCGAGCGCCGCCGTCACCGGCGACCCGATGCTGACGTCGGAAACCGAACAGCTCTTCGAGGTCTGTGCGGGAAGCAGCGCGGCGGTGGCAAGCAAGGCGCCTGCGCATAGGAGTTTCATCTTACGGGGTCAGGCCTTTCCCGGAACGCACCACGACCGGCGAGGCCGGGATGACGTCCCTCTTCCTCTACATCGGCCAAAATGGCACACACCGCATAGTACGTTCGTGGGAAAGTTCAATCTGCACTCCTTCCTTATATAATTGGGAAACGCCGTGTCACAGATTCCGGACTGGGATAGCTACTACCTCGACATCTGCAAAGTGGTCGCCTCGCGCAGCAAGGATCCGAATACAAAGGTCGGCTGCGTGATCGTCGGGCCGGCCAACGAGATCCGGACCACGGGCTACAACTCCTTTCCGCGCGGCATTCGCGACGACGTTCCTGAGCGGCTGGTCCGCCCCACCAAATACCAGTGGATCGAGCATGCCGAGCGCAACGCCATCTGCAACGCCGCACGGTGCGGGACGCCGCTCGAAGGCTGCCGCATCTATGTGGAGATCATGCCCTGCATGGACTGCGGCCGCGCCATTGTGCAAGCGGGGATTCGGGAGGTGGTGGTTTCGGCGGAGCGCATGGGGCAGTACTCGAGCGACTACTACAACCAGCAGTTCGCGATGGTCGAGGTCTTGTTCGCCGAAGCGGGAATCCGCGTCCGTCGCGTTTGACTCCGACACTTTGTCGCGCGACGCCCAGACAAACTGTCTCTTCCCGCGTCCGGGCCTTAGAGGCAGGTGGTTGATTTCACTGGGCCGATCCGTGGCAAGTGCCGTGCAATCAAGACGGATGTATGAAGCTGCGATCGATTGCCGGATTCCTCACCGCCCTGGTACCGGTGCTTGCCGGAGGCGGGTTCGACGCGGCCCTGAAGCCGGCCCCTGCGCCAAAGACCATCCGCGTGATCGTCGAGTTCCGCGCGGGCGCGATGAAAGCGGGTGAAGCTGCCTTGGCCGCTCGAGGCGCTCGTCCGGTTTCGCGGCTGCCGCTGGTCAACAGCGCCGCCTACGAGATTCGCCGCAGTCAACTCGAGAGCTTCGCCGCATTGCCTTCGGTGGAGTGGATCCACGACGACGCCGCGATGCACGAAACCATGGACGTGGTGCGTGCCACCACCGGCGCGGTCACCGCCAACAAGAGCGGCTGGACCGGCAAAGGCATCGGCGTCGCCGTCATCGATAGCGGCATCACGCAGCATCCCGACCTCAACGACGCTTCCGGCGCCACGCGCGTGCGGTATTTCCAGACCTTCGGCGTCGAGACCGTGATGCAGGATGTCTATGGCCACGGCACTCACGTCGCTGGAATCATCGGCGGCCGCGGCACCATGTCGACGGGCAGCGCATACAAGAAGACCTACCGGGGCATCGCGCCGGAAGCGCACTTCGTCAGCCTCGCTCCGCTCAACCGCTACGGCCAGGGGACCGAGAGCGCCGTGATCGCGGCGATTCAGAAGGCGATCGATCTGCAGTCCACTTACAACATCAAGGTGATGAACCTCTCGCTGGGCAAGCCGGTCTCGAAACCGTACACGCAAGATCTGTTGTGCAAGGCCGTGGAAGCCGCCTGGAAGAAGGGCATCGTGGTGGTCGTGGCCGCCGGCAACGAGGGCCGCAACAACTCGGCTCACAATAGCGGCTACGGGACCATCACTTCTCCTGCCAACGATCCTTATGTAATCACGGTGGGCGCGACGCGCACCATGGGCACCGCGACCAAGGCCGATGACCTGGTGGCCACCTACAGTTCCAAGGGTCCGACGCGCTTTGACCGCATCGTCAAGCCCGATCTCGTGGCACCCGGCAATCACGTGGCTTCGCTCCTCTCGCAAGACGGCCGCTTCCGCAACACGAATCGCGAAAACTGCGTGGTGCTGAGCGACTATATGAACGGCGCGATCGCGCAACCCGGCGACCAGTATTTCTGGATGAGCGGCACGTCGATGGCGGCTCCGGTGGTCTCGGGCGCGGTTGCGTTGATGTGGCACAAGGCCGCAGTGGAGAAGAAGACGCTCACGCCGGACCTCATCAAGATGCGCCTGATGAAGACGGCGTGGAAGGGCTTCCCGCTCGAAGGCACGGGCAAAGACACGGCTGGCGTGACCTATCACGTGCGGCACGACATCTTCACGGTGGGCGCGGGTTATCTCGACATCGGCGCCGCGCTCGACAACACCGATACGGCTACGACGCTCGCGTTGTCGCCGAAGGCTGTGGTCAATTCCGACGGCGAGGTGGTTCTCAAGGATCCGGTCTCGGGTGTCGGCGTGGTGTGGGGCGACAACGCTACGTGGAGCTATCGCACGGTCTGGGGAACCAGCAATATCGTCGACGACACTGGCGTGATCTGGGGAGACGGCGTCATCTGGGGAGACTCCACGATGGCCGGCTTCGGGGTGATCTGGGGCGATGGCGTGATCTGGGGAGACTCGACGCAAGTCACCGGTGAGACCGATGCGCTGCTGCTCAAGGGCGACCAGTAGTCGCCGGCTGGGTTCGCGTGTCATGGCCTGTTCGGGGGCGCGACGCCGGCCTCGAGGGCGCGGAGGTGCGACATGGTCCAGCGGGATTCGGCGTTGAGACGGTCCGTGAGAGGGTCGCGGGTGGGGCCGGGTTGGGTTCGTTTTTTCAGCTTGGCTGAGTCGGCGATCGGGGGCGCGTCTTCGATGGGTTGGGTGGCGGCTTCGCGGAGGGCGCGTTCGGTTTGGAGCTTGCGGAGCTCGGCGAGGGCACGGTAGTAGGCGCGCTCGAAGCGTGTGCCGTACCTGCTGTACTTGTCGAGATTGGCTTCGTTTTGTTCGGCGAGGGCTTGGGCTTCGAGGCGGCGGGTGGCTTCGATTTTCCACGCGGCTTGGACGAGGTTCGAGAAGATGAGTTCTTCGTTGATGCCCTGGGGGCGGAGCTCTTCGCGTTGGAGCTCAAGGAAGAGGTGGAACTCTTCGCGGTCCTGCGGGGCGACGGCGAAGGTGGCGGAGAAGAGTCCGTGGGTGGTGGCGTTCTGCGACGAGGCGGCTTTGCCTTCGGGAGTGCGGGGTCCGGTAGAGTGCTGCGCGTTGGCGCGATTGGCTTCGAGTTTGCGGTCGGTGATCATGGTCCCGTTGTAGCGGGAGGGTGGTTGGGGCTTGCAAAATCGATCTGGGGATGTGGTTGAGGGGGAAGGAGATGGGATTTTTCAACTACACGGTATGGGGTTCGGGGGCTCGAACAGGTCCGCGACCGCTACTTCGAAACCAGGCAAGAGACTGTCGGTCAGGACGCCGTCGGCTTCGATGCTTTTGGGCGGCGCGTCTGGAGAATAGATGCCGATGCGGCGACGGTGCGGATCAAGCAGCCAGACGCGCTTGGCGCCATTGTGAAGGTAGAACTACCTTGTCCGTGAGTTCGGCGCCTTGGTTGGGCGACGCGATCTCGATCATGATGTCGAGGCGCGGTCGGCGCAGTCGGGAAGGGCGGCGTTGTTGGGAGCGAGGACGAAGGCGAGGTCGGGGATGTAGATGCGGATGTCGTCGGGTGGACCGAAGATGTGGTGCCACTCGGTAATCACCTCACCGGCTCCGGTCTGTTCCGCGTAGATAGTCAGGCGTGTGGTTAGGGTCCGCTGGGCTCGGCCATGGGCTCGTTTCGGCAAGGGCTTCTCCAAGGCCTCGCCGCGCACGAACTCGCAGCAGTCGCCGTGAGTGGCGATCCAGTCGTCGACGCTGGGGACAGGGGTGGCGGTCATCGTTCGCTTCCATTGTATGGCGATGTGTCTGGGTGCGTCCTTGCTTTGCGCTACCGTGAAGGAAGGGGCCCCATGCACCTGAGCGTCGAAATTCCTGACGACATCGCCAGCCGTTTGTCGGCCAATGGGGTGATCTTGCGCGCCGGGCTCTGGAGGCGTTCGCACTCGGGGAACTCGAGGCGAGGAGGATCACCGAACCGGATCTTTGCCGGATTTTGGGCTTGGCACGGATCGAGTTGGATGGCTTTCTGAAGGCGCATGGCGTGTACGACGACTACACGCTGGAGGATTTCGAGGCCGAACGCGTGGGCTTGGCGAGTTTGGGATCGTAGGGGAGAAATGGAGACTGAGTCCATTACGGCCAAGACTCCGGGAGCTCTGGCTCGTGCCCTCGGACTGAGCGCGGCCGACGCAGAGGAGCGGCAGGTGCAGTACTCGCTCCTCGAGCGGCTTCGGCAGGCTCTCCGCGCCGAAAATCTCACGCATGCCGAACTGGCGCGGCGCGCTGGATCGTCACTGACGCGCGTTACGGCGATCCTCAACGGGAACCTCACGAACGTCTCAACGGACCTCCTGATCCGGCTGGTGGGCGCGCTCGGATATCGCGTGAAGATTTCGGTCTCCCGAGTCGCTTCATAGGCCGGACCGCAGCACGAGGCGGGCGCTTCTGGGACGAGGCGAGGTTCGTGGGCCGCACCTCGCTGCAGGAATAGAAACGAACAAAGGCCGGTACAATGGAAACGTCATGGCCCGACAGCTAGACGTGATCTACGAGCAGGGCGTCCTGCGTCCCCTGGAGCCTCTCGCGCTGGCCGAGCACCAGCGCCTCAGCGTCACCATCGACGATAAGCCAAGTCCCTCGAGTTGGAAATCGACGGAGCCGGTGAATGAACGCCGGGCTGAAATGCAATGGCTTGCCAAACACTCCGGTCCCTATGCCGGCGAGTGGGTTGCGTTGGATGGCGAACAACTGATCGCGCACGGCAAGAAACTGGTGGACGTCAGAGCCGCCGCCAAGGCCGCAGGCATCGCCGAACCGCTTTTTGCCAGCGTACCGGACGACGATCTTCCCTTCGGCGGTTGGTAGTGTTCCATCTCGAGTTTTTCCGGCGCCACTCGTACGCCAGCGATCAGACTGGGATCACCGTGCCGGTGCTGCTTCAATCGGGGAAGAGCATCGTCCACCTGACTGCGACCGTCGATACTGGTGCTTCGTTCTGCATCTTCCGGCGTGAGGTCGGCACGGAGCTGGGGCTGGATGTCGAGAGCGGCGTGCTCAAACGGTTCCGGACAGCGAACAGCAGCTTCGGAGCCTACGAGCACGAAGTGGAGCTCAGCGTGTTGGGCGTAGTCGCGCATTCCACTGTGTACTTTTTCGCCGATGAGGCCATGAACAAGAACGGGCTGGGGAGAACGGGCTGGCTGGATCGCGTCCGGCTCGGCTTGGTCGACCACGACACGGCGCTCTACCTCGCTCCGTACGACTCCTAGAATCTCGGGCGTCCACGGAAGCGGGACTGGAAGTCCCGAGCAGACTGAAGTCTGCCCCACTACAGATTCGTCAACTGCGACAATCGGCCATTCGCGTCACCCAGCGTCTCACCCGGGACCCCAAACACATCCAGCATCGTCACAAACAAATTCGCCATCGGCGTTTCATTCGGATACATGAGATGCCGCCCCGGCGACAACGCCCCCCCCGCGCGACCCGCCAGGACCGCCGGCAGATTATGATGCTCGTGCCGGTTGGGATCGCTCAGCCCGCAGCCATAGAGAATCATCGAATGATCGAGCAGCGAGCCATCGCCATCGGGCGTCGACTTCATCTTGCCCAAGAGGTAAGCGAACTGGTCGAGGTGGAATCGATTGATGCGCACACACGCGTCGATCTTCTCGGGCTCTCCGCGATGATGTGTCAACCCGTGGTGCGACTCCGAAATTCCGATCTCGCGATAGGCGCGATTACTTTGCTCGATCCCGAGCATGAACGTGGCCACGGGCGTCGAGTCGGTTTGAAACAACCAGGCGAGGCGTCGTCGAAGCCCTGCCCGACGAGTACATGCGCCAGCGGTGCACTCCGCTTGGCCGGACAGTCTCTCGGTGAGCTAACCCAAACCCAACCGCTCCAAGTCTGCGTCGGACCAGCCTGCGTCCGTGATCATCGCGCGGAGGGTTCCGAGAGGGAATGTCTGCCCGAGACCATGGTAGGCAACCACAACTCGGCGGCCGTCTCCGTGCCTGTACATGCGATGACTTCCTCGAACTCGTTGTAGGGCGAATCCATCCCTCATCAGAGCGGCAACCAGCTCTCGCGCGGTGATGGATCGGCGGAGCACCTTAGTGGTTGACAAGAACGGCGGGTGTCGAAATCACGATGGTTCCTTGCTGGGGATCATCGGGAATCACGTCGCCCGCTTCGATCAAGTCATCCACGTAAAGCACTGCGGCCTCGCGAAGGTTTGCCAAGGCTTCTTCGGGCGAATGTCCCCAGGTGTGACAACCTTTCAAGGCTGGACAAAACGCGTGGTAGGCAAGCTTCCCATCTTCGAAACGGTCCTCTTGGATTACGGCGCGAAATACGTGGGATTGCACGATTTTATTATGCTACATGGACGCCACCGCTATCCGTCACCGAACCGATTCGCCCTGGCCAGGCACGTCCGGGATGAACCTCGCGGACAACTCCCGTGTGGCCCGCGAATCTGGCCGGCGAATCGGAAATCATAATCTTTGGCCGAATAGCTCGCCGTCCGTCGCGGTGTGAAGCAGTTCGAACCGGTAGAACCAGTTTCCAGGCTAGAGATTCGTCAACTGCGGCAACCGGCCATTCGCATCACCCAGCATCTCACCCGGGACCCCAAACACATCCAGCATCGTCACGAACAAATTCGCCATCGGTGTTTCATTCGGATACATGAGATGCCGCCCAGGCGACAACGCCCCCCCCGCGCGACCCGCCAGGACCGCCGGCAGATTATGATGCTCGTGCCGATTCGGATCGCTCAGCCCGCAGCCATAAAGAATCATCGAATGATCGAGCAGCGAGCCATCGCCATCGGGCGTCGACTTCATCTTGCCCAAGAAGTAAGCGAACTGGTCGAGGTGGAATCGATTGATGCGCACACACGCGTCGATCTTCTCGGGCTCTCCGCGATGATGCGTCAGCCCGTGGTGCGACTCCGAAATTCCGATCTCGCGATAGGCGCGGTTACTTTGCTCGATGCCGAGCATGAAGCTGGCCACGCGCGTCGAGTCGGTTTGAAACGCCAGCAGCAGGATATCGAACATCAGCTTGGCGTGCTCGGAATATTCGCCGGGCGCCGCGGTGCCGAGTCGCGCCGCATCGGGCGGCAGTTCCACTCGCTGCTGCTCGCGCGCGGCGATGCGCTTCTCCACGTCGCGGATCGAGAACAGATACTCATCGATCTTGCGGCGATCGGTGGGTCCAAGCTCGCTCTTCAGTTTGTGGGCGTCACTCATCAAGTGGTCGAGAATGCTGCGCTCGTAGCGGCGTTGGCGCTCGCGCCGCGCTGGATCCGGATCGAGTCCGCCCGCGCCGAACAGACGCTCGAACACCGAGCGCGGATCGATCTCTGGCGGCAGCGGCGCGTTCTCCGTGCGCCAAGAGACGCTGTTCGAATAGGCGCAACTGTACCCGTTGTCGCAATTGCCGCCCTGGATGCCTTCCTCACAGCCGATCTCGATGGATGCGAAGCGCGTCTTCGAACCGGCCTTGGCCGCGGCGATCTGATCCACGGACACACCGACGCGAATATCGCGGCCGAACGTCTTCTTCGGATGCACGCCGGTAAGGTAGCTCGCGCCCGCGCGGCCGTGATCTCCCGGACCGTCGCCGAGTGCGCGCCCGTTGTTGTGCGTCAAGCCCGAGAACAAAATCACGTCATCGCGGTAGGGCGCGAGCGCCTGCGTGATGCGCGGTAATGACTCGGCGGTCAGCTTCGCCACTTCGCCTGTGGTGCGCGGGGTCCACTCCTCCATCTGCTTGCCGTTCGGCGCGTAGAGGAACGCCATGCGCACGGGCGATTTCGGTTTCGCGGCGAATGCCGGAAACATCGCGTCGAGCGCGGGCAGGCCGGCCAATGCTCCGGCGCCGCGCAGCAGGGTACGGCGAGAGAGTGACTTTCCGGTGAGGATCATGGATTCGTGGCTCCTTCGGGACGCCGCATTTGGAACGGCGCACTGCGGACGATTTCAAGCGCGAGTGTGGAGAAGCGATAGCCATCGCGGGTGAGCGCGTCGGCGATGCGATCGACGGCGCGGCGGTCGGCTGCTTCCACGCCACGGCCGAGCGCGTAGGTCAGCGTCTTTTCGGCGAGGTTGCGCGCGAAAGCGTCCTGCTGTTTTTTTAGCAGCTGCTTCAGCTCTTGCGGACCCGAGAAGTGCGCTCCATCAGGCATCACGCCCGCAGTGTCGAGAGCGAAGTTGCCCTCGCTGGTGCGCCAGCGTCCGGAGGCGTCGTAATTCTCGAGTCCGAAACCGATCGCGTCCATCTTCTGGTGGCAAACCGCGCAGGCGGGATTCTTTCGATGCTGCTCCATCTGTTGCCGCAGCGACATGGCCGAGCCGATTTTCGATTCGTCGAGCTGCGGCACATCGGGAGGCGGCGGAGGCGGCGGAGTTCCCAGCAGATTCTCGAGCACCCACTTGCCGCGGATCACGGGCGACGTCCGCGTGGAGTACGAAGACACGGTGAGAATGCTCGCTTGCGACAGCAGACCGCCTCGCTGCGCGCCATCGAGCGACACGCGGCGGAACTCTTCGCCGTTGACGCCGGAGATGCCGTAGTGGCGAGCCAGTGGTCCGTTGACGAAGGTGAAAGGCGCATCAATGAGTTCGACGAGGCTCCGGTCTTCGCGGATCACTGCTTCGAGAAACAGCGATGTCTCCTTGCGCATGTAGTCGACGAGTTCGTCGTCGACTGCGGGAAACTTCAGCGGATCGGGCTTGGAGCGATCGAGGTTGCGCAGTTGCAGCCACTGCGCAGCGAAGGTGGCGACCAGCGAGCCTGATCGCGAATCGCGCAACATGCGGCGCACCTGCGCTTCTAGCACTGCCGGTTGATGCAGACGCTTCTCCGCGGCCAGGCGGAACAGCTCCTCGTCAGGCATGGTGGCCCACAGGAAATAGGAAAGCCGCGAGGCGAGTTCGAAATCGTTGACCGCGTGCGTGGCTGTGGTGGAGTCGCGCTCCACGCGGAACAGAAAATGCGGCGACGCGAGGATCGCCTGCAACGCCACGCGGACCGCTTCTTCCACGGAGTCGCCCGCCGCGATCACGCTCTCGCCGAGCGCCGTGAGTCCCGCGAGTTCGGACTCGGCCACCGGTCTTCGATACGCCTGACGCGCCACGTTCGCGATCACTGCCCGCACGCACGAGCGTTCGTGTTCGCCGCGCACGTGTCCGCACACGAACAGTTTTCGATAGCTCTCCGGCGGCGCCGTGCTCGGGCGATACGGACCCGCGATGTCGAGATAATCGACGAAGAGCTTGCGGCGCATGTCGCGATTGACGTTGGAGCGCGGATCGTCGAGGTCGGCGAGTTCGGGATACGACGCGCGCAGGGCATGCTCGCCCGCCTTCACGGCCGCGCGACCAATGAACTCGCCGCGATCATAGTCGAGCGTCGTGGTGCCTTCCACAACTCCTTGCACCACGGTTGCGCCGTCCACGGTCAGGATCACCTTCCGAGGCGGAGCTTGCTTGCGCGCTTCTTCGTTGAGCGCCTGAATCTGTTCGTTCGTGAGCGCGGTTCGAGGGCCTCCACGCTTGCGTGCCTGCTCGCGCAACTTCTTGGCGCGCTCGCGGTCAGCGGGAGTGAGGTCGTCTTCGTCTTGGCCGCGGAAGTTCGCCACGCGCAGGCGGAACTCGTACTCGCCATCCACCGGGAATCGATAGGCACCGTAGAGCGATCCGCGCATCGAATACGGCAGGTAGTTGCTGTTCGAAAGCGAGGCGCCGGCGTCGTGCGAACGCTTGGCGAGCAATCGCGTCATCACGCCGGGCTTGTCGGGATACGGTTCCCCGAAGATCGCCGCGCGAGAGAGCCGCCGGGCCGCGTTCAGATATTTCTCGGCGAGCATCGGCGACACGGAGAGCACGTCGCCGTTGTTGTCGAAGCCGTAGCCCGAATCATCCACCGGAAAATCGCGCGACGGGCGAAACGCGATGCCGAGCAGATCGCGCACGGTGTTGTCGTACTCGGTGCGATTCAATCGGCGCGCAGTCACGCGACCGGGATCGTTGGCCGAGATGCCGAGTTGCTTCTCGATCCACTCGACCAGCTGCTTTGACTCCACGGCGCTCGGCGCGGGCGCACCGGGCGGAGGCATTTTGCGCGAGGCCACGCGGTCGAGCGCCTTCTCCCAAACGGCTGCGGTGGGATGCTCGAGGTCCACGTTGGCCGTGCGGCGGGCAGCGTTATGACACGACAGGCAGTAGCGGTTCAATACGGCCTGCGGCTGCGCCAGCACACACGTCGCACTCAGCCCCCAGGCGACCAGGATACGCACGTCTTCGAGTTTATCGCGATTCCGGCTACTGGAGCTTCACCAACATTACTGGATCCGGCGCCGCGCCCTTCTCGGTCTGAAACGCGCGCACGAGTTTCCGTTCCGGCACCGAAATCACGAACACCGTGTCCTTCTCTTCGGCGCTCGCGAAGGCGAGCTTGCCATCCGGCGACATCGACATCGAAATCGGATCGCCATTCACCATCAGCCGCGCGGTCTCGCGCCTCGATTCCAGGTTCGCGAAGCCGATCGCATGCTCGTGCATCAGCGCATACACCAGCGTCTTGCCATCCGGCGTCACCGCCATCCGCACCGGACCCTTGCCCGTCCGGATTTCACTGATCGCGGCTTGCCGCTCGGTGTCGATCACGGTGATCGTGTTCGCCTCTCGGTTGGCCACGTAGAGCTCTTTGCCGTTCGGAGACAGCAAGCTGCCTTCGGGGCGGTCGCCGGTGGGGATCACCTTGATCGCGCCCGTGGTCAGTTGCACCACCGATACGTACGCTGCGCCCGAGTTGCTCACGAACGCGTACTCGGCGCCGCCGGAGGCCACCACCGGACCGAACGACACCATGTGCGACGTCGCCCCGCGCGGTGCGAACGTGCGGATCACTTTGCGCCGCTCGGCGTCAATGATCACCAACTGGTCTGGCGACTCGGCGGTCACGGCGAGGTAGTTGCGGCGCGGGTCGAGCGAGATGCCGTGCGGGCGCCGGTACTTGCCGGTAGAGATCGTATCCACGCGCTTGCGCGCAGCGAGGTCCACTACGGAAACGGTGTTGCCGCCCTTTCCCTGATTCTCGATGCGCATGGTGCCGTTGTCTGTGATGTAGGCAAATTTGCCGTCGCGCGAAAGCACCATCTCGTGCGGATGCTGGCCCACCGGGACCGTGGCCTGCAGCTTCCCATCGAGCGAGTAGTATCCGAGCGCGTTCGCACCCTTCAGCAACACCAGCAGCGTTTCCTGTTGCGCCCAAAGCGCCGCCGCCGGCAACAAGAAGAGAAGCGTTCCCACCGTTCGCATCATGGCTAATCGCTCATGATAAACCATGCACGCGCCTTGGTACGATAACCGAGTCATGAACCGCCGCTCTTTTCTCGGATCCTGCCTCGGCGCCGCGGGCGCTGCCTCGCTCGCCGATCGCGCCGACGCCGCCGGACTTCCCAAAACCAAAATCACCCGAATCCGTTATTACAAGACTCCCACTGACGCGGCAGGCCGGCCGAACACGCGGCAGCCGCTGTTCAATCAGAGCACCAACGTCGTGATGGTAGAAACGGACTCGGGCCTCATCGGCGTGGGCGAAGGCGGCGCGGGCGACACCATGGAACAGTGCGCCAGCCTGCTGATCGGCGAAGATCCTTTCCGCAGCGATCGGCTCTGGCAATCGATGTTCCGCGCGTACTTCTATCCGGCGGGCCGTGAGAAGACGCACGCGCTCGGCGCGCTCGACATGGCGATGTGGGACCTGAAGGGCAAAGCGCTCGGCGTGCCCGTCTATCAGCTTCTCGGCGGCCAATCACGCGACTACGTGGAATGCTACTCCACCGGCTTCCCCGCGCAAGGTTCGCCCAAGGAAGTGGCGCGCGCGTGCATCGAAGCGGGATTCCGCGCGTATCGGATCTCCACTGACAGCCGCGGACCCACGGTCGATCGCTTCGACAACGTGCAGCGCGTCTACGAGCTCGCCAAGCAGGTTCGCGAAGGCGTGGGCAAAGACGGCGCCTGGGCCATCGACTTCCACACCGAGCTCGACATGCCCGACGCGGTTGCGCTCGCCAACATGATCGAGCCGCTCCGCCCCTACTTCGTGGAGGATCTCGTGCGCAGCGAGAATCCGGGCGTCTATCGCACGCTGCGGCATCAGGTGAAAGTGCCCATCGCGGTGGGCGAGCAGTTCGGACCCAAGTGGGAATGGAACGAGCTGATCGAACCGCACCTGATCGACTATGCGCGCGTCACCATTCCCAACGTGGGTGGCATCACCGAATTCCAAAAGATCGCCGCGATGTGCGAGACCCACTACGTGGGCATCGTGCCGCACTTCACTGGACCGATTTCGGAAGCGGCAATGGTCCATTGCTGTACGGCATTTCCGGGTCCCGCGTTGATGGAACTCGTCATGGGCGGTACACGGCAGTGGCCGTATCTGAAGCAAGGCTACGACTTCAAGAACGGAAAGCTTTGGCCCAACGAGCGGCCGGGTCTCGGCGTGGAAGTGGACACGGCGAAGCTGCAGCAAATCGGCGACTACAAGGATCACTACATCCTCACGCCGATGTTGAAGCGGCCCGACGGATCCTACACGAACTGGTAAGACCCGTCGAGCCGATTCGGCGCGTCCATTCGCCGAAACCGTTTACTTGATCTGCACGGCTCCCGCTGTCGTTCCGCCGAGCGCGCTCTTCAGAGCGATGTTGGTGAGGTTCACGGGAGCGAACATGTTGCCGTTGTACTTGCCACCGCCAGCGTTGCTGAGCGTACCCAATAGTGCGCCGTTAGCGGCGTTGTAGACGGTGATCGTGGTGGCCGTGTTGGAGCTGGTGGCTTCCACGCGCAGATCCGCATTCTTCACCGTGAAGATCGCCTTGGAGATCGCAACCGTATCGAGCGGCCGCAGCACTGTCACCGTAGCCGTTCGCGACACGCCGCCCATACTGGCCGTGAGGGCCACCGGCGTGTCCACGGTTACCGGGCTCAGCGTGATCGGGAACGTGGCCGACGTAGCGCCTGCGGGAACTGTCACGCTAGCCGGCGCCGAAGCGAGCGCGCTGTTGGCGCTAGCGAGCGTTACCACGGCCGCCGAATCCGCAGGTCCGCTGAGCGTGATGGCGCCTGTGACGGTGAAGATCCCGTATTGGCTTGCCGGGTTCACCGCGAGGCCTGTCAGCGAGTAAGGAGCAACGACATTCAGCGGAGCCGTGAACGTCACACCGGCAGAGGAAGCCGAAACGTCTACGGCGGTGGCGCTGGCTACCGCCTGCGTTGCCACACTGAACGTCGCGGAGCTTGCACCGGCGGGAATCGTCACCGTCGATCCGGCTGGGAAGGAGGCGGCGGATGGATTGCTGCTGGTGAGCGTCACCACCGCGCCCTCGGCGGCGGCGATGCCACCGAGCGTGACCGTTCCGGTGGAGTTGGCGCTGCCGCCGATCACCGAACCCGGCGCCAGCTTGACTTGCGCCAGTAGCGGCGGGTTGCCGTGGGTGTTGCGAAAGACGGTGAATTGCTGGAAGCTTCCCCACACCAGATCCTTCGATCCGTTGCCGTCCGTGTCCGCGGTTAGCAGAGTTCCGTTCGAAAGCACGGGCGAGTCGATCAGGTCGCCACCGATGCTGAGCGAGCCATTTCCGGCGAACACGCGCAGCTTTCCGGTGGAGCTCACGCGTGTCGCCACGTCCGTCTTGCCGTCAGCGTTGAAGTCGCCCGCGACGAGCCCGTTCATCGGCACGCCGAGCACGTAGTTGGAGTAAGTCACGAACTGGCCGTTGCCGAGCCCGCGCGCGATGGTCACTGCGTAGTTGCTGCCGTCTTGTCTCGGTTGCGCGGTCAGCATCACCAGGTCAAGGATGCCATCGCCATCGAAATGCGCGGCGACTGTGCCGTACATAATCGGACCGGTCGATACCGGGGCTTGAAAGGTTCCGTTGCCGTTGCCGAGATAGGTGACGCCCACCGCACTGCTTGGACCGGTGAAGTCGAGCTTGCCGTCATTGTTGAAGTCGCCCACAACCGCCCACGATGCAGGCGTGATCTGCGCAAGCAGCGTACCGATCTGGAATGCGCCCGTGCCATTGCCGAGCGCCACCGAGTAGCCTTCGGTGCCCGCCACCACAATGTCCGGATTGCCGTCTCCGTTGAAATCGCCAGCGGTGGCGAAGTTCGGCGTCACGGGAAGCGACGCGTAGACCGGCGAGGCGAATCCCGCCGGCGAACCGAGCATGACGGCAACGCCGGCCGGGGTGACGATGAGAAGGTCGGTGCGCCCGTCGCGATTGAAGTCGGCGGTTTGCATCGCCTGAACCAGCAGCCCCACCACGCGTACCGCCGGCGCGTCAAAGCCACCCGCGGCGTTACCGAGCGCGTAGGAAACGCCCAAGCTCGCACTGTCGGAAGCGGCGAGATCCATTCGCCCGTCTCCGTTGAAGTCGCCGGCGACGCTCCAATAGGCAGCGCCCGGGGTGGTGTAGTTCACAGCCGGCGCGAAGTCAGCCGGGGTTTGTGCGGACAGAATGACGGCCGCGGCGGTAGCCACAGCAAGAGTGCATGAAAACTTCATGCGAGGTGAGACAACCGCGGCCAGTCACGCGGAACAACTTTTCGTGCGAGTTTTCGCGTGTGAAGCGCTGTCAAATCATACTCGCGAGTGCTGTTTCAGCGCTTCAATACGGCCCACACCATACGCGGAGAATGCCCGTGAACGCGGACCATTCGGATCCACAGCAACGTCATGTGTTCGAGATGGAGCGCCTGTTCGAGATTGCCCACGTCGAGGGGCTCCCACCCGAGTTGCGCGATCAGCGAGCCCACCGCACTCTTAGCGGCCGCGTCGTTTCCGCAGTACATCATCGCCGGCTTCACGCCATAGCCCGGGAACGAGTTGTCTTCGAAGTTTTCGAATCCGTAGATGGTGAACGCCTTCACGACGCGCGCTTCGGGAACCAGGTTCTGGATCATCTCCGAGCCCGACTGCACATTAGCCAACCCGTGCGACAAGCCCGCACCCACGGGATTGGTGCAGTCCACCAGGACCTTGCCCTTCAGTTCCTCAGCCACTGCCGCCAGCGCAGCTTCGTTGGCTTGAAACGGCGTTGCCAGAAACACCACCTCTGCATCGCGCACCGCTGCTTGGGGGGCGGCGACGTGCAGATTCGGATTCCGGGCCAGCACCTTTCGCACACTCTCCGAGCCGGCGTCACGCGCGGCGAGTGTGACCTCATGACCTTGCCGCTCGAGTTGAATCGCCAGCGGCGCGCCCACATTTCCGTATCCGATGAATGCGATCTTCATGCTTGCTCCTTATCTGCCCACGCTCTCGATCACCAGCCGCGCCGTCTCGCCGCCGGAGAAGTTCTGCTGCCCCGTGATCAGGTTACCGTCTCGATACGCAAAGCCGCGCCAGAGCCCTGCCTGTACGTAGTTCGCGCCGATCTTCTTCAACTCGTCTTCGATCCGCCATGGCATCACATGCTTGTCGCGACTCAGCAGCCCCATGCTCCATACGGCATTGTCGGCGAAGTCTTCTTCCACGTTCGCAAAGCCAGTTACGGTCTTGCCTTTGGCGATCGGCTCGCCGTCAGGTCCCTTCGCGTAGCGCAGAATCGCCACTCCGTGACACAGCGCCGCGGCGATCTTGCCGCTCGCATGGAACTGGCCGAACTTGGCGTGCAGAGCCGTGGCCGCTTCAAAGTTGAACATCGGGGCTTGCCCCCCGGCGGCCACCAATGCGTCGAAGCGCGATACGTCGAGGTCCGCAACCTTCCGCGTCTGCTCCACCAACGCCGCCAGTTTCGGCGTATGGATGAAACCCATGCTGATGAGATCGCTCGAGGAGTATCCGCTCGGGTCTCGCGGATCGCTCATCGCATCCGCTTCGCAGCGGCCGCCCTCCGGGCTGAAGATCTCCACTTCCCAGCCGGCTTCGGTGAACTCATACCAGGGGTGTGTCAGTTCGCTCCACCAAAACCCCACGGGCCATCCGGTGGTAGTGGATACGGCGGGGTTGGCGATGACGATTGCGGCCCGCTTCGGGGCACGGGGATTCACGGGGTTGGCGTCTCTCGAGCTCATTGGCTCTCCTATTTACGATACTGTATCGTATCCATATTGGCTGTCAAGATCATGGATTGTCAAGGTCGCCTCTCGGATTCAAACAAATGCAGGAATCGCCACGCCCCCCTGGCCGGCCCCGCAGCGCCGAGTCGGAACAGCGCATCCTCGACGCTGCTCTTCGCTTGCTCTCCACAGACGGTTACGCCCGCATGTCGATCGACGCCGTGGCCGTCGAGGCGGGCGTCAGCAAGCCAACCATATATAGGCGCTGGACCACGAAAGCCGATCTCGCCACCGCCGCTGTCCGCGGCCTCCGGCTCTCCGAGCCCGCCGTCGACACCGGCTCCACGCCGTCGGACCTCATCGGCATCCTCGACAACTTCCGCCGGTCCCTGCTGCGCCCCAATGGCATGTCACTCATCGGGACTGTGCTCAGCGAAGAAGCGCACACGCCCGAATTGCTGGCGCTCTTTCGCGAGCGCCTCGTCGCTCCCCGCCGTGCGATGCTTCGCGCCGTGCTCGAGCGCGGGCGCAAACGCGGCGAACTCCGCCGTGAGGTCGACCTCGATTGCGTCACCAGCGCTCTGGTCGGCGCGTTCTACGCTCGCTACCTCGCGGCCTCCAAAGTGCCCGCCGATTTCGCGCGGCAAGTAGTGGACATGATCTGGCGCGGAATTGCGGCTTAGTTCCGCCGGTTGCTAGCGTACAAGTAGTGCGCGCCATTTTGGAGCCTCCGGCATGAGACGGATCCTCGTCATCCTCGCCGCGCTCGTGCTGCTCATCGTCGCCGGCGGTCTGCTCACGCTTCGGTCCGGCTGGTTCCGCGAGCAGGTCCGCGCCCGCATCGTGCGCGAGCTCGAAAAGTCCACCGGAGGCCGCGTCGAAATCGGGGCGTTCGGCTTTGATTGGAAGACGCGCCGGGCATCGCTGCGAGATCTCGTGATCCACGGCACGGAGCCGGTGTCGCAGGCGCCGCTGTTCCGCGCGAAATCAGTCACGCTCGGGGTCAAGATCGTGAATGCTTGGAAGCGCGACATCGACCTCGCCTCGCTCGAGGTCGTGGAGCCGCACGTCAACATCATCGCGTCGGCGGATGGCCGCACGAATATCCCCGCGGCTCGCTTCGCCCAGGAAGGACCCGCGGGCTGGGAGCGCATTCTGCAATTCGCCGTGGACGACTATCGCCTTCTCGAAGGCGAACTCCATTACGCCTCGTCTGCCATCCCGCTCGACGTGCATGGCAAGCGTTTCGAAGCCAAGCTCGCGCTCGACCGCGTGCACCGCGCCTACTCCGGCGACTTCTCAGCGCAGTCGGTGAAGCTAGCGCGCCCGCTCGCGATTCCCTTCCCCATCGATCTCGCCACTGCGCTTACTATCACCGAAGATCGCATCGACTTTTCCCGCGTTCGCCTCTCGGCGCAAAAGAGCATCGCGAACTTCGAGTCCTGCGCCTACGCGTACTCGAAAACGCTCACCTGCCGCGGCCGCGCGAGCGGAGAACTTGCGTCTTGGATCCCACTCTTCCACGTGCCCATCGATCCGCAGGGCCGGGCTGAATTCACTGGGTCTGTGGAACTGGGCGGGCCCAAGCAATGGACCGTGAATGGCGCATGGCAAGCTTCGGGCATCGCTGCCCACGGCGTCAACGACATCTCCGCGAAGGGCCGCCTCCGCGCCGATGCCGCTGACGCTTTCGTGGAAGATCTCGTGGTCACCGCGCTCGGCGGTACGTTCTCGGGTTCGGCCGCGAAAACCCGCGAGGGCTTCGCGCTGGACGGAACCGCCTCTGGATTTCCGCTCCAGGCGCTCGCGGCGGTTGCCGGACAAAAGCCGCTTCCGTGGCGGGCTGCAGTCTCGGGTCCGATCCGCGTGGAAGGGCCCGATCTCTCGTTGCAGGCCAACGTCCGGCTCACGCCGCTCGATGAGGACGCGCCCCTCTCGGGCAACGTCGACGTCACGTGGGACCAGCGCTCCGGCCGCGTCCGGTTCGGCGCTTCGTTCCTCGAACTCGCGTCCACGCGCATCAACTTCACCGGAACGCCCGCGGGCATCGATCTTGGATTCGTTTCGAGTGACCTCGCCGATCTCGAGCCGCTGCTCTCGGGCGCGCAACTGCCGATCGAACTCCGCAAAGGTCAAGTCCAGTTCAATGGCAAATGGACCGGCGGCGCCGCCGCGCCTCACGTTCAAGGGCGTCTGCAACTGGGCGCGTTCCGCCTCGATCAGCATGAGTTTCAGAGTATGTCTGGCGACATCGACGCCACGCGGGAGCAGATCCGCATCACGCAACTC
Source organism: Bryobacteraceae bacterium (assembly GCA_046331625.1). Taxonomy (GTDB): domain Bacteria; phylum Acidobacteriota; class Terriglobia; order Bryobacterales; family Bryobacteraceae; genus JAXLQL01. Next base: position 20,497 of record JAXLQL010000048.1, read on the forward strand.
GATCTGGCGGAAGAGCGCGTTCGCTTGCAAGGCTACGGGAGCCTGGCGCTCACCGATGGCAAGCCCCTGCCTGAAAGCGCCATATCCGCCAAGCTCACACTCGGTGACAGCCCGATCGAAGAGATCCTCCGCGACCTGTCCATCACCTGGCCCGTCACCGGTACTGCTTCCACTTACCTCGACGTACAAGGCACTTATGGCGCGCCACGCGTTCTCGGCCACGTCAACGCGGCGACCGTGAACGCATGGGACGAATCGTTCGAGCGCGTGGAAGCCGATGTCCGCTATACCGAACGCCGGATCGAGGTGGTGAATGGGCGAGCGCGTCTCGGGGCGGGTTCGATCGACTTTTTCGGATCGGCCGACCAGGACGACTTCCGCGTTCAGTTCGAGCTTCGGAACTCGCGTGTGCAGCATTGGAAGAATCTCGCCGAGCGCCAGTCCACGCTCGATGGCGCCATTCGCGCCAAAGCTACGATCGCCGCACAGCGACAGGGAGGGAAGACGCAACTCACCGCGCTCGAAGGCGAATTCCACGCCACTGATCTTGCCGTGGGCGACCGCCGCGTGGGAGACCTCACGCTTACCGCACGAACCAACAATCGCCTGCTCGGCATCACACTGGAAGGGAATCTTCGGGACTCACGCGTTCGCGGCAGCGCCGACTGGAATCTCGGCGGAAACTCATACGGCCTCGGCCAGCTTCAGGTTTCGCATCTTACTTTCCTTGCGCTCCGCGATCTCGGCCTGTTCGGCGATCCCGCGCAGCAGCTTTCCGTACGCGGGTTCGTGGATGCAGAAGTCGGCTTCTCGGGCCCAGTGCTCAGCCCCAGCCAGTGGACCGGCGTCGCCAAGGTGACCGCGTTCGAAGTGGAGCCGAGCCGCCAGCCCACAGCGGCGCCGCAGCGATTTGTTCTGCGGAATCAGGAGCCGCTGCTCATTTATATGGATTCGAACGGAGCGCAGTTACAGAACGTGCATCTCGTGGCGGAAGGCACCGATCTCGAGGCAACGGGGACCATCGCCTACAAAGCGCGAAATCCGTGGAATCTGCGCTTGCGCGGACGCGTCAATCTGCCCGTGCTGAGCGCGTTCGAGCCTGAACTTACCGCCACGGGCGTCTCGACGATCGACGCCACCATTCGCGGCACGCTCGACAAGCCAAACCTCGCCGGACGCATGGAGCTCAACGGCGCGAGTGTGAATTTCCGGAATATTCCGAATGGACTCGAGAAACTTACAGGCACCGTGGTCTTTGACCGCACACGCGCCAATGTGGAGCGGCTCACCGCGCAAACCGGGGGGGGCGAGCTTTCGCTCGGCGGCTTCATCGACTTTGGCGGGCAGGATTGGGTCTATCGCTTGAGCGCGCAGGCACAACGGGTCCGCGTTCGCTATCCGGATCCGCTCAGCGTCACCTTCAACGGAAGCGTGAACCTTTCGGGGACCTCCGCACGCAGCCTGCTCAACGGGCAGGTGGTGGTGTCGCGTGTAGCGCTCAATCCGCGCACCGATATCGGAAGGCTGCTGGCGGAGTCCGGCCGAGCGTCGTCAGCGGGACCATCGAACCAGTTCCTACGCAACATGCAGCTCGACCTGCAAGTAGAGAACGCGCCGGATGCCGAGCTCCAGACGTCGCTCGCGCGTGATGTCTCCCCGGAAGCGAACCTGCGGGTCCGCGGCAATTTCGAACGGCCGAGTCTGCTGGGGCGCGTATCCGCGAATCAAGGCGAGATCCAGTTTTTCGGAAATCAGTACAGCATCGCGCGCGGCGATATCTCTTTCTACAATCCATCGAAAATCGAGCCGATCATCGATCTGGATCTCGAGACTCGCGTTCGCGGTGTTACGGTCAATATGAATTTCTCGGGCCCGATGAACAAGCTGGATGTGTCATATCGGTCTGACCCGCCGCTGCAATCGGCCGAGATCGTAGCATTGCTCGCCGTGGGCCGCACGCCCGGATCCGGCATCACGCCGAACCTTCCGACTGCGGCGAACAATCAGCTGTTCCTGCAGCAGCCCGGCAACAATACGCTGCTCGGACAGGCCGTGACGGCGCCGTTCAACAGCCGGCTGCAGCGCCTGTTCGGCGTGAGCCGCATCAAGATCGATCCCGAACTCACCGGCGTAACGAACCTTCCGCAAGCGCGGCTCACCGTGGAGCAGCAGCTTTCCCGCGACATCACCGTCACTTACATTACCAACCTGAACCGGACGCAGCAGCAGATTGTCCGGCTGCAGTGGGATTTCAGTAAGGATTTTTCGGTGCTCGCGGTGCGTGATGAGAATGGGATCTTCGGGGTGGATTTCTTGTGGCGGATGCGATTCAAGTAGCGTAACCGATAAAACTGCGGCTCCACTACCAAACTTGCTTCGGCGGCGGGACGTGATGCAGCAATCGGAACCGGTCATTCTCCCACACGAAATACCACGCCTCGGCATGATTGCGGTTCTGCCGGTCGGGATTCCAGCCACAGCGCGCAATGATCATCCGGGAGTTGAGCCTGAACTCGAATCCGTCATATGCCTGCCCGCAGAAGATCCACATCTCCCACCCGGTACCCCGACCCGCCAGAGGAACCGGGAATACATCTCCCGTACTGAGATCGATCATCGCCCCGGCCCCGCAGTTGGAACCACACCCCCAACCCGCGAACGTGTATTTGCCTGCAAAGAGCGGTGGCGTTTTGGCGCCCTCGCGGATCTTCGTCCGGAACATTCGTTTGGACGGAGTGTCGAGTTTCGGCGCTACTGCCGGGCCGCGATAGACCTCCGTCACTGGGTAGTCTTCGAATCTCGGAACCTTCTGGGCGAAGGCCAAGGCCGCAGTGGCGGCAAGACAAAGCGCAGTCCCCATCTGATTCACGACGCCAGTTTCTCATACTCGTGGGACATACGGCATTCTGCTCAAACGACCACCGCCCTCACCTCACCACATCGCTCCGTCCGAACCCAAATCGAATCGCCCGGCGCCACCGCATACAAAGGCAGCGGCGACCCGGTCAATACCAAATCGCCCCGCCGCAAAGTGCCGCCCCACGACGCAACGTGAACCGCCACGCTACGCACTGACTCCAACAGGCCTCCGGGAATTGCCTCCGCACGGGCCACCCCGAGTTCCTCTCCATTTCGGAAGACTGCGATCCGATCGCGCAGTTCTCTCGAGCCTCCGCCCGCCGGCAAAACCACGCCCGCATGCAACGCATTGTTCGCGATCAACTCCGCCGCCGTCCGCGTCGCTCCGCGGAAGACGTTGTTGTGCAGCTCGATCACCGGGAGCACTTCGCCAATCGCGCGCTCGGGATGACGTATGACCCACTCCGGATCCGGAATGTCTTCCGCGATCCGCACCGCGAACTCGCCCTCGATCGCGAGGCCTTCGAAACACGCCGCGTCAAGCGCCACACCCGAAGCGTGCAGTTCCGAACCGAACACGTATCCGAACACCGGCCGGTCAATTCCCAATTGCCGCTGCACCGGCTCACTCACGCACCCGATCTTGTATCCCGCAACTGGCTCGCCGCGAGCCACACGCAACGCCGCAACCTGCCGCTGTACTGCGTACGCCTCGGCTATGCTCAGCGCCGATGAAGCATCGCGAAAGACGAGTCCGGGATGGTGGGCGTCATAGTCCGCCAGTTGCCGCCTCGCGAGTTCTGAAAGATCCACCGAATGTCTCCGCTCCGCATCATGATAAGATGCCCATCGCGCGAGCGCATCATGATCCACACCAGAAGAACTTTCCTCTCGCAAGTAGCGGCCGCGGTTGCCACCGCGCAATCCACGGCGAGCGGCCGGCCCAATGTCTTGTTCGTAGTCTCCGACGATCTCGATTGCCGCATCCGATGCTACGGCGACCCGATCGCCATCACGCCCAACATTGACCGGCTCGCCTCACGCGGCGTCCGCTTCGAACGCGCCTACTGCCAGTACCCGTTGTGCAATCCCACGCGGTCTTCGGTCCTGTCGGGCATGTATCCCGTCACCACCGGCGTGCTCGACAACAACACGTTTCTCGAACTCGACCAAGGCCAGCGAACCATGCCGGAGTATTTCGAGAACCAAGGCTACTCGGTCAACTTGCTCGGCAAGATTTTCCACGGACCCAATCGAGGCATGCGCCGCGGCGCCGCCAAGCCGAAGACGCAGGGGCAGGACTGGTACACACCCGAAGAGCGCGCGCAGCAGCAAGCCACTGACCCTACTCTCTGGAACCGCACCCATTCGCCCTATCGCAATCTGATCATCCCGAACCCCGGGCAGTATGCATGGGCGAACGTCTACGGACCCTTGCCCGAAAGCGATCGCGGTCCCGATGCTCCGCTCGCCGACCAGGCCACCGCGATTCTCGATTCGGCACAACGCAGCGGCAAGCCGTTCTTCCTTGGAGTTGGATTCGCGCGCCCGCATGTGCCACTCACCGCGCCGAAGCAGTTCTTCGACATGTACCGCGCCGAGTCCATGCCGTTGCCCGCGGACTTCGACACCGAACCGCGCCTGATCGAAGGATTCCCGCGCGACGAGTTCCGTCAAAACGCCGACTTATTCGCCGGCCGCTCATTCACCGTGCAAGAAGCTCGCGAAGCCACCCGCGCCTACTACGCCTGCATCAGTTACATGGATGCGCAACTCGGCCGGCTGCTCGACAAACTCGATCAAACGGGGCTGGGCAAAAACACGATCGTGGTGTTGTGGGGCGACCACGGCTGGCATCTCGGCGAGAAAGGCATGTGGGCCAAGGGGACGCTCTTCGAGGTGTCCGCGCGCGGCCCCGTGATCATCGCCGACCCTCGCCGCGCTTCGGGTAAGGTGTCGCGGCGCGTGGTGCAGTATCTCGATCTCTACCCGACGCTGCTCGATCTCTGCGGCTTGCCCCGAGCTCCGTGGTTGGAAGGAGTTTCGCTCTCGCCGCTGTTGGCCAACCCCGAAGCGCCGTGGAACCGCCCCGCCTACACGTTCCAAGTGCGCGATTGGTATTTGGGGCGCTCGGTGAGGAACGAGCGTTGGCGCTACACCGAGTGGGACGACGGCCGCCGCGGCGCCGCGCTGTTCGACCATGACGCCGATCCGCAGGAGATGCGCAACTTGGCTCAGAGCACTGCGCACTCCGCAGTCATCGAGGAAATGCGTGCGCTGCTGAAGAAGGGTCCGCCTGGCGTTGATTTCAGAAGATGAATTTCAGCGCGAGTTGCATCCGGCGAGGATTTCGAGCCGAGAGCAACTGCCCGAACCGCGCATTCACTTGGTTGCCCGCCGGATCGAACCGCGCCGTGAGATCCATGCTGTCGAACTGCGCGTGATTGAACGTGTTGTAAGTCTCCCAGCGGAATTGGAAACGATATCGCTCGGTGATCGCGATGTTCTTGTAGAGCCCGATATCCCAGTTGTTGATGCCGGGTCCGCGCAGATTGAATCGCGCCGCATTACCCAAGGTCCCCCGCGCCGGGCGCGCGAAGGCTGCCGTGTTGAAGTACCGGAGAAACGTCTGGGCGCTCTTCGCCAGATCGGCCTTCCCCACCACGTCGGGCCGTACGGCTTCGTTCGGCGAGCCGCTGATATCGGCGCCGTCGGTGGTCGTGAGCCCCACCGCTTGCGGCGCTCCGCTCACGAAGCTCGCGATGCCGCTCAACTGCCATTTGTCGAACACCTGGCGCGTCACCGCGTTCGCCCAGAACTTGCTGATCGAAGGCAGATCGTAGATCCAGTTGATATTGACGATATGGGTTCGATCGAAGCCCGCCCGCTCGTAGTTGCGCGAACGGAAATCGAGATACGGACTCACCGCTCCGCCGTCGCCCGTGCTCATCGTCTTTGACCAAGTCCACACGCCGCTCACCTGCAATCCGCGTTGGAACCGGCGGTGTACCTGCACCTGCAGCGAGTTGTAATTACTGTTGGCGTTGTAAGTCACATAGTTGATATTGCCGAATCCGGGATACGGGCGCAGGAAGTCGGGTGTCAGCGGCCGGCCCGGATTGGTCGGATCTTGATTCTGCGCTAGGAAGTTCGCGCCGGGGCGCAACCCGTTCAGGTTCACACTTTGCCGCAGATGCCGGCCGAGATTTCCCGCATAGGCGACATCCAGCAGCGTCCCGAAACCGATATCGCGCTGCACGCCGAGGCTGAAGCTCATCACTGTCGGCACTTCACCGGACCGCGCGATCGCGTTCATGTTGCCCGGGAACCGCGCCGCGCCCGCCGTAAGCAGATCACTCGCATATCCGTTGAAGCTCGTCGGAGTAAACACGAACGGTGGATTCTCGGTGAACGGCAGCACGATGCTCGAATCGTCGCGATTGTAGGAGATGCCGAACCCGCCGCGGACGGCCGTTTTCCCATCGCCGAAAGGATCGTATGCGAGCCCGAATCGCGGCCCCCACTGCACTCCCCGATTCTCATAGAGCGCCCGCGGATAGTTCGGATTCGCGTCCGCGGCCACTACGCCGTTCAACGGATCGCCGCCCACGATGGACCCGATCAAAGGTGCGCCGAGGAGTTGCCCCGTGAGCGGATTGAGCCCCACCCGCACTCCCGCCGAGTCGCGGACCGGTTGCGCCAACACGGCCGCCTTCTTGAAATCGTAGAAGGCGGGATCGAATGATGACGCGTGCCCGAACTTGTCATACTGCGGCTGCACGATCGAGAAGCGCATTCCATAGTCGAGCGTCAGCTTGCGGGTCACCTTCCACGTGTCTTGCCCATACCATTCGATATTCCAGAAACGCATGTTGCCGACGGGCCGGTTGTCCGACTCGGAATAAGTGCGATATACGCCGAGCATCGCGTTCGAATAAGCCCAGTTCGTATCGAGCGGGTTGTTCGGATCGCGCCCGAAATCGAACGAACCGTTGAACACCGAAGCCCGCTTGGCGAACCGCTGCGTGCGGTCGAGATAGATGCCGCCTTTCAGGTTGTGCGCGCCCTGTACCTTGGTCACGCTTTCCGTGAACTCCCACGTGTTGTCGACGCCACCGAACGGATAGCGCGACTCGAAGGCGATCGCGGCTGCGTTCGGAACTCCGCCGAAACTCGATTGCGGAACCAGGTTCAGCGGGTTGATGCCGGGCTTTCTCTGCGGGAGTGTGATCCCGAGCTTGTCGCGCGACACCTTGTCCACGTCGGCCTGCGATTTGGGCACCACATTCTCCACGCTCCGCGTCAGCATGAACGAAACCTCGTGGATCAAGGTCGGCGTGAGCGTGTTCGTCATCGAGAGGAGCGCGCCCTTGGTCGGGTTCTTGTAGATGCTCGGCAGCAGGGACCAGTTGCCGCCTTGCGCGGGAACGCCGTAGCCGGCCGTCTGATCCTGGGAATCAGCGATGCCGCGGAAGTAGATGCTGTGGTTGTCGTGGATGCGGTAGTCGATGCGGAAGAGCGTCTCGTAGCGCGGCTGTGTATAGAGGTCCGAGGTGATGAAGTTCGCCGAGCCGGTAGGGTCTACGAAATTCGGCAGCGGGAAAACGCCGAGTAACTTCTGGCCGCTCGTATTGATTCGGCTCGCGGGAATCACGTTGCCAGGGAACGCCGCCGACGTGGTGGGATCGCGAATGACGATCAGACGCCGGTTCTGGTCGAGCGTTTGCGAGAAGTCGCCCGCCCGCTCGAGCGCGGTCGGCATGGTGAGCAGGTTCTGCGCGTTCGGGAAGCTCTGCGGCAAGATTTCCTGCGCGACGAAGAAGAACAGCTTGTCTTTGCTGCTGTTGAACTTGCCCGGCACATACACCGGACCGCCCACGTTGAACCCGCCGAAATCGTATCGATACCGCGGCCGCCGTTGATTGCGCAGATTGAAGAAGTAGTTGTTCGCGTTCAAGGCTTCGTTGCGTTTGAAGTAGTATCCGGAGCCATGGAACTCCTTCGTCCCGCCGCGCGTGATGAGGTTGATCGAAGCTCCCGAGTTTCGCCCATACTCGGCTTGGTAGTTGTTGAGCAGGATCTTCACTTCGCCGATCGCGTCTACGCTCGGCGAGAGCTTCGTTGCGGTGCCCGAGCCGCTGTTGAGATTGCTCGCGCCGTCGATCGCGAGATTGTTCGTTCCCGGCCGATTCCCCTGCACGGCCATGTTGAAGTTGAATCCCGCAGGCGACTCGTGCGAACTGAAGTCCGCCACGCCCGGCAGCGTCTGCAGCAGCCCGAGATAGTCGCGCCCGATGAGCATCAGGTCCGTCATCTGTTTCCGCGTGATCACGCCGGAGCGCTCGGCGCTCACGGTCTGCACGCTCGCTCCCGCCGCGGCGACGGTGATGGTTTCGTTGACCGCGCCCAGTTGCAGCACCAGCGATCCCACGGCGCGCCGCTCACCGGCCGTCAAGACGATGTCCGATTGCTCGTACTGCTTGAAGCCGCCCTTCGAGACGAGAATGCGGTAGGTGCCCGCTTGCAGTCCGTTCGCGGTGAAGTCACCGCGATCGTCGGTAGTCAGCTTCACGGCGGTGCCCGTGGCCGTGTTCGAGACCGTCACCGATGCGGCGGGCACGGTTTGCCCGCTCGAGTCCTGCACGGAGCCGCTGATTGCGCCCGTCACGTTCTGCGCCGCGCAGGGGAGCGCGCACAATGCCAACCACAACGCCGCTTGTTTCATGGGAACAACTCCTTTTCGACACCGCCGATCCCAGCCGAAACAGTATATACGTGCGGATCGCCGAGTGCAGGCTGTGCCGCGCCATCCAAGGCACGAAATGCGACAATCGATCAGATGGAGCCAGATCAGACGATCGCGCCGGACCCCGTCATCGAGGCTTATAAGCAAGGCGTCGACATGACGCTGATCCTCGAGAACCTGAAGCTGACGCCTGACCAGCGGTTGCAGCAACTGCAGTCCGCGCGGTGAATTCGTACGAGGAGTTGGTTCGGCAACGCGGCACGTTTGGTCCGCGCAAGGAACCGGCGTGATCGATTTCGGGGCGATTATTCGATGCCTCCGTGACGGCGGCGAGATCGGCGAGACTCAGCTTCGACCTTGATGCGGTGTACCGCAGGACGCCGGAGAACCGAGACCATTCGGTCTGCTTAACCGCGGCTACCAGCAGAGGCCACTGGAAGCGGAACATACGAGCAGTTGCTCCCCTCATACACAGTCAAGCGAACCAGCGCGGTAAGTGCGTTGGACTCGACAAATTGAGCGAACCGGGGAAGGCGGCACTATGAGAGACCGAAGAATGCCGGCCTGCGCGGCCCCCCTCCCAAACATTTCTCGCCAAACGTGTATACTGGCCTGACTGAGCACATTCGGACCGAATAATGGGTCAAGCTTACGTCCCCGGCCATAAGCACGACCTCTTCCTCAGCTATGCGCATGACGAAGCTGAGTGGACGGACGCCTTTCGCAAGCACTTGGACAAGGCGATCAAAACCAGACTCGGCCGTGCCGCGTCCTGGTGGCAGGATAGTTCCGATCTCCGCGCCGGCCAGATCTGGCGAGACGAAATCGAAGCCGCCATCCAAGACGCCGTCGCCTTCCTCGCCGTGTGCTCGCCGATCTACCTCGAGCGCCCCTTCTGCCACCAGGAGTGCGAAACATTTCGCGACCATCATGGCGCCGCGGCCAACCCAGCCAACCTCAAAGACCGCCTGTTCAAGATCATCAAGACCCCGAGCGTAGACGGCAGCCACGACGAGTTCTTCGGCGAAGTCCAGTACGCCAAATTCTTCGCCGACACCGGCAACGAATTCGCTCCCGCCTCACCCGAGTTCGATCACCAGATCATCCAAACCGCAAAGTGGATCGCCGAGGTGCTGCAGCGCAAGCGCAACGCCAAGACCGCGATCTACGTTGCCCAGTCCGCCGCCGACATGGCCGATGACCGCGCCGCCCTCGCCAAACAGCTCGAAGTCTACGGCTACAACGTAACTACCGAATACTCCACCATGGGCGGCGCTCGACTCAAGAACGCCATCGACAAAGCCGAATGGTGCGTCTTCCTACTCGGCGCTGCGTATGACCCCTACGCCGAACGCCAACTCCGCCAAGCCATCGATCTCGCCAAGCCCATCGCCTGCTGGATCCATCCCGTTCACTCGAAATCAGCCGGCACGCAACAGCAGGACCTCGTCAAGCTCGTCCACTCGATCCCCACTCAGCACGAACTCTTCGGACACCCCTCCGTCCGCGGTGTGATCGAGGAACTCCGCCGCCTGCTGGATGCAACTTCCGAACCCGTAGCCCCGCAATCCGGCAACGTCGCCCTGCTCTACGACTCCGACACCGACTCCCAAGCCGGCGCCCATCTCCGCAAAATCATCGCCGATGAGAAACTCATCCCCGTCATCCCGGCGACCCCCGACCTCTCCTCCCTCATGGCCGCCTGCGATGGCGCGCTCGTCTTCCGCGGCGCCGCGCGCGACACCTGGCTCGACCAGAATTTCCCCCACGTCCACTGCGCCGACATGCTCTATCGCAACGGCCGCCAGCCTCTCAAAGCCCGCACCTTCTACGTCTCCGAGCCGGACCGCCTCGCCGCAAAGTACTCCGGCGTCGACATCATCCCCTTCCAGGGAGAAGTCAAACCCGAAGCCCTGAAGCCCTTCTTCGACCGTATGCGAGGAGCGCAAGCGAGGTCCGCCGATGCCGGCCGCTGAAGCCGCTCCCGTCATCCACACCGGATCCCCCTATCCCGGGCTCCGCTCCTTCGAGGCCCACGAGTCTTTCCTTTTCCACGGTCGCGAAACTCACACCCAGCAACTGCTCGACCGCCTCGCTCACCATCGCTTCCTCGCCGTGGTCGGCACTTCCGGTAGCGGCAAGTCATCGCTCGTCCGCGCCGGACTCCTGCCCGCTCTCTACCGCGGCTTCCTCTCCGGCGCCGGCTCGCGTTGGCGCATCGCGGTGATGCGTCCCGGCAACGCACCGCTCGAGAACCTTGCGGAAGCTCTCGCTAAGCCCGACGCTCTCAAGACGTACGCCGAATCACTGCGCAAGACCATCGAGCTCTCTTCGTTCGGATTGCTCGAAGCTGTCCGCCAGGCGAGGCTCGAGCCCGGCGAGAGCCTCCTCGTCGTAGTGGACCAGTTCGAAGAGCTCTTCCGCTTCCACCGCGATGGCCGCGAAGGTGATGGCGGTGCCGAAGCCCAGTTGTTCGTCGCGTCATTGCTCGAAGCCGCGGCCGCGTTCAGCCCCGCGGTGTACGTAGTGCTGACCATGCGCTCCGATTTCCTCGGCGACTGCGCGCAGTTTCCTGGACTGCCCGAAGCGCTCAACCAGAGCCAGTATCTGATCCCGCGGCTCACCCGCGAGCAACGCCGCGAGGCCATCGAGAAGCCGCTCGCGCTGGTGGGTGCGCGCATGACGCCGTCGCTCGTGCAGCGGCTGCTCTATGAGTTGGGTGACGATCCGGACCAGTTGCCCGTCTTGCAGCATGCGCTGAACCGGACATGGCAGAAGTGGAGGGACGACGGTGCGCAGGGCGAGATCGAGTATCGGCACTACCAGAGCGCGGGCACGCTGCAGGGGGCGTTGCGTGATCATGCGGAAGCGCTGATGGATGGATTGTCCGCTGACGCAGTTGGGAAAGTGTTTCGCTGCTTGACCACGTTGTTCGATGGACGCAAGATCCGCCGGCCCGCGACTCTCGATCGCGTGATGGCGGTGGCGGGCGAAGCCAATGCGGAAGCGGCTCGCGCGGTGGTGGAGCGCTACGCCGCCCCCGCGAATTCGCTGCTGGTGCTTTCGCCGCCGGGGAAGCTCGAACGCGGCACGATGATCGACATCGCGCACGAGAGCCTGATCCGGCGCTGGACAAGGCTGGATCAGTGGGTGGACGATGAGGCCGACTGTGTCCGCTGGTACGGCGATGCGGTGGAGGACACGCGGCGGCTACGCTCGGCGAGAGTGAAGACGTGGCGGGATCCCAAGCTCGCATACGCGCAAGGGCTCCTGGCGGGCGTCTGGAACGAGTCGTGGGCTGAGTGGGCGCTGAAAGACTGCCCGGTCCCGTTCCAAGAGGTGAAGGCGTTCCTTCGGCAAGGCGCGCATGAGCAAGCAGTTGAGGAGCATCGGCAGGAAACCGAGCGCCAAGCGAAGCTCGAAGCGGAGCGCAAAGCCAAGGAGGCCGCGTTAGCCGCTGCCGATGCGCAACGGAAGTTGGCGGAGTTGGAACGCGCGGCGGCCGAGCAGGCGCGGTCGCGTGAGCAAGCCGAGCGCAACGCCAAGAACCACGCGCTCGCTCTGGCAGAGGCCGAGAGGGTCGCGAAGGAAACCGCGATTTCGCGTGAAGCCGCCGAGATGCGGGCCAAGGAAATGGCTCTCGCGGCCGCCCAGTCCGAGCGCCAAGCCAAGGACATGGCGATTGCGCGCGAGGCCGCCGAGCAGGAAGCGAAGGAGGCGGCGTTGGCTACCGCCGAGGCAGAGCGGGGGCGAGCGGAAGCCGAGCGCGAGGCAAAGGAAATGGCGCTTGCCCGCGAAGCCGCCGAGCGCAGTCGCAAGAAGTGGCTGGGCGTTGGCTTCGCGGCAGCGCTTCTATTCGCGGTCGCCGCTGCCGCTGGATTTCTTTACTATCGGCGCGCGACCCAAATGCAGCAGGAACTCTCGCAGGCACTTGACGAAGAGGCCAAGGCCCAGGACTCAATCCGCTCGCTGAGCGCCCAACTCGATTACTACGCGGACCAGCGCGCAAAGTCGACCAGTCCAGCCGAGGCGGCAAAGCTGACGCAACAAGCAAGGGAAGCGGAGACGAAGCGCTTCGCAGCCGAGGCAGATCTACGAGCCGCCCGTGTCCGGATCCAAGAGATCGCACAACACACACCTACCGGGTCCGCATCATTCCCAAGTAAAGGCGATCCAGTCCCAGGCGACCCTGCCGGGCGGAAGCGAACCATGTCCGATGGGCTTACGTACGTATGGATCGCGCCTGGCTCCTTCACCATGGGCTGCTCGCCTGGCGATCAGAACTGCGACAACGACGAGAAGCCGGAGCATTCCGTGCAACTGACCAGCGGTTTCTGGATGGGCCAGACGGAAGTGACTCAGGCGGCCTGGACCAAGGTGATGGGAACAGACCCTAGTCATTTCAAGGGAGCCGACCTGCCAGTTGAGTCGGTTTCGTGGGAGGACGCCAATCGTTACTGTCAGGCGATCAGCGGACGCCTTCCGACCGAGGCCGAGTGGGAGTACGCCGCACGGGCAGGTGCTACGGCCCCTGATGATCTGAAGTCATTTGCATGGTTCGACGCAAACAGCGATCGCAAGACCCATCCGGTGGCGAAGCTGAATCCAAATCAGTGGGGCTTGTACGACATGTTGGGCAACGTCTGGGAGTGGGTGGGGGACTGGTACGGGCCTTATGGCGGTGGTCTCGTGAAGGATCCTCGCGGTCCCGCAGTCGGGGAGCGAAGAGTCCTTCGAGGCGGCTCTTGGGACGATCTACCAGTGTACGTCCGGGTTTCGTACCGTAACGGGAGCGGACCAACGTATCGGTTCGGCAGTATCGGGTTCCGGTGTGCCGGGGAATTACGTTGAGTGTTGGGGGTTTCGAGTCAACGGGGGATTCCAAAGGGGGCGGGCCCCCTTTGGCCCAAAAAATTTGGGGCCGCGTCTCCCTACCACCGGTACTTCATCCCCATCCACCAACTCGCCCCGCTCCGCCGACCGCCATCCTTCCCCGATCTGTTCCCGAATCGCAACCTTCCGCATCGCGACCAACTCGTCGCGTTCCCGCAAAAGCCGCAGCGCCTCGCGAATCACCTCGGTCGCCGAGCCGTAGCGCCCCGACTCGATCTCGGCCTCTACGATCCGCTCGATCTCCGGCGTAAGATGCACGATCATGTCAGTCCCTCCCCAAGCCCGCCTTGCGCCGCCGCGTACGCCATCGCCTGCCGGATGTCTTCCGGCTCGAGATCCGGATAGTTCTCGATCACCTCGGACTCGGCCATCCCATTCTCCACCAGGTTCACCACCAGCGCCACGCTGATCCGCATTCCGCGGATGCACGCACGCCCTCCGAGCACATTCGGATTGAAAGTAATTCGATCAAACATCCTTCACCGTCCCGCCTGCTGTGCGCCACTGCCGCAAGCCCTCTTCGAATGAGGTGAACTTGCCTTCAGCGATCTCCCGGTCCACCTTTTCGATCAGGTGCTCGCCGCGACCTCCCGGAGCGAAGTCCCGGGCCATCTCGCGGTCCCACTCGTCTTCGAACAGCCGCGCTGTCCCGTCCTTCATTGCGTCTGGCCCCATCGTCTCATTATCGGGCAACACATCCTGCCACTGCGACGTGAGACGAATCCGCGAACCGCCAGAACCGCATCACGACACTTGAACCTGGTTCGCAAAAATGAGAACCTAGGAGGTGGAGGGACAGTGCCTCATGCCGAAATGTTCTTCTTCCGGGATCCCGAGGACGATTCGGTCCCGCTGCTGGCTTGGCTCGATGGCTTGCCGGCGAAGGTCCGTGCCAAGTGCGTCTCTCGCCTCGATCGGTTGGCGGAACTCGGACATGAGCTTCGTCGCCCGGAAGCCGACTACCTGACAGATGGCATCTATGAGCTCCGCGCAAGCTACCAAGGTGTTCACTATCGAATGTTGTACTTCTTCGGAGGCCAAGCCGTCGTGGTCCTCTCGCACGGCCTGACCAAACTCCAAGAAGTGCCGATACGCGAAATCAAAACGGCGATCGATCGAAAGAAGAAAGTAGAAGCCAATTTCGAGAAGTTTACGTCGAGGTCAAAGTAGAGCCGTGCCCCAAAGAAAAATGCATTCAAAAGCCACCCAGTTCCTCTACGACCGCTACATCAAAGGCGACCCTCAACGCGAAACGGAATACGAAGAGGAACTCGTCAACGCCGAGATCGCGCGCAAAATCTACCAACTCCGCACCAAGGCCGGACTCACCCAACAGGCCCTCGCGACCCGAGTCGGCACCACCAAGTCCGTCATCTCCCGGCTCGAAGACGCCGACTACGACGGCCACTCGCTCTCCATGCTCAAGCGCATCGCCGAAGCCCTCGACAAGCGAATCGAGATTCGCTTCCTTCCCGCCAAGCGCCTCCGCACCGCGTGAGCCCTCTCGGCGCATGGCGAAATCGCGGGGCAGCAATCGAGCCGCCCCGCATCAAGCTCCCACCGCCGGACTACGGATTGCACGACCCGTTCGGTCCCGGCTTCGTGCACAGCGGACCAACGCCCTTCTGCGGATCGGTCACGCTGATCATCGCCACCGGACCCGCCTTGTGGTCGCCGTTGAACGGCGTCGGCTTGGTCACGTCGAAGCCGCAAGCGGCCGCGTCCTTCGGATCGTTGAACCAGATGCCCACATGGAACGTGTTGGTGGGCGGGAGTCCCGTGGCCGCGTCGAACCCGAAGATCTGGTCGAGCAGGATCGTCTTGATCTGGACTTCCGCGCCGCCGCGATGGTCGGCCTGCACGTCGGACTGATACCACGCCATTCCGAAGTTCGAGAACGCCGGATCGACGGTGCCATCGGAGCGAAGCGTGGTGTTTTGCACGGTGAACATGTCGAAGGCGAGGTCCGGGCGGATGTTCTTCAGGCGCAGGACCAGGGTGTCATTCTGCTTCCCGCGCACCACGGCGACGTCCGCGGTGGGCGTGGGTCCGTTGGGGGCCTTCAGGCAGTTGACGAACTTGGGGTGCGGCAACAGTCTGAAGGTCAGGACCGGATTGCGATCGTGGTCACGATCATCGTCATCGGCAAGGGCGGCACCGGTGGCGACCGTGAGGGCCATTGCAGCAAAGATGGTAAACATCGAGCGTTTCATTTTCTTTCTCCTATGACTAAGTTGGTTCGCGAATTCCTGAGCAGTCAGTCGTTCGCGTTGGGCTGAGCCGGGTTGCTTGGGCTTTTTGTGTCGCGCTTCCCTGTGCTCACTTAGAACTATAGGTGGAAAGGTTCCAGGAAATCGTTCAGATGTTGTGAAAGTTTTGTGAAAGCGCGGTCGATGATTCGTCTGCAGGCGGAGTGTGCGCGGGGCTACGGTCGGCGCTGCGCGGAGTCATCCGCATCACGCTCCTGTACCCGATTCATTGTGCTTTCGGCGTCGCACCGTCCGATGTGGCCGCAGCGACATCCGGCGTTGGGGAGGTCAACGGTCTGCCGAAGTCCGTTTCGAACTTCTCCTTGAAGGCTCTCATGACGCTGATGATGCCGCGGTGGTAGGAATTTGCCTGACGATTGTAGACAACGATTGCGACCAACAACAAAGCTCCGATCACGTCAAGCCAAACCAGCCTCGCTTGGTAGTTGCCTTCAAGTTTTGCGATTTCGTCCCACCGGCGCATATTATCGGACCAGTAAAAGAGCGCGAAGTAGACGTCACTTAGCAGCACTGCGATCGCCGCAAAAGACGGCAGGAATGACAAGCTGCCCATTGGGTAACGGAGCAGTTTGCTCGATGCGCGTTTACTCGATGCCGGGGACTCTCCAGGTGGTTCGAGCGTTGTGAAAGCCCGATCCTCACTTGTGACGGAGATGAACACCATCGATCCACGGACGCCGAAATATGCCAGTCGGCGCTCGCCTTCTTGGGCATTCCGCAACTCGCAGAACAACGACCCAACCTCGTGATTCTCTCGGCGCGAACACAGCGTCAAATAGAGGCTGGCGAAGAACAGGGTGCAACAACCCAGTATCGAGAGATCGCTTCCGCTCACCCGAATACCGAGCAGCGAGATCGAAATAGTCCAATTGTCTGTGAAGTTCTTCGCCGTTTGTTCATCCCGGACCCTTCTCAACCTTCCGACGTCCGTGCTCGTGCCAGTCGGCTTAACCGAATTCGGAGCCTCTGCCCCCATCGTGGGCGAAGCGAAATAGATCGTGTCCCAAGTGAAATACAGGTTCCAGATCGTGATCAAGATCGTCGCCGAGATGACACTGGCGACCAAGAGGGCCTTCCGGGTTCGACGGGCCGACTCCTGGATACAAGCGACACGCGTATTCAGCAGGTCAGATTCCATGTTGCAATTCTCACTACAATCACAAATTGCGGACCATGCTATCACACGAAACGATGGTGAGCCCACAAGCCGCCACTGGCGGCGGCGCCAGCGAGTAAGACCCAAACTCTCCGATTCTGCTGCCGAGCTCACGAGCGCAAGCCCAGATTCACGAAGAGCTTCCCGTCAGGCGCGGCCCGGTCAATCTGCTCCGCAACGCTTGAAGATGATCGGTTCCCGCAGGAGCCTCTCCAGCCGCGGCGACCGCTTCTGCGGAGAGTCCATCGCCTCCACGAACCGCTGCCATTGCTCTGCATTCAACCGGAAGAAGCGCCGGTCCGGTAGTACCTCGTCAGCTCGCTGCATCGCGCAATCGAGAACAAAATCGCTCAGGGTCCGGCCGGCCGCTGCGGCGGCGGCTTCCAGCTTCCGCTTGGCCGGCGGAGTCAACCGAATGTCCAACGTCTCACTCCGGGTCTCAGGCGTGGCCACTGCAGCGATCCTCCTCTGGCAGCATAACACCGGCTCGCGATCTCGCCACGTCAGATGGCGGACTCGCCGGTATATTGGTGTTAGGAGTCAAGCATGACCGCGACCTTGAACACTCAAATCGAAATCGACGCTGCGGGCAAGGCCTGGATCGGCGGCACCAAGGTCAAGGTCATCGAGGTCGTGATGGACAAGATCGCGTATGGATGGAGTCCGGAAGAGATGCACTTCCAGCATCCGAATCTCTCGCTGGCTCAGATTCACGCGGCTCTGACCTACTACTACGAAAACCAAGCGCGACTGGACGCTGCAATTCAAGAGGATATCCGGGAAGCCGACCGTCTCGCTGCCGAACTGTCTGATCCAGAGTTTCGCCGGAAGCTCGTGGCGCGCAAGAATGCGGAGTGAGCGTCGCTCTCTACATGGACGTGCATGTCCCTTGGGCGGTCACTGTCGCCCTCCGCGAACGCGGCGTGGATGTCATTACCGCCCAAGAAGACAATTGTGCCGAACTCGACGATGAGGACCTGTTGAGACGGGCCTCGCGCCTCGGCGTCTCTTGGTGTCGCACGATTTCGATTTGCTACAGGAAGCCGCCCGGTTCAGTCGCCGAGGTGGGCAATTCACGGGCTTAGTATTCGCTCACCAAGTTTACGTCTCAGTGGGCGAGAAGATTGGTGGTTTGGAACTGATCGCCAAGATCAGCGATCCACCTGAATGGAGCAATCGGGTCGTATACCTTCCATTGCGGTAACAGAACTCCCCATTCGCGCGTGGACCCTCCCCCGAAAACGCCCGCCCCCCTCGCCGGAATCCGACACTTCCCGACACCCCAACCACTCCCCCCACCCCGCTACAGAACAAACCCAATCCCTTTCCCGGGACCCTGCCTCTAGCAGTCCCAGTACTGCTAAACTTAAAGCAAGAGGAGACCGATTATCCATTATGTGTG
>JAXLQL010000049.1:0-33362 GCA_046331625.1 Bryobacteraceae bacterium
CAAGTTCTCGATCGCGGGACACGAAGGCTACATCACGGTGGGGCTGTTCGAAGACGGCACTCCGGGCGAGTTGTTCATCACGATGGCGAAGGAAGGCTCGACGATTTCGGGCTTGATGGACAGCTTCGCGACGGCGATCAGTTATGGGCTGCAGTATGGCGTTCCGCTGAAGTTCTACGTGGACAAGTTCAGCCACGTGCGGTTCGAGCCGTCGGGTTGGACGGGGAACAAGCAGATTCCGTTCGCGAAGTCGATCATGGATTACATGTTCCGGTGGCTTGGAATCAAGTTCCTGGGTCCGGAATATGGGGTGAGCGAGGCGACGGAGAACACGACTACGATGACGCTCCGGCCGACCGAAGACGAGCCGCAGCAGAAGCTGCCGTTCGCGACGGTGACGTCGGACGCGCCGATTTGTTCGGAGTGCGGGAGCGTGATGGTGGTGAACGGGTCCTGCTATAAGTGCGAGAACTGCGGCGGGACGAGTGGGTGTAGTTAGGGCACCCGCTTTCGGAGTTAATCTCAGCACGATCCCAGGCATTGTTCAACCGTTCAGAGCGGGCACCGTGTCTTGTCTCCGCCACTGCAAAGGTGGGCAAGAGAAGCAGGTGTTGAAGGCGACCAAGTTTGAGGCGTCTGGCGATACATTGATCGCGCGCGATCAGTTCGCTGACGCGGGCTGACCTTGTTCATTCGCTACCCTCGGTGGGTGGCGAGTCGCTTTGCCAATGACTTCGTGAACCATCGACCAGCAAACCAGGACATCTATCTGCAAAGCCAGAACTCCTAGGGTCACAAAATTTATCCAATAGTCAATTTCCTGCTTGACTTCGCAACCGGGAGTGCGATACGATGAAATTGGGCGGGCGCATCGCCCGCTTGCTCTTTGACAACCAGCGTTTCGAAGCTACGAGCCCAGCGATGGCCCGTTGCGGGCCGACCCGTCAGGGTCTTTTGCGAAGAGTGCAGGACGTGTCGAGTGCGACTGCGTGCTTGCTTCCGGCAAATAGGTGATGGTCTGCGGTGTTTCAGGTTGCGTCAATCAGAAGGCCTCCGTAGCGCTCACGGCGGTGCCACAGGAGGCGCCGTTCTGAATATGAAACACAAGGTGTTGTTGAAATGGGCTGAGTCCCTTAAGGGAATTCGTGCTCAAATGCAGCCCGACCTGAACGCCGGCATCATCAGTGAACTTGATTCCGTTATTGTACGGATCGAGGAAGCAGCAAGGAGCGGAGATAGCGACCACCAAACAGTGGTCCTGCAGGACGTACTATCAACGATAGCGCGGATTGTCGAGTTCGCCACAAACGTGGCGGATTTGATCTCGAAGCTCCCGTCGTGATGCAGCAGGCCAGTAACCTTTCAAACTCTATGCAAATGAGAACCGAAAATGAATCTTGGCAGAGCAATCAAGACCTGCCGTACAAATCGTGGAATGACTCAGGGCGAGTTGGCCAAAAAGGCAAAGCTGTCCGTCTCCCACCTTTCCTTACTGGAGCGCGGGCTACGTGACCCTACGGTTAGCGTGGTTGAGAGGATTGCAAAAGCGTTGAGGATTCCCATGAGTGTGTTGGTGTTCCTTGCCGCAGAGCCGAACGAACTTGTTGGACTTTCCACTGAGGTCCGCGAGAAGCTTTCTGCGCTTGCGCTGTCGATGATGCGCGAGGGTTAGTACTTTCTAGGCCAAGGAGGAGGAAGAGGAGGAGATGATTGACCAAGCGGTTTACCCTCATGCACCAATTGGAAAGGTAGCTACCTTGGCCAGGCTGGTCGGCCTAAAGCCATCTGAACTGGAGAATATCGCGCATCACGCGAGCGGCCTCTATCGTGTAGCCTCTCGGCGAAGGAAAGCGGACGGCACCGTCCGTGAAACGTTTGACGCGTATCCCGATCTCAAGCGTATACAGCGTTCGATCAAGAAGCGGATCCTGGATCAAGTAGTGCACCCTCACTACTTGTTTGGCGGCATCAAGAGACGCGATGCGGCGCGTAACGCTGCCGAGCACGTGGGTTCTCGGGTCAAAATCAGTTGTGACATTGCGCGATTCTTCGACTCTGTGAATGAAGCCTCTATTTACGATATTTGGAGGGGCTTCTTTAATTTCCCGCACGAGGTTGCAGAGATCTTGACGAAACTTACGACACGATATGGTGCCCTCGCTCAAGGCTCTATCACTAGTTCCGGCTTGGCCAACTTGCTCTTCTTTCGCGACGAGCCCTCGCTGGTTGCTCATCTTGAGGGCCTCGGTATCCGTTATTCCCGATTTGTTGACGATATCGACTGCTCCTCGACGAGACCCTTGCGCCCGCCCGAAAGGGCACACATTGAACGAGTGATCGCGAAGATGGTGCGTAAACACCTACTGAGTCTCAAGGATCAGAAACGCCGCCTTCAGTTTTCGTCTGAGCGCCTGATTACGACCGGACTCGTGGTGAATCGGCGAGTCGCCGTGCCCCGTTCCAGGCGTTGCCAGATTCGTGCGGAAGTGCACAAGCTTGAGGCCTCCCTTGAAACTTCCGGCTGCCTAGGCCAAGCTGGCGCCGAAATCCCGAGGCTGTCGGGTCTAGTTGCATATTTGTGGCGGTTTCACCCTCGCGAAGCGCGGCTCCTTCGTGGCCGCCTCGACGATGCCGTAGCGGATCTGGCCTCCCGAAGCGACGCTGCTCTGCCGGGCGCAATCTGTAATTGAAGACCCTACGATGGCGAAGGAAGGCTCGACGATCGGGCCTGATGGGCAGCTTGGCCACGGCGATCAGCTACAGAGCCTTACCGGCGGATCCGCAAGCGTCCGCTGGATCGCTTCCACTTCGCGCTCTTCGAACATCGCCTCGCCGCACTGGTTGCACACCCACGCCGGGACGTTGTCGAGAGCCGCCCGACCGCCACCCGTGCGAAACGGGGCGGTCTTCCACTCCAACTCACCGCTACAGTTCAGGCACTTCATGAGGATCTCCTATGGGGCGGACTCGCCACTACATCCTACCCCACTCCGCCGCGACCCCATAAATCAGCAGCATCGCCAGCGCCCCCAGCGCCGACATCGCGAACCCGCCCTGCTTCCGCGTTCCAACGGGCAGCAGCCAATCCGCCGCCATTCCGCTCACCAGCGCACCCGACAAGCTCAGCACGGCCGTCACCAACAAGTTCGCCGGATAGTGCCCGGGAAGAGCGAATCGCGCAACCAACCCCACCCCGAGCCCCACTGCTGCTTGCAAGGTTCTGCGCGCCATCGCCTACCTCGCTGCCTCAAACGACTTCCACTTCGTGAACCGTGATCAGCCCCTCGGAAACGATCGCTTTGATCTCGGTCAGAATGGGGCGAATCCGCGACTCGTCATCCACCGCCGTGATCACGGCGGGGCGATCGTCCGACACGCCGAACAGCCGCTTCCGGTGGACCTTGCCATGTTTGCCGTAGCCCATCAAGCCGCGAGTCACCGTGGCGCCCGCGATCTCGAGATGCAACAGTCGCCGCAGGATGTCCTCGTGCAACGGGATGTCGCCTACCATGTCGGCTTCGTTGACGTAGATGTTCAGTTGCAGCTTTTTCATCGCGAAGACTCCTTGGGCTCGCGCACGGCAAGCGCGTACATGCTGGGCAGAGCCAGTAGCGTAAGAAACAAGGTCGAGAGCAGCCCACCCACCACCACCGTGGCGAGCGGCCGTTGCACGTCGGATCCGATGCCGCTGGCGCGCGCGGCCGGAACCATCCCGAGCAGCGCCACGATCACCATCAGCAGCACCGGGCGCAACTGGCCGAGCGAGCCTTGGATGATCGCCTGGCGCACCGGTAGGTCCGGATCGGATCGGCGCAGCCGGTTGATCTCGGCGATCACCAGCACGCCGCTCATCACCGCCACGCCGAACAAGCTGATGAATCCCACCGCAGCCGAAACGCTCAGATTGATCTTCCGAATGTAGAGGAAGAGCACGCCGCCCACCAGCGAGAACGGCACGTTCATCATCACCAACCCCGCGAACTTGGGCGATCCGAACATGAAGAAGAGCAGGACGAAGATGATCGCGATGGTAATGGGCAGGATCACGGTCAGCCGCTTGCGCGCGCGCTCGAGATTTTCGAACTGGCCGCCCCACGTCACCTCGTATCCGGAAGGCAGCTTGATCACCTTGTCGAATCGCTTCTGCGCGTCACCCACGAAGCTGCCCTGGTCGCGGCCGCGGATGTTCGTGCGGACCGTGATCTGGCGCTGATTCTCGCGCCGCGCGATGATACTCGCGCCCGTCACCACCTTGATCTCGGCCAACTGCGAAAGAGGCACGCGGCCGCCTTCGCGCGTGGGCACCATCACGTTGCCGATCGCGGTGATGCTCGTTCGCGCTTCGGGGGCGTAGCGAACGGTGATGTCGAAGCGGCGCTCGCCTTCGAACATGATTCCAGCCGCGCGCCCGCCGATCGCCATCTCGATCACGTCCTGCACGTCGCGTACGTTGATGCCATAGCGCGCCACCACCTGGCGGTCAATGCGGATCCGCAACTGCGCCTGATCGGCTTCCTGCTCGATCGCTGAATCGGCGGCGCCGGGCACCTCACGGATCAGAGCGAGCACGCTCGCGGCCTGTTCGCGCAGCAGCTTCAAATCCGGACCCCGGATGATCACCGCCAAGTCCGCTGCCGAGCCGGTCACCGATTCGGTCACGTTGTCGATGATCGGTTGCGTGAAGCTGAACGCGGCGCCGGGAATCTCGGAGTTGAGCTTCCGGCTCAGTTCCTCGATCAGCTTGGTCTTGTTCATTCCTTCGGGCCATGTCTCGTAGGGTTTGAGTGCCAGGAAGAACTCGTTGCGGTTGGGACCGTACGGATCGGTACCGGAATCGTTGCGTCCGGTTTGCGAGGAGACCAACTGGAGCTCCGGGTATTTGCCAACGATGCCGCGGATTTGGCCGGCGATCTCAGCCGACTTGTCGAGAGAAATTCCGGGCGGAAGAACGGCGCGGATCCAGATCACGCCTTCGTCGAGGCTCGGAAGGAACTCGATGCCGAGCGCTCCGGCCAGGGCGAACGCGCTGATCACGATCGCGCCGGAAAGTCCGAAAACGAGCAACGGCCGGCGCAACGCCCGGTTCAGCACGCCGGCATAGCCGCGGGAAAGCAGCGGCAGCAGCGGGTTCTCCCAAGCCTTCGCGCCATTGCGGAACAGGTACGTCGCCAGCACCGGTATCAGCGTCAGCGCCAGCAGCATCGAGCCGAGCAGCGCATAGCAGACCGTGAACGCCATCGGCGTGAACAGTTTCCGCTCCACGCGTTCGAGCGTGAACAGCGGTATGTACGCCGAGATGATGATCATCAGCGAGAAGAAGATGGGCCGTTCCACTTCGAGCGCGGCGTCGCGCACGGCGCCGATCACGCCTCCCTGAGCCTGGAAACCGCCGTGATGCTGGCGCTCATGCAAGGTATGCAGTACGTGCTCCACCATCACGAGCGTGGCGTCCACGATGATGCCGAAGTCGAGCGCGCCGAGGCTGAGCAGGTTCGCCGGGATGCCGGAAAAGTGCATGCAGATGAAGGCGAACAACAGCGACAACGGAATCGTCACCGCCGTGAGCAGAGCCGCGCGGGCGCTGCCGAGGAACAGGAACAACACCACGATGACGATCAACAAACCTTCGAGCAGCGTGTGGGAAACGGTGCGCAGAGTATTGTTGACCAGATCGGTGCGATCGTAGATCGGCGCGATCGTCACGCCTTTGGGCAAGCGCGCTTCGTTCAGATCGCTGACGGCGCCCTTGATCGACTTCAGTACTTCCGTCGGGTTCTCGCCGCGGCGCATCAGCACGATGCCTTCCACGCCGCCCGTCTCCGGACCAACGCCGAAAATGCCCGTCTGCGGCGCGGCCGTGACTTGCACTCGCCCGATGTCTTTCACGAAAACCGGCACGCCCTTCGCTTCGCTCACCACGATGTTCTCGATGTCGCTGGTGTTTTGAATCAGACCCACGCCGCGAATCACCATCGACTGCTGCTTGTTGTCGAGCATGGCGCCGCCCGCGTTGCTGTTGTTGGCGCGCACCGAATCCGCGATCTGCGCAATGGAAAGTCCGTACTTGCTGAGAGCGAGCGGAGCGATTTGGATCTGGTACTGCTTGACGAGTCCGCCGAACGGCGTCACGTCGGCCACGCCCGGCACCTGCAGAAAGCGCGGTGTGACCACCCAGTCTTGGAGTTCGCGAAGCTGCATCGAGTCGAGCCCGCCGCCGGAAAGCGTGTAGCGATAGAGTTCGCCGATGGGCGTCGAGAGCGGTCCCAAGCTGGGAGAAACACCGTCGGGCAAGTCGGCATCGCGGAGCTTCTCGAGCACTACTTGCCGCGCGAAATAGTCATTGGTGCCGTAGTCGAAGGTCAGCTCCACCACTGACAGTCCGAAAATCGTGCGCGAGCGGCGGGCGATCACGTTGGGCGCGCTGTTGAGAGCGCGCTCGATGGGCACGGTGACCTGCTGCTCCACCTCTTCGGCGGCTCGGCCCGGATACGTGCTGATCACCACCACCTGCGTGTCGGAGATGTCCGGATACGCCTCGATCTTGAGTTGCGCGAACGCCCACAAGCCGGCGCCGATCAGGGTCAGCCCCACCAGCACCGTGATGAAGCGCTGGCGCAGGGCGAACCGGAGTAATTGTGCAATCACTGAAGATGTCCTTTGGTTCGCCTAGTTCGCCGACAAGAGCATCACACCGTCCACCACGATGCGATCGTTGGGTCCGATCCCTTCCACGATGGCGATGCGGTTGCCCACCTGTGCGCCGGTGACCACGGCGACCTTCTCGAACACACCCTTGGAAAGCTCGCGCCACGCGAATGACTTGCCTTCTGCGCTGATGACCGACGAGGCTGGTACGGTAGGCCGGGCTTCGGTCTCTGCGGACAATTGGATGTTGCCGAACATTTCCGGCTTCAGCCGGCCGTCGGGATTCGGCAGTTCCGCTCGCACCTTCACGGTGCGCGTCTGCGGATCCACGGTGTCTCCGATCAGGGTCACCCGGCCGCGGAAGGTCTGGCCCGGATAGGCAGACAGCTCGATGATGACGGGCTCGCCGGTCCTCACCAGGCGGATCATCGTCTCGGGCACGTCGGAGCTGACCCAGACCGAACTGAGGTCGGCGATGGTCAGCAGGGGCGAGCTCAGGTCATTGCGGAACTCGCCATTCACTACCGACATTTCGAGCACCTTGCCGGAGATCGGCGCGTGGATGGTCACCTTCTGTCCGAAGCTTCCCGGTTCGATGCCGAGAATCTCGAGTCTGCGGCGGGCCTGCGCCACACCCGCCTCAGCCTGTTCCACGGCAGCCTTCCCCTGCACCACCAGCGCTTCGGCGTTGATTACTTCCTTCTTGGGCACGGCGCCGTGCTCGAAGAGGTCCTTCTGCCGCTCGTAGTCGATTTGGGTCTTGGCCAGCACTGACTTCGCCTGAGTGACGCCGGCCAGTGATTGTTGCAGAGCCGAAACGGCCGTATCGATATCGGCGCTCTCCACGGTGAGCACCGGTTGGCCCTGTTTCACGAAATCGCCGATCTTCACCAGCACGGAATTCACGCGTCCCGTTACCGGAAGCAAAACGTGCGAGAGGCGATTGGCGTTGGCTTCCACCTTTCCCGGCGCGGCGACGCTGCCCACGGGGACAACGGCGCCCTGCACGGGCTTTGGCGTGATCTGGGCCAGTTGCGGCGAGTCGGCGGGAAAACCGCCTGCCCTGGCTTGGCCGAAGAGGCAAGGGCTTGGGCGCCCGCGGAGCCATTGGTTTGAGCTGCGCTGTTGGCCTGAGTGGCAACCTCGTGGCTGCACCCGGCCAGCGCCAATAATCCGGCGGCGGCAATGAAACGAAGGCGTCGAATCATGTTTTGATATCCCCTCTACGAACCACTGGGCGATGCAGCCGATACCGCATCGATCCAGTAGAGGCTGCGCGCGAAATTGGCGCGGGCCTCATTGTATGTTTGCATGGCGTCATTGAAGGCGCGCTGCGCGTCCAGAAACTCCACCAGGCTCGCCTCACCCCGGCGATAAGAATACTCGGTGGTGTCACGCACGGACTTCGCCTTCGCAATCATGTCGGCTTCCACTGTGCCGAGCAGTTGCTTTGAAACAGTGTACTGCCGGTAAGCCTTCTCCGCTTCGGTTTGGATCGAGGCCTCGAGCGCCTGTACGCGCGCTCCACCGAGGTTGATCTCCCGCTGCGCACGCGCGATCTCGCCTTGGTTCCGGTTGTAGACCTGCAGTGGCATGCTGAAATACAAGCCCACGGAGTTACCGGAGATGCCCCAAGCATGCTGGCGCGTGAACTCGGTGCCGACGGAAAAGTCGTACTTGCCGTTGGCAAGTTGCAAACGAAGATCTGCCCGAGACCGCGCCTGCGTCTGCTGGTTGGCCAAGTAGTCCGGACGCCGCGTCAACGCCAGCCTCAGGATCTCACCGGCCGATTCCACCGAACCTTCCCTCCGGATCTCGCCCGTAATGTCGAAAGCGGCCCCTTTGTTGCGCCGCCCCATCAATTGCTGCAACTGGGTCTTGGCTTGATCGAGCTGCAATTGCGACTGCGTAACCGCCGCGCTGTATTGAAGCGCGGCCACACGCGACCGTTCCAGTTCCACCTCGGCCAGGTCGCCCGCCTTCAGCCGGATCTGGTTCACCGCAACCACGCCCTCGAGACTCTTCAGATTCTGCTGCGCCAAAGCCAGGTTTTCCTTGGCCAGTTGCACGTCCACGAACGCGTTCTGCACGCCTGCCACGATCTGTCGCAGCACCTCCCGAACGTTCAACTCGGCGAGCGAACGGTCCGAAGCGGCCACCTGGATGCGCTCCTCACGCTTGTGTCCCCGCTCGATCGGAAAATCGGTGTGGATGTTCAACTGGTTGGGGCCGAGCGGCGTATTCGGCGCATAAGTCGCACCCAGAACGTTCAGGGTCTGGCCGGAAACCGTGAGTACAGGATTCGGCCGCAGTCGCGCCGTGATCGCCCGAGCTTCGGCTACGTTGACGTTCAGCCGCTCGGCGGCCAAGTCGAGGTTGTTCGCGATCGCCTCGCGAATGGCCTGATCGAGCGTGACGTTCTCCGGAGGCGCGGTCTGGGCACAAGCCAGGGCCGCGAAAAGAGCGGAAGCGAGGGTTCGCAGCTTCACTTCCTTATCATGCGAGGTCAGCCCGAAAAAGTCTCTCGCCCCGGCACAGGAGATTCCGTTGATCCCCCGCCCGGATACATCCCCCGCCGGGGAGTGGTTGCCTCCCCGGCGCAAGGGATTGATCCGATGGCTAACCGCGCTTATTTCACCGCTCCAACGAACCCCGCGTCGAACAGCCGCTTGTCCATCCACCGGCGAGGGGTTTCCTCCGGCAGGATGGAAGCATGCCGCAGCTCGATCAGATATTCCGGCACTTCCCAAACGTCGCGTTCGGCGGTGCGCCAGTCGCGAAATCGGGTGAGCTTGATGGGGCGCGAATAGCCGCGCAGAGTCTTCTCGCCGGCCAAGTTGTAATAGTGCTCGAAGTATGACATCACCAACTCGCGCAGCGTACGATAGACTGGCGAACGCGCGCGGAGTCCCGAGTAGTTCGACTTGGCGACCGAACCCCACCGGTCTCCCATTTGGTAGACCGCCAGGACATGGTCGTCGTCGCGCACCGACTCGAGATCCACCAAAAGCGGCGGAAATCCCTGTGCTTCGAGGGCGGCGGCGCCGAGCATCGCGCCCTCCATGCAATGCGCCACGCGATCGCGCAGCACCAGCCGCGGCGACCGGCAACGCGGTCCTTCGGGCTCCTTGTTGTATCGAATCTGTTCGTCCAGAAAGCGCTGGATTTTTTCGGGCGTCTTCAGGCTGCGCAGCAGGCGCCACTCTTCGGGTGAGTAGTTGAACGGAGGCTTGGCGTAGTACATGGGGACTGCGTCATTTAGAATCGTTTCATTCGGCCGCGGATTCGCTTGGCCAGTTTCTCAATTTCCTCGGTCTTCTTGATCGCGCTCATCGACAGCACATGGCGATCGTTCTTCTCCAACTCGATCTTCAGATCCTCCGCCAACTTCATCAGCTTTGCCGCGTCTTCGATCGACTTGGCATGGTCCGCCTTGAGCAGGTCTTCGATTTGAGACCGCTTCAGCCGCGGATCCCGTTCGCCGGGCGAACCCGGCTCGGCCCGGCCAGGAGCCTCCTGGGCCGCCAAAAACGCCCCGAATAGGCCGAAAACCGCCCAAACCAGGGCCAGAAGACGCATCTGTCGCATGGCGTTGTACTGCTATCATAGCCGTTTATGCGCGACGTCAAGGTCGGCCTGGTCGGCCTGGGTAATGTCGGTTCCGGGACCCTCTCGATTCTATCCGAAAATTCGGCCGCCATCGCGGAAAAGCTCGGATTCCGCCTGATCGTGCATTCGGTCTGCAGCCGAAGCGTCGCGGCGAAGCAAATTCCGGCATCGCTCGAGCCTGTGAAGCGCACTTCGGATTGGCGCGACGTCGTCTCCGATCCCGAAGTCGACATCGTCGCCGAACTGATCGGCGGCACGCAGGAAGCGGCCGCGTTGATCGAAGCTGCGATCGCCAACAAGAAGTCCGTGGTGACAGCCAACAAAGAACTGATGGCCCTGCGCGGACCCGATCTCTGGGAGCGCGCCATCGCCTCGGGCATCAACATCGCCATGGAGGCGAGCGTCGCCGGCGGCATCCCGATCCACGCCGTATTGCGCGAGGGAATTTCGGGCGACCGCATCGTAGCGCTCTACGGGATCCTCAACGGCACCTGCAACTACATTCTCACCGAGATCGAGAAGAACGGGACGCCGTTTGCGGACGTGCTGGCCGAGGCGCAACGGCTCGGTTATGCGGAAGCGGATCCGAGCGCGGATGTGGATGGCTTCGACGCACGCTCGAAGCTGGCGCTGCTCGCGGCGCTCGCGTTCGGCGAAAAGATCACGCCGGCCGACATCCACACCGAAGGAATCCGCCGCATCTCGCCCATCGATTTTCAATACGCGAACAAGCTCGGCCATACGATCCGCCTGATCTGCGCGGCGCGATCCACCGAGAGCGGGCTGATTCTTTCCGTGCGCCCGGCGCTGATTCCGCAGTCGACCATTCTCGCGAGTGTGCAGGGATCGTACAACGCCGTGTGGGTACGCGGACACTATGGCGCCGATACCTTTTATTACGGGCGCGGCGCTGGTCCGCACCCGACCGGAGTGGCCGTGGTCAGCGACCTGATGCGCGTCGCGCGCGAGATCCGCAGCGAAGCCCGAGCGCGTCTCGCCGTTCGCGCACAAGGAACTCGCCGAGTACAAGCCGATTCCCGTGACGCGCCAGGTGCGCGCGTGGTACCTGCGCTTTCGCGTGGCGGACCGGCCGGGCATCATCGCCGCTCTTGCCAGCATCCTGGCCGAGAAGCGCATCAGCCTCGACGCGGTTTTGCAACTGCCCAGCGAGTCAAAACAAAACCTGCCGTTCGTGATTACGCTCGAACCCACCGAAGAGGGCGCCGTGCGCGAAGCCGTTTCGCGCATGTCCGCGCTAGACTTCTTAGAGGAACCACCGCTGGCACTACCCATGGAGACTGCGCTATGAAAATGCGGATCGCCCTTGTTTTTGCGTTTTCCCTCACCGCCTGGCCTCAGGCGGCAGATTACGCCAACTCCGGATACAAGACCAAGGAAGCGCGCGAGAAGATCGCGGCCACACTCGGCGCCCACGATCGCGAAGATACGCAGAAGCCTCGCGATCTGGTGGAAGCGATGGCCATCGCGCCGGGAATGACGGTGGCCGATATCGGCACCGGCGTCGGCTTCATGCTGCCCTATATCAATGACGCGCTGGGCGCCGGCGGCGCAATCATCGCCGAAGACATCTTTCCTGACTTTCTCGACAAGGCCAAAGCGCGGGCCAAGCAGAACAATCTCAAGAACGTCACCTTCATCCAGGGCGATACCAAAGACACCAAGCTGCCCGAGAACAGCGTGGACGTCGCGCTGATTCTCGACGCCTATCATCACTTCGACTATCCGAAGGAAATGCTCGCCAGCATCGCCAAGGGACTCAAGTCGAAGGGGCGCCTGGCGATCGTCGAGTTCTACAAGGAAGGCTTCCGCGATCCCAAGCATATCCGCTTCACCGAAGCCGAGCTCATCGCCGAAATCGAAGCCAACGGGTTCATGAAACTCTCGTCGAGCAAGTTGAACGACCGCCAGTATCTGGCGATGTTCCTCAAGAAGTAACTCGCGCGAGACGCATTGCACGATGGCTACCGGGCTGATCGGCGTGGGTCTGCTCGGTTCGGCGATCGCCGAACGCCTGGCGGCCGCGGGGTTCGCGCTGGTCAGCTTCGACGCCGATCCGGCCAAGCGCGTGGGAACGAAAGCGGCAAGCGCAGCCGATGTAGCGCGCTCATGCGATCGCTTGATCCTGTGCCTTCCGGACTCGCGCATTTCCGCTCAGGTGCTCGGCGAGATTGCGCCGGCTCTCGCTCCGGGCGCGATCGTGATCGATACCACCACCGGCGAACCATCGGAGATGGAAAGCTTCGGGCGGCGCGGATTTCGCTACGTGGATGCGACGGTCGCGGGATCGAGCGAGCAAGTGCGCGCGGGCGAGGCGATCGTGATGGCGGGCGGCGCTCCCGCGGATGTCGGCGCGTGCAGTGACGTGCTCCATGCCTTCGCTGCGCGCGTGTTCCACACGGGCGGGTGCGGCAGCGCGGCCCGTATGAAGCTCGTGGTGAATCTGGTGCTGGGCTTGAATCGCGCGGCGCTGGCCGAAGGTCTGGCGTTTGCCGAGGCGTGCGGCGTGGATCCGGCGGCGGCGCTCGAGGTGCTCCGCGCGGGTCCCGCGTATTCGAAGGCAATGGATACGAAGGGCGCGAAGATGCTGACGCGCGATTTCGCGCCGCAGGCGCGGCTCCGGCAGCATCACAAGGATGTGCGGCTGATCCTGGCCGAAGGGGGGCGGCTCGGAGCGCGGCTTCCTTTGAGCGCCGTGCATGACGAGTTGCTGCGCGAAGCCGAAGAGATGGGCTTGGGGGATGCGGACAATTCCGCCGTCATCGAGGTTATGAGAAGGTGATGTTTCGAAAACATCCCTGCCGTGCTGAATGCTCCGGCAAGCCGGCCAAGGCGTCATCACCTTTCGTCATCGGCCATCGATCAAATGCTTTCCCAAGGGTTCATAACGGTCACGTCCAGGTCGTCGTAGTCAGCGACATTGCGCGTCGCAACGATCAGATCATGCCGGAACGCGGTCGCTGCCAGAAGAGCATCAACCACGGGACGCGGTTTTCCCTTGACCTTGAGTTCCGCGGCAAGATCGCCCCATCGCTCGGCGATCTCCAATGTGACCGGCAGAACTCGCGCGCCTAACCACGGCATGATTTCGTTAGCGAGCCAGTCTTCCAGACTTGCGCGTCTGTTCGTTGAAGGCGTTAGCGCGATTCCCTTCCTAACCTCTCCAATGGAAAGCACACTGACGAACACCCGGTCTTTCGAACGGCGCAAGAAGTCTTCTACCTCGGGCGACGGTGTTGGCTTGGTCAACTCCGAAAAAGCGTTCGTGTCGCTCAGATAGCCGTTCACAACGCGATGTCCCGCCCCGTGTCCTGGTCGCGCTCGAACACGATGTCGAGGCCGCGAAACGGCGAGCGGGCGAACAAATCGGCCAAGTTATCCACCTGCGTGTGAACAGGCGCACGGCTGGTTGCCGACGAATGTAGAGCGCGAACCGCGCGATCGACTGCTTCCTCTTCAGAGCGGGCCGCGCCGACCTTTACCACCTCGGAGAGAAGGCGGGCTTGTTCATCGCTCAGGGTGATGGTCATGCGGAGGGTTCCCTTCTTCTTCACATTAGCGGTTTCAGCCGGTCCTGTCACGTTTCAGGGTTCAGCCCGGGAGACCGTTACAACGAAGCTTGCCTTACTCGCATACTGCCCTTGAAGCTGAAAGAGATCAAAGTGATCCGCGGACGCGAGCATGTGGACCAGACGGCATTCGACAGCTCACGGCTCTTCCGCGCCATCACGCCGCACCAGGACCAGCGTCACCGCGTTCCGGCCGAGCAGCCGCCCAAGCCGGCGGCGGGCGCTTAGCGAAGCTCATCGCCTCGACATCGCCAGACTCACACGGCCCAAGCCCTCTATGCGCAAATTGCGTATAATCGAATCGTGACGCGGCCACCGATGACGGTTGTCGAGACCGCGAGATTCCTGAAAGATGCGGCTTCGCTTGTGGACGACGACATGCGCACGGACCTGGTCGCCTACATTGCATCGCATCCCGAGGCCGGTGTAGTGATCCTGAGTCGGGAGGCGTGCGAAAACTGCGATGGGCATTAACGGGCCGCGGTAAGAGCGGAGGCGCTCGCGTGATCTACTACTTTCATTCCGAGCGTCTGCCCGTCTTTCTGCTGGCGATGTACGGAAAGAACGAGCGAGCGAATCTCTCCGCGGCGGAACGCAACGCCATGCTGGCTCGGATTCCGCCTTGATATCGGGATATGGGAAAGGATAAGAAGCGAGATGGCGAAACGGCCGACAGTGGGAGAGCGAATCATCGAAGGCCTCGACGAGGCGATCGCCTGGACACACGGAAAGAAGACCGGTGCACGCGTTACACCCGGCGTCGCACCCAAGGTCGACGTTCGGGCCCTACGCAAGCGGATGGGCCTGAGTCAGAGCGAATTTGCTACGCGCTTCGGCTTACCACCCGGAACGCTTCGCAACTGGGAACAAGGTCGCTCAGAACCCGATGCACCGTCTCGCGTGCTTCTAGCGGTGCTGGCCAAGCACCCAAAGATCGTCGAAGACTGCCTTCGGCGGTAAGCATCCTGGTGAACAGGTTCCGCCCCGATGCGATTCGCGAGCATGCGCGGCAGGTACCGGCGGCTCTCAGGGTGAAGAAGCGTATCATGTTCGTTTGTGGGTGCATCGAGACGGATTCCCGAGGCTCCAATCCGATAATCACGTAACCATGCGCCTCTCGCAGCCCGGATTGAAGAGTGAAACTCGAGTAGAGTCAAGGGGCCAGACATGATGG
The DNA here is from genome assembly GCA_046331625.1 of Bryobacteraceae bacterium. Classification (GTDB taxonomy): domain Bacteria; phylum Acidobacteriota; class Terriglobia; order Bryobacterales; family Bryobacteraceae; genus JAXLQL01. The sequence continues at coordinate 15,016 of JAXLQL010000049.1, forward strand.
AGCGAGGACGTGCGAGTGCGTAGGAGACGAATCCATGAAATGCAGGATCTGTGGTGGAAACATGGAGTCCGCTGTGACCGGCCTTCCGTTCAAAATCGCCGGTTCGATCGTCGTTCTGAAGGCATTGCCCGTACTGCAATTCACTCAGTGTGCCGACATCGAGTTGGACGACCCCGTCATGCGTCGCGTGGAGCAAATGCTCGATTGCGGCACGGGCGGCCAAGACGGCTTCCCCACCTCGTAGCTTCCGGCCCCCATCTCTCTCCCCGCGGATGTATACTGGCTCCACACCAAAATGGAGACCTCGCATATGAAGAAACTTGCTCTTGCGCTCCTCCTCACCTCCTCCGCCTGGACCCAGGATTACCGCGGCCGCGTCCAAGGCGTCGTCACTGACTCCTCCAACGCCGCCATCCCCCAGGCCACCGTCACCCTCACCAACTCGAACACGCGCACCGCCACCGTCCGCACCACCGGCGAGCGCGGCCAGTACCTTTTCGACTTCGTCGAGCCCGGCACCTACAGCGTCACTGCCGCGAGCCAAGGCTTCGGCAACTTCTCCAAGGAAAACCTGCAGGTGCTCGTCCGCTCGGACCTCACCGTGAACATCGTCCTCGAAGTCGGCAACGTCAACCAGACCATCACGGTCGCCGACACAGCGGTCGAGATCCAGTTCAACACCACCACGCTCTCGCAGACGATCGACGGCACCATGCTCAAGGAGCTCCCCGTGCTCGCGCGCAATCCGTTCACGCTCGCGCTGCTCGATCCGGCCGTCGTCAATCGCTATTCTGACATCTCCAAGCGCAACCCCTTCTATCAACTCTCCACCACGGGCGTCGATGTCGGCGGCCAGACCAGCGGACGCAACGAGGTCCAGATCGACGGCTCGCCCATCGGCGTCGGCTCCCGCGGATCCTACGCGCCCCCGATGGACGCGGTGCAGGAATTCACCGTCCAGCAGAACTCCATCGACGCCGAGTCCGGCTTCTCCGCCGGCGGCGTGCTCAACGTCGGCATGAAAGCCGGAACCAACGAGTATCACGGCAGCGCCTACTACTTCGGACGCAATCCCGCGCTCAACGCCGTCTCGAACGCGTTCACGCGCGCGCCCAACGTGGTCCGCAACCATGTCTACGGCGGCACCCTCGGCGGTCCCATCCTCAAGAATCGCCTCTTCACCTTCGTCACCTTCGAGAAGTGGAACAATCGCCAGCCCTACACCAAGGTGATGACGTTGCCCACCGATCTCGAACGCGCGGGTGACTTCTCCAAGTCCCTGAACAAGGCTGGCGTGATGCGCCCTATCTTCGACCCCTGGACCACCCAGACCAACACCGCCACCAACGCCGTCACGCGGGTGCCCTTCGCCGGAAACATAATCCCCGCATCGCGTTTCGACCCCACTTCGCGGCTTTTCATGAATGACATCTGGAAGCCGAACAACCCCGGCGACGATCTCACTGGCGTCAACAACTATCGCACCGGCTACGCCTGGTACCTCAACTACTGGAATTTCTCCAACCGCACAGACTGGAACATCACGCCCAAGTGGAAAGTCTTCGGCCGCTACAGCGTCATCCGCACCCGGCTCGACAACAACAACTACGGCAACTCGCCCGCCACCACTTCCGACAATGGCGGACTCATGGACGCCCTCAACGCCGCGCTCGACAGCGTGTACACGCTCAGCCCGCGGACCGTCGTCAACTTCCGCATGGGCGTCGTCTACTCGGAAGACGAGTACGATTCCGAGTGGGCCCAGATCGGCGAGAAGGGACTCGAGAAGTATTGGCCGGGCAACGCCTGGTACAAGCCATACCTCGCCGACATGCCCGCCGTCTACTATCCTGCGCTCAATGTCGGCGGCGCGACGTTCGGCAAGTCGAGTTGGTGGAGTTACCGCCCGCGCAAGTATTCGTATCAGGGCAGCATGGGGCACGACCGCGGACGCCACTACATGAAGTTCGGCATGGCCTATCGCCACGCCTTCGAGTACTCGCAACTCCCCAACCTCGGCTCGTTCCCGTTCGCCGCCAACGGCACGGCCGAAACGTATCTGGCGCCCAACCTGCTGAACAACGGCAGCGCCTGGGCCACGTTCCTTTTGGGCGCGATCGACAACTCGCTCAACGCCAACTACGTCTCGCCGCGCTACACCAAGCAGGACCAGTACGGCGTCTTCTTCCAGGACGACTTCAAGCTCAATCGCCGTCTCACGCTCAATCTCGGCCTGCGCTGGGAATACGAAACCGCTCCGTCGGAACGTTTGGGACGCCTGTCGCGCTATCTCGATTTGCAGAATCCGATTCCCGAACTGCAAGGCGCGGGCACGCCCGTGATGCCGCCGCAAGTAGCCACCATCGCCGGCACCGTCAAACCCACATACAGCGGAGCGTGGGTCTATGCCGATGATCAGCATCCCGGACTCTATCGCGCCCCACGCGGCAACTTCCTGCCCCGGCTCGGTGTCGCCTTCCGAGCGAATGACAAGACCGCCATCCGCGTTGGATACGCGCGTTACGCCGTGCCGATCATGAGCGTGCTCGGATACTCGTGGCGCCTGCCGGCCACTGACGGCTTCTCGGTGACCTCCACCGGACCCGTGCAATTACAAGGCGTCCCGCAAGGCTTGTTCGCGAATCCGTTCCCGGCATCGAACCCGCTCGTGGCTCCGCTCGGCAAGAGCACCGGACGCTACACCAACATCGGAGGCGCGGCCACGTGGGCCCTGCAAGACCTCCGGACCCCGATGAATGACCGCTTCAACTTCACCGTCGAGCGCGACCTGTTCGCGGGCCTCAAAGTGGACGGAACATTCTTCATGAACTTCGGGCATAACATGGTGCCCGAAGGGCAGGGTGGCAATGCGGGCTTCGGGCGATCGCTCAACATGGTGAATCCGCAGTTGAGCTATGACTACAAGACAGCTCTGACCGCGGCCGTGCCGAACCCGTTCTTCGGGCTCCCCGCGAGCGTGATGCCGGGCCAATTGCGCGGCCAGCGCACGGTGCCGTTGTCGAACCTGCTCCGACCGTATCCGCAGTACGGCGACCTCACCGAAGGCTTCATGACCGGCGTCGACAATCGCTACAAGGCCGTGCAACTCCGCGTGCAGCGCCGCTTCGCGCAAGGTTACAGCGTGGTGTGGGGCTACAACTACAACCGCGAATCCACGGGCGACTTCTTCAACGCGCCCGACCAGTTCGCCAACAAGCTGACCATGATTCCGGGTTCGCTGCCGCGCCATCGCATGACGCTCGGCACCACGCTCGACCTGCCGTTCGGCAAGGGCCACCGCCTCGGCAACAGCATGCATCCGGTGCTGAATGCGATGTTCGGCGGATGGTCCACCAGCCACATCTTCATGTGGAACTCGGGTACGTTCCTGCGCTTCGGGCAGCTCGATGTCGCGGGCGATCCGGGCAACGCCACGCGTGAGTGGTCGAAGTGGTTCAACACTGGAGTCTTCAAGCAGGCCACGCCGTTCACGCCCCGGACCAATCCGTGGCAATACGACGGCATCACCGGACCGAACTTCTGGCAGCTCGATAGCACGCTGTCGAAGAACTTCGCGCTCACCGAGCGCTTCAAGCTCGAGCTCCGGCTAGAGGCGTACAATCTGACGAACTCCGTGATGCCCGGCAACCCGAACCTATCGGTGACCAGCACGCAGTTCGGCGGCATTACCACGCAGGTCAACTACGGCCGCGAGGTCCAGTACACGCTACGACTTCACTTCTGAGGCGACCAGGGCTCGTGTTCACATTCGATAGGCTTCGGAACGATGCTTCACCTCCGAGACCCATATCGTGGCACCATCAGGAACGAAGATGACGCGGTAGTCGCCGATCCGGAGCCGAAAAGCCGGGTCGCCACTCAGTGGCTTGACATCGCCTCCGCCTGACTCTGCGTAGTGAAGGATCCCTTCGAAGATCCTCATCGCCGTCGGCCTGTCGAGCCTTCGCACATCATCTCGCGCGGCATCTCGCCATTTGATGCGGTAAGGCGGCCCGAAATCCGCAGAGCTCATTTCGTTAGCGGAAAGTCGGCCAGGGTGAGCCCGAAGTCGGCCAACACCTCCTCCATCGGGATTCCCTCCCCTCCGCTCTTGATAAAGGCGTGCGTTTCGCGGATTCTAGCTCGCTCCGCTTCTGACACCGGCTCATCGTCGATCGGCGCCGTTGCGGCAGCTCGAGCTACCGGGTCGAGCAGCAGGAATTGCATGAACCGGACGGCGGCCATCAATTGCTCACCGTCCATGCGCTCCAGGAGATTGATCGCGGTTTCTCGTTCGACTGTTGTCATGACTGATTGGACCCGATTCGATGTTACCTCACTTGGCATCACCGGAGAGCCGAATGCCCTCCGCATCCCGTCCTCGAACCCGCTCACGCAACGCCGGTGGCGCGGCCGGATCGCGCCCACCGTGATGGCGAACAGGCCGGCGCAGGTGGGGTCCCTTCTGGCTCCAGGGCTCATCGACTGTATACTGAACTACGGCGAGTCATATGAAACTGCAAGGATGGAAAACGAAACTGGCGGGAGCCGCACTGGTGTTCACCTTGGCCGCGGAGGCGTGGTCCCAGGTCAATGTTGGCAGTCAGCAACCCGAGGCGGTCCTGCCTTTCAAAATGACCACTGTGTCCACCTTCGAACTTCCCTGGCGCATAGCGTTCCTGCCGGATGGCCGGATGTTGGTCACCGAGAAGATCGGGCCCGTATGGCTCGTGTCCGCTACGGGAGAAAAGATCGCGGCGTTGTCCAACACGCCGGCGGTCTATTGGCAGGGCCAGAACGGCATGCTGGGAGTCTTTGTCTCGCCGCATTTCGCCACCGACCAGAGCATCTACCTCACCTACATCGAACCCGGCGAGTATGGCGGAAGCCAGGTGCTCGCTCGCGGCAAGCTGGTGACCGGCCGCGTGTCCAGACTCACGGATTTCGAAGTGCTGTGGCGCCAGATGCCCCGCGGCAAGGGGGGCCAGGCTGGCGGACAGATTGCGTTCTCACCCGATGGCCAGTATCTGTTCATGTCGGTGGGTGACCGCCAGCGCATGGTTCCGGCTCAGGATCCGGACCAGCCCGTCGGCAAGATCCTGCGCTTGACGCTCGATGGCAAACCCGCTCCGGGCAATCCCAACTACGGCAAGACCGGCGCAGCCACCATCCCGCTCATTGATCCGCCACGCGATACGGAAGTGGCCAAGACAGCCAAGGTCGTGAGCACCTACACCTTTCCTGGTCCCAATCTCACCCCGGCGGAAACCTGGGCCAGCGGCTTCCGCGCACCCTATGGCCTCGCGTTTTCACCCACTGGCGAATTGTGGGAGGTGGAGCATGGTCCGCGCGGCGGCGACGAATTGAATCTGATCGAGAAGGGCAAGAATTATGGCTGGCCGGTGGTTTCATTCGGCAAGAACTACAATGAAGTGCCGATTCCCAGTCACGACTCGCGTCCGGAGTTCGCCAAGCCCGTGCTCTATTGGGTGCCGGTGATCGCGCCAGGCAACCTGATGTTCTACCGCGGCAAACAAACCTTCCCGCAGTGGGATGGCAGCGGCTTCGTCAGCGGCATGGCGAGTACGTCGCTCACTCGCATCGTCTTCGACGGCAAAGGCGGCGCCAAAGCCGTTCAGCGCTGGGATGTGGGCAAGCGCATCCGCGACGTGGCGCAAGGTCCCGATGGTTCGCTCTGGATGCTCGAGGATGCCAATCCCGGCGCCCTGATCCACGTGACGCCGAAGTGATCCCTTCGCACCGGCCGGACTGCCGCCAGTGAAGCAGGCTGTTGCCGTGTAGGGCGGGCTTTAGCCAGCGCGGGACTTTGTCCCGCTGCCCGAGCCCCCGTTCCCAATCTTCTTCAGCGAGTCTCCGGTGCTCGGATCGGCGACCCACTTCAACCCGGCGCGTGAGGACCACCTGCCATCCACCCCCAATTGTTATAGACTGCATCCCATGCGCTCATCCCTTTTGCCATGCCTCTTCCTGGCTGCTTCGTTAGCCGCCGTAGCGCACGCCCAGTCCGCGAGCGCCGTCATCACCGGATCTATCACCGACTCCTCAGGAGCCGCCGCCTCCGGAGCCAAGGTCACGCTCACCGATCTCCAAACCAACCAGATCCGCGAGCAAGCCGCCAACACCGCCGGCATCTACGAATTCCGCGCGCTCTCGCCCGGCAACTACCGCATCGAAGCCGAAATGCAGGGCTTCAAGAAGGAACAGGTCACCGGACTCCAACTGCAAGTCGCGCAGACGCTCCGCCTCGATCTCCAACTCCAGGTCGGCCAAGTCACCGAGTCCGTCGAAGTGCAAGCCACCGCCGCGCTCGTGCAAGCCAGCGACTCGAACCTCTCCCAAGTCATCGACGAGAAGCGCGTGCGCGAACTCCCGCTCAACGGCCGCAACTTCATGCAGCTTGCGTTCCTCTCTTCCGGCATCGTCACCGCGGGCCGCGCCAGCGCCACGCAGCGCCAAGCCAACTATGGACCCGCCTTCTCCGCCGGAGGCCAACGCGACAACACCACCACTGTGCTCGTCGACGGCATCGAGATCAGCGGCATGGAGCTCAACAACTATCCCTACGCGATCCCTTCGCTCGAATCGGTGGGCGAGTTCCGTGTACTCACCTCGGGCGCATCGGCGGAGTTCGGCGGCAACTCCGGAGCCTTCGTCAACGTCGTCACGCGCCGCGGATCGAACGAGCATCACGGGTCGCTGTTCGAGTTCCTTCGCAATGACAAGCTTGACTCGCGCAACTTCTTCGATCGCACCGGCCGCTCGGCCCCGAACAAGCGCAACCAGTTCGGGTTCATCTTCTCGGGTCCGGTGACGATCCCGAAGCTCTACAACGGCAAGGATCGCACCTTCGTCATGTTCAGTTGGGAGTGGCAGCGTCAGCGCAACGGGACTACCAGCACCACCATCGTGCCCACCGCCGAAGAACGTGCGGGTGATTTCTCGAGCGCGGTCACACCGGTCGCCGACCCGCTCGCCAAGACGCCGCTCCCCGGAAACCGCATCCCCACTAGCCGCATCAGCAAAGTCGGACAAGGCCTGCTCGCCTTGTATCCAACGGCCAACGCCACTGACCCCGCGCGCAACTACGTCAATGCTCCGCTTCGCCGTTTCGATTTCTCCATTCCCTCCGGTCGCATCGACCACAAGATCTCCGACAAGAACAACCTCTTCTGGCGGACCACGGTCAACGAGCCATCCGACATCGGCCCCGGGCAGGCGCTCACGCAAGCCTTCCGTTATGACGCCGTGCAGCGTGAGCGCCACGTGCAACTCACGCTCGGCGACACCCACGTGGTCTCTCCGAACATCGTGAACGAGTTCAGCACAGGCTTTGTCCGCATGAACCGCACGCGCAATTCATCGGACTCTTTCCTGCGCGACTGGGTGAAGGAACTCGGCATCCAAGGGATCCCGACGCAGCCGCTCACCTACGGCGCGCCAGCGATCACCATCTCCGGATTCCCGCAAGCCGGCTTCTCCACCAACAATGCCTTCTTCTCGTGGATCACGCAATCGCTCCAGTTCGTCGACAACCTCTCGATCGTGCGCGCCAAGCACACCTTCAAGGTTGGCGGCAACTTCCAGCGCAAGCAGCTCAACTCCACGCAGTGGGGAGCGCCGAACGGCAACTACACGTTCACCGGAGCTTACTCCACCGTGCCGCCGGTCGGCACGCCCACACGGCAAGCCGCAATCGCGGACGTGCTCTTCGGCTACCCGGCCGCGTTCGCCGTGCAGACCACGCCGTTCGAACAGCGCCTCCGATACCTCAACACTGCGTGGTATGTGCAAGACGACTGGCGCATCTCGCCGAACCTGACCATCAACGCCGGCTTGCGCTGGGAATACTTCGGCAAGCCCTACGATCGCTTTGATCGCATCGCCACGTTCGATCTCGCAACCGGCCAGCAATTGCTGCCGGGTCAGAACGGAACTCCGCGCGGCTTGATGAATCCCGACCGGAACAACTTCGGACCGCGCCTCGGATTCGCCTGGCGCGCGCGCGGCACGCAGGACCTCGTCATCCGCGGCGCCTACGGCCTCTTCTACAGCCCGCCGATCGGCAATGACTTTCGCTCGCGCGGCTTCCAGGATCCGTTCGCGTTCCAAGTGAACCGCACCTACCGGCCCGCGACGCCCACATCGCCGACGCCCGAGTTCACCGCCGACAATCCCACAGCGGGCGCGAACCGGCTCGCCAACCAGACCCGCGCCGGCGTGGATCGCAACTTCCGCGACGCCTACGTGCAGCAGTGGAACCTCAGCATCCAGAAGCTGGTGACCGCGAACACGCTCGCCGAGGTGGCCTATCGCGGATCGAAGAGCACGCGCCTGCCCACCAATCTCGACTACAACGAGATCTCTCCGAATCCTCCGCAGCCGCCTGACTTCCGGCTCATCTTCCCGTATCCCACGCTGGCGGGCGTGAGCATTCTCGAGTCGCGTGCCGCGGCCAACTATCATGCCTTCACGGCGCGCGCCGAGCGTCGCTACTCGAAGGGATTCACAGTGCTCGCCAACTACACGTTCTCGAAGACAATAACCGATGTCGATTCGAGCACCGTGGGTGTTGCCGTGGGAGCAGGCGCCTTCGGTCCGAACACGATCAAGAATCTCAAGGACAACAAGGGGCCGGCGATCTTCGATCGTCCGCATCAGTTCAACCTGAGCGCGGTGTACGAACTGCCGTTCTTCCAAAAGAGCCGGCGAGCGGCGCGGCTTGTGCTGGGCGGATGGCAGGTGGCTCCGATCTGGACCGCGTTCCAAGGCGCGTACCTGACCCCTGGCAACTTCAACGTGCTCTATACGGGGTCACGGCCCGATGCGCTCCGCAATGCGAATCTCCCGCGCGGGCAACGCACCATCGATCGCTGGTTCGACACCGAGGCGATCCAGAACGCCGTGCCCGGCCGTTTCGGAAACTCCGGAAAGGGCACTATCCAAGGCAGCGGCGTCAACAACTGGGACATCAACTTCACCAAGAACTTCGTGTTCACCGAAAAGCACCGAGTACAATTCCGGGCGGAAATGTTCAATGCGTTCAACCACGCGCAGTTCGACGATCCGGTGATGCAGCCGGTGGTGCGCGATGCCGCTGGGCGCTTGTTGAATCCCACCGCCGGCAAGGTGACCTCGGCGAGCGACTTCGGATTCCGCCAGACCGAGCGCGTGATGCAGTTCGGCCTCAAGTACATCTTCTGAGCCCAGTCCCGCTGTCCGCGCGGCGCGTCGAGGTCCATGCAAACACCTGCGTTGTCAGTCCCGTCCCGAATCACTTCGGTCGAAACACCACCTGCTTCAGCGGACCCTTCCCCTCGCACACTCGCGCCTTCTCGGCGTCCACCGCCTCCTGCTTCACGAACACCATCGTCAAAGCAAACGTGAACGGATTCCCACCGAGCACTCCCTCCCGTAGCGCCCAATATCCACTCGTGCACTTTGACGTGGCAGCCTGACGCCGAGCCGCCTCAGCCGAAGGAAACGTACCAGCCACCAGCGCGGGCAACTCCATGTCGCGCTTCTGATCGATGCTCTTCGACTTCTCGTTCCACAGCAGCCCGAACGCCCAGAAGAAATCCGGATTCTCGCCGCTCCCGCGATAGCCATTGAGATAGATGATTCGATCGCCGGTAGACGACGGGAGAATCTCCAAAGTCGACCAACTCGGCCCCTGCCGCTCGGTATCTCCCCACACGGGCTTCAGCTTGTCGTTGTCCACAGCGAACAAGTCATACCGCCGCCGCAACGGCTGAAATCCGCGCACCTGGTGAACCAGCAATCCGGCCCGGGCTTCGGCCAGCCGAACCGCGCGCAACGCAGTGGCGACGTAGCCGTCTTCCCTGCCGGCCGCCCACGCCTCGCCAGGATCGCGCGTCGTGATTCCCGTTTCTCCGGCCTCCTTCCGCCAGTTGAAATCGGAAGCGGCGAATGGCAGCGCTACCGAATCGAGCATACGTTCGCCCCGCCACAGTTGCGCGAAAGCTGGGCACTTGTCGCCCTCGCACGGGCCCGGAGCCAAACGGAATCGATAATCTCCAACGCTGGCCGCGACCGTCGATACCGGAGCAGCACCGGTACGCTTCTCCTCTTTTGGCTTGGAACCCCCACAACCGAGGACGATCGAAAACACCACCGCGACACAAAGGGGTCGAGCAATGGATCCCATGTAGTGAAGCCAGTATATCGCGCTCACGCGCAACCGCCGCCGGCCCTCCAGCAATGCCTACCCGGTAAAGGCATCTTTACTCCGGTGTCCGCAACCGCCTCCGCCGATGCGGCGTTTGAAGCAATAGGAGGTTCGATGAACCAATCACTCACACGACGAATCATGGTGGCGGCGTTCGCCGTTCTCACCGCTGTTCCCACGTTCGCGCAGGGCGGACCGCCGCAAGGATCCGGATCGGGTTCCGGCACGTCGCGCCGGCTCAATTTCCTGGCCGGGTATCTCAGCCTGACAGACACGCAGAAGTCGCAAGCACAGGCGATTTTCGACGCCGCTGATGCCGCCGTGCAAACAGCCCGTGGCACGTTGACTGCCGCGCAAACCGCGCTCCGCACTGCGATCAAGGCTCACGCTTCCGACTCCGAACTCGACCGCCTCTCGGCCGCTGTCGGCGCGATCCAGGGCCAGATCACCGCGATCAACGCGAAGGCCGAATCGAAGTTCTACGCCCTTCTCACGGCGGAGCAAAAGACAAAGTACGACCAACTCGGCAGCGGCATGGGCCCCGGTGGGGGTGGGCGCAATCGCCGGTCCGCGCAGGAATAGTCGACCGGTTGCCTGCCCACGGTGACGCGGTAGGGCTGGCGGTTTCGTCTCCACCGCCAGCCCCGCTGCCCATCCGGGCGCAACCCGGCACCCGCCAGGCACGTCTCCCAAGGAGAGCGCAGATGACCAGACGATCCTTGCTCGCCCTCGCCGGAGCCAGTCTCGGTTCCCTTGCACGGCCCGCCCGCGCCGCGTGGGACAAGCCGTTCCCTGACTGGGACGCCGACTATCGCGATCGCCTCCTGACCGATTCCCCTTGGGCCCACCGCCAGACCGTGGTCTTTGACTTCGCAGCTCCGCCCGCGCCTGCCAGCAAAGTCACCGCCGATTTCCAAGCTTCGAATTTTCAGATCGAGCTGCCCCGAGGCATGGGCCTTCCACGAATCCCCACTACGCGCACCGGCGGATCTACCGGACGCGGCCCGTACCCCGGCAGTGGACCCGGATCTTCGGGCGGCGATGTGGCCCGTGTACCCACGCGCTCCGAGATGTTCCTCATCGTGCGCTGGTCGAGCGCGCTCCCCATCCGCCAGGCGCTTGCCCTCGAACAGTTCGGGCTCAACGGACTCGGCTCGCCCCAAGCCAAAGAGCTACTCGACGAAGACTCGCGCCAGTACCTCATCGAAATCGCCGGATTCCCCGTGCTCTCGATTCCGCAAGGCCCCCAGTGGCTCGAAAAGAAGCTGCTCGAATCCGCCACCATCTCCGCGCGCGGGCGCAAGCCCATCAAAGCCGGAGTGGTCACCGTACCCGAGCACGGCAATCACTTGATCGCCGCGGTGCGATTCTCGCGCGCCGAGCCGTTCGCCACCGAAGACGAACTGGTCGAGTTCACGGCCGAAGCCGGGTCCATCAAGATCGCCCGCACCTTCAAGCCAAAACAGATGTTCTATCGAGGCAAACTGGAGATGTGACCCGGTCCAGCAGCCTCGTCAGGTCCTCGTAGTAGGGCTCGGCGACGGTGACGATGAAGTATCCCCCTGACCGTACGCCTGCGTCCAGAAACTGGGACCGCTCTTTGGCGGGCAGGGTCCCCACCTTGGCCATCAGCGATTCGAACAGGGTTCTAGCAGTCGCTGGCATCAGGTGCACCAACACGTCGGTACCCAGGAATCGGTGCCGCGCGTAGAACACCTCGCCGTGAGATCCCACAACCTCCCTCGTTCGAATCCATTTGCTGGTCGTGACCGCACCTAGTCCGATCATCGTCCTCCTTCAACCCTTGATAAAACTATAGGCGTTGTCGGGCTTACAAATCGATCACCCTCCCGCATAAAAGTAGGCCAGTACCTACTACCGGTACTCGCCAAATCCCCCGTTTCAGTATCGCCAAAAATCCGCTAGCAGATTTTCTCTTCAATGAATCGACATTGCTTGTGACTGAAACTTCGGGCCTGATCTGCTTCATCATGCTTGTATGGATGTCGCCTCCGAAGACCGCCTGATCGCCCTGGCCAAGGCAGGGGACCACTGTGCATTCACCGAACTCGCCGATCGGACTTCGCCTGCGGCTCGCCGCCTAGCCTTTTCGATTCTGAGAGATAGAGACTCGGCCGCCGATGCCATGCAAGACGCGCTCGCCAAGGCCTGGGAGCACCTCCCCGGCTTCCACGGCGAAGCGAAGTTCTCCACCTGGTTCGGCCGGATCGTCTTCAACCAGTGCCTCATGACCCTCCGCCGCAAGCGCCGCGCGCGCCTTGACTCGCTCGACCAGTGCGACCCCGAATCCAAGCGCCCGACCTTCGAGTTCGGTACCTCTGCCCCCTCCCCCGAACAGGCTCTCGCCTCCGCGGAAGCCGCCCAGCTTCTCCGCGACCAGATCAATCGCCTGCCCCGCCTGCTTCGCGACCCGCTCCGCCTCCGCGATCTCGAGGAACTGCCCCTCGAAGTCGTTGCCTCGCGCCTCAGTCTTTCGATTCCCGCCCTCAAGTCGAGGCTCCAACGCGCTCGCCAGGAACTGCGCCACCGGATGCAACCCTTCGCCGGATTCCGCGAAAGTTCCCCCATTGGCAGAGGCTTGGCCGTGTAGGGCGGGCTTCAGCCAGCGCGGGACTTCAGTCCCGCTCCAGACGTGGGCACATGCGTTCCTAGATCGCTCGGCATTTCGCAAGATCGGCAGCCCCGCGCACAATTCCCTGAGAATAATTCCCTCGCCGCCGCACTCCCTAAATAGGGAGCCGTGTCACTATTCCGAACCCGCAGCGCCGCCGTCTACGGCATTGACGCCCACCTCATCGACGTCGAGGTGGACATGTACCCGGGCGGCAATAACCGTGACTTCGTCACCGTCGGCATGCCCGACACCGCCGTGCGCGAAAGCCGGGAGCGCATCAAGTCCGCCCTCATGAACTCAGGCTTCGGCTATCCCAACAAGTCCGTCACCATCAATCTGGCGCCGGCCAACGTGCGTAAAGAAGGCGCTGGTTTCGACCTTCCCATGGCCATCGGGATCCTCGGGGCCATGGGTGTGATCCCAGAGTCCGGCCAGTACCTCGTCACGGGCGAACTCTCGCTCGATGGTTCGCTTCGACCCGTGCGCGGCGCGCTGTCGATGGCCGTTTGCGCGCGCAAGCAGGGCATCGCGAACCTGATTGTCCCGCGCGAGAACGCAGCCGAAGCCGCCGTGGTGGAGGGCGTGCGGGTGTTCGGGCTCGCGCATCTGGGCGACGCCGTGCAGCTCATCAACGGATCGAACGACTTCGCCGCCGCCGGGTCCCTGCGAGCCGAGTCCGCCGAAACAGAACCGGCCCTTCCTGATTTTCGCGATGTGCGCGGACAAACCACCGCCAAGCGCGCTCTCGAAGTGGCCGCAGCCGGCGCGCACAACGTGCTGATGATCGGTCCGCCAGGATCGGGCAAGACGATGCTCGCCAAGCGCATGGCCGGGATTCTTCCGCCGCTCACGTTTCCGGAAGCGCTCGAGACCACGCAAGTCCACAGCGTCGCCGGACTCTTGCCTCCCGGCGCGGGTCTGCTGCGTGCGCGGCCTTTCCGCGCGCCGCACCACACCGTGTCCGATGCCGGCTTGCTCGGTGGCGGCACCGGCGCTCCGCGGCCCGGCGAAGTCAGCCTCGCCCACAACGGCATTCTGTTCCTCGACGAGTTGCCCGAGTTCGCGCGCAACGTGCTCGAACTGCTCCGCCAGCCGCTCGAGGAGCGCGGTGTGACCATCGCGCGCTCGAACTTCACGCTCTCCTTTCCAGCGGACTTCATGCTGGTGGCCGCGATGAACCCGTGCCCGTGCGGTTTCTATGGCGACTCCACCAAGGAATGCCGCTGCACCGGCGCCATCATCCAACGCTATCTCGGCAAGATCAGCGGACCGCTCCTTGACCGCATCGATCTCCACATCGAAGTGCCCGCCGTGCCTTACCAGGAGCTCCGCTCGCGCGAAGACGGCGTGACTTCGGCGCAGATGCGCGACCGTGTGCTCGCCGCGCGCCGCCGGCAGCAGCAACGGGGAAGCTACAACGCCCACATCCCGCCCGGTTCGCTGCGCCAGCACTGCGCGCTGGATGCGGCGGGCGAGCGGACGCTCGAGATGGCGGTGCGCAAACTCGGGCTCTCGGCGCGCGCGCATGACCGGATTCTCAAGGTCGCACGGACGATCGCGGATCTCGATGCGAGCGACGCCGTGGGCGCGAAGCATGTCGCCGAAGCGGTGCAGTATCGCAGCCTCGACCGCAACTACTGGAGCTGACGGCCTGGCAGATGAAGCGCAGAGTGTACATCGAAACCAGCGTCGTCAGTTATCTGGTGGCGCGGCCGAGCGCCAATCCGGTGACGGAGGCCAATCGGTTGGTGACGCTCGAGTGGTGGACGAATCACCGGTGGCGATATGAAACCTTCGCTTCCGAGTTGGTTCTCGCGGAAGCGTCAAAGGGCGATGCCGGCGCCGCATCGCGCCGTCTCACCGGGCTCGCTGCGATTCCCTTGCTGCCGATCGATTCCGGCATCGACGCCCTGGCTCGATCCTTCGTTTCGCGAGGCATAGTGCCGAAACAGGCGAGTGACGACGCCATGCACATCGCGGTTACGATCACCCATGGCATGGACTTCCTCCTTACTTGGAACTGCCGTCACATCGCCAACCCCGAAGTCATTGAAAGGCTCGAACAGGCGTGCCTACAACTGGGCTTCCGCTTGCCCGTCCTTTGCACGCCAGCGCAGATGGTGGGAAACTGGAACTATGGAAGACGAGATTCTTGACGAGTTAGAGCGCATCCGCGCGGAACACGCCGCTCGCTTCAACTACGACATCAGCGCGATGATCGAAGACATCAAGAGCTACGAAATTCCCGCGGATTGGCCGAGAGCCTCGTTCGCTCCACGCCGCATTACACGCGAAGACCTCCCTCCGGAACTCTTCGAACCCGTCGCCGGGAAATAGCAGGACCATCCAATGGAGGACGAAATCTCGGACGAACTTCACCGCATCCGGGAGGAGCACGCGGCGCAGTTCAACTTCGATCTACGCCTCATCCTCGAGTACTTCATACGTTCCGAGGCAGAGCGCGATTGGCCCCGAGTGTCCTTCTTGCCGAGCCGAATCACCGAGCTCCCGTAGCCATGGAAGACGAGATTCTCGACGAGCTTCACCGCATTCGCGCGGAGCAAAGCAGCCTAGTTCAACTACGACATCCACGCCATGATTGGCCGCGAGCCTCGTTCTCGCCACGCCGCATTACACGCGAGGACCTGCCCCCGGAACTCTTCGAAACCCCCGAGCCCAATTAAGTCCGAGCCGAATCAGGACGCACTCGGCGCAGATGAAAGCGCCGCCACTGATTCCTCGACGCTCGCGTCCACGTTCAGCACATTCTCGAGTCCGGTCATCTTGAAAACCGCCCGTACCCGATCCGTCGGAGCCGCTATCCGCAACTGCCCTCCCGCGTTCTTCGCCGTGCTGTGGCATCCCACCAGCACGCCGATCGCCGCGCTGTCCACGTAAGCGATCTCCGACATATCGACGGCGATCCGCGAGCGGTTCTGCTCCACATCCCGCGCCACGTCCCATTCGAACGACTGGATCTGGCTCCCCAGTGTCATCCTCCCGGACAACTTCAATACCAGGATTCCCGATTCCAGTGCAGTGCGGGCAACAGTGAAGGGCATCGTACCTCCGGCAAAAGTGCTAAACCATTGCGCATTTTATCACCCCCCGCCAGAGGGATGCGCCACCTCCCGCCCCAGCAAGCCTGCCGGATCGGAAGATGGCGCATCGTCTACCGCTGCTACGGCTTACCTTGACCCGACAGCAGTTCCACCACGTAACTCACCGCGGGCGCATTGTTACCCTGCCGCTTGAACGTGAACGACTGGAAGATCCCTTGCCCCGGCCGTAGCACGCCATCCGGCAGGAACACCCGGATGTACGGATCGCCACTCCGCGTGGTCCCGCTCGCGTTCTCGAGCTCGATCCCGCTCGGCAGCCCTCGCAGCACCATCAGCAGATGCGTGTCGATCAGAGACTGGCTGCGATTCGTGATCCGGTACTGGTCCGTCTGCCGGCCTCCCAGGCCGATGGTCGAGACCCGCTCGATCGCCGCCTGCGCCGTCACATCCAGAAACTCGAGACCCTGGTCGCGCCGCGAAAGCGGATCGTTGTTGTCCATGGCCAGCCCGCTGATCACGAACCCGTCCGTGGCGCCCAACGCCGCCAGGTCGGGACGATACTTCGAGTAAGCGAGATCGCGCTCGCTCAACTGGAACAGCGGCGTCGGGGAATTCGGATCGAACTGGGCAAACGCCGGATCATACAAAGCGTTCTCGAGGAAATCGGTGAGATCGTCCACTTGATCGGCCGTGAGCCCCAAGCCGCGCGCCGAGCCAGTGCCGCGAGGATTGGTGAACCGCGCCGAGAGTGTTGCAGCTGCGCCAGCCGCCGGATCCTGCGGAATACCAGCGTTGAAGTACGCCACTACGTCTTTGACCTTGGTGAAGGACCCGTTGTGGAAGAACGTGCGAGCATCCTTGAGCTGCCGCAAAGTCACCACGCGAAACTTGAACGCATCGCTGTCTCGCGAAGTGATTTCCTTCCTCCCCTCGTCGTGGAAATTCGGATCGTTCCGCGCCAGCCGGTTCAAGGCCTGCAGCGGATGGTCGCCAATGCCGACGTTGACGAAGTTCTCTTCGATGAACTGGCCTACGCCGCTCACGTCCGGATCGTTGACCTGCTTGTTGAGCATCGGACCGCTATGGCAGACGTAGCAACCCGCGCCGCCTTCGGTGGCGGGCGTGAAGAAGAGCCTCGCTCCGCGCCGCTGCCCTACAGTAAGTCCGCCGTTCTCTCCCGCAAGGAACTGGTCCCACGGCGTGTTCCGCGTAACCGTGGTCCGCAGGAACGTGGCCGTTGCGCGAAACGCCGTATCGTCGTTGATCAGAATGTTCATGTCCTTCTTGGCGTCCGCTTCAGCGGCCTCTTCCGGGAACGCGTCGCGGAACAGCTTCACGAAGGCCGGGATGTTCTGCAACACTGCCGCCTCCGCCGTCAACATCCGGTGCGCGTCGAGGAGCAGCAGTGTCAAATTCTCCTGCGCCGGATCTCCGAACGGATTGAGGGCGCCAGGCTCGGTGTCGGGTTCGCCTGCGAAGCCGCCCAACAAGAGCCGGTTGTTGAAGGCGAATCCAATCATCGACGGCGACTGCCGCCCTACGCTATCCAACGCGTCGAGCCGGCCCGTGCGGAGCAATGCGTCCGGTGCTGGAAGGCGCCTGCCTCGGGCCGGTGTGGCCACTTCGATATGGGGCGTCGGAAAGGGAACGTGGTAGATATCGGTCAGCGTCGGTAGCTCATCCACCATCGCATCGCCCGCGAACAGCGGGGTCTGCCGCAGAACCGGCAAGTCAGACCGAGGACGCCGCCGGACGATGAAGTTCCCTTTCTCGTCGGTGTAGCCGCGCCCCTCGCCGCCCACGGCGAAGTTGAGTTGCGCCCCGGCCTTGCCCGCCGCCTCGCCGAGATGGCAGCTTCCGCACGACGCCGTTTGCCTGGTGGCGAGCACACCGCCGAATGCCGGATCGATCCTCGCCGTTCGGATCGGATCGTGGAAGAGAAGCTTGCCGAGATAGCGCTTCGCCTCGGTGGTCCGGTAGCGCGGATTCACCGCGCCATTCGCCATCTTAGGCAGAGGAATATCTGCATCGGTTGCCGGTACGCGGAGTTTCTCGATTCCGGCTCGCTGGTCAATGTATTGGCGTAACTGGGTGGGGCTGTCTCCCTGAGCAGCGGCCACTCCGCACAGCGTCAGGAGCAGCATCCCGAGCGCGCCCGCACGTCGATTCATGGACGCCCGGAGGCGCCCTTGGGGTTCGGTATTCATGTACGTGTACCTCGAAGGGATTTGGACAAGGCTCAGCCTGCACGAGTGCAGGAAGCACGCGTGCCCGATCTCCGCCCGAAGCGGCATTCGCGGAAGAGCTGAACCGCGATCTGCCGATTCGGGCAGCGGCTGTTGCCTTGTATCTGCCCTTCAAGAGCCGTCTCACCGCCGGGGAAATTCCCGCACGCCCCGGAAAAGTTTCCCGCTGCGATCGCCGATAGAATGGCAGTATGATT
>JAXLQL010000050.1:0-32828 GCA_046331625.1 Bryobacteraceae bacterium
CGGCGGCGCGTTGTGGTGCGAAAAAACCGCGAGCTTCGGCCTGGCGCGCTGGAAGATTTGGCCAGCCTCCGCGCCATCCGTGTGATGCGTTGCGATCGCCTTGACCTGGCGCCGGGTCTGCCTCGAGTTCGGCATCAGCTCATCGGGCGGCCCCGACAAGAGCGGGTCGTTCTTCCAGCGCCCTACCTCATGAATCAGCAAGTCCACGCCCTTCGAATAGCGGACCATGTTTTCCGAAGGCCCGGTGTCCCCCGACAAAACCACAGAATGACCGCGATAGTCGACTCTGTAGCCGAACGCCGGCTTCACGGGTCCATGGTCAACCAAAAACGCAGTCACGGTGATCCCGGAGGATTGGAACACAACGCCCTCTCGCACCTCGGCCGTAACTGCCCGGATGCCCTCGGCCGGAAATTTCTCGTCCACATCTCTTCGTATGTGTATGTCGAAGGCGAAGGCGCGCTGGATATGACTGATCATGGACTTTGCGCCTCGAGGTCCCCATATGAACAGCGGAAAACTGCGGCCCTGCGAAGCCCACGGCGAGATGTACATCTCGGGAAGCGAGATGACGTGATCGGAGTGCAAGTGGGTCAGGAAGATCTTGCGGACGTCAGCCGGATTGATGCCGAGCGCAGCCATTCCAGAGGTCACACCGCGGCCGCAGTCAAATAGCAGGCGCTCTTCACCAGCCATGACGAGCGTCCCAATGCCGAGACGCTGCGCATGGAACGTGGGGCCGCCCGCTGTGCCCAGGAGGACAACCCGAAGAGTGTCATCGGCCAGCGCAACGAAACAGGCGCAGGCTCCGAGGGCGAGGACTCGGGCGCATGCAGTTGGGCTACTCATCGATCCATACAGTGTAGCGGCGTTGTTTGCTGCCGGTGTGCCAGGATTATCGCGCGTAGAGAGCTACGCGCGGGCGCCATCGCCGCTTGCAAATGGCGTGGCCGGAGACAGAAATCCGCTGAGGAAATATACGGACCGGACCGGCTTCGCCCGGCGGGAAGGGAATCGAGTTCAGTCCGCGTACAAGAAGGAGAAGATCAAGAATGTTTCGATCGCTCACTACAGCAGTGCTTTGCTTCATGCTTGCCCGTGCCCCGCTCGCCCAAGCGGACGATGCGGCGGCGATGCGAGAACGGGTGCGCCAGATGGCGGTGGGCAGCCTGGTGGAAGTGAATGTCACGGGCAAGAAGAAGCTCAGTGGACGGCTCGGGGCCGTGGGCGCAGACTCGTTCGAACTGCGGCCCACCAACGGGAGCGGGAATCGGACTCTTCGTTACGAGGAGGTCGCCGATATCCAGCGCGTGGAGCACAAGGGAACGAGGACCTGGGTCAAAGTCGTGATCGGGGTGGGTATTGGGGTGGTGGCATGGGTGATTATCGGCGCCACGGGAGTCCTCAGCAGGTGAGGCGGAGACTCCGCCCGAACTCGCCTTACTTCACTTCGAATGGCAGCGAGTAGACGTCGCTCACGGAGCGCTGCTGCACTTGATCGAACTTGTCGACGTCGAATGCGCGGCCGATCTTGTTGCCCGCCAGGTCCTCGAGCGTCGAGATGATTTCGAGAGCGTGCTTGCCCGCGACCCACGGCGCGGCGGGAGTGAAGATCCAACGCGTCTCGTCTTGTTCCAGCATCACTTTGCCCTTCACGAGCGCGCCATTGGCCGACGTCACATCGATGAACCGCTGCAGCAGCGCTGCGTCATAGGGCCGAGGGAAATCGGCCACCAGCGGCTCCATGCTGCCCGCCTTGGGCGACGAGAGCTTCCACACCTTGGGGTCGATGGGCGAGCGCTCGGCCGGAACGGCGGCAAACATTTTGCGCGCGCCTTGTTTCAACGGTACGCCCTTGGCGTCTTTCCAATCGGCGTCGATCACCAGCGTGTATTTCTTGCCCGCCTTCAGCGGCGGACCCACTTCCTGATTCGGCACCAAGCCTCGCTTCACGCGGCCGGGATCGAACAGCACAGTCAAGCGCCGGAATTCCTTGTCCCACAGTTCCTCGTCGATTTCGAGGAACGGCAGCTTCACTTCACCGGCGCCGTCTTCCAGCAAGTGCAGCCGCTTGAAGGCTTCGCCCTTGCTCATGGGAGCCGAAAAGTGCAGATAGAACTTCAACTGGTTCTCCGGCAATTCTGCCGTGGATGGAAAAATGCGCTCCACCACCGTGGTGGAAACCACTTTCGGCTTGGGGACCACCAGCGTTGCCGCGCCCACTTCATTCACCAGCTTGAACGTGGCGCGATAGCTCAGGCCCGGCTGTAGCGGATACTTCGGCGTGAATACCAGCGTGGAGCCTTCCATCGCAAACGCGCCCGCCAAAGGCGGAGCTCCCGCCTGGTCCACCGAAAGCTGAAAGATGCCGCTGTAGTTCGGATTGTTGATGCGGCCCAGGATCCCCGAGCCTTCCACGTGCACCACGGGCGGCTCGCCGGCAAGCGAGATCCGCAGCGGCTTCTGTTGTGCCTGGGCGGCAGCTACCGAAAGCAGCGCCGCCCAGACGATTCCGCGATGACTCACGGCAACGCGAGCTTCTTGAGCTCGATGGCGCCCGACTCGGACTTCACCAGCATCAACGCGTGGTCGCGATCGAAGCGATCGAGTTGCTCCACACCCTTGAGCTCGGCGAGCGTCTCATACTGCATCCCGGCCTTCTCTTCCACCTTGGCGGTGATGGCGGGCAGCTTCTCGATTCCATCCACGGGAATCTTCATCACGCCGCGGCTCGAGTTGTTCATCAGGATGTAGTTGGCGTTGCCCTTCTTGTACACCACCATGTCGAGCGGGCGATTGCGATTGCCCAGTTCGGCGATGGTGACGCCGCCCACCTTCTTGCCCGGCTGCAGATCCGACATCGGGATCTTCACGAGCGGCGTGCAGGTGTAGGCAGCCAGCAGGTGCGGCTTGTTGGCGATGCTGTAGGTGGTGAACGTGCGAACCGGCGCGTTGGTTTCGAAACGGCCATGGTTGCCGTGATAGATCTCGATCGCCGAGCCGTTGTCGGCGCCCTGGAACGGGAACGGAATCGAGCGCAGGTTCGACGAGAACTCTTCGTTCGAAAGTCCAGCCACGATGATCTTGCCGTCCACATACGCGAGGTCGGTGATCGCTTCCACGCGCACCGGTACGCCGCCCCGACCCTTCTTGTCGGCGGCAGGCGCGTTCGGGAGGTCGACGCTTGCGTTAGCGATGTTGTCGAGCGCGAGTTCGGAAAGCTTGCCTGAGGCATCGGTGCGTACGATCACGCCGGGAGCATCGGGTCCACGGCCGCGCGAGATGGAAAGGTACACGCGCTTGGAGACCGGATTGACGGCCATGTCGTTGATCAGGATCTGATCGGGAGACGTTCCGAGCAACGCGGCGATCTTGGCTTCGAGCCCCTTCATTTCGGGATCGGCAGCCTTGCCGGGTTTGGCGTCATTGGTGGCGAGGGCGAACACGCGCGCGCCCATCGGATCTCCGACGAACAGAACTCCATCCGGTCCGAACGCGATCGGGCCGGCCGATTTCAGATCGGCCTTGCCGGGCTGCAAGGTCGCGGCCAGGCTGGCTGCGCTGGCAACAGCGGCGCTGGCAGCCAACACGAGTATCAATAACTTCAGGCGAGACATGATCGACTCCTTGTTTCTCTCGAGCGGTTTCTGCTGGGCGGGCGACAGCCCGTTCTACCAAATATAATCCTTTGCTTCGCCGCGCCGGTGGTAACCGTCGAGCACGTGCACAACGCGGAGCTTCTTCAGACGATCAGAGGAGAGTTGGCCGATGGGGATGTAGAGGATCTTGCGCCCGAGGTGGGCGGCGATGGAACGGAAGATGGAGCGCGGCGGCTTGGCGGCCACGTAGACCACGAGTGGCTGTGTCGAGTAGTCGAGCGCGGCCATCAACAGGCGCTCGGGTTTGTTCTCGGCGAACTCGTAGTCGGAGTCAGACCAAACGTCGAACATCCGGCGCGGTGGGCGCGTCATCAGGAAGCCGCCGTACTCGGCGCGCCCGATTCCGGGCCCGACGAGGTGCGAGAACGGATCGGTGGCGTAGAAGGCCATGTCGGACTCGTTCTGGTGTTCGCCGAGCCAAGTGGTGCAGTAGTGATAGCGGTCGTCTGGATCGGGATCGAAGATCACGGCCACGGCGCCCACCTCGCCCGCTGTTTTGTCGAGACTGCGCACCCACAGCTTGCCGTCATGCCAGTTGCGCACGGTTTCGCGGATATCCACGCCGTCGAGGATGGAGGCGAGGAACGGCTCCACGCGCAAGCGCTCCTCGGAAAGGATCGACTTGGCTTTCTCTTTGAGAAAAGCTCCGTAGTCTTCGATGACGATGTCCTCGGGCGGGTAGGAGCAGATGGCGTTACCGTCGAGTTGCTCGGCCCATTCGCCCGGCCGCGATTCCTTCTTGCGTTGTTTGAGCGAGCGCGGCGTGAGGCGCTGCTTGGGCCGCGGCAGACGGCGACGCAGCTTCATCCTCTTGGTGCGGAAATAGACATCGTCGGCCGAGATCTTCACGGTCTCGAGCGCGGACACCTCGCGCTGCGCCGCATAGCGGTTCGCCATCTCCCAGACTTCCCAAGCGTAGTTGTCGTCGACGATGGCGCGCGCGGCGGTGACGATGTCGAACAGCGGAGCGGTGAGCTCGTGATTGAGCACCGCGAGATTTCGCGTAAAGCGCGCCAGCAGCAAGCGCTGCCAGTGCACGATCTTGTCGCCGGTGTTGGCCGTGTAGGCGGCTTCGGCATCCTTGAGCAGCGCCATCTGCACGCGAGGGCGGTCAATCAAATGATCGTCGCCCATCATGTAGCGATAGGTTTCGTAGCGCGCCTGCAGGTACGGATACTCGATGGTGATCTCGGCCAGACACGACGGATGCGCATTGACGAGGTCCACGTGCCGCGCCTTGCGCGCCGGAGCTTCTTGCGGCTGCTCCATCGCATCGAGCAGCGGATCGAGGAGATTCAACGAAACCACCGCGAGCACTTCGGCGAACGGATTCGTTCCTTGCAAACGGTACGCCATGGCGCTCGCGTGGCGATCGGTCTCGTCCGTGCGCTGCTGCGGGTTGAGCCGGTACGATTCCACGTAGCGCTCCACCGGAAGGGTGCGCAGCGCGTAAGGATCGGGAAAGACATCAGAGAGGTGCGGACGCTCGCCAGTGTCGGGCTCGATGAACACGAGCTCCGCTCCGGTTTCGATCCCGGTGCGCACGGCTTCGGTGAATGGATCGCAAGGCTCGATCGGCACGTACGTCCCCATGTCTTCGTCGTCATCGTCGGGATAGACGAGCACGGAGATTTGGGGCAGCCGCTTGACGGCCTCTCGATAGTGGCGTTCGAGCGAGCCGGGCAGTTCCACGCAGATGACGTTCGGCCGGTCACGCAGGATCTTGCGGCGCACCTCGATGGCGAACTCGAGCCGCCCGGGCGCAACGGGAAAGTAGGTGATGTGCCCGCGGCGGAGCGAACTGAAATCGGGAATCGAGACTCCGCCGTCAGGCTCCTGGGACATAACGCAGGGCCTCGCCGCCCAGAATTTCCAGCACGGAGGTGTGGAGCGCGTCGCGCAGTTCCAGCTTGCCTTCGCCCGCCGTGTAGAGCTTCAACGCGTAGCGCGCGATGTTGATGCCGTCACGCGCCGAGTAGCGCTCCTCGTTGACGTGTGCCTGCTGCAGGAAGTTGGTGACGTAGTGCAGGATGTCGTCTTGGCTGAACGGCAGGTTCTCTTTGAGGATGAGGAACTCTTCGTCGCGATCCGGGAAGTCAATGAGGATCTGCGGCTGCAGGCGCGAGTGGATGTACTCGGGCAGATCGAAGGTGGAGGCATCATCGTTCATGGTGGCGACCAGACGAAACGCCGGATGCGCCTTGACCTTGATGCCGGCGACGATCGATTCGACGTAGCGGCGATTGTCGAGCAGAGGCGCAAGCGAAGCCCAGCTCTTCTCGCTCATGCGATTGCCTTCGTCGAGGATCGCGATGCCACCGCGGAGCATGGCGGTGACGAGCGGCGAGGCGACGTAGCGCAGCTTGCGTTCACCTTCGATGACGGGAGTGACGATGAGGTCCTCTGGACGCGTGTCCACGGTGGCCTGCAGGATGTAGACTTCCTGGCCGAGGCGCTTGGCGGCGGCATAGGCGAGCGTGGTTTTCCCGACGCCGGGCTTGCCGAGCAGTCGCGGATTCATCGGCATGTCATCCGGATGGAGGACGAGCCAGGCAGCCAACAGTTGGCGCATCGCTTCTTCTTGGCCCACCCACTTGACGTGGAGTTCGTCGGGGTGGGCGAGGTGAAGGGGGACGCCTTCGACTTCGACGATCATATGTTGTTATTGTCGCTCAGGCCTGGGATCGGCCAGAGTTGCACGGCACGCCGCGGCGCTTGCGGAAAGGGATCGACCACAATCACCCGATCCCAATTCGCGAGAGCCGGGAGCCTGCGCGCAAGGAGGGCGGCTTCGTCAGGGTCTATCCATGCATGCGATACGCGGTCGACCAAGAGCAGCCACCATTCTGGGTAGCGGGCTCGGACCCGCTCTACTTTGCTGAGCTTTTCGGGAACGATGACGGCGAGGCTCTTCTCCAGCTCATTCATCACCCAACCCCCAGAATCGTGATCCACATATGAGCCCATGACAAAGAACTGCTCATGAGCCTTGGACGCTCGAAGTAGGGTGACTTCGCAATTCGGATGAAGCTGGAGGACAACACCGTCTCGAGGGTCTTGGGCGAAGGACTCCAACTCTCGTCGAAAGGCGTCGCGTATGAGGTCCCATAAGTTCCCTGATGAAGGGCGGCTGAACGCGACCGAAACGAACCACGAGGTGTCTCGCCGTGGCCAGTCGGAGAGTTCCTCGGCGATCTTACGCTGAATACTTGATGCACACATCTCGATGCCCTCAATACCTCTTCCCGTCTCTACGATCTGGTTCAACCGTCGGCATTCCACAGCGATTCGCCCGTCAACTAGGAAATCCGGGGGATTGTGCGATCCATCGGGGTGCTTGACGACGTTCGGCGATACCGCGCCGGCCAAATACTCGAGGCCGATCGACTCGTCCGCATTGGCGTTGCCCATCTTCTATCTACACTAGTACCGATGAAGGTGCGGGACCTGATTCGTTCGATCGAGACAGATGGCTGGAGGCATGTACGGACAACCGGCAGCCACCGTCACTTCAAGCATCCGACGAAGCCGAACGTGGTGACGGTCCCCGGAAAGCCAGGAGACGACGTCGCTCCTGGTACCCTGAAAGCGATCCTGAAGTCGGCTGGTTTGGAGAAATAAGCATGAGCGTGAAGTACGCCGTCATATTCGAGCAGGCCGAGTCAAACTGGTGCGCATACGTCCCGGATCTACCTGGCTGCATGACCACCGGCCGCACTCTAGACGAAACCAGGCTCAACATTCGGGAGGCGATCGAAGGGCATCTGGCCACGTTGCGCGAATTCGGCGACCCGATTCCAGAGCCGTTAAGCGTAGCTGGCGAAGTGGAGATCACCGCGGCCGCCTAGCTCCGGTCAGGCTTGGATCGTCAGCCCCCGAAGTCGCAATCGGAGCCTTCCTGCATGTCCTTCGGAATACCCTTCCGGATTCGACGGCCCTTACTGTCCGCTATCCCAAGACGTTCCGCCTCCTCAGCGGCAGCCTTGGAAAGCGCCGCTGCCTGCATGGATCTGCTTTTCGAAGATCGACTTCGGTATGGACAAATTTTCGCTTGTGCCCATATCTTGATCATCCCGCAGACGCGCAAGCCCCAAATCTCGAGGGCAACGAATCGACGGCTTGCTATCTCGAGCGGGCGGTGATGTTTGCCAACACCTCGTCGCCCGCGAGCAGAAACTCGGCGCCTGACTCTAGAAACCTCGAGACGAGCATCCCGGTTGATTTGCGCCGTTCGATCGCGGTCATGGGGTACAGGCTCTTCATGTACGCTTCCCAGTCGAGGTGAATGAGGCGGATCGATTCCTTCTGGCACCACTCCTTCTTGTACTCGTCCCTCTTTCGAACA
This sequence comes from Bryobacteraceae bacterium, assembly GCA_046331625.1. Lineage (GTDB taxonomy): Bacteria > Acidobacteriota > Terriglobia > Bryobacterales > Bryobacteraceae > JAXLQL01. The sequence continues at coordinate 8,005 of JAXLQL010000050.1, forward strand.
TCGTGCTTCGTCCGATAGATGTCGGAATAGTGGGCCGGGCCCTGGACCTCGATCGCCAAGCTCAGGGTTGGCACCTCGAGATCGAGTTCGAGCCACTTGCCCGTGTCTGGATTCGGAATCCGACGATGGCCATGATTAACGGCATGCCCCGGAAATGCTGCCCGCAGATCGTCCTTCAGCAAGAACTCGGCGGTTGAGCGGCTCGCAGGCCGATGCTCTCCAGAGAAAACCGGCGATGCCACCCGCTCAAAGTAGGGGTTGAGGAGTTCACAAGCAGTGTCGCCTCCGATCCTTTCGAGCCCGAATGTCGGCCAACGGTTCTGAAGCCTCATCCCGAGCTGTTTGTGGTCAGCGGTTACTTCGAAGTAGCGTGAAAGGCGAAACTCGATCTCGACGTTGGCAGGAGTAATTGTCAAGTTCACCAGCCATACGTCCGGCCGTGCAGGAAAGGCGACGTACCAGCACGTGTTCTTCACACCCTTTGACTTGTATTGGACGCGTGGCACGAACACTTGTGGCAGACGTGTCAGAAGGGTTTCTGCCTGCCGCGCGGAATTCTCCAGCGCAGGGTGGTTAATGAAATCGCGCAACGGCCGGTCCGGATGCTGGCCAGGATAGTGATGTTCCGCCATGATCCTGGCATCGGATCGCGCTGCGAAATCCTGTAGGGCGGATTGCCTGTCGGTCTATCCTCCGAAGTCGCGATCCGCGCCCTCTTGCATGTCTTTGGGGAGATCGGTCCGGAGAAGGTTGCCTTTGTTGTCGGTGATCCCGAGTCGCTCGGCCTCATCCGCGGCAGCCCTGGCGCGTTCGCCTGCCGCCAGCAGGTGAGCATCGAATCGCGGCGCGTTTGCCCTCACCGCTGTCTCCAAGCCGGTGCCGTCCTGCATGTCTTTGGGGAGGTCCTCCCGCAGAAGGTTACCTGTGCTGTCCGTAACACCCAGGCGCACAGACTCCTCGGCCGCGGCTCTGTTCCGCGCCCCCGCCGCCTGGACCTGCTCCTCAAACCTCGACTTCGGCACCACCCTCGTCTGTTCAGTCGCCACGTCTTCATTGTAGTGACCCGGCAGTTGACACACCCTCCGCAAAAACGATATCGTCCAGTCAGGTACCCCAGTTCAGCCCGGGAGGTCGCACCGTGTTCCTCACTCGTAAGGCGTTGCCGCGCCGCACGTTCTTGAATGGCTTGCGCGCCACCGTCGCGCTCCCTCTCCTCGACGCCATGGTCCCCGCCATGACCGCGCTCGCAGCAACCCCAGCCACCCCCGTCCGCCGGCTCGGATTCGTCTACATCCCCATGGGCGCCAACATCGAGCACTGGACCCCCAAAGGCTCCGGCGCGCTCGGCGAATTGTCTCCTTCGCTGAAGTCGCTCGAAAGTGTGAAGCCACACCTCAACGTCTTCACCAATCTCGAACTCAAGAACGCCTATCCCGGCACGCACGCCACTTCGAACGCTGGCTTCCTCAGCGCCGCCACCGCCAAGTGGACCGAAAGCAGCGACTACTTTCTCGCCACCACCGCAGACCAAATCGCCGCCAAGCAAGTGGGCCAAGCCACGCGCCTGCCATCGCTCGAGCTCGCCATGGATCTGCTCACCACGGTGGGCCAGTGCGACAACGGCTACGCGTGCGTCTATCAGAACAATCTCTCGTGGTCATCGCCCACCTCGCCGCTTCCCGCCGAAGCGCATCCGCGCGTCGCCTTCGAGCGGCTGTTCGGCGATGGCGGAAGCGCGGCTGACCGGCTCGCCGAACTTCGCAAGGACTCGAGCCTGCTCGACTGGGTGAAAGACGACATCTCGCGTTTGCAGAAGAAGCTCGGCAACGCGGACCGCTCGCGCGTCTCGCAGTACCTCGATACCGTGCGCGAAGTGGAGCGCCGCATCCAGAAAGCCGAGTCTGCCACCAACGATACGGCCCTCCCCGATCTCGACCGGCCCGTCGGCGTTCCCGCCGCCTATGCCGATCACGCCAAGCTGATGTTCGATCTGCAAGTGCTGGCGCTGCAGGGCGACGTTACCCGGGTGATCACGTTCCAGTTGGCGCGCGAGACCAGCACGCGCACGTATCCCGAAATCGGCGTGCCCGACGCGCATCACCCCACCACGCACCATCGCGGAGATCGCGAGAAGATGGCCAAGGTGGCGAAGATCAACGCCTTCCATGTGTCGCTGTTCGCCTACTTCCTCGAGAAATTGAAGGCGACCAAAGAAGGCAACGGCACCCTGCTCGATCACTCGCTCTACCTTTATGGAAGCGGCATGGGCAACCCCGACGTGCACGATCACACGAACCTGCCGATTCTGGTAGCGGGCGGTGGAGCGGGAAGCGTGAAGGGCGGCCGGCATATTCGATACGACAAGCCCACGCCGCTCGCCAATCTCCATCTCACGCTGCTCGACAAGGTGGGCGTGAAGATCGATTCGTTCGGCGACAGCACGGGCAAGATGACCGAGCTCGATCAGCCGCTTTCCCTGTGATGCGCGCGCTTCTGCTCAGCACGGCAATCCTGTTCGGCTGAACACGATGCAGCGAACTGCTGCACGATGCCGTGTATCGCGATGCTTGCCGCGGCGCGCAAGCTCGTGGCCGGTGGGGCGGATCCCGCCGCCAATCGCCACTCCGCTTTCGCTCGCTTGCACCAACGGCAACGCCGCGATGATCGAAATGCTGCTCGCGGCGGGTGCCGACCCGAACCGCGGCGCTGCCGGGCGGTGAGACTCCGCTGATGACCGCTGCGCGCACGGGGCCGTGAAGGCGCGAAGCGCGGTGCGAACATCAATGCGAAGAAGTCCGGCGACGGGCTCGAGGCTACGCTGGTCGAGACATCGAATTCGGGATTCCAAGGGCCGGATTCACCGCGTTCCTGTTCGCCTTCGCGAAGGCCGCTCGATGCGTCAAGTCGTCCTGGAAGTCGGGGACCAGTCCAACGAAGCCATCGAGCGCGATGGATGGCGCCAGCCGCCGCGCGACGCAAGGCCGCGGTTGGCCGCGCATCGGACCAGCGCGCTTGTGCTCGCGGGTGACGAATGCGCATTTCGTCCTCGCCGCGACTTGCTCGATGCGGGTGCCGATCCGAACGCCGCGGCTACTGGATACACGGCGCTGCACGTGATTCCCACGGTGCGGAAGCCCGGCGTGGGCGACAATGATCCGGCGCCGTATGGATCCGGCAAACTGAACAGCCTCGATATGGTGAAGAAGCTGGTGGCCAAGGGTGCGAACATCAACGCTCGCATGACCAAGCGCGTGAACTTCGGCTTGACCGCCATCAACACGAACGGCGCCACGCCGTTCTTTCTCGCCGCGCGCACAGCCGACGCGGAACTGATGCGGTTGCTCGCGTCGCTCGGAGCGGACCCGAAAATTCCCAACGAGAACAACTCGACGCCGTTGATCGCGGCCGCGGGATTGGGCACTCGCTCGCCGGGCGAAGATTCGGGCACCGAGCCCGAGGTGATGGAAGCCGTGCAAGTGGCGCTCGAACTCGGCAACGATATCGATGCCGTGGACGACAACGGAGAGACTGCGATGCACGGCGCGGCCTACAAGAATCTTCCCGCCGTGGTGGAGCTACTGGCCGCCAAAGGCGCGAAGATTTCGGTGTGGAACAAGAAGAACCGCTTCGGCTGGACGCCGCTTACTATCGCCGAGGGATACCGGTTCGGCAACTACAAGCCGTCGCCGCCCACGATCGCCGCTTTTCACAAGGTGATGCTGGCGGCGGGCGTGACTCCAATGGAGACGCCGGAGTCCGAGCGAAAAGGCCGATAGCGTCTACTCGCCGAAGGCCGCCGTCATACTGCGCCGTCATACTGCGATTGTCCTTGGCCTTCGCGATCGTATACAATACTGGCATCATCTAGCATCGACAGGTGCTGACTGGGGAGGCCCAAATCGCTCATCTAGCCGACGGAGCGTAGCTTTGGCCAGTCTCAGGTGCAGGTGCGCAATCTCAAGATTCAGGGGTTCAACGATGATTCGAAGTTGGAACAAGACGGTTGCTCTATTTGTGCCGCTCGCTGTGCTCGGCACAGCGCCCCACTTGCTGGCACAGAGCGGTGCCGGTACCATCCAGGGGACTGTCCAGGATGCAACGTCCTCGGCGATTCCGGCCGCCTCCGTTCAGGCGTTCAATCAGGCGACGGGCGTCGCCATCGAGACCACGTCAAACGCAAATGGTTTTTACGCCATCAAGGGCTTGACTGCGGGCACCTATAAGGTGAGCTTCAGCGCACCGGGCATGAAGACGTCGGAGAACAACGTCACGCTGCAAAACGGACAGGTGCTGGTGCTGAACCGGCAACTGTCGATCGGCGAAGTGTCGGAAAAAGTGACGGTGAGCGGAGAGACGATCCAGCTTGCCACCTATGACAGCGGAACGGTGAACACGCAACTCGATGCTTCCCGCATCGCGCAACTTCCTCAGAACGGCCGGAACGTTCTCGGCTTGGCGCAGAACACGGTTCCCGGTATGGAAGGCGGTGGCACGCGCGTCAATGGACTGATGGGCGAAGCGATGGAATATTCGCAAGACGGCGCCCCGATGACCAATCGCAACTTCGGGAGCGCCGGAAACACGGCGCAATCGACGCTGCCCGATCCGGACGCGGTACAGGAGATGCGATTCGAAACGCTGAATTCCAGTGCTCAGTTCGCAACGCCCGCAACGGTGCTTTTGACAACCAAGTCGGGAACGAACCAGGTCCACGGCTCCTTGTTCGAGACGGCGCGCAATAACTACTTCGGCATCGCGAAAGCCCGGCAGGACCCGGCGAATCTCGTTGCCCCGAAGCTCATCCGCAACGAATTCGGCGGCTCGGTTGGCGGACCAATCTATATCCCGAAAGTCTATGACGGCCGGAACCGGACGTTCTTTTTCTTCGCCTATGAACGCTTCTCGCTGCGGTCAGCCGCGCAGCAGTTGATGAAAGTGCCTACCATGGCCATGCGGGGCGGCGACTTCAGCGGACTGGTCAACAGCGCCGGTGTCCTGCAGCAACTCTACGATCCCAACACGACACAGAGTGCGGCAGGCCAATATGCGCGCCTCCCATTTGCCAACAACCAGATCCCGATCGGCCGCATCAGCCCGCTGGCGAAGACGCTGTTGGCCGCCACGCCTACCCCGACCTCGGCGGATAACCCGATGGTCAACTTCAATTTGACCGGGCAGAATCCGACGACCCAGACCGTGCCGAACTACACGGTTCGACTGGACCACGTCTTCAATGAAAAGAATCGCGTCTACTACCGCTTCACCGACATCAGGCAGCAACAGCAGGCGCTACGCAACTACCCGATCGCCTCGCCCGCGAATATCGAGACGTCTGAATTGAAGGAAGGGTCCACGGGCTACCAGGCCATTCCGGTGCAGACCATCAGCGGAGCGCTCGGTTACTCCAAGACGTTCTCGCCGACCTTCTTCTCCGAGACGGTTCTCAGCATGCAGTGGCAGCGCATGTACGTGCAGGGTCCGGATCGCTCGCTCCTCAACTTCGAAAAGCAGTTCGGCCTGCCGAACAATCTCGGCAATCCCGGGTTCCCGGACATCGGAGCCAACCTCTTCATGCCTTACGGCGGGTCGCAGTGGTACTACGGCATGAGCCAGCGCGTGTCGACCATCGACGAGAACCTGAACAAGATCTGGGGCAAGCATCAGCTTGCGTTTGGAATCCGGTTCCGGCACGAGCGATTCGCCTACTTGTCGGATCGTTCGCCGGACCAGATCGCCTACACGAACCAGGCGACGGGCATCTATGATCCGACCACCGGAGCGAACTACGGCGTTCGGGCAAACACTGGCGATCCGAATGCCGACTTCTTCCTCGGGGCGGGCGCGAGTTTCAGCCAAAGGCGGAATGCTCCGTTCAACATCTGCTCCCTGAGAGAGTACGACTCCTACATCCAGGACAATTGGCGTGTGTCCTCGCGTCTGACCTTGAACCTCGGGCTTCGCTGGGAAGCGCACAACGCGCCCCGGGCAGCCAACGACTACATGGTCGCCTTCGATATCAAGAACGCCGCGCTGGCGCTGCCTCGTCCGCTGGATTACTACGTGAACAACGGGCTGACCACCAACGCGCTGCTCACCAATCTCAGGAATCTGGGCGTGAAGTTCGAAACGCTGCAGGAGGGCGGTTTGCCGTCGCGGGGTATCGCGGGCGCGAATGCGAACTTACTGCCGCGCGTCGGTTTCGCCTATTCCCCCGGGTTCGGACGCGGAGGAACGGTTCTGCGGGGCGGCTACGGTGTGTACATCTATCCGGTCCCTGTGCGGAACTCGATCCGCTACCTGACGGCGAGTTATCCGTTCACGGCGGCCTATTCGCAGAGCTATACTTCCGCTGCGCAGGCGCCGGATGGTCTGCCGAATTTGCTGCTGCGCAGCCCCTTGACAGTCGTCACGGGCACCAACACGGCCAACGTGGTCAACACGGAATCCACCACCGCCCTTTTGCCGGGCATCGGTCCCGGAACGGTGGCCGCCGCGGATTATCCGCCAGCGCGCGTACAGGAGGCAAACTTCACGATCGAGCAGCCGCTGAAAGACGGCTCGGTCTTCCGCGTTTCGTACGTGTTTACCCACGGCGAACATCTCGATCAGAACTATCAGATCAACGACGCGCCATCCGCCTACGTCTGGCAGGCAAAGACGGGAACCACGCCACCCACCGGCACCTTCGCTGGCGTCGCCACCCGGCCCTACAACAAAACAACGTGGGGCGGCATCACGGAGTCCACCAAGTACGGATTCTCCAACGACAGTGCACTGCAGTTCAACTATCAGCGGCCCTATCGGCGTGGATTCGGCTACCAGGCCTTCTACGTCTACTCGAGGGCGTTCCGCGTCGGTGGCAACACGTTCCGCGACAACATTCTCTATCCGGCCGAGCTCTACGCGCCGGGCGCGATTCCGCAAGGCATGAATGTCGGCACCCAATTCGAGCCGAGCCGGGAATTCAACCGCTGGCAGAACTACCGCGCCGACACGGCAATTCCGTTGCACCGCGTATCGTTCAACGGGCTTGTGGATGTGCCGTTCGGCAAGGGACGCCGCTTCCTGAAGAACAGCAACCGTTTGCTCGACGCCGTCCTCGGCGGCTACCAGATCGCGTTCACCGGCACGGTGGTGTCGCAGGCATTCCAGGTGGCCACGGGCAACTTCGGCGCAACCAGCCCGGTCAAGCTATACAAGAGCAGCGTTCCGGTTACGGACTGCCGGTCTGGCGTGTGCCGCCCTTCGTACATGTGGTTCAACGGCTATCTCGCGCCGACCGTGATCAACGCGACCACGCGTGGCGTGCAGGGCGTTCCTTCCGACTACGTGCCGTATCTGGCTCCGATCAACAATACTCCCGGCGCACCGAACTTCGGCAACAACAACGTGTCGCAGACCTTGGCGAACGGCCAGCAGGTGACCGTTCCCTTCTCGCCGGGCCCCGCCGGCGTGCAACCGTACAACGCGTTGATACTCCAGGGTCCCAAGAACTTCCAGACGAACCTGTCGCTGTACAAGGAGTTCGGGATCACCGAGCGCGTCAAGCTGCGCTTCAATGTGGACGCCTTCAATGCGTTCAACATACAGGGTCTGGTGAACCCCAACTCGTCCGATGGAATTCAGTCTCTGCAGCAGTCCTACTGGACCCCGCGGCAGATTCAGTTCACTTACCGCTTGTCGTTCTAAGCGGCGCACTCAAGCGTGGAAGGGGCGGTCTGTGGATGACACAGGCCGCCCTTTTTCCTTTTACGGAGCCTCACCCAGTTCGCGCAACAGCCGTGCCGCCGCCGCCCGGGTTTCGGAGTCCTCGCCCGCCGCGGCCTTCCGCAAATAGGGAATCGCAGCCGCGCGATCACCCGTCGTTGCCAATGCCGATCCCAACCCGAGTTGCGCCTGCGCCGATTCCGGCCGCAAGCTCACCCAAGCGCGGTAATGCGGCACGGCATCGGCCGCCTGATTGCGCGCCATCAGCAGGTTCGCGAGCAACTCGTGCGCGTCGGCCAGCGCCGGGTCGATTTCGAGCGCCGCCTGCAACTGCTGTTGCGCCTCGTCGATATCGCGTGCCCTGCCCAGCGCCACGGCAAAGTTGTACCTGACGGCGGCATCGTTGGGCTTGAAGCGTAGCGCTTTCTCGAAGTGGTTCCGCGCCCTGGCGAACTCTCCCTTCCCGGCGAGCACGTTGGCCAGGTTGCCATGTGCGTTTGCGGAGTCCGGCTGAATCCGCAGCGCCTCACCGAACGCAGCCTCGGCGCCGCGGAGATTGCCTGACGACAGCAGCACGATGCCGAGGTTGCCATGCGGCTCGGGCAAATCCCCATCCAAGGCAATTGCCTGCTCGATGGCTTTGATGGCCTCAGCCGCCTTGCCCTGCGCCTGATAAGCCAGACCCAACTCGTGCCATACGGCGGCGTTGTTCGGGGCAAGCTGCGTGGCGCGCCGTAGCGTCTCCACCGCCTCGTTCCCATGCCCCGCCTGGCGCAGTGCCGCACCGAGGCTGAGTTGCGCGGCCACCATTCGCGGGTCGCGCCGGATCGCCTCCCGATACGGAGCAACCGCCTCTGCCGGTTTGCCGCGGTTGCGCAAGCCTTCGCCGAGTTGATAGAAGAATTCCGGACGCGCGAACGGAAAACGCTGGATGGCCGCGGCCAGTTGCGTCACGCCCTTTTCGAGGTTGCTCTGATCGATCACCTGCGCCAGCGCCGTGTACAACTGCCTGGTTGGCGACGGCGGCAGATCCGCCGGGTAGTAGAGAACCACCTCGCCGCGATAGGCGCGATCTCCGGTTTCATGGCGCTCGGCCCGGTCCGCGAGCAGGTCGCCCGCGGGCTTGTGCCGTTGGATCAGATGATCGGTCGCGAGGGAATGCACCACATCTTCGGTGCGGCGTTTCGGCATGTGGCAATCCGCACAGCCGCCGGCCGGTGTGTGCTTGCCTGCCGCCACGGCCCGGGCGAACTCGCCGGCGTGGCATTTCCGGCAAGCAGCGTCGTAGTGCTTCACCGCACGCTCGCCTCGCGGAACATCGTGCGGATCATGGCAGGTGGTGCATTCGAGGGCTCCCTTGCTTTGCAGAAAGCACTGTGAGCGGCGAATGCGGTACACGGCGTTGACGATCTCGAACTTTTCTTCTCGACCGCTGCCCGGCGCGTGATCGAAGAACAGCCAGTAGCCCGCTAGCGGTTGACCGGGCTGAAATTCGAAGGGCCCCCTGTCATAGCGCTGCAGCGAATTCGGAAGCGGAAAACTGGTCGTCTCGAGATGGCATTGGATGCAGATCTCTTCCCGCCGCTCCCGGCTCAGCCGCGCCGGATTGACAATCGCCTGGCGAATGGCATCGGGCGTCGCCTTGCCGGAGCCCGCCAGTTCGGCATGCTTTCTGCCGGGCCCGTGACAGCGCTGGCAATCGATGCCCAAGGGCAGGGGATCGAGATATACGGGCTCGGCAAACGGTTGATCGTGCCCTTCGGGAATCTTCGGATATCCGTTGTGACAGAACATACACTCATAGGAGACTTTTCGGCGAAACCCTTCGTGATCCGGACGGTCATAGCCGGGATTCATCGCCCAATGGCCGCCCTTGTCCGCATACCAGCCGAGCGGCAGCTCGATGAGCGTGTTGCGAGGCGACCGATGCAGGAAGGTCCGTGCATGATTGCCGGATCCCATGATGAAGTCGATCGACTTCTCCATCACGTTGGTCTCGCGCCCGCCGGAGTCTGATTGGTGCCGGCGCTGGAAGAACTTTCCACCGCGCCGCAGCATCGTGAAGTAACTATCCGACGCCGCGTGGTAGTAAGGTCCCTTCCAGTTAGCAAGCGTGTTCTCGGCCGCCGGAGCAGAAAACGACCTCCCCATTCCAGTCAGCCGATATGTCTCCCAAACGTGCCGGTGGCACACGGCACAAGTCTGCGCGGGAGCGTATTCGGAGGTCTTGTTCCCGGCAGCGCCCCGCTGGGACTGTGCAATTGTGCACACAGCGCTGGTGAGCGCGAGCGCGAGGGGAGCCACCCTTGGAAGTTTTCCCATCGAAATGACTACCGTTTTCGGCAGAGGTTCCGCCGCGTGCGCCCCCGTGGTCAAGGGTCTGGAAAGCGCATCATAGCATGGCGGAAAGAGCGGCCCTCAGCGGGCGCATGAGCATGAACAGGTTGGACGCGCTCCGGATTCGATCACGCCAGCCCGATAACCCGGCCGTTATCGTCCAAATCCATCCTCACCGTCGCCGGCACCTTGGGCAACCCCGGCATCGTCATGATATCGCCGCACACCGCCACTACGAACTCGGCGCCCGCCGCCAGCCGCACCTCGCGAATGTTCACCGAGTGGTTCGTGGGAGCTCCCCGCAACAGCGGATCCGTCGAGAACGAGTACTGCGTCTTGGCGATGCACACCGGATAGTGTCCATACCCGTCGGCCTGCAGCTTCTTGATCTGCATCCGCACCTTCGTGTCCGCCGTGATCTCACTTGCGCCGTAGATCTTGGCCGCCACTGTCTTGATCTTCTCCCACAGCGGCATCTCATCCTCGTACAGCAGCCGGAAATTCGAGCCGGACTCGTCGGCCATACGCGCCACCGTGTGCGCCAACTCCTCAGACCCGGCGCTGCCCTCGGCCCAGTGCCTGGTGACGATCACGGGCGCTTCATGATGGGCCATCGCTCGCTTCAGCAGTGCGATCTCCTGGTCAGTATCCGCGGTGAAATGGTTCACCGCCACCACACAGCGCAAACCGAAGTGATTGCGGAGGCTGTTCAGGTGTCGCTCGAGATTGGGGATGCCCTTTTCGAGAGCCGCCAGATTTTCGCGATCCAGGTCCTTCACATCGACACCGCCCTGATATTTGAGCGCGCGGATGGTGGCCACCAGCACGGCCACCACTGGCCGAAGTCCGGACTTGCGGCACTTGATGTCGCAGAACTTTTCGGCTCCCAGGTCGGCGCCGAAGCCGGCTTCGGTCACCACGTAATCAGCCAGTTTCAGCGCTGTCTTGGTCGCCATCACAGTATTGCAGCCATGAGCGATGTTCCCAAACGGTCCGCCGTGAACGAAGGCGGGATTGTTCTCGAGCGTCTGGACCAGGTTCGGCTTGATCGCGTCTTTCAACAGCACGGCCATCGCGCCGTGGGCTTTCAGATCGCGCGCGGTGACCGGCTTCAAATCGCGCGTATATCCAACGACGATGTTACCGAGCCGGTTCTTCAAATCGTGCAATGAAGTCGAGAGGCAGAGAATCGCCATCACCTCGGAAGCCGGCACGATGTCGAACGCGTCTTGCCTCGGGAATCCGTTTGAGGGGCCGCCGAGCCCGATCGTGATTTCCCGTAGCGCGCGGTCATTCATGTCCATCACACGCCGCCAGGTGACGCGGCGCAGATCGATGCCCATCTCGTTGCCGTGGTGAATGTAGTTGTCAATCACCGCTGACAGCAGATTGTTCGACAACGCGATGGCATGGAAATCGCCGGTGAAGTGCAGGTTGATGTCTTCCATCGGCACAACTTGCGCATAGCCGCCTCCTGCCGCGCCGCCCTTCATCCCGAACACGGGTGCGAGCGATGGTTCCCGCAAACAGATGAGCGCCTTCTTGCCGATCCGGTTCAGCGCGTCGCCCAGCCCGACACTGGTGGTGGTTTTTCCTTCTCCTGCCGGTGTGGGACTGACGGCCGTTACCAGGATCAGCTTGCCGTCGGGGCGATCCTGCAAGGTGTCGATGTATTCGAGCGATACTTTCGCCTTGTAACGGCCGTACGACTCCAGATGTTCTTCGGCGATTCCGAGCCGCTCAGCCGCGAGCCCGGCGATCGGGCGGAGTTTTGCGGCTTGCGCGATCTCCAGGTCAGACATGGAAATGGGTACCCTCCTTCTTTCACGATAAGCCGTCTTTGACGATGGACCGTTGGAAGGGGGCCGCCGCGATGGCGGCACCGGCTGGGGCGGGGGGAGGCGTCCTTACGAGTGGCGCGTCGCTCGCGCCGCTGGTTCCATGCCTTGCGAGCCTGCGCGTCTACGCCGGTGTGGGTTGCGGGCGGTGAAGCATCGCCCGAGTTGGCGGCCGAGCAGAGTGTTCAACCTCGCCGCCGGCAAATCGTGCCCGAGCGCTGGCGGCGAACTATGACAACTCGGATCGGCGCTCGGCCAGCCTTGGCTCTTGGTCAGCGTCGTTGGCGGATCAGGAGGCTTGTTCCCCCGCGAACTGTGTGCCGAAAGGTAGCTAAGCTCGCACCCGAAAGACTCGCCGCGGAAGCATTGTGCAAGGGGGCTCTGGCGGCGAGACTGAAGTCTGTCGCTGGTTAAAGCCCACCCTTCACGGGGCGGTAACTATCCACGCGGGAGCCAGCGCGGGTGGTCGGCTCCTTGGCCATCGATGCCGCGGGTGAGCATCTTGGCTGCGGAGCCGTCGCCAAGGATGACGCAAATCGCGGGATTCTCGCCGATCCCGGCGCGGCAGAAGAGGAGTTGCTTGCCGTCAGGCGACCACTCGCCGCGGAAGTCCCACGTGCCTTCGGTGGCGGGAGTCAATTCGCGAATGCGGCTCGAGCGCGATTCGATCGCGCATAACTGCGTGCCGCCGTGCGCGGATTCGGGTTTGAAGTCGCGATTGAAATGAGTGGTGTCGGGCCGAGCGTTTTGGAACTCCCACGGCGGCTTGGCGCCAGCGGAGCGGCGCGCGAAGACGATCTCGGTTCCATCCGGCGACCACTTGGGCACGTTCGATCCGCCGCCGGGATTGTCTGGTTTGCCGTACGAGGCGGCGAACCAAAGCGACATTCCGTTGGTGAGGCGGCGATTGTCGCCTCCGCCAGGGCGGCCGATCCAGAGGTCTGACCAGTCGTGACCGGGGTCGGTCTTGGGCTCGCACACTTGCCAGCAGAGCCACTGGCCATCGGGCGACCACTGCGGACCGAAGTGAAGCTGTCCGCGCTCGCCAGCGACTTCCACGCGACCGCCGCCGTCGGTGTTCATCGTCGCGATGCGGTAGTTGGCGTGGAATGCGAGGCGGCGCCCGTCTGGGCTGGCGGCGATGCCGTAAACGTACTCGCCGGGATCGGTGAGGCGGCGGGCGTGAGCTCCATCGAGGTCCATTGAATAGAGGACTTCCTTGCCTTGGATGGAGACCGTCACGAGCAGGCGATCTTCGGAGGGGAGCAGCGCGGCGGGTTGATAGAAAGGCGCGATGCGCTCCTTGTGCGCGATCTCGGTGAGCTTGCCGGAGCGCAGGTCGCAGATCCAGAGATGGGTTCGGCTGTTGGGATAGTAGACCTGGAAGGGTTTGGTTTTCCAGTCGTCGGTCATCTCGATGCTGAGTAAGAGGGCGCGGCCATCGCGGAAGAAGGCATACGGTCCCCAGCCCATGTGTGTGGGGCGGCCGAAGTCATAGACGCGGAGTGCGGAGCCATCGGCGCGGAGGAAGGCCGTCTTTTCGCCACCGCCGAGAAAGCCGGCCGAGCCGCGGGCGCGGAAGAGGAAGCCGCGGGCTGGCGGGGCGGCAAGGGCTGAGGCGGCGAATGCGGGCGCTGCGAAGAGGTCTCGGCGAGACAGGGTGTTACCTTTTGCTTCCGAATGCATCTTTTCATACATGCTAATCGAAGCGAAGTCAGCGAAGACGCTCGAACAGATTGACCGGGACTTGCGTGAGGCGGCGGCGCGGCAGAAATTCGGGGTGGTGGCGGTGCACGATCTGCAGCAGACGATGCGCAACAAGGGTGTGGAGTTCGGCCAGGCGTGCATGATTTACGAGGTGTGCAATCCGCACCAGGCGAAGAAAGTGCTGGAAGCGAACGGTGCTGTCTCGACCGCGCTGCCGTGCCGGATTTCGGTCTATGGGGACGGCGATGGATACCGGATCGCGACGATTCAGCCGACGGAGATGATGAAGATGTTCGGCGGCGCCGAGTTGGGTCCGGTGGCTGAGGAAGTGGAGCGGGCGATGGCGGCGATGGTGCACGAAGCGGCCTGAGCGCTTACGGGGCGAGTGGAGGCGAGAGGTCATCGCGCATCGATGGGCGTCTCGAGATCGCGGAACTCGACGAGTGCGCCCAAGGCTCGGGCTTCCGAGCACAGGCTCTCGCGCTAGCGCAGCACTTGGATCAAGGGCTACAGACGTTGATTGCAGCGGTGGACGGCGCCGGGGCCTCGGAATGCCGGTGGATTCCGGGTGACAAGGAGTGGTCGATCCTGCAATGCGTGGAGCATCTGGTCATCTCGGAAGAGTACTTGCACCAGTCCCGCGCGCGCCGAAGGTATTCTCGCGAGGGGAACCGATCACAGCCGGTGCCTGGAGTTGCCGGAAGGGGCGTGGCCGCGGGGGCGCTTCCTGTCAAATGGCCGAAGCGCTGTCGGGGCTTCGGGAAGTTCGAAGCAGGACCCTGGAGTGGATGGAAAGCGAGTCGCGGGACTTGCGATCGTTGATCACCGGTCACCCGATTTTTCCTGGGCCCGTGAGCGGCTATGAGATTCTTGCGATAATCGCGGTTCATCCCGCACGGCATGGCGAACAGATTCGAGAGGCTCGGAAGCGGTACGGACGGCAGAGCTGCACCGGCGCTTGAAATGGGACTCGCGGCTGCGGGATAGCACCCCGATCTGAGTTAGCGGGAGCAGAGGTCCTGGGGCCACTCGGTCTTGGCGGCGAAGTTATAGCGCAGAAAGTGGCGATTGATTACGGCGCCATTGAGGCACGAGACCTTGATGTATCCGCGCTTGCGGAGTAATTCGACGGGATCGACGGGCCGGACGAAGCGGGTGAAATCTTCCCACTTGCCATCGAACTTGAAGGGCCAACCCTTGCCAAGCGGCGAACCTTGCGAGTCGCGGCCGATGGAGGAGAGCTTTTGCCAGGTGATCCGGTTGTAGTCTTCGAGCGTGAAGGGATGTCCGTTGGTCTGGCGGGCGTCAGATTCGTCGGCTTCGATGGGGATCCCTTTCCAGTCCCAGGGCATGGAACCGTGTTTGCCCCACTGCACGGCGATGCGCGGCCGCGGAGATTCGGGCGCGGGCGCTTGCACGATGCGGCCGTGGAAGTACGTGTAGACTCCGGCGACGGCGGTGCGGCCTTGGTCGAGCTTGACCCAGATGACTTCGTGGTCGCTCGGGTCATTGTCATCGGGGAAATCGATGTCGTCTTCCCAGAAGAGATGGTAGGCGATCCACGCACCACTCGGGTGTAGGATCGCGGCGGCGTCTTTGAGCGCGAAGGGCTCTTTGGGCGTGACGAACAGGCGCGGCGCGAAGCGCAGGATTTGCGCTTTCTCGGATTCATTGGCATCGCGCGGATGAGCCAATTGCAGAGCTTCGGTGTAGGTCTCGCTGGCCTCTTGGAGGCGGCGTTTGAGGTGGAGATCGAAAGCTTCACGCGCGGTCTCCACTGCTTCGAGCGAAGCGCAGGCGCACTGCGGGACCGGGTCCTGACGGTGGGCTGGCGCCACCGTTTCCTTTTGGCCCAACAACGGGGCGAGCAGGGAGGAGGAAAGGAGAATCCGCGGCCAAACTGGCCGCGCGGCTAGGTGGCTCAACTGAACCGTCCGGGTCCTCCGCCGCAGCCGGTCGTGGCGAAACCGGAGAGCAGGCGGACGACCTTCTGGGACGCGCATCGTGGGCAGATCACGTTGGTGTCGGCGTCGGCCATGCGGCGCAACTGCTCGAACTTGTCGCCGCATTCCTGGCAGCGGTATTCGTACATTGGCATTTTCGGGATCGGCCTCGTATTTTATGGTAGCGGGTGGCGTAGCCAAAGTCCCACGATGCGGGCACTGAAGCGTGCGCCACACGGAATGTCAGTGGGTCAGGACGAGAGTTTTCAAGTGCGATCCCTGTGCGCCGCGGTAGACGCGCTGCGTGGCCTTTTGGAAATCGGCCGGGCGCGCGTTGTAGATGTCGACGAACTTCTGCGGATTGCGGTCGACAAGCGGGAACCACGAGCTTTGGATCTGCACCATGATGCGGTGGCCCGCGCGGAAGGTGTGGAACACGTCGGGCATGCGGAAGTTGATGCTCGCGGGTTGATCGGGGGTGAAAGCTTCGGGCTTGTCAAAGCCGTTGCGGAACTTGCCGCGGAAGGGCTCACCGCGCACCAATTGCTGGAAGCCGCCCATGCGGACGCCGCCAGGGTTGGGCACGGGATCCGGGAAGTCGGGCGGGTAGACGTCGACGAGCTTCACCACGAAGTCGGAATCGGTGCCCGTAGTGGAGACTCGCAGCGACGCCTCGAGCGGACCAGCGATCGTGACGTCGTCTTCGAGCACGGGCGTCTGGTAAACCAATACGTCGGTGCGGCTCGAGGCGAAGCGCTGATCATCGAGCATGTGCTCGCGCGTCATGGTGTTCGCAATGCCGCCGATGTAGGGCACGGGCTTGGCGGGGTCACTGACATATTCGTCGAATCCTGTTTCGGGCGCGGCGTCGAGCGAGAGGGCTCCTTTCGCGCCGAACCAAAGCTTGCGCTCGGTTGCCGCGGCGGGCGGCCAACGGTCGAACTCGCGCCACTGATTGCGGCCGGTCTCGAAGACGTACGCTTCGGGGAGCTTGGGATCGACGGCGTCGCGCAGGAAGAATTCGAAGAAGGGGAACTCGATCTTCTCGCGGTAGAAGGCCGAGGTCTTCGACGCGAAGTTGACGTGGCCGAGCGAGGAGCCATCGTTGCTTGACCAGCCGCCGTGATGCCACGGTCCCATGACGAGGATGTTGAACGCGCCCGGCGAGGTCTTCTCCACGGTGCGATAGGTTTCGAGAGTTCCGAAAAGATCCTCGGCATCGAACCACCCACCCACGCTCATCACAGCAGGCTTGATGGCTTTGAGGTAGCGGCGCACGTCGCGCGCTTGCCAGAAGTCGTCATAGGTGCCGTGCGTCATGAGGTCTTTCCAGAAGGGCACATCGTGCTTCAGCAGGCGCTCGTTGATCTCGGCGAGCGTGCCCATGGAGAGAAAGAGATCGTAGCCGTCGGGCGAGGGGTAGTCGAAGTTGATGCGGTCGGCGTTGGGTTTCGAGTCGGCGCCGGTGCGGCTGTTCGACCAGAACCAGCGGAACGCGTGCGCGAGATAGAACGTTCCGTTGTGGTGGAAGTCATCGCCGATAAACCAGTCGCCCACGGGAGCCTGGGGCGATACAGCTTTGATGGCGGGATGCGCATCGATCATCGCGGTGGAGGTGTAGAAGCCCGGATACGAGATGCCCCAAACGCCGGCACGGCCGTTGTGATTGGAGAGATTCTTGATGAGCCACTCGACGGTGTCCCAGGTGTCGGTCGACTCGTCGACGCCGCCGGGATTGCGCGGGCGGATCTGCTCGAACGTGCCTTCGGATTTGAAGCGCCCGCGGACATCTTGATAGACGAAGATGTAGCCGGCGTTGCGGAAGAGATCCGATGGGCCGAGGGTGGAGCGGAATTGGTCGAGCCCGTAGGGTCGCACGCTGTACGGCGTGCGCGACATGAGGATGGGGTAGCGTTTCGATTGGTCCTTGGGTGCGTAGACGGACGTGAAGAGGCGCTTGCCGTCGCGCATGGGGATCCGGTATTCGTACTTGGTGTAACGGGCGCGGATTTCGGCGGCTGCGTCGGTGGCGGATTGTTGCGCCAGCAGGATGGAGGGGAGAAGGAAGAGAGAGACGCGCACTTCCGGATCGTACTACATGCCGCCGAGTTGGAAGGTGAGCGAGGCCCAGAGGCTGGCCCAGTCAGCGTCGGAGCCAGCGGGGGGGGGAATCAGATGCACGGCTTTGATCATCCACATTCCGCGACCGGAGATGCGGAGACGCGCGCGGCCTTCGGCGTCAGTACGAGCCGAGACTCTGGCGGCGGGCGCAGATTGATTCATCGCGATGACGAGCGCTCCGGCGAGCGGGCGGCCTTCGTGGGTGAGGCGCACGGGGAGCTCTTCGCCATCGCGCAAAAGGTAAGGATTCTTCTCGGCGGTGAGTTCGAGGGTGAAGCCGAGCGTGCGATCACTCTGCGCGGCGTCAGGCGCGCCTGAGAGGACGAGGCTCTTGGCGCATCGCGAGAAGAGCTCGCGCACGGGGGCGGTGGCATCTTTGCGAGGTCGCGCGGCGGCGATCGCTTCGAGGCCTTCCTCTTTGAGATAGCCGGCGAACTTGTCAGGGGCTTGTTCGACGGAGCTGTTGTTGCTGCGATAACCGATGACCATGAGGCCCGATGCATTGACGCGGATGAGCCCGGCGGGGTCGGCGCCGGGGCGGCCGATGACTGGGCGGCGTCCGGAGGAATCTTCGACTATGAATTGGTTGACGAGGGCGGGATTGCGCGGGATGGGGTCGCCGGCGAAGTCGACGCCGACGCGGAGTTTGGTTCCGATGAGGTCGCCGGGTTTGGGGTGGAAGTCAGTGGGCTCGATCCACATGTCGTGTGCGGAGAGGCAAGCGACAGCGAGCAACGCGCAGGCGAGAGTTCTTGGCATGGGGTCCCTCGGAAACACGAACGGCCCCCCGGTAGGGAGGCCGTCCACATCCACCATTACGAGATTACGGATTCGGAACGTCCGGTACCGTCGGCGTGTTGGTGCCACCGTGACCTTGCAGCAGGCCCTGGTGAGCCGGCGCCAGGAACGGGAAGCGGTCCAGGTAGTTCTTGTCGTTGACTTCGACGCCCTTGGCCAAGCCAGCGTTGGGGTCGCCCGCCGCGATCAGGCTGATGAGAACGGTATTCACGTTCACCTGATTGCGATTCGGAGCGGTGCCTCCGCCAATCTTGCGGCCGTTCGGGAAGCGAGAGTCGATGGCGGCGTCGATGGTAAGGACGTCACCGGTGGACCCGTCTTCGATCGGAATCGGGCGGCCGAGGTTGACCGCCTTGATGATGTCCAACCGGGGGCCCTTGAGGGCTTGCACGGAGGCATCTGGCACGCCGAGCGCCTTGTAGATTCCGAGCACTTCCGCATCGCGTACCAGCACGGGGAACAGGATGTTCGCGCCGAAGTTGCTGACGTCGGTGGAAGGCGTGGTGCGCAGATACTTGGTGTGCGACTGCGTGCCGATAAAGCCGGCGTTGAACAGCGGCAGAGCATTGCGGCCCACTTGGACCCAGTCACCGGAACCGGCGTAGCCAGTGATCGGATCGTCTGTCACAGCCTGGTTCTTTTGCTTCAGAATCCGCGACCAGACGCGCAGCAGGGAATCAGTGGACTCGCCGCGAAGCTCGCCGTTGTGCGGAATGCCATCGGGGAAGAGTTCCTTGGTGGGGACTTCCATGGCGATGGAGAAGACGTTGAATCCGGTGAAGACGTCCTTCGCGGGATCGCGGCGCGCGCCGGCGATTCCACCGAGGTCGCCCTTGGCGAGGTTGACGAGATCGAAGATGCCCTTTTCGTCTAGCTGGTAGGAATCGTCGAACTGGCCGGCGATGATGCGCCCGCCGTTGCCGAGCAACTGAATATACTTGTCGACGAAGGCCTGATTGTAGAGGCCGACTTCGCGCGACGAGGCGTCACCGGAATCGTAACCCTTGAAGGGGCCGAGGCCGTAGACGAGGCGGTCGGTTTGGGGTCCGTGATTGTTGGGCAGCACGGGCAGGTTGAGTCCGATGACATCGGAGGGGCCGCCGTTGTCGGTGCCGCTGCCGTCAGGGATGATGCGGGTGACGGTCATGGTCTCGGTGCCGCCGGTCAACTGCCACAGCAGTTCGTTGCCACCGCCGACAGCGTCTTTGGCGGTGGGTGGCGGAGCCATCTTCAGAGTGTTCTTGAACTCGACGCGATAGACGAGCGCGTCTTTGAGGCTCGAGCCCTTGCCGATGTGGAATTCGTAGCGATAGCCGTTGCAAGCGCGCAGGCCTTGGTTGCCCTGGCCGGGTTCGTGCAGCGGGTTGAAGTTCATGACGAGATAAAGTTTGTCGTGCGCGCCATCGGACACCCAGGCATAGGTGTCGGTATTGTCGGCGCACGGCTCGTTCAACACGGCCAACGCCTCGCGGTGGCTCGATGCGAACAGGGTGCTGGTAGCCGCGGTGAACAACAGCGCCGTGGCCAACCTTTTCGATGTTGGTTTCATGTTACAGGTCTCCGTTTCCAGTCACTCCGAGATCGTGCGCGCGAGCGCACGGCGAACCGGGCGGGATGGTCTCCCTTGGTCCGGCCCGATTCGTGAGCGAGCTTGGCTTCACACTGGTCTACGGCTCGGGCGGGCGGCTGGATTTCGTAGGCAGGAAAAAAGTACCGGAGGGGTGCTGCGTAAGGGAGCTTACTGGGTGGGAGTGGTGCGAGCCGATGGACAAATGGAGGCGATGGCAGGGCGTCGACAAACGCGAACCGCGAGGAAAGTAATGTATTCCTCGATGAGACCGGGGCGCAGGTTGACCGAGTGCATCAGCATCGGTCAGGATTCGCTCGCGTCACCGATTGGACTGATCCGCGGGCGGCGCTGGCAGTTCAGCGGCAAAAGAGGATGCCCATTTGAGCAGTGACGATGATTCTCTCTTTGACTCCAACGGCGGACCAAGCGATGTGGTTCGCCTGGCTGACGGAGGTTTGACGACGCTAGACAACGCATGAGTTCTGGCAGCGTGCCACGCTGGCATCGATGTCATGGCAATCGTGCACGAATCGAACGAGGCGCTGCCTCCAACGCAGATGCAACGCTTCACAACGGCGATGGGTACGCCCGGCGACTTGGAGTGAGGCAACCACGATGAGAATTCAGAACCGGGGGGCTGGCTTCAGCAGCAGTTGCCCAAATGGTTCGGCTGGGATCAAGTGAAACGCCATGTTGGCCACTGAAAGAATCGAACTGTTGAAGCCAGCAGAACTCACGCACCGGTTCAACTCCCTGCCCGAGTTCCTGAAAGTGGCATGACCCAGTTCGACCCTTGGTCCTCCAAGAGCGATTGTTGCAGGGCGGGACTGTGCCACAAAAATCTGAGCGCGGCGTAGGTTCGCCCTGCAGACGCGCGATACGACGATTGCCCAGCGTTTGATCTCTTTCGCTCGAAGCTCACGCGTGTCAAAGTGTGCGGCTCATTTCCCTCGTCCTGCTTCCCCCGGCCCTGTTCTCTCAAACCCCGGAACAATCCATCACCTCGTTCTACAGCACCTACAAGGACCTCGGCTTCTTCGGACTACCCGATTCGTCTCAACTCGCCAAGCTGGCTCCATATCTCAGCACCGGACTGCAAGCCCTCCTCCAGCGCGCGCAGAGCGAACAAGCACGATGCACGAAGGCCTACCCGGATGACGTTCCGCCCTGGTCGGAAGGCTCGCTCTTCACCAGCAACTTCGAAGGCTTCACCGCGTTCCACACTGGCCAGCGCACTGCCTCGCGAGTCGCACTCGAGTTCGACTACACCGAAAACGGAAAGACGTTTCACTGGCAGGACCAGATTCAGGTGGTGAAGGAACGCGGCAACTGGGTGATCGACGACATCCGGTTCCGCCGCCCGAACGGATTCACCAGCGGCTACGGATCGAGCCTCCGCAAATCGCTCGCCGCGACGGGATGCCGAATCAAGCCGGCCCCCACAAAGCCCACACGTAGTACCCCAGCCACATCGCAAACAGCGCCAGCGGAGCGGTAAGCGTGAAGTCGAATTTCCCTTCCGCCAGTTGAATCATCCAGACCGCGCACCCCAGGAGCACCACCGCGGTCACGTGCATCAGCGGGCGGCTGGCCGAGGCTCTTAGCGACAGTAGCAGCAGAACCAGCACCGGAACCGGAATCAACGCGGCGGGCTTCAGGTCCGGGTCGCGTCCGCTGAAGGCGCTGGCCAGCAACGAGCCGAGCACCAGCACAACGACGTAACCGCCCGCTGCAATCCAGGCCGCCACCATCAGGATTTGTCGATACGTGTTCATTGGCAGGGTTGCTTCCCATAGTGGCACAGAGAACATGTGCGAACCTGATATTTCCTCATGACCGAACCCTGGCTCTCCGGACCGCTCCCCGGCATCGACCCTCTCCTCGCCCCCATCTTCTACTCCTTCGCGCAAACCCGCCACGAACTCCGCCACCACACCGACGGACTCTCGCCATCGGACCTCTGGGCGCACCCTCACGGCATCACCCCCGCGGCGTTCCACATCCGCCACATCGGCGGCGCCGTCGACCGTCTCGGAACCTACCTCCGTGGCGAGCAACTCACCGACACCCAACTCGCCGAACTGAAGCGCGAATCCGAACCCGGCGCCTCGCGTGACGAGTTGCTCACAGCCATGGAAGCGCAACTCGCCGCCTGCGAAGCCTTCGTTCGCACCATCGACCCCGCGCATCTCCGCCACCCGCGCGAGGTCGGCCGCAAGAAGCTTCCCACCACCGTCATCGGCCTCATCGTCCACATCGCCGAACACACCCAGCGCCACCTGGGACAAGCCATCACCACGATCAAACTCGTTCGCGCGGCCCAAGCCTGATGCGCATCACCATCGTCGGCGGAGGCATCCTCGGCCTCGCCACCGCGTACCGCCTGCTCGAGTCGCGCTCCGGCTGGCAGCCCGTCGTGCTCGAGAAGGAAGACGGTGTCGGCCGCCATCAGAGCGGACACAACAGCGGCGTTCTCCACGCCGGACTCTACTACAAGCCGGGATCGCTCAAGGCCCGCCTCGCCGTCAGCGGGATTCGCCAGATGAAGGCATTCTGCTCCATCCATCACATCCCGCACGAGACCTGTGGCAAGCTCGTCGTCGCCGCCGATGAGAGCGAGCTTCCGCGCCTCCGCGAGCTGCACCGCCGCGGCGAAGCCAACGGACTCAACGGACTCCGCTGGCTCGATGCCGCGGAAATGCGCGAAGTGGAGCCTCACGCCGGGGGTGTAGCCGCGCTCCACGTGCCCGAGGAAGGCATCGTCGACTACGGCTCTGTCTGCGCCACTCTCGTGCAACTCATCGAAGGTGCGGGAGGCCAAGTGAGAACCGGCACGCGCGTCACGGGTCTCGAGCGGCGCAAGCGCGAATGGATCGCTAAAACAAAATCGGACGAATTCGTTTCGGACTTCCTCATCAATTGCGCTGGCCTCCATTGCGATCGCGTCAGCGAAATGGCCGGCAACCCGCGCACCACCCGCATCGTCCCCTTCCGCGGCGAATATTACACCCTCGCGCCCGAGCGCCAGTCGCTCGTGCGCCATCTCATCTACCCCACGCCCGATCCGAAGTTCCCGTTCCTAGGAGTCCACTTTACGCGGATGATCGGCGGCGGCGTCGAGTGCGGACCCAACGCTGTGCTCGCGCTCGCCCGCGAAGGCTACCGCTGGACCAGCATCAATCCCTCCGACCTCGCCGATTCGCTCGGCTACCGCGGCCTCTGGAAATTCCTCGCGAGCCACAAGCGCATGTGCCTGGACGAGGTGCTTCGCTCGTTCAGCAAGCGCCTCTTCTGCCGTTCGCTGCAACGTCTCGTGCCCGACGTGCGCCCCGAAGATCTTCGCCCTGGTGGCGCAGGCGTGCGCGCACAAGCGATGACACCCGATGGCGCCCTCGTGCAGGACTTCGACATCGTCCCGCAAGACCGCGCCCTGCACGTGATCAACGCCCCGAGTCCCGGCGCCACGGCGTCCCTCGCCATTGGCGCGGAAATCATATCCCGTCTCCCGGTCAAATAGTCGACGGCCGAAGCCGCGTCCGCAAACTGCAGGGCCCAGATCAAGCGCCGGCCGATTTCGTCATCGCTTGTTGCCCAGACGGAGCGTCTTGTCCCGTGGCCGGCGCGGGTTGTTGCGTGGCTGGGGTGGCCTGGGGCACGACCGGTGGAGCTTGAGCTCCCTGCGTGGATGGCTTTGACCCTTCCGCTTCGGGCAACCGATCCTTCAAGTCCGGAGGCGTTGCCGTACGGAATAGCGTCGAGAACGTCTCGTCGAGCTTGTTCGTAGCTTGCTTGGTGAACATCCCCACCATGGCGCTCACGGCCGCGAATCCGTAAGGGTTCACGCTCGATGAGTCGGAGACGCCGCTCAAAAAGCCGCCGCGAAAAACTAGGTAGAACACCAGAGCCAAGCCGGCGCCGATGCCGGGCATCATGAGATACCAGGCCGTCCAACTGGCCTTGAACGACTCATTGCCCAGATAGCTGACAAACGACTTGGCGCTGTAGACGAAGGCGCCAAGAGCGCCACTGAGCAGCACGATCCAGATCAGAGCCATGTCCCGGCTGAGCGATCCGAAAACGGGCACATTCACTGGACTCGCACCCGCCGCGCCGAGCGGCGAAATGAGCTGTGCAATTGCCAGTGTCAGCGCGAAAATCAGCATCAAATACGCCCCGAGACTCGCTCGAATCCACCAGGCTGGCTGGGGCGGGATGAGGCTGATCGTCGCCTCTGCGCCGTCGCCGCCGCGCCCGGCGGCGATAATCCGAACTGTGCGCCCCTGCTTGATCTCGACTGGAGCGGTGTAGCGCCCTTTGTCAAAGGTTCCCAACTCGGGCGAGATCGTCCAGACCAAACTCGGCGCTTCGACGCCGCCGATCAATGCCCGAAACGTCTGTGTTTCCGCTCCTCGAAGGGTGACTCGATCGGGAATGATCTTCAGGGCCGATGGACTCAACGTAACGCTTGCTTCCCCCGAGTCATCGTTGAGAGCTGCGCTTACTTTGAGTTCGGCAAGCTGGGAAACTGCGGGCGGTGCAGTGCAGACACCGTTCGAATCAATACTTGCCAATGCCGGAGAAATGGACCACGTAGGCTTGACGGCCGCGCCATTCTGATCAGTGGCGCTGAAGGCCTGAGTCTGCCCTGCGGCGAGGGAGACTTTGGGAGGACTGATGGTCAGCATGATTGACCTCCTGTACTCCAACAAGGACGGCGATGAGCCGCCGATTCATTCTAGTGTACTGTCCGTGAAATGACTGGACAGCTACTGTTGCTTCTTCTTCCTGGTCCTAGGGAGCGTG
>JAXLQL010000051.1:0-32736 GCA_046331625.1 Bryobacteraceae bacterium
GAGTCGACTCGCGAGTGGATGAAGTATTTGTAGATGGCTCCCAGGCCGACGCCAGGAATGAAGACCTCCCAGATGCCGCCATCGCGGGCGCGCATCGGATGGCGCGTGGAATCCCACCCGTTGAAGTCTCCGACAACCGAGACGACGATGGCGTTCGGCGCCCAAACGGCAAATCGGACTCCCCGCACGCCTTGGCACTCGACGAAATGCGCGCCGAGTGTGTTGTAGGTTTCGTAGTGCGTACCCTCGGCATGCAGGTGCAGTTGGAAGGCAGTCAACTGGGGAGGGAAGCGATAGGGATCGTCCTCTTCCCACTCGTGCGTTCCAGACTGAAGGCGAAACCGATATCGCCCAGGTGCTTGATCGAGCGTGGCGACCCACAGTCCGCGGGGGTGAACGCGCGTCATGGGCATGGCGATCATTCCATCGAAGATCGCCTCTGCGCTGTCGGCATGGGGCAGCCATGCACGGATCTGCCACACTCCAGGGGAGACTTCGTGGGGGCCGAGCACCGAGAAGGCATCGGAATGGTGGCCTCCGGCGATGGCGTCAGCAAACGGCGCGCCCGAAAGAGGATCCTGCATCGATAGTTAATATCGTAGCAATGGACGATTTCTTTCGAACGCTGCCCAAGGCCGAGTTACACCTCCATCTGGAGGGCGCAATCGATGCGGGCATGATCCGGGAACTGGATCCGGCGATTCCCGAGGACGAGGTGTCGCGCCGTTTCGCGATCGCCGATTTTGCCGGGTTCATCGAGGCGTTCAAGTGGGTAGTGGGGTTCCTGCGCACGCCGGATGACTACGCACTGGTGACGCGCCGGCTGCTCGAGCGATTGGAACGCGACAACGTGCGCTATGCGGAGATCACACTGGCGGCTGGTGTGATCCTCTGGCGCGGGCAAGAGTTTGCACCGATCTATGACGCCATCACGCGCGAGGCGGCCAAGAGCAGTGTGGATGTGTGGTGGGTGCTCGATGTGATCCGGCACTTTGGACCCGAGCCCGCGGCGACAGTGGCTCGATGGGCGGTGGAGCGCGCGGGTGATCGCGTAGTGGCGTTCGGCATCGGAGGTGACGAGGCACGTGGTCCGGCCGGTCAGTTTCGAGAGGTGTTCGAGTTCACGCGTGCGCACGGACTGAAGGCGGTTCCGCATGCCGGCGAGACGACGAATGCGCAGTCTGTCTGGGATGCGATCGAGATTGGGGCTGACCGGATCGGACACGGGATTCGCGCGATCGAGGATCCGCGATTGGTGGCACATCTTGTTGAGCGGCGGATTCCGCTCGAGGTGTGTGTGACGAGCAATCTGGTGACGGGTGCCGTGAGGTCGCTCGAGGAGCATCCAGTGCGGCGGTTGTGGGAGACGGGCGTTCCCATCATCTTGAATAGCGACGATCCGGGGTTGTTCGGCGCGACGGTATCTGGTGAGTACCGGCTGGCCGAGGAGCGGCTGGGATTCTCGCGCGATGAGTTGCGGCGCATGGCGGCGGAGAGCTTCGAGCACGGGTTCCGCTCTCGAGCGATCCTGTAGGAATGACCAAAACGTTCCGCGTGGGCCTGACCCGCGACTTCCTTTCTCCAGACGGCAAGATCGGCTTCGGTGACATCGGACTCTCGTTGCTCGAGCATGCGCCGGGAGTGAGCTGGGAGTTCCTCGCGGGGCACGCTGCCGAATTGACGCCGGAGCACGTGGCGGGCTATGACGCGGTGTTGGTGCTGGCTCCGAAGATCTCCGCGGCAACGCTCGAGGGCGCGGACCGGTTGGCGATTCTCGCGCGATTCGGCGTGGGCTACGACAACGTCGACGTGGACGCTTGTACGCGAAACGGGGTGGCGTTGACGATCACGCCCGATGGTGTGCGGCGTCCCGTGGCGGTTTCGGCGATCACATTCATGCTCGCCCTGAGCCACAAGCTGCTCGTCAAAGACAAGCTCACGCGCGAGGGGCGATGGGCGCAGAAGATCCAGCACAACGGTATGGGCGTCACGGGGCGCACGCTTGGAGTAGTGGGGCTCGGCAACATCGGGCTCGAAGTGTGCAAGATGGCGAAGCCGTTCGAGATGAAGATCGTAGGTTACGATCCCATGCCGCGGGCGAACGATCCGCGAATAGCGGGTGTGGAGCAGTTGCCGCTGGATGAGCTGCTACGAGTCTCCGACTACGTGTGCATCTGCTGCGCGCTGACGGCCGAGACGCGGCACTTGATTGACGAGCGCCGGCTGGGGCTGATGAAGCAGACTGCGTACCTGATTAATGTGGCGCGCGGTCCGGTGGTGGAGCAGGTGGCGTTGACGAAGGCGTTGCGCGAGCGGAGGATTCAAGGTGCGGGGCTCGACGTGTTCGACGTGGAGCCAATCTCGCCGACGGACGAGTTGCTGACGTTGGATAACGTGATCCTGGCGCCGCACGCGATTTGCTGGACGGACGAGTTGTTCCGCAACAACGGGACGCTGGCGTGCCAGAGCATTCTCGATGTTGCGGCGGGGCGGGTGCCGTCGGGGTTGTTGAACACGGCGGTGGCGGAGAGTGCGGCTTTCCGGGCCAAGCTCGAACGGTATCGGTAAGAAAAACGGTACGAAGGTTGACCAGGGTACTGGCGGCGCGTTAACATTGGAGTGCGGGGTGGAGCAGTCTGGTAGCTCGTTGGGCTCATAACCCAAAGGTCGTAGGTTCAAATCCTACCCCCGCAACCAAATCCATTAGGTTGCGCGGATTGCAGGCGCGCCGCGAAACTCCCAAAACTCCTAAACCAGGCTCCGAACGTGCGTCTGTGCCCGAGGAGTCCGCAGTTCTCTTGGGCTTCAAACCAACTCCACAACCTTACAGGTGGCGAGCCCGCCCAAACACCGTTTTTGGCCCGGTTCCGCTCTCAGAATGATGCTCCACGGTTTCGCACTGTCTATGGACCGAAGGGGTCTGAAGGGTGGTTAGGTTAGAGGTCAGAGGGAAGAACCCTCGCCCTTCGCTTTTCCTCATCAAGGGTCACCAGGGCACCGTTGGAGAGTTCCTCTGCCAATTCAAAGAGGGCTGAGACGACAAGCGGCCCCATGACCTTGGGCGTGACCTCTTGGGAGCGGATTTGAACGACACTTGGCTTCCGGCTCTTTGGCAACGCAAGGAGGGTTCCGATCCAGGTCGTGGGTGAAGACGACAAAATCATGCGCCCGTGCCCAATCTAAAGATCTCTTTGTCGGGAGCGTCGCCGTGTCCGACTTCGCGCCAATGAACGGCCTCAAACCCGGCCTGTGTCAGCGTGTGCTTCCACTCTGGTGAACGGCACATGTCGATGAGGATCTTCACGCGCGTCTTAGAACCACTTCGCGTTCCTCAGACCTCCACGCGGCGTACGCGAGGGCGTGTTGGATGTCCTCTTGCGCGAGGTAGGGATAGAGGGTCAGGACTTCTTCCGCGGAGTGTCCCTTGGATAGAAGTCCGACCACGGTTCCCACAGTGACGCGGGTACCGCGGACGCAAGGCTTGCCTCCCATCACTTCCGGGGAGAGGTCGATTCGATCGAAATCCATAGGCTCCAACTCGATGGTATCAGCGCCTGCGGTGTCACTTCGCCTTCTTCCGCCCACGAGCTTTCGCCGGAACCGGCTCCGGCTCGATGCCCTGTGCCATGTCGAGCCCGAACATCGCTCCCAGATCGTCACCCGTCAGCACCTTCGCTTTCGCCGGCGCAGGCTTGGCCAACGGCAGTGCCTGACCCGCCTTCACCAACAGCTCCATCTGATCCACCTGATGCAGCCGGAAAAGCAACTCCGGCTGATGATCGAGGCGTGCCCCGACGCCGTACAGCACAGCGGAGACGTGCTTGCACATGCTCGCCCAATCCGGGCAGCTACACGCCAGCTTGATTTCCGCCGGGGAAGGGAAGAGCCCCGTTTTTTGCCGGCACAGGCGTTCCATGACACCCTTTGACAGCCGGCCTTGCAACAATTCCACCAGGGAATCGATCTGGCCGGCGCAATCTTCGCAAATCGACTTCCACCGGGCCTTGGAAACCGGTGTGATCTTCACGGTCACTTCGTAGAGAGACGAACCGCTGACCATGGCGTGCACCGCACCCTCGACAATCTGCAGATCGATCACCGAGCCGTTGCGGACGTAGGTGCGTCCGCGCGGCAGGCGATTGGCGTAATCGCTGTAGCCCTCCAAATTCTCACACCAAGCCTTACCCCAGAACGTCGTGGCAATCGTTCGGCCGTCAATGATCACCGGGGACACTTCTTTCCCGGCCTTCCGGCGCTTGGCCATTTCGCGTTCGGCATTTCGCCGCCGCTGCGCCACACTCACATATGGCCGCCATCCCCAGCCGTCCATTTACGTCTCCTTCAACGCCTTGTTCAAATCGAGGGCGATCAGCCGCAGCAACTCGTCATCCTTCATTTCCGTCAGCAGGACATCGGCGCCGGACTCCAGCAGATCGTTCGAAAGCCGTCGCTTCGATTCGATCAACTCATCGATTTTCTCTTCCACCGTACCGCGGCAGACGAACTTATGCACCAGCACGTTGCGGGTCTGGCCGATTCGGAAGGCGCGATCGGTCGCCTGATTCTCCACCGCCGGGTTCCACCAGCGGTCAAAGTGCACCACGTGCGATGCCGCAGTCAGGTTCAACCCCGCCCCGCCGGCTTTGAGTGAAAGCACGAAGAACTTCGCGTGTTCGTCTTGCTGGAATTGACGCACCAGTTCCTGACGCTTCTTCACACTGGTCTCGCCGTGCAGCACAAGGCCCGGCCCGCCGAACACCTGTTCGAGAAACGCCGCCAGCGGCGCGGTCACCTCGCGGAATTGCGTGAACACCAGCATCTTTTCCTGCTTGGCGGCGATCACTTCGGCAATCTCCCGGAGCCGTGCCAGTTTGCCGCTGTCAGCCTCGCTCCATGACCCGTCTGCCAGCCATTGCGAAGGATGATTGCAAATCTGCTTGAAGCGCATCAGGAACGAAAGCACCAGGCCTTTGCGTTGAATGCCCGCCGACGACTCGAGGCGTCCGGCCAATTCGCCTACCGCCTCCTGATAAAGCGCTGCCTGTTTGCGGCTGAGAAAGCAGAAGGCTTTGAGTTCGGTCTTGTCCGGCAGATCGGAGATCACCTTCTTGTCGGTCTTCAGCCTGCGCAGGATGTAGGGCCGCACCAGTTCGCGCAGCGGTGCGAAAGAGGCGTGCGTCTGCTCGCCCAGGCGCTTGGCGAAACCGGTAAACTCCTTGGCCGACCCCAGCAGGCCTGGGTTGATGAAATCAAAGATGGACCAGAGATCCCCCAGCCGGTTCTCCACCGGAGTTCCGGTAAGCGCCAGTCGCGCCCGCGCCTTCAGCTTCTTGACGGCGCGCGTCTGGTGAGCGCCGGGATTCTTGATCGCCTGCGCCTCGTCGATCACCGCCAGCATCCACGAACGCTCCAAGATCCAGGGAATGCGCAGAAGCGATCCGTAGCTGGTGATCACCAGATCGACGCCGGCGAGCCGTTCCGGCGGAAGGGCTTTGAGTTCCTCGGAAGGAATGGCCGAAGGATGCGCGATCATGGACTTCAACCCGGGGGCGAAGCGTTCCATTTCCGCTGCCCAGTTGGCGAGCAACGATGCCGGCGCAACCAACAGGCTCGGCGCGCTTTCGCCTTTGCCCTTGCCTCGCAGCACCAGCAGCAGCGAGAGCACTTGGATGGTTTTGCCCAAGCCCATGTCGTCGGCCAAGCATGCGCCCAAGCCCAGCCGCGAGAGCAGATAGAGCCACCGCACTCCCACCTGTTGATAGGGTCGCAACGTGGCGTTGAGGGCCGGGCCGGGGTCCACTTGAGCCAATCCTTCGGGGCTGCGTAAACCCTGCAAGGTTTCGGCCAGCCACGGACCCGCGGCCACTTGGGCCCAATCGGCGGGCAGCGATTCGGCGTCATCGCTGCCTATGCCGCTGGCGCCAGAAAGCAGGCGCATCGCTTCGGCGAAGCTGAGTCCCTTTTCGGCGGCGGCCCGTTCCACTGATCGGAAACGCTCCATCATCCGGGCGAGTTGCTGGCGATCGATCTCCACCCAACGGCCGCGCACCAAGGCGAGTCCGTCGGATTGGGCGAGTAGTTCGCGGAGTTCCCCGGCAGTGAGCGCTTCGCCGTCGAGCGTGACGGCCATTTGGAAATCGAGCAGAGCCTCCTGCCCAATCCCGGAAGGCGGCTTGCCTCCAACGGTGCCGGTGACGCGCGGGCGCGGCGGGCGTGCGCCACCCCACGCGGCCGGCATTCGGACCATCACTCCGGCGGCTTCCAATTGCGGTACGTCGTGCAGCAGGCGCATCGCCTCCCGTGGGGTCCAGCGCAGCGGATGAAAAATAAGCCCTTCATCGACGGCTTCCTTGAGCCAAGCGCAACTTTGGGCGGCACGCTGCACCGGAAGCAGCAGCGAGAGCAGCCGGTCTTTGTTCGCCGCGCCCGCGTATTCGCTCAGCGCCTGGCCGAGCGGCAGATGTTGTGCCTTGGCGCGCTCCGAAAGGCGGGTGGTGTAGGTGGCCAGAAAGGCGAACGGCGTCTCGGTATCGGGGCGGTTCTCGGCGAGGTTGAAATGGACGCGGCCCACCAGGTTCCAGGCCGGATTGAGGCGTTTGAGAAAATCCTGGACGCTGCATTTGGATTCGGCAAGCTCCACTCGCAGGGCTTGGTCTATCTCCCGCCATAACTCACCGAGCACGGTGGCAGTGAGATACTCGACGCCGGTCATGGGAGGGGCGGCGTTGGCGATGCGGTCCAGGTCGTCCTCCGAGGGCGGCGCGACCGTGGCGCTTTCCGGCTGGGTACAGAGTGCGGTCACGTAGCGTGAACCGAACTCTCGCCAATAGGTAAAGGCGGGGGGCAGCAGAGCGCCGACTCCCGCTGCGCCGAGATGGAGCAAACCATGACCGGGGCCGCGGTTGAAGGCGGCGTTGACCTGCTCGCTGAGCGCACGATCGATGCTTTCGGGAACAGCGGTGAGAAGCAGGCGGCCGTGCGGAGTGACGGTCATGTCGCGGAGTCCTTCAGGTTAGCAATGCTCCGGGCTCGACATCCATCGCCTGGGCTCGGTGATCTCGACACGACCGCCGTGCGGTTTCGTCACACCACGACATTCTAGCGGCAACCGGCTACAGGGACAGGACTGCGAGGCGCCGCGACTCAGAACTTGCGAGGTTCAATGGCTCCGGCTGAACTTGGCGAGCTTCCACGGCTTGCGGAAGTTGCGGGCCAGATACCGGTTCGCATCCTGGTCCCCCGTAATACGTTCCTTGCCTTCGTCCCAGTGGATCTTGCGGCCGGTGCGATACGAAATGTTGGCGAGCAGCCCCGCCTTCGACAACTGATGTCCGTAGCGGACGTTGCACGTGGTGTCGAGATTCCTCGCCTTGACCGCGTCCAGAAACTCGCGGATGTGCCCCGGCGAATCGGGAATGGAAGGCGCCGGCCGCGGGAAATCCTGCACCTTCTTCCCGCGGGACCAGACTTCATGCTCCTCATAGTTGGTCACCAGCGTGGCCTCTGATCCTTCGAAGAAGCATCCGATGTGGCCCATGTGCTCGAAGCCGGGCGGAGGCGTTGGCCGGAAGCTGTATTGATAGAGCACGCCGGGAAACTCGAGAACCGCTTCCACATTGTCCGGAGTCTCGGTGGTGTCGTTCTGGAAGAACCGGCCGCCCGAGGCCATGATCGTCGTCGGCGCTTTCCAGTCCATCGCCCAAAACGCTACGTCGGAGATGTGACACCAGAAGTCGATAAACGTCCCACCGGAGTCGTCCCAGAAATGCCGGAAGCTGCCGTGCGCGCGCAGCGGTTCGTAAGGGCGCTTCGGAGCGGGACCGAGCCAAAAATCGTAGTCGAAGCCTTCCGGCAGTGTTGGCGGGTTCCGCACGCGCCCGTTCGCGGTTGGACCGGTTTTCCAGGCGTGGACTCGCGTGATCTTCCCCAGTTTCCCCGACTTCACCAGTTCCACTACGCGCCGGTAGTTGGCGTGGTCATTGTGAATGTGATTGCCCATCTGGCTCACTCGCTTGTAATGGAGCGAGGCGTCCGCCATGGCGCGGCCCTCCATGACGCTGTAGCTCAGCGGCTTCTCGACGAACACATCCTTGCCCGCCTCGAATGCGGACACGGTGGGAATCGCATGCCAGTGGTCCGGTGTCACGATCGCCACTGCGTCGATCTCCTTCTTGTCGAGAAGCCGCCGGAAATCGGCGAGCCCCTCGGGCTTGTAACCTTTCTCTTTTTCAACCAGCGCCACCGCACGCTCGCGATGACTGCGGTCGACATCGCAGATGGCTCCGATCCGCACGTCGGCGTGCGCCAGGAACTCGCGCAACCGGCCGGTCCCCTGATTGCCCACGCCGATCATTCCAACTATCAATTGGTCGCTGGGGCCCTTCTGCGCCAGCGCGATTCCGGCCGCTGATCCGAGAAAAGTTCTGCGCGTAGTCTGCATGAGAGTATGGTAATCTCACCACTGATGAAACGCAGGGCCCTTCTGCCAAGACTCTCGGCGAGGTGGACCCTGATTCTCGCTCTGATGGCCGCCGTCGCGATGCCGGCTCAACAGGTCCGCTTCGTCGGCAAGACCAAGTATTTGAACAACGCCAAGGCCGTGGTGGTGCATTCGATCGACGACTCGACCAAATTCGTCCCCGAAACGATCGACGTCATGGACCGGTATGGCATCAAGTCCACGATCTTCGTCAGCACCGATCCAGACCCGGCGCCGGAAGACCGCTTCTTCACGCAGCTTCAGATCCGCGGCCTGTGGCCCCGCCTGCGTGAAGCCATCGCCGCGGGCCATGAGATTGGCTCGCACTCGCGGCAACATCCGTGCCAGAAGCCCGACGACGAAAAATTCTGCTCGGCCGCCTACTCCGACTACGAGATCACCGGTTCCCGCGACGATATTCTGCGCCTCACGCAGCAGCCTCATGTGTGGACCTGGTGCTATCCGTGCGGCAACTGCGCCACCTATCCGTTCATCCAGCAGCGGATCGCCGCGGCCGGCTATCTGGTGGCGCGCAACTATCCCAACGAACTCACCAATGGACACATCCGGCCCGACGTGCAGGACTTCGACAGCAACGCCATGAACGCAGGCTACACGCAAGTGGTGCAGCATCGAGGCATGGCCAAGACCGACCCGATTGACTTGCCCGCCCTCAACGCCAAATTCGACGAGGTCTACGCCAAGGGCGGCGTGTACCACTTCATGTCGCATCCGCAGTGGCTCGACTTCGGCGCCGATGCCTTCTATGAAGCTCACGTGCGATATGTCAGCCGTCACCGCGACGTCTGGTACGTTCCCATGGGGCCGCTGTATGCGTTCCGAACCATTCGCGACCGCACGGCGGTGACGCAGTCGGGCAATTCGTTCACTGTGTCGAACGGCCTTGACCGGCGCATCTACAACGGCACCTTGACGCTCGAGTTCGACGCCCCGGCCGGGACTTCGGTGCTCTCGAACGGGAAGCTGCTTTCAGAACAAGGCGAAGCGATGACCGACCGTTGGGACCGCGAATACATTCGCCGCGATGGCGCCAAGCTGTACGCCACCGTGCTCTCGAACACGAAGCTGCAGTTCCTGCCCGCGACCACACCGGCCGATCTCAGCGGAACCTGGAAGCTCAGCTACCGCGCGCCGAATGGCAAGGAGCGCGCCGCGCAGTTGGTGCTGCAGCAAAGCGGAACGCAGTTGTCCGGGACTCTGTCGAGCGAACGCGGCAAGGCGCCGATCACCGAGGGCAGGGTGAATGGAAACCAAGTAGCGCTCACCATCGTGCGCAAAGGTCACGGCGTGGAGGTGCCGATCGCGTTGGCTGGTATCTGGGCCGACGGCCGGCTGCATCTCACGCTCCAGTTCGGCGGAGCCGAGCCAGTGGGCGCCACCGCCTCGCGCTGAACCGAGTCAGTGCCGCTGCGCTTCTATGGCTGCGGAGTGCGTTCCCCCGCTTCGTAGTGGTAATGCTCCATCCCGCCGTCCGAGAATCCGCCGATGAACTCTGGTTCAAACTCGTGCGGATTCCTGGGCTGGAACAAGCCTCTTTCGAGAGCCCATTCGTAGGCGCCGATATCGATGGGGTAGCGAGTCAGTGTCCCAGTGAGGCGATTCTTTGCGATCCACGCTTCGGCAGTTGCCCTCGCAGTAAACACGGCGCCAGGGAAGTGTCGCTTCGCTCCGCTGAAGATCCAAACGAAGTTCTCGCTCTGATCGGTCACTGGATTCATTGCATCACCCGTGATCGGCTCCCAATGTGCTCCACGACCTTGATAGCATAGGTTCCGATGTTGCGAAAGCTCTCGATCGGCCTCTTTGCGACCCTTCTGTTCGCCGCCGAAAAACCTGCCTTCGAAACCGGTGTCCTTCCCATCCTTCGGGCCAAGTGCCTCGCTTGCCACGGCGAGCGATCCCCGCAGGCCGCGTTGGACCTGCGCACGCCCGAATCGATTCTCAAAGGCGGCCTGCGCGGACCCGCCGTCACACCGGGCCGCTCCGAGCGGAGCCTGCTCGTGGAGAAGCTGAATTCGGGCGCCATGCCGCCGGGGAAAGACAAGCTCACGCCAGCCGAGGTGGCTACCATTCGCGCCTGGATCGACGAGGGGCTCGCGCCACCCGAACAGCAACTCACCGAGAACGACATCCAGCCGATCATCCAGGTCCGCTGTGTCGCCTGTCACGGCAAGCGCAAACAGGAGGGCGGCCTCGATCTTCGCACCGTAGCGTCGCGGCTGAAGGGCGGCAAGTCCGGCCCCGCGATCGTGCCTGGAAAGCCTGACCAAAGCCTGATGATCCAGAAGGTGGCGTCCGGCGCAATGCCGCCGGCCAAGCTCCAACTCGAATATTCCGTCCGCCCTCCCACCGATCAGGAACTCGCCAAGATCAAGAAGTGGATCGAACAGGGAGCCGTGCAAGGGCCGCCTCGATCCACGGCCGACTTCACCGGCCATGACCCGCTCGTCTCCGACAAGGATCGCCAGTTCTGGGCGTTTCAATCGCCGCGGCGGCCATCGGCGCCGGAAGTGAAGAGCCAGCATCTGGTGCGCAATCCGATTGACGCCTTCCTGTTGGCGAAGCTCGAGGCCAAAGGTCTCTCGTTCTCCCCTGAAGCCGATCGCATGCGGCTCATGCGGCGCGCATATTTGGATCTCACGGGAATGCCGCCCACGCCCGCCGAACTCCAGCAGTATCGCGACGATACCGCCGCCGACGCATATGAACGCCTCGTCGACCGGCTCCTCGAGTCGAAACAATACGGCGAGCGCTGGGGCCGCTACTGGCTCGACCTTGCCGGCTATTCCGATTCGGAAGGCTTCGGCCAAGACGACGGTGTTCGCCGCTTCGCGTGGCGCTATCGCGATTACGTGGTGCGGTCATTGAACGCCGACAAACCCTACTCGGCGTTCCTCACCGAGCAGATCGCAGGCGACGAGATGGCCGACTACACGAAGGTCAACCCGATGACCCAGGAGCATCTGGACCGGTTAGCGGCCACGGGCTTCTTGCGCACCACACCCGATCCGACCAACGCGCCCGAGCGCGGCTTCATTGCAGAGCGGATGAACATCATCGCGGACGAAGTGGAAGTGCTGACGTCATCGGTCATGGGCCTCACCGTCGGCTGCGCGCGCTGCCACAACCACAAATACGATCCCATCCCGCAGCGCGACTACTATCGCCTGACTTCGATTCTCGAGACCGCGTACGACCCCTACGACTGGGTGCCTCCCAAGAAGCGCGAGCTTGAAGTAGCGCTGCCGGAAGAGATCGCCCAAGCGGAGGCCAACAACAAGCCGATCGAGCCCGAGATCAAACGCATCGAGCAAAACATCGAAAAGCTCGCCAAGCCCTACCGCGAGCAGTACGCCGCTGAGGTGAAGGACGAAGAGATTGGCGACCCGGCCAAGATCGAGCTCGACAAGCTGACATCCAAGTATCCGAAGCTTAAGCGCGAACTCGATCCGCTGCAAAAGCAACTTTCTGAACTGCGCGGAAAGCTGGTGCCGAAGCCGCATGTTCGCGTGCTGATGGACACAGGCTTCGAGCCGTCTACCTTCTACATCCTTCGCCGTGGCGACGCGTTGAATCCGGGCGAAGCCGTCTCACCCGGGCCCCCGTCTGTGCTGAGCAAAGGGATCGACCCTTACCGCGTCATGCCGCCATGGGAAGGCAGCAAATCCACTGGACGGCGCTTGGCACTGGCGCGGTGGCTGACGCAACCGGGCCATCCGCTCACGGCCCGCGTCGCGATGAATCACGTCTGGGCGCGCCATTTCGGGCGAGGCATCGTAGCAAGCCTTTCGAACTTCGGAAGGTCTGGCGTGGCGCCTTCGCATCCGGAACTGCTCGATTGGCTCGCCACTGAATTCGTGGCTCGCGGTTGGAGCCTCAAGAAGATGCACCGGCTGATGATGACCTCCACTGCGTATCGGCAATCATCTTCGTTGCAGCAACCGCCGGCGGCCGATCCCGACAACGTTCTGCTTTCCCGTATGCCGATGCGCCGGCTAGACGCCGAGTCAATCTATGATTCGATGCTCCGAGCCACAGGCCGCCTCGATGCGAAGATGTTCGGACCTCCGGCTCCGATCGAGGTGAAGACCGACAAAGAGGTGGTGGTGAAACCGGACAAGGGCGGATTCCGCCGCGCCATCTACGTGTTGCATCGAAGGCAAACTCCGGTGACCATGTTCGAAGTTTTCGATCAGCCCCCGATGACGCCCAACTGTGTGGAGCGCCGGCTTTCGAACGTAGCCACGCAAGCGCTGCAGATGATGAACGGCACCATGACTTGGGACAACGCTCGCTACATGGCCGGCCGGTTGATCGACGAAGCCGGAGATGATCGCGCCAAACAGGTGAGTCTTGCTTACGAGCGAATCCTTTCGCGCCCGCCGAAAGCTGGCGAGTCGAGCGATGGCGTGGCGGCGATCGGCCAGTTCGCGAACATCTGGAAGGACAAACTCGCCGCGGACAATGGCGAGGCTCCGGTGATGGCTACTGCGCGCTGGCAAGCTCTGGCGAGCTTCTGCCACGCACTGTTGAACTCGGCCGAATTCGCTTTCGTGGATTGAAGCAGGAAGGGAACGAGACATGAACAGACGCGACTTCTTCAATCGGATCGGCGACGGCCTTCACGGCGCCGCCCTCGCCACGCTACTCGGTGCTCCCGCGTTCGGTGAGAGCCCTGCGCCTGGCTCCGCTTCGCTCGCGCCGAAGAAGCCTCACTTCGATCCCAAGGCAAGATCGGTCATCCACTTCTTCATGAACGGTGGTCCGAGCCAAGTGGATTTGTTCGATCCCAAGCCTTCGCTCGAGAAGTACGCCGGCAAGATCCCTTCGCTCGATCTCAAGACCGACGTTTCCTCGCCCACCCAGGCGGGCGGCTTGCTGCCATCTCCGTTCCGATTTCGCAAGCACGGGCAATGCGGCATGGAACTGGCCGACGTGCTGCCGCACTTGGCCACTGTCACCGATGACATCGCGCTGGTCCGCTCCGTCTACGGCGAGCACTTCAACCACGAGCCCGCTCTGTTCCTGATGCACAGCGGACGCACGGTCCCCAGCCGGCCGTCAATGGGCGCTTGGGTCGCCTACGGACTCGGTACCGAGAACCAGAATCTGCCCGCCTACATCGTGCTCGACGATCCCAAGGGGCTCCCCATCAACGGCATTTCGAACTGGCAAGCGGCGTGGCTACCGCCGCTGTTTCAGGGTACGCGGGTCAGGACCGAGGGTCCGCCGGTGCTCAATCTCGATCCTCGGCCAGACTGGCCGGGTCCGCTCGCCGAAGCGCAACGCAACCTGCTGCGCCGTATCGATGAGGCGCATCGCCGCGAGCGCCACTATCAGCCCGATCTCGATGCGCGCATCTCCGCTTATGAGCTCGCCGCGCGTATGCAGATGGCAGCTTCAGACGCGCTTGATGTGACTAAAGAGAGCGAGGCCACGCGCGAAGCGTACGGGCTGAATGATCCGCAAACGGCGAGCTACGGCAAACGGTGTTTGATGGCTCGCCGCCTGGTGGAACGCGGCGTCCGCTTCGTGCAGCTCTACATCGAAGGCCAGATCTGGGATAACCACGACAATCTCGACTCGGGCCTCAAGTACGCCTGCGGCAAGACAGACAAACCCGTAGTGGCGCTGCTCAAAGACCTCAAGCAGCGCGGCCTGTTCGATTCCACTCTGTTGGTTTGGGGCGGCGAATTCGGGCGGCTTCCGCTAGCGCAAAGCTCCACCGGTCGCGACCATGGCCCATCGGGTTTCAGCGTATGGCTCGCCGGTGCGGGAGTGAAAGGCGGCACCGTGTACGGCGCCACCGATGACTTCGGTCACAAGGCGGTGCAGAATCGCGTCTCCGTGCACGACTTCCACGCCACCATTCTGCACTTGCTGGGTCTCCAATTCCGCGATCTCGTGTTCGAGCGCCACGGGCTGAAAGAGCGGTTGACCGATCAGTTTCCGGCACGCGTGGTCCACGAGATTCTCTCCTGAACCGGGTGAAGCCCGAATCGCCTTCGCGCTACCGGACCGTGGCCGCGGTCGTGTGGTCGATGCCCTTGGATTCCCGCTGTGACCGCAGCGCGTCTTGGTAGCGCTGATGCGCGGCTTCGTCGAGCTTCGCTGCGGCCGAGTAATACACGTAGCCGATCGACCGCCGATTGCGCGTGCTTCGGTTTGCTCCCGCTGAGTGCACCGTCAACGAGTGATGCACGAGCACGTCTCCGGGTTCGGCCGGACACAGCACCGCTTCTCCGAGATTGGCCGGATCCGGAATCAGCCCCTGCGAAAAACCCAGCACCGCCGTTGCGCGATGCGGCAGCACTCCCAGCCGGTGCGATCCGCGCACGTAGGTGAGCGTGCCGTTGTCTTCATCCACCCGGTCGAGCGGAATCCAAAGGGTGCACGCCACGTTCGGTTCCAGACAGAAATAGTAGCCATCCTGGTGCGGAGGCGTGGGCTTGTTGTTGTGCGGAGGTTTGTTGAAGTATTCGCAGTGTTGCGGGGCCACTTCGCCGATCAGGGATTCCGCCAACTGCCGAACCTTGCCGCTCGTCCGATACGCGTCGAGCACGGGTTCGAAATGGAGACAGTCCGCCTGCTTCAAAGACGCAGGATCGGCGGGATCCTCGTACATCACATGCGCGCGATCCACGCGCGGAGCCACGTCGCGCACGAAGCGCTCGAGCGCCCCTTCGAGAGCCGCCACCTCCGCCGCATCGAAGAAGCCGCGAATCACCGCGAAGCCATCGCGTTCGAATTGCTCTCTCAGATCCGGATTCATTTCACCAATTCCTCGAGGCCTATTTTTTCATAGACGAGATCGGCAGTGCTGCCCTCGTAGACGATCCCAATGTGGCCGTCGTCCACTTGCGACATGCTCGAGTATCCGCGCCCGCGCCCTTCATCGAGCAACAGGTGATTGCCTTCGGGCCACGTGCGCCCATCGTCGAGACTCACCTGGATCGTCTGATGCGTGCGCGCTTTCTGCGAATGCGGATTCGAGAACAGCAATAGGTTGCGCGCCAAGATCCGCCGCAGGCTCGCGTTGCAGTTGGGCTCGATCAGGGTGTTGCGATTCGTCGCATGCTCCTTCCATGTCTTGCCCAGATCGGAGGTCACATACACAGCGCGGAATCGCTCGTGATCGTTGCGCATATTGAGCATGATCGAGCCATCGGCCAACTGCGCCGCTTGGCACTCGTTGCCGCCGCTGAAGGCAGGCGTTCCCACGGTCCATGAGGCGCCATGGTCGCCGCTCACCATGATCGTGGCGAACGGAACGCCCTTCTCGTCTCGACCCTGCACCGGCATCACGAGAGTTCCATCTTTCAGGTTGATCCCCTGCTGCGGGGATGGCGCTAGCAGCCACCACTCGGCCTTCTTCAGTTTCCGCGTCAGGTTCTCGGGCTTCGTCCACGTGACGCCCGCGTCACGCGAGCGGACCACCATCATCTGTGCGCTCTTGCCGATCTCGAACCCGGGCTCGGATCCGTCGCCCGTCCATTGGTGCTTGCCCGGCTTACCCCACATCCACACGGCCCACACGAAGATCTCGCCGGTCTTCTCGTCGACGATGATCCCCGGATCGCTGACGCCATTCTCCTCTTGCGGCTTGTTTCCGTATTGGCCCATGTCCATGATCACGCGCGGTGGCTCCCACGTCTTGCCGCCGTCGAGGCTCCGGCTCAATCCGATGTCGATGTCTTCCTGCAAATCGCGCGACTTGCGGCGGCGCATGTCGTAGACCGCGTACAGTTCGCGCTTCGTACCGGTGGCGAGCGCGGGAATGCGATACGTGTGGACGCCGTCGTCATTGTGCCGCCGCAGCGCCACTCCGATGCGGTGCGCGAGTGGCGTAGTGTTCGGTGCGCCCAGATACTTCGCAAAGACCCGATGCGAGAGGTCCGCGTTCGGCGCCACCCGGCAGGTCAACCAAAACACGTTGGGACCGGGCTTCAACTCCTGCTTTCCACGAATCGTCACGCGCTGTGCCGGCGCGGCTTCGCCGAATGGATGATCCGCCGCGAACTCGGTCTTGTCGCCAGTGTAGAACATCTCCAGGCGATCCAAGTCCCTGTCTCCCTCGATCACGAACTCGAAGGAGTCTTCTGATCCAGTGCCTTGCAGGATAAGCTGCAAGAGCGCATTGTGCGGGTTCCGAATCAATACCGGGTGAACTGA
This sequence comes from Bryobacteraceae bacterium, assembly GCA_046331625.1. Taxonomy (GTDB): domain Bacteria; phylum Acidobacteriota; class Terriglobia; order Bryobacterales; family Bryobacteraceae; genus JAXLQL01. The sequence goes on from JAXLQL010000051.1 coordinate 16,673, forward strand.
TTGCCTCACCTCGACTGACCGGGAGCCCGGTCCGCATGACACGATGAAAACGGTAAGAAGCAACGGGACTAGGGGCTTCATATCGGCTTCAGGGCAGTGTACACTGTTCGGGGGATTGAATGTAACTGCTTGGGGGTCTCCATGTCTCACAAACAAATCTTGTCCATCCTGTTGTTGGCCGCGAGCAGGCTTGGATCGCAAATCACAGGCGGTTCGTTCACCGGAATCGTTACGGACCCCACGGGAGCCGTAATCGCCGACGCCAAAGTCGAGGCACGCAATGTCGCCACCAACACCGTTACCGCCACCACAACTACCGTCCAGGGACTCTACGAGTTTCCGCTGCTCCCCGCCGGACGCTACGTCATCAGCGTGCAGCAGACTGGATTCCGCCGCGCTACTACTGCCGAGTTGCAACTGAACTCCGGGAATCGCTCCAAGATCGATATCGCCTTGGAAGTGGGTGAAGTGACGCAGTCGATCGAAGTGGTCAATGCGGCGCCGCTCGTCAACGCGACGTCACAGGCCCTCGGAACCGTCGTCGATTCGCAGAAGGTTCGCGACCTGCCATTGAACGGCCGCACCTTCACGCAACTGCTGGTGCTGCAGCCCGGCGTCAGCCTCTCGGGCGGGAACGCCAACCGCGGTGGCGTGGAGTTGAACGGTTCTTCAGGACTCGGCAACAACTGGCTCATGGACGGAGTCGACATGTCCTTCGGCGAAAACAACGGCGTCGGCATCGGCGGCGTCGGTGGTAGCGGAACAGTGATCAACTCGATCAGCATCGAAGCTCTCGAGGAGTTCAAGGTCACCACCAACGCGTTCTCCGCCGAATATGGGCGCGCGACCGGAGGCGTGATCAACCTCACCACGAAGTCCGGCACCAACCAGTACCACGGAACGCTGCTCTACTTCATGCGCAACGACAAGCTCGATGCCAACAACTTCTTCTCCAATCGCGCCAATCTCGGTAAGCCTCCGTTGCGCCACAACCAGTTCGGCGGAAACCTCGGCGGTCCGATCATCAAAGACAAGCTCTTCTTCTTTTACAATTTCGAGGGCGACACCATTCGCCGCGGCCGCACGATCTCCGGCGCCGTTCCAACCCCGCTGTATTTGAGCTTGCTGAAGAATCCGAAGATGCGCGAGCACCTGTCGAAAATGCCCACTACGTTCGAGCCGACGTCGAATCCCTGGATCGGGCAGCATTTCCGCAATGACCGGCAGAAGGTGAACGAACAGACGCACATCGCCCGAGTCGACTACGTGCTCGGCAACCACCGCCTCTCCGGGCGGGTGAATCACAATACGCAAGACGTGTTCAATCCGCAGTTGCGCCAAGACGTCCGGCAGCAGTTTCCGCTCCGGCAGCGGAACGTGATGGTTTCCGACTTCTGGGTGGTTTCGCCTCGCACCTCCGTTGACGCCCGCTTCGGCTTCAATCGCACCAGTGTCATTCGCGGACCCGACGACGGGCGTCAGAAGCCGGGCCCGCAGGCGGGCTATGTTTCCATCGGTGGGCTCACCGGCGGCAGTGACCTGCAGGATCAACTCGGCACTTTCACCGATGTCTACAGCGGCATTGCCAACATCACGCATGTGCGCGGTGCTCACACCTTCAAAGCGGGCACGGAGATCCGCTCCACCGATAGCTTCCGCGACCAGTTCGGGAATCCGCGCAACTACTACAACACGCTGCAAGACGCGATCGACGACAAACCATTTCAAGTGGAAATGTACTTCGGGAACCCGAAGGGTGGATATTCGTTCAAGGGCTTTGCTGCGTACGCTCAGGATGACTGGCGAGTCAACCGGCGGTTCCAGATCAATCTCGGCTTGCGTTACGAGTACTACCAACCCTTCCGCGGATCCATTGGCTTGGCGACTCGAGATCCGCTCGGCCCCCGCGGCAACAAAGGCGACCCCATTTGGAACTCCGATCGCAACAACTTCGGACCGCGGCTCGGTCTGGTGTGGGATGTGTTCGGATCGGGAAAAACCATCATGCGGCTCGGCGCGGGCATGACCTACATCGCTCCGCAGCCCTTCTTCTTCTATGACGCGGCGTGGCTCGCCGTGAAGGTCCCGTTTGCGCCGCTGGTCAGCGTCATCGACATCCCTTCGACCCTGCAGCCCGTAACGTTCCCGTTCCCGGTGTCGTTCATCCAGTCGGTTCGAGACAATCCTACGCTGGTGCCTGCCGGACTCCAACCCGGATTGCTCGCGCCCGATCCCGCGCACCGCGACGAATATGCGCTGCAAGGGAACTACTCGATTCAACAGCAAGTCAGTTCCACCTTTGCGCTGCAGGCATCCTACGTGCTCAATCGTGCAGCGAAGTTGTACAGTTCACGTCTCATCAATCCGATCAATCCCGCCACCGGCCGGCGCGATGCCGGTCAGGACATCGGCGCCGCGTGGCTCCAGGACTTCGGAGCGAACATGACCTACCACGCCATGCAGATCGCCGCCAACAAGCGTTTGAGCAAGGGCCTCAACTTCGACTTCTACTACACGCTCTCGAAGGGCATCCAGTACAACAACGCCGACAACTCGTTCACGCGCGACAGCATCACGCAGGACTTCAACTGGATCGCCGGGTCACGCGGGCCCAAGGTCAGCGATGTCCGCCATCGCGCCACCGCCGTCTACTCATATGAGATTCCGGCCGGCGCGTTCGCGAAAGACGGTGCGCTGAAGGCAATGTTCGGTGGATGGACGCTGCAGGGCATCATGGGATATCGTGCAGGCTTTCCTCTGAACGTGGTGACTGGCCGGGATAACGTCGGCACAGGACGCCCCGACGGTCAGCGTCCCGATGCAGTGCCGGGCCAGAATCCCTATCTTTCGGTTGCCGATCGCTTGCTGCTGCTGAATCGAGCGGCGTTCGATTTCGACACGGTCCGCGCTCAGCGGCGCTACGGCAACCTCGGCTACAACACCGTCCGCGGACCAGGTGCATTCACGTGGGACGCATCGGTCAACAAGTGGTTCACCATCCGCGAAGGGCACCGGCTCAACTTCAGGTTCGAGATGTTCAATTGGATGAACCACACCGTGCTCGCCAATCCGAGCACCAATGGATCCGACGCGAACTTCGGCCGGGTGACTGGCGTTGCAGTTGATCCGCGCAACATTCAGTTCGGGCTCAAATACTCGTTCTGAACGGCGCCGATCCTCACCGAAAATACCGGGCCGCGAAATCGAGGAACACCGGCCAGTTCGGACCCGGCGTGTGCCCCGCACTATGCTGCCGGAACGAGATGTCGCCTTCCATGAGTCCCGTTTCGATTGCCGGAAACTCGCGAACCGGCAGTCCCTTCTTGCCGAGCAACTCATACACCGGCGTTGCGCCAGTTCCAGCAAGGAACGCGCCCTTCGCGTCCACCCAGCCATCGCCGTTCACCGCGCCCGCGCTAATGAACACGGGCCTCGGCGCGATCAAGGCGACCAGCTCATGCGCATCCACCGGCAGATCGCTCCACTTCAGAGGACCCGCGTACTTGATGTAGTTGCCCGACATCCAGTGATACTCGCTTTGCCCGGCAACGTTCTCCACCAGTTCGCCGAAGTTGCGCCGGTGCAGCTTCACGCCGCCCGCGCCTGACGAGCTGATGAACCCGGTGGCGAATCGCGGGTCATACGCCATCGCTACCGCCGCCGCTTTCCCGTAGCGCGAGTGCCCTTCGATCGCCACGCGCTTGGCGTCCACGGCTTTGTCTGTCTCGAAGTAGTCGATGGCGCGGCTCGCGCCCCAGGCCCACGCCTTCAACGCGCCCCAATCATCCACCTTGCGCGGCTGGCCTTTGTTCACCAGGCCGATGATTCCTTGCGTAAGGCCTTGTCCGTTGTCCGGCTGAATGCTGTTGGGCACGATCGCAGCGTATGCCCACCCGCGAGCGAGGATTTGTTCGCGAGCCGACGGTCCCGGCGGCGGACCCTTCTTCATCAACGCAGCCGGTAAACGGCCGAACGTCAGTTCCATGATCACGGGAACTGCCGCCGTTGCCTTGGCTGGCGTGCTGAGCGTGAGTTGGATATCCACGGTCACTTTCGGATACGCGGAGTTGTCCACGTGTCCGATCAACTTCTTCACAGTGGCTTCCACCTCGCCGACGCGCTCGGTCAAAGTCTCCGTCAATTCCCACTTCACCGCGGGCAGCACCTTCGGCGTGCGCCCGTACACTTCGCGGTCGAACTCTTCCACGATCTCAGGCCGCCGCTTCTTCCACCAGTCCGCGGCCTTGGTCACCTTCTTGCCGTTCTTCAACCGCAGTGGATCGGGCAGTTCCGGATATGGGTTTGCTTTCGACTCGTCGTAGTTCGCCGCATTCGGCGCATCGGCGTTCCGCCCGTCAGCGCCGCGGCGGATCTCGGTAATCCCGAGCAGGCCCATGGTGCGTTTGTGGTCTTCTTGCGTGGTCAGTTGCGCCGGATCTTCCGCGAGCGCAAAGACGAATGCGAATAGAAAGGGGAGCGACCGAAGCATCTCACTATCATCGCTCAATGTCGGATTCATCGAACGATACGAGGTTGATCTGCTTCCGCTGGTTCGACGTATACACCACGTGAATCCGGCTATCGCGAGTCTGAATCGCCACCGGATATGCGTACGAGTCGTTCCCAGTGCCAACGTCGCGCTGGCGCGGCCATGTCTTGTCGTTGTCCTCGCTGATCGCGACGCGTAGCGGCGTCCGCTTAGTCATCGATGCGTTGAACACCAGCAACAGGTGACCATTCTGGAGCCGCAGAAAATCCACCGCGGAATTCGGATTCGGAAACTGCGAGTCGCGGCCCTCCGTCCACGTGTGCCCGCCGTCGCGGCTCTCCGCACGGATCATGTACCCATCCGTCACCGGACCATATCCGCCCCCGCGCCTGCAGTACGTGATCAGGTAGTTGTCATCGATCTGCACGGGAGCCGGCTGAATGTTGCCCTTCGCGGAGCGAATCTCGCCTGAGGGCGTCCACTGCTTCGTCTTGGGATTGAAGCGCAGGAACCGCGATGTCGAATCGGGACCCACAATCTCGCGATCCTCGCCGGTCTCGTGATACACGGGCAGCAGGTACTCGCCGTTGCGCAGCACGATCGGCCTGTTGCGCACCATCGTCCCGGCTTCGAGCGCCAGCACCGAAGGGTCGGACCATGTCTCAGCGCGATCCCGCGAAATCTTCGCTTGGATCCGCGAGCTTGACCAAGTCTCCCCGTAGCGGACCACGTAGAACAGCCATACCAATCCATCGGGCGCTTGCCAAACCACGCCGTTTCCCAGCGACCGAAACGGATCCGCCGCGATTTGTTTTGGCGAGGTCCACGCCGTGGAGCCCTTGCGCAGGCGCGATCCGAACACCGCCGTAGCCTCGGCGTACTCGCCACCGCCGCCATAGTAGACGAGGTAGACGTCGCCGTTATCGAGTTCCGTGATGCAGGCGGGATGCTTGTACGGGCCAGTCGCGGTCTCGGGTCCGAACAGCTTCACGGTTCGCACTTCCGCGTAGAGCGCCGCGCAGGCGAGCAGCAGACGAAGCTTCACGCCACCAGGTCCCTCACCACTTTGGCCGGCCTAACATCGGTCAGCTTCTCGATCCGGGTGTTGTTGTGATACACCAGTCGCTCGTGATCGATCCCGAGCAAGTGCAATATCGTCGCGTGGAAATCGGCCATCGATACGGGCTGGTCCACCGAGTGATAGCCGAACTCGTCCGTTCCGCCGTGCACGTAGCCACGCTTGAGTCCGCCGCCGGCCAGCCAAAGCGAGAATCCGAACTTGTGATGGTCGCGGCCGTCTTTGCCTTCGGCCATCGGCGTACGTCCGAACTCGCCGCCCCAGATCACCAGCGTGTCGTCGAACAGGCCGCGCTGCTTCAGATCTTCGAGCAGCGCCGCCGCGGGTTCGTCGGTCCTGCGGGCGATGGCGCGATTACCGGATTCGTTGCGCTGATGCGTGTCCCAAGGTTGATCGCTCAGCAATACCTGCACGAAGCGAACCCCGCGCTCCAACAGGCGGCGCGCCAGCAGCAGTTGCCGTCCGTGAACGCCCGCATCGGCGTCGTCGGTTTTGTAGAGCTCATGCATCGCACGCGGTTCGCGCGAGATGTCCAGCGCCTCGGTGGCCGCAAGCTGCATTCGCGCCGCCAACTCATAACTCGCGATGCGTGCTTCGAGCTCGAGTTGATCTTGCCGCGTGGCGAGGTGCGCGCGATTGAAGTCCTGCAGCAGTTCGAGCCGTGACGCAGCGGCGGCTTCCGATCCCGCGGGCTTCAGATTCAACACCGGAGTTCCTTCGGCTCGCATCGCCATGCCCTGATAAACGGGCGGCATCCATCCGCTCGAAAAATTGCGGACGCCATCCACCGGCAGTCCTTTCGGATGCATGATGGCCGCGTACGCCGGCAGATCCTGATTCTCGGTGCCAAGCGCATACGTCACCCAGGAACCCATCGCAGGCCGGCCCGGTGTGATCAGCCCGGTGTTGAAATACCAGATCGCCTGCTCGTGGTTCGAGTGCTCGCTCACCATCGAGCGGATCAGCGTAATATCATCGGCGTGGCGCGCGAGGCCGGGCAGAATCTCAGAGATCTCCATCCCGCATTTGCCCGCACGGCGGAACTCGAACGGGCTGCCCATCCACGTGCCCGTTTTCTTGATATCCACCGTGTTGATGTATCCGTCACCAGGCTTTTCGCCGTGCCGCTTGCGCAACTCGGGCTTCGGATCGAAGAGATCCATCTGGCTCGGTCCGCCATTTTGAAACAGCAACACTACGCGTTTCGCCCGGGCAGGAAAGTGAGGCTTCTTGGGCAGCACGTCGAACTTTGCCGAAGCCCCCTGAGCCGATTCCAGCAAGGAAGCGAGCGCAAGTCCGCCTAGGCTCGACCCCAAGCGCGTGAACACATCGCGCCGCGAAATCATCTGCCGTATCGGAGATCGTTCTACGTGGCTCATGGCTCAATCCAAATACACGAACTCATTGGCGCCCAGCAGGGCTTGGCACAGATCCGCCCACGCACGAAGCCGCCGCTCGTTGCCGGGCTTTTCGCGATAGAAGCTTTCTTGCTTTTCGAGGAACGTCAGCAGTCGGTCCAACTCCTGCGCTGTAGGCGCGCGCGCGAAAGCCGTCCGGAACGCACGAGTGGCGCGAGCCGCGGCCGTCTCTTCGCGGCCGTCTAACATTTTCTTTGCGAAATGTTCCGCCTGCGCGGTCACGAATTCACCGTTCATCAACGCCAGTGCTTGCGTCGCCGACGTGGTGGTGGAGCGCCGCACGCAGTTGATCTCCATCACCGGAGCATCGAACGCATCGAGCAGGCTCAGTGGCGCCGACCGCCGCACCAACTGATAGATCGACCTCCGCCCGCCCGCCGCTTCTTCCTCGGGGGCGATCTCGCCCGAAGCCTTGGTCTTCGATTTCACTGGCTCGCCGAACATCGCTTCATCCAGCTTGCCTGACGCCGCGAGAATTGCATCCCGCACAATCTCGCCTTCGAGTCTGCGCGGCGGCATTCGCCACAGCAGCGCATCCGTGGGATCGGCCGTCAAGCCCTCTGCTCTCGGCGTCGCCGATTGCCGGTACACCGTCGACATCACGATCGTCTTGTGCAGCTTCTTCAAGCTCCATCCTTGCCGCACGAACTCGGTTGCGAGCCAATCGAGCAACTCCGGATGCGTTGGCTTCGCGCCTGACCTGCCGAAGTTCTCTTGCGTCGCCACGATGCCCGTTCCGAAGTGCCCCGCCCACACGCGATTCACCATCACGCGAGCCGTGAGCGGATGATCGGGTTGGGTCAGCCATCGCGCGAACGCCAGCCGCCTGCCCGTGGTCGCTGCGCCCTTCTCGACAGCCGGCGCCCGAAACGGCGAGGCCGGATCGTCGAGCACTTCCGGAACTCCCGGCTCCGCCACGTCGCCAGGGCTCAGCGGATCTCCCCGCCGCAGCACGTATGTCGGCGGCGGCTCGCCGTCGATGTCGCTCAACATCCGAATCGACGGCAACGCGATCGCCTTCTTCTCAGTCGCCTTGAGTTCGGCGTTGGTCTCGTCGCTCTTGCGCGCATACTCCGGAAACGCCTCGCGTAGTTCCTTGTCGGTGGCTTCTTCGCCCTTGGGGTGCAGGTTGCGGTATTCGTCGCGCCGCCCGTTGAGCAGGTCGCGCAGTGCCTTGGCCTGCGCCTGCACGGGCTTGTTGTGTTTCTCAGCTTTGTCTTGCTCGGCCTTCGGCGCATCCACCGCGATTCGTTTGTACGAAGGCAGCACCGGACCCGTCGGACGAATCGCCCCCGCCAACACCGCCTGCACGGAGTAGTAGTCGCGCTGCGTCAGCGGTTCGTATTTGTGGTCATGGCAGCGCGCGCACTGCAGCGTCAGCCCCAAAAACGTCGAAGCAAGAATTTGTTCTGTGTCGAAAAGCGTACGCCACTGGTACTCGGCGAAATCCTTGGGCAGGAAATCTTCACGCGTGGCGTCAACCGCCGTGCGCAGGAATCCGGTAGCGGCCAGCTTCTCATGTACATCTCGCGGAAGCCCATCGTACTTGCGATACTCCGAGATCTCGTCTCCGGCGAGTTGTTCCTGCACGAACTGGTCATACGGCTTGTCGGAGTTGAACGCGCGGATCACGTAGTCGCGATAACGCCAGGAGTTGTTGCGCACCACATCGGCCGCCAGTACGCCTTCCGAATCCGTGTAGCCCGCCGTGTCGAGCCAGTGCCGCGCCCATCGCTCGCCGTAACGGGGATTCGCGAGCAAATCGTCAACAGCCTTCTCGTAAGCGTTGGCGGAGCGGTCCGCCAGAAAGGCGTCGAGCGCTTCAGGCGATGGCGGCAGCCCCACCAGATCGAACCAAAGCCTTCGCAGCAACACGGCGCGATCGGCATCGGGATTGAATCCGAGTCCCTTCGCCTCGAGCTTCGCCAGCACGAACGCGTCGATCGGAGTCCGCACCCGGCCCGCGTCCTGAACGCGAGGAGTTGCCGGCCGCACCGGCTTCTGGAACGCCCAATGCTGCCTGTCTCTTTCCGAGATCTTGCGCGACGAAGGCTTCGCGCCTGGATCCGCCGCAGGCGCACCCAACTCGATCCAGCGCCGCAGCGTCTCGATCTCTTTGTCGCCCAGCTTCGGAGCGTCCTTCGGCATCTGCCCGGATCGCACCTTGAAAATCAGCCGGCTCTGTTCCGGTTCGCCCGAAACAATCGCCGGACCCGACTTGCCTCCCGCCACGAGCGACGCACGAGTTCGCACATCGAGCGAAGCTTGCGCTCCATCGCCCGAGTGGCACTTCGCGCAGTGCGTTTCGAGAATCGGCAACACGTCTTTCTCGAACTCGAGCTGCGCCGCGCACACGGGCACCGAGGCCAGCACCGCCAGGGAAAATCGCGTCAGGTTCACGGGAAGAGCCGCACCCATTATATCGGTGCCAGCCTGCACTACGGTGCGCGCACATGCGTGTCTCGGATTATGCACCCGCCCCATTGTGGGGCAGGCTTCAGCCTGCGCGGGACTTCAGTCCCGCTGCTGGCCGCTACCTCAGTGCCTCGCCTCTGAACCCAAAAGCGAACAGCAGCGGGCTAGCGCGACAGAATCTCTCGCATCGCGCCCATCAGAACGCCTTCCACCTCGGGCGCCGTCCGCGACACGCGCCTCACTTCGTACCCGCCTTGCCCGTACGAAACAGTCGTCCCGATGTATCCGGGACTGCAATCGCCGTAGGCCGCGGTGCACACGAAGTTCGCGGGTCGCATCTGCTGCGCCGCCAACTGATACTCGATGAACGACTCGCCCGGCAGATGGATCACTCGCGCACTCCCGAGCGTGAGCGCCGCCAAGTCCATCTTGCCCGAAGGCAGCCGTTCGAAGCTCACCATGTCGCGCGCCCAATTCAACCGCTCTCGCAGCGGGCGCGACTTGTCCGCGATGATGCGCGCGCCTTGCTCCCGCGTATCGGCATCGCGATTCGGCAACCGCAACGGACTCGAATACCACGCCACCGAGTTTGCCGTCAGCGGCTCTTTCACCGCACTCTCCCAAGCCTCGCGCATTCCATCGGCCAAGCGTGATGCCAACGCCGCACGATTCTCCGGCGCGCCGTCGTTATACTTGCCCGCCGTCACGTTTCCGCTCGCGCCGTTGAAGTGGACATGCGGAATCCCCAGCGCCTTTGCCCGCATTTCGCGAGCCATACCGACGAAGTCCCAACTCACGCCGCCCTTGCCGTAATAGCTCTGCGGATGCGTCGCATAGTAGGTCAGCACGCCGAGCGGCTTCGCGCCGTTGAAGAATGCGATTTGGCGAAGCGTCCGATCCACCAGGCCCTCGGGCTCGGCCCTTGCAGCCGCATCTCGAGTTGCGCTGTAGCGAACGTACTTCACCTTGCCATCGGCGCCCAACACGCGCCGGTTCGACGCTACTTCCCGCACCTCCGCCTTGCCGATCGCAATATGCGTGGCCGGCGCACGCCGTGCCTCACGCACGGCCTCGGCCGTATTGCGCAGTGCCTTGCGAGTCGACTCGAGATGGAAGATCTCGCCGCTCGCTCCCTGCGCCGCCATCAACCGCTCCGCACCTGGATCGTAGCCAGGAGCATCATGCTGATGCAGCGTGTGCACAGCCACTCGCTTGGCATCCGTGCCCGCCGCCTTGGCCAACTCAGTGCGCCAGTCATCGTGCCCTTCAGCCGCGATCGTCACCCAATCCACCGCGCACAGCACGATCGGAGCCTGCCCAGCCGGATGCAACACTACGCCGCGTGCCGTGAGCGGATCCACGATTTGCTTGGCCGGATCCACCAGTCCCAGACACAGCGGAGCTCCGAGCGCCGGTGTCACGTCGGCTTGAAAGAACGCCACCGATACCGCAGGCCGTGCCCCGAACGCCGGACCCGCCATGGCCGCCGTCAGAAATGATCGTCTATCGAGAGTGCCGCGCATGGCAACCAAGCTACTTTGCTGCGAACTGCCGCGTCAACCGCGCGGCGAGAGCGGATGCTTCGGTTGATACAACCCGAGCCGACTTCCCCCTGGCAACGAGAGATGCGTCAAGCGGCCCCAGCGCAAATCCTGCACCGGCGAACACGCAACTCCGCGCGCCGCTAACTGCCGCATCCACATCTTCAGTCATCAGATGGATCTCACGCTTGCCGCCTTCCGCATCCGGATGACACGCGATCTCGCTCGGCGGCAGCGCGAAGATGAGCCACCCGCCTCCTGCATCCACCGCCGGAAATCCCAGCACGTCGCGAAAGAACGTGCGGTCGGCTTCGGCGTTCTTCGAATAAAGAATCATGTGTGCGCCGCTGATCATGTCTTCGAGTCTCGCCCATCAGCCATCGCGATTGCCAATCCGTACGGCGCGATAAACTAAGAGGGTGCTCCCCTCGACCATGCGGCTGGCATCTCTCACCACGGCGCTCTTCATTTTCGGCGCGTGCTCCACTTCGGGTCCAGTGCGGGCGGCGGTGAAGCCCGAAAAGGATCGCAAGAAGGCCCCCGAGTTCTCGCTGAAGGATCCCAACGGACAGTCGGTGAAGCTCGCCGACTACAAGGGCAAAGTGGTGTTGCTCAACTTCTGGGCCACCTGGTGCGGACCGTGCCGCCTCGAGATCCCGTGGTTTGCCGAGTTCGAGCAGAAGTACAAAGACAAAGGCTTCGCGGTGCTGGGCGTGGCGATGGATGACGAGGGCTGGGAAGTGGTAAAGCCCTACCTCGAAAAGATGAAGATGAACTATCGCGTGCTCCTCGGCAACGACACCGTGGCGACGCTCTACGGCGGCGTGGACTCGCTTCCGACGAGCTTCATGATCGATCGCGAAGGCCGCATTGCCGCGATCCACATCGGTCTGGTGAGCAAGGGCGATTATCAGAATGACCTCAACACACTTCTCGGCCTTCCCAAAGCGGATGGCAAGCGCGGCGCTACTCGCGCTATGTTGCCCGCTCTTGTTCTGGGCACAGATTAGCTCGATCATCACCGCCGAACCGGCGGAGAAGGTTACCGCGAAGGCTGGCGAGACCGCATCGGCCAAGGTGCGATTCAAGATCGCGCAGGGCTATCACACCAACAGCAACACGCCGAGCGATGAGTACCTGATCCCGCTCAAGCTGACGTGGGACGCCGCACCGCTCGAAGTGAAAGCCGTGGAGTATCCGAAGGCTCACACCGAGAAGTACGCGTTCTCAGACAAGCCGCTCTCGGTCTACACGGGCGAATTCGAATTGACGACGAAGTTCGCGATCCCCGCTTCGGCACTCAAGGGCTCGCGCACCGTCACGGGAAAGCTGCGGTACCAGGCTTGCACCGACAACACCTGCTACCCGCCGAAGACGCTCGCAGTAACGCTGCCGGTAGAGATCCGCTGAGCGCTTGCCCATGCGGCGGCTGGTGATTCGCCCGGGCGCAATTGGAGACGTGATCGTCTCGCTGCCCGCGCTCGAATACCTCAAAGCCAGCTACACAGAAGTTTGGGTGCCGGGTGCGCTAGTGCCGCTGATGCGCTTCGCAGATCGTGCGCGCTCGATCGCTTCGACGCAACTCGACATGCTCGAACTGGGCCTCGCCCCGGCGCGCCTTCGCCAAGAGTTGGCCTCGTTCGATGACATCGTCTGCTGGTACGGCGCGAACCGCGAGGAGTTCCGCGATGCCGTTGCCGGCCTGCCATTCCGGTTCTTCGATGCACTGCCCACTGGGCGCCTGCAGAACGCCTCCGATTACTACTCCGAGCAAGTTGGCGCGCCGATCGGGCGCGATCCGGACCTCGCCGTGGAGCGGTCGCCCGGCGCGGCCATCGTGCTGCATCCTTTCTCCGGAGCCGGGCGCAAGAACTGGCCGATGTCGCGGTTTCGCGAGTTGGCGGCGTCGATTCCGGGCGCGGTGTGGTGTACGGAGTCCGAAACGGAATTCCCCATTCCTGATTTATGGGAACTGGCTCGGTGGCTTGGCAAGGCTCGGCTCTACGTCGGTAACGACTCCGGCGTCACGCACTTGGCGGCTGCCGCGGGAGTCCCCACAGTGGCGCTGTTCGGACCCACCGATCCAGCAGTATGGGCGCCGCGAAGGGCGCGCGTGATCCGCCGCGAGCCTTTGAGCGAACTGAGCGTGGATGACGTGCGCAAGGTCGTGGTAGATTGCTTGAGATGATCCGCACAGCCCTTCTTCTGTTCGCGGCCGCACTGGCGGCTTTCGGAGCGCACACGGTTACCATCGCAGGCACTGGCCAACCCGGTTACACCGGCGATGGCGGCCCGGGAGCGCAGGCGCAAATCAACAATCCATATGGACTCGTGGTTGGTCCCGATGGCGCGCTTTATTTCTGCGATATCGACAACCACGCTGTTCGCCGCCTGGACCTCAAAACAAAAAACATCACTACTGTTGCGGGCAGCGGCAAGAAGGGATACTCAGGCGACGGCGGTCCGGCAACGAAGGCCGAGTTGAACCAGCCCTACGAAGTGCGTTTCGACAAGGCCGGTAACATGTACTTCGTCGAGATGCCGAATCACGTGGTTCGCCGCGTGGACAAGAAGACCCGCATCATCACCACGCTCGCGGGAACCGGGCAGCCTGGGTTCGGCGGGGACGGCGGTCCGGCGGCGAAGGCGCAGATGCGGCAGCCGCACAGCATCGCCTTCGATCCCCAGGGCCGGATGATGATCTGCGATATCGGCAATCATCGTGTTCGCCGCATCGACATGAAGACCGGCGTCATCGAGACCTGGCTCGGCACAGGCGACAAGGGCAAGACCGCCGATGGAGCGCCCCTCGCCGGAACGCCGGTTTTCGGACCGCGCGCGATCGATCTCGATCCGCAAGGCAACATGTACCTCGCCCTGCGCGAAGGCAACGCCGTCTACAAGGTGGACCTGAAGGCAGGCAAGTTCATTCACCTGGCGGGCACCGGCGACAAGGGTTACACCGACGGCAGCGGCGATGCGCGTAAGGCGGAACTGAGCGGACCCAAGGGGATCGCATGGTCGCCGGATGGCGGCGTCTACATTGCCGACACCGAGAGCCACACCATTCGCCGCATCGATCTGAAGAGCAACGCGATCAAGACGATCATCGGCACGGGCAAACGCGGCAATGGGCCCGATGGCGATCCGCTGAAGTGCGAGACCGCGCGTCCGCATGGTGTGTTCGTCGACAAGAAGGGTGTGCTCTACGTGGGCGACAGTGAAGCGCATCGCATCCGGATGTTGGTGAAGTAGTGCGCGCCCTCTTGCTCGCGTGCGTGGCTGCAGCCGTGGCGTTCGCGCAACCGAAGGTGGACCCGAACACGCTCGAACGCTGGATGCAGGAGTTGTCGAATTGGGGACGCTGGGGGAAGACGGATCAGGCGGGCACGTTCAACCTGATCACGGCGGCCAAGCGCAAGGCAGCCGTCGCGGTGGTGAAAGACGGATTCTCGGTTTCGCTCTCGCGCAACGCCGACTTGACGAAGTCGATCGACAACGCGCGGCCATTCGGGCACTCGATGATCATGAGCGGCACGGATCCGAATCCGATGTTCGCCATGGACACCTACACCATCAGCTTCCACGGAACGTCGCTGACGCATCTCGATTCGCTCTCGCACATGTTCTGGCGCGGCAAGGTCTACAACGGCTACTCGAAGGACCAGATCAACGCGCGCGGGGCGGAACAACTTGCGGTGACTGCGTTTAAAACAGGATTCCTCTCGCGCGGAATCCTGATGGACATCCCGAGGTTGAAGGGCGTGAAGTACCTCGACCTCTCGACGCCGATTCTACCCGAGGATTTCAACGCTTGGGAGAAGAAGGCCGGGATCCGAGTGAGCGCGGGTGACATCGTGTTCGTGCGGACCGGTCGCTGGGCTCGGCGCGCAGAGAAAGGTCCGTGGGATACAGAGAAAGCAGCAGCGGGCATGCACGTGAATTGCGCGCGCTGGTTCAAGCAGCGCGATGTCTCCGTAGTGGGGAGCGATACGCACGGCGAATTGATGCCATCGCCTGTGGCCGGAGTTCCGTTCCCGATGCATCAGTTGTTGTTGATCGCGATGGGGACTCCGATGTTCGACAACTGCGACCTCGAAGCAGTGTCGGAAGCAGCAGCGGCGCGTAAGCGGTGGGAGTTCCTGTTGACGGCGGAGCCGTTGGCGGTGCCGAAGGGGACGGGGTCGCCGATGAATCCGGTGGCGACGTTCTAATTCGGACCGACAGCAGAGCGGATGCCGCCGGAATCGAGTGCGAGGACACGCGCAAGATTCCGATCAATGCGGGCCTGTGCATCGGGAACAACCCGTCCGATTCTGCCTTCACGGAACCTCGTCCGATCAACGAAACGAGCGTGATCGATCAAGGCGGTCGAGCCCGACCTCAACCCAGTCTCCTTGGGACTCAACGCGACGTGCAAGGGGTTCTTCGACGCGGAGCGTGTCAGGGGGATGATTGCGATGAGCGGCGAACGGCTCGCGTTGTAGTGGCTGGCTGAAATAACGATAACGGGACGGGTGTCACCCTGCTCGTGACCTCGCTTGGGCTCCAGATCACACCAGTAAATATCGCCGCGAGTCAAGCTACCAGGGCACTCCCTTCAGGCCGTCTCCAACAGTCCGGTCCCACAGCTCTCGCTCGGCGCGCATCTCGGGTGACTCGCCTTCCGCGAACGCTTCCTGAACGGAGGTCCAGAAGAGCCGCTCCTCCAGTGCCGCCAAAGCCTCCTCGATCACCTGCGCTTTCGAGCGGCCCGTCTTGACGGCCAAGTCGGAAAGCAAGGCATTCGCCGCTGCATTGATGCGTACGCTGGTTGCTACGTTCTCCATAGTCAAATCATACCATGCGCTCCGCAGTGGCGAAGCGCTTCGAGTACAATCGAGAAATCAGGGTCAGTCCAGTTCCTGCAGAAAGAAGGCATTTCATGAGTGGCTTGGGGTTCAGGGGGGTGCTTGCCGTCGCGATGTTGGTTTCCATACCATTAGCCGCCCAAATCGGCAGCAGCGGGACCATCAAAGGCACCGTCACCGATCCGTCCGGCGCGATCATCCCGGGCGCCGCCGTCATTGCGCAGAACGTCGCCACCGGTGTGGAGAGCCGCCGCGAAACATCCGCCGCCGGCC
>JAXLQL010000052.1:0-31857 GCA_046331625.1 Bryobacteraceae bacterium
AATCTTCGCGATGTCGAGGCGGCGCCAGCGCAAATCGGCGACAACGAACTC
Source organism: Bryobacteraceae bacterium (assembly GCA_046331625.1). GTDB lineage: Bacteria > Acidobacteriota > Terriglobia > Bryobacterales > Bryobacteraceae > JAXLQL01. Next base: position 52 of record JAXLQL010000052.1, read on the forward strand.
GCGTTCGCGCCAGTCGTTCGAGGCTGGGTCGGATTGATCACCGGCAATCCACGATCCATCGCCGAGTTGCAGAATCAAGCGCAGTTCGCGGAAACCGGCTTGATGCGAGCGCCAGCGGATGCGAGCCTGGCCCGTGAGGTCCACTTGCTTCGACTTGTGACGCAGGCTCAGCGCCCAGTTTCCGGTCGTTTCGCCGGACCATATATAGAAAGGATCGTCGGCGGGCTGGTCATGGTGACTCTTCTTGATTCCCGCCTTGCCTGGTCCGTGCAGTGACAGGATCAGGTTGTCGTTGGCGACGTGTGCCTGCGTCACGGGCTTCTCGGCTGGAGTCTCTTTCCAATCCTCGCGAAAGAACAACGGCGGCCGTTGGGAGTCTTTTGGGCGCTGGGCCTGAGACACGGCTGTTAGGATTGTGAGAGTCACCGCAAAAAACAGTTTGCGCGGCACTTGTTTAATGTAGCATCAGGAGCATCGATGAAGGCTTGGCAGGTTCATACGTGGGGCGGCCCGGAAACATTGCGTTTCGAAGAGGTAGCGGATCCCGTGCCAGCGGCGGGGCAGGTGCTGATTCGCACCCGTGCGGCGAGCCTCAACTTCTACGATTTGCTGCAGATCGAAGGCAAGTATCAGGTGAAGCCGCCGCTTCCGTTCGCTCCGGGCGGTGAGGTGGCGGGCATCGTGGAGCGAGTGGGTGAAGGCGTCACGCACCTGAAGCCCGGTGATCACGCCGTGGGTGTGCCTTTCGTGGGCGGCATGGCGCAGTTGACGCTTTCGCCGGCTCAATGCACCTTCGCGTTGCCGCGCGGGATGAGCTTTGCCGAAGGCGCCGCGCTCCCGGTGGTGTATCAAACTTCGTTCTTCGCGTTGAAGGATCGCGGCGCGCTACGCGAGGGCGAGTGGCTGCTGGTGCACGCGGGCGCGAGCGGCGTAGGCATGTCGGCGATTCAGTTGGGCCGCGCATGGGGCGCGCGCATCATCGCAACAGCTGGCAGCGCGGAGAAGCTCGCGTTCGCCAAGGCGCAAGGCGCCGAGATCGCGATCGACTACAACGACGCCACCTGGGTGGATCAAGTGAAGCAGATCACGCGGGGGCGCGGAGCGGACGTGATCTATGATCCGGTGGGCGGCGACGTATTCGATCTCTCGACGAAGTGCATCGCGCCACTGGGCCGCATTTTGGTGGTGGGCTTCGCGAGCGGGCGGATCCCTTCGGTGGCGGCGAATCGGGTGTTGCTCAAGAACATGTCAGTGGTCGGGGTGCTGTGGGGCAATCACATTCAGGCGCATCCGGAATACGCGAGCGCGACGCATGCAGAATTAGCTCGGATGTATGAGGCGGGATTGATTCGTCCGGTGGTGCCGCGGGCGTTCGGGTTCGGAGAGTTGAAGGAAGCTTTCGCGGAGATGGCAGGGCGACGAGTGATGGGGAAGGTCGTGGTGGAGATCGGGTAAGGCGGGATTGAAACCCGTGTGGCTGGGCCAATCCAAGATCCTGAAACTCGCAGAGCCGCACCACGTTCGTACGGATTGGGGACTGATCCGCTGTCTAAGCCAGCGCCTTCTCGATGATGCGGCGTTCGAGCACGCCAGTCAGCTTTTGGTCGAGCCCCTGGTAGAAGTAGCTCAGCTTGTGGTAGTCGAGCCCCATCAGTTTGAGAACCGTCGCGTGGAGATCGGATACATGCACGCGATCCTCGATAGCCGCGAATCCGAGTTCATCGGTAGCGCCGATCGCTTGCCCGCCTTTCACGCCCGCACCGGCGAGCCACATCGAGAAGCCATGCCAATCGTGGTCGCGACCGGGTTTGTTCACACCTTCGCTCGTCGGTGTTCGTCCGAATTCCCCGCCCCACACGAGGAGCGTCTGGTCCCACAGGCCCGTGCGCTTGAGATCGGTCATGAGCGCGGCGATCGGCTGATCCGTTTCGCCCGCGTGGAGCGTGTGGTTACGGATGCAGTCATTGTGGCCATCCCAGGTGTCTTCGATGTGGCCGCCGCCGGAGTAAAGCTGCACGAAGCGTACCCCGCGTTCCAGCAGCCGGCGCGTGATGAGGCACTTGCGACCGAAGTCGGCGGTGAGCGGATTGTCCAGCCCAAAGAGCTTGCGTGAGGACTCGGGCTCGCGCGCCAAGTCCACCGCTTCGGCGGCAGCCGTCTGCATCGAGTAAGCAAGCTCGTAACTGAGGATGCGTGCACTCAATTCGGACTCGCGAGGATGCGAGCTGGCGTGCTCTTCGTTCAAGCCTTTTAGCAGATCGAGCGACCCGCGTTGCGTAGCCGGTGCCACGCCACGTGGCGTTTCGAGATCGAGCAGAGGAGCTCCCGCACTGCGGAAGATGGTGCCCTGGTAGGCGGCAGGCATGTAGCCAGCGGTCCAGTTCGAAGGGCCCGCGATGGGTCCGCCACGCGGGTCTGTCATCACGACGAACGAAGGCAGACTCTCATTCTCAGTGCCGAGTCCATAGCTCAACCACGCGCCGAGCGCCGGTCGCCCGATGAGAATGTGGCCGGTATTCATCTGCAGGCATCCGGATGCATGCGCGGCAGTGTCGGTATGCATGGACCGGATCACGCACAGGTCGTCAGCGAACTTGGCCACGTTCGGGAAGAGGTTCGAGATGGGCAGCCCGCTCTGACCGTGTTGCTTGAACGGGAACGGACTCTTCATCAGGTAGCCGATGGGCCGCCCATTCGATCCGACCGTCAACGGACCCTTGTACGCCTCGCCGTGATGCTTGTCGAGTTCGGGCTTGGGATCGAACGTATCCACCTGGCTCGGCGCACCGTTCATGAATAGGAACACGCAGTGCTTTGCCTTGGCGGGAAAATGTGGTTGCTTCTTCGCAAGCAGCGACGCCGTTGCGGCCTGGGCCTGCGCGGTGGAGAAGAATCCGTCGCGTGAGAGCGCGTCGAACAAGCCGAGGCTGAAGAATCCGGCGGTGGCGCGGTGCAGGTATTCGCGGCGAGTCATGATGGCGCTCCTTCAGTCGGGATAGACGAATTCGTTCAGGTTCAGAATCACGCGGGCGAGTTGCTCGAGCGGCTCTCGTTCGAGAAAGACGCGCATCTTGATAGCTTCCTGGCCGGTGGGCTTTCGCGCGAGCGCGAGCCGATAGGCGAGTTCCACTTGCTTGGCGGAGTCGGCCCCGGCTTCGTTGCGCAAGCGATCGGCGAACGCGCGAGCCTGGGCGTTGACGAACTCGCCGTTGAACAACGTCAGCGCTTGCGGGGCAACACTCGTGGTGAGGCGCTGGGCCGACGAGCGCGTGGTATCGCACAGGTCGAGCACGTCGAGCATCGGCACGATCATCGAGCGCTTGAGGAACGCGTACACCGTGCGCCGGTTGCGTTCAGGCTCGGGAGAGTTCTTCCAGATCTTGTCTGGATCGCTCGAGCCGGTGAGCGCAGCTTCGGGAATCTCGGGATACATGCTCTCGCCGCCCATCTTGGCGTTGAGCTTGCCGCTCACTTCGAGCATCGAATCGCGGATCGCTTCTGCTTCGAGCCGTTTGTAGGGGAAGCGCCACAGAAGGCGATTCTCGGGATCGGCCGCGGCGTACTGTTCGTTCGAGAGCTTGCTCATACGATACGTGTTGCTCGCGAGGATGAGGCGATGAAGCTTCTTGAATGACCAGCCATTCTCCATGAACCACGTGGCGAGCCAATCGAGCAGTTCCGGATGCGTGGGCTTCTGCCCGAGCTTTCCGAAGTCGCTCGGTGTGCGGACCAAGCCTTCACCGAAGTGGAACTGCCACACGCGATTCACGATCACGCGCGCGGTGAGCGGATTGTCGCGCGAGGCGAGCCAACGCGCGAGGGTGAGACGGCGGAGAGAAGTGCGCTCGCTTGACGGGGGAAATGCGGGCTGCTCGTGCACGAGCACGGCAGGCACGGCGGGAGGCACTTCGGGTCCGGGCCGAGAGGCCTTGCCGCGAATCAGCAGATGCGTCTTCGGAGCATCGGGCGAAGGTTCGTGCAGGAAATATCCGCGGGGGACGGCTTTGATTTGCGCGCTGAGCGAGTCCGCGGCGGCGCGGCAGGTCACTCACGGCGCCAGTGAGGCGAAACTCGGCGGCGGCGAGCACGGCTTCTTCGGCGATGGATTTTTCTGCGGCAGCGACTTCAGCGAGAACGGGGCTCGCGCCCACGGGGAGCGTGAGCTCCGTGCGGCCCTTCTGCGGACGCTTCAGTCCGTTGAAGACGGCGACCATGCTGTAGTAATCCTGCGCGGTGAGCGGATCGAATTTGTGATTGTGGCAGCGCGCGCATCCGAGCGTGAGGCCGAGGAAGACTTGCGAGGTGGTGCTGACGATGTCGTCGAGTTGGTCAAAACGGTCTTCGGCGAAGTCGGCGGGTTCGTCGTCCCAGGGACCGAGGCGATTGTATCCGAGCGCTACGAGCGTTTCGGCAGTGGGGTTGTCGACTTCATCGCCAGCGAGTTGCTCGGCGATGAAACGATCGAACGGCGTGTCCTTATTGAAAGCGCCGATGACGTAGTCGCGATAGCGCCACGCTTCGGGTTTGGCGCCATCGCGCTCGTAGCCATTGGACTCTGCGTAACGCACGAGGTCGAGCCAATGGCGCCCCCAGCGTTCGCCGTACGTCGGCCGTTCGAGCAGGCGATTCACGAGCGCTTCCACATCTGGATTGCGCGAGAAGACGTCTTGCTCGGCGAGCGTGGGCGGGAGTCCGGTGAGATCGAGATGGATGCGGCGCAGCAACTGCACCGGTTGCGCGGCGGCGGCCGGCTGCCATCCTTTCTCTTCGAGCTTGGCAAGCACGAACGCGTCGATCGGATTCCGAACCCACGCGGCATTCTTCGGCTTCGGCGGCGTGATCTTCGCGACCGGTTGAAACGACCAGTGCTCACTGCGAGGCTTCGTCTCAGCGACGGGCGCGGACTGCGCACCGAACGGAGCGCCTTCGTCGATCCAACGCGAGAGTAACGCGACTTCTGTTTCCGAGAGTCGCGGGCCTTTCGGCGGCATGACGATTTCCTTGTCGCGTCCGGAGACGTAGCGGATGAGGATGCTCTCGGCAGCGCGGCCAGGCACGATGGAGGGTGCGCCGGAGTCTCCGCCTTTGAGGGCTGCATCGCGGGAGTCGAGCCGGAGCCCGTGCATGGCGAGCTTCGCGCCGTGGCAACCGAGACAGCGTTTTTCGAGCAAAGGCTTGATCTCGGTGGCGAAGTCAGCCGCAACAGCCGTGGACACGACGGCGAGCGCGAAAAAGTGCCTCATTCGTCCATAACGTATCACGATTGAGCGGCTCGAGCGGCGGCTTGTAGTGCCGCGTTGGTGCTCGAAACCTTCGAGCGGCCAGCCAGCCCGCCGGTCCTCATCAACAGTCGCGACGGGAGGGTTTGGAAATCGTTGCGATCACCGCCGCGCTCCGGCCAGCATCTGGAGGATCGTTTGGTAGGCGAGCAGATCCACGTTGCGATTCGGCTCCCGGTCAATATTGGCATTCTTGTGCGCCACCACAAGATCCATCGCCGGCAGCACGGTGATGTACTGCCCGTCCGTTCCCATCGCCGTGAACGATGCCGTGAACGGTGTCCAGGCAGCCGAGGAATTGCCAATTGGTGCGTCCCATACCCACCACAGCACGCCGTACCCCCAACGCGAAACCGTCCCCCCCATCTCGCGCCGTAGCGGCAAAGGCCAAGTCTTGTCGGCCGGCGTAACAACCTCGGTCAAGTACTCACTCCATCCTTTCGGCAGCACGTACCGGCCTTTCCACTGCCCAAAGCGAGCCATGAGGAGACCCAAGCGCGCCATGTCTCGCGTCGAGAGGTACATGGCGTACTCGGGATGCACGGAGATCCTTTTTTCCGGCGTCGTCTGAATCTTCTTTTGCTTGCCGGCGTCGTAGTCTTGCATGCCCAGTGGACGGGCCAGATCGGTTTCGAGCGCCGCGTAGATGCTCTGCCCGGCAATCTTCTCGAACGCCGTCCCGGCAGCGTTGAAGTCCCAATTGTCGTAGGAAAAGTGCGTGCCAGGCTGCACGGTTCCTTTTCGAGGGCTCTCAGAATAGGCATCGCCGAAGTAGATCCCAGAGCGGGCTTGTAGCACGTCCTGAAGCGTCGCTGACTCTTCGACCTTTCGGAACGGCTCCAAGTCGTCCAGCCCCAACTGCTTGACGGTGGCGTGTAGCAGCTTCGGTTCTTTGGCTATGTACTTGCCGAACAACATACCGAGGATGCTCTTGCGCACCGATGCGACTTTGCTGGTCTGCGCCACGTCGCCATACTCGAACAGCACGCGACCGCCGGTGATCGCCAGCATCCCTGTGGTTTCCTGCGTCTTCAGCCACGCACTCAGGATCTTCAACCGTTCGCTCGAGTAGCCTGCCGATTCGGGGCTGGCCACCTTCTCCCAGTCCCTCTCGGGATAAGTGGAGCCCTGCGGCGGAACATATTCGGAAGGCCGATGGAACACGGGGTCCTGGGCAAAGACCCCACAGGCGAAAAGTATCGACAACCCGCGCTGGCGTATCACGTGTCAATGATACGCCGGGCCGTTTGGCATTCGCCGTATTGTGCCGCTCGAAGGACGGCCTGGCTCAGCGAGGGGTGCTGAACGGCGGAAACGCATAGGAAGGCCGGCGCGCAAATCGGCGGACGCGAGCCTTGCAACTGACGCTCGCCGACGGCGGAAGCTTCACGCGAAACCACGGCCCGTTCGCTGTGAGACTGCGAGTTCCCTTGCGGACGGGAGCGATGTAGGAGTGCTCGGGTTGATCGGGATCACGGTCGAGCCGGACCGTGTACTCTACCTGCTCGAATTCGTCTTGCCCGTACATGCCCGCCTGCACGATCGCCTCCCGCGGCGCAGACGCGCTGACGTTTACGAGCTCGAACTCTATTTCGCCCGCGCGCACCTTGCGCACGAGCGCGGCCACGTCTTGGGGAAGCCCGGGGCGGCGGCGTTCCGCATCGAAATAGCGCAGATGCGATTTCACCAATCCGCCGTTGTAGACCTGCTGCGGAGCGCCTCCGGTGAGTTGCAGCAACGCTTCCGTGGTGACCGGATTCACTGTGTGCCAATGATGCTTCTCCGCGTTGCGGATATCTGGCGCGGCGGGCGCTTTCTCCACGCGCGGATCGTACACCTGCAGAACCTTGCCTTCACGGATCCAGCGCAGACGTTGCGCCATCTGCCCGAGGCTCACGCGCAGGATCGCTTCCGGATATCCGGGATTCTCGCCCGCGAGGAAGCGCAGCCAAGGCGCCTCGTGACCGTTGTCTTCTTTGGTGCGGGTGTCGATCACTTCGCGCCAATCGGCGCGGCCGTACTCGTCGCAATGGAGACAATCATCGAAGGCTTCTGGCGCGCGTGAATGGCCTCGCGATGGGAAGGGCACGCCCGTGGCACGATGCCAGTCGACACGGTTGGCGCGGCGCACGCGTTCGATGCGTGCTTCGTCGGCGGGGTCGAGTGAAGCGGACCACAGCGACGCGAGAAACGAAATGTCCATGGGTTGGAAGGCGAACCATCCGGCGTCGCGGCGCTTGTAAGGCACGAGAAACGCGCCCTTGTAGTCGCGGCCCGCAGCGAGAATGCGATCCATGGTGGAGCGCGGCAAGTCAAGATAACGAGCATCGCCTTTGCTCGCCAGGCGCGCGTTTTCGGCAGCGGCTTGCAGCGCCAGGCCGATGCTGTAGTAACCGTGCGGGAATCGCCAGCCGTAGTAGCCGCCCCACCATTTGCCGTCGAGCAGTTCGCCGACTTTGCCCGAAGGACCCACGTTGTCCGGAACGAGACCGCCGTTGGCGCGTGCGCGTTCGAGCCATGCGCCGGCGTATTCGCGGACCCACGCGGCGTACTTCGCGTCTCCCGTGAGGAGCCACGCGTGTGTGACGAGCGCAGTGGCGGCAAGGTTGGCGGGCACGTCGCCTTGTTGCATCCGCGTGGCCACGGCTTCGCCCATTTTGCGCGCGTTGGCGGGATCTTTGAGGTCATCGTATTTCGTGATGCCGGGCACGCCTTCGAGCGGGAGCCCGTAGCTCGCCATGCCGAGCGACCATCCGATCGGCGAGGCCGTATCGCGCGAACCGAATACGGGACCGAGACTCCCGGTGATGGGCGAGACGATCATGCGCTTGGAGGAGTCCCAGTTGCGAGCTTCGGGATCTTCGCCCGTGTAGAAGCTCGCGTAGAGGCGCGTGCGCTCGAGGTTCACGGCGTCGGCAGGATCGGCGAGCGCGAGCGAGTGGAACAGCAGGAGGCCTTCGATGATGTGGAACCAGTCGAGCGATTTGGGGAAGTCGCGATGGAGGAGGCCGAAGTCGCGATCGAGTTGGCGAAGAGTGCCGTTCCAGGCGCGGAGGGAAAGGCCACGGAGGCGATCGTCGCCACCAAGGGCGTAGAGGACTGGCCAGTTGTAGAAGCTCTCGGGGAGGTCGTCAAAGCGGGCGCCGGGTCCTGAAGTGCGCCAGATGAGCGAGCCGTCGGGGTCCTGGTAGCGGGCGGAGAATTCGATGGCGGCGGCGCTCGATTGATCGATCAGGTGGCGTTGGAGGAGCGCCCAGGCGGGAGGGGACGTGGGGACGGTGGCTTCGATGGTGGGGATGTCCGCGGCGAGCGCGAGGAGGGGCGTGAGGAGGAACGAGGTCCGGAACATCTCGATAGCATCATGTCATGGCTCGAAAGCCGGTGGCGATGACACTTGCCAGCGGTTCTACGGAGCCAGGTGACAAGCGGCGGGACGCGGAAATTCGCATTTGGTCTCGGTCGCGATGGTGGCCGGGATGGTCGCGATGAAGGCGCTCGCGCGGAAGAAAGCGAATCAAGCAACCTGCAAATCTACGTAAGCGACCTCGGTGGAAGGTTCGGGAATTGATTCTCCGTCTTCGAGCATGCCTTCCAGGTGCAGTTCGATGGCTTCCCGAATGTTCCGCTCAATTTCTTCGACGGTCCTCCCCGTGGTGATGCATCCCGGTAAATCGGGAACATAGGCGGACAAGTTGTCCCGGCCCCGCTCAATCACAACAGCGTATTTTTTCACGGCTTCTCTCTCAACCCGGCCTGGTTCAGAATGCTCTTGAGCGTATCGGGATGTACATCGTCATTCAGGTGACCTGGAATCGTCACACGCCCCGGCTTCTGTGAGTGCTTATACTGGCGATGACTCCCCTTCGTCTTCACGTGTCTCCAGCCGTCTCTTTCGACGTTCCTGATGAGGTCACGAACCTTCATCTCGTTGAACAACCATTGTATCCGGTTGCCATCCAGGCTCCAATATTCGCGCGTGTCAATCAGGCCCGCTTTCCTTCACGACTTCCGTCCCGTGGGATGATGGTCACCTCAGGTCACCGTGTTCTCGTTCCCCTACCTCGACGAATCGGCCACCCTTCCAACGATAGCCGACGCGGACGTAGCCCTCGGAGCAGCAGTCCGCGGTGCGTCGATCGGTGTCGGCAAAGTCGAGCACCAGCCAGCCGTTCTGAATCGCCGTCTTGATCAGTCCGCCATCGGACCGGGAGCCGCTCTGCAAGCGCGCCGCTAGTTTCGGCTTGCCATGCCTGAAGACGTACACGTACACGTAGTGCCAATTGGCTGTACCGCCCGTGCTGTAGAGCAAGTCCACGGCGGCATCGTCCGTTCCGTCGCCGTCAACATCCCCGTAGGTCACCGAGCGCAGCATCACGTAAGGCGTCGCGTATCGCGGAATTTCTGGCTCGCCGAAATCGTGACGCCCGTTTATGAGGCGCACGCTCGAGCTCGCGGGCCCTATCCATTTCCAAGTTGATGGCACTTCGTCTTTCGGCACGTCCCAGGGAAATGCGAAATTCTGGAAGTCGACCCGCCGAATCCCGCCGGCCGCGGGGGCCGCGGTTGACACGAGGCACAGCGCGGCCAGAATCAGAAGAAATGCCATTGCCCTACCGCTGAGGTCTGTCTTCTACCAGGTCCGCAGCGACCTTCCAGAGGCCGATTACGAAAAACGGAGCGTGCTCTTGTACTCGTGCGTTCGTCAGGGTTCTGAATCGGTACGCCATCGAGAGATCATCGAACAGATGATATCGATTGAGGTGCGGACCCCATTCCGCAGACATCGGACCTCGCTCGCTTTCGCGGTAGCCACAGTTCGACAGGCCGCTGATGAATCCGCCGTCGGTGACGTCGAAGCCGAGGAAGAGCCAAGCGGGATCACGGTATTCCGGAACGGTCGGGGAAATGTGTGGGCCAAGGATCTTTCCTTCAGTTTCCAATTCCCGATCGAAACCGATGTCGGAATGCCACGTAGCGGCAACGCTCCAGAACGGCACGGGAATCATGAGGTCAGTTTCCCAGATGGCGTTCTCGAGAGAGTCGAAGTCTTCCCAAAACGGCACATTGGGGCCGATCCATTGCGGCTGCGGAATTCGCGGTCCCGGCTCGAGACTCGCCACGCTGGTAAAGAGGGACGGCCATACCATTCTGTCGGCAGACAGTACGTCGTCGAGATCGGTCCTGAGCAAGAAATCGACCGGACGCCCTCCGGCGAGTCTTTCGGCCCTGAATGCGGTGAGCCACATCTCACGAGCATCGAAACCTAACAGAATCTCGTCGGTAATCCGGTGCGGCACGTACCGATCCTATCAGGAGTGGAGTGAAGCGTCTGCGAAGCAGCTAAGACAAGTCGAGGCCCTTGAGGTGCCCAGTCGAATCCCCGAAGTGCTCCGCCCGGACTCCCATCCGATCCATCATCGTCAAGAACAAATTCGACATCGGCGTCTCTTTGCGATACTCCACACGCCGTCCGCCCTTGAAGTGCTTGCCGCCGGAACCCACGATCAACGCGGGCAGGTCCTCGTGGCTGTGGCGATTGCCGTCGGCGAGGCCCGCGCCGTAGACGATCATCGAATTCTCGAGCAGGTTCCCATCGCCCTCTTGAATCGACTTCAGCTTCTCCACCCACGCCGCGAACTGTTTCACATGATAGGTGTTGATCTGCGCCACCTTCTCCATCATCGCGGGATCGTTGCGGTGATGCGTCAGCGAGTGATGGCCGTCGGCGATGCCGATCTCGCGATAGGCGCGCGACGTGCCTTCGCGCGTCACCAGGAACGTGAACACGCGCGTCAGGTCCGCTTGCAGCGCCACGGTCAGCATGTCTGACATGAGCTTGAAGTGCTCGGCGAAATCGGCGGGAACTCCGTAGGGCTTGTCCATCTTGGGATCGATGACGGCGTAGTCCTTCTCGGCCTTCTCGATTGGCGTCGATTGGTCGATCGGGGGCGTTGGAGGAACGCTCTAAGACGGGGGCGCGCGGAGACAGTGGCTTCGTTGGTGGGGATCTCGACAGCGAAGGAGAGGGGGGACGGGGAGGAACGAAGTCCGGGACAATCTTGATAGCATGATGTCATGGCTTCGAAGCCCCTGGCGATGTCACTCGCTATCGAGTATTACCGTGAGGACGACGGCCGCTGGCTCGCTGATATTCCGGTGTTGCCGGGCGTGACGGCGTATGGTCGCACGCGCAAGGAAGCGACTGCGAGCGTGCAGGCGCTCGCCTTGCGTTTGATCGCCGATCGATTGGAGCATGGTGAAGCCGTTCCTGGCCCGATGAGCCTGTCTTTCGTCGCAGCATGAGATGACACAGTCGAAGGCTTGGCCATCGACGAAGGCAAAGCGGGCGTTGGCCGCCGTGCTTCGAATCGGGTGGCAAGTCAAAAGACAGCGAGGTACTTCGCATCGAATCCTTACTCGGGATGGTTGGCCGGATGTGTTGTTCGCATACCACGACGGTGTGACGCTCGGTCCTGTCGCGATGAAAGTGCTTGCTCAGAAGACCGGACTACGGATCGAGGACCTGTGACTCCAATCGAGCAGAAGAAGTATCGGATACTCGTTTTCGGCATCGAGGCAAAGGGCCTGCGTGCTCCCGAGCGCCAGATTCAGACCGGTCACTATGAACTGACATTCGGGACCGTCAAGGACGCGCCCCGGTTTCAGGAGTTCGATGGAGTGGTGTTCTTCCAGGGAGCCTTCGAATCGTTCGAGCGGACTCCAAACCGCTTCAGCACGTATCTCCACCACAATTGGGATCGCGATGCACTGGACCGCCGGACCAAGGAGTTCCATGCTCTCACCGATGCAGGCGGGTTCGCGATCATCCTGCTGGACGTGGCCTTCATCAATCACGATGGCAGCCGGGATTTTTCGCGTACGGATCTATCCAAAAGAGTCCTCCTTTACTATGAACTTCGCCACAGCAACTTCTCCGGCAGAACCCCTCACCTCAGATGCCATGTCGACCAACTGGCCCAATTCTTCAGTCTGTATGGCGCGGCAACCGCAGAGATGTCCCAGTATCCGTGTCAGTTCAAGACCTTGGCTTCAACCATCGGCGACCGTGTGGCGTCCCTCGTAGTCGACCGGCATGTCTTCGTGTTTCAAACGCTGCGTCCCGAGGCCCATCAGGTTGAAGAGTACTTTACGCTGCTTCTGGACGGTGTTGTCGCGCTGTGGGGGCGACTCAAGCTTGAACTGCCCGACTGGGCCAAGGCGTTCCAGTTTCCGGACGAGTCCAAACTCCTCGCGAAGAAGCGATCGCTTGAGGAGCAAGCGGCTGCCGCAGGGGACGACCTAGCTCGGCTCGACCGATTCAAACGTGTCTTCGTGGGCCAGGGTGAACCCCTCGTCGACGCCGTTATTGACTTATGGAAGGAGACGCTGCCGCTGCATCCCGAAAGGAAGGAGGTGTTCCGCGAAGACTTGGTTCTAACCGATGCGCAGGGAAAGTTGGTGGCCTTCGCAGAGGTAAAGGGCGTAGCGAAGAACGTCAGCCGCGAGGCAGTCAACCAAGCCGACAGTCACCGATCGCGGAACGAAAAGCCCGAGACTTTCCCGTCCCTGCTGATCGTGAACACCTTCATGAAGAACTCGAAGTCCATCCAAGACAAGGACGAGGCCGTGCCGCGAGAACAGGTTGAACACGCCGCCCGCAATAATGTATTGATCCTCCGTACGCTCGACCTTTTGCGACTGGCAGCCCGGAAAATGGCTGGGCAGATCGAGGACGAAGAAATCGTTAGGCTCCTGACCACCTCGCGGGGCTGGCTCCGCGTTACTGATTCGACCGTCGAGGTTCTGCCCGAGCAGGCGTGAAGGCTACGACAAGTCCAGACCGTTGAGGTGCCCCGTCGAATCCCCAAAGTGCTCCGCGCGGACTCCCATCCGATCCATCATCGTCAAAAACAAGTTCGACATTGGCGTCTCTTTGCGATACTCCACGCGCCGCCCGCCCTTGAAGTGCTTGCCGCCGGAACCCACGATCAGCGTGGGCAGATCCTCGTGGCTGTGTCGATTGCCGTCGGCGAGGCCCGCGCCGTAGACGATCATCGAATTCTCGAGCAGGTTCCCATCGCCCTCTTGAATCGACTTCAGCTTCTCCACCCACGCCGCGAACTGTTTCACATGATAGGTGTTGATCTGCGCCACCTTCTCCATCATCGCGGGATCGTTGCGGTGATGCGTCAGCGGGTGATGGCCGTCGGCGATGCCGATCTCGCGATAGGCGCGCGACGTGCCTTCGCGCGTCACCAGGAACGTGAACACGCGCGTCAGGTCCGCTTGCAGCGCCACGGTCAGCATGTCTGACATGAGCTTGAAGTGCTCGGCGAAATCGGCGGGCACGCCGTACGGCTTGTCCATCTTCGGATCGATGACGGCGTTGTCTTTCTCGGCCTTCTCGATCTGGCGTTCGATCTCGCGAATCGACGAAAGATACTCGTCGAGCTTACGCCGATCGGTCGGTCCGAGGTCGGCCTGGAGCTTACGCGTGTCGCCGGTGACGAAGTCGAGAATCGAACGGCGGTACTTGGCCTGGCGCGCCCGCGCTTCCGGTGTCAGAGCGAGTCCACTGCCGAAGAGGCGCTCGAAGAAGGCGCGAGGGTCCAGAACAGGAGGCAGGGGTTGTGTTTCGCTGCGCCAGGCGAGGTTATTCGTGTAGGCGCACGAGTAGCCGGAGTCGCAGTCACCGGCCTGGCGTGCGTCTTCGATGCCGAGTTCGAGCGACGGGAAGCGCGTCTGCGAGCCGATCTGGTTGGCCACGATTTGGTCGCACGAGATCCCGTTCTTGATGTCCACCATCGTCTTGCGCGGCTGCATCCCGGTGAGGTACGCGCCGCAGCAACGGCCGTGGTCGCCCGCGCCATCGAGCAGCGCGCGTCCATTATTGTGCGTCAGGTTGCCGAGCAGGATGACGTCTTGCTTGAAGGGTTCGAGCGGTTCGAGAATACGCGGGAGCTTGCCGAGCTTCCCCTCATAATCGACATTCCAGTTGCGCATGTCGATACCGTTGGGCACGTAGACGAAGCCCATGCGCACGGGCGCTTTGGTGGCCGCCGACATCGCGGGTGTCATCGCATCGAGGAACGGCAGGCCGACAGCCGCACCCGCTCCACGCAGAAAAGTCCTTCGCGCAAGCGCCTTCTTGCCAATCATCTGCTGGCGACCTCCTTGTTTGCCGGTTTGCCCGGCTGTATCTTCGAAACTTCCCCTCGCCGGTTCTGGAACGGCAAACTACGCACGATCTCGCCGATCAGGGTCTGAAATTTGTAATCGTCCGCGGCGAGCGTCCGCACGATGCCATCTACCGTTCTACGATCATATCGCTCGAGACCGCGTCCGAGCGCATAGGTGAGCATCTTCTCGGTCATGCATCGGGCGAATCCCTGAAGATCGTTCTTGAGCAGCACGCGGAACTCGGCGGGCGTGGCGAACGATTTGCCCGATGGCAACGTCCCGCTCGAGTCGACCGGGAACTTGCCATCCATCGTGCGCCACTTGCCGATGGCGTCGTAATTCTCGAGTCCGAAGCCAAGCACGTCCATGCGATTGTGGCAGGCGGCGCAGGTGGCGCTGGCGCGATGCTTCTCCATTTGCTGGCGAAGCGAAGCCGCGCTCCCCACTGACTCCTCGTCGAGTTGCGGAACATCGGGCGGGGGCGCGGGCGGCGGAGTGCCGAGAATGTTCTGCATCACGTACTTACCGCGGATCACGGGCGATGTGCGCGTGGGATAGCTGGATACGGTGAGCACGCTCGCGTGGCTCAGAATGCCGCCGCGCTGATCGGTGGCGAGTTCGATGCGGCGGAACTCGGGTCCGGCGATGCCGGGGATGCCGTAGTGGCGCGCCAGGCGATCGTTCACGAAGGTGAAGCGCGCATCCAGGAATTCGGCAAGCGGACGATTCTCGCGCAGGATCGCTTCGAAGAAGAGGCGCGTCTCGGCTTTCATGGCGTCGCGCAGGTCCGGACCCCAATCGGGAAACTTCTGCGGATCGGGCTTCACCACATCGAGGTTACGGGTTTCGAGCCACTGTCCGGCGAAGTTGGCGGCGAAGGCAGCAGATCGATCATCCGCGAGCAGGCGCTTCACCTGGCCCTCGATCACGCCGGGCGCGCGGAGCTTGCCGCTCTCAGCGAGGCTGAGCAGTTCGTCATCGGGCATCGAACTCCAGAGGAAGTAGCTGAGGCGCGAGGCGAGTTCGAGATCGGTGATGCGGTGGACCTTGGTGGCGTCGTTGGGATCGGCGTCGCGCTCGATGCGGAAGAGGAAGTGCGGGGAAACCAGCATCGCCTCGATCGCGAGTTGGACGCCCTGCTCGGCGGTCTGGCCTTCGCTCTTGGCCATGTTCACGAAGCGCGTGAGCGCGGCGACCTCGGCTCGCGTGACGGGGCGGCGATAGGCGCGGTGGGCGAGCGTGGAGACGATCTTGTCGACGCAGGCGGATCCCGTGGCCGGATCGCAGATGAGGATCTTCTTGCGGCTCGCGCGCTCCACCTTGGAGGCGAACGGTCCGACGAAGGTCATCATGTTGAGGAACTTGTTCTTCTTGTCGGAGTAGGCTTCCTTGTCGGTGAGTTTGGCCACGAAGGGATCATCAATGAAGCCCGCGCGGAACGTGTGGTCGCCTTCGGGGAGGTTGACCCGGAACTCCGCTTCTGAATAAGGATTAAAGTAAACAAGTTTCGAGGGTTTTGTTTCCACCTGCATTTTGTGCAGGAGCCTGCCGTCCATCCAGAAGCCCATGGTGACGGGCGGGGCGTCATCGGCGCGCTCGCCGGGCAGGCCGATGCGCACCGTGTACTCGCCATCCCAATCGATGCGATGGGTGGCTTCGATGGTGCTGCGGTCCGGGCGGCGGATCGACTTGGTCTTGGCGTGATACTCGACTTCGAGCGGCTTCTTGGGGAGCGGGTCGGCGCCGATGGCGCGAGCGGCGATGCGCTCGGCTGCGTTGACGTACTTCTCCATGAGGATCGGCGAGATGGTGAGCACGTCGCCGATGTTGTCGAAGCCGTGGCCCGAGTCGTCAGTGGGGAAATCCTTTTCAGCGCGGAAGTCGACTCCGAGCAGGTCGCGCACGGTGTTCGAATATTCGTTGCGGTTGAGGCGGTGGGCGGTCACGCGGCCGGGATCGGGCTTGACGGCGCGGTCGGCTCGCTCGAACTCGCCTTCCACGAACTTGACGAGCGCGGTCATGTCGGAGGCGGGTGGCCGCGGGATGCCTTTGGGTGGCATGTCGCCGGTGCGCAGGCGCTGGAGGATCCGCTCCCAGCCTTCGCGCTGCGAGGTGACCGAACCGGCAGCGGTGAAAGAGGTCAGGTCGAGTCCACCGGATGCGTTGCGATCGTTGTGGCAAGCCGAGCAAGTGTTGGTGAGGATCGGCTTGACAGACTTGTCGAAGGTGGCAGGTGCGGGTCCGGCGGCCCGGCAAAGCACACTGATAGCGAGGGAAAGAGCGAACCGGCGCATCTGTATCGATTCTATTACGGTTTTGGAGGGGGAAAGGTTACGTGGATCGGGAACGGGCTTGCCAATGGGCCGGGTCGCGGCTGGCGTGGAAGCAGGCCACGATCAGAAGGGTATCGCCTCGATGACGTAGAGGACGGAGTACGGAAAGCGGCGGAGCAACGCGCGGCGAACGCCCCTGTGGATCACCGGGAACTGATGAGGGTTCGCACTCATCGATGACCATATCAACCGCGTTTCGGAAACGGTTGCCCAATCCTCTCGCCTTGGACTCATACCAGTCCTGCGCCTCGATCAGCTCCAAACGGGCATCCGGCGCAAATCGGACGGGATACATGGCTATGGGCAGCGTGCTTCGAGCTCGGCCTTGAGTTCTGCCCACGACACGCTGCGCTTGCGATCACCCGGGAGCGAGGCCAAGCGGCGATCAAGCTCTGCCTCCTGTCCGGAAGTCAGCGGAATTCGATAGTCATCCAGACTGTCCCAGAGCTGCTCGATCAGAGACAGCCGTTCGGGAGGTGTCAGCCGGTCGATTTCTTCTGCGGTCAGCAGTTCCATATCACGAGAGTATCGAAAAGCGCGGCTGGGGGCAATGGGACCTGTGCGACCTCGACGTGACCCGGTTTCCCGGCCGTTTGCGCACGTACTGGCATGAGGAGATCCATCCACATACTCACAATCATGAGCGCCGCCGTCTGGAACGCCGGCGCTTCTCCCATCTACACGCTCACCGATCTCGGCGCGGCACCCGGCACGGGCGGGTCCACCTTCGCCTACGGCCTGTCGCCAAACGGCCGTGTCAGCGGACAATACAACAGCAACTCGCTCGGGCAAGGTGGGTTCTCTTGGAACGCGGGCGTCAACACGTATGTCTCCGGAACCACGGTTCTGAGCGGCATCAACGACTCCGGGCAAGCATCCGCCTACAACGGCGTCGATCCGCAGTATTGGGACGGAACAACGCTTTCGCACCTGCCTCATCCGAGCGCGAACCACTGCTGTAACGTGCAGGGAATCAACAGCACCGGCGACCTGGTGGGCGCCACGCTCAACTCGAGCGGCCAAGGCCAAGCGACCTTGTGGAGCGGCGGCTTGCATTCCTTCTTGCCATTCGTTACCGGCTACACGAATAGCTCGGCCTGGGCGATCAACGACTCGGGCACGACGGTGGGGAAGATGGGCGACACCATCGCTGACCGCGCGGCCATTTGGTCCGGCGGCGTGGGGCAGTTGCTCGTGGTTCCCTTGGGAATCAACCAAACCGAAGGGCGCGCCATTAGCAGCGATGGAAAAGTAGTGGGCGATGGATTCGACACGGGCGGGAACCAGTTTGGGTATTATTGGTCCGGCAACACGGCCACGCAGATTGGCAGCGACTTGCGTCCTCGCGGGGTGAATGCGTCCGGGTTGGTGGTCGGTTACGGAACCTACGCCTTTCTTTGGGACAGCGGGACTCTCTACAACCTGAACAATCTGGTCTCGAATGGCGCGGGATGGAATCTGCTGGTGGCTCAGGCGATCAATGATTCAGGGCAGATCGTGGGGTACGGGCGGTTCAGCAACAACCTTCGCGCGTTCCTGCTGACGCCACAGGCGGATCCGGCGGCTGCTCCCGAACCTGGGACAGTGGCGCTCAGTGCGATGGGGTTGGCGTTGGTGGCCCTGAGTCGAGTGCGAGGGCGGTAAAGTGGTCCGAGTGCGCGGTGGTCGAAAGTGATCCCGAGAAGTGGGGTGGCGCTTGGGTTCTGAAAGGGAACCCGGATGCCGCTATCGCTGATCTTCGGCGCCCTTGCTTCGGGAACCAACATTATGGACTGGTGTGACGGTCTTGACCGGAAGCAGGTGAAGGCCGTCATTGATTTCGCCGCCAAGAGCCTGGAGCGAAGAGCCGCTAGGCGCGAGCTAGGATGCGAATCCGGTTGGACCAGGGGACGCCCGCGAAGCTACGGCGTCTGCTCCGCGGTCACGCCGTTCGCACGGCAGCAGAACAGTTGATTGTCGTTGAGCCTTCAACCTGCGCGGGAACTTTCAATCCCGTTGCCAAAACCTCGTGCCCAAACCGTCCCCAGCCTTGTCTACTCGGCCTTGGCTTCCGGAGCCACCTTGCGCGAATTCTCGAACAAGTGGTTGAGCACTTTCTCGGTGGAGATCCGGTTCGCGATCCGCCCGAGCGTGCCATCCTTCTCGAACTTCATCCGCACCGCCGCCACCGGCTCGCGCAGTTGGCGCGCCATCCGGTTGAGTTCGCGATCGACCTCATCGTTGGTCGCGTAGAGCGATTCCCGCTCGGCAATCTTGCCGAGAATCAGCGACGCCTTCACATCTTTCGTGGCCTGCTCGCCCTGCGCGCTCCGGACCGCTTCCCAATCGATCTTCAACTGCCGCGGATCGATGCCTTGGCCGGCGAGTTCTCGCAGTTTGCCTTCGAGGTTCATCTCGATCTGCCGGTCGACGTAGGCTTGCGGCACCGGGAACTCGTGACCCTTCACCAACTCGTCGATCAAGTGCCCCTTCGCGTTTTGCTGGGCGACGTACTCGCGCTCGCGAACGAGCGTGCGGCGGATCTCCTGGCGATACTCTTCGATGCTCTTGAAGTCGCCCATGTCAGCGGCGAAGTCGTCGTTGGCTTCGGGAATTTCCTTGCGGCGCACGGCCTTCACGGTGACGTGGAAGGTGACCTTCTTGCCGGCCAGCCGCTCGTGTCCGTAGTTCTCCGGATAAGCGACCTCGATGTCCTTTTCATCGCCCGGCGAAAGTCCGGGAAGGGCGGCGCTGAACTCGGGCAACGTGTCGTCGGAGCCGATATGGAGAATCATGTCGTTGCTCTCCATCGGCTTGCCTTCGAGCCCCGCGATGGACCGCAGAGCCACGGCCGCATAGTCGCCGTTCTCGAGCGGGCGCGGATCGATATTGACGTAGTCTGCCTTCTCTTCGCGCACGAGGTCCAGGCGCTTCTCGACATCTTCATCGCTCACCGCGGGCTCTTCGTAAGGCGTAGTGAGGCCCTTGTATTCGCCGAGATCGAACTCGGGGCTCACTTCGAAGTCGACCTTGAAGTGCAGGTCTTGGCCATCGTGGAAGTGAGCGTCGGTGACCTTGGGCGAACCGTCGATCACCTTGAGGTCCTCTTTGCGGGCGCGCTCGGTGAAGACCTTGGGGATCAGGCTATCCATGATCTCCTGGCGCACCGCGTCGGGGAACTTGTTCTTGATCACCGCTACAGGCACCTTGCCGGGGCGGAACCCGGGTAGGTTCACCTTCTTCTGCAGTTCGGTGAGCACACGGCTGGCTTCGGCGGCCACTTCGGCGGCCGGAACATGAAATTCGAGAGTGCGTTTGCAGGTTGCTGTTTCAGACACTGGATTATGAGTTCGCTCTGGCCGGATCAGGCCAGGTTCCGAGAAATCGTTCTTGCTCCTGGGTCAGCTTGTCGATCTTGATACCCATGGAGTCGAGTTTCATCCGCGCCACTTCGCGGTCAATCCGCTCGGGCACGGGATAAACGCTTCTATCCAGTTTGGCATGATTGGCGGCCAGGTACTGGACAGACAAAGCGAGGTTGGCGAAGCTGACATCCATCACGGCGGCCGGATGCCCTTCGCCGGAGGCGAGATTGATCAGGCGGCCTTCGCCGAGCACGAAGATGCGGCGGCCGTCTTTCATCACGTACTCTTCCACGAACTCGCGCACATGGCGCTTCGACGAAGCCATGCGTTCGAGCGCAGCGAGATCGATCTCCACGTCGTAGTGGCCCGAGTTGCACAGGATCGCGCCGCTCTTGAGCTTTTCGAAATGCTCGCGTGCGATCACGCTCTTGTTGCCGGTGACCGTGATGAAGACGTCGCCGGCCGCGGCCGCTTCGCCCATCGACATCACGCGATAGCCGTCCATCACCGCTTCGAGCGCCTTGATCGGATCCACTTCGGTGACGATGACGTTGGCGCCCAGGCCGCGGGCTCGCGTGGCCACGCCGCGTCCGCACCAGCCGTAACCGCCGATCACCACGTTGGTGCCCGCGAGCAGGATGTTCGTCGCGCGCAACAGCCCATCGATAGTCGACTGGCCCGTGCCGTAGCGGTTGTCGAAGAAAGTCTTTGTGCTCGCGTCGTTGATGGCGATCACGGGATAGGCGAGCTTCCCCTCGCGCGCCATCTGCTTCACGCGGGCCACGCCCGTAGCGGTTTCCTCGGCGCCGCCGGTCACACCCGGCAGCAGATCGGCGTGCCTTTCATGAAGAGCCGAAAGCAACCCGCAGCCGGCATCGGTGGTGATGGCGGGCTTCGTCGCGAGCGTGGCGTCGACATGCGAACGCTGGCGCGCGGGATCGGCGCCGCGGATCGCCCACACCGAGATCCCGTAATCTTTCACGAGGCTTGCCGCCACGTCGTCTTGCGTCGTCAGCGGATTCGGAGCGCATGCGGCAACGGTGGCGCCTCCGTCTCGCAGCGTCACTAGAAGATTCGCCGTTTCCGTTGTGAGGTGCAGGCTCGTGGCGATGCGAATCCCGGCCAGCGGCTGATTGCGAATGAACTGCTTGCGAATCGACTGAAGCACGGCCATCGACTGGAACGCCCACTCGATGCGGCGCTTGCCGCCCTCGGCGAGAGCCAAGTCTTTGACGTCATAGTCCACGGCTTTCATGGCTACAGCTTACGAAGACGGCGAACCCTCGCCCGAGGTCAGTGGAGCGAGGGTTCGCCGGCGATGACTACTTCTTGATTCCCGCGGCCTGCTTGAGGGCGGACGCCTTGTTGGTGGCCTCCCACGAGAAGCTCTTCTCGCTGCGGCCGAAGTGTCCGAACGCTGCCGTGGCGCGATAGATCGGCCGGCGGAGCTTCAGGTACTCGATCATGCCGAGCGGAGTGAGCGGGAACGTCTTGCGCACGAGCTCGACAATCTTCGAATCGGCCACGCGGCCGGTGCCGAAGGTATCGACGAAAACCGACACAGGATCGGCAACGCCGATCGCGTATGCCAGTTGAACTTCGCAGCGCGATGCGAGACCCGACGCAACGATGTTCTTCGCCACGTGACGAGCCATGTAGCAGGCCGAGCGGTCCACTTTCGTCGGATCCTTGCCCGAGAACGCGCCGCCGCCGTGACGGCCCATGCCGCCGTAGGTGTCGACGATGATCTTGCGCCCGGTGAGGCCGGTGTCGCCGTGCGGACCGCCGATGACGAAGCGCCCGGTCGGGTTGATGTGGAACTTGGTCTGGGAATCGACCATTGCGGCGGGGATCACAGGATCGATAATCTGCTTCTTCACTTCGCGGCGGAGCTTTTCGATGTCCATCTCGGCGTGCTGCGTGGAGATGACCACCGCGTCGATGCGAACCGGCTTGTTGTCTGCGTATTCGACGCTGACCTGGCTCTTCCCGTCGGGGCGCAGGTACTTCAATGTGCCGTCGCGGCGGGCATCGCTCAAACGGCGCACCAGCTTGTGAGCCAGCGTAATCGGCAGAGGCATCAGTTCCGCGGTTTCATTGCAAGCGAAACCGAACATGAGACCCTGGTCGCCCGCGCCGCCGGTGTCGACGCCCATGGCAATGTCCGGAGATTGCGTCTGCACCGAGTCAATGATGCCGCACGTGTTGCCGTCGTAGCCGTACTCGGCGTTGTCGTAGCCGATCTCGCAAACCACCTGGCGCACCAGCCTCTTGACGTCGATCTTCGCCTTGGTGGTGATTTCGCCCGCGACGATCGCCAAGCCGGTGGTTACCAACGTTTCGCAAGCGACGCGGCTTCGCGCATCCTGTCGCAGCGCTTCATCGAGCACAGCGTCTGAAATCTGGTCCGCGATTTTGTCCGGGTGGCCTTCCGTCACCGACTCGGACGTGAATATATGACGCATTCCGTCAGCCAAAGTACATGCCTCCACAGCTCCACACGAAGACCGATTCGTTGCGGCCGGGCCGCGAGGGCGAACTTGTCGTGCGGGGTAAGATATGGACAACCCGAGGGAGGTCCAACTCTTCAGTTTATAGAAGCGGAGAGGCCAACGTCAATTGTCGTAGCATCGAAAGGATGGCTTGCCTTTGCCGGACCGCTGTGATGCTTTGCGCCACGGCCCTGGCAGCCTTCCCGCAATCAAGCGCTCGGGCCACAGGATACTTGGGATCATCTGCTTGCGCCGCCTGCCACCCCGCGATCGCCACTACGCAATCGCGTTCCAACATGGCCCGGACGTGGCAGGGGACAGCAACTACCGAACTTGGTCCGGGGTTTGACCGCCGCATCTCCGAGGGCCCCACCGGATATCGTCTGCACCGGGCGGGCGGCCGTGTTTACTGGTCCGTGGAAATTCCCGGATCTGCTCCGCTCCGCGCAGCTGTCGAGACGATCGTCGGGGGGCGTAGGCACGGCCTGAGTTTCCTCGCGCGGGTGGGCGAGATCGATGGCGAAAAACTCATTCGACCTGTGCTGGTCGAGACTCGGTTCCTGCAGGGCGCGCACCAGGAGCGGCTGGTGCTTTCGCCCGGATTCCCCACTGCGCCGGCGGCATCCTACGGCACCGCCGCCGGACACGCCCTGAGCCCCGGTTTCGAGAAGAAGTGCCTGAGCTGTCACGGCACGCCGCTGCCGGGGAAGGTTGAGAGCGGCGTGCGATGCGAGTCATGCCACGGACCCGGACAGGCGCACGTCGAGGCGGTGAAGCGCGGGGACCGGCGCCTCGCAATTGTCAATCCGAAGCGGCTCGATCCGGCGGAGAGCTTGGCAGTGTGCGCGCAATGTCACTCGGGCTTCAGCAAGAAAGCCGATCCCCTTCCCGGCGACCTGCTGGTTTCGAGCCAAGCCGTTGCCTTGCGGAACACGGAATGTTTTAAACAAAGTGGCGGGGCTTTGGTTTGTACTTCCTGTCATGACCCGCACCAGGATGCGCTCCCCACCGGTGACGCTCGCTATGCCTCCGCCTGCCGCCGCTGCCACGATCCCGGGCTGCCGCAGCATGCCGCCGTGTGTCCCGTGAACCAGACGGCCGGATGCACGGGATGCCACATGCCGGTACAGCAAGAGGGCTCGTTCCACATGGCCGACCACTGGATTCGCGTGATACCCGGCTCCGGCGGGGCATCCTCCGCGAAGCCGGAATTCCGCAGCCGCGTCGAGCCGCGGACGCAGTTCCTGCGCCTGATCGCGGTGGGCGATGAATCGAAAGCGCGCGAGATCCGCAACCAAATTACCGCCGGAGCTTCTTTCGCGGAACTGGCTGCCGCGCATTCGCAGGATCCGTCGGCTGTTCGCGGCGGATATCTCGGTGAGACGCTCGTCAAGGACCTGAAGCCCGTGCTCGCCGGGGCCGCAGTCCGGCTCGCGCCTGGCGAGATTTCGCCGGTGTTGCAATCGGGCTCCACCTATTTGATCGTTGGCCGCATGCCCCGCGACTTCCGGTATCGCGCTGAGGGCCTGCTGAAAGCCGCGGACCTGCTCAAAGCAAACGGCAAGCTGTCCGAGGCCGCATCGAAAGCCGAGGAGGCCTTGCGCGCGTATCCCGGCTACTTGCGCGCGACGTTCTTCCTGGCGGCTGCCGAAGAGCAGTCGGGGAACCCACAACGTTGGATGGCTTATCTGCGATCAGCGGTGGAACTCTACCCGAATGACTCCACGGCGCAGTTCAACTTCGGCGTCGCGCTCGCGGCGGGAGGCAATCTCGAGCAAGCGATCGAATCGTACCGCAAGGCGATCGATCTCGATCCGGACCACGTCAGCGCCTATTTGAACCTCGGCGCGGCGCTATTCTCCACGGGCCGCGCTGAGGAAGCGGCTGCAGCTCTGCGCAGGGGGCTCGCCGTGGATCCGCTTTCCGCGCCACTCTACTTCAGCCTCAGCATTCTCGAACGCGAGCGCGGTAACGCCGAGAGTAGCCGGCGCGCGCGCAGCTTGGCCGAGAAGCTCGATCCGGATTTCGTGCGGTCGCAGACACGTTGAGCGATCCCTCAGTGTGGGGCAGGCTTCAGCCTGCGCGGGACTTCAGTCCCGCTGCGGATTCGTGCACGGCTTTGGCTCGTGCTATCGCGCCCCCTTGCGCGACCGAAAAATTTCGAACGCCTTCTCTGCCTTCTCCTGTTGCCCCAGCCGCCGATACAGCGAGCCGAGCAGATAGTGGATCCTGCCATCCGGATCCTCGGGAGCCTTCTCGAGAACCCGCACCGCCTCAGCCACACGATTGAGCTTCGCCAGAGACTGCGCGAGATACGATCGCGTCTGCGCGTCCGCCGGCCGCGCCGCGAGCGCCGCTTCGAGATGCGGAATCGCGCCCGCCGGATCATCCTTCATCACGTGAACTTCCCCGGACAATGCGCGAATGGTCGCGCTCGAGGGCTCGGTCTTCCGCGCCTCATCGAGCAGCGCAAGCGCCCGTTCGAACTCTCCCTGCGCCGAGAGGAACCGCGCATAGTCGACCAGGCTCGCGACACTGCGCCCCGACAGCTCGATCGCTCGGCGATAGTTCTCGCCGGCCTCCGCCAACCTGCCGTTCTGTTGCAGCAGATGCGCACGCGCCTGGGCCGCCAGTGGCGACTCGGGGAATCCATCGGCCAACCTGCGATACGAAGCTTCGGCCAAGCGGCGCGCACGTTGAAACGTGTCGTAGCTCGACGCAGCAGTACCCGTGGATGCGAAGCCCGCCGCCGCGTCGCGTTCCTCGGTGCAGGTGGACGAAATCCGGCAATCCGCGGAATTCCGCTTCCAGGCTTCCTGAAAGCTCGCCGCCGCTTCCTTGCGCTGGCCACTCTTCAGTTGATGCAAGCCGAGTGCAACGTAGCCTTCCGCGGCGTCCGGGTTCTTGCCGATCGCATCGCGTATGCGCGACTCCACCGCCGCAGCCTCCTCTTTCGCGCGCGGCTCTTCGGCGGTCAAGAGGGTGAAGTAGTAGACGGCGTCCGGATCGGTGGCGAGCCGCTGGGCGATCGCGCCGGCCAACATGCGTCCGCATTCGCCGAGGTGGAAGAGCGCCTCGTGATTCCGCGGCGTGAGTTGGAGCTGCCGCTGCAACCACGCAATCGCGCGCGTGTAATCGCCCGTGGATTCGAACGTGCGGCCCAGGTAGAAGTGAACGTCGGTATCGTCAGGATGCCCCTTGGCGTAGGTCCCGAGAGGCCCGGCCGCTTCGGCGAATCGTTCGAGATTGAACAGCGCGACCCCGCGCCCGAGGTGCGCTGAACCGAGCGAGGCGTCATGTCGAAGCGCGCGATCGAAATAGTCGAGAGCGCTCGCATACTGCTTCTGCGAGTTCAGCACCAGCGCGAGGTTGAGTTCAGCCGAACCCCATCCCGGCTTGATGCGGAGAATCTCGCGGTACGCCGCGGCGGCCGATGCGAGATCTTCTTTCTGCTCGGCCTCGCGAGCCCGCTCGATCCACTGGCGAAGCGAAGGAGCCGGCTGCTGCGCCGCCCCGGCACACAGCGCCAAGGCGGCCAGCCCCCACATCGCGACGATCAGAATACGAATTTCAAGCCCATCTGCATGGTTCGCGCCGAACCGGCCGAGAAGATCTGGCCGGTGGTCGACAACCCGATCGTGGTTCCCGGGTTTCCGAGATTGACGTGATTGGTCGAGTTGAACATCTCCCATCGGTATTGCACGTACTTCGTTTCGCGAATGTTGAAGTTCTTGAACAACCCGAAATCCAGGCTGTGGCTTCCTGGACCATCCATGATCCCGATCCCGGAACTTCCGAACACCCGCGCAGCCGGAGCCGCGAACGCAGCCGGATCAAACCATAACGCGGCGGATTTGTTCGACAGACTCGGATTGCCCACCAGGTTCGCCCGCGTGCCGTAGCCGTTGCCGAGCGGCGCGCCCAACGCGGAGAAGGTCAGCGGCGAGCCGGAAATGAATCCATAGATCCCATTCATCTCCCAGCCGCCGACAATCTTTTCGAGGATCGGGTTCATGTTCGCGCCGAACTTCCGGCCCCTTCCGAACGGCAGATCATAAATGGTGCTGAGCGTGAGAATGTGCTTGCGGTCATCGCCCGAGCGTCCGCGATCATAACCGAGAGGCGAGAACGGAGTGTACTGGACGCCGTCAGTCAGATACTTGCCCCAAGCGTAGACGCCGGTGAAATTCAAGCCGTTGCTGAAGCGGCGCTCCCACTTGGTTTGGAGCGAGTTGTACCAAGACTTGCCTTGATTGGCCTGCAGCGTGATTCCGCCAAAGGCCGGATACGGCCGCGCTGCCTGCAGATTCGTGTAGACTCCTGGAGCCACCGCGTCATAGTCGCGCGAACCCACCACGTCGAACACGCGATTGCCGACAAACGACAAGGTCAGTGCGGACTTGAGCGGCATCGACTTCTGCACCGAGATATTGAACTCGTGCGACTTCTGCGTCTTGATGTCGAAGGCCGCCGCCGAGACGGCTGGCGAAAGGAACACCGTCGGGTCGTCAGAGAACGCCGTCTCCCAACGCGTCAACGAAGCCGCGCTGTACACCGGATTCTCGTAGTTCCAATACGGCGGTCCGACGATGGCCGATGCAGTCACATTGCCCGTGAATCCGTTATGCGGGAAGATGCCGTAGCCGCCGCGCACCACGAGATCATTCTTGCCCAATGGCCGCCACGTGACGCCGACGCGGGGCGAGAAGTAACCGTTGGCGACGAACAACCCCGCCGGGACTTTGGCATCGGTCGCCGACACCCACAGGCCCTCGGTCGCCTTGGCGACGAAGCGCGCCACAGGCTGCGCCGTCAGGTCGACGTTGCCGTTCTTGTCGACGCCCGCGAGCGCCTTGCCGATCCGCGGATCGAACCCGCCGACGTTGCCGCGCACCGCGCGCTTCTCATGCCAGTAGTCGATGCGCGCGCCGAGGTTGAGTGTGAAGTTCGAGGTGATCTTCCAGAAGTCCTGCACATAAAGCCCTGAGTAGGGCGAGTGCTTCATGCCGAAGGTCTGCAGAGGATAGTTGCGCCCACCGGACTGCGTCAAGCCGAGCACGTAGTCAGCAAACCCGTCGCCGGTGTACTGGGAGTTGAACGTGAAGTTGCCGCGCGTGGCAAACGACGCGTGCTGGCCGAACGTGGTGCGGTCATTCAGTTCATAGCCGAGGTTCACGGTGTGCTTGCCGCGGATGATGCTGAGCGCGGCCTTGGCGTTCTTGGCTTCCATCCACAAGCGCCCCGGATTTCCCCACGGCGCGTTGAATCCGGTGTAACCGGAGATGCCCACAGTGGGCAGTCCAGTGGAGCCTTCGCGGCCCGCCGTCGGGAATCCGCGAATGCCGGCCTTCAGCGTCAGGTTGTCGAGGCCGACCAGCGGCGAGGTGAACCGGTTGAAGGAATTCGTATAGCCAGCGGTCACTGTCAGGAGCGCAGTCGGAGTGATCGAGTAGTTGTAGGTGAGGCCGACGTTATGCTGCTTGGTCTTGTTCTCCGCGTACACGTCGGGCTTGTAGTCGGGTGGCTTCTGCCGGTTGTCATAGATGATCCAGCGGCCGAAGATGCGGTGCTTGCTCGAGATCTGATGATCGATGCGAGTCACGTATTCGTAGGTGTCGTTCGGGTTGGGCGCCACGGAGCGGAAACGTCCGTCCGGACCGTTCGGCAGCAGCAGATAAGGAAAGAAGAACTGCGAGGCGGAGCTGAAGCGGCTCACCGGAATTTGCTTGCCCGCGAAGGGCTGGCCGCCGTTGAGGGGATCGCGCACCGCGGCCGCCGAAATTGGCGTGAAATCTCCCTGCAGCATGCCGGGCTGCACCACGGTCGAGTTGTAGATCGACTCCTGCCGGATGGTGGTGCCTTCGAACGCGAAGAAGAAGTGCGTCTTGTCCTTGATGATGGGTCCGCCGACTGTTCCACCGAACTGGTTCCGGCTGAGCTTCGGCTTCTTCGCGCCGGGCCGCTTGGCGTAGGTGTTGAACGCGTCGAGTTTCTCGTTGCGCAGGAACTCCCAGAGGCTTCCGTGAAATTGATTCG
The DNA here is from genome assembly GCA_046331625.1 of Bryobacteraceae bacterium. GTDB lineage: Bacteria > Acidobacteriota > Terriglobia > Bryobacterales > Bryobacteraceae > JAXLQL01. Next base: position 28,716 of record JAXLQL010000052.1, read on the forward strand.
TGCCAGACTTGGTGACCAACTCGATCTGCACGGGATTGCGGCCGTGCTCGGCGCTGAAGTTGGCGGTCTCGACGTTGAACTCCGAGATCGTGTCGACGTTGGGAATCGTGATGGCGCGTTCATCCATTCCGGCGTTGGCGTTGAGGCCGTCCACCTGGAACTCGGTTACATCCGATCGGCTCCCCATGCCCTGCACCGAAGTGCCTCGCTCAGGACCGCTGCGGTCACTCACGAACCGCATTCCCGGAACCAGACGCACGAGCGAAATCGGGTTGCGCCCGTTGAGCGGCAGCGCGGTCATTTGTTTCTGCTCGATGGTGGCGCCCACCGAGACTTTGTCGGTCTGGATCAGTTCCACTTGCGCTTCGACGGCGACCTGCTCGGACACCTGGCCCACCTCGAGGGTCGGCGCGAGGCGTTTGCGCTCACCGACGCGCAACTCGGTTTGCGCGAGATTCCATGACTTGAAGCCGGCAATCGTCACCGTGACCGAATAGGCGCCGATCGGAAGCGAGGGGATCTCGAAGATGCCCGCATCATTGGTTTGCACGGTTTTCCGGAGACCGGTTCCGGTATTGGTGACCGTGACGGTAGCGCCTACGACGACCGATCCGCTCGGGTCTGTGACAACGCCGAGAATGGCGCCATCCGACCCGACTTGCGCGGAAGCGGCAAACACCGCCAGCAAGGCGGCAATGCACAAACGAGTGAAGCGAAAGTGTGAACCCATGTGACCTCGATCGCTAGAAATTCCCGAACCCCCGGGCGGACACCGAACGCGGTTTTGAAATTCTGTCGTCTTTTCCGGCCGGTGTCAAGCGGGTGGCAGGCTGCAATCGAGCCACTGGGTCAACTACGGCTCAACGGGTGAGTTTGGCGGCGATCTGCGCCACGTGGCGGCCCTGGAACTTCGCCATCGCGAGTTCGTTTTCCGAGGGCTGGCGTGAGCCGTCTCCCGCGGCGATGGTGGTGGCGCCATAGGGCGATCCGCCGCTGATTTCGGCGAGCGTGGTTTGCCGTGCTTCTGAATACGGCAAGCCAACGACAACCATGCCGTGATGCAGCAGCGTGGTGTGGAAGCCAGTGAGCGTCGTCTCCTGGCCGCCGTGTTGCGTAGCCGTGGAGCAGAACACGCTGCCCACTTTGCCGATCAAAGCGCCCTTCGCCCAGAGTTGTCCCGTTTGATCGAGGAGATTGCGCATCTGCGCGGCCATGTTGCCGAAGCGCGTGGGCGTTCCGAAGATGATGGCGTCGGCTTCCGCCAATTGCGCGGGCGCGATCACTGGGATGTGGGCAAACGCGGCTCGCGCGGCCTTGGCGCCGATCCGTTCCAGCACATCGTCTGGCATCAGTTCGGCGACTTGAAAGAGGGACACTTCGGCGCCCTCTACTTCGCGGACTCCAGCGGCGACGGATTCCGCCATCTTGTAGACGTGACCGTAGGTGCTATAGAAAACGACGTAGACTTTCATGATCCTCTTAGATTCGCACGAACCCGGCCGGGATTCTCACTCGTGCGAAAAGAAATCGCGAGGAAGCAAGAGCGACCACACCTCATTGCTCAGCGGCTTGGCGTGACCGCCCGCGATCCAGAGCCGGTCGCGGTGGACGAAGACTGAATGCTCGTGGCGCTCTTTCCAGGTGACCTTCGATTCGAGGCGAGTCCAAGCGCGGCCATCGCGCGAATACCAGACGTCGCCCCAGTTGGTCTCGGGAACCTTCGACCATCCACCGAGCACCCACATGCGGTCGCGATAGACGGCCGCCGAAAACCAAATGCGCGGATTCCATGGCGCGGCCGCTGTTTCCTCGCGCCAGTGGACGCCGTCATCCGAGGACCAAACATCGTTGTGCGCCTCATACTCGGGGACGTAGTTGCCGCCACCGAACACGTAGATGCGGCCGCCGAGCACTGCCGCCTGATGATAGGCGCGCGGGGACCATTCGGCGTGAACGGTGACCTGGGTCCAAGTCTTGCCGTCGGCGCTCGACCAGACGTCGTTCTTCAGGCTGTTGCGATCGCCGAAGTAGTAATCTTCGGTACCGCCGAGAATCCACATGCGGCCGCGGAATTCGACGAGCGCGGCGGAGATGCGCGGAGTCCAGCCGGCGTGCGGTGTGACCTGGGTCCAGTGGGAGCCATCGGTGGAAGACCACACAGCGTTGCTGGCGGAATGGCCGGGGAGACGGCCCTTGTACCAGCCGCCCATGATCCACATGCGCTTCTTGAAGGCGATGCTCATGGGCAGATCGCTGTGAAGCCACGGCGCGGAGTCGAGCACGCGGGTCCAGGACTTGCCGTCTGGCGAACTCCAGACATCGCGCGGCGGAGCCTCGAAGGATTGGAACCAGCCGCCGAAGATCCAGAGGCGGTCGCGGAAGACGGCTTCGCCTTGCGAGTCGCGAGGCTGCCAAGGGGCATTGCCTTCGCGGACCCAGTCGGGTCCAGTGCGCGATTGTGCGAAGGCGGTCGCGGCGGCGAGCAAGGTGAAGGACGTGAGTGAGCGCATGACTCGTGGCGATTGTATCGCGCTCCGTGCGGTACTGTGTTGCCGCAGACGTCGTCGCTCGTGATCCCATGCTGGCGTGGCCCTCGCCGCCGATCGCTCATAACCGAAGCAGCCGGCGCGAAAGCTCGCTGCTGCCATCTCACGCAACCTTACTGGACCGCCGGCCGGGCTCGCCTCACTCGACGCCGGGACCGGTCGTGTCGACGCTGAGTGTTCACCTCGATACTCCGAGCGCCATCCCTACGCAGTTTCCGGCGCTATCGTCTGGACTCTTCACTCGACTCCGGGAGCAGTCGCGCTCGGCGGGGGGGCGTCTGAGAGCGGCCATCCCCGCGCGCTTCCGGAGCTACGCTTCGCTCGACTTCTCAGCGTGCAGATGCCACTACTATGTTCACGCAACCTTCCGGACCGCCACCGTCCGGACTCGCATCACTCCACTCCGAGAGCCATCCCCACCAGTTCGCCCGCCATCGCTTCGCTCGACTTTCTCAGCGCGACGGTGCCGTCTCATGCTCACGCAACCTTCCGGACCGCCACCGTCCGGACTCGCATCACTCCACTCCGAGAGCCATCCCCACGCAGTTCGCCCGCCATCGCTTCGCTCGACTTACTCAGCGTGCAGATACCTTTGC
>JAXLQL010000053.1:0-31137 GCA_046331625.1 Bryobacteraceae bacterium
TGCGGAGCATGGAGTCTCGGCGAACCTCTGCCAACACCCACGGCGGAATTTTCGAAGCGCGTTCGGCGATCCGCAGGTAGATCATGCCCACCTCCGGACCGGCAGGGGCGAACCACTTCTCGGTCACCGCGTTCCTGCGGAAGTCTTCCCACGCCGCGCAGGCTCCCAATTCGGTGTAAGGTGCACCTACCGTCTCGAGACCGAGGGCCAGCATCCGGTAATAAGACGCGTCGAGCTTCACGCTTCCGAGCGTCGAGAATATCCGATCGCTCGTGTGGCCCTCGCAGATCCACCGCACAGCGATGTTCTGCTTCAGCCTCGAAACCATACCCGGCGCTATCTTTTCAGCTTCGGCTACTGCCGCACGCACGTCCCGCACCAGACGTCCCTCGGGTGCACTGTTTTTGAATTCCTCTTCCAGTGCCAGCAAAGCCTTGCGCAGATCCGAGCGGTCTGTTACGACAGCCTGCGCCAGTTTGTCGAACGCGGAGGGCTGCTTCGCTCCGGATCGCGCCCGCGCGCCCGCCATCAGCTTCCGGAGAGGTTCAGCCAGTCCGCTGGCGGCGGAAGCGGCGGGAATCGCTTCGATGTGCTGCGTGCAATGCTGATCGTCACCCCGGTAGAAGGCCGCGATCGCCTGAATCGCAGTCTTCCAAGGCGCCAGGGGACTGCGCCGGGAGATCTCCGGTAACGCCAATTCTTCCGCCGTGACGGCGCGGCTGGTAACGGCGTTGAGTGCCCGAGACGCGGCCTGCGCGGCAACACGCAAGGGATGGTCCACGGGCAGCACGCCGCATTGCGCCAAGTCGGCCGGGTCAACCAGATTGGTCCGCAGCCATTCTTCGATCCGCTCGCGCTGCTCGGGCGTGACGCCGGGATCCAGCAACGGACGCACCATCTCTCTGACTCGATCGGCCAGCCCTGGCGAAGCCGCCAACGGATCGCCGATTTTGGCTGCCGCTGCCGGAAATCGATCGCGCACGATCTGCCATAGCGATTTGGCTTCCTGCTCGAGCTTCTGATCAGCCAACTGGCGGATCCTGGCGACGTATGCCTCGATCAGAATCGCTTCGGTGCTTTCGCGGCGGTCCTTTTTGTGAAGCTCTTTGGCGGCTTCGAGCGCGGCCTTGCTATGGCCTCCGGCGATCAATCGCCGGATCGCTTCCTCGGCCTGGCTCGATTCACCCGGAGCCGGCGGTTCTATGCGCTGGGCAGCCATAGTCCCACTCCTTCAACAGCCGTCTTCGGGGGAGATGACGGAAACCTCAATGGTACACCGTTTCCCTCACCCCTTCCAACAAATGAGCTTCGGCTCCGTCATCTCCTCGATCGCGTAGGCCGGACCTTCGCGGCCCGTTCCGCTCATCTTCACGCCGCCGTAGGGCATCTGGTCCACACGGAACTGCGGGATTTCGTTGATCATGAACCCGCCCACGTGAATCCGCTTTGCTGTTTCAAACGCTTTTCGGATATCTCGTGTGTAGATTCCGGCCTGTAGGCCGTAGTCGGATTCGTTCACCAGCCCGATCGCCTGCTCGATCGTCTCGTAGGCATTTACGCCAACCACCGGACCGAATACTTCCCGCTTCATCACGCGAGCGTCTTCGGGAACATCGGCAAGCACCGCAGGTTCGATCGTGGCGCGTTCTTTGCGAGCACCTCCGGTCAGCAGCTTCGCGCCCGCGTGAACGGCTTCGTTCACCCAGCTACCCACGCGATCCGCCTCGCCAGCCGTGATGAGCGAGCTGATATCGGTGGAACTCTCGCGCGGATGCCCGACGGCAAGCTTGTTTGCGCCAGCCACCATGCGCTCCACGAACTCTTCTTTGACGAGATGGTTGACATAGACGCGCTGCACGGAAATACAGACTTGGCCCGAATGCGCGAACGCTCCGGCCACGCATCGGGACGCGGCTTCGTCGAGGTCAGCGTCGTCTTCGACGATCACGGCCGAGTTGTTCCCGAGCTCGAGCGTCACACGCTTCATCCCGGCCATGGAGCGAATGCGAAGGCCGACTTCCGCACTGCCGGTGAAGGTGACCATGTCCACGCGCGGATCGAGCACAAGCGCGTCACCGATCTCGCCTCCGGGTCCGGTGATCACGTTGAGCGCGCCGGGCGGCAGTCCGCATTCGGCGAAGATCTCCGCCATCATGAGCCCGCTGATCGGCGTGGTGGAGGCGGGCTTGTGGACCACTGCATTGCCAGCAGCGAGAGCCGGCCCGATCTTGTGCATGGCTAGATTCAGCGGGAAGTTGAACGGCGTGATGGCGGCGATGACGCCCACGGGCTCGCGCACCGTCATCGCCCAGTGGTTCTTGCCGGCGGGCTCGGCATCCATCGCCACAACTTCACCGGTGAGCCGGTGGGCCTCTTCAGACGAGAACAGGATCGTGTACGCTGCACGCTCTACTTCGATGCGAGCTTCTTTGATCGGCTTGCCGCATTCCGAGACGATTGCCGACGCCAGGGCATCGCGCCGCTCGAGCATCTCCTGATTCACGCGGCGTAGGATTGTTGCACGTTCGGCGCGCGTCATCTCGCGCATGGCGTGCTTGGCTTCAGCCGCGGCGGCTACTGCTTCGTCCACTTGCTGCTTGCCCGCACGATAGACGGTGGCTACGGGTGAGCCGTCAAAGGGGAGCTTCACGGACAGTGGAGTGTCTGTGCGCACGGCGTGGCCGCCGATGTGCATTGGGAATTCCATCTCTCTCGATGATAGATCCCGGACGCGGTCAGACTGAACTCTTCACTTTGGCTCAGGCATTTTTCCTGGCGGACCGAACTGAAATTGCGAGCTCTCCACGTGCCCCGCCGCCGACACCAAGGCTCGCACTGCGAACCGGCCTTGCCCGGGCCGCGCGAAACGCAGATCCGTACCCGTCACTTCCACGGCGCCTTCGGGCTCCGGCAACTGCGACACTTTCCACAGAGCCGCCTGGCTGAATCGTGCGAACGTCTGGAAGGCTGGCGTGCGCTTGGCAGCCTCGAGCGCCGGTGATGGAGCCGCGTCAAAGTATACGCTGCCTGCTTCGGGATCGAACTCGTGCAGCAAATCCACGGCGTGCACCTGCCAGGAATCCTCGAAGCGCAGCAGACCGGTCCAGCGGAACGGATTCGCCAACGAAGGGAACGCATAGGCAGCCTTCGGCGTTCGGCCCTGGTAGACACGCGACTCGAGCGTCTCCACCGCGCGTTGGTGCACTACCCAGCGGCCGAAATCGTACGCCGCGAGGGCCGCGAGAACGAATCGCGCCACGCCGGGGCTCCCGCGCGCCTTGGCGCCCATCTCGGAACTCACGAGGCGAGACAAAACCATCCAACCCACACCGAGCAACAACAGTGCCCAGATCCACGGATCGACTACCGAGGTGATGTCGAGCCGATACCAGGTCTCGCTGAACGGTCGAAGGAAACGGATCCCGTAGATGTTGGTCCAATCGAGCAACAGATGGCTCACGATGCCCGCGAGCGAAATCACCCAAGCCTGCAACCAACGGTAGGCGGCTGGCCGCCGGATCAGCCCCACGACGATCGCCGGAACCAGCGCCCACAAAGGCGCAAGTGCGAACACGTGCGTCCAGCCGCGGTGATGGTCGAGGTAGCTTTGCGATCCCCAGAATGCTGAAATGACGTCTGCATCCGGGAAGTTCGCAGCCGCGAGCAGCACCCAATCCGCCCGCGCCGTGAACCGGTTCAGTCCCGCCCGGCTCATCATCAGGCCGGTGAGCGAGTGCGTGAGGTTATCCATTGCGCCGCGGAACCATGAGCGTGAGCGCGTCAGGCACGGCTTCGATGATGGCCGGCAGCGGTCCGGTCTTTTCGCCGTCGATCTGCGTGTACACCGGAGCGCGATGCAGTGGCCGAAACTCGATGCGGCGGGTCATCATCGAACTGGCGCCGGGCATCGTCGTGGCCTGGCCCACAACTGCTCCCGCCAGGTACATCGCATAGGGCCAAGTGGACTTCGTGTCGAACGTGACCAACTCGAGCCGCTCGTCAAACAGAGAGGCCCGCGCGGCAATGTTGAGGTCACCCCCGTAGTTGCGCACGCGCGCGGCAAGCGCGAACGTCGTCTTCAAGCTACGTCCATCGCAGAGCACTTCGAAATCCACCAACTTCTTGCCGAGCATCGACAGGCCGGCCCACCAGTAGGCCAACTTGCCGCGGCGATCTTTCATCGCCGGATCCACACGATCGAGCACGGCTGCGTCGAGCCCGACGCCCGCCATCAGCAGAAAGTGTCGCGCGGCACCGTCTCCCGTTCGCAGCTTGCCGAGCGCAATGCGCACCGCTTCGAACTCGGGAAGCGACCGGGCCACCGCCTCGGCATTGCGCTTCATCCGCAACTCGCACGCCAGCACATTCGCGGTTCCCGCCGGCAGCACTCCGAGTGGAACACGCGAGTTGGCCATTCCGTTGATGGTCTCGTTCACCGTGCCGTCTCCGCCGAGCACCAGAACCATCGTCGCGCCCGACCGCACCGCGTCGGCAGCCAACTTCGTCGCGTGTCCCGCGGCATTGGTGGGCTGCATCAACAGGTCCGGATGGCGTGGCCGCAGCACCTCGGCCACGCGCGTAACAAGGCCTTCGTCACGCTGCAGCCTACCGGCTTTGGGATTGTAAATCAGGACTGTGGCCAATTCCATGAGTGTACCGTGTGGGATCATGAGAGATTGCGCATGCCTTCCGACGCCGCTCGCCGGGCCGCGGCACTCCGCGATCAGCTACGCCATCACGAGCACCTCTACTACGTACTCGACAAGCCGGAAATCAGTGACGCGGCTTACGACGAGTTGATGCGCGAATTGCAGGCGCTCGAGCAGGCGGATCCCGACTTGGTGACGCCGGATTCGCCCACGCAGCGAGTGGGTGGGGCGCCGCGCGAAGGCTTCGTGCAAGTGCGGCACTCGGCCCCGATGCTGAGTCTGGACAATGCGCTGGGCGAAGGCGAGGTCCGCGACTTTGACCGGCGGGTGCGTGAGTTGCTTCGCGGCGAGCCCTATCGCTACACGGGCGAGTTGAAGCTCGACGGGCTCTCGATGGCCGTGCGCTTCGAGCAAGGCGCCATGCTGCAAGCTGTCACGCGCGGCGATGGCTCAGTGGGCGAAGACGTCACCGAGAATGCGCGTACCATTCGTTCGCTGCCGCTACGGGTGAAAACTGAGCGACCTGTGTTCGAGGTTCGCGGCGAAGTGGTGATGCCGAACAAGGCGTTTCAGAAGCTGAATGTGGATCGCGCGGCCGAGGGGCTCTCGCTCTACGCCAATCCTCGCAATTCGGCGGCCGGGTCGCTGCGAGTGCTCGACCCTTCTATCACCGCGCATCGGCAACTCGACTTCTACGCCTACTTCCTGTTGGTGGATGGCGCGCCAGCCTGCGAAAGCCATTGGGAGTCGCTCGAAGATCTCCACCAGATGGGGTTCAAAGTCAATCCCCGGCGCAAGCGCTTCGACTCGATCGACGAAGTGTTGCCGTGGATGGCGAAGCTCGAAGAGGAGCGCGAGACGCTGCCCTACGAGATCGATGGCGTGGTGCTCAAGGTGGATTCGATTCGGCAGCAACAGGCGCTCGGTTGGACCGCGAAGGCTCCGCGTTGGGCGATCGCGTTCAAGTTTGCCGCGCGGCAGGCGGAGACGGTGCTCGAAAACATCGAAGTGAACGTGGGCCGCACAGGAGCTTTGACACCTGTTGCGTTGCTGCGTCCGGTGAAGGTGGGCGGAGTCACGGTATCGCGTGCCAGCCTGCACAACGAAGACGAGATCGAGCGGCTCGGGCTCGCGGTCGGCGACACGGTGGTCATCGAGCGCAGCGGCGATGTGATCCCGAAAGTGGTCCGCGTGGAGAGACACGGCGACCAGCGCCGCCGCTTCCACATGCCTTCGCAATGTCCGGTGTGCGGCGAACAGGTAGCTCGGGCCGAAGGCGAGGTCGCCAGCCGCTGCCTGAATCCGGATTGTCCCGCAAAGCTCAAGGAGACGGTGCGATTCTTTGCGTCGCGCGGCGTGATGGATATCGATGGAATGGGTGAAGTGCTGGTGGAGCAACTCGTCGACAAGGGAATGGTGAAGAGCATCGCCGACATCTACGAGTTGAAGCACGAACAACTGGCGGAGCTCGACCGAATGGGCGACAAGTCGGCCACGCGCATCATACGCGGCATCGAGGCATCACGCACGAAGCCCCTTCCGCGTGTCATTTGCGGGCTTGGCATTCCTTTCGTCGGCGAGCGTACGGCGCAGATCCTGGCGGGAACGTTCGGCGACCTCGAAAAGATCATGGACGCCGATCCGGACTCGCTGCAGGCCGCCGAAGAAGTGGGGCCCAAGGTTGCGCAGAGCATCCACGCCTACTTCGCTCTCGAAAAGAACAGAGAGCTGGTCAAACGTTTGAAACAATACGGGCTCCAGTTTACCCATCACGTGGAGAAGAAGGAGGGCGGTCCGCTGGCCGGCATGACCATCGTCGTCACCGGGACGCTACCCACGTTGAGCCGCGAAGAAGCCAACGCGCTCATAGAAGGCGCGGGAGGCAAGGCTGGGGACTCGGTTAGCAAGAAGACTTCCTATCTGGTGGCGGGCGAGAAAGCCGGGTCGAAGTTGAGGAAGGCCGAGCAATTGGGGATTCCCGTGATCGACGAAGCAAAGCTGAAGGAACTCGCCGGTGCGTAGCATCATCGACCTGTTGCAATCGTGGGGACCGTTCGGCGCCATGCTGCTCGCTGTGCTGGACTCGGCGGGCATCCCGCTGCCGGCGGGCGTGGACGCGCTGTTGACCGCGGTCTCGATCACCAGCCCCGCGCGTGCGTACCTGAGCGCCGCCCTGGCCGTGATCGGCTCCGCCATCGGCTGCATGTTCCTCTTCTTCCTCGCGCGCAAAGGCGGCAAGCCATACCTCGACCGCCATGCGAGTTCGCGGCAGGCGATGAAGCTCCGCAACTGGTTCGCTCGATACGGGCTACTCACCGTCTTCATCCCCGCGATGGTTCCGATCATTCCGCTGCCCACCAAGGTGTTCGTGCTTTCGGCCGGAGCACTCGGAATTCGCCCGCTCGCGTTTCTTGCGACGGTGCTCGCAGCCCGCGTGCCGCGCTACTTCTTCTTGGCCTATCTCGGCTCCCAACTAGGCGACAATTCCCTGCCCTGGCTGAAGAGCCACGTCTGGTATCTGGTGGCGTTCTCGCTCGGCCTGTTGCTGTTCCTGTTTGCTTTGATCAAGCTGACCGAACGGCGTACAATGGCCCAGTGACCCAGCAATCCCGCCGCGCTTTTCTCGCGTCCGCGTTCGCCGCGCCCGCCATCCTTCGAGCCAAGAAGGCCACCGACATCCGCATCTCGGAGATGAGCTTCGGATACGAAGACTACACCTACCGCACGCCGATCAAGTTCGGCGGGACGGTGGTCGACAAGGTGACGTTGCTCAACGTCACCTGCGTGGTCACTGCGGCCAACGGCAAATCGGCAAAGGGATTTGGCTCGATGCCGATGGGCAATGTGTGGGCGTTCCCCTCCAAGCAACTCACATACGCCGAAACGCTCGGCGCGATGAAGGCGCTGGCGGGCAAGATCCACAAAATCACGGCTGCGTACAAAGAAGTGGAGCATCCGGTCGACATCAACGTCGCCCTCGAGCCGGCGTATCTCAAAGCGGCTGAAGAAGTGAATCGCGAGATGAAGCTGGCGCAGCCGATCCCGAACTTGTGTACGCTCGTCACGGCCAGTCCGTTTGACGCGGCTGTGCATGACGCGTTCGGCAAGCTCCACGGGCGCAGTTCCTATCAATGCTACGGGCCGGATCTCATGTCGCACGATCTCGCCCACTATCTCACGAAGGACTTCAAGGGCGAATATCTCGGCCAGTACATCCTAAAGGCTCCCAAGCCGAAGATGCCGCTTTATCACTTGGTGGGAGCGGTGGATCCCATCATGCCGGCTGATGTGACGAAGAAGGTGGGAGATGGCCTGCCTGAGAATCTTCCCGAGTGGATCGTCTACAGCGGGCTCACCAACCTCAAGATCAAGCTCAACGGCGAGGACTTGAAGTGGGATGTCGATCGCGTCGTCGCAGTGGAGCGCGCCGCTGTCGAGACGCAGAAGAAGCGCGGAGTCGCGAAGTGGGTCTACTCGCTCGACTTCAACGAGAAGGCGCCGAACGTCAAATACCTGCTCGATTTCATTCGACTGCTGAAAGAGCGGAGCCCGGAGGCGTTCACTCGCGTGCAGTACATCGAGCAGCCGACCAAGCGTGATCTGCGGGCCGACCGCGGCAACGTCATGCACGAAGTGGCCAAGCTCGTGCCCGTGGTGATCGACGAGTCGCTCACCGGGCTCGACATGCTGTTGCTGTGCCGCGAAATGGGCTACACAGGAGTCGCGCTCAAAGCCTGCAAGGGCCAGGCGCAGGCGATGCTCATGGGCGCGGCCGCGCAAAAGTACAAGATGTTCCTCTGCGTGCAGGACCTCACCTGTCCCGGCGCATCGCTGATTCATTCGGCTGGAGTGGCCGCGCATGTGCCCGGTGTGGCGGCGATCGAGTGCAACTCGCGGCAGTATGTCCCCATCGCGAACAAAGGCTGGGACAAGCGTTTTCCTGGGGTTTTCGATGTCCGCGATGGAAGCGTGAATACGTCGCTGCTCGGTGGAAAGGGTCTCGGGGCAGTGGCGTAAACTGGGAACACAGGCACGACCATGGCAACAGACGCGGCTGCGTTGATGACAGCGGAAGAGTTCGCCGCTGTCACAACTCCCGAGTCAGAGAACGGCGAATTGGCCGATGGTGAAGTGATGCCCGTGTCCAGTGGACGCCGCGTCACAACACCGTTCGAGACGCGCTCGCCGGCGGACTCTACGTGTACCTGAAGACTCAAACGATCGCACGCTTTCTCGCAGAGACAGACTGCCGGATTTCGCAACGCACGGCTCGCCGGCCAGACGTCTCAGCCTTCCTGATGCGCGCCGGGCGCAGGATCGCAGAAGACGTCATACCCGTGCCATTCCCACCCGATATCGCCGTCGAGGTCTTGTCGTCGAGCGAAGGGCGATTGCGGTGAATCACAAAGTGGACCAGCACCGAACCGCCGGAACACAGGAGATCTGGCTGATCGACCACACGAATCGCCAAGTTCAAGACCATGGACCCACAGGTATGAGCCTCCTCCGTTCAGAGGACACGCTCGGAGCCCCGCTTCTTCCCGGCTTCAGCTTTCCCTGAAAGCTCTACTCGGCTGATCTACAGCTTCAGGTCTCCCCGGGGTTTCTTGTTCTCGAGTTCCATCCACGTGTCGTAGACTTGCGCCGGTAGGAAGTCGCCCACCCAGTTCTTCACGCTCGCCGGCAACGTCAACGTGGTCGACTTCGGTTGGCCCTTCTCCATCTTCACCACGTCGGAAAGCTTCTTGCCCGATGCGCGAGCCGCCTTCACCGTGTTCATCAGTTCCGTCATGAACAGCGCTTCGCCCGACAGAATCTCCGGACCACCATGCGGACCGTGCGCCGGCAGCACCGTCTTCGGATTCAGCTTCTGCGCGCCCTTCACCACGTTCACCCAGTTGCCCACGTTGCCGTCGGCCGTGTAGTTGTAGGGTCCGTTCACCACCGCGTCACCGGTGCAGATGATGCCTTCCTTCGGCAGGAACGCGAAACCATCGCCCTTGGTGTGGGCCCAACCGAAGTGGTGGAACTCCACGCGCCGCGTGCCGTCGGTGATGACGTGCGGCGATGTCGTGAAGGTCTGCTTGGGCGGCTCCACGGTGGAAGCCTTCATGTCGGCCACGTCTTTGCGCTCCTTGGCGGCCTGCTGCCAGCGCTCGGGCTCGCGAGCCTTCATTTCCGCGGCCACGCCCGCGTGCGCGATCGTGGTGGCGCCGATTTTGGTGAACACCGCATTGCCGTAGGCGTGGTCGCCGTGATGGTGCGTGTCGAAGACGTATTTGATCGGCTTCGAGGAAAGCTTCTTCGCCTCATTGATCACGATCTGCGCGCCGCTCGGGAAGTTGGCGTCGATCACAATGAGGTATTCCTTCATCTCGATGATGATGTTGTTGCAGTGGCCTTGCTTCTTGATGTCGCCTTCGCGAAACCACACGCCGTCGGCGATCTTCTTGATCGTGTCCGGTTGCGCCGTGAGGAAGAAAGCTCCGCCGGTCAGGCCGGCAAACAGGATGGTCAAGGGCAGTCGTCGCGTCATGGTTTCGGGAAATCTCGTTCCGGGGAATTAAGATATCACGGTTCCGGCCTGTCTGGCTACACGCGAGATGGCGTTCACCAGTTTCCGGTAGGGCAGTGCGTCGAACGATTCGCAGGAAAGCCACTCGCCGTCACGCCAGCTCGAGTAGAACCACTTCGCGAGCAACGAAACATGTTCCTGCCTTTGCGTGAGCGAGAGCTTCGGTGTTTCGAGAGCGGCCGACATCTCGCGCAGCCGCGTATCCATCGACACCGGCTTGCCCGTGCCCGGCGCGATGCTGAACGGGCGCGGTTCGAGCCAGCATCCCTCTCGCAGGAACCAAAGCAGCACTTCCTGAGCCGCTGTCGAAGCGGTCACCGCGACACCGTGCAGATGCGTGATCTCAGCGGCAAGGTCGCCAGCGAGACGTACTGTCTGCCAAGCTTTCTCGAGCCTCGCGTGTTGGCGGGCTGCTTCTTCGAAGTCGAGGTCTTGGCTGGCGCGGTCGCGTGCCGCTTCGATCGAATCGATCAGTGCGTGCCCTCGCGACGCCAGGAATTCTCCCACCCGCTTGGCTTCGCTCGCGTACTCTTCCGCGGTCACCGCATCCTGGCAGGGCCGCAAACATTTCAGCATCTCTCCGTAGATGCATCCGGGATGATCGGGCGACGGAGCCAAGTCTTCCTGGCAGCGGCGGAGTTGATAGTAGTCGAGCACTTGGGACTCGAATAGGTCCGCGGCGGCGCGGCTCGGGAACGGTCCGAAGAAGGCGTTCTTCGCGTTACCAACCGCGTGGTCACTTGGGTTCGCGGAAATTCGTTCGCCCAAACGAGCTTCACATACGAGGGTTTGGGTAGCCGCAGCATGCGTTCATACGTGTCGGGAAAATGGACCTTGCCGAGTTCGTAGGAGAGTAGCCATTGCTCGAGTCGCGATGCCACGGGCCAGTACTCGATGGAGGCGCCCAGATCCCCGAGCTTCCACTTCGCGATGAGCCGAGTCAGGCGGCGTCGAAGGATGTTGGTGCGTCCAAGGTACGGTTGCCCGTCTCGCGGACGAATCAAGTAAACCGCTGCGCCTTCGGGGAGTGACTTGACGTCCGCGCCCGGAGCGAACAGCCGTGCCTCCCGCGTCACGCGGCCACCCGGAAAGCCGGCTCACTGCGGTCGATTTGTGGGGCAGGCTTTAGCCTGCGCGGGACTTCAGTCCCGCCACCCGTGATCGCACTTTGCCACGGATAGCGGGACCGAAGTCCCGCGCAGATTGAATCCTCACCGGCATGACGAGTCGACTGCCGAGGATCGGTATCGCCCATCATCTCCGAAACCAGGCCGCCAACGAATCTGGCGCCACCGCCGCTACGCCGAGATTCTCCTCAACATGCGCCACCTTGCTCATTCCCACCAACGCCACCGAGATCCCCGGCGCCGACCGCGCGAACTGAATCGCGCGCTGTGCGTCCGTGTCGAGCCCCGGAAGCGCCCTCGCGACCTCATCAGGAAGCCCTCGGCTCAACCGCGCTTGAAAAATACTCGCGCTCGCCACCGCCGTGATTCCGAGCGCGACAGCCGCATCGAGTGTCGACACTTGCGATCCGCCCACATGTTCCCGCGCAATCGCCGCACCCTCGAGCATCGCCAAGTTAAACGGAAGCTGAATGAATCGGAACCGGTGCGCGTCGCCCGCCACGTCGCGAGCCAGCGCTTCCATGCGCGTCAACGAGAGCCCCTCGTCCGCGCTCTTCGTCCGAAACCCGTTCCACGTCGCCGCGCCATAGTATCGAATTCGGCCCCGCGAAGCCTCGCGTTCCAGCGCCTCGAACGCCGCGCGTGTCCGCCGGCCGAATTCCGCGCGATCCACGAACTCGAGCTGCGTCTCGGGATTATGCAGGTACAGCACGTCGATCGTTTCCACGCGCAGGTTCGCGAGGCTCCGCTCGAGTTGATCCTCGAGGAACGGTGGAGTCATGCAATGCATCCGGCCCACCACGTCCGCGGGCGAAATCTTCGATCCCGGAAAAGCGTTCGGAATCAGGTATCCGGCCTTCGTGCACAGCACCACTTCATCGCGCTGCGCCGCACCTTCGGCGAACAAGGCCGCCAGCGCCGCGCCGATGTTACGCTCCGACGACTGATGGCGATAGTTCAACGAGGTATCGATGAAGTTGACGCCTCCGCGAACCGCAGCTTGCACCGCGGCCAGATAGCCCGCATCCGTCGCGTCATCGATGTTGCCGAGGTAGCTGCCGATCCCTAGGGAGGAAACCGTGAGATCCTGCGCGCGCCGGAAGAAAGAATTCGCCTGATGCCGCGGAAACCGGGCCGCATATCGGGCCGTGCCTTCCGCGGTGGCGTAAGATGAAGGCATTGTTTCGATTGTACCTGTTGACTTCGGCGTTTCCGCTCTTCGCCGCATCGGATCCGGCCCTGACGAAGGCTCTCGATTACCTGGCGCGTGAGGTGGAGTCGTGGCGCCCGAACAATGGCTGCTTCTCGTGCCACAACAACGGCGACGGAGCTCGCGCTTTGCTCGCCGCCGGCGCGGCCCCGGAGTCTATAAAACAAACTCTCGAGTTCTTGTCGAATCCCGATTCCTGGGACCCCAAGCCCCTTGCCCGTGTCCAATTCGCTTCCGCACTTGCCCGCACGCCGAACGCGAAGGCTCTCGCTCGTGCCGCCGAACTCATCGCAGCGGACCAGCTTGCTGACGGACACTGGAAAGTCGACGAAGAGTCCGGCCCCGGCGCTGCCGCGACCTACGGACCCGTGCTCGGTACTGTGGTGGCGATGCGTCTCTTGACGCAAGCTGATGCCGCTCACTACGCCGAGCCGATCCGCCGCGCCCGCGCGTGGCTCGAGTCACGCAAGGCGGAGCATCCGCTCGACCTCGCCGCGCTCGTTTGGGAATTGCAGCGCCCCGCAGACATCACTCGCCTGCAAGCTATGCAAGCACCCAACGGAAGCTGGAACAGCGAAGCATTCGATACCGCTGTCGCCAGCCTCGCGCTCGGAGGAAACGCCCGCGCTCTCGCATATCTCCGCAAAACGCAACTCGCACCCGGTGGATGGCCCGGCACCACGCGACCCGCTGGCGGCGCATCGTACGCACAGCACATCTCCACAACGGCGTGGGTCGTGCTTGCGCTCAGCGAGAAGTGACTCACCGCACCAGCGGCATCAGTTCGCGGATCTGCACCAACTGCTTCTTCAACTCGCCCTGCCGCTCATGCTGCGGCTCGATTCGCAGCGCCGCTTCCAGGCTTTGCTTGGCCGAGCCTAGATACTCGCGCCGGTTGTCCCGATTGAACAATTCCAGGTAATTTTGTCCGATCAGGATCTGCGTGTCCGCGTCGCTCTGATCTTCACGCGAAGCCTGCTGGCAGTAGCCGATCGCTCGTAGGAAATTCTTGCGGGCGAACTCGCACGAGCACAGTCCGAAATAGGCAACTGCTTTTTGCGAGCGATGCAGCGCGGCGCGCCCGGAGCGGTGTTTGGTCATTCCGTGCCCGATCGCGTAGAACGCGAACGTGCGCAAGCCGCCGGACCGAAATTCGGAGAGCCGCAGCGACTCGAGATAATCCTGCAAGGCGCCGTCTTGATTGCCGAGTTGGAGCCGTGCTTCGCCGCGCATCAGGTGACCCTGAGCAAAGCTCGGATCGCGTTGAATCGCGTCTGACGCGGCTTTCTCCGCATCCGCGTGGCGATCCACCTGGATCAGCGCTTCCGCCAGCACGCTGGGCACGAACGGATCCTTCGGCGATTGCGTCGAAGCTCGCTGCAGCTCCCGCACGGCTTCCGCCGCATCGCCGCTCTGCAGCAGCATCACGCCGAGCATCACGCGCCCCTCCACGGCGCTCTCATCGAGCTTCACCGCGCGCTTACACTGTTCGAGCGCGCCCTGCGAGTTCCCGAGTGCCGCAAGCACGCGGCATTGCAATAGCGCCGCTCCGCTGAAGCGTGAATCGTCGCGGAGCGCGTCTTCCAGCAACTTGGAAGCTCTGCTCAAATCCTGTTGCGAAGCACCCGAGCGATCCCAGATCTTACGCGCATCGTCATAGAGCGCCTGTGCCTTCGGCTTTACGGTCCGCTTGTACTGCAGCCGCAACGTCACCGTTTGCGTGGCGCCGGGGACCATGTTCACTTCCAAGCTCACCGGCTCGTAGTTCGCGTGTACACCGCGAACCGTGTGGGTGCCGCTCGACACACCGGGCATGCGTAGCGGCTGCGAAGGTCCGGCGACGCCGATTCGCATATCGTCCACGTAGACTTCCACGCCTTCTTGATTCGCTTCCACCACGAGCGTTCCATTCGCAAGTTCGATAGAAGCCTGCTGCAGTTTCTGGCGGCGCCCCGGATCGAAACCGAGGATCAGATCGTTGGGAAAGTCGCCGTGATCGGTAGGAGTCTGACTCTCGCCGCGATCTCGCGTGTACTTGCGAACCTCGCGGCGCACGTAGTTCACCATCTCGTCTGCGGTGACCACGCCATCCGCCGGGTCGTCATCGGCGTAGCCCATCCAAGCACGCGCGAGGAAATACGAGAACACTCCGTGTCCCCCCCCCAATGCCGGATCCTCGTAGCTACGCTCGGATTCGCGACTCGAGTTGAGCGTGAGGAACCCGCGCGGCAGTTGCCGAAACGCGTCATTCACTGACTCGAACGTGCTCGCCGGAGTGACCTTTCCCGAATGGCACGCATCGGTCAGCAGCACCTTCCAACGCGCCTTCACTTTGTTCGCGAGCGTATCGGAGAGCCGCGCCATCGGATACGCCGTAGCTGCGAGCGCGGCAGGATCGACGTCGTAGGGAGCCAGGTATCCCGCGCGCTTGTCGTCCACGAGTCCGTGGCCTACGAAGTACACCACCACGCGATCCGCTTCCGTCGCGACCGAAGGGAGCCACTCCTCGAGCGTCTGCCGAATCCGCGCCGCAGTGGCTTCCTTGCCCAGGAGCTTGCGCACGTTTTGGAATTCGATGTTGCCGCCCTCTTTGCTGATCAGCACTTGATAGATTGACTCGGCGTCGCGTTCGGCGAATGGCAGGTCCTGATCCGGGGCGAGCTTCTGGTAATCGGAGACGCCGATCACCACCGCGTAACCGCGCGGCACGGCCACCGCTTGTTTCAGCTTCTCGGAGCTCCCGAGGCGAGCCACGTTGAGGTCGCGCTGAGTCAGCGGGGCCGGCTGCGTTTGGGCGAACGCGAGCGCGGCGGCCAAGAAGGGCAGAATGATGGGCAAAATGCGGTTCATGATTTTGGCGAGGGCGCGCCTGTTTGTTCGAGCAGGCGGTTCAACTGGCGATCGAGTTGGGCGCGAGGCGCTCGATTGTCCTGGATGAGGTTTGTGATTTCGAACGGATCATTGCGCAGATCGTAGATCTCGTCTGCGCCTTTCTGATCTTCGTAACGAATGTACTTCCAGCGATCGGTCCGAATGGCTCTGTAGCCCATCTGGCGAACGTTTGGAAAGACGGTGTCTGAGAAGTATTCCACCAGCACAGCGTCTCGCCGCTTGGGAGCGTGAAGCGGCGTGCCATGCATCGGGTGCGGCGCGGAGACTCCCGCGAGCAAAAGTGCGGTAGCGGCAAGATCCACGCTGAGCGTGAAGGCCGCGGGCCGGGACGCCGGCCGGAAGAGCTTCGGATAGCGGACCAACATCGGAATCCGAATCGCTTCTTCGTACGCGAGACGGCGTTCCGGACCGAGCCCGTGCTCGCCGTAGAAGTATCCGTGGTCAGAAGTGAAGATGACGAGCGTGTCGTCGAGCTGGCGCGAGTTCTCGAGCGTGGTGAGGATCCGGCCGAGGCTGTCGTCCACCGCCTTCAGCATGCGGGCGCGATTGAGAATGGTCGCGTCTGGCGTAATTCCATCGAGATTGGTGACGGCCCGCTCCAGCGCCGGTTGCCCGTGCGGGAGCTTGGCGTAGTTCGCACGCCTGGGAATGCGAGCACCCGCATATAGTTCGCGATGTCGAGGTGCGGGAATGAATGACTCGGCATCGTTGGCCGACGCAGGATTGACGCTGCCGTCGTTGCCTTGCTGGATGTTCGGGTGAACGGCTTTGTGCGAGAGATACAGGCAGAACGGATTCGCCTGTTTGCGTTCCAAGAACTCCACCGCGTGATCGGTGAGCAGATCGGTCACGTAACCCGAGGTCTTGGTAACGCGCCCATCAATGTTCAGATCCGGGTCAACGCACTGGCCCTGGCCGCGGAAGCTGACCCAGCGATCGAACCCTGGCCGAGGCGACTCGTCGTTTCCCATGTGCCACTTTCCGATAAACGCAGTGGCGTAGCCCGAGTCATGCAGCACGCGCGGCCACGTGACGAGCCGGTGACTGAGGGCATCGCGAGCAACGTTGTCAACGACGCCGTGCGTGTGCGCGTACTGCCCGGTGAGAAAGCTTGCCCGCGATGGAGAGCACAGCGGCGTTGTGGCGAACGCGTTCGTGAAAGCTGCGCCTTCGCGAGCAAGACGGTCGCAATGCGGAGACTGGATGAATGGGTGACCGGTGCAGGCCAGTTCGTCGAAACGCAGGTCGTCTACGAGGATGCAGACGATGTTCGGGCGCGGCGGCCGGGCGAAGGGAAGCGCGAGCACATCGCGGCGGCGCATGATCCCTATTGTAGAGATCGCGGGGTTTGGTAGTCTATCGGATACTCATGGCCCACCGTTTCGTCTGCGCCGCCATTGCCATCCTCTTGGCGTCTTGCCAGCGCTCCACCGCGCCGCCGTTCCAGCCCGAAGACTCCATGCGCGCAATGCACCTCGAGCCTGGGTGGAAAGTGGCGAAGTTCGCGGCCGAGCCCGACGTCATAGCTCCGGTCGCGATGGATTGGGATGAAGACGGCCGCATCTATGTCGTCGAGGACCCCGGCTATCCGCTCAACGTCGAAGCGAAAGTCGGCAAGGTCAAGCTGCTGCAAGACACGAATCACGATGGCGTGGTCGACAAGTCCACGGTGTTTGTCGATCAACTGGTGCTGCCCACGGGCGTCATGCGCTGGAAGCGCGGCATCCTCGTCACTGACGCGCCGGACTTGTGGTACTTCGAAGACACAAACAATGACGGCCGTGCCGATGTGCGTAAGAAAGTGCTCACAGGATTCGCGCTCACCAACCCGCAGCACACCGTCAACTCACCACTCTACGGGCTCGACAACTGGATCTATCTCGCTCACGAAAATCCCGCGACGGCGATCGTGTTCAAAGACAAGTTCGGCGATCGCGGCACTGACATCCGTTTCGTGGAGAAACCCGAAGCCGTAGTGAAGGAGCGCGGCCACGGGATCCGCTTCAAGCCTGATACGTTCGAGATCGAAGCCCTGTCGGGGACGTCGCAGTTCGGGCAAGCGTTCGACGAACGCGGCCACCACTTCACGCTCAACAACACCTTCCATGCGCGTCACGAGGTGATCGCAGCGCGATATCTGAAACGGAATCCGGATCTCCCTTTGCTTACTGCGCTGCAGAACATCCCGGACTACGGCAACCCCGCCAAGGTCTTTCCCGTGGCGGCGGCGCAGCGTTTCGAGATGCTCACCAACGTGGGCGAGTTCACTTCCGCCTGCGGACTCACGCATTATCTGGGACACTTGTTCGTCGCCGAGCCCGCGCACAATCTCGTGCATCGCGCGAAGCTCGAACCCAACGGCGCAACCTTCGTCGCCAAGCGGACTGACCCAACCAAGGAGTTCCTCGCATCAGAGGATCCATGGTTCAGGCCGGTGAATTTCGCCGTCGGTCCGGATGGCGCGCTCTATGTGATGGACTACTATCGCCTGGTGATCGAGCATCCCGAGTGGATGTCCGCGGAGATGGCCACGCCGAAGGACCTGAACGCCGGCAACGATCGCGGACGCATTTATCGATTGACTCCGCCCGAGGCACTGGTCGCGGAATCCGGACCGCTCGTGGAGCAACTGGCGAGCGCGAATCCGCATGTGCGGCGCAACGCGCAGCGGCTGTTGATGGATCGTAAACCGGCCGATGCGCCCGCGCAGGTGGCGAAGCTCTTGGAAGGCGGATCCGCGGTGGGGCGCATCCACGCACTGTGGACTCTCGATGGCTTCGGCGCGCTCACGCCCGCGCAGGTGGAGAAGGCGCTCGCCGATGCAGATGCCGGAATCCGCGAGAACGCGATCGAACTCGCCGAGACACGCATGGCCAAGGAACCGAAGCTCGCCACGGCGTTGATCGGCATGGCGGGAGATGCCGATGCGCGCGTGCGTTTTCAACTTCTGTGCACGCTCGGATTCCTGGACACGCCCGCTTCTCGCGCCGCTCGCGACCGTATTCTCGAACACGATCTCGAAGATCGCTGGGTGCAGATCGCCGCGCTGAGCGCGTCTCCGGCCGAAGCAGGCCGCCTCTTTTCCAAAGCCGGCCAGTGGACCGCGAGCGAGAGCAAAGGCAAGGAGATGTTGTTCCGCTCCATCGCCTCCGTGATCGGAGCGCGCAAACAGCCGGGCGAAATCCAAGCGTTGCTGGCGCGCGCATCGCAGCCGGGCGCGGCTTGGTGGCGCGTGGCTACGCTCGACGGGTTGGCCGCGGGGCTGAAACAACCGCTCGGCGCGGCGCCCGTGCAGCAAGCTCTGCTCGGCATCTTCGCGAGCAACGAGACTGCGCTGCGCAAGTCCGCATTGAAGCTGCTCGAGACGCAGGGGCTGCCCCCGAATTCCGGAGCCGCTGTGACGAAGGCGCTCGCCACCGCCGCCGACGCCAAGGCCGATGCCGATTCGCGAGCGGACTCGCTGAGCCTGGTCGCACTCGCTGATGCGGAGAAGAATCGCCCACTGTTCGAACAGATGGTGGACCCGCATCAACCGGAGCAGGTGCAGATCGCCGCGGCGCGAGCGCTCGGCCGCATTCCAGGCGAAGCCACCGGCAAGCTGCTCATCTCGCGCTGGCGCAACATGACTACTGCCGTTCGACAAGAAGCGGCTGACGCCATCTACAAAGACCAGGCGCGGATTCCGATGGTGCTCGCGGCCATCGAAAGCGGCGACCTGCCTGCGTGGACGCTCGGCTTCCGCCACAAGCGGCAATTGCAGATGCACCGCGACGAAGCGATCCGCGCGAAGGCACGCGCACTGCTGGAACCCGCCGCGGGCGAGCGCGAGAAGGTGATCGACCGCTACCGGGCCTCGCTCTCGCAATCGGCTGACGCCTCGCGTGGCAAAATCGTTTTCCACGACATTTGTTCCAAGTGCCACAAGCTCGAGGGCGAAGGGCAGGAGGTTGGTCCGGACTTGGCCACGGTCCGCCATCAACCCAAGCAGGTGCTGCTGGAAGACATTCTGAATCCGAACAAGTCGATCTCCCAGGGCTTCGAAGCCTGGGTAGTGGAAACCACGTCCGGAGGAACGGTGGACGGCGTCTTGGCCGCGCAGACTGCGTCGGCGATCACGCTGCGGCGCGAAGAAGGCAAGCAGGATACGATCCCGCGCAAAGACATCCGCAAGATGTACGCGGCGAATCTCTCGGCCATGCCCGCCGACCTGGAAAAACAGGTGAATCCCCAACAGATGGCTGACTTGCTCGAGTACATTCGCACAGGGTCCAAATGAAACACGCAACGCTCCTTTTGTTTTTTGCCGGAATGCTGCCGGCGGCCTTTCGCGCGTCGGTGGTGAAGGTGGACATCACTCCGAAAACTCCGAAGTGGCTCATGGGCTACGGCGCACGGCAGAACACGGCCGTGCATGATCCGATCTTTCATCGCATCGTCGCCATGGATGACGGACGCACACGCATGCTGCTGGTTTCTACCGACGTGTGCGTATTCTCGCCCACCGTCTATGACGACGCGGCCCGGCGCATCCAGAAGGAGACGGGCGTTACGCCGGCGAATTTCCTTTGGACCGTGACGCACACACACTCGGCGCCCGAAGTCGGCCCACCGGGGATCTATACGGTGCTGCTCAAGGGCAGGTCCGATCACGCGGTGGATACCGAGTACACCGAGCAGATCGTCGGGATGCTCGTGCAAGGAGCCAAAGACGCGCTCGCGAAACTCGAGCCTGCGCGAGTGGCGATCGGCACTGGAATGGCGATGGCCAACATCAACCGTCGCGCGCGCGACGTGGATGGCAAGATTTCGCTCGGGCTCAATCCCGATGGTCCGGTGGATCGCCAGATCGGACTGATTCGCCTCGAGCGCCCCGATGGATCCCCGATCGTGCTCATTGCCAACTACGCCATGCACGGCACGGTGCTGAGCGGCCGCTGGATGGAAATCAGCGGAGATGCGCAAGGCATCGTGGCCGGTTACGTGGAGCAGAAGCTCGGTGCTCCGATGCTCTACGTGAACGGCGCCGCCGGCAACATCGCGCCGATCTACAGCGTCTACAACGATCCGAAGAGCGGGCACCTCACGCAGTTCAATGTGCTGCTCGGGGACAAGATCCTAGCTGCGAACAAGGTGCTCGGTGCGGGCACGGCGGAGGTGACGTTGTGGTCCGGCGAAAAGATCGTCGAGACGCCGCGCAAGCCGGGGCTCGATTGGGTAGACGACTTGGCGAGCTACAACCGCATGAGCTCGAACGGAACGCCGCTTGTGCGCTTGCCGATCCGGTTCTGGAAGATCAACGATCTCGCGATCTGGAGCGCGCCTGTGGAGATGTTCTGCGAGATTTCGATGACCGTGCGGAACCAATCGCCCTTCGCGAACACCTTCTATTTCGGCTACACCAACGGCTGGATCGGATATCTGCCGACGAAGGCCGGTTTCGCAGAGGGCGGATATGAGCCGGCCACGTCGGTGTTCAGCGATCAGGTGGAACGCGACGTGACCGAGGGTGTGATCGGATATTTGCAGAGCATCCCGCGATAAGGTCGGCTCTATCGAGACTACGTCTACCGGACTACGCGATACACTCCACCGGTTCCTCCACCCAATGTATCCGCCCACGCGAACACCGCAGCGTTTCGAGCGCGATGCAGCCCTCCAGCCGATGGATTCTGTCCGATGCCGTTGGTCGAAGCGCGCGGTTCGAGCGTTGCCAGATCCACCAGCAAAACCTGCGCGCGATTGCGATAGGGCTGCAGCGTCGAGACCAGCAGCGCGGACTCGTCGAGCGAAAGCGCAATTCCGGCTGGATCGCCGGCGCGGATGAACTCCACTACTGTTGACACCGCGCCGCGCTCGATCTTGCACACGCTCGCGCTCGCGCCACCGCGTTCGGTGAAGTAAACCGTTCCGTTGCGGCTCACCGCGATTCCATCGGGCGCCACCAGCGGGGCACCTTCGAAGACGACCGAGGCCGCGTCCGCGCCGGCCACGGGAACGCGATACACGCCGCGCCTGCGGGTCGCCGGATCGATGCCCGTGAAGAATACGTTGTCATCGGAGGTGACCTCGAGTCCTCTGGGCGCGCGACCTTCGGCGCCATGGAGCGTCTGCACCGCGCCTCCGCTCACCGGGAGCACGAAGATTTGGCCGAGCCTACCGCGGCCCGCCCACGCGTGCGAATCGGCGACGTAAAGGAACCTTCCATCGTTGCTGATGGAGATGCCGGCCGGGTCGACAAAAGGCGCGCCTGTAGCGATCGCCGTGACCGGCCCGCCCACAGCGGCAACTCGGAACACGCCTGGACCATTCGGGCCAATCGCGGTGAAGTAGATCGCCGAACCATCGGGATCAGGCGTCGCATCCAGCGGCCGCGCGAAGTCGCCCGATTGCGAAGCGAGCGTCGCAGAGATTTCCTGGGCCGACGCCGCGGCGGCGAACGCTGCGGCAAGCGTCACGATGCGGAAGAATGTGTGGGCCATCGCCTGAAAGTACGAGCAAAACGCGAATTCGGATTCCGCAATTCAAGCGCTGTGGCGTAGAATCGTGAGAACGATGAAGATCGCTTTGCTCGCTCTCGTGTGCGCGGCCGCTGCCTTCGGTCAAGATGCTCGCGCCAGTTTCTCGAAGAATTGCGGCGTTTGCCATGGAGACGGCTATGGCACCGAGCGCGGACCGAACCTCGCCGGCAACCGCAAGATCCGCGCCATGTCGAAAGACGATCTGCGCAACTTGATTCGCAGCGGAGTTCCCGCGCGCGGAATGCCCGCGTTCCCGCTGCCGGCGGCGGAACTCGACGGGCTCACCGCCTTGGTCCGCTCGCTGAACGCTCCGGCTTCGGAAGCTGGCGTTTCGGGTAACCGAGCCGCGGGCGAGCAATACTTCTTCGGCAGAGGCGGCTGCGCCAAGTGCCACATGGTTTTCGGGCGCGGGAAGGCGTCGGGTCCGGACCTATCGGCAACGGGTCGCGACATGACGGTGGCCGAGATCGAAGAGTCGATCGCGAAGCCATCCGCAAAAGTGCGCCCCGGCTACGAACTGGCGACCGTGCGGCTCTATGACGGCCGCACGATTCGAGGCTTCGCGCGCAACCAGAGCCACTACAACATCCAGGTGCAGGATTTCGCCGGCAAGTTCCACTTGATCGATGCGAGCGAAGCCGCGGAGATTCGCGTGGCGCCGGGTTCGCCGATGCCTGTTGCCAAGTGCAGCGCCGAAGATTGCCGCGACGTGGTGGCCTTCTTGAGCTCGCTCACGGGAGCTTCGCTCACCAAGCGCGCCGAGCCGCTCACCAACGAAGGCGGACTCACGTTCGCCGAAGTGGCCAAACCGAAACCGGGCGATTGGCCCACCTATCACGGCAACATCGGAGGGAATCGGCACAGTCCGCTCGAGCAGATCAACGTGGCCAACGTGCGTGAACTCGCGCTGCAGTGGGTTTTCCCGATCAACCATTTCGTGGTGCAGGCGACGCCGGTTGTGGTGGATGGCGTGATGTACGTCACCGGTCCGAACCAGGTGTTCGCGATCGATGGACGAGCCGGGCGCACCATCTGGCACTATCAGCGCTCGCGCTCAGACGAAATTCGAGGCGATCCGGCGCGTGGTACCAATCGCGGCGTGGCGATTCTGGGCGATCGCGTGTTCCTGGTGACAGACAACGCTCACCTGGTCGCGTTGCATCGCGTCACGGGTCAGCCGTTGTGGGAGACCGACATCATCGAGGGGCTGGATCACAACAACACCGGCAACACAGCCGCACCGATTGTGGTGAATGACCTCGTGGTGGCGGGCGTCTCAGGCGGCGACCTCGGCATGCGCGGGTCGCTTGCGGCGTTCAAGGCTTCCACGGGCGAGCGTGTGTGGCGATTCTTCACCGTGCCGAAGCCCGGCGAGCCCTTGGCGGAGTCGAATTGGAAAGGATCCGCGTTGGCGAAGTTCGGCGGAGGAGGAGGAACGTGGATGACCGGCACCTTCGATCCCGAGACGCAAACGATCTTCTGGGGCGTGGGGAATCCGTTTCCTGCCTACGATGGCGACGAGCGCAAGGGCGACAATCTCTACACCGCGAGCGTGCTCGCACTGAAGCCCGAGACCGGCGAGTTGAAGTGGCACTATCAATTCACGCCGCACGATCTCTATGACTGGGACGGCGGCCAGACGCCGCTCGTGGCGAACATCAAATTCCGCGGCGAAGAGCGCAAGGTGCTGATGAACGCCAATCGCAATGGGTTCTTTTACGTGCTGGACCGCACGAACGGCAAGTTTCTCCTCGGCGAAAAATTCGTCGATCGCGCCACGTGGGCAAGCGCGATCGGGAAAGACGGGCGCCCGATTCTGATTCCGGGGATGGAGCCAACGGCGGAGGGCAAGAAGGTGTGTCCGAACGTGTTGGGTGGAGCCAACTGGCCTTCGGTTGCGTTGAGTCCGGCAACCGGGCTGTTCTACGTGGTGGCTAGAGAAGCGTGCGGTGTATATCGCAAGGGAGGCGGATGGAATCCGAAGCCGATTCCGCTCGAGCCGGGCCAGATGTTTTTGCGCGCGCTCGATCCGGAGACGGGCCGGCGTGCGTGGGAAGTGCCGATGGTGGGTAGCGCCGATAGCTGGGGCGGCGTGCTTTCGACGGGTGGCGGCGTGGTCTTCTACGGCGAGGATAGTGGCGCGTTCGCGGCCGTGGATGCGCGCGATGGGCGTGAGTTGTGGCACGTGCAGACGAATGCTTCCACGGCGTTGGGCGATGGACACAGTTGGCGCGCATCGCCGATGACGTACATGGCGGGTGGGAAGCAGTACGTGGCCGTGGCGAACGGTCCGAACATTCTGGTGTTCGGGTTGAGGTGAGGTTCGCCGCCAGGGTTTGCTTGAAATGGTACGCATGGGCTCTCATACTGGGAAATATGAAAGTCGGTGATCGTGGGCAAGTGACTATCCCAAAATCGATTCGGAACCGTTTCGGGCTTGAGCCGCGGGTCGAGGTGGAGTTTCGGATCGTGGGCGATTCTCTTGTGCTCCAAAAGGCCCCGAAGAGACTCGACCTTTCGAAATGGAAGGGACGCTGCAAGAAAAGCTTCCGGGAACTCGGATACTCCTCAGTAGACGAATACATCGACGACGTCCGCGGCCGATGATCACTGCTGTCGATACGAACATCCTTCTGGATATTCTTCGGCCTAACGAGGGCTTCGTCGAGCAATCGGCGGCGGCGTTGAACGCAAGTGCGTCTGTGGGATCGCTCGTGGTGGCCGACATGGTCTACGCGGAGTTGTGCGCCCATTTCTCTGACCAGGGAGAGTGCGACGCGTTCCTGAAAGACGCAGGCATACGTGCGGACAGCTTATCGAGGGAGGCCCTCTTCCTCGGGGGCCAGGCTTTCCGGAAATACAGGCGGCGAGGTGGTTCCCGAACGACGCTTCTGGCCGACTTGCTCGTGGGCGCACACGCCACCGTTCAGGCGTCGCAACTGCTGACTCGGGATCGCGGCTTCTATCGCGACTACTTTCCGGGCTTGCGACTGGTAAAGTCAGGCACAGTTTCGGCCTAGCCCAGTTGATCCGTAACCGCCATCATCGCTTCCCCTTCGGAGCCAACCCAGGGACCGTGGCGTAGGCGGACTGTTTCTGCCCCTCGTCGAACCCATCCACCGTCTCCTGGAACATCTTCGCGAGCTCGTTCGTGACCCCGCCCCATCGCGCCGCCTTCGCAAACCACGTGATGACGGCCTCACGCTGTTCAGCCGACCAAGCGTCCTTCGACACCGCGAGGCTCGCGATGAAATGGATCTGCCGCGTCTTGCCCGAATCGTTTTGCGGAATCGCCGCCAGGATCTTCGCCACCGCTTCCGGCTGCCCACAGTAGCCCAGCACTCGTGCTAGCTCTCGCTCAGTAGCCGCATCTTGCGTGGGAAATCGCGGCAACAAGATATCCGAAACTTGTTTTCGCAGCGAAGCGCTCGCCCCGCCTGGCTCTGCCGCCGAAGCCGTCAGAAACAACCGCAGCACACCCTGCAGCGCCGGTCCAGTCAAATCGCCACGCCGCATCAACGCGAGCAGTCGATCGAATATTGGGTACTGCTGCTCGGCGTCAGCGGACCTCAGGCGCACCAACGCGGCCAGTCCCTCGAGCGCCGCGTCAGGATCGGTTTCCGCGAAGACGCGGGCGCTCCATTCCGCCGGTGCGATGCGTTCGAGCGCGAGCCGTCCCGCGTTCCGCACGAAAGGGCCGCCATCGCGCAGCAGCGCCCACACATCATCCAAGGCCGCGAACGGCGGCTCCTCGGGCGTGAGGCCCAACCGCACCACCGCTGCCGCTCGGCAGCACTGAACGGATCCACGTCCTTCAGCGCCGTCGCCGCGGTGGCCTGAGCCGCGCACCCCGCTGTCGGCCTGCCACCCATACCGCCGCGCCACGGACCGTTGCACTCCGATCGCCAGCACAAGTGCGGATCCGGTCGGCATTCGGCTCGGACCGAACCGCTGCAACAACAGCAGCGCGCGAGCTCGATCAGTGGGCTCGAAGCCTTTATCGACCGCGAGTTGCTCGATTTGCTCGCCCCAGCGCGGCCCCATCGTCTCTTTCGCCTTCTCGAGGGCGGCATAGCCCCCAACTCGACAGCGGCTGCGGCTGCCGGGCCACGGCCAGCGCGCCTTCGAGGGCTCGCGCGCGCACCGAACCATCGATTCAGAAAGAAGGCTCGTAGCGGACGCGATGGATCCCGGCGGCGCTAGAGAAATAGAGGAAGCCGTCCGGGCCCACATCGAGACCATTCAACCCGCGTGCGCCGTCGACGAACGCGCGCGAGCCGGTGACGCGGTAGGTTGCGCCATCGCGAACCAGGGTCGAGGCGAGAATGCGACCAGTCGCCGAGTCGCCATGGAACAGCGCACCATCGAACTCGCGCGGATACACGTGGTGACGATAAAACACGAGCCCCACCGGCCGCTCCTCGCCAAGTTCTGACAGCGCGGGAAGTTCGTCGCGAAGAGCACCAGCCACCGCGTGGACGATCCGAGGCGGCCGGTAGCCAGGCAAGTCCGGATGACCGCCCCGCGCTGGCTCGAGCACAAAGGCCTCACCCGCGTCGTCATGCGCGAATGCCACGCCATCGATGCCGGTGGAAATCGGAACGAAGAGGCGCCGGTCCGGGTCCCAACGCGAAAGCCCGCCAGTCAACGAGAGTATGCTTCCCTCAGGACCGCGCGCGATCGGCCCCGCGATGCTCGCCGTGGAGAGTTGCTCGATGCCTTCGCCCACGCGGTAGAAGCCGCTCACGCCCGCTTCGTCCTTCGCCACTGCGTGGAGCGTGCGTCCATCGAACCAGAGCGCTCGCGGAGAGATCAGCTTCGTGGTAACCGGCGTCGCGTTCGGCAGCAGCATCGGATGACCGCTCTCCTTCGCGGCCACCAATCGACCAGCGGCGTCAAACGTGAACACACTCGCAGCGCCAAACGCTGGAGCCACGGCCTCGCGGCCCGCCTCGGTTCGAAAGCCGGAAGCCTCGGGCGCGGAGCGCCGGCATGCGCATGACAGAAGAGCGAGCGCGATGAGGCGGTGCTTCATCGAGGAACTACTGGAAGAGAAAGAAATCGTGCACCGTGCGCGCCGTTCGGCGATGATGGCTCGCTCGCGGTCCTGCAGGCTTGTCCGGAGTTCTTGACGAAAACCGCCAGCGCGACGTGACCGCGCCCGCAGGCAGTTCGAAATGCCCACGTCATTGATGCTACGTCCGATGGTTCCGGTCTTGTGCGCCACCACGGTGTTCTCCGGAAGCCAGGCCGCTCAGCCGCTCCTTGCCAGATCGGCAACGGCGCGAATATCGAGAAGCAACTCGGCATTCTCCAGTGGATCTCTTTGCGTTGAATCTTCACGAGCAGCCGCGCAATGCCTTCGAGCATGGCCGTGTCCTCGCGGATCGCGTTCCGCCTTCTGCCGCGCGGCTTTCGATCGTCTTCAGGCGCCTTGTACTGCTCTCAACTCCTCGGGCGACCATCGTCCGTTCATCGCGTTCACGCCCACGAAATCGGAGATCAGCAAAGAAGTGGGGCGATCGACGCGAATCCCGAGATCCCGATCTGCCGCAATCGTAGGTTCACCGCATCGAGCGCCCTTCGCGTAACAGGATATCGGTGGCCGAGGATTGTCGCTGATCGGCAGCATCAGTTCGAGCGGGTTCACACCGAGCGCAACGCCCGGCTTGTTGAAGAGATCGCTCAGCGTCCCGCTGCCGGGATGAAGATCGGCGGCATCGAGTGAGATCATCCGATCCAGTTTCTCTTTGCCTTGATCCACACGCGCCAGCAGTTCACCGCGATCGGCACCTTGAACGTGCTCGCCATGGGGAACGCATCCGTGGAATTCAAACTTGCCGTCCGGTAGGATTCGACGTGGATCGCCGCGTAGCGCCCACAACTCCGCCTCCACCGCAGCCACGCGCTTCATCTCCGCTTCCAGCTTGACCAGCGCGGGATCCGCCGCCAGTGCCACGAACGCCGTTGCGATGAGAAGCAGACGCATCAGTGATCGCGTTCCGTAACCAGTTCCGTCACCGTGTAGAGCGCCCGCTGATGGGTGACTCGGCGAACTCGGAGATGATGGCGCGCGCAGCGGTCCGGTGAACGTCTGCGCGCCTGACGGCGAGCACGATAGTCGAGCCATACTTGCCCATGATCGAGAGGATCTGGCTCGGCCTGACGCGATCATAGCTCGGTCGCGCAACACGGTGGCTACAGTCTCGCTCGCCAGGAGTACCTTCGGCCAGCGCGTAGATCAACGGCAGCGTGTCGACTTGCCTTCGCGCAGGTCGCATTGCCCACGGGTTTGCCCAGGATCGATTCGCGAGCCGTGAAGTCGAGCACGTCATCCACGAGTTGGAACGCCATACCGAGGTTCCAGGCGTACTCGCCGAGCTTTGACTCAGTGCTCTCGTCGGCGCCCGACACCAGCGCACCCAAGCGCGCACAGGCCGAGAACAGGCTCGCGGTCTTGCGATCCACCAGCTCCATGTAGTCGGCTTCGGTGATGTCGATCTTGCCGATCCGCTCGAGCTGGATCAACTCGCCTTCCACCATCATCTGAGTGAGCGAGATCAGCACGTCGAGCACGGGGAAGTTCCGCTCGCGCAACGCCATTTGGAAGGCCTGCATGTAGAGCCAGTCGCCGCCGAGCACGCAGGTCTGATTGCCCCACAACACGTTGGCCGAAGGCTTGCCGCGGCGCGTGGTGGCTTCGTCGATGACGTCGTCATGGATCAGCGTGGCCGCGTGGATCATCTCCACCACCGCGCCCATCCGGATCGCGCTATCGGACGTTTCGCCAGGCGAAAGCCGGTTGGCGCGCAGCATCTTGTGGACCAGCAGCAGGAGCATCGGCCGAAGCCGTTTTCCGCCGTTGGCCTGAAGGTGATTGCTGATGGAGGTGACGGCGTCGACCGGCGCAATCGCTTCCATCTGGATCACCTGCTCGACGCGGACCAGTTCCTCCGCCACCGATTCGCGGATCTCCCTGGCCGTGAGCGCCTGCCCAATGCGGCTCATGCTCATGAATTACACCAGTCTAACCGCTTGAAATCCTTCATGGCAAACCCACCGCGGCCGATCCCGCTCCATTCGCGTCGATACGGGCCAATTCGAACCAGTTCCGGGAGGCCGCCTCAGCCACCGCCTCGAAGGTTTCGCCGCGCAATTCGGCGAGCTTCCGAGCCGTTTCCACCACGAAGCCGGGCTCGCAGCGCTTGCCCCGATGCGGCACCGGCGCAAGGTACGGCGCGTCGGTCTCCACCAGCAACTTCGATGAAGGAACCACCCGCGCGGCCGCCTGGATGTCCGTCGCTTTCGGATAGGTCACGATTCCCGAAAAGCTGATGTGGAATCCTAGCCCGAGTGATCGCTCCGCCTCGAGCGGACCTCCAGTGAAGCAGTGCATGATCCCGCCGGCCTCGGCCACCCACCGGCTCTCGAGGATGGCGAACGTGTCTTCCCAGGCTTCCCGCGTATGGATCACGATCGGTTTTCCGGCACGCAAGGCAATATCGAGCTGCTCGCCGAACACGGCCCGCTGCCGGTCTCGGGGCGAGTGGTCATAGTGATAGTCGAGCCCGATTTCGCCCACCGCCAATACTTTTGGATGCCGCAACAGGGCCTCTAGATTTTTCATCGTGTCGGGTTTGACCTTGGCGGCATCGTGTGGATGCACCCCGACCGTGGCGTAGACGTTGTCGTAGGTCTCGGCCACGCGGATGGCGGCTTCGAGATCCGGCGGACCGTCTCCGGTGCCGATCGTCATCATGTACTCGACACCCGCATCCTGCGCGCGCTTGACCACAGCGTCGCGGTCGATACTGAAGCAAGTGTCGTCGAGATGACAGTGCGAATCTACGATCACTTCAATCGCGCTCCGTTGGGAACATCTTCGAGGAAGGCCGCCAGAACCGGTGCACCGCCTTCGAGCGACGCAGCCACAATCATGCCTTGCGATTCGAGTCCTTTGAGCTTGCGTGGAGCGAGGTTGGCCACGATCACCACCTTGCGCCCCTGCACCTGTTCGGGCTTGTAGGCGAGTGCGATCCCTGCGACGATGGATCGCGGTTTGGCCTCGCCGATGTCCACCTGCAGGTGCAGCAGCTTGTCGGCGCCCTTCACCGGCTGAGCCGTAAGCACCGTGCCCACACGCAGGTCCACTTTGAGGAAATCATCGATCGAGATGTACGGAGTGGCCTCGGCGGCAGGCGCAGCCGCGGCGGGAGCGATCTTGCCCACCATCGTGTCTTGCCGAATGCCTTCTTTCTCCTCGAGCTCCTTCATCTTGGCCAACGCGGGCGCCGCGTCAATTCGCGGGAACACGCCTTCGGTCTTGCCGATCGGCTTGCCGCCCGCGAGTTGTCCCCACTCGAGCGAGTCCACCCGCTGCGCCGAAACCGAACCCTCGCCGCCGAGTTGCGACCAGATCTTTTCGGAAGCCACCGGCAGCACCGGAGCCAGCAGGATCGCCGCCAGGCGCACCGTCTCGGCGGCCGTGTAGAGCGTTTTATCGAGCCGCGCCTGATCGGCCCCGTCAGCCGACTTCACCAGCTTCCACGGTGCGTTCTCCACGATATGCTTGTCCACCGCAGAGAACAAGCTCCACAGCGCTTCGAGCGCCCGCGAGAACTGCAGTTGCTCGAAACCTTCCCTGACGGCGGCGATCGTTTGGCGCGCGGTCTCGGCAATGGCGGCGTCACCCGGACCAGCCGGAATCACGCCCTTGCGATACTGCTGGATCATGCTCAGCGTGCGACTCACCAGGTTGCCGATGCCGTTGGCAAGATCCGAGTTGTAGCGCGCAATCAAAGCGTCGAGGCTGAAGTTGCCGTCACTGCCGAACACCACCTCGCGGAGCAAGTAGTAGCGCAACGCTTCGACACCCACTACTTCGTGGATCGGCAGCGGGCGCAGC
Organism: Bryobacteraceae bacterium; assembly: GCA_046331625.1. Lineage (GTDB taxonomy): Bacteria > Acidobacteriota > Terriglobia > Bryobacterales > Bryobacteraceae > JAXLQL01. The sequence goes on from JAXLQL010000053.1 coordinate 30,877, forward strand.
AGGTTCCCCTTTGACTTGCTCATCTTGTCGTTGTCGAAGAGCAGGAATCCGTGCGCGAATACCTGTTTCGGGAGCGGCCAACCGGCAGCCATCAGGAACGCGGGCCAGTAGATGGCATGGAAGCGCACGATCTCTTTGCCGATCAGATGCAGGTCAGCGGGCCAACGGTCCTCGCCTTCCACCGCGCTCATGTAGGTGGTGAGCGCATCGAACCAGACGTAGAAGACGTGCCTGTCTTCGCCCGGCACCGGGATGCCCCAT
>JAXLQL010000054.1:0-29343 GCA_046331625.1 Bryobacteraceae bacterium
TGCGCAAATTCTCGCGGAACTCGTCGACCGTCAGGTTCGTGCGGAATCCCGGAATCGACTCGAGCTTGTCGAGCGTTCCTCCGGTATGTCCCAACGCGCGGCCAGACATCATCGGTACGATCGCGCCCGCGGCAGCAGCCAACGGAGCGGCAATCAAGCTGGTCTTGTCGCCCACGCCGCCGGTGGAATGCTTGTCCACCTTGACGCCCGGCACGCCGGACAGGTCGATCGTCTGCCCGGATGCGATCATTCGCGCGGTCAGCTCATCGGCCTCGCGGTCTGACATCGTGGTGTTGTAGACGGCCATCAAAAACGCGGCCATCTGGTAATCAGGAATGCTTCCCGAAGTGTAGTTGTCGACGAGAAAGGCGATCTCTTCCGGTGACAGCTCCTCGCCGTCCCGCTTGCGTCGGATTAGGTCAACGGTACGCATGGAACTTTTGAGCGTAACATTTTATCCCCTTGAAAGTAAAGGACGTGTGCCGAGCCGCCCGTTTCCGCACCAACCGAAAAACTACCGGGCGAAAAGTACCGGTGCTGCTCAGCGGGATTGCGCCGCTTTCTCCACAGCCCGCATCACCCGCAGCGTGTTCCCGCCATGGATCTTCTGAACGTCCGCTGCCGAGTAGCCTTTCTCGAGCAGCGCACGGGTCAGATTGGGAAATTCCGACACGTCCGAGAGCCCGATCGGCGTGCATCCCACGCCATCGAAATCGCTTCCCAGGCCCACGTGATCCACCCCGGCTACTTTCACCACGTGGTCAATGTGCGCCACCACATCGGCCAGGGTCGCCCGTACCATCCCGGTTCCCGTCTCGTCCATCGCCTTGTCCCAACCGGCTCGGCGCACGGCCGGATCCGGATTGGCATTCACCTTGTCCATTGCCGCCTGCCGCTCGGCCCTCCTGGCTGGATCGCGTGACGGCGACGTCCGGTGTGACTCGGGATTCAGATAGTCGCATGAGAAGTTGATATGAATCACGCCGCCGTTTTTCCCGAGCGCGCGGATCATCTCGTCGGACATGTTCCGTGGCACATTCGAAATCGCCCGGCACGACGAATGCGAAGCGATCAGCGGAGCCTTCGTTGCAGCGATCGCATCCCAGAACGTCTGATCGGAAACGTGCGACACGTCGATCATCATCCCCAGACCGTTCATCTCCGCGATCACTTGCTTACCGAACGCCGAGAGTCCCTTGTTCGCCGGCGACCCAGACGAGCCCGCCCAAGCCAGATCGCGCGTATGCGTCAGCGTCATGTACCGCACGCCGAGCGCGTGGAACTGTCGCAGCAGTCGAAGACTCTCCTCGATCGCGTGTCCGCCTTCGATCCCGATCAGCGCGGCGATCTTACCCTGCTTGCGAATGCGCACGATATCGGCCGCCGTCGTCGCGAGTTCAAAATCCCCCGGATGTTTTTCGACAATGTCGCGCCGGATCGTATCGATCATCTCGAGCGCCCGGTGCGCCGCGTGGTTCCCGGTCATCGATCGCGTTGAGACGTAGGCCGCGAAGAACTGCGCCCCCACGTTGCCCGCGCGAAGCCGCCCGAGATCGGTGTGCCCCGTCTTCGCATCGAGCCCGATGTCGAGCCCATCCACCGTCTTGCTGGTGACGTCGTTGTGCAGGTCAATCACGATCGCCGTCGCGTGCACCTTCCGCACCTCGGCCTCGCCCACTTGCCTCGTCTGCGCACGCAATGCGCCCACCACGCACAAGCCGAAAATCGCTTTTCGCATACCCGATTGTAGATCCGGATTCAACTGACCGCAGATCCAGATGATCAGGGCTCGAGCATGTGGGGCAGGCTTCAGCCTGCGCGGGACTTCAGTCCCGCCTCGGTCACGCGTACGAAATCAGAAACACGCACCCCTCATCCGTTCGGATCGGTGCGTGCGTCGTCCCCGCCGGCATATGCACGAAATCCCCAGCCTTCGCGTGGACCCCTTCCTGATACACACTCCCCTCGATCACCAAGCACTGCTCGGCATGATCGTGATAGTGCGTCGGGATCGACGTCCCCGGCGCCATTCTCACCAGGAACGTCTGCTTGCCACGCAAGAACCGGAACTCCACTCCCGCCATCGGACCCGGCTGCCACGGACTATCCTCGGGCGTCACCAGCGTGAGCTGCGACTTCGCCTCCGCCGGCCCCGTCCGCACCATCAACTTCGACTTGAGCCCCGAAGGCGGAGCCGCCGGCGCCGACATCGCCACCGCCGTCAATGCCTGCGTATGCGCTCGCGTCTCAGCCAGGCAATAAGGACACCCGGACGCCAGCCGCCGCTCGAACTGCTTCGCCGCGTCGCCTGACAGCTCACCCAGCACATACTGCGCCGCTTGTGAACTGAGTTCTTCCAGATGTGCCGTTGTGGCCATGTTCTTAATATCGGCGCACCCAGCGCCGAACGTAAGCTCCGGTACGGTAACCCCAGTGTACCAGACTCGGCTATACTGAGATCCCGATGCACAGGCGATCGTTTCTTTCCACCCTTTCCGGCGGCGCCATGGCCGCAGCCGCCCAAGCGCAAGCGCCCCGCGACTGGTCGGGACGCAACCCCGCGCGCTACCCCGACCCCGACGTCATCTCTCTCGACAAGCGCTTCGACAAATACAAAATCGGCAACACTCCCATCCAGCGCCTCTACGTCGGCACCCTGTGGGCCGAAGGACCCGCTTGGCACAGCGGCGGCCAGTTCCTCATTTGGAGCGACATCCCCAATGATCGTCAAATGCGCTGGCTCCCCGAAGACGGCCACGTCAGCGTCTACCGCAAGCCCGCCGGATATTCCAACGGCAACACCTTCGATTTCGAAGGACGCCAGATCAGCTTCGAACACGGCAACCGCCGCGTGGTCCGCTACGAGCATGACGGCCGCGTCACCGTGCTCGCCGACAAGTTCAACGGCAAGCCGCTCAACGCACCCAACGATGGCGCCGCGCATCCCGATGGCTGGGTCTGGTTCACCGATCCCGGCTACGGCTCGCTCATGCATTACGAAGGCAACAAGGGCAACCTCGAACTGAAGGAAGCCGTCTACCGCGTGGACCCCAAGTCCGGCAAACTCGAGATGCTCACCGACGAGCTCTTCAAACCCAACGGCCTCTGCTTCTCGCCCGACTATAAGAAGGTGTACATCGCCGACACCGGCGCCACGCACTATCCCAACGCCCCGCGCATCATCAAGGTGTACGACATCGCCGACGGCAAGCTTCGCAACGGAAAGCAATTCTGCAACATGGACATCCCCGGCCTCGGCGCTGGCCTCGCCGACGGTATCCGTTGCGACACCGACGGCAACATCTGGTCGAGCGCCGGCTGGGTCGGCGCTGGCTACGATGGCGTCCACATCTTCGCGCCCAACGGCGAGCGCATCGGCAAGATCCAGTTGCCCGAGATCTGCTCGAACCTCTGCTTCGGCGGTCCCAAACGCAATCGCCTCTTCATGACCGGCAGCCAGTCGCTCTACGCAGTCTACGTGGAAGCCCAAGGCGCCCACATCTGCTGATGGTTGGACTACTATCCTTCCGTTCTTCGTCGGCCGCGAAGACTTCCTCCGTGTAGGGCGGGCTTGTAGCCCGCAGCGGGACTTTCAGTCCAGCCACTTCTTCGCCACTGAATTTGGTACGACTATCCAAAGAACAGTTCGCGACCGCGTCGCTCCTCCCGCGAGCCGGGTTTCGCCCGAGGAAGGGTGCTTTTCCGCCATCGACACTTCTCCTCTCGCAGAAATGGCAAAACAGCAACGGAGCGGAGCCGGATCAGCGGATGAACCGGACCCCTGAGAGTTCTCTGGTGATGAGGGCTCTGCGTTTCGCGCATCGAGAGTTGTGCCGGTCCACCTTGCACAATGCCCGCCATGGCCGCAGGTCTAGCGACGCCGAAGCTGACGCAGGTCGAAGCGCCTCCGCCCGATGCGAAAATGAAACCGTCTCCGCCCGCGTCCAGTACGGCCGCGCCCGCGAGTAGATGAGCCAGACTGAGGCTCTGTTAGAATGAACTCGGATTGGAGCACAATGCGGATCCTACTTTGGGCTTTGGCCTTGGTTCCTGCCGTCGCTCAGACACCACTCGTGCGATTGGTGAACGCCAGCCGTCCTGGTAGCGAGTTCCAAGTTGGCGACCGGTTCGAGATTCACATAACGGCGGCTCCCAGACAGCCAATTAGCGTAAGGACATCCAGGCAGGGGCGCACCGACTGGAGTCCAGTGGTTGGCTCGACGGATAGTGCGGGTCAGTGGTCAATACGGGGCCAGTTCGAAAAGCGTGACTTTGGTGGCTGGGGCGAGGTGTGGACCGTAGGCGGAAAAATCGCGAGCCCCGCCATTGAACTTACCGTGACCGCACCCCGTCGTCCTGGCGGGCAGGGATCCATGTTTACCTCGGGCCCAAATGTGGTCGTCACCTGTCAGACCAGCCAGGGGATTCGCTCCTTTGCCACGCCTGCCCTTGCGGATCCGTTTCGCACGCCCGATGGCCGGCTAGTCAGTGGGCGTCCGGAAACACAAACTCAATCGCAATACTACAGCGACATTCTGCAGCACCTCATGGCGGCCGGTATTGGCCCTGCCGGAATTCACCTCCAGACTTCGCAGGGCGGACTAGGGGATGGAACCGCAGGCCTCATCAGTGAGATGATCGGGTCGAATGCTCTGACGGAGCCTGAAACACGGAATACGCTGGCGATCTTGCGTTCCTCATTTGAAATGCCGGAAACCATGCTGCCAGCGGCTCGCGAACCGGCGAGAACACTGGTGCTGCTTCGGCACCTCAGAGACATGACCAACGAGTCGAGCCTAAGCCGGGAGATCGAAGAGACGATAGCCTACTTCCAAACCCGGTAAGGCTGCCTTCGAACTCCGCCAAACATGAAAATCAAAATCGGGTTCGTCCGTTTTGAAGATGCGGTACGGCTCCGTAATCCGCTGTAGCTACGAATCTTAGGTGCGGAGCGGGACACCCGGAGACTGTTTGGGTCGTCGTCTAACATTGAGATATGAATCCGGCACTAGAAGTCGCGATCGTCACCGCATTTCTCAGCGTGTTGGGTGCAGCGTTGACGTTCTATCTGACCAAGAGAGCTGAGCGTCGAGACAAGCTTCAACAGCGAAAGCTCGAGCACTACGCGCAACTGATGAACGCGATTTCGGACCTCGCTTCCGATGGCGTGGACCAAAGTGAGGCCAATGAGCGATTCAATCGGTCTGTCAACACGATTGTGCTTGTAGTGCCACATCGCCGCGCTCGACAATATTCGACAGCTTCTCGCCGACCCTGACACCTCCCCCTCCGTCGCCCTCCGCGCCGCGGCGCTCATCCTGAAGATGGCCAAGCCGTCCATCCCCTCTGACTCCATCCTCCAAGACGTCGAGACCGAACAGATCTTGCAACAGGCCTCCGTCCACGCCGATCCAGAACCCGCCGTTCGACAGAATTCGACACCCGAAACGCCCACCACTTTCCGCTACGCCACTCGCCCGCCCGGGCGCAACGAACCCTGCCCCTGCAACTCCGGACGCAAGTTCAAACACTGCTGCCTCGACAAGCCCCGCACTTCTCCGGATCTTTCGATATAGTGTAGATACCCAACGAACACCATGGTGCGTAACGGCCTCTACATTGTCGCCACGAGCCTCGCGCTCTTCGCCGCCGATCCGGCCACCGGACCCGCGATTCTCGAGAAGCGTTGTGTCGCTTGTCACAGCGGCAAGTTCCGCAAATCCTCGCTCGACGTCACCACCCGCGACGCTCTGCTCAAAGGTGGCGACCGCGGACCCGCCATCGTTCCCGGCAACGCCAAAACCAGCCTCCTCTATCGCAGCGTCTCTCACTCCGCCGATCCGCACATGCCGTTCCAAGCGGCCAAACTCACAGACGTGGAATTGGCTGCCCTCGCAGCCTGGATCGATCAAGGCGCCCAGTTCCCCACAGCAATCCGCGCCGCCGAAAATCGACACTGGGCGTTCGAGCTCCCGCACAAGGCCCCTCTTCCCGCCGTGCGCAACAAGACGTGGACGCGCAATCCGGTCGACGCCTTCCTCGCCGCGCAGCACGAACAGAAATCGCTCACGCCGCTCGAATCCGCCACCCCGCGCGTCTTGGCTCGCCGCCTCTATCTCGACCTCGCCGGCGTCCCTCCCACACCCGCCGAGATGAACGCGTTCCTCTCCGATCAAGCACCCGGCGCGTACGAGCGTCTCGTCGACCGCCTCCTTGATGACCCGCGCTACGGCGAGCGCTGGGGCCGCCATTGGATGGATGTCTGGCGCTACGCCGATTGGTATGGCTGGCGCAAAGGCAAAGACTGGCGCAACAGCGCACGGCACATCTGGCGTTGGCGCGATTGGATCGTCGAGTCGCTCAATCGCGACAAAGGGTATGACCGCATGGTCCTCGAGATGATCGCCGGCGATGAAGTCGCACCCGGAGATCCCGACGTGCTCCGCGCCACCGGCTATCTCGCCCGCAATTTCTCCAAGTACGATCGCAACGGCTGGATGCAAGACGCGGTCGACCACACCGCCATGGCCTTCCTCGGCGTCACGCTCAAGTGCGCCCGCTGCCATGACCACAAATACGATCCGTTCTCGCAGGAAGAGTACTATCGCTTCCGCGCGTTCTTCGAGCCTATCAGGTCCGCCTCGATCGCGTGCCCGGCGAGACCGACGCCAGCAAGAACGGACTCGCCCGCATTTTCGACGACAACCCCACTGCCGAGACCTTCAAGCTGATTCGCGGCGACGTTCAGAATCCAGACAAAGAGCATCCGCTCACTGCCGCCACGCCGAGCATCCTCCATGGCACGCCGCTCGCCATCGCTCCAGTCACTCTGCCGCTCGACGCCTACTATCCCGACCACCGCACTTTCGTCCAAGCCGACCTCATCGCTGACGCCAAAGCCGCCATCGCCAAAGCGGAAGCCACCCTGCGTGACGCGAAGTACGAGGACCGCTACATCGCCGAGAAAGCCGTCATCGCCGCCAAGCTCGCACTGCCCGCACTCGAAGCCCGCATCGCCGCCGACAACGCCAAGTACGCGAACTCGCCCGATGCCGAAGCTCTCGCCGAGAAGGCCCGCAAGGCCGAGCGCTCAGCCGGTGTTGCCGCCGCGAACGAGAGCCTGCTTCGCGCGCAAACGGACCTCAACGCGGCCCTCACCAAACCTGGCGAGCTTGACGAGAAAAAGCTCTCTGCGGCACAGAGCCGAATCGAAGCCGCGAAGACCTCACTCACGCGCGAGCCTGAGGGCTACACGCCTGTCGGCAAAACCTATCCGGAGAAATCGAGCGGACGCCGCTTGGCCCTCGCGCGCTGGATCGCCGATACCCGCAACCCGCTCACCGCCCGAGTCGCCGTCAATCACATCTGGCTGCGGCACTTCGGCCAGGCGCTCGTTCCCACCGTTTTCGACTTTGGCCGAAATGGTAAGGCCCCCACCAATCCGGCCTTGCTCGATTGGCTCGCCGCCGAGTTCATGGAACAGGGATGGAGCATGAAGAAACTCCACCGGATCATCCTCACGAGCAACGCCTACCGGATGAGGTCGAGCGCGGGCGGGGACGATCACCCGAACGCCAAGATCGATCCCGAGAACATCGCCCTGTGGCGCATGAATCCGCGACGCATGGAAGCCGAGGTCGTGCGCGATAGCGTGCTCTCCGTTGCCGGAAAGCTCGACCCCTCGCAAGGCGGACCCGAGATCGACGCCGAGAAGGCCGAAGAGATCACCCGCCGCAGCATCTACCTGCAGCACGTGCCAGATCTCCCCGTGGCCTTCCTCGACGTGTTCGACTCAGCGAGCACAGCCGAATGCTACCAGCGCGACGCGAGCGTGGTCCCGCATCAGGCGCTCGCGATGTCAAACAGCAAGCTCAGCCGCGAACAGGCGCGCCATCTCGCCGCCAAGCTCACTGGAGCCGACTTCATCGGAGCTGTCTTCGAAACCGTCTTGTCGCGGCCACCCACCGCCGCCGAGCGCGAGCAAGCCGGACGCTTCCTCGACACCGATCCAGCCAAAGCAGCCCAAGCGCGCGAGAGCCTCGCCCACGTGCTGCTCAACCACAATGACTTCGTCACCATTCGCTGATCTGTGGGGCAGGCTTTCAGCCTGCTGCGCGACTTCCAGTCCCGCCATCCCCTGAGGAGAACAATATGCATCTTCGACGTCACTTTCTCGCCGACATGGGCCTCGGGTTCACTGGACTCGCGCTAGGTTCCTTGCTCCATTCACAAGGCGTCGCCCGCGCCGCCACCGGCGGATGGAAACTGCCAGACGGCAAGCCCCACTTCCAACCCAAAGCCAAGCGTGTCATCTGGCTGTTCATGATCGGCGGCGCAAGCCAAGTCGAAACGTTCGACCCGAAACCCGAGCTCAACACGCACGCCGGTAAGACCTTCTCAGACAGCCCGTACGGCCACGTGCTCCAAAATCCCCTGGTGAAGAAGAACCTCCGCGAAGTCATCGAGGGGCTCCACAAAACGCACTCGAAGATCTATCCGATGCAGGTCGGCTACCGCAAACACGGCGAGAGCGGCATCGAAGTCAGCGACTGGTTCCCGAACGTCGCCAAGCACATTGACGACATCGCCGTCGTGCGCTCCATGTGGACCACCGACAACAACCACGGCGCGCAGATGCAGTTCCACACCGGCCGCCATGTGCTCGAAGGCGTTTTCCCCACCATCGGATCTTGGATCCACTACGGGCTCGGAGCACTCAACGAAAACCTCCCGCAGTTCGTCGTGCTGGGCGACCCCATCGACACCTGCTGCGGAGGCGTCGGAGCGCACGGCGCGAGCTATCTCGGCCCCGAACACGGCGGCGTCCGGCTCGACGTGAACCCCGAGAATCCGCTGGCATTCGGCAAGTCGAGCGTCGATCCCGAAGTGCAAAGGCGCGAGTTCCAGTTGCTCGCCGATCTGAACAAGACCGCGGCGGTCGAGTATCCAGACGACGCGGCCATGCGCGCCCGCATCAAGTCCTATGAACTCGCCTTCCGCATGCAGACCGCCGTGCCCGAAGTGATGAAGTTCGACGAGGAAAACGAAGCCACACGCAAACTCTACGGACTCGACCACGACGTCACACGCCCCTTCGGACAAACCTGCCTCGCCGCGCGCAGACTCGCCGAACGCGGAGTCCGCTTCGTGCAGATCTTCCACGGCCAGAACGGCGGCGCGGGCAAGTGGGACGCACACTCCAAGCTCAAGAAGGGACACACCGAGCTCTGCGAGCAAACCGACAAGCCTGTCGCCGGACTGCTCGCCGACCTCAAGCAGCGCGGCATGCTCGACGACACGCTCGTCGCCTGGGTCACAGAGTTCGGCCGCACCCCGGGAGCGCAAGGCTCCGACGGCCGCGATCATCATCCCTACGGATTCTCGGTCTGGCTCGCCGGCGGCGGAATCAAGGGCGGCGTGGTACATGGGGCCACCGATGAGCTCGGCTTCCATGCCATCGAGAATCGACACTACGTCACCGACATCCACGCCACGGTGCTGCACCAGTTGGGTCTCGACCCCCGCAAGCTCGAGGTCCCCGGCCGCAAGCGCCTCGACATCGACTTCGGCGAACCAATCCGCGACATTATCGCGTAGTTGGCTATACTGGAAAGACACTCGCCTTCGGGCGCGTAGCTCAGTTGGTTAGAGCGCCTGCTTCACACGCAGGAGGTCACAGGTTCGAGTCCTGTCGCGCCCACCATCACACCCGCCAGATCACCCAGACCGTCGGTCATCACGAGAGCCATTCGCGGGAGGCCGCCCCATCCGTAGCGTCGTTTGACGCAGACTCAGCGGATCTGGCGAACGGATTCAGCCTTCGCGGCACGGAGCCGAACGTGCTCAATCACGAGGCAGGAAGCTGCCAGTGATGAGCCTCATTGGGGGCGGTTCCAATGGTTGCTGCACAGAGATAGATTGCTGGTGGCCGCTGGGACTCGAGTCAGCAGCGTAAGAAACGCGCTCGCGTTGCTCCCTCCTATAGCCGGCGAGCCTTTGGTGCTCGCCTACCATCGATTCGGTTTCATGAGAGGAAGCACCACTGTCGAGCCAGCCGTGTTCGAAGCGCACTTCGCGGCGATCCGCGCCCGCCACATCGATGCGCTCGTGCGCAGTGCGAGCCGCCTAGCGAACTTTCCGGCGCAAAGATTCCATGGTTCAGATTGTGGGCAGGCTTTCAGCCTGGATAGCGCCGGGATAAACCGGCATGGAGTAGCGAATGAAAGAGTCGTACAGAGAAGGAATAGCCAACCACTCTGGCCCCGACCCATGTGATGGCGGCCGCAAGACCGTGATTGAAGCGTTGGATAGGGGTATCGGTAGGCTGGGTATTGAGCTCCGAAATCAAGCAGTGCCGGGAGCCGACGGCGTCAGGCAGCAAGGAAGGCAACAACGCGCGTGCGCGGAAGGGCGAGGCGTGGCGCGGCCCGGCGGAGTCGAAGACCCCAAGCATGCCGAGAAACTCCATGCGCGAGAACCGGGAGACCCGGTTGCCGCCCGCAGCCGAGAGGCGGCGGGCCGGAAGGAGAACGCGATGAGCGGCAAGACCTTCATGAACGGCAGCGGGGAGTCGTACAGCGGCATAGTACCGACGAAGCAGCCGAACGAAGCCGCGCAAGCGGTGGAGGAGGCAGTGGAGGGAAGGCCGCTGACCAAGGAGAACACGCAACGGCCTAACCCGTGCCGGACGCAGAGCCGGGAAAGTGGGACAAGCGGGCTGGGGCGTGTACGCGAAGCAGCAAGAAAGGATAGGAAGAGGAAGTTCACAGCGCTCCTGCACCATGTAACGATCGAACTGCTCCGGGACAGTTACCAAAGCCTGAAGAAGAAGGCGGCGGCCGGGGTGGACGGAGTGACGTGGGAAGAGTATGGAAAGAGGATGGAGGGAAGGCTAGCCGACCTGCACAGCCGAATCCATCGAGGAGCGTATCGAGCGCAGCCGTCGCGAAGAGTGTGGATCCCGAAAGCCGATGGGAGGCAACGACCATTGGGGATCGCGGCGCTGGAAGACAAAATCGTACAGCGAGCGGTCGGGGAAGTGCTGAACCAGATCTGGGAAGTGGACTTCAAGGGATTCAGCTACGGATTCCGGCCCGGGCGAAGCCAGCATGATGCGCTGGATGCGCTGTGGGTGGGGATCATGCGCAAGAAAGTGAACTGGATACTCGACTTGGACATCCGAAGCTTTTTCGATCGAATCCAGCATGAATGGCTGGTAAAGTTCGTCGAACAACGGGTAGGAGACCAGCGAGTCGTACGCCTGATCCAGAAATGGCTGAAGGCGGGCGTGGTGGAGAAGGGCGAGTGGAGCCAGAACGAGGAGGGTAGTCCGCAAGGGTCGGTGATCTCGCCGATTTTGGCGAACCTATACCTGCACTACGTACTGGACGTCTGGGCAGAGCACTGGCGGAACAAGCAGGCCAAAGGTGACGTGGTCATCGTGCGCTATGCCGACGATGCAGTGCTGGGATTCCAACACCGGGCAGAAGCCGAGCAGTTCCTGGAGCAGTTGAAGGAACGGCTGGGGAAGTTCGGGATGGAATTGCACCCGGAAAAGACGCGCCTGATCGAGTTTGGGCGGATGGCCGCTCAACGGCGCAGCAAGCGAGGGGAAGGAGAACCGGAGACGTTCAACTTTCTGGGGTTCACCCATATCTGTGGAACCAACTACACGACGGGCAACTTCGCGGTGCACCGGCGCACGATCGGCAAACGGATGGCAGCCAAGCTCAAGCAGATAAGCGAGCAGTTGCGCAAACGAATGCACGAGAAGGTGACGGGAACCTTGGAGTGGCTCCAACAAGTAGTGAGGGGATTCTTCCAATACCACGCAGTGCCGGGCAACACGGAGCGACTGAACGCCTTCCGGCGGGATGTCGCCCGGCTCTGGTATCTGGCGCTACGGCGTCGAAGCCAGAGGAGCCGGCTGAATCGGAGCCGCTTCGAGGAGCGGCTCGCGAGCTTGCTGCCACCAGTCCAAGTCCTGCATCCGTATCCCGGTGTGCGATTCGACGTCAAGCACCCCAACATCCGAGGTAGGAACCGTGTGCGTTAGGAGCGCCAGCACGGGTCTGTGCGGGGGGCGGTGGGTAACCACCGTCCCTACCGCGACCGCGGGACTCTCCAGAAACTCGACGCCGATTCCGATATCGGCAGTGGCCTTGCCGTGTGGGGCGGGCTTTAGCCTGCGCGGGACTTCAGTCCCGCTGCCGCCGCACGCACCAACACGCGGCAACCCGCGCCGGAACCACGCTTTGCGAGTTTCCGGTGCTTGGATCGGTGCCCCGCCGTACACGCTTCAGTCCCGCTTCCGATTCCCGGTGCCCAGGCCCCGCCAGCGAACTTTAACCCCTCCCGAAGGGTGCTTGGGCGGCTTCCACTTCGGTTTCCGCTATTGGCGGGTGATGGCGTGCGAGTACCTCTCGAATTTCGCGCCGGAAAGTAGCGAGGTGTGCCCGTGCCGGCTGGCAGCGCGGGCGATCCCGGCGGTGGGAACTCGGATGCGACCTCGCAGATCTGTGCGCGGCAGCGGATGCAGGCAGGCTCCACCGGCGCACTCGTGGCCGCCAGCGTCCGGCAGGCCCGCGATTGGCTTCGCGAGCTGGGGCTGGTACACGGCGTGCAGCCGAAAACAGCATGAACGGTTCGCTCGCCCACCAGGTGGCGTACTTCTCGATGGAGATTGCGCTCGATCCCTCGATTCCCACCTATGCCGGAGGTTTGGGCATCCTCGCGGGCGACACGTTGCGAGCGGCCGCGGATCTCGACGTGCCGATGGTCGCCGTGACGCTGGTGCACCGGCGCGGATACTTCCGCCAAGAGTTGACCCCCGAAGGACAGCAGCGCGCGGTTCCTCTCGAGTGGCAGCCGGAACAGAAGCTCGAATTGATGAAGCCCACCGTGACGGTTCGCGTGGAAGGCCGCGCCGTGTTGGTGCGGGCGTGGCGGTTCGTCATTTCCGGCTGCGGCGGCGATGTGGTTCCGGTCTACCTACTGGACACGGACGTAGAGGGCAATGCGGCAGAGGACCGGCGCCTCACCGATACGCTCTATGGTGGCGATAGCCGCTACCGCCTGTGCCAGGAAGCGATACTCGGGATCGGAGGAGTGGAGATCCTGCCGAAGCTGGGCCACGCGCACATCAGCAGCTACCACTTGAACGAAGGGCATGCGGCGCTGCTGGCGCTCGCCTTGGTGGAACAGCAACTCGGGGGGCGTTCGCTCGAACAAGTGACGATGGATGATGCCCGGGCCGTGCACGCCAAGTGCGTTTTCACCACGCATACTCCGGTGCCCGCCGGACACGACCAGTTCCCAATCGCCCTCGTGCGGCAAGTATTGGGAGACGCCAGGACCGTTGCGCTCGAGCGGACCAAAGCGTACGCGGGCCAACAGCTCAACATGACCTACCTCGGCATGTACGCCTCACGTTACATCAACGGCGTGGCGATGCAGCACGGCGAGGTCTCGCGCGGCATGTTTCCAGACTATCCGGTGCGCGCGATCACCAACGGCGTTCACGCGGCCACGTGGACCACCAAGCCGTTCGCCGATCTCTTTGACCGGCACATTCCGGAGTGGCGGCGCGACAACCTGTACCTGCGATACGCGGTGGGAATTGCCAGGCGCGAGATTCAAGACGCGCACGCCGAAGCCAAGCGGGCGCTCATCGCCGAGGTGGACCGGCGCACCGGTACCAAGCTGCAGGAATCCGCATTCACCATCGGATTCGCCCGGCGCTCGGCGCTCTACAAGCGGGCGAGCCTGATCTTCTCTGACCTCGATCGGATCCTGAACATCGACAAAGTGGTGGGTCCCATTCAGTTCGTCTTCGGCGGCAAGGCTCATCCGCAGGACGAAGACGGCAAGGCGATGATCGCCCGCGTTTTCGAAGCCAAGCGGCGGTTGGGAGACACCGCGCCAGTGGCGTTCCTGCCCGATTTCGATTGGGCCGTTGCGCCTCTGGTCTATGCAGGCGTGGACCTTTGGCTGAACACTCCCAAGCGGCCGCAGGAGGCTTCCGGAACCAGCGGCATGAAAGCCGCACTCAACGGCGTCCCGAGCCTGAGCGTGCTCGACGGCTGGTGGCTCGAGGGTTGCTTCGAGGGCGTGACGGGCTGGCCGATCGGTCACTCGGAAGTGGCCGAGACTGAAGAGATGGAGGTCGCTTCGCTCTATCAGAAGCTCGAGCAAGTCATCCTGCCCATGTACTTCGGCAGGCCCACGGCGTATGCCGAAGTGATGCGGTCCGCCATTGCGATCAACGGCAGCTTCTTCAATACGCAGAGAATGGTTTCGCAGTACGTGGCCAATGCCTACGTGCTGCCACCTTGATCGGGTGTGAGTGATGACGAGCACTGGCATGATTCGGGAAGGAATCCGGCTGCGGGAGACGGCCGAACCGCGCACTCCGTGGAAGCGATGGAGTCCGTACCTCAGCGAGCGCGCGTGGGCACGGTGCGCGAAGACGATTCCCAATCCGGATCAGTCTGGGAGTACTTCGATCGGGAGTGAGCGATGGCGAGCACTGGCATGACTCGGGAAGGAATCCGTCTGCGGGAGACGGCCGAACCGCGCGCTCCGTGGAAGCGATGGGGTCCGTATCTCAGCGAGCGGGCGTGGGGCACGGTGCGCGAAGACTATTCGCGATCCGGTTGCGCCTGGGAGTACTTCCCGCACGATCACGCACGATCCCGTGCCTACCGCTGGGGCGAAGACGGCCTGGCGGGCATCAGCGACAAGAACCAGAAGTTATGTTTCGCACTCGCACTTTGGAACGGCCGCGATCCGATCCTGAAAGAGCGCCTCTTCGGACTGACCGGGAACGAAGGGCGGCACGGCGAAGACGTCAAAGAATACTACTTCTACCTCGACAGCACGCCCACGCACTCGTACATGAAGTACCTCTACAAGTACCCGCAGGCGGCGTTTCCTTATCAGGCGCTGATCGAGGGAAATGCGCACCGGAGCAGGGAAGAGCCCGAGTTCGAACTGCTCGACACGGGAGTGTTCGAGGGCGAGCGCTACTTCGACGTGTTCGTGGAATACGCGAAGGCCGCGCCTGAGGACATTCTCATCCGGATCACCGCGATCAATCGTGGACCGGAGGTGGCCGCGATCGAGTTGCTGCCTACGCTGTGGTTCCGGAACACGTGGTCATGGGGCATCGATCCGCGGCGGCCGCGGCTTTGGCGTGAAGGCACCGGAATCCGGGCGAGCCATCACGAGACGGGCGAATTTCTGTTGGAGTGCCAAGACGGCGCGGAACTGCTGTTCACTGAGAACGAGACGAACTACCAGAGGTTGTTCGGCACCGGCAACGCCTCCCCCTATGTCAAAGACGGCATCGGGGAGTACGTGGTGGGCGGCGTGCGGGAAGGGGTGAATCCGTCGGCCACCGGAACCAAGGGCGCGGCACGGTACCGGTTCGCACTGGGCGCGGGGGAGCAGTCCGTGGTGAAGCTCCGGTTGCGGCGAGCGGCAGCGGCCGGCTCGGCGGCAACGGGTTTCGACGAAATGTTTGAAACAAGAATCCGCGAGGCTGACGAGTTCTACGAGACGCTCGCCTCGGAGGGAATGACGGCGGAAGCTCGCCAGGTGCAGCGGCAGGCTCTGGCCGGGATGCTGTGGAGCAAACAGTTCTACCGTTTCGACGTGAAGCGCTGGCTGCGGGGCGATCCTGCGGGTCCTGACCCGCCGCGCGAACGCATACAGGGACGCAACCGCGGCTGGGCGCATCTGAACGGTGCCGACATTCTCTCGGTTCCCGACAAGTGGGAGTATCCGTGGTTCGCGGCATGGGACCTGGCATTTCATTGCATCCCGCTCGCGCTCGTGGACCCGGCGTTCGCCAAGGAGCAACTGCTGGTGCTGCTCCGCGAGTGGTACATGCATCCCAACGGACAACTGCCCGCCTACGAGTGGAACTTCTCAGACGTGAATCCACCGGTACACGCCTGGGCCGCATGGCGCGTGTACAAGATCGAGCAGCGCCAGACCGGCAATGCGGATCGTCTGTTTCTCGAGCGCGTGTTCCACAAGCTGATGCTCAACTTCACGTGGTGGGTGAATCGCAAGGACGCCGAAGACGACAACGTGTTTCAGGGCGGCTTCCTCGGCCTCGACAACATCGGGGTGTTTGACCGGAGCGCGATGCTGCCCGGCGGAGGAGTGATCGAGCAATCAGACGCCACCAGTTGGATGGGCATGTATTGCCTGAACATGATGACCATCGCCCTCGAACTCGCCCGCGATAATCCGGCCTATGAAGACGTGGCGTCCAAGTTCTTCGAGCACTTCGTCTACATATCCAGGGCGATGAACAACATCGCCGGCCGGAACATCGAGATGTGGAACCGCGAGGACGGGTTCTACTACGACGTCTTGCGCCTGCCCGGCGGGAGATCTTTCCCGATGCGAGTGCGATCGATGGTGGGCCTCATTCCGCTGCTCGCCGTGGAGACGCTCGAGTCCGAGCTGGTTGACGCGATGCCCGGTTTCAAGCGCCGCATGCAGTGGTTCATCGACAACCTGCCCGAGTTCGAGGAACACATCGAGACGCGCACTACGGCTACGAACATCCGGCGGTTCCTGTCACTGGTGAGCCGTGAGCGGTTGAAGCGGCTGTTGGCCGTGATGCTCGATGAGAACGAGTTCCTATCGCCCTTCGGCTTGCGGTCGCTGTCGCGCTTCCACCGCGATCACCCCTACTCGTTGACGCTCGGGGACACCGAGCACAAGGTGCAGTACGAGCCGGCCGAGTCGCGCACGGCGATGTTCGGAGGCAATTCGAACTGGCGCGGTCCGATCTGGTTTCCGTTGAACTTTCTCGTCATCGAAGCCCTGCAGCGGTTCCATTATTTTCTCGGCGATGAGTTCCAGGTAGACTGCCCCACCGGATCGGGCCGCAGGCTCACTTTATGGGAGGTTTCGCTCGACCTGGAGCGCCGTTTGACGCGAGTGTTCCTGCGCGAACCCGGCGGGCGCCGGCCCATCTACGGCGCCACGGAGCGGTTCCAGACGGATCCGCACTGGATGGATCTGCTGCTGTTCCATGAGTATTTCGACGCCGAGACCGGGCTTGGGCTCGGGGCGAGCCACCAAACCGGCTGGACGGGTCTGGTGGCCAAGCTCCTGCAACAGTCGGCGGGGTGAGTGGTCGAGAACGTGCACCATTTCTTGGAGTGAAAGGAGGTCTCCATGGAAATCGGATGGGACCATTGGGCGGTGTTGGGAGCGCCATTTGTGGCGTTGGCCGGATTGATTATCTTTGTTCTGCTTCGGAGGCACAAAGAGAAACCTCCGGACGATCACATCCTCAAGCAGTAACCACTCGACTCTAGGAAAGGAGGCTCGTATGGGCAGTCGCAGATTTTACACTTGGGCTGCTCCGCTGGCGGCAGGCTTGGCCCTGGCGCAGACGAAGTTGGCAAAGGAGCCGATCTCGAGCATTCCGCCGAGTGAAGGCGCGCAGATGTACTTCTACTACTGCGCCTCATGCCACGGCGAAGAGGGCAAAGGCGATGGACCGGCATCGAAAGCACTGAAGCTGCCAGCCACCGATCTGACAACTCTCGCCAGGAACAACAATGGCGAGTTCCCCGTGCTCCGGGTTCTGACTACGCTTGGGCGGATCCAGGGCGGAACGCGGGCGCATGGCAATGAGGACATGCCCATCTGGGGCGATTTGTTCCGCGCATCGCAACACGGTGAGGCCATTGCGCAGTTGCGGCTCTATAACCTGACGCAGTTCCTCGAAGCCATCCAGGAACCAGCGGAGAAGGCTGCGAAGCCGGCGAAGAAGAAGGCCATCGCGAAGCCGTTCGTAACCAGCGTGGATGCGAGTTCGGGCGGGGCGATGTACCGCGCTTACTGCTCTTCGTGCCACGGCATGGCTGCGGATGGCAACGGTCCAATGGCGCCTCTGATGAAGGTGCAGCCCACGGATTTGACCGCTTTGGCGAGGATCTACAAAGGCAAATTTCCCACTGAGTACATTGCCGGAGTTCTTGGCCTGAGGCCTGCGCGCGCGGCGCACGGTTCGGCGGACATGCCCGTGTGGGGAGACGCATTCCGTCAGGGAG
Source organism: Bryobacteraceae bacterium (assembly GCA_046331625.1). GTDB lineage: Bacteria > Acidobacteriota > Terriglobia > Bryobacterales > Bryobacteraceae > JAXLQL01. Next base: position 18,084 of record JAXLQL010000054.1, read on the forward strand.
GCGATGATCCAGCGCGCGTGCAGCTTCGCGTCTATAACCTGACGAAGTACCTCGAGTCCGTGCAGCGATAACTCGAACCCCCGGTCCGGTCGATAGGATAGTGGCCTGCCGTGAAGAAGGCAGAGGAGTCTTGTGGGTCCGCGGACATTGGAGCCTCACAATCACGGGCCGCCGCGGACCCAAGCGGCCCGGTCAATTGCCGCTGGTGGCGAGCCGACTGGCGGCCTCCGGTGGGCTGCTCGAGGCAATTCGCTCGCGGCGGTGGTTGCTGTCGGAGCGGAGAATGTTGCGCCGGCGCTCCGCGGCGCAAGGATCAGCCGGTTTCCGCGGGTTCCCGCACCACGAGCACGGAACAGGGCGCGTTCCAGGCCACCTTGGCGGAGACGCTACCCACCATCTGATGTTTGAGGTCGCGCGATCCGGATGCGCCAATGACGATCAGGTGATAGTCGCCTCTTTCCGCTTCACTCAGGATTTCGCTGGCCGGGTTGCCTTGCACGATGCTCGTGCGGATGGTGATTCGCGGAATGCGCAGCCCGCGCTTTGCCTCTTCCACGATCCACTCTCCCTCGCGGACCATTTCCCGTTCGAAGGCGCCGGGCTCACTGCGGTCCTGCTCTTCTTCCGACGCGCTGACCCAATCCTCCTCTAGCCCCAGATGAACCCAGGGCGTCTCCACCACGTGCATGACACACACTTCCACCTCGCCGAGGTCGAAGGCGGTACACAGAGTCTCGATCGCCTCGCGAGAAGCTGCCGCACCATCGGCCGCTACCAGGACCCGCAGGCCTTCTGCCGACAGCGGCAGGTCGCGCGCGATCAGCACCGCGCAGGGCGCGTGTTCGAGTACGCGGCTCGCCACCGGACCGAGCCCGGGGTCCCCGGACGTGCCACTGCCTTTGTCGCCCAGCACCACCAAGTCGAAGTCCCGGGCCTTGTCGACAATCACCGAAGCAGGAGATCCGACCTCGGCAACGCGATGAACCACGCCTGCACCGGGCGGCAAATCCTTGTGGGCAGTGTCGAGAATGCGATTGGCTTCCGTCAGCATCTTCCGGCTCCAGGCGTCGCGCGGCTGGCCCTTCATGCGGCGCGAAATGGGCTGAGCCACACACAACAACGTAATCTCGCGTTCCAATGGCGAAACAAGGTGAGCTGCCGTACGCAGGGCGCGCGTGGCTTCGGCGGATCCATCCAGGGCAATGAGCGTTTTCACACCATTGTGAAAGCACGTAGCGCTCCAAGTTTCGCTGATGCTGGAAGCTTCGCGGGCGGAATCAAACTCGGTGGCCATCGGCGTGCAGCAGCGCGGGCGAAGGTGACCTGTGGCCAACAAGAGCATTCGAGACCGAGTCAATGAAGAACTTGCCCTCGAGCCCATGCTCGAAGAGCAGAGGTTGACCGTGACGGCCGATGACGGGCTGGCGGTGATCACCGGCGTTGTGGATTCCTATCCGAAGAAGCTCGCCGCCGAGCACGTGGCGCTTCGAGTTCACGGTGTTACGTGCGTGCGTAGTGAGATCGTAGTTGTGCTGCCGGAACCGGACCGGCGTCCGGATGCGGAATTGCTTTCGGTGGTCTGCCGGGTGTTGGGTTGGACGGCGCATGTCCCGTTGCAGTCGATCGACGTCGTGGTCGTGGACGGCGTGGTGGAACTGCGAGGCGAGGTGGACTGGCGTTACCACAAAGAAGCCGCGGAGCGGGCCGTGCAGTCCCTTGCCGGTGTGTGCGGTGTCCGGAATCTGATTCGCATCCGGCCGAGCCGAATGCCTTCCCGGCTCGAAGACGCCGTGTTGGCCGCGATCGGAGAGAGCGCGCTGGGCGAGGTGGAACATATTGATGTGCACTCCCACGAGGGCGATGTCGTTGTCAGCGGCGTGGTGAGCACATGGGCGGACCGGGACGAAGTGGAGCGGGTCACCTGGGCGGTTCCGGGAGTCCGAAACGTCGATTGCCATGTCGAGGTGGCGCCGGCCGGAGAGCGGCACGAGCCGGCGGCTGCCGGTCATGTCCGGTGATTTGCCACTCCGCGGGCCGGCGAGGAGGCCGCGCGCTTGCGCATGAGGTGGGGCAAAGCGCCCAGGACGGGCCGCTATCTGGGTGGAAGCACCCGGATTGACGTGCGGAGAGCCTGATCGGAGGCGTTTCGAGCGGCCCCTGGCGTGCTTGGAAACAACGCGGATAACGCTTATCCGATTTAGATGATCAGTAAGACCACGATCCTCGCCGTCCGGACTCTGATGCACATTGGCAAGCACAAGGGCAATGCCGTCCACTCGCCGCGCCAGGTGGCCGAGGTCTTGAAGGAATCCCCCACGTACCTTGCCAAAGTCACACGGCAATTGGTGAAGTCCGGGATTCTGCGGGCCGAGAAAGGAGCGCATGGTGGGGTGTACTTGGGCCGGGCCGCTGGCGACATCACGCTGCTCGAGATCGTGGAAGCCTGCCAAGGCGCCATTGTGGGCGACTATTGCCGCCCCGAGTGCGACAAGCGGTTGACCTGCTCCTACCACGTGGCCGCCCAAGAGTTGCGCGACGCCATTGTCAGCGTTCTGTCGCAATGGACTCTCGAGCGGCTCATGGAGAGGCCCTCCTCGAACCGCGTGGGGCATCTTACTGGTCTGATTTGCCTGATGGCTGGCGGGCAACCGCAGGCGGCGAGTGCAAGGTGAAGCCCATGGCACTCCGCGTCGAGATTCCAGGCGAAGGCTACCATGCCGCGCTGATTTCCTGCCAGGCGGCGTGCCCGGTGCACACCGACGCGCGCGGCTATGTGCGGGCGATCGCCGAGGGCAACTTCGAAGAGGCTTACCTGATCGCGCGCGGTCCGAACCCGTTCGCTTCGATCTGCGGCCGAATCTGCGGCGCTCCGTGCGAAGCGGCTTGCCGCCGCGGCAAAGTTCCGCGCGTGGATGACGACGGACACTTCATCTCGCCGGACCGCCCGATCGCCATCCGGGCGCTCAAACGGTTCGCCTGTGAGCAGGCGGGTCCGGACAATGGGACATCCACCGCCGGTTTGCTTGCCAAGGTGACCAATTTCGCGCCCGCAGTCTCGGCCCAAGTGGAAGAGATGGCGGCGGTGATTCGCGCCACCGTGGACGGGCGGATCCAGAAGGGCAAAGGCGAGGTGGTGTCGATCATCGGCGCCGGGCCAGCAGGCTTGTCGGCCGCGCACGACTTGGCGCTGCTCGGATTTCGCCCGGTTGTGTTTGAAACAGAACCGGTGCCCGCTGGGATGCTCGCCGTGGGCGTGCCCGCGTACCGCTTGCCGCGTGAAGTGATTCAGCGCGAGGTCGCCGTGATTCAGGCGCTCGGCGTCGAGATCCGCTGCGGCGTGACCATCGGCAAAGACGTCTCGTTCGAAGAGCTGCGGCGGCAATCGGCTGCGGTGATCGTGGCGGTGGGAGCTAAGTCGTCTCGCGGACTCGGCCTGCCCGGCGAACGCGGCCCGCGTGTCTATGGCGGCGTGGATCTGCTGCGCGCCGTCTCGCTCGGCGAGCGCATCGACATTGGGCGCGAAGTGGTGGTGATCGGCGGCGGCAACGTGGCCTATGACGTGGCGCGCACGGTGTTGCGCCAGATCGCCTATGACACGGCTCGCACGGCGGCGCGGCTCGAGGGCACGTCGCGCGTGGTGCTGGCTTCGCTCGAAGGCCTGGAAGAAATGCCCGCCGATACCGTCGAGATCGTCGAGGGCGACGAGGAAGGCGTGGAACGGTTGAATGGCTGGGGTCCGGTGGAGATCGAACGCGACGCGAGCGGCCAACCGCGCGCCGTGGTCTTCCGCCGCTGCCACCGCGTCTACGACGAGAATCGCCGCTTTTCGCCAGTCTTCGACGATGCCGACCGCAAAGCGGTGCCCTGCGACACCGTGCTGCTCGCAGTTGGGCAGGCGCCCGCGCTCGGGTTCCTCGAGCAAGGCGGCGCCGATGTCGAGATGGCGCGTCCCGGCTGGCCGAAGATCGACCCTGCCACGCTCGCCTCAACCGCTCCCGGTATCTTCGTCGCTGGTGACCTGGCGCACGGCACGCGTCTGCTCATTGACGCAGTGGCCTCCGGCAAGTCGGCGGCGCGATCGGTCTATCGTTACCTGACCGGCCGCGCGCTCGAGTCGGAGATCGTCACCGCGCACGCCGTGCTCGAACGCTATCGCCGCGAGCGCGGCTATGAATCGATCCGCCGGCAGGCCGTGCCGGTGCGCGAGCCATCGGAGCGCATGGATCATCCCGAGTTGCTCGTCGAACTCGGATATACGCAAGAGCAGGCGATGCGCGAAGCCTCGCGCTGTCTCGATTGCGGCGTGACCCCGGTGTTCGATGGCGCGCGCTGCGTTTTGTGCGGCGGGTGCGCTGACGTGTGCCCCACGCAGTGTTTGAAGCTGGTGGCGGTCTCGGACCTGGGGCCGGATCTCGACCTCGGCGAAGGCGGCGACCGCGAGCACGACTCGGCGATTTTGAAAGACGAAGACCGCTGCATCCGCTGCGCTCTCTGCGCCATGCGTTGTCCCGTGGAGGCGATCTCGATGGAGCGCGCAATCACTCAATCCAGTTGGAGGTGCCAATGACCGTCATTCCCGGAAGCGCGAAGTCGAGACTCGACCCGGAACCTTTGCCACGGCGGGACTGGCTGGGCTTGGCGTCTCTTTGGTCGGCCGCGTCGGCGTTGCTGTTCGGCTTCGTGGGCGCGATGCGATTGCCCAAGGCGGCTGTGGTGGCCGCTCCGTCGAAGACGTTCAAGTTGACGCTGCCTGAATCGCTCCCGGCCGGCGAGGCGTTCGTTCCCGCGGGTCGCGCGGTGGCGGTGTTCCGCGACGGCGAAGGGATCTTCGCGATCTCGACCACGTGCACGCATCTCGGCTGCGTGGTGAAGCCGAACCCCGAGGGCTTCGAGTGCCCGTGCCACGGCTCGCGTTTCGACACGACCGGTGGCGTGGTCAAGGGGCCCGCGCCGCGCGCGCTTCCGTGGCTGCAGGTGCGCGTTTCGGGCAACGAGATTCAGATCGACGAAGGCAAAGCGGTCCCGAGCGGAACGAAAGTGAAAAACGCATGAGGGTGAAAAACGCATGAGCCCAGTGATGACGGAGTTTGTCGACAACCTGCGGGCCGCGCCCCGCCGGATCTTCGATACCGCCTTTCGCGGCGGCAATCCCACCACAGACCGGACACGCTCCACCTTCGTCTTCGGCAATGTCTTTCTGCACCTGCACTCGGTGCGGGTGCACCGGTGGACGCTGCGCTGGTCCACCACATTCGGTCTCGGCATCGCGACCACCGCGGCGTTTCTGATCACGCTCGTCACCGGCGTGCTGCTGATGTTCTATTACAAGCCCTACCCGGAAGTGGCGTACCAATCGATCAAGGACATTCACTTCGTGGTGCCCACGGGCCGCTTCATGCGCAACATCCATCGGTGGGCGGCGAACGTGATGGTGGTGTGCGTCATCTTGCATATGGCGAGGGCGTTCTACACGGCTTCGTATCGCAGGCCGCGAGAGTTCAACTGGATGGTGGGCATGGGCCTGTTGGCCATCACGCTCGGCCTCTCATTCACCGGATATCTGCTGCCGTGGGACCAACTGGCTTATTGGGCCATCACCATCGGCGCCAACATCGCGCAGTCGCCGCGCGAGGTGACCGACGCGCTCGGCCTCACGGATTGGTTCGATCCGGGCGGGTTCCAACGTTCGCTGCTACTCGGTTCGGAGATTGTGGGCGAAGAAGCGCTCATCCGCTTCTATCTGCTGCATGTGATGATTCTGCCCTTGGCGCTGCTAGCGCTGATCAGCATCCACTTCTGGCGCATCCGCAAAGACGGCGGCTTGGCGCGACCGGCCGATGCGGACTCGCAGCTCGCGCCGGCCGAAGGCACGATCTATCCGGTATTCACGCAGGCTCCGGAAAAGACATATCAACTGGCGGCGATCGTGCGCGGGCGAACCTCGGCAGTGGGCCGGGGACCCGAGAACACGGTGCCCTCCATGCCGCACCTCTTCTATGCAGAGCTCGGCGTGCTGATGCTTACCACGCTCATCTGCGTCCTGCTGTCGTTGTTTTCCGACGCACCGCTCAAAGAGCTCGCCAATCCGAGCGTGCCCGAGAATCCGGCGAAGGCGCCGTGGTACTTCCTGGGGCTCCAGGAACTGGTGGCGTTCTCGGCCTTCATGGGCGGCATCGGAATTCCCACCGTGGTGCTGGCCGGGCTGGGCTTGATTCCGTACCTCGATCGCGAGAACAAAGGGACCGGAGAATGGTTTGGCGGTCCGGGCGGGTGGCCGTTGGTGCAGCGCGCGCTGCTGGTCGGCTTCGGAGCCTCACTCATCATCGAGGCGTTCGTGATCCGCTTCGGCTGGATTCGCGAGTGGTTTCCGCATATCCCGCAACTGGTGGTCACGCTCATCAATCCGGGAACCTTGCTGACGGCGATCTACGGCGGGTACTCGGTATGGCTGGTGAAGCGCTACGGTTCTTCGCGGGCCGGCGCGCTCGGCCTGTTCACCTGCTTCCTGTGCGGATTCCTGGTGCTGACTGTGATCGGCACCTACTTCCGCGGACCGAACTGGGTCTTCTACTGGTCGCCATCGCAGTGGCCCAAACATTGAGGACGATGCCATGAACAAGAACAAGCTTCTGTTGTTGGGTTCGAGCATCGGGGTGTTCGTGCTGCTGGCCGCCGCTGCCGTCAACGAGAACTTCCTCAAAGACTGGCGGCGCATCCAGGCTTACGGCCGCAACTCCGACGGATCGATCCCGGTGCAGTTGCGGCAGGTGGTGAATCCCGGATTGCGCACGGCCGACCGCTGCGTGTCGTGCCACGTGACCATGGGACCGGGGGAAGCCGAAACCAACGGACATGCGTTGTTCAAGAAGCATCCGGCGGTTGTGCACGATCCGGCGGTGTATGGCTGCACGCCCTGTCACGCGGGCCAGGGCTCGGCGACCGAGAAAGACGACGCGCACGGCGATGTGCATTTCTGGCCCGAGCCGATGATTCCGGTGAAGCTCGCGGAAGCCGGGTGCGGTACTTGTCATGCGGCTCCGGGCATTCCGACCCGGACGCCGTTTCGCGCCGCGCAGGCGGTGTTCGAGCGGCTCGATTGCCGCGCTTGTCATCGCGTGGATGGACGCGGCGGTACGATCCGGCCGGACGGCGGCGGCATGGAAGGTCCGGATTTGACGCGCGCGGGCATCTCGGGCTTTGACGCCGGCTGGTATGAGAAGCACGTCGAGAAGGCGGCGAAGGCGGAGAAGGGGCCGTGGAAGACTTCGTTCGCGACGGTCTCCGCCGATGACCAGGCAGCGGTGGCGAAGTTCCTCTCAACGCGGAATGGCGCGCCGAAACTCACCGAGGCGAAGGCGACCTTCTTTAGCTATGGATGCCTGGGATGCCATCGTGTCTCGGGTGTGGGCGGAGACGAAGGCCCTGATTTGACGCGCGCCGGACAGAAGGATCCCGGCCAGGTCAACTTCGAACATGTGCCGGAAGAGCACGGATTGGGCAACTGGATCGCGGAGCACTTCCGCTCGCCGGGCGCGGTGGTGGCGAATTCGAAGATGCCGGCCGTGGCTGCTTCGGAATCCGACATCCAACAATTGACGATGTTCGTGTTGTCACTGCGGCGGCGCGAATTGCCGAGCACGTATCTTCCGAAAGACCGCATCGAAGTGCAGCGCATGGGCAAGCGTGAGTTCGCTTCCGATGGCGCCACCATCTACGGTGCCTTCTGTGCGGGATGCCACGGCTTCGATGGACTCGGGCGCACCACCACGGGCGAAGAGACGTTCCCGGCGATCGCCAATCCGGAATTCCAGAAGCTGGTCACCGACCGCTTCCTCACCGAGACGATCGCCAAGGGCCGGCCGGGACGCCGCATGCCGGGCTGGAACAAAGAAGGCGGATTGCGGCCGGAAGAGATCGCCGCCGTGGTGCGCCATTTGCGGGCGCTCTCGGGCGTGACGGGTCCGGAACAGGAAGACAGTTGGATGTCGGGCGCGGAGCCGCCCACGGGCGAAGCGCTCTTCGCGGCGTCGTGTGCGGGATGCCACGGCGACAAGGGGCAAGGCGCGAAGGGTCCGGCGTTGGCCAACCGGGCGTTTCTCGGGATCGCGACGGATGGTTATCTGCGCGACATGATCACCAAGGGCCGCCCGGGCACGGTGATGCCTGCGTTCGGAGAACCGTCGCCGGTGCATCGAACGCTGACGTCTTCCGACGTGGAATCGATAGTGGCTTATGTCAGGTCGTGGCAAGGGAGATGAGGAAATGAAGAACGATCAGAATTCGCGCCGGGAGTTTTTGGCGCTGGCCTCGGCGGCGGGCTTTGCCGGCTTGGTGTCGTCGGCGCGCGATGCCTGGGCGCTCGAAGCGGTGACGAACCCGCTGGCCCAGTATCCGGACCGGGGCTGGGAGCGCGCCTATCGCGACCTGTGGAAGTACGACTCTACGTACACGTTCACCTGTGCGCCCAATGACACGCACAACTGCATCCTCAAGGCATACGTGCGGCAAGGAGTGATCACGCGTCTGGGTCCCACGATGAAGTATGGCGAAGCCACTGACCTCAGCGGCAACCACACTTCGAGCCGCTGGGATCCGAGGATTTGCCAGAAGGGCCTGGCGCTGACGCGCCGCTTCTACGGCGACCGCCGCGTGAACGGCTGCATGGTCCGCGCCGGATTCAAGAAGTGGGTGGACGAAGGGCATCCGCGCGGATCCGATGGCAAGCCCCCGGAGAAGTACTTCCAGCGCGCGCGCGACGAGTGGGTGCGCGTTTCGCACGCCGACGCGGCGACGATGGTGGCCAAGACGCTCAAGAACATCGCCGAGACCTACAACGGCGAAGAGGGCAAGAAGCGGCTGAAGGCGCAGCACTATGACGAGGCCGTGATCGAAGCCACGCGCGGCATCGGCACGCAAGTGCTGAAGTTCCGGGGCGGCATGCCTTTGCTCGGCATGACTCGCGTGTTTGGCATGTACCGCATGGCGAACTCGATGGCGCTGCTCGATGCGAAGATCCGCAAAGTCGGTCCGGCTGAGGCGGTGGGTGGCAAGGGCTTCGACAACTACTCGTGGCACACCGATCTACCGCCTGGACATCCGATGGTCACCGGCCAACAGACGGTGGAGTTCGACCTGTCGGCAGTGGAGCACTGCAAGACGCTGGTGGTTTGGGGCATGAACTGGATCACCACGAAGATGCCCGATGCGCACTGGCTCACCGAGGCGCGGCTGAAGGGAACGCGCGTGGTGGTGATCGCGTGCGAATACTCGGCGACGGCCACCAAGGGCGATGACGTGATTGTGGTGCGGCCTGGAGTTACTCCGGCGCTGGCTCTCGGCCTCTCGCACGTGATCTTGCGCGACAAGCTCTACGACCTCAACTACGTCAAGCAGTGGACCGACCTGCCGCTGCTGGTCCGCATGGACACGCTGAAGAATCTCCGCGCCGAAGAAGTGTTCGGAGGCAAGCCGGCCGACTTGCCCACCACCAAGGTGCTGGCGCCGAACGAACTGCCGCCGCCTCCGGCCAAACATGTCGACCAGTTCGTGCCGGGCAAGATGCGCGCGGGCTGGGGCGATGCGGTGTGGTGGGACAAAGCCGCCAACGCGCCGAAGGCGACGCATCGCGATCAAGTAGGCAAGAACTCGACCGTCGGCGACGCACTACTCGAAGGTTCGGTGGAGGTGACTCTCGCCGACGGGAAGAAGGTCCGCTGCCGGCCGATCTTCGACCTGGTGAAAGAGTACGCCGATCACTTCACGCCGAAAGTCACCGAAGAGCTCACTTGGGCGCCGGCGGCAGCGGTGGAATCACTGGCGCGCGATATCGCCAAGGATCCCGGTACGACGCTGTTCGCGATCGGCATGGGCCCGAATCAGTTCTTCAACAACGACAACAAAGACCGCGACCTGTTCCTGCTGGCCGCGCTCACGGGCAACATCGGCAAGATCGGCGGCAACGTTGGATCCTACGCGGGCAACTATCGCGTAGCGCTGCTCAACGGAGCGCCGCAGTACATCAACGAGAACCCGTTCGATCTCGAGCTCGATCCGGCCAAGCCCGCGCGGCCGAAGCAATACTGGCGCGCGGAGTCGGCGCACTACTACAACCACGAAGATCACCCGCTGCGCGTCGGCAACAAGCTGCTCACGGGCGCCACGCACATTCCGGCGCCGACCAAGTCGCTGTGGTTCGCCAACGCCAACTCGATTCTCGGCAATGTGAAGTGGCACTACAACACCGTGGTGAACATGCTGCCGAAGATCGAGATGATCGCGGTGAACGAGTGGTGGTGGTCCACGTCATGCGAATGGGCCGACGTCGTGTTCGGCGTGGATTCATGGGCGGAGATGAAGCATCCGGACATGACCGCGTCGGTCACCAACCCGTTCCTCACCGTCTTTCCGCGCACGCCCATGAAGCGAATCTTCAACACGATGGGCGACATCGAAGTGCTGGCTCTGGTGGGCGACAAGATGGCGGAGGTCACCGGCGACCAGCGTTTCCGCGACTGTTGGAAGTTCGTGCGCGAAGGCCGCACCGACGTCTACCTGCAGCGCATTCTCGACTTCTCCACCAACGCGAAAGGCTTCAAGATCGCTGAACTCGAGGCGCGCGCGCAGCAAGGCATTCCGGCCATCCTGGAGAGCCGTACGTCGCCGAAAGCGGTGGGATACGAGCAGGTGTTCGACTCGAAACCGTGGTACACGAAGACGGGGCGGCTCGAGTTCTACCGGGGCGAAGACGAGTTCATCGCCGCCGGCGAGAATCTCCCTGTGCACCGCGAGCCGGTCGACTCTACCTTCTACGAGCCGAACATCATCATCTCGCCCAAGCACGAGGCGATGCGGCCCGATGGTCCGGAGAAGTACGGGGTTTCGCGCACGGACCTCTCCTGCGAAACGCGCTGCGGCCGCAACGTGGTCTACACCTGGGACGAAGCCAAGAAGACGGCGCATCCACTCGCCAAGGATGGCTACAAGTTCGTCTTCCACACGCCGAAGTATCGCCACGGCGCGCACACGATGCCGATCGATACGGACATGATCGCGGTGCTGTTCGGTCCGTTCGGCGATCTCTACCGGCACGACAAGCGCAGTCCGTTCGTGACCGAGGGCTACGTGGACATCAACCCCGAAGACGCCAAGCAACTCGGCGTACAAGACGGCGACTACGTCTGGATCGACTCCGATCCCGAAGACCGGCCGTTCCGCGGGTGGCAGAAGAACAGCCGCGACTACGAGTTCGCACGGCTGCTGT
>JAXLQL010000055.1:0-29212 GCA_046331625.1 Bryobacteraceae bacterium
GCTTCCCGGCGGTCAAGACCCGATCCGCTGCTTCTCCACCTTCAAGGCTCTCGAAGGTTCTAGCGATTTCGGTTACAGTATGAACGTGGCCAAAGTCATAACCGATCCGAAGGCGTTGCCAGAGCGTGCCGTCCCGATTCCGGGTGCGAAACCTCCGGTCTATTCGCTGCCTTACAAGGATCTCGAGAGGCCAGATGAGGTCGATTCGTTCCGCCGTCTTGTTCGAGAGATCCGGCGGCAGTCCCCCGCCCAGCCGAAATGAGTGTCCTCCTCCTCGACACCAATATCGTCTCGATTCTATTCAAGCCCCTCCATACTCTCCATCGGCAAAGCTTTGCCATCGTAGCCGGCCATCAGTGGTTCATCTCCTTCATGACACGTGGCGAACTTCTGCTGTGGCCGAGCGTGAACCAGTGGGGTTCCGCGCGCCGCGAGGAACTGGCCCGGCACGTTGATCTCTGCACGACGTTGTTTCCAGACGACCGCACGTGTGTGGTTTGGGCCGATATCATGGCAGAGAGCCGAGTCGTGGGACGGCCGATCACCGCAGCCGATGCGTGGGTCGCCGCCATCGCTCGCCAGTAGGACCTCCCCCTTGTGAGCGGACTCACGCTGATTCCGGTTTCTGGATTCGAGCCCTCTCGATCGCATCCCCGCCCGGCGATACTGCACTTGGCCTCCCCCGGCCATCACATGTAGTGAAAATCCCGGATCTCCTTCCCCCTCAACCACCTCCCAGGATCGATTTTGCATGAGCCACTTGCCCCACTCCTACCCTGAAACCGTGGACCCGTTCCACACGCTCTTTGATATTTTAAATCCGCGTCCATCACTCCGGCGCGGCTTCCACTGCAGCTTCTCGATCTCCCCAAGCGCACCCTCCGCCGCATCAACGCTCCGGAACTTCGCCAGATCCCGCTCATGCTCGGCGACCTGCTTCGAGCGAGCCACCAGCGTTTCATCTTCTGCCGCTTGATCGGGATTGATTCGCTTCTGGGAGCCGCGCTCGCGGTCCCGGACTGGCGCACTGGCTCGCTCCCGCCAAGCGACAAGACGAACCCAATCGCTCCGCCCCGCCAGGAACCCTCGGCAACTGACTGCCCATTTAGAGACTGGCGCATCGCGAGAAGCCTCGAACACGGATCGGCGCATTCCCGGGCGGTACGCGCCTAGCAGGCGTACTGCTTCACCGGACCCTGTGGGACTTTGCGGGGCTAGACTCCCAGAAGCCCTCATCTGGACTACAACCTGGAGCGTACAGGTCTTCGGGTGAGCAATAGCGTTACTTGCATGCAATTCGTCACGCACGCGATGAAGGACCTTTCGGTTCTATGAGATGGGCGCTATCCGTCAAGTGGCTGGACGTTGAAACCTAGCTCACCTCAAAAGGGGCAGACTTGGAGCCTTGCTCGATCTTGCTTGAAACGGTGTTCAGATCGTGTCATCATGGTTAGGAACAGGCTACGGTGCTTTAATGGCATCCGCGCGGACCGACTTGAAGAAAGCGGAAAAGCGTCAGAGCTTCGGCTTTGAGATCCGATGGCCCCAATTTGGGCCCGGCTATTCCGGTACGCTGGAATCGCTGTGGTAGACTAACTCGTTGGTCTATCGACCGGCTGGGACGTAGGCTAGAGCAACCGAAGATGTTCGGATCGATATCAGCCGCAGCGACTACTCGTAGCGCTGCGGCATTCTAATTTCCAGGTCTAATGTAATCGTTCGGGTAAATATTGGCGTGTGATCCCGTCACGGCAATACGTCCCGCACGAGAGCAGTCGAATGCTGTCGCGTCAAAATCCCGCCCGCCTTCAAGTTGGGCGTCGTGGTGAAAGCCTGGCGGCAGAGATGCCCCAAAGCGGTAGGTGCTTTGCAGAATATCCTTGAGCACCTCGACCCTGGCGCTGTGGTCAAACTCCGTCAAACCGTGAGCCTCGTACGCACGGCAACAGGGGAACACCACGTTGCGCGTGTCCTTGTATATGGTCTGCATCTCTTGATGGCTCAAGAACTTGGGCAGCCGCTCGCGGTGAAAAACCTCGGGGTTAATCCCTTCCGGCAAGACATTTTCCCACGCGCGCGCCCCCCGAATCAATTCATTGAAGGCATGCCTGACACGCTTATCGCCAGTATGAAAATTGTCCGGGGGAAGGAGCAAGGGTTCGTGGGACTTCCTGCTTTCGACTCGCTTCTCCACGACGCCGACTAGCTCTCGCTTGTAGATGTCAATTCCTTTCCTGATTGCCGTCTCGCATGCATCCCGTCGATGCCGCATCTGCCTGCCATGGTCGTCGTATCGAGCCAAGTCTCTGAGGGGAACCGGAAACACAATAAAACCAAAAGCATCGAGCAAGACTGCGTCGTCATATGCTGGGACGTAAAACAAGACAATCCGCCTTGGCCGTGCGGACTGATCGTCACTACGATTCTTCAGCCGCCGAATTGCGAATCTCGCCGCGCCCTCTAATAGAATCTGGACCGTCCGCTTCTTATAAACCTCACCGTCGTAGCTCTGACCTGCGACAGCGATGACCTTTGTGCTTGGACCAGTTAGAGCTTGTAGCCATACTTCTATGCGCGCATGGAGGGGGTTCGGAAGACCGGCTAGCAAAAAGAGGTTCGTTTCGTTCGTGGAAGCAAGGCCAACGGGAACCATACGTTGCTTGTGCTTGGGCTTCCCCATCCGATTAACGAATCCGGGACAAGATTTGTGCGATGTCTGCCGGGATCAACATCCGTTGTGCGACGTCATGAGGTTGTGCGGCCATGAGCCGGTCCAAGGCGGTCTTGCCAGCATCAGATGGCTCGTCCTTGTCGTCCTGGCCAAGCCGTGAGAATTGATCGATTTCAATTCCGTGGATGGCTGCCCACTTTTGGATTCCGCTCTCAAGGTCACGGCGCTCGCTCAAGGAGAGCTTCTGAGGGTTTTCGATTCGCAACCCCGGGCGTCGAAACTCTGGTTCGACGAGAATGTATTCGCCTCCGCGGTCTTCAGGGATAGTCCCTACCTCATACCGAAACGGACGGGTTCGGCGAATATAGACGGGCTGACTCTGGGCATTGACGCAAAATGCCAACAGGACGGGCCAGGCGATCTCTTCGAGGCGAACCCGGGCCGTGTTGTCTCCCAGACGTTCTGCAATCTTCGCTTCGACAGCCGCTCGAACTTCGGGTGTCACAACGGCGACGTAGGCAGGGGAGCGTCTGTCGAAAACTACTTGGAGATCTGGGCCACATGTCTCCGTGATGAGTTGCTTGAGATTTCGTTGTCCTCGATCAGTTGGCCATGCGTCTTCCTGCTCGATCATCGACCCGAGGTAGGCCAAGAGTAGCGGAGAGCCTGAGGCGGCGTAGTGCTCTCGCACCTTCGCTTTCACCTTATCCTGAAACTTCTCCGGCGTAATCGGCATGAACTCTGAATTCTATCGCAATGGCGGCACTGGAGGGGCCCTACCAATCGAGCCGCCGGTCGAGTCCAGTTCCGCGACCACACGCAGAACAGCACCGGTCCCCAAGTCGGGTTGGAGGAAGTAGCTCCCATAAAACGCGCTTCACGCCGGCGAACCGGGCCGAAGCCAAGCTGAGTACTGATGGCCGCCCCGGGTGCCCGGCAAGGCCATTCGCCATGGCTCGACACTTTCCGGCACCCACTCGCCCGCCCTCCCGCGCGACAAAACGAACCCGCCGCCCGCTCGTTCGACACTTTTCGACACCCGAAGCGACCCTCAAAACCAGATGCCGTCTCCCAGCAACCCGGCCATCACGTGTAGTGAAAATCCCGGATCTCCTTCCCCCTCAATCACCTCCCAGGATCGATTTTGCACGCCCCACTCACCCCACTCCTAACCTGGGACCGTGGGCGACCATCGATCAAACCGACGCGGCTTCAACCGCCGCCGACACCTCTTCCCACTCCGCCATCAACTTCTCGATCTCCCCACGCGCACGCTCCGCCGCATCCGCACGCCGTTGCGACTCCTCCGCGCTCCGGAAATTCGCCAACTCCCGCTCATGCTCAGCGACCTCACCTTCCAGCGCCGCCACCCGCGCCTCGATCTCCGCCGCCCGATCTTTCATCTTCTGCAGCTTGATCGGATTCATCCGCTGCTTGGGAGCCGCGTTCCCCCCGGGCATCGGCACATCGGCCAGCGTCGGCTCGAACGCCTTCGCCATCCCATCGATCGTCGGCAGCGGCTGACCACTGATCCGCCACATGTAGTCTTCGTAGTTGCCCGGATAAATCCTCACCTCGCCGCCCGCCACTTCGAACACGCGCGTGGCCAGGCGATCGAGAAAATAGCGGTCGTGCGAGACAAACACCACCGTGCCTTCGTAATTCTGCAGCGCCTCGAGCAGCACATCTTTCGCGCGCATGTCGAGGTGGTTGGTCGGCTCATCGAGCAGCAGAAAATTCGCCGGCTCCAGCAGCAGTCGCGCCAACGCGTAGCGATTTCGCTCGCCGCCCGAGAGCACGCCCATCTTCTTGTAGACATCGTCTTCGGAGAAGAGGAAACAGCCGAGCAGGTTGCGCAGTTCCGTGGTGGTGCGGTTGCGGGCAACGTTCGAAAGATCGTCGATCAGCGAGGAGTTCGCGTCGAGCTCTTTGTATTGGTCCTGCGTGAAATACTGCAGCACCACGTTGTGCCCCAGCGTGTAGTCGCCCGCGGTGAGCGGCTCGGCGCCCGCCAGCAGCTTGATCAGCGTCGACTTGCCCGCTCCGTTCACGCCCACCAGCGCGATCTTGTCTCCGCGCTCAACCGTGAACGAAACACCCGAGATCACCCGCTTGGCGCCGTAGCTCTTCGCCACGTTCTTGAACTCAGCCACGATGCGACCGCTTTGCTTCGGTGGCGGAAAGCGAAAGTGGATCGTCCTCTCTTCGGGCGGAGGCGCTTCCGCTTTCTCCATGCGCTCGAGTTCCTTGATGCGGCTCTGCACCTGCTTCGCCTTGGTGGCCTGATAGCGGAAGCGGCTGATGAAAGCTTCGAGCTGCTCGATCTTCTCGCGCTGATTGTTGTAGGCCGCCGTGATCTGCGCGATGCGCTCAGCCTTTTGCGCCTTGTACTTTTCGTAGTTGCCCGGGTAGAAGTGGACCTTCTTGTTCCAGATCTCGATGATCTTCTTCACGGTGACATCGAGAAAGAACCGGTCGTGCGAAATGAGGATGTAGGCGAACGGATACTCGGTCAGGTAGCCTTCCAGCCAGTTGCGCGCTTCGAGGTCGAGGTGGTTGGTGGGCTCGTCCATCAGCAGCAGGTTCGGCTGCTCCAGCAGCAGCTTCGCGAGCGCGATCCGCATCTGCCATCCGCCGGAGAACTCCTCGCAGGGCCGGCTCCAATCGTCTTTGGGGAACTGCAGTCCTGTGAGAACGGTGCCAACTTTCGCTTCCAGCGCATAGCCTTCGTGCGCCAGAAACTGGCCCTCGAGTTCGTGATAGCGCTCCGAGACCTGGCGATATTCCACGCCGTCATGGTCGAGATCGCCCATGCGATGAGCGAGGTCGTGCATCTCGCGCTCCATGTCGTGGAGCCAGTCGAACACCGAGAGGCACTCGTTGAAGACGGTGCGCCCTTCCATGCGCAGGCCTTCCTGCGGCAGGTATCCGATCGTGGTTCCCTTGGCACGAGTGACGTTGCCGTCATCGAACGAATCGATGCCCGAAAGGATCTTCAGCAGCGTCGATTTGCCCGTGCCGTTTCCACCGACGATGCCAATGCGATCCTGCGGAGTGATGAGCCAGTCAAGGTTTTCGAAAAGCGTCTTCGGACCGAAGTGCTTCCCCCCTCCGGAAACCTGAATCATTGCTTGTGCCGCAAAACGCGGCCGCTCCTCTCGTCAGTGAGCTTGCCCTGGTCCACCATCACGCCGCCGTTCACCAAAACATATTCGAAGCCTTCCGTGTACTGGTGCGGACTCTGGAAGGTCGCCTTGTCTTGCACCTTGGCCGGATCGAAAATCACGATGTCGGCGGCGAAACCTTCGCGGATGTGGCCGCGGTCGCGCAGGCGGAACGTGCGGGCGGGCAGCGACGTCATGCGCCGCACCGCATCCTCGAGCGTCAGCGTCTTGCGATTCCTGACGAACTCGCCCAGCACTCTAGCATTAGTCCCGTAGGAGCGCGGATGCGGCATTCCCACCCCGAACTCCCGCACGCCTCCATCGCTCGCCACGGCCGTGTTCGGATACCGCATGATCCGCTCCACGTCTTCCATCGACATAGAGTGATAGACCATCTGCGCTCCGCCCTTCTCCATGATTTCGAAGATGGTCTCGATCTCGTTGGCGATCGACTTGGCCCGCCCCTTCGAAACATTTATCTCGGAAATGTTTTTGCCTTCGAGCGAGCGGTCCGGTTCGAAGTTGGCGACGATCGCGTAGGAGTAGTCAGGGTGGCCGAGTTGATCGAGCCGCTGCTGCATCTCGCGGGCAATGCGGGCGCGCGTATCGGTCGAGCGCAGGCGTTCCAGGATGGCGTCTTTGCCATCGGCGAGCGCCCAGCTCGGAAGGGTGATTCCGAGGTTCGTGGAGGAGTGGTCGTAGGGATACTGATCCACCACGACGTCGATCCCTTCGCGCCGGTATTGCTCCACGAGCGCGATCGACTTCGTGCTGCCGCCCCACAGATTCCGGTTGTCGATCTTGAAGTGCGAGATCTGCACAGGCATGCCGGCCTCGCGGCCCACGCGCACGGCCTCTTCGATCGCATCGGAGATCTTGTCGCCTTCATCGCGCATGTGGCTCGCATATGCGCCGCCGAATCGAGCCGCGGCTTTGGCGAGCGCCACCACCTCGGCCGTATCGGAGTAGGTGCCGGGGATGTAGATGAGTCCTGTGGAGAAGCCCACCGCGCCATCGCGCATGCCTTGCTCCACCAGCGCTTCCATGCGAGCGATCTCTTCGGGCGTGGCCTTGCGATTGGCCGTGCCCATCGCCTGATTCCGGACCGTGTTGTGCCCGACGAGCGATGCGACGTTGAGCCCGAGCCCGGGCTTCTCGATCTTCGCGAACCATTCCCCAAGGTTCGGACGAGAGCCGCCGCAGTTGCCGGTGATGACCGTGGTGACGCCATCGAGCAGGTAGTTGTCGCCGCGCGGAACCTTCTCGACGCCGTCTTCCACATGAGTGTGGACGTCAATGAATCCAGGCGCCCGCGATCAGGTTGTGCGCGTCGATCGTCCGATCCGCAGTCGCGGACTCGGCTCGACCACCAGAGCGATCTTGCCCGCGCAGATCGATGTCCGCCGGAACCACGGATTCCCCGCGCCGTGAGCACCCGCGCATTCCGGATCAGTACGTCGTAGTCCGCCGCAAGCGCCGTCGAAGCGAGAATGAGACCGATGAGCCGTAGTAGGGCAGGCTTTAGCCTGCGCGGGGCTTCAGCCCCGCCATCTCTTCTCAGTACAGCCATGATCGCTACCTACTGCTTCCCCAGAAAGAAATCAAACGCCCTCGCGACATAGCCCTTCAAATCCGCGCGCTTCACCACCTCATCCAGGAACCCATGCTCGAGCAGGAACTCACTCCGCTGAAACCCTTGCGGCAGCTTCTGCCGGATCGTGCCGCTCAATCACCCGTGGACCCGCAAACCCAATCAGCGCACCCGGCTCGGCAATGTTGAGGTCGCCCAACATCGCGAAGCTCGCCGTAACGCCGCCCGTCGTCGGATCCGTGAGAATGCTGATATAAGGAAGGCCCGCTTCATCCAGCTTCATGAGCGCAGCCGAGATCTTCGCCATCTGCATCAGGCTCACCGCGCCTTCCTGCATGCGCGCCCCCCCCGATGCCGACACGATCACCAGCGGCGACTTCTCAGCCAGACACCGCTCGATAGCCCGCGTGATCTTCTCGCCCACCACCGCGCCCATGCTCCCGCCGACGAACTGCAGTTCCATCGCGCAGATCTGCACGCGGCGCCCGTTGACCTTGCCCGCGCCACAGATCACCGCATCGGGTACGCCGAGCGCATCCTTGTTCGTAGCCAGCCGCTGTTTGTACGGGCGCGAGTCCACGAACTCGAGTGGATCGGTCGACGTCAGGCCCTTGTCGAACTCCTCGTACTCGCCGCCGTCGAACAACAGAGCCAGCCGCGCTGCCGCATGTCGATCTTGAAGTAAGCCACTTGTCGCAGACGTTCATCCCTCTTCGAAGGCTCTTGCGCCAGATGACCTGGCTGCAGCCGTCGCACTTGGTCCAAAGCCCTTCGGTTTTGACGGTGCGTTCGCTATCGTCCGTTTGGGACGTGACCGCGGGCTTGTTGCGGGTAAACCACGCCATGGGTGTGAGGAGCGCCGGGGGTGTCCGGCGATCCCTTTAAGGTAGCACGCGCCTTATTTTTCGGTGTCCATGAAGTAATAGCCGATCATGTGGCACACGATCATGTGAGCGTCTTCGATGCGGCCCATGTGCGGCACTGGCACCTGGATATTCAACTGCGACATCGGTCCGAGCTTGCCGCCGTCTCGGCCCGTAAGGCCGATGGTCTTACAGCCGGCCGCGTTGGCGTACTCGATGGCTCGCAGCACGTTGGGCGAGTTGCCCGATCCGCTGATGGCCATCACCACGTCGCCGGCTTGGGCGAAGTTGGCCAACTGCTCGGCGAAGACGCAGTCGTAGCTGACGTCGTTCGAGTAAGCCGTGATGGTGGGCAGCGAGTCAGTGAGCGCCTGGATCTTGAAGCGCTTCGCGCGTTTGAAACTGGCGCCCTTCACCATGTCGCAGGCGAAGTGCGACGCAGTGGAAGCGCTGCCGCCGTTGCCGCAGACGAAGATGGTGCGGCCCTGGTCGCGAGCGTCGCGCAACCAATCGATCGCCTGGTTCACCTTGGCGATGTCGATCTTTTCGATGGTATCGATGAGGTCTTTCTTATAAGCTTCGGGAAACGTCATAACTGTTTTGCCAATTCGAGCGCGCCCCATAGGACGCTGTCATCGGAGAGCGCGGCAGGCTGCACGTCGATCCTTGCGCGCGACCACGCCGTCATCTGCCGGCGCAGTTCCTCTCGCAGAGGATCGAACAGCGCCGCTCCCGCTTTGGCGATGCCGCCGCCGATCACGATGCGCGCCGGGTTGAGCAGCATGATGCATGTCTTCAGTCCCGCGGCCAGGCGCACCACGTAGGTTCGCACGAATGCGGGATCCGCCATGAGTTCGCGCGCGGACTTGCCATAGTCGCGTTCGAGCCAGAGTCCGCAGCACATGCGCTCGTAGCAACCGCGAGCGCCGCACAGACATTCGGGGCCCCAAGGATCGATCACCGTGTGCCCGAGCTCGCCGGCGTAGGAATCGGCGCCGCGCAGCACGCGCCCGCCCGAGACGATGCCGCCGCCGATGCCGGTCGAGAGCGTCATGTAGAAGAGCGGATCGCAGCCCTTGCCCGCGCCGTGAAGGAACTCGCCGAGCGCGCCCACGTTCGCGTCATTGTCCATGAGCGTGGGAACGCCGAACTGCTGCAAGACCCATGACGTGAGGCGGAAGTCACTCCAGCCGCCGACGTGCGTGGAGAGCGCGATCTTCTGCTCCGCGAACAGCACCGGACCGCCGAAGCTGATCCCACAGCGTTCGAATGGCGTCTGCGTTCGCCACTCGTTGCCGATGGTGGCGATCTGCTCGAGCATCCAGTCTTTGCCGCCTTCGCGGTCAGTTGCGCCGACATGACGTCGAGTCAAGCGGTCGCCTTCGAACAAGGCGAGCGTGAACTTGGTGCCGCCGATGTCGATCACGAAGGTGGTCATTTGTCGGCGGCGAGCACTTCTTCCGGAGTGGCCGTGCCGGTACCCGCCTTCATGATGGTGACCGAAGCGACCAGGTTCCCGACCCGCGCCGAGTCGACCGCGGAACCCGTGATCGCCATCGCCATGGCCGCGCCCGCGGAGAAGCTGTCGCCTGCTCCGCAGATATCGACCGGGCTCTCCACCTTCTTCGTCGGGACCCACGTGGAACCGTGCTCGTCCCAGACTTCGGCCCCTTCTCCGCCGTGAGTGACGATGATGGCTTTGGTGCCGACGAGGCGGCGCAGGCCCGGATAATCGACCTTGCCGAACAACCGCTTGCAAGCAGCTTCGCCTTCGATGTGATTCGGCTTGATGATCATGTTGCGGAAGTGCTCGATGCGCAGCCGAGAGTCGGCCCAAAACAATTTCCGCTGAAAACGTCGTGCAAGGTCGCCGAGCATCTCTCTCACGCGAGCGGTAACAACACCGCCGGTCTCTGTCTCGGCTTGGTCAGCGATGAGCACCACGTCGAACGCGGCCACATGGGCCTGCAAGCGGTTCAGGATCTGCTGCTCCACGTCCGCGCTCATCGAGCGCGTATTGATGAAGTCCACGCGGGGCAGGTCTTCTTCACCGGTCTTTGCATTGATGAGCTTGGTGTAGGTGAACGTCTGGGCATCTGGCGCTTCCACCAGCAGATTGGCTTCGATGCGCCGGATCTTGAGCGCGTTCTTGAGTTCGAGCGCGAAGCCATCGGAGCCTGCGACTCCGAGTACCGAGACGCGGCCCACGCCGAGCGCGGCCAGGTTGTTGGCCACCGTTCCGCCGGCGCCCGGAGTCGTCTCGGTCTTGACGACTCCGATCCGCGAAAGCCCCGTCTCCCGCGATGCTTCAGCCGTTGCGGGATCGTAGGTGCACCAGCGGTCGAGACAGATGTCGCCGATGACGAGTGCGGAGAGTTGGGGAAACCGTGCCAGGATTTCGGAGGTCTTCATAGTTGACTCAATGCGGCCAGGCGAAGCGCCGGGAGCGTTGCCCGGTGATCACCACAGAAATAATAGCTGTTGCCGCCGTCGGCAACCGTGCGGACGAGGATCGTCTTGTGTGGGCGGAAGTAGTAACCGGGATCCGACTTGTCGAGTTCGCGATGGATGTCGCCGCGAATGGGCACGAGGTCGAACACGGCAGTGGTGAAGTCGCGAATGACGCGGCCTTCCTGATGAGCCACGTTACGCGACATCGCGAGCGCCTTGAGGTAGACTTCCGGCGCCATGATGGCGGAGCCGAAGCTGAACATGACACCGCCTTCCAGCCGTTCTACCGTATGGGCAAAGATGAGGAAGTCGCGATAGCTGGCCGCGCCCACGGCAGCGCCCTCGCAATTGGGATGCTCGTGCAGGATGTCGTATCCGATGCCTGCGTGCACGGTGACCGGCACATTCAGCCGGTAAGCAGCGGCGAAGACGCTGAGATCTTTGTGCGGAAAATCGCTTTGCAGGATCCGGCGGCCGAGATTTTCGCCGAAGCCGAGGCCCGTGGATGCTGCCTCCGACACGATGGCGTTCAACTCGCCGGTCTCGGTCCAGAGTCCGAACTCGCCGGAGCGGATGTAACGGGCCACGCTTTCAGTGGTCGCTCCGATGCGTGCGAGTTCGTAATCGTGGATCGCGCCGGCGCCGTTCATCGCGACGTGATCGACGAGCCCGCGCTCGAGCATGTCGATGAGGTGGCGGTTGACGCCCGCACGGAGCACATGGGCGCCCATCATCAGGATGCGGGCGGCGCCACGATTGCGCGCCTCGATCAGGCGCGAAGCCACGGCAGCCAAATCGGGATGCGAGAACTCGGGCGTAGGCGCGTCGAGCGCGAGCCAGCGCTCGAGCGGCAGGTCATGCACGCGCTCGGTGAGCGGCTTGACGAGCAAGCGGCTGCGATCGAAGGCGGTGTACTTGGACTCGATTGCCAACGTGGATTCTCAGGACGCAGGAAACAAAGTGGCCATCAAATGTTCGTGGCCCAAATAGTTCGGGACGATGTAGTCGGCGCCGACGCCGGCCAGGCGGTTGCGCTTCCACTCGTCGATCTTGACGCACTCGGGCTCGTCGCTCGCCACGCCGACGGTGATGCCGCCCACCTGCTTGACGTTTTCGATCTCGACATAGCCGTCACCGAAGCCAAGGAACTCGTCGCCGCGCGCTTCCGCCGAAGAGATGATGCGCTGGATCAGGATCGCCTTCGAGAAGCTCTTGTAGTCGTCGAGCGCGCCGAAGACGCCTCCGTCGAAGTAGCGGTCCACGCCGAGCAGCCGCGCCTCTTCCTTCATGTACACTTCGTCGGTTCCGCTGGCGAGGTACATCTTCATGCCGCGCGCCTTGAGCGATTCCAGCAGTTCGATGGAACCCGGGACCATGTACTTCTCTGGTGAGCATTCGCCGGCGCGAAGCTCCTCGACGCGTGACTTGATGCGCTCCCAAAGGCGGTCGAGGTACATGTGCTTGTAGACGAGCGGGTCGCTCGGCGTGCCGCCGCGCTTCTGCACGTTCTCGGCGAGCTCGATCATTTGATACATGGTCTGCTTGCCGGTGAGCCGCCCGACGAACTCGCGCACCACTTCGGTGAGTTGTTCTTCGGATTCGCCCGATTTGGTTTCGGCCAGGATCTCGACCATCATCGGGACCATCACGTCGACCCATCCCGAACGAATGGTGGAAAGGGTGCCATCGAAGTCGAACAGCGCAATACGCGCGCGCGAAGCCGTGGCGCCCGGATTCAGGGTTTCAATCATCGTGTAACCTTCCATTGTAGCGAGGGCCATTGCAGCGAGAGCGAACTCGAAGTCCGCCGAGTTGATAGAATGAACCGCCATGAAGAGACGTCATTTCCTCCTCGGCGGATCGGCGCTGGTTTCCACCGGCTGGGCGGGCGCGAACGATCGCGTGCAAGTGGCCATCATCGGTGTAGGCGGACGCGGCAATGACCTCATGAACGAGGTGACGAAGCTACCCACCGCACAGGTGGCGGCGCTGGTGGATCCCGACGGACGCCGTACGGAAGCTGCCGCGCAGAAGCTGGTGGCGAAGGGCGCTCCGAGGCCGCGGCTCGAATCCGATATGCGGCGCATCTTCGAGAGCAAAGACGTGGACGCTGTCGCGATCGCGACCTGCAATCACTGGCATGCGCTCTCGGCGATTTGGGCGATGCAGGCGGGCAAAGACGTCTATGTGGAGAAGCCGGTTTCGCACAACATCTTCGAAGGGCGGATGCTGGTGGAGTTCGCGCGCAAGCGCGGCCGCGTGGTGCAAGGCGGGACGCAGCGGCGCTCATACGCCCGGTTCCGCAAGATCGCCGAACTGATCCACGGGGGTGCGATCGGCGATGTGTATCTGGCGAAGTGGGTGTTCCCGGGACGGCGCGACTCGATCGGATTCAAGAAGCCGCAACCCGTGCCAGCGTGGCTGAACTTCGATCTGTGGCTGGGGCCCGCGCCGCAGCAGGATTATCACGAGAATCTGGTCCACTACAACTGGCACTGGTTCTGGGACTTCGGCAACGGCGAGTTGGGCAACAACGGGATCCATTTGGTTGACGTGGCGCGTTGGTGCATGAACAAAGGCTTGCCCTCGAAGGTGCACTCGTGGGGCGGCCGCTGGGGTTACTACGATCAGGCACAAACGCCGAATACGCAAAACGTGACGTGGACCTATGCGGACGGCACGTCGATCGTCGGCGAGTTGCGCGGGCTCTACACGATCGAGAGCTTCTTCTGGGATTTCTTCGGCACCAAGGGCCACATGCATGTGGACTCCGATGGAAAGTTCCAGATCACGCTGGGGCGGAACAAGACTCCCGAGCCCGCGGTAGAGCCGGCCGAAGAGATCAACCATATGAAGAACTTCACGGACGCGGTGAAGTCGCGCGATTGGAAGTCACTGAATGCGGAGATCGAGCAGACCCACTTGTCGACGGCGCTGTGCCACTTGGGGAACATTTCGTACCGGCTGGAGCGGGAGTTGATTTTCGATCCGGTGAGGGAGCGGTTTGTGGGCGATGACGTGGCGAACAGTCTGATTGGGCGCGAGTATCGCGCGCCGTATGTGGTTCCGGATCGGGCTTGAGCGTTCCCTACGATTGTCTCTACCCTGGGTATTCGATCAGGAACCGGCGGGACTGAAGTCCCGCGCAGACTGAAGTCTGCCCCACATCGGCTCTCACCGGCATTCTCACGACCAGTCATACCTCGACTCCGAGTTCCTTCCATGTGACCATGCGCCGCTTGTAGATGGCTTCGCGACCCATGATCGCGGTGAGCGCGGCCGTGGCTGCGATCTTGATATCGGCGTACGGCTTTCGATTCTCGCGAATCGCGGAGAAGAACTGGGCGGTGGCGTCTTCGCCTTTCTGCTCGATCTCCGGAGTGAAGAACTTTCGCGGCTCGCCCCACATCGGATACAGGTTGCCGCCGTTGATCTCGAGCGACCCGGTTTCGCCGAAGACGATGTACCACTGATTGTTCCGCAGTTCCTTCATCTGGCGTGGATGCAGGTAGAGCTGGCTGTAGTCGAGGTGCATGTCGTTCTCGTAGATGTAGGAAACGCTGAAGCCGTCCATCATCACGGAACCAGCGGGAATTGTTTTGGGCAGATACTTCTTGCCGTGGCCGTAGGCGCTCACGGGCCGGCTCCCGGCTGCCCAATTACACACGTCGAGATTGTGGATCGCGTTCTCCACGATGAGGTCGCCCGAGCGCTTGACGTCGTCATACCAAGGCGCTCGCGGACGTTCCTTGCCGGGCTCCGTTGCCGTGGAGTGACGCTGGGCTTTGATGACGAACGGCTGGCCGATCGCCTTCTCTTCGTGGATCTGGCGAATCGACTCGCGCACGGTGGGAAAGTAGCGAAGCTGCTGTCCGATCTGCAGCCACGTCTTCGCGCGGCGCGAGGCTTTGAGCACGTGCGCGACCTGCTCTGGCGTGATCCCGACCGGCTTCTCGCAATAGACATACTTGCTGGCTTCGAGCGCCGCGGCGGCCATCTCGGCGTGGAGATCGCAGGGCGTGGCGATGAAGATCGCGTCGACGTCGCGGAGTTCGAGCACCTTGCGGTACTCGGAGTACGACTTGGGATTGTCGCGCTGCGCGAGCGTTTGCGCTGCGTCACGCTTGCCGGGATCGGTGTCGCAGATTGCGGCGACCTTCACGTTCGCCTGCTCGATCACCTGTTTCAGGAGCGAAGTTCCGCGATTGCCGATGCCGACATGCGCTACCCGGATCTCGCGCTCCTGCGCGGCAAGCATGGCGGCTCCGGCGGCGGCGATCATCCCGCGGCGAGTGTAGTTCGTGTTCATGATGCGTGTATTGTACTCTGAGATGCGATGACGCGCCGTCACTTTCTCGCAGCTTCCGCCGCGGCCCTGCAGGCGCAGACCGCGCCCACGCGATTCCAACTCGCGGGCATGACGCTTACCTACGCGCAGTTCCCGTTCGCGCGCGCGCTGAACGGGATTCGCCGCGCGGGATTTCAGTATGTCGCGTGGGGGCACACTCACATGGACGCGAATGGAAAGCGCGCGACGTTGCTCGACTGGCGGGACCCTGTTGCGAAGGCTCGCGAGATTTCCAAGATGTCCCGTGACGAAGGGTTGACGCCGGTGATGATGTTCTCGACCGTGAATCTCGAGGCGGCCGAAGCTGCGGAAGCGCATGCGCGGCGGATCGATCAAGCGGCCGAAGCCGGGATCCCGTTCGTGCTGACGTTCGGCAAGACCGAGCGCGGCGCGTATGAGAACGCGATTCGGACATTGAAGCAGGCGGGTCCGTTGGCGCGAAAGGCGGGGCTGACGGTGGTGGTGAAGCAGCACGGTGGGAACACGGCTACCGGCGCGGACATACTGAAGATCCTCGGCGACGTTGGCGATACCGGCGTGAAGATGTGCTACGACGCGGGCAACGTGCTCGACTACGAGAGCAAAGATCCGATTGCGGATATCCAGACGTGCTGGCAGGAGATTCGCGCGTTCTGCGTGAAGGACCATCGCGATCATCCGAAGGATCAAGACTGCGGTCCGGGGTATGGGGAGATCGACCACTACAAGCTGTTCGCGCCGGTGATGCGGACGGGACTGACGATGCCGCTCGCGTTCGAGAATGTGTTTCCGCCGTTGGTGGCGCGTTCGCAGAACGCGGAGGAAGTGGACGGGCACAACCGGCGGGCGCGGGAATATGTGGAGACGGTGTTGGCGGGCCTGGCGGCGGTGTAGGCGCTACGCCATGTCGCCGCTTTTGGCGCTTTCGACGAAGTCGAGGAGGTCTTCGAAGCTGTAGGCGCTGCCGAGGAGGTCTTGGGGTTGGTAGCCGCGCAGGAGCGGGTTCGGCGTGGAGAGGAAGCGGTTCAACTCGCCTGGAGGAAGGGCGTCTTCGATTCGGTCGCTGAGTTGGACGAGCCGCTTCATGCGGGCTTCGGCATCGGCGGATGGCTTTGCGATGCCCCTTTCCCAGCGAGACACGGTGGCCCACGAGGAACCGATCAGGCGCGCAAGATCTTCTTGGGAGACGTCGTGCTTGCCGCGGAGTCGCTTTACCTGCTCGATGAGCTTGGCTTGTCGTACTCGCCCGGCTTGATCGCGGCCCGGCGTTTGACTTTGATGTGCGATGGCTTTAGACATTCGAGGAACACCACAACATTTCTTCCGTCCGGCTGATCCGCTCTCGAGAAGGTCCGGACAGCTTGGAATCCGTCTCGACGCAACTGATTGGCCAGTTGTTGACAGGCTGACCAGTCTCCTGAAACCAACTGCTCGACCTTGATTCCGTACCGTTTTCTCGTGGAGGGATCGGTGAGATCGAGGATCTTTTGAATCTCGATCTCGACTTCCACCATTCGGTACGCCTGCTCAGTGGAACCCCAGTGAAGGGCGACTTCCTTCCACGCGGTTGCCGGATCTTCGGCCAAGTAGCTCGTCTGCCCAGGGCTGAGCGCGTCATGGAATCTTCCTGAAGAACTTCTGGAAGGGATGGGTTCTGTCGCGTACCTCTGGTACACGGCGCGGTACAGGGTGCAGCGCATTTAGATCCTCGTACGAAGCTTGATCTTCCATGACGCAATACCCCTCCACCTACGAACGCTTCTTTCTCGATCTGGACTCTCCGGCCCAGTTTTCAATTCTAGCATATCGCTAGATCATATGATCTGTCAAGCGCTCATGTTGTTGAAAGGCGCGACTCCGCGATGAACGCGGCGATCGAGAGTCCGAATCGTCTCGACAGCTTGCGCGCGTGAGCGAGATTGATCCGGCGCTTCCCATTGAGAACCGCTGACCCGACAGACTGACCGCCGAAGATTTCCGCCACGCCGGACTGTTGCAGACCGTTCTCCTCCATCAAGTACTTCAGGCGTTCGACTGGGGAGAATCGCTTTGCCTTGCCTGCGGTCGCGCGCTCCTCGTATTCCTCCACGAGATGACCGAGTAGGGTGACCAACCGCGATTCCTCGGGTGAAAGCGTCCGGGCGGGAATCGTCAGATGCATGAGAAGTTCCGCGAGCCGGTCCTGCTGTTCATCCGACTCGATCACGGCCGGCAAGTGCTTGGCCAGGAGACGGCCGTACTTCTTTTCGTCCACTGCCAAGGGCATAGCACCTCCACGTTCACTCGATCGCATTCGGCACATCAGACGGAAATTGTTGCCACCGATGTTGAACACGAGAGTCTTGCCGACTTGGTCCGCAGACGAAAGAATCTGCCGGAGGTGCGTCAGGCTACTGGCTGAGGCATTCTCGATCCCGTCATGCCAGTGCGCGATTGCCGCGAGGGAGCATGGCCTCCGTGCTGCATTGACCAGCTTGCGGTGGCTGATGAACTGCATGCTGTCCTTATCGCGGTTCGCCAATCAACGCAGCGGCGACAGCGGATATGTTGCTGTTGCGCCATGGTAGCCTGATTGGGAGCAAATTGGGAGGTTTCCTTGCGTAGAATGCTTCGTGCAGCCGTTCTCATGACGGCTTCGTTGGGTGTTTGTGCCGCTCAGGCGCCGCCAGCCGCGCCGCGACAACCCGCGTTTCGCAGACCGCAGGCATACCCGGACAGGCCCCCTGCGGATCCCGCCGTACTCGAGCGCGGCAAGGCGATCTACGGCATTCATTGCACCTTCTGTCATGGCGCCGATGCGCGCGGCGGATCGGGCGGTCCGAATCTGATCCGCGCGGAACTCGTGCTCAACGACAAAGACGGCGAGTTGATCGGTCCGGTGGTTCGCAACGGACGCGAAGGCATGCCGAAGATCGACCTGACGCAGCAGCAGATCTCAGAGATTGCCGCGTTCATTCACAGCTTCAAAGTGGGCGGCTACGACGTTTCGCGCATGACGCCGGAGACGATCGTCACGGGTGACGCGAAGGCCGGCGAAGCGTACTTCTCGAAGACCTGCGGTGGATGCCACTCCGTGACTGGCGACCTGAAGGGCATCGCCTCGCGCATCACGGATCCCAAGCAATTGCAGCAAACGTGGCTGATGCCGGGGGGCGGCGGCAGATTCGGCGCACCCGCAGTCTCGCGCGTGAAGCCTACCACGGTGATCGTAACGCTGGCCGGCGGAAAGAAAGTGGAAGGCCGGCTGAGCCGCATCGACGACTTCATCGTGACGCTCACGGATTCGGAAGGCTTTCAGCGATCATTCACTCGCGAAGGCGATGTGCCGAAGGTGGAGCTTCACGATCCTCTGGCGCCGCATCGCAGCCTGCTCGGCAAGTATCGGGACCAAGACATCCACAACGTGACCGCTTACCTGGTGACCGTGAAATGAAACCCACGCTGATTCTCCTTCCCGCTCTGTTGGCGGCTCAAGCGCTCGATCCGGCCGTGCTGATGAAGCGCCTGGAAAATGATTGGCCCACCTACTCGGGCGATTACTCGGGCCAGCGCTACAGCAAGCTGACGCAGATCAACCAAACGAACGTGAAGCACCTGACGCTGGCGTGGACCAACCGCGTCACAGCGGGCGCGGGGGACACCGGGGGGGGCGGCGGATTCCGGCGTTTCGCCGCGGCGGGCCCGCCGACGATCATTGGTGGCGAGGGTACGGGCGAGTTGGGCGCAGCGTTCGGCAGCACCGCGAACATTCGCGCGTCGATCCTCATGGTGGAGGGCATCCTTTATTTGTCGACGCCCGACAACGCATGGGCGGTGGATGCGCGCGATGGGCGCGTGATCTGGCACTACTTCTGGAAGACGAAGGGCGGCACGCATATCGGCAATCGCGGGCTCGGGATGTGGGGCAGGTGGCTCTACATGGAAACTCCTGACGACTACCTCGTGTGTCTGGACGCGGCCACTGGGAAGGAGCGCTGGCACAAGCCCATGGCCGATTTCAATCGGCAGTACTTCTCGACGATGGCGCCGATCGTGATCGGTAACCACATCATCGTGGGCACGGGCAATGACCTGGACGCGCCGGGCTATGTACAGTCGCGCGATCCCGAGACCGGAGATGTGCAGTGGACCATCTACACGACTCCGCAGAAGAAGGGCGACCCGGGCCTGGAAACCTGGGGCACGCTCGAAGGCGCGCGGTTGGGCGCGGGCAACGTGTGGATTCCGGGCTCCTACGACCCCGAAACAAAACTCTACATTTTTGGTACGGGCAATCCGTCGCCTTCGTACACGAGCCCGAAGTCGCGCGATGGCGATAATCTTTTCACCTGTTCGCTTGTGGCCGTGAATGTCGATACGGGCAAGATGGCCTGGTATTACCAGATGAACCCGCACGACACGCACGATTGGGATTCGAGCGAAACGCCGATCCTGATTGACGGCGAGTTCAAGGGGCGGCAGCGCAAGATGGTGCTGCATGCGGACCGCAACGGATACTTCTGGGTGCTGGATCGCACCACCGGCGAGCATCTGCTGACCAGCAAGTTCTCAGACACGGTGAACTGGGTGAAGGAGATCAACGCGAAGGGGCAGACGATTCGGGACCCAGCGAAGGACTCGCTGGTGCCGGGCTCGCTGGTTTCGCCAAACAACTACGGCGCCACGAATTGGCCGCCCGCCGCGTATTCGCCGGATACCGGCTTGTTCTATGTTCCGCAGAGCGACACGTACGCGATGTACTACCTGACCGAGACCGATCCGCGTGGCGCGATGGGGCTGGGGGGGAAAGACGAACAGTTCGTGGCTTCGATGGGGAGCTACCTGACGGCGATCGATTACAAGACTGGGAAGATCGCCTGGCGGCACCGATATCCGGGCACCGGTGGATTCGGGGGTGGGAACGGAATCCTCACCACGGCTAGCAAGCTGGTGTTCGCGGGCGATATGGGCGGAAGCCTCGTCGCCTACGATGCGGCGAACGGCAAAATCCTGTGGCATTCGCGGATCGGGCAGGTGTCGAATGCGCCGCAGACGTACATGCTCGACGGCAAACAGTACCTGCTGGTGGCTGCGGGCGACGCACTGTTTTCTTTCTATCTTCAGTAGAGTGTGGAGATCCAATCACGGGCGATGCATCGTAGTCGCTCATGAAAGGAAATCCATGACTTCCAAAGAACTGGTTCAGAGCCTGTACGCCGCCTTCGGGCGCGGAGATGTCGCCTTCATTCTCGAGCGCGTTGCGCCCGACTGCACCTGGGTTGCACCGGGAACGGGCATCCCGAACGCGGGCGTGTATAGCGGTCCCGCTGGTGTCGGCGCGTTCTTCCAGAAGCTCGCCTCGACGGAGAATGTCACTGCGTTCGAGCCGAAGGAATACTTCGAGAATGGCGACAGCGTGGTGGCTCTCGGCACGGAGGAATGCACGGCGATCGCGACGGGGAAGCAGATGAAGACGGACTGGGCGATGCTATTCCGCGTCAGCGGCGGCAAGGTTGTCTACTGGCAGTCTTTCTACGACACGTCGGCGTACATGGTGGCGCACGCGAAGTAGAGTGGATGATTGCGCGGCGGGACGTCAGCGGCGAAGAAGGTCCAGCGTTCCGGAATCACTTGTGCATGACCGCAAAGGAGAGACCTTGGGGATCGAGCAGAACCGCCATTTCTTCTCCCTGAGGGAGCTTCTGCGGTGGAATGAGCACTTTCGCGCCGAGTCCAGCGGCCTTCTCGACATAGGCCGTGCAATCTTCCACCTCGATAAACAATTGCACGAAAGCGCTTGCCTGGGGAGGCGCAGGCCAGATCCCGCCTTGGATGCCCTTCGTGCTGCCGGTATCGATTTGACGGTAGCCGAGTGGATTGTCGCTTCGGACTGTCCACCCGAAAAGCTTCGCGTAGAACTCGGCCTGCTGCTCGGGCGACTTCGAAAGGATCTGAAACTGTACGACGGGGTTACTCATTGTGGCCTCCTTGGCGTTGTGGTAAGTGCTCGGCCGCGAGGCGGTTCGCAAGCCGAAGAGCGGTTCTTTTGAATTGCGCCTCGTTCCCGAGATTCGATGCACTCCAGTGATTGCCTCGCATTTTCAGCAGACCCAGGCGGAGCAATCGTTGTAGAGCCAAATTCACTTCGTCGACCGAGACGCCGGTTTCAGCGGCGATCCAGCGCACATCAGCGCGGAAGGTGGACAGGCTGGTCATCCGGCAGATTCGGTAGTGAACCGGCTCCCCAATTACCGCGAGTGCCTCCGCGGTCCAATGGCGAAGGTGCTCCTGGCGAGCGAGGGTTGCATCGTCTGGCACGTGAACGGACGCTACGTAGGCGCTGATCTCGGCGGCGGTCATCTCGAGGAGCCTGCCGAACTTGCGCACGAATGCCGCGGGGACGGCGCGCTCTCCGCGGATCATCTGACCGAGCGACGAATGGTCCACTGAGAGAAACTTCGCGAACGATCGAAGCGAGTAGCTTTTGTTTCGCGCGCGGCGAGACTCGAACTCTGCGCCCAGTCTCTGTCGAAACGAGTTTCGATGCTGTCGTGGGATCACAACGGAATGTTAGCAGCGGCGTTTGCACAAATCCAGGATCCGATGGGCCAAAGTGGGGCAACGCTTTGCCCCGCGGGGCGGCACTGAAGCGTGTAGGCAGGGCACCGATCGAAGGGGTTGAAACTCGCGCCCGAGTGGCGGGACTGAAGTCCCGCGCAGGCTGAAAGCCTGCCCCACACGCGGAGGTCAACTCACACACACAGGAGGTTCACCTACAAAAAGAAATGGGTCCACGCGGAAGGTTTCGCCGCTTGTGAAGCGATCCTCTAACTCGAACGCGATGCGCTCGAGGGGGATCGACTCGTAGCGCCGCGTTTCGAGGAAGCCGAGCGCGTACTGACGCGTGAACTCGCGCACGCCGAGCATGCGGAACTGCGCGACGTGCACCATCTCGTGGAACAGCAGGCTCGGAGGCATCGGACGCGTGGTGGCGATCACGAAATCGAACGTGATGGCGTCGACGAGCGCGATCGACGGGAAATCGAAACCGAAGCGGCGCGCGTGCGCGGCGAGCGGCGGATCGGAGACCGGCAGCGGGTCCTGCTCGAGCACGCGCACACGATCGATGTCAGTGGACTCGAAGTAGCGGGCGAGCCACGAGCGCTCTCGCTCATCGAGCGGTTGCGCCGCCGCGGCGAGCCGGTCACGCTGCACTTCGATGTAGCGGGCGCCGAGAGGCGCGATAGCCCGAGCGACGACCGACAGCATCTACACTTTGCGGTCGACCATCGCGTCCGCCGTGCGATAAGTGAGCGCGAGCGCGGTGAGGGTCGGGTTGCTCGAAGGCGAATGCGGGAACGCCGAGGCTCCGATGACGAAGAGGTTCTTCACGGTCCAGTGTTGCTGGTACGTGTTTACGACGCTGGTGTCCGGACTCGCTCCCATGATCGCTCCGCCTTGGATGTGCGTCGATTGATAACGCGTGGAATCGTAGTGCCGCAGCGCGGGGAGTTGCGTGATTTCTTTCGCGCCCATCGCCTTGGCGATCTCGACGCCTTTCGCGCTCATGTACGCCGCCAGTTGGCGCTCGTTGTCGGTCCAATCGAGCGTGAACCGGATGAGCGGGTCACCGTAGCGATCGGTGTAGGTGGGGTCGAGATCCATGTAGTTCTGCTGGTAGGCGAAGTGATCGCCGTATAGCGAGAGCCGGCCGGTGCGATCGTACCAATGGAGCGCGGCCTTCTTCCAATCGGATCCCCAGGAAGCTTTCACGTTCGATGGGACCACGCCGAAGTTCGCCATCGGGCGGAAGCCGTAGCAGACCGTGTAGAGTAGCGCTCCGCCGAGGAAGGGAAGGTTCGTGTGGTCGATGGTGTCGCCGTCATAGTCGCCGATCGATTGTCCCGCCGATCCGGCTCCGATGAAGCGGTTGAGCGGCTTCTCGAAGAACATGGTGGCTGCCGCGCCTGAGACTTGGTGCGTGAGATTCTTGCCGACCATCGGTCCATTCAAGCCCGAGAGCAACAGCAGGCGCGTGTTGTTGATGCTCCAGGATGCGAGCACCACAGTGTTCGCGGGTTGCAGGAACTCTTCGCCTTTTTCATCCACGAACACGACTGCGCGCGCCTTGCCGCCTTCGATGACCACCTTGCGTACCCAGCATCCGGTGCGGATCTGCGCATTCTTCTTCTTGTTGATCACCGGCACGAGCGTGTTGCTCGGCTGGGCTTTCGCCCCGATCATGCAGCCGAAGCGCTCGCAGTAGCCGCAGTAGACGCAGCCCGAGCGAAGCACGCCATCGGGATTGCGGAACGTCTGGCTGATGGTGGCGGCGGGCATCGGGTAGGGATGAAAGCCCATCTGCTTCGTGGCGTCACGAAACATCGCCGCAAGGTAGGGCATCTTCATCGGCGGCGTGGGGAACTCGTGCGAACGCGGACCTTCGAAAATGTTTCCGCCCTCGATCTTCTTGCCGCGCAGGTTTCCGGCCTTGCCCGAAAGCCCGAGCATCTGTTCGGCGCGCCAGTAGTAGGGCTCGAGCTCGTCGTAGCCAATGCCCCAGTCGCGCAGGGCGTGGCCCGGAGGAAGTTTCTTCTCGCCGTAGCGCTCGCGATAGTAGGAGAGAATGCGGAAGGCTTCGGGCAGGTAGCGATAGCTGATGCCGCTCCAGTGTTCGCCGCTTCCGCCGACGCCGGTGCCGGGCAGGAACGATCCATGCTGACGAACAGGCAACGCGCGATCCTTGGCGGAGTGGCGGAACGTGATGGTCTCGTGCCGCACGTCGGTCATCATCTTCAGGCGAATGGCGAAGTCGAGTTCGTCCATGTCGTCGAGATAGTCAGACGTCTTGCGCGCGGGACCGCGTTCGAGCACCACCACTTGTCGTGAAGTTCGCGAAGCGAGTTCCTTGGCGAGCAGCAGGCCGACCCAGCCGCCGCCGACGATGAGCGTGTCCACCTCGGGGAGCGTTTTCATTCGGTCTCGTCCTCGCTGGGCTTCACGGGGCGGTGCAGGATTTCGGAGAGGCTCTCTGGTTTCGGACGGAAGGCGCGGCCGTGGTAGGCCTCCACTTCGTCGTAGTTGCTCATGCGCGGTCCTGGGAAGCCGATCAACTGCCAGCCGATCTTGTCGACGTTGCCGCCGTGCATCGGATCGCAGAACATGCCTTCGATGGTGTGCATGCGGAGCATGGCGAAGAACGGAGTCTTCTCGATGGCGCGGAGCCGCTCGTCTTGCTCGGTGGGGGGGAGTTTGTCGAAGCCCGAGAGCGGCTTCAGGCCTTCGCGGTAGATCTCACGCGGGCTGGCCTTGCCCTGGTAACCCTGCTCGGGAACGCCGTTCTCGAAGGGAGCTTTCGCGTACCGGTACCGGTCGCGGCCATAGGGCGAGCCGAGTTGGCGATCGATGTAGATGACCACGCCGGCTTCGTTCGCTCCGGGGCCCGACTCGTCATTGGGGAAGATGCGTGCAGCGGCCGCGGCGATGATGTGCGCTTCGTCCTCTGTGAAGAAGCGTAAAGGGACTTGGACCTTGCCAGTCTGGGCCTGGACGCGCTCCGGGGTTCGCTCGAGACGGTAGACCAGGACGCCTCCGAGCGCGGAAGCCGAAAGAGTTAACAGATGACGCCGCCGCATGGGGGAAACACATTTATAATAGTAGAGTTCAGCACAAAAGCTCAGGGGCACTGTTGCGCCGGGGTGCGGGTTCGCTACAATAGGCAGTTTGCTCGCATCTGCTTCCCTACCGCCAACGTGCGCCGAGAAAAAATGAAACCCGAGAGGTGTTGCGCCGCGTCTTGACGCAAAGGCGCAGAGTGGAAAGGATCCGTTTTAGATGAAGTTCACCAGGCCGGCGAGCCTGACGAATTCCCTGTGTCTACTTTCCCTCGTGCTGGCTTTTGCACCGGTGGCATGGGCACAACAGGCACCGGCTCCCCCCAAACCGCAAGCCGACAAGCCGAAGCCCGCGAATCCTTTCGAAGCCGTGCCTGGAGCGGAAGCCGAAAAGCCGCCCGCTACGCAGGCTCCGAAACCACCCGCCACGCCTTTCGAAAAGCCCCAGGTAGTGGAAGAGCCGAAGCCCGCCGCGCAGCCCGCGCAACCGGCGCCAACGCAGCAGCAGGTGGAAGACGTCATCGAGATGATCGAATTCCGCGGCGCGCGGCGCGTTCCGCAAGACACGCTTCGCTCGATGATCTTCTCGAAGAAGGGCGACAAGCTCGACAACGACGCCTTGCATCGCGACTTCATGGCGCTGTGGAACACGGGCCGCTTCGACGACATCGCGCTCGAGCGCGAGCCCGGCCGCTCGGGTTGGGTGATCCGCTTCCGTCTGCAGGAGCGCCGCATGGTGCGCTCGATCAAGTATGACGGCATGAAGTCGATCACCGTCTCGGAAATCCTCGACCGGTTCAAGGAGCGGCGCGTCGGCCTCTCCGTCGAACAACAATACGATCCGAACAAGGTGCAGCGCGCGGCCATCGTGCTCAAGGAATACCTTTCCGAGCGTGGACGCCAGTTCGCCAGCGTCGAGCCCGAGATCCGGCAGATCCCTCCATCTTCGCTCGAAGTTACCTTCAAGGTGCAGGAAGGTCCGAAGGTCAAAGTCGGTGTCATCGACATCGAAGGCAACAAGGTCTTCAAAGACAAGCAAGTGATTCGCGCGATGAAGAACTCGCGCCCCATCGGCGTTCCGCACTCCATACTGTTCGAGAACATTTTCGCCAAGTCGTTCGACTCGACCAAGCTCGAGATGGACAAGGACATGGTTCGCAACTTCTACCAGGAGCGCGGATATTTCACGGCGCGGGCGCTCGAACACGAAGTGAAGATGCGCG
Source organism: Bryobacteraceae bacterium (assembly GCA_046331625.1). Lineage (GTDB taxonomy): Bacteria > Acidobacteriota > Terriglobia > Bryobacterales > Bryobacteraceae > JAXLQL01. The sequence continues at coordinate 25,884 of JAXLQL010000055.1, forward strand.
ACACCGGCGGCAAGGGCTTCAAGATTCCGTTGTTCAAGCCGAACAAACCCGGCAAAGCGGCAGACCTCAAGGTGACCGTGGAAGAAGGCCGCCAGTATCACCTGAACAACATGAATTTCGTGGGCGTGAAACTGTTCCGTACGCCTGAGACGATCTTCCCGAACATTTTCCAAATGAAGCAGGGCGACATCTTCTCCACCGCGAAGCTCCGCAAGGGCCTCGAGCAGATGCGCAAAGTCTACGGCGAATTCGGCTACATCGACTTCGTTCCCGAACCAAGCTTCGATCCGCAGCCGAACTCCGACAAGATCGACCTGACACTCAACGTCGACGAAGGCAAGCAATTTTTCGTTCGCCGCATCGACTTCGCCGGCAACACCACCACGCGCGACAAGGTGATTCGCCGCGAGATCCTGCTCGACGAAGGCCAAGTCTACAACACCCGTTACTGGGACCTCAGCATCCTGCGCCTCAACCAACTCGGCTACTTCGAAGTGCTCAAGGAAAACGAAGCGGCCGACATCAAGAAGGACAACAAGACCAACACCGTCGACATCACGCTCAAGGTGAAAGAGCGCGGCAAGAACTCGGTGCAGTTGAACGGCGGCGTGTCGGGCATCGCGGGAAGCTTCATCGGATTCGGATATTCCACCAACAACTTCCTCGGCCTCGGTGAGACGCTCAGTCTCGATGCGCAGTTGGGCGACCGCATCCGCAACGTCACTCTCGGTTTCACCGAACCCTATCTCTTTGACCGCCCGATCACTGCCGGCTTCACCATCTACACCACGCGCTTTAACTACGACCAAGGCCGCGAAGTTTCGCTGCTCACCGGCCGCAACCTGATTCCCCTCTACAACCAACTCGGCCGCAACAACCTACTCAACTACGTTTCCAACGGCTACGGCTTCACCACCTTCGTGAGTTCGCCGTGGAAGCGCACCTTCGCTCGCGTGGGCCTGACCTACAGCTGGGGCCAGCAGCGCATCAGCATTCCTAACGATTCCGTGGCGGCGCAGCAATATTTCCGGTACATCAACTTCCAGGGTCTCGAGGGACAGAACCAACTTTCCGGTATCCGCACGAGCGCATTCATTCCTTCGTACAGCTTCAACACGGTGGACCACCCCATCACGCCGAGCCGCGGCCGAAGCCTCTACATCACCACGCAGTTTGCCACGGTTGGCGGCAATGTCCGCATGATCGAGCCCACTGTCGACGCCAAGTATTTCCGCGCCGGATTCAAGAAGGGCCACGTCATCGGTATGCACGGACTGAGCCGCTTCGTCACCGGATACAGCGGACGCGTAGCGCCTCCGTTCAACCGCTTCTACATGGGTGGTGAGAACGACATCCGCGGTTTCGAAATCTGGGGCATCTCTCCGATCGCGTTCATTCCGAGTTCGGCCACCGTCCCCTTGTTGAACGCCGATGGATCGGCGCGGCAACAAAAGTACATCACCGACCAAGGGCTCGAGGCGTTCCAAACCGTCACCACCACGGTGCCGACGTATCAGATGATTTTCCCCGGCGGCGACACCCAAGCCGTCGGCAATTTCGAATACCGCATACCGATCGCTGGCCCCGTTACGCTCGCACTCTTCGCCGACGCGGGCATCAACAAGATCACGCGGACCAACCAACTGGTTGTGAACGATGGCCGGCTTTCCGAGTTGAACGGGCAGTTCCCGCAAGCGGCTTTTGGCCGCCGCGTGGTGATCTCGCCGAACACGCAGAACATGCGCAGCTCCATGGGCGTCGAGTTCCAGATCATGATGCCCGTGGTGAACGCTCCGTTCCGACTGTATTGGGCGTACAATCCGCAGATCGTGCGTGACGTGATCATCCCGCCGATCGTCGTCGACCAGTCGTATTTCCCCAACGCCGCGTCATTCGCCAGATCGCTGTCATCGGTGGGCCAAGCCTATCCTTTCTACGAGCGCCGCCGCTTGTGGCGTTTCACCATCAGCCGCACCTTCTAGCGGGCGCTCATGCTAAAGTATCCAGAGAAAATCCGGGAGTTTCGTACAGTGAAAAAAATCGCCGCCAGTCTCGTCACGCTTGCATCGGCAGCCATCATGCTGCAGGCGCAGACGCCCACCAAGATCGCCGTCATCTACGTGCAGAATGCACTTGCCAGCACCAAAGACGGCCAGAAAGCCGCAGCCGAGCTACAGGCCAAGGTCGATCCGAAGCGCAAAGCGCTGGAGGCGAAGCAAGGCGAGATCGCCGCGCTGCAGAACGAGTTGAACAAGGGTAGCAATACCATGGCAGAGGCCAAACGCCTCAGCCTGACCCGGGAGATCGACGCCAGGCAAAAATCGCTGCAGCGGGAAACGGAAGACGCCTCCGCTGAGGTCGAGCAGGAGCAAAACAAAGTCCTCGGCGAGTTGTACCAACGCTTGTCGGTGGTCATCGGGAAGTACGCCAGCGACAACGGATTTGCAGTGGTGCTCGACGTCAGCTCGCAGCAGACGCCGGTGATCTGGGCGGCGAACGGGATCGACATCACGAAGGAAGTGGTGGCGCTGTACGACAAGAATGCGCCGGCTGCGATGGCTCCCGCGGCTCCGGCTACACCGATGGCGAAGCCCGCTGCGTCGCCGATGGCGCCGCCGGCGAAGAAGCCTCCGGGCGCGGTGAAGTAGTCCGGGCGCTGGCGGGGGCGAGTTACGCCCGGAACTAGAATGAAGGTGTGACAGCCTGCGGAGTGTTTGCTGCCCTTTGCAGTCTCACGGTGTTCGCATTCGCCGGGGATTGCGAGTACGAAGTGTCCCGTTCGGGAGACGGCGTTGGGCTCGAGGGAGGTTGGTCCAGCTTCGCGGTCTTTTCGCCGCAGGGTTGCGCACTCTGGTGGGAAAGTAGGGAGACATGGATCAAATCGTCCCAGCCACCGGGGCAGCCAGGTTTTCTCGTAGAACCTGCAAGCTCACCTCGGACCGGAACGGTGATGGTAGTGGGCCGGCTCTTCCGGATCCGTCAAGGTTTCCGCACGACCATCGTCTTCCCAGACCTGCTAACGGTCCCCGAAGAGGAAACCACGCTTCGCTGGTTGCCAGTTCCCGATGCGGACGGTTACCTGATCGAGCATTTCTACACGACTTTTATTCCAAGGCGCGGAGACGTCACTGAACTCATTCGGACGCTGCCAGTCGCCGGCGGTTCCAACGTCGCTGCGACGGTGAGTTTGACCAGGGCATTTCGGAACATCGTCGCGGTGAGAGCTTGCCAGGGCGGTTTCGAACCCGGTGATTGCGGCCCTCCAACCAGGTCCTCATACTATGTGGCGCCGCCACCAGATTCGAATCAGCCCATGCGGCTGTTGTCGC
>JAXLQL010000056.1:0-28421 GCA_046331625.1 Bryobacteraceae bacterium
TCGGCGGCACCCTCAACGGCTACACGGGCGTGCGCGCGAAAGGCGCCACTGAGTCGGCGCGCAAAGGATCGAAGTTGATCGTCGGCCCATGGGGCCACGGCGCGACGCAGAAGTACGGCGACATCGACTTCGGTCCGGCGGCGATGCGCAACATTCTCGACCTCGAGCTTCGCTGGAACGAGCATTATCTGAAGGGCGTGGACAACGGGATCGATCGCGAGCCGCCTGTCGAGATCTTTTTCATGGGCGCGAACAAGTGGGCGAAGTTCGCTGACTGGCCGATCCCCGGCGCGAAGGCGACTCCGTTCTATCTCGCCAGCAGCGGCCACGCGAATTCGCTGCGAGGCGATGGCCGGTTGGGTCGCGGTGAGCCGGCTGGTGTGGCGTCCGATGGTTACCGCTATGATCCCGAGCATCCGGTGCCGAGCGTCGGAGGCAATGATTGCTGCGGAGCGCCGTTCCCGGCGGGTCCGAAGGATCAACGTCCGGTGGAGTTGCGCGATGACGTGCTCGTGTACACGAGCGAGTTCCTGCAGGAGCCGTTGGCGATCGCGGGTCCGGTAAAGATGAAGTTGTTCGCGGCCACCGATGGCAAAGACACCGATTTCATGGTGAAGCTGGTGGATGTCTATCCGGACGGATACGCGATGAACGTAGCCGAGGGAATTCTGCGCGCGCGGTTCCACAAAGGCCTGGACCGTATGGAACTCTTGGAACCCGGGCGCACTTACGAACTCGAAATCGACATGCGCGGCACGGCGAACGTGTTTCTCCCCGGGCATCGAATCCGGGTGGATGTGACCAGCAGTAACTTTCCGCAGTTTGACCGGAATCCGAATACGGGTGAGGATTTGGGGGCTTCGGCGCGCGTGCGTGTAGCGCAGCAGACAGTGTCCCACGCGGCTGGGAAGGCTTCGCATATCGTGTTGCCGGTGGTCGCGGCGCCGTAAGCGACACAGGCGACCCGGTTTTTGGACGCATTTCGCGCGAGGCACGGCCCGTGCTTCTAGCTTTTGCGGATTGGCGAGCTAGTTGCAGCGAAAAGGCCGGTGTATTTCAGCAGAGGGATTTTCGCGGTAGCGGTGCTCCGCGCGATCGCGGCGGCGCAGCCGCAGCCGCTAGTCTGCACGACTACGGCGGCATCGGTCCCGGTGATTCGGGCCGAGGGGCAGACGGAGCTCGTCGGCGATGTGCTGATGGTTTGCACGGGCGGAACCCCGACGCCAGCGGGCGAGTCACTGCGGCTGATCAATATTCAGGTTTTCACCCAGCCAGCCGTGAGTATCACGAGCCGGATCACGCACTCTCAGGTACTGAATAACTTCACGGAAGCGCTGTTGATCGTGGATGATCCTCCGGTGGCGAAGATGACGATGTGCGGTTCGCCTGCGTATCCTTATTCTGTTCGCGAGGGCGAGGCTTTGGTGGCGGGAGTGTGCGGTGTCCATCCAGCGAGTCCGAACGGCGATGGCATCGGGACCTTCGATCCTGACGTGGCGTCGGGCCGCGGCAATGTGTATCAGGCACGCTCTGCTTCCAACACGAGTCTGATCTGGCAAGGCATTCCGTACGATCCCCCAGGGCCGGGTCGCGCGCGAATTCTGCGGCTGACCAACGTTCGCGTCAATGCGACTCAGTTGGGAGTGCCATTCGGGTCCAGTGCGAATGTCCAACTGTTGGTGTCAACCGGAGCCGCTGGAGTCCAGAACTTCCTCCCGGTTCCACAACCGGTGGTCGCCATTGCCCAGCATGGGACACGATTCACCATCGCCCGCAAGCCCGACTCCTGCCTCGCCTGCGAATCCGCCAACCGCGCCTTCGGTGAGGACTCTTCGAATCCCCTCGGCTCCAAGAACTCCTGCGACGGCCGCCCGTTCACTCTCCGCTTCGAAGAACTTGTGGACAACGCGTTCCGCTCCCGCGCTGGCGAAGCGGGTTTCTCCAAACGCGACCCTGACCCCGACCGCTGGCCCGAACAACTCGACGCCTTCAACAACCGCTCCATCATCGCCGGACCAAACTCGGGCGTCGGCCTCGCCGACTCCGGCACTCGCTTCAAGCTTACCTTCTCGAATGTGCCAGACGCCGTTCGCATCTGGCTCCCGCCCGCCGTCGTGATCCGCTCCGCTACCATGGACACCGGCGTCGCTGAGCGATTCGGCCACGGCGGTGACGCGCTCGTGCCCATCGGCAACGGCAGCGGCTCGGCCTACTTCGAAGTGATGCGCTCTGACCCCACGCGCCCCGAGTACTTCGACATCGAACCGGTGATCTCGTACGCCGCGCCGATCGCGCCCGCCATCTCGCGCGTGGAAGGCAAGCCTGGCGACGGCCTCTTCGCCCCCATCGCGAGCAGCACGGCGCCGATCCCGCGCTTCAACTTCTCCACTGGACCGGCTCCCTGGCTCAACATCGCCGCGTGCCGCACCACGTTGCTCTTCCCGTGGGTCGCGAATACGGCCGGACTCGATACCGGCATCGCGATCATGAACACCTCGCTCGATCCGTTCGAAGGCGAAGTGGATCGCGGCGCGTGCGAGGTCCATTACTACCAGGGCGGCCGCGAGACCACGCTCGTAACCCCCGTGATCGCAGGCGGCGAGCACATCACTTGGACGGTGGGTTCAGGCGGCGCGATTCCGGCGATGCCGGGATTCGAAGGATACGTGCTCGCCGATTGCGCGCTGCGGTCCGCGCACGGAGTCGCGTTTGTCGGCGACCTGAATCACATGCGCGCGAGCACAGCGTACCTGGCGATAAAGCCGAGTACCGCAACCGGAAGGGGGCTCCGATGAGAATCGCGCTGATACTGTTGGCGGCGGTCCTGCATGCGCAGACGCGACCGCTTTCCTGCACCGCGTCGGCGGATTCGGTCCCCGAGATTCGCGCCGAAGGCCAATCCGAGCTCGTCGGCGACATCGTGATCGTCTGCACCGGCGGGCGGCCCACGCCAATGGGACAGGAATTGAGGTTCATCCGGTTTTCCGTCTTCACGCAACCGGCTATCGAGATCACGAGCCGGATCACGAGTTCTCAGCCTGAGCTCCGTTTCTCGGAGGCACTGCTGATGATCGACGAACCGCCACCCGCAAAGCAGACGATCTGCGGATCACGCGCGTATCCCTACTCTAGTCCGAGTGGATCGCCGGCTTGCGAAATTCATCCAGCCAGCCCGAACGGAGACGGAGTTGGAACCTACGATCCCGATGCCGGCCCAGGGCGGGGCAATGTCTACCAACCGCTTTCATCTCCGGCGCTACTCTACTGGCCCATCGTTCCGTTAGACCCGCCCGGTGATCGAGGAACACGGATCTACCGAGTCACCAATGTTCGCGTCAACGCCTCGCGACTCGGCGTGCCATTCGGATCTCAGGCCCCCATCCAATTGTTCATCAGCACCTCCTATCCCGGTATCGTGGGATTTCCCATCGCACTGCCCATCACCAACCCACAGCCCATCGTCGCGCTCGCCCGCCACAGCATGCGATTCACCATCCCCCGCAAACCCGACTCCTGCCTCGCCTGCGAATCCGCGAACGGCGCCTTCGGCGACGACAACACACAGCCCCTCGCATCCCGCACATCCTGCGACGGCCGGCCCTTCACCTTCCGCTTTGAGGAACTCTTCCCGACCGCCCTCCGCTCCCGCGCGCAGGAAACCGGCTTCTACAAACCGGACTCCGATCCCAACCGCTGGCCCCAAAAGCTCGACCATCCGAACAACCAATCCATCATCGCTGGACCCGAGTCGCGCGTCGGCCTCGCCGACTCCGGCACTCGCCTCACGCTCGCTTTCACCAGCGTCCCCGAAGGCGTCCGCATCTGGCTCCCGCCCGCCGTCGTGATTCGCTCTGGAGCCGAAGTCACCGGACTCGCCGAACGCGCTGGCAGTGACGGCGATGCGCTCGTGCCAACCGCCGATGGCAGCGGCGTCGCCTACTTCGAGGTCATGCGCTCGGATCCCGCCCGCCTCGAGACGATCGACATCGAACCGGTGATCTCCTACGCCGCCTCCGTCAAACCAGGCGTTTCCAAGGTGGAGGGCAAGCTCGGCGACGGCGCAACGCTCCGCACCGCCAGCGACACCGCACCCATTCCGCGCTTCGACCCTCCCACCGAACCCACCACTTGGCTCACCATCACGGAATGCCCCACCGCGGCTCCGCATGTGGGGCAGGCTTCAGCCTGCGCGGGACTTCAGTCCCGCCGCCCAAACATCGCAATAGGCCGGCCATGAAACCGCACACTCTCTATCGCTACCTCGCGCTTGCCGCCCCACTATTCGCGATCGAGGCGTTGCGCGCGCAAACCCAACCGCTCTCCTGCGCGGCGTCAGCGGACTCGGTCCCAGAAATCCGCGCCGAAGGCCAAACCGAACGCGTCGGCGATTTTCTGATCGTATGCACCGGAGGCACCCCGACTCCCGCGGGCCAGTCGCTGAGAGCGATCAACTTCTGGCTATTCAATCAACCGGCTGTGGACATGACCAGCCGCATCACTTTCGCGAACGCACGCGATTCGATGACCGAGGCGTTTCTTCTGGTCGACGAACCACCCCCAGCCAAGCAGACAATTTGCGGATCGCCCGCCTACCCTTACTCGAGTCCGGCTGAGCTTGTCTGCGAGCATCCGGCTAGCCCGAAAGGAGACGGACTCGGCACGTTCGATCCGGATTCAGGCAAAGGGCGCGGCAATGCCTACCAGGGGCGGCTCGTGTCGAGGACTGGGATGATGTGGTATCAAATCCCCTTCGACTCACCCGGTACCGGCCGCGCCCGTGTTCTCCGCTTCACCAACATCCGCATCAACGCGAGTCAGCTCGGAATTCCGATGGGCACTTCAGCGAGCGTCCAACTCCTGTTCACCACAGCAATTCGTTTCTTGGGATTTCCCGGCTCAGACGGCGTCACGAACCCGCAGCCTGTGGTTGCGATCGCCCGCCACAGCATCCAATTCTCCATCCCCCGCAAACCCGACTCCTGCCTCGCCTGCGAATCCGCAAACGGCGCCTTCGGCGACGACAACACCCAGCCCCTCGCATCCCGCACATCCTGCGACGGCCGTCCCTTCATCTTCCGCTTCGAGGAACTCTTCTCGACCGCCTTCCGCTCCCGCGCGCAGGAAACCGGCTTCTACAAACCCGACTCCGACCCCAACCGCTGGCCCCAGAAACTCGCCCATCCGAACAACCAATCCATCATCGCCGGACCCGAATCCCGCATCGGCCTCGCCGACTCCGGCACTCGCCTCACGCTCGCCTTCACCAACGTGCCCGATGGCGTCCGCATCTGGCTCCCACCTGCCCTCGTGATCCGAGCCGGCGCCGAAGTCACCGGACTCGCCGAACGCGCCGGCAGTGACGGCGACGCGCTGGTCCTCATCACCAACGGCAGCGGCGTCGCCTACTTCGAAATCATGCGTTCAGACCTTGCTCGCCTCGAGACCATCGACATCGAACCCGTGATCTCCTACGCCGCCTCCGTCAATCCGGGTGTCTCCAAAGTGGAAGGCAGACTCGGCGATGGCGCAACATTCCGCACCGCCAGCGATACCGCGCCCATCCCGCGCTTCGACTCGCCCACCGAACCCACTACCTGGCTCACCATCATCGAATGCCCCACTCCGACCCTGCTTGTAGGGCGCGTTAGCCAGCGCTGGGCTCGAGTTCCGCTTCAGATCTGCACACATGCGCCCCGTACGACGCTCCGTTTTCACCGGATCGCGGCTCTGCAGCGATGCACCACTATCCTTCAGTTCTTCGGCGTCCGCGATGATTTCAGCCCCCTGTTTGTGGGGCAGGCTTCAGCCTTCGCGGGACTTCTGTCCCGCCGCCGGATCTCCCTCCCAATCTTTCAGCGAGTTTCAGCCGCTTGAATCGGTGCCCCAGGGTACGCGCTTCAATCCCACTCTCGGTCAGCGCCGTACTGTGAGCTCCTCACCGGGCTCATCGCGTGAGTGAGGCCGGCGCCGCGCAAAGTGTTAGACTCGCCGCATGGTGAGGATTTTCGCCCTATTCCTGGCAGTCTCTGCGCTCTATGCGCAGATCAGCGCCACACTCGTCACCACCGACATCGACAACTTCTGGCGTGCCTACGACGCCGCCCAATCCGGCGACCGCCGTAGCGCCCTCCAATCTCTCTACTTCAACCAAGCCACGCAAGGCCTGCGCGACTTCGTCCAGGTGCGAGGACTCAACGCCGCCAACCTCGGCGCTGCGATCGACGCGTATCCGAAATACTACGCCACCATTCGCGACAACACGTTGAAGGTGGCAGCGCAAAAGCCGCTCATCGACTTGTACCTTTCGCGCTTCTTGGGACTCTACGAGCGCGCGCGCTTCCCCGCCGTGTACTTCCTGATCGGCCGCGTAAGCACCGGCGGAACGGTCGGTCCCTCGGGCTCGCTACTCATCGGAACCGAAGTCTTCTCGTTGGGCGGCGATGCGGACCCGTCGGATCTGAAGCAGAAGATTCCCGCGTTCTACACCGCCATGGGCTCAATCGACCGGCTGCCCTTGATCGTGGTTCATGAACTGGTCCACACACAGCAGCGCTACCGCTCCTCGTCGAACCTCATCTCGGCGGTGATGCTCGAGGGCGTCGCGGACTACCTGACGGGCATGGTCGCTGGCCGAACCATCAATGACCGGCTGTCTGACTACGCCGAAGCGCATCGCGCCGAACTCTTCCAGCGGTTCGCCGCGGACTGGCGCGCCAAGCCCTCGGATTACAGTAAGTGGCTCTATAACTACTCAGCGAGCCGCGAGGAGCCCGCTGACCTCGGCTACTGGATCGGTCACGAGATCAGCCGGGACTACTTCACTCGCGCGCGTGACAAGAACGCCGCGATCACAGCGCTGGTGGAGATGAGCGATCCGCGGTCGATCGTGCTGGGGAGCTCGTACGCGTGGATCGTGACGGGCGACCCGCCTCCGGATAGTGACCCGAGTCCCGTTGATCCATCGGCGGATACGAAGCACTCTCGTATCTGACCGGTCGACCGATCAGCGCCCCGGTTTTCGATAGAATCATGCGGTGACTCGACGTAATCTCCTCCAGTCCACTGCACTTCTCGCGACGCCCGCGCTCCAAGCTGCCGACACGCCAATCGACATCGCGTCTCGCCGCGAGCTCTTCACTGACCGCTTCCTCATCGCTCGCATGCAAGGCTCCGATTTGCGCCTCGGGCAGCCGTACGACGCCGGTCCCGTGCTCGCGCTCGATCGCCCGTGGGAAGGCCGCTTCTGTGGCTACGCCACGATCATTCAAGACGGCGCCACGTATCGCCTCTACTATCGCGGTGTTCCGAACGCGGGCCAAGACGGGCGCAACGAAGAGGTGACTTGCTATGCCGAATCCACCGACGGCATCCACTTCACGCGACCCGATCTCGGCATCTACGAAATCCACGGCACGCGCAAGAACAACGTCATCCTCGCCAACACACCGCCCTTGCAGCACAACTTCTGCCCGTTCCTCGATACGCGCCCAGGCGTGCCCCCCGATCAACGGTTCAAGGCGCTGGCCGGCACCAGCCGCAGCGGTCTGATCGCTTATCAATCGGGCGACGGCATTCATTGGAAGAAGATGCGTGACGAGGCCGTGCTCACCAAGGGCGCGTTCGACTCGCAGAATCTCGCGTTCTGGTCCGAGTCCGAGCAGACCTACCTTTGCTACTACCGCACCTTCAAGCCGGTCGGCGGCCAGCGCTATCGTTGGATTTCGCGTGCGGTGAGCAAAGACTTCGTCAATTGGGAATATCAGGGCGAAATGAGCTTCGGCGACGCGCCGCCGGAGCATCTCTACACCAACCAGACCAGCGCCTACTATCGCGCACCGCACATCTATGTGTCGATCTGCGCGCGCTTCATGCCGGGCCGCCAGGTGTTGAGCGAAGCCGAGGCTCGCGCCGTCAACGTCGACCCCGACTATTTCAAAGACTGCTCCGACGCCGTGCTGCTCACCTCGCGCGGCGGCATGCACTACGATCGCACGTTCCTCGACGCCTTCATCCGCCCCGGACTCGGCTTCGAGAACTGGGTCTCGCGCTCGAACTATCCGGCGCTGAACGTGATCTCCACAGGATCGAATGAGATGTCGCTCTACGTGGTGCGCAACTACGGCCAGCCTTCGATCTACCTGCGGCGCTACACGCTGCGGCCCGACGGATTCGCTTCCGTGCATGCGCCCTACGCGGGCGGCGAGATGGTCACCAAGCCCCTGCGATTTCAAGGCTCGAAGCTCGAGATCAACTTCTCCACGTCCGCGCCCGGCAGCGTCCGCGTGGAGATTCAAGACGCGGCGGGCGCGCCGATTCCCGGGTTCGCCATGGCCGACGCGCGCGAGATGATCGGCGACCTAGTGGATCGCGCCGTGTCGTGGAAGCAAGGCGCCAGCGTGAGCGCACTCGCGGGCAAAACCGTGCGCCTGCGCTTCGCCCTCAAAGATGCCGACCTCTATTCGCTACGCTTCTCCTGAGGATTCCGATGAAAACATTTCTCGCCTTCTCTGTCGTTTCGATTCTCGCCGCGGCCGAGCCCGTCCGCCGGATCAACTCGCAGCCTTCGTGGATCGTGGAGAACGATCAGGTGGAACTCGCCATCACGCAACTGGGCGGGCACATGGCGCCGGTGAAGTTCCAGCGGCGCGACGCGCAACCCGTGCAGCCGTATCACATCTCGCCGTGGCAAGACGAGAATCTCAAGATCAATGATCCGGTGCTGGTTCCGTTGCGCGGAGATTTCTTCTGCCTGCCGTTCGGTGGCGGCCGCGAACCGAATGGGCGGGAGCATCCGGCGCACGGCGAGACCGCGACCTCGCGCTGGACCTTCGGCGGCATCGACAAGCAAGGCGACGTCACGGCGCTCACCTTGACGCTCGAAACGAAGGTGCGGCCGGGCAAGGTCACCAAGCGGGTCATGCTCGTGGACGGGCAGAACGTCGTGTACACGCAGCATCGCGTGGAAGGCTTTGCGGGCAAGTCGACGCCGGGCCATCACGCGACACTTCGGCTTCCGGAGAAAGAAGGCGCGTTCCGCATCGCGTCGAGCGCGTTCGCGTATGGTACGACGCATCCGCTGGCGTTCGCCGATATTTCGCAGGGTGAGTATCAGTCGTTCGCGGTTGGCGCCGAGATCAAGGATCTGCGCCATGTGCCCTCCCGCTTCAAAGATGCGAAGGACATCGATATGACCGCCTTGCCCACCGAGCGCGGATACGTGAACCTGATGGCGATCTTCAAACGCTCGGGCGCCGAGCCGGGCTGGATGGCGGCGGTGAACCAGCAGGATGGCTACGTGTGGTTCTCGCTCAAGGACGCAGCCGTGCTACCCGCCACCGTGTTCTGGCTCGAGAATCGCGGCCGGCACGGAGCTCCATGGAGCGGCCGCAACCGCTGCCTCGGCATGGAAGACGTCTGCTGGTATTTCGACAAGTCGCACGAGGCGAATCCGGTGAACCGCATGGGAATCCCAACCACGATGCAGTTCGATGGAGCGAAGCCCGCGTCGATCAACTACATTCAAGGCGCGGTGAAGGCTCCCGCTGGATTCGATCAGGTGAAGACGATCGAGTTCGCGCCTGGGCAGATGACGCTCGTGTCGATGAGCGGGAAGCGCGTGACGGTCGCGGTGCGGCACGAGTTCCTGAAGACGGGTGAGTTGAAGCGGTGACTGGCCGCGGATTCTGGTGGGCGCTGCTGACCGCGATCATCGCCGCCGGCATCGTCTCGCGGATGACCCACACCGGAGTCCGCATGGTGGACAAATACCTCGGCGACGCGCTCTACGCCGCGATGGTGTATGTTCTATTTCGGCTGACAGGGCGGATCACTCGGGTCACGTTGTGGGCGGCAGTGGCGATGACTGCGATCGAGTGCTTCCAGTTGACTGGGATTCCCGCGGAGATGGTGAGGAGCGGGTCGGTGGTTGCGCGGGTTTGTGGCCGGTTGCTGGGGACGGAGTTCAGTTTCGTTGATCTGCTCGCGTATGCGGTGGGGATCGCGTGCCTTGCGGCGGTCGACTCGGATGGCTTTCCCGCGCGGAGAGTCCGGTGAGCCGAATTCGAAAACAGAGGGATAGAGGGATGGTTGCGGACGCTAGGCGAGGCGTGTACCATGATAGAAGTGGCCCCGATGCTGCTTACACCGGAGCCACTGTGGTTTGGTACTTACCGTTTACTACCCGCAGGTGGAGGCGGCTCGTACTCGACCACGATCGAGCCATCTTTTCGGATGTAGACCCGCTTGACGCGGGATCCGATCGGAAGACCGATGACAATGGTGGTTGTGATAGCAATCACCTCCCCACAGCTCGATAGATTCGGAAGCCGGGCCCCGAGCCCGGCTTTTCCTTTCGAGCCCGCGTAGCCCTACTGGGAAACTCGCATTTCCGAAACTACCATCCTCGGCATTTCCATCGTACTGTACTTCCACGCATGGCCGCGTTCCCCAAGGGAGATATACCCAAGGAGATAGAGGTAGAAACAGATAACGATGTGGCTGGAGCATTCCTGCAGCAGCCTTTGAAAGAAAAAGCGGCGGTTGCTTTCTGTTGTTTCAATCCCGCCACCGCACCGAGTCACTCCAGAACCGAATGTTCCGCGGTTCCTTTGCTGCCCATTCCGGCAGCGAAGCGTCAAACTCCCTGTGGAAGTAATCAGCGAGATCGTTGCCGTAGCAGATAATGTCCGTCTGGTGCACCGAGAAGACTGGGTTCCCAGCTTTGTTCGGCTCTGCGGGAATGAACCGGTGGCCGTAGATCGGGATGAGCCGGGGTGCTGCTCCAACGATCTCCTTGACCTTGTCGAATCGTGCCTGTGCATTCGCGGGCCGCGCTCCCCAATCGGACGGCCAGACGCTACAGTGCTCGACATCGAACCAGATTCCATCGACGACACTGTCCATCCGTGACCGCAAGTTGGCTTCGGAATCACTGCTCCAGTTCGGAAACGCCGTGCCCGCAGGCAGCACGAACTGGAGCACAGCGCGAAGGTCGGGAGGAAACTCGAAGCCAAAGCGCTCTTCGACCGCGGCCACCTCGGCATCCGTCAGTCCGGCTTCGAGCCGCTCGGATCGAACATGGTCACAGCCTGAATGGGCTCAAAGCACTCACCCACCACTGCAACCTTCTTCTCAGGGTCGGTTTCGTGGTGGCCAGCGAGATCACCTTCGGCACCGGCCCGAGCAAACGGCACATCGCCGTGTACTGTTCCTCGGGCCCGTTGTCGGCTCGCACGACTTCCAAAGATGCGGCTACGCATTCAAAGGTCGAATCGTGGAACGTGAAGACGTAGTGGTTCATCTTCTCGAACAGCCCCTAGTCATGCTGCCGGTGGATACTGTTCATCTGTGCCAACCGGCGGATCAACGAAGACTGCTCGACGCGAAAGACGCCGTAGTGGCGCAGCCCACGTGCCCAGAGTGGATGACCTTCCAGAGCCTCGTCGTTTGGGACACCGAAGACAACACGAGTCCGCCGTCGCTGCCCAGCACCATAGGCATAGGCGCGCCCGTTTCCGGCAACGGAACGCCTTCTAGCTCCACAACGGAATCGAGATTGTCGACGCTGTGCACGAGTACTGCTCAGTTGGATCATGGAACGGCCCGCTCCCGCTACGCAACCCGCCGCGCCAAGAAGAACAACGTAGCCGGACGCGTACCTTCCTCCGCCACCTGAAACCCCGCCTTCTCCAACTCCCCTCTCCACCACCCCGCCCCACGCAGCCCCCCATGCGACAACAGCGGACCAAACGCGAACCGCGTCCATCCATCGTTGTGCACCAGGATCAGCAGAAACTCGCCCCCCGGCTTCACCACCCGCGCCGCCTCGCCAAGCGCCTGCGCCGCCCCATCGCGACCCAAATGATCTACCGCGTACGCGCTCACGATCGCGTCGAAACTCGCGGGCTCGAACGGCAGCTTGCGCATGTCCGCCGAGACGATCGAAGCGCGCTGGTCCAAGCCCACCGCCGCGAGATTGTCGCGCAGGCGCTTCTGCGGATCCGGCGACGGACCGAAATGCTGCTCGAACGAATGCCCGAACTGATCCAGCGCCACCAATGTCGCACGCGGCCGCGCTTCCAGCACCATGATCGCCGAGCGTCCCGTGCCCGCACCGATATCCAGCACCCGCCCTTCGCCTGAGCGCAAGAAGCTCTCCGTGGGCAGCTCCGCTAGACCGTTCACATTGAACGATCGCATCATCACCATCGCCGTCGCCGCCCAGAGCGCCACCGCGCCGAACGCGATCATCAGCCACTTTCGCCACCCGAGCCAACGCCCCAGCCCGAGCAACGCAAGCGCCGGAACGAGAATCACCAAGTGTCCGTAGCTCAACCACCACGGATAGCCGAAGTCCACATGCGAGTGCGACATGGATTCAGTTTGCACCACCCAACCTGAACCATGCCTGAAGCGCCCGTTCAGGTGGCGTTCATCTGGCTGCGCTATAAAGGTCTGGTTGCGGATCCTGATCGTCGAAGACGAGCCGCTGCTCGCCCGGCAACTCGCGCAGGCAGCCGAAGCCGCGGGATATGCGGCCGATTGCGCTGCCGATGGCGAACAGGCCGACTTCCTCGCGCAAACCGAGCGCTATGACGCCGTCATCCTCGACCTCGGCCTCCCCAAGATCGACGGACTCACGCTCCTCCGCCGCTGGCGCGACGCCGGCATTCTCACGCCTGTGCTCGTCCTCACCGCGCGCGGAAGCTGGCATGAGAAGGTGCTCGGCATCGATGGCGGCGCCGATGACTACGTCTCGAAGCCATTCCGCATCGAAGAGGTTCTCGCGCGGATCCGCGCGCTCATCCGGCGCGCCAGCGGAGCCGCTCACAGTGAGCTCCGATGCGGCGCTCTCGCGCTCGACACACGCACGGCTCGCGCTTCGGTCAGCGGGGTCCCCGTGAAACTCACAGCGCACGAGTTCCGCGTGCTCTCGTACTTGATGCATCATCCCGGTCGCGTGATCTCGCGCGCCGAACTCACCGAGCACATCTACGCACAGGATCTCGATCGCGACTCGAACACCGTGGAGGTTTTCGTCGCGCGCCTGCGGCGCAAGCTCGGGGCCGCCTACATCGAAACCGTGCGCGGACTCGGTTATCGCCTCCAAGATCCGGGGACTGCATAGGATGCCGCGCTCTCTGCGGTCGAGCCTCATCCTCGCCTCGGTGCTGTGGACCATGGGTCTGCTCATGCTCATGCACATGGCGTCGATCGTGCTCATGCGCACGTTCCCCGCCATGCTCCGTGTCAAGCACACGCACGCCGTCAGTGTAGGACTCGCGCTCATGCTGCTCGGGTTCCTCACCGCCCGGCGCGGACTCGCGGCATTCCAACGTCTCCGCGAGCGCCTACTCGCCGTGCGATCCGGCAAGAGCGCACGCGTGGAAGGCGCATATCCGCGCGAGGTGCAGCCCCTCGTGGACGATTTGAATGCGCTGCTCGAGGTCCGCGAGAAAGCGGTCCGCCGCGCGCAGGAGACCGCGGGTGACCTGGCTCACGGACTGAAGACCCCGCTCGCGCTCCTGGAACGCGAAGCCGCCCTCGCCCGCGACAACGGCCACGCGGAAGTCGCCGAGGCGATCTCGCATCAAGTGGACCGCATGTCGCGCCAGATCGACTATCACCTCGCCCGAGCCCGGGCCGCGGCTTCCTCGCGGAGCGCGGGCGTGCAATGCGCGGTGGTGCCCGTGGTGGAAATGCTCGTCCGCACACTCGAGAAGCTCCACGCCGGCAAGGGCCTAGTCATCGTGCGGAACGTGGCCGTGCGGAACGTGGCCGTGCGAAACGTAGCGGTCCGCGTTGAAGACTTCGAAGAAATCCTAGGCAACTTACTCGACAACGCCTGCAAGTGGGCGCGGCTGCACGTCTCGATCACCGTCACGCCTGACGAAAACATGCTCGCATTCCGAGTCGAAGACGACGGTCCCGGGCTCTCCGAGCCCGAGCGCGCGGCCGTGCTCGAACGCGGCGTGAGGCTCGACGAAGCCGCTCCGGGTTCCGGACTCGGCCTCGCCATCGTGCGCGATCTCGTGGAGCTCTACGGCGGCTCGATTTCCCTAGATGTTTCCGAGCAAGGCGGACTGGCCGCTTGCGTTCAACTACCGGCTGCCGGCGCGGAACTTACTCCCGAACCCCCGCCACCACCTCGTTCATGAGGTTGGCCAAGTCGCGATTGATCACGGTGCCGTACTTGTAACCGTCATTCATCAGTCCGAAGTCCTTGCCCGTGTGTCCCGGGGTACCGCGCTTGTCGAGCACGAAGTGCCCGAGTTCATGGGCTAGTGTGCGGACGAAGTTCGGGCCTTTGTCGCGATCCTCGCAGACGATCTGTTTGACCACGGTTTGGAAGAAGCCGCTCGCCTCGGGTGCAAATATGTCTTTGGCAAGAAACACGGTAACGTCGGCGGCCTTGTCGGCTTTGGTAAACATCTCGTCGGCATTCGTGGCCGATGGCTTCACCAGCGTCTTGGTCAACGTAATGTCCTGGGAACTGATCAGCCGAAACCAGATATTGCACTGCGGTCCGAAGATATCGTTTACAGACTTGACCCACGCTGTTGCTTCCGCCGGCACGCCCGTGGTTAGGCGTTTCATGTTGCCATCGAGGTCAGGTGCCGACGGGAACCGGAACGACACCTTGTACTCTTTCTTCGGATAGATGGTGACGGCTGCCGAAATCGATTCCTTCCCGTTCACCGCTTTGATTTCGCCCTCGCCTGACTGGTGCCCGTGAACCGTGAATAGCCGGGTCTTGCCGTCGGGCTTGATTTCTTTCACCATCACGTGCCGGTCGCCGCTGACCGTGGCCTTGTCGCCATCCACCAAGCCGAACCGGTTGTCGCCCCCGAGCGGCGCCATGATCCAGGCGCGCTTGCCCTTGTCGGCTTCGAATACGCCCTGCTCTGGTTGGATCTGCGCGAATCGCATCGTGCGTGCCTCCCGGTGCCGCAGCAAGCCAGCGGACCGTGCCTCGACATTGTACCAGCCGCGCGCCGCGTAAATGTTGCCCAAGCTTGTAACATTTCCCTGGTGTCTTGTAGTGGACGCCCGCTCGTAACTCGCTGAAAAAAAGAGGATTCGATTATGGTCCCAATCTTGCTCCCCACACGGTCGGAGATTGTGACCATGCAGGGAACATCGCTTACCGTTGCCGGTGCATTGCTCGGCGGAGTGCTCTTGGGTGGAGGCGCCGCTTGGTTCGGCCGCTCTTCCCTCGAGGCCAAAGCCTCGCCCGCGCTGCCCCCGCCCGTGCCTGCGGTGGAACACCGGATCTTCACCGGTCCGGCCGAACCGCTGCCGGTTCACGTAGCTCCCCGGCCTGCCGCGGCCCCCGCACAGGCTCCCACTCCTCACAGATCGCGATCCACCAAGAAATCCGCGGTGATCATCGCCGGATCCGCTGGTACCGGAGCCGCGATCGGCGGCATCGGCGCCGGTGGCAAAGGCGCTGCCATCGGAGCCCTCTCCGGTGGGGCTGCGGGTGTGGTCTATGACCAGCTCACCCGCAACCGCAGGTAGCTGCTCACCCCCCGAGCTGCCTCCGCGCCATCTCGGCGATCCGGTCCACGCCGCGCTCCCAATCTGGAAACAGATCCACATACTGCGTATCGCGCCGGATCACGTGCGGCACCTGGCAGTCGTCGAACCGTACCGGAATCAGGTACGTATCGTCGAGCGGCATCAGCCTCGCGCAATCGAGCGCGTAGCGCAACTCCGCCTGGAACGCCCCCCGCTTCGACACGCTGTGCTTGCTCAAGCACCCGATGAAGAATCGCGACATATCGATCGCCCGTTCGATCGCTCGCGGCCAGTTCTGCCCCGGCAGCAGATTACGCCGGTCCATCCACGGCTCGAACCCACGCTGTTCGAGGTCCTGGCAGAGCCGGTCCACTGCATCGCGGTCCTCGATCACGTAGGCCACGAACACTTGCGGCCGCCGGTCAGGAACGAACCGCCACCGGCCTCGGTCGTCGGTCCGGAACGCACCCAAGCCTTCGATCTCGACGTCGGAGCCTTCTTGCAGGCATCGGCGAAGCAGCGTAGCGACCTCGGAGCTCAGAGAAGTGGGTTTCCCGCTCACTGCTCCCCCTTTTTGGGGCTTTTCGCCACACGCTTATGAGGCTTTTCCTTGAACTCGAATGAGGGGTCTTTCCCCTCGCCAGGGCGGAAATACCCTAGGCCGGGTAGTACAAAAGTCTTACCCGCCCTTAGCTTTTTCACGATCCGGTGAACTGCCAGATCGATCCGATCCGCCGCTTCGGCCGGACTGGTGCTGGCGCTTTCAGCCAGCTTGTGTGCCAAATCAGTCTTGCGCATTGCACCCCCAGTCTGGCTCCGCCGTCAAGGGGTTCTACAAAATCGAAGGCTCTCAAATTCGCCGCATCGCACTCATTCCAAAGCAGATCACCCGGTTCAAAATTCTCTCGAACAATGCGTGAATGGCATCCATGAAGTGAAAATAATGTCCGGTTCAGGGATTCTTCATCACCGTAGATCACAATGAAGATGAACTGCGGCAGCCTCCCTGCCGCAGGGGATCCCAAGAAGGAGAGTCTAAACAGAAATGAAGAAGTTCCTCAGCATCATGCTCGGCCTGTCGCTGTTCGCCGGAACCGCGGCTTTCACCTTTGCCCAAGACGACAAGGGCGGCGACGAGAAGAAGGCCAAGAAGGGCAAGAAGAAGAAGAAGAAGGACGGGGACGACAAGAAGGCTTCGAACTAAGTTCGGCTTTCTCGCTTCGTTCGTGGAATGCCGCTACCCACAAAAGGGGGCTTCGGTCCCCTGGAGAGGGTGGCGGCATTTCCCTTTCTAGGGCTCGCTCAACCGAGCTCCGACTTCTTCCCCTCCAACCACCCCGCCGCCTTCGCCGCCACCGCCTCCATCTTCCCCACCGGCAACTGCCGCCAATGCTCCCGGAACTCGAGCGCCGCCCGATCCCGCAACAACTCCCTCTGTGGCGACCCGCTCGCCGCCACCAATCCCGCCAGCGCATGGATCCGGTCGAGATCCGCCTCCGGCTCGCCATCCATCCGCCGCAGCAGAAAATATTGGATCGTCTCATGCGAAGGCGCAAGCCCCCCCCGCAACCGAGAGAGCATCGCGTTCACTTTCGCGCGCGAGTCCAACGCGAACACCAACTCCGCCAGCGGCCAATCCTCCTGATTCGCCACCCACCCCGCGCGCGACCACTCCTCCCAACTCCGCGGCTTCGGCGCTGTTTCCGCCGGGACGGGATGATTCGCGCACAGCTTCGAGTAACTCTCCTGCGTGAACCTTTGATAGACCGCCCGCTCATATTGCTCGTGAGCCGGACCCACCTTACGAAAATACTCGATCAGCACCCACGAAAGCGGCGTCGAAACATGCCACGCCAGCGCATCGAGTCCGCTCGTGAGTAAGTCGTCCGGAAGCGAGCCCGCTTCCGCCAGCGCTTCTAGCCGTTCCCGGAGCTGGTCCACGTTGGCGAGCCCATACTCCTTGCCTTCGCACCGCACCCGCAGCGCCACGAGCGCCAGATCCTGACCCGGATTCTGGGCCGCCAGTTCGATCTTCTTTCGCACGCGCTCCACGTCGAGCATGCGAGCCGTGCCTTCGCCCCCCGAGGTCGCGCCCGAAGCCCAATGCGCGTAGGCGTCGCGCGCCTGTTCGAACGCCCACAACGCCGGACCGAGCGACACCCGCACCAGCCGCTCCCCCACCCGCTCGAACACGTCGCCCCGGTTGAGTGGATGATCCAGCTTCGCCGCCTCAGCCCGTGCATCGTCGAAGCGACCCTGTTGCGCCGCCTGGAAAATCGCGTCCGCTACTCGTTTCTGATCCGTCATGGAAGATCGCCTTCCGGCGCGAGCCGACCCGGTCGCAGTTGCGCCGCCTGTTCCTGCGCGCCCAAGTCGAAGCGACCCTGTTGTGCCGCTTGGAGAATCGCGTCCGCTACTCGTTTCTGATCCGTCATGGAAGATCGCCTTCCGGCGCGGACCGGCCCGGTCGCAGTTGCGCGGCCTGTTCCTGCGCGCCTAGTCGTTCCGGCCATTCGAGCATTGGCTCGAACACGTCGCCTCGCCCCAGTGGATGATCCAACTCCGCTGCCGCAGCCAGTGCATCGTCGAAGCAGCCTTGCTGCGCCGCCTGGAAAATCGCGTCCGCCACTCGTTTCTGGCCGGTCATGGTCTCATCCGTCATGGGAGATCGCTTTCCGGCGCGGACCGGCCCGGGCGCAACTGCGCCGCCTGTTCCCGCGCGCCTAATCGTTCCAGTGCATCCGCGCACTCCTTCGCCTTCGCCGCATCGCCCGAGTCGAGATGCAGCAAACCCGCGTGCAGATAATCCTCTACCGCGAGATCGCGCAGCGCAGCCTTTTCGCGAAGATACCCGCGCTCCCATACGAGCCGTGCATCGTCGCGGCGCAACCGCATCGCCGTACTCACATCGTCGAGCCCGCGTGTGTATTCGCCCTCGTGGCACCACGCCACTCCGCGCGTGCGGTACGAATCCACGTACGTATCCGGCGGCTTTTCGAGCTCGAGATACCGCTCGATTCCCCCGCGCTCTTCGAACAAAAGGATCGCGTTCGAGAAATCGTGCCGCGCCTGCGCATAGCGCTTCTGCGTCATCCGGATCTTGCCCAGCCTGTAGTGCGCCACCGCGAACAATGGCGCACGGATCGTCAGCTCCGTGAACGCGCCGATCGCGTCTTCGAGATCGCCCGTCTCGTGATGCAACTCGCCGAGATCCAGCCACGCCTGCGCGTCATCCGGATGATGCGCCAACCGCTGCCGCAAGCTCCGCAGCCGGTGCGCGCGTTGCCGAGCCACCGGCGGAAGATCTGCAAACGGATCCGGCGGAGGCAACTCAGGTGGCCGATCGTCCGGTCCCTCGCTCGTGCCCCCGTCGAGCGGCGGCAATCCGGCCGCGCGTCCGATCTCGGCGATCACCTGAAACACGCGAGCCGCTTCTTGTTTCCGCCACTCCATCCCGAGCGCCCGCCACTGTTGATCGAACACGAGCATCGCCCGCTCGAAAAGCGGAGCCATCTCCGCCGCACCCTCCACCCGCTCGACCAACCGCGCGATCGCCTCCAGCCTCGCGAAGTTCTCGCCTCCGCTACGCCACCACCGCCGCAGGATCAGATAGTGAAGGGACCGTTCCGGCTCCCCAGTCACCGGCTGATCCAATAACTCCTGCAGACGCTCCTCTGGAAGCCATTTCCAGGCGAGCGCGGCCAACGGCCAGTCCTCATCGCCGACGGCCCAACCTTGATACTCCCAGTCATTGAAGCTCTCGGGCGCCGGCGAAGGGGCGCGCCAACACTGGAATCGGTCGTAACGCTTCTGCGCGAAAGACAACACCACATAGCGCCGCATCTTCACGTCGCGCTCGGCGCACCATCCCGCGTACTCGCTCAACTGGAATGTCACGCCATTCGAAGCGCCGTCCACAGCCAGATCGAGCGCTTGTTCGAACACCGCCTGCGACGCCACCCCTCGATCCCGCAACTCGGCAAGCGCGCGTTGCACTTCGGCGTCGAGCTGCTCTTGCGGATGCCGCCCGAGATACGCCAGCATCTCGAGGATCGCAGCTTCGGGATCGGCGTCAATGCGCTCGTTCCAATCCGGAGGCGGTCCATCGGCGTGCGGCTTGATCGCGAACTCGAGCCCGGGCTCCATCACCCAGATCGCCGGCGCCGCCCCTCGCAATGCCGTCAGTAGCTCCGCCGTCCGAGCCTCGGGCATGTAGCGCAGCACCTCGATCGCCTGGAACCGCAGCCATTCCGCGGCATCTTCGAGTCCGCGCTGTTCGGCTTCGAGCGAAGCCTGCGCTAGCGCCACGCCGAATCGCCAATCGCCGTTTCCGCGACCGCCTTGAAAGACGTAGTTCTCGAGCTCGGACGAGACCGCGCGCTGATCGCCGCGCCGCGCCGCCGCGAGGAACTCCGGGTGATTGCGTCGCAGCGCGACCATTTCGGCCTGGATCGAGGACTCGAGCCGCCGAAGCGCTTCGAAGACAGCGAGACTCACGGGTTCCGCCATTGTACCGGAAACCACGTACCAGAAACCAGGCTTGCGAACCAACCCATCCGGTGTACAATAGGAGTTCGGGTCCCGCGCGTTCAGACTCCTCGCGCCAATCCCTCCACTTCCCCCTGAAGAGGTTTACCATGTACGCAGTCATCGAAGCCGGCGGAAAGCAGTATCGCGTCTCGCCCGGCGATACCATCGAAGTCAATCGCATGGAAGGCGAGCCTGGCGCCACCGTGGAATTGGGCCGCGTGCTGGCCGTGGTGGGCGACGGTTCGGTGAAGGCCGGCAAAGACGCCGGCGCGAAGGTTTCGGGCACCATCGTGGCCCACGGCCGGGGCGACAAGATCCGTGTCTTCAAGTTCAAGCGCAAGAAGCAGTACAAGAAGACCATCGGCCACCGCCAGGACCTCACCACCGTCAAAGTCGGCGACATCGCGTAAGGAGACACCTCGATGGCACACAAAAAAGGACTCGGCAGTTCCAAAAACGGGCGCGATTCGCACTCCCAGCGGCTGGGCGTGAAGGCCTTCGGCGGCGAGCGCGTCACCGGCGGCTCCATCCTGGTTCGGCAGCGCGGCACCCGTTACAATCCGGGCGAAAACGTGGGCATCGGCAAAGACGACACCCTGTTCGCCAAGGTCCCCGGCATCGTGGTCTTTCGCGACCGCGGACGGCTGGGCAAGTTCATCAGTATTCAAACAGAAGGCTGAGCGGACCCCATAGCGGTCCCTCGTTCCATTTCCTGCACGAATTGGCCGCCGGTGAACCACACCGGCGGTTTTTGTTTGAAACATATCCGGTAGCTCGTGTTCATCGACGAAGTCAAGATCAAGGTCAAGGCCGGCGACGGCGGCAACGGCATTTGCGCCTTCCGCCGCGAGAAGTTCGTCCCCAAGGGCGGACCCTCGGGCGGCGACGGCGGCCGGGGCGGCGACATCGTGATGGTGGCGAACCAGCACTACAACACGCTGCTCCATTTTCGATACAATCCGGAGCATAAAGCCGATCGCGGCCGGCACGGCGAGGGCAGCAATCGCACTGGGCGCGACGGCGCCTCCATTGAGCTGCCCGTTCCCGTCGGAACCATCGTCTATGACTGGGACACCGGCGATCAACTCCACGATTTCACCCAGCATGGTGAGAAATTTACTGTGGCTGTCGGCGGCCGGGGCGGTCGCGGGAACCAGCACTTCGCTACTTCCCGTCACCAGGCTCCCACCGAGCATGAACCCGGCAAGCCGGGCGAGGAAAAAACGCTTCGGCTCGAATTGAAACTACTGGCGGACGTAGGGCTCGTCGGATTTCCGAACGCGGGCAAGTCGACCCTGATCTCCCGCATTTCCGCCGCGCGACCCAAGATAGCCGACTATCCGTTCACGACTCTCGAACCGAACCTTGGCGTGGTGAGCGTGGATGACGGCCGCACTTTCGTGGTGGCCGACATCCCGGGACTCATCGAGGGTGCCCACGAAGGCGCCGGACTCGGAATCCGCTTCCTCCGCCACATCGAGCGCACGCGCCTGTTGGTCCACCTGGTGGACGTCTCCGAGTACACCGGACGCAAGCCCGTAGACGACTTCAAGGTGGTGATGGCCGAGCTCGAAAGCTTCTCGCCCGAACTCGCCGCCAAGCCGATGATCGTGGTGGCGAGCAAGATAGATGTCGCGCAGGACCCCAAGCGCGTGCAAAGCCTGAAGCAATTGGCGAAACGCCGCAACCTCCCGTTCGTGGCGATTTCCGCGGTCACAGGCGACGGCATGGAGGACCTGCTCCGCGCCATGGCGGAACGGGTGTTTACGGCGGAGTAAGTCAGCTCCAGCGATTGTGCTCCAAGGTTCGCTTCAACTCGGACTCGAGACGCCGAAACGCTGCGAGCTTCCGCAAGGGCGAGTAGTCCGGAATAATCTCGGCGAGCCGGTGGAGCGCCGTATCCACATTGAACTTCCTCAGCCGACGTCCTTGTGCCCCGGACGCCGTGCGGAGGCAATCATGAAGACGCTCCTTCGGATTGCCGATGCGTTCGCACTCGATCAGCTTGGGCAAACGAAGGCGATTCGCACCGGACGACCACCCCGCAGCCACACGAATACGCTTCTCATCGAAGAGGAACCAGGCTTCTGTCATTCGCACCGGAATCACCATGACGGCTGGCAGTCCAGCTCCCGAACTCCGCGTCCCCTGCAAGGCCTGGTTGATTTCCTCGGCTCGCCTACCGTGCGCTTCGCCTTCAGCATCCCGGTGGATGAAAAGAAGATGGCATGGGAGATTACGGACCGCGTGTGCGATCCGTTCCGCGAGCGTTCGAGGCGGCTGCTTGTACACCGAGGGGTCGTAACGTTGGACGCGGTGAGAGCGGCCTGGTCTGTGTTGCCTCAGCAGCCAATTCAGAACCGGAATCAGAGCAGCGTCCGAACTTCCGTCACTGATCAGCGTGCAATCGAGATGCATCACGGTTCGCGTCCGAAATCCAACTCCATCTGATATTCTGCCCGGTCGGCGACCCGTCCCCTGCGCTCACTGGTACGCCTCACGGGACGCAAGTAACTGACAACAGCACCCCGTGGCGCGACCGATCTACCTACGCGCACTCGCCATGTAGCCTCGAGGGGAGCCATGTCCAGAGTCGGTAGCTGGGATGAATCGGTGATGTTGGCTTCCTCTCTAGCAAGGAGCAGCGAGTCGTACGGCACTTCGGCGGCTACCGAGGGAGAGTGAGTATTGACGATCACCTGCCGCAGGGGGTTGTCCGGACCGGCTGGCATTTCCGCGTCCATGGCGAGGTCCGTCAGCAGGCGGATCATCGCCGGAATCCTATCCGGGTGAATTCCATTCTCGGGCTCTTCAAGACAAAGTAGGCCCCGAAACTCGGGATCCTCCTCCAGGATGGCTAGTGCCAGAAATCGCAGGGTGCCGTCCGAGAGTGAATTTGCCGCATGAGGTGTGCCGTCTTTGAACGTAACGTAGGCGCTAATCAACTCTCGAGCTTCGTCCCTCCGGGCCTGCACTTCACGAACATCTCCAATCAATTCCGCCAAGCGGTTGGCGATTGCAGTATAGAAACGGCCCGACTTGTCATTTCGCGCCAGCCGATCAAGCACGGAAGGCATGTGGTCTCCGGAAGCAGTTAGATAAGGCGGATCGGTGAACTCATCTGGCCGGCGCAGGGAGGATGGCTCGAGTTGTAGTTGCAGCCAAGATTGGAGCTCGCGCCGTACAACCAGAATGGTTGGGCTTTCAGCGGCATTCGATGCCGCCAGGACCGTTCGCTTGAGATTTTCCCGCTGATAGCTCAGCGGCTTGCCGCGGCTTCCACCGTCTTGGTGAATTCGAATGACTCCGGCCGAATGGTCCGTCGAAATGAAATGAGGAGAACGGCGTACGCCCTTGACCACGGAATCGCGCCACTCTTTGCTGTGCGGGAATCCAAGGTGCTCCTTAGCCTCGCCTACGGGGATGTGCGTGAGCTCCTCCCGCTCTATGACGAGCGGCTCGGGCGTAGCGCCGTTCGAACCATCGCGGCGACCGATGGAAAGCGCGTACCGCAGAGTAGTAATCGTCGCGCGAGCCGTCTGCCCAAAATCGTCCTCGGCGACTTCAGGGACAAGCAGTTCCATTTCGAAGTCGATGCGACGAGCCAAGTACTCCCCGCTGCGATAGAACAATCCCGAGATATCACGAGCCTTGCGGCCAGAATCGCGGACCGCGGTTGCCGCATCCATCAGGGGCCGGTCGGCGAGCAGACTCAGGAAGTGGATTGCATCGAATATGTTCGATTTCCCGATTCCATTAGGACCAGCGATACAGGTGAAGGGCCCGAACGACACATCGAGATCGAGCAGATTCTTGAACCCCGACACTTTGAACCGAGTCAGCACCGTCTCCTCACTATAAGCGATCCTCTCGACGAAAAGTGCCCTACAGCTCCTTCCCCAATGCGCCGCAGACGTGGAGCGACCTTGTGAACCTGGGTGGATTGCGCACGACCCCAACCCTGCGTGGCGATCTCGGCGGTCACGGGCGACGGCATGGAGGACCTGCTCCGCGCCATGGCGGAACGGGTGTTTACGGAACCACAGTAAAGTTGCTCACGCCGGGCCCCCCAGGCGCATTCGACCACGGTCCCCACCCCGCATCGGAATCCGGCCTGCAAACACTCTCATTGGCCGATGGGCACGATCGCAAGATGAGGCTGTAGAGCGTCCCGGCGCCCTGCGCGGTCAGCGGCGCCGACATCGACAACCCCGGCGTCATTCCGCTCACGGCCGGGAGCGGATCGCCCAGCTTGAACACGCCGTACTGGTAGAGCACCGCGCCCGGAACGGGCGTCCACGCAACTTGGACATTGCCCTGTTTGACCGTGCCTCCATGAGTCGGGGCCGCCGGGGTCGGCGCAGTGGAACTGGTCCCCTGGACAATGAATCCCGCGGGCGCGCTCACGGTCTGTGATGGGCCTGGATTCGCGGCCACCACCACATCGTAACGCCGGCCTTCGGCCGCGAATTGCGCCGCATAGAAGTTGTTGGTGGTTTGCACATCCAGCGCGGCGGTGTTACGCGACAGGTCCGCCGCATACAAGCGATAAGTGGTATTTGAGCCGTTGTCACCCGGAATGCGGCTCCACGAAAACAGTACTGCCGGACCATCCACGTTCGTAACCGAGATCGGCTGCCCGATCACTGGCGCTGTGGGGGCAGGTCCGGGCGGATTCAGCGTCACTGGCGCGGTGTAAGGGCCGCACCCGCGGCCGGTGCACGCCGCCAGGATCGCATTGGCCGATCCCGGCGGAACCGTGAGCGTCAACTCAGCGGAAGCCGTCTGTCCCGCGGCGACCGTGAGGGCTCCGCCACCCGGTCCACTGGTGGGTTGGATCACGGCGACGCGGTAAATGTCGGCGCCAGTCACTGGGTTCCAGTTGAATCGGTATGAGGTCGCCGAGAGAGCGGTCGCGGTGAGGTTGGTGGGTGCGGTCACGGGCACCGCCGCCAGGTTCGTCGTGAAGAACACCTGCCCTCGACTAAAAGAGCAGGCGCTTTGGCATGCTGCGACGTACAGGTTGTACGAGGGCGCCCCCTTCACCGAATAGATCGTAGAAACAGCCGGAGTATAGATTTGCATCTCCGTGCCGCCCGTATTGTCCACCAGCGTCACCTGATACGCGATGGCGCCAGCCACCGGCTGCCAACGAAACTCGACGGTGGACGATGTCAAAGTTTGCCCGCTCGACGGAAAAAGAATCTGCGGTTGCGCACTCGGACTGGAAAGGGCAACCCGGAAATCCGTGGCGGCCGCGCCGCCGCAGCTTGCATCGGACGGTGTCCCTGTGCACGCGCGCACATACAGCAGATAGATCCCCACCGGAAGGTCGATCGTTGTCGAGGTCGCCGCATTACCAGTCTGGGTTCCTTGGAACACGAGAGCGGGGCCGGGCGTAAACGCCTTGCGGAGGCGGACCTCGTACGTTGCCGCTCCGGCTACCGGCGTCCACGAGACCGTAACTTGCCGTGACCCGACAGCCTGGCTAGGCGTCGGCGACGTGATCGCGGGATTGGCGAGGCTCGCCGAACCTCCGTTTTGCCGGAGCGTCACTCTCGCGCTTCCGAACGTAATGTCCGCGGACCTCGAACCGCCAGGATTTGGATCCACCTGGACGCCTATCTGCCCTGGACCCGACTGCTCGCCCACGGGTTGAAGTCTTGCCCAGCTCGCGTTCGATGTCGCGGTCCACAGACAACCGGGCTCAGTAGTGATCGTAATCGAAAACGCAAAATCGCCCTCGAATCCCACCACAGGCGATGCCGGGCTCGCCGAGTATGAGCAACTCCCCGACGAGTAGCTGGCCGTATAAGTCTGGGACGCGCTGGCCGCTGAAACCGTCTGCTTGGCGGCCCCACCTTGCGACCACGACGAAAAGACGTATTGCGTGGAGCCCCCTACCTGGGGACTGTTGGCGTCGAGCGTGTGGGGCGTCCCGGGCTGCCATACGAAAGTGGCTGGGGTGACTACGGCCTTCCCGTCTACGATCACTGTGCGGCCCACCGGTATGCTCGTCACCCCGTAGATTGTCGGCGGAGGCCCATCGATGAATTTGATGACAAAAGCATTGAGCCCATCGGGAGTCATGTCATAGCCGTTCAAGACCGGCAATTGAGGGCCCACGGTCAGGTCTTCCCTGACACTCCCGGTAATCCAAGTTCCGCCGGAGGAATCTTGGAAAATAGCGCGAAGATCAGTCTGCATGCTCCCGTTCACATAGGTCGCATACTCGAACCCACTTCCGGAGGCATTGAACCGAGCCAAGTAGGACGAAACCCCCGAGCTCTGAGATTGCCACGCGCTTACCAGCGGAAATTCCCTGCCTCCTGCACTGCCGCCGACCATGGCTCGCCCGGCCGTGTCCACGGCGACCGCGGTGCCGGAGAATGCCGTCGCCACGCGCGTGGAATAGACAAGGTCGGTCCCAGACGGGTTCAGCTTCGAAAGGAACGCCTGTCCGCCCGTCGGATAGGCGGCACTCCGCAATGGGAAATCGGTTGAGTAAGCCGTTCCCACAACGTAGGCGTTTCCTGCCGGATCGACCGAGATTCCCTGCCCCTGATCGTAGGTTGCGCCGCCCAGACAGGCGCTGTAGAGTAGCCCCGTGCCGTCCAATTTCAGTTTGGTAACCACGACATCCGTATCGCCGGTCCGCACCCGTTGCAGGACACTGTTTGCCGGTACCACGGGATAATCCGGCGAATAAGTGTATCCGGTAATGTAGATTCCGGTGGCATCCAGCGCGATGCCCGAAGCCTCGTCGGCGCCGACGCCGCTGACCAGACTCGTGAACAACAAACCGCCAGCGGGGCTGATCTTCGTAACAAAAGCATCCTGGTATCGCGTGGGACCCGGTGCTCCTGGGAATGTTGTCGAGTATGCGGAGCCTGCCACGAACGCATTTCCCGCCGCGTCGAGCGCGATCGCATTGGCCCTATCGGGCCCGTCGCCGCCAAGATAGGTGGAGTATGAAATCGCACCGGCAGCGTCGAGCTTCACCACAAAGCCATCCGCAGGCGTTGCAGGAACTCGCGCTGATTGCAAGGCGTTGCGCACCGGAAAGTCATCCGACACCGTGGACCCAACCAGGAAAGCATTGCCCGAGGGCTGCACTGCAAAACCATTTGCGAGGTCCTGGCCTGCGCCACCGATATAAGTCCGGTAAACGAGTGTCTTCCCGTCTGGAGTGAGTTTGGCAATGAACGCGTCGCCATTGTCGGGCGCATAGCCGAGGCGAGCAGTGCCTCCCACATAGACCGCGCCTGCCGCGTCGAGTCCAATTCCGGCGCCAGAGTCCGCAGCGGTTTCACCGAGGTAAGATCCATAGCTCAGAATCGGATCAATCACCAGCGGCCTCGACCGGTCATATCGCGCCAACTCGAACGTCGCCTCGGACCCCCGCAGCCGGTATTTCGCGGCCACCTCCACCCGCCGCCCCGCGACTTCCTGATACACCCGCGGCTTGTGCTGCTGCAACTCGCCCGCGCTCGTGGTCAATACCAAGTCGCCGCGTTCGTCGAGCCGGATCCTCTCCGCTCCGTCATACGCCAGCCGAATCGCCGCCGGATCCGCCCCCGGCGCCACTACGAAGTCGTATTCGATGCCTTGCGAACCCCCGTAGTAGACAAGATCCACGCCTTCGTAGACTCCGCTCGCCTTCACCCTCGCGTAGTGCGGCACTGCGGTCAGCCATCTCGCCGGATCGTTGCCGCGATAGTAGTTGCTCACGCCGGGCTGCTTCTCGAGCCCTTCGAGCGCCGCCGGCCGCGATCCCTCGAGCCGCATCTTCACGGGCTTCGATGCATGCGGCGCCAGCACGGTCTCGCGCTCGCCCAACAGCACCGCCACGCCCTTGCCACGCGCCACGAATCGCGCTTCAGCCGCAGCCTGCCCTCGATTCGGTTCGAAGTATGAGGGGATGCGCCCGGCCATTTCTGGTTTCGGCGCCCCAGCCAGGACTGAGGCAGCCAAACAGTAAGGAAGAAAGAATCCAGGTCTCATTTGCGATCCTCCACCTCCTCGGCCAGCCGGAATTTTCGGCTACGAGGTTCACGCGTATCTTCGCCTCCGCGGGTCCGGCTGCTGGACACAGTATATTCCTCGTAGCTCGGTCGTGACTGGTTCGCAACACTTCCGTGCTTCGCCGTGGGCTAGCAGCCCGTGGCTAAAGTCGCGTGGGCCGCGTTGCGAGCGCCATGGGGCCAGATGCGAGGCGTGGCGAGGCAGGCGATGCGGGCCATCTCTCCGGAGCCACAACAAAGCAGATGGCCCCATGGCGCCGTGACCCTTTGGGCGGCCGGGGTTTGTGCCCGCATGCTTCGTTGCTCGTCGCTCGAAACAAATCCGTATTGCTTCCTCCTCGCGCCTGC
>JAXLQL010000057.1:0-25719 GCA_046331625.1 Bryobacteraceae bacterium
CGGATCACCTTGTCGGCGGCGCCGCAAGCGACGAGCTTGCCATCGGGCGAGATAGATCCGCCGAAGAGCGTGTCGGTGGAAGCTTCGATGGAGTGCTCGAGCTTGCGCGATTCGAGGTTCCAGATCTGGACTTCGCCGAGCGCGGCAGGGTCGCCGCCAACCGCCGCGAGGCGCTTGCCATCAGGCGTGAACGCCACCGAGTGGATCCGCATCGAGCGCCCCGGCAGCCGCGCCAGGAGCTTGCCTTCCACACTCGTGAGCAGGATCTCGTGATGCCCGGAGACGGCGATCGATTTGCCGTCGGGCGAGAAGGCGAACGCGGTAACCGGAGGCGCCGAGCGGTACACGGCAGGCTTTGCAGGAACCCGGGAAACCGTGGCGCCCGAGTCGTCTTTGGCGCCTTCGGCGATCCACCGTTTGAAGAGGTCAATCTGGTCGTCTTTGAGTTGGCCGCCGAGCGGCATCCGCGGCTGGGTGGCGCCGGTGAGGTAGCTCATCACGACGCTCGCGTCAGGCTTCCCGGCGACGAAGGCAGCGCCTTTGCGCCCGCCTTTCTGGAAGCCTTCGTACGAGGTCAAAATCAGATCCGCCTGCTTGGATTGCGGCTGATGACAAGCCGTGCACTGCCGCACCAGCAGAGGCTTGATGTCGCGGGAGAAACTGACCGGCTCGCCGGCAAGCGGAAACGTGGCGGCAACAGCCGCGATGATCGCAATTCGCGCCCTCATGATGTCGGTTGACCGGATTATATCGAATCCGCGACTGCCGACGGGAACGCGAGTTCGTGGAAAAGGGCGGTTGTGCTACCGTGGCCTCGATTGCCGGTCCGCAATTCCACATCGCACGCGCGGGGCGATCTCGCGCTGCTTGCCATCACCCTGGTGTGGGGAACCACGTTCACGGTGGTGAAAGCCGCGCTTGACGACTCGTCGACGCTCGCCTTCCTGGCCATGCGATTCTCCCTGGCCGCCTTGGCGCTGGCGGCCATCTGGCGGCGGCACCTCGTTCGCGGCTGGGACCGGGCCTCGGTGCGCGCCGGACTCGGCTGCGGCGCTTGCCTGGCCGCCGGTTACGTCTCGCAAACCACGGGACTCCGCTACACCACCGCTTCGAAATCCGCCTTCGTCACCTCGATGTTCGTGGTGATGGTACCTTTGCTCGGCGCGCTCGTCTATCGCAATGTACCCTCCTTTCGGGAATGGTTGGGGGTCGGGATGGCATTCTCCGGTATGGCGATGATGGTGCAGCCGAATTCCACGGCGCACTGGAACCAAGGCGACCTTCTTACGCTGGTTGCGGCATTTGCCTACGCCGGCCAACTCCTGCTAGTAGACCGGTGGTCGCGGCACGTTTCGGCGCCGGTGCTGACGTTGGTGCAAGTGGGTACGGTGGCGGTGGTCGCGCTTTCTACCTTCTGGTGGGCGGAGACGGTTTTCGTGCGGCCGAGCGGAAGGCTGCTCGGCGCGTTGGGCGCAACAG
The DNA here is from genome assembly GCA_046331625.1 of Bryobacteraceae bacterium. Classification (GTDB taxonomy): domain Bacteria; phylum Acidobacteriota; class Terriglobia; order Bryobacterales; family Bryobacteraceae; genus JAXLQL01. The sequence continues at coordinate 1,480 of JAXLQL010000057.1, forward strand.
CCATCCTCGGCACTGCGGTGGCGTTTTCCGTACAGTCATGGGCGCAACGGCACACCACGGCCACGCGCGCATGCCTGATTTTCTCCGTTGAACCCGTTGCCGCGGCTGCTACGTCATATATGGTGTCAGGAGAGAGATTGCCCGCCTTGGGCGTGGCCGGGGCGGCGCTGATTCTGGCGGGGATCCTGACCGTGGAGATGAAACGCCAGACACCGCCCGCGCATCTTGTAGAATTGGAATGAGTATTGCCTCTGGGGAGACTCGAGAATCATGAGCTGGATTGAGAAGTTCAAACAGAACAAGTTTTTGTCGATGACTCTGATGCTGGCTACGCTGGCCACAGGCATCGTCATCGGAACGGTGATCACCACCGGCGTGAGCGCCGACAAAGGCGAGAAGGCCGTGACGGATGCGACGCCGCTGGTATTGCCGAGCCCGTCACAATTGAGTAATGACTTCACGGCGCTGGTGAAGAAGTACGAACCGGCTGTGGTAAACGTCAGCACCGAGTATCAGGTGAAGCAGGCGGAAACCAAGAGCCGGCGCAAGCCGCGCGCTGGCGAAGAGGAAGAGGATGAAGACGGTATGGAGATGTTCCGCCGCTTCTTCCGCGGGTTCCCGGATCAGCCGAATCCAACGCCCCGCCGTGGCGGCGGCACTGGATCGGGCTTCATCGTGGACCCGAAAGGTTACATCATCACCAACCAGCACGTGGTCGACAGCGCCACCAAGCTCACGGTGAAATTGCATAGCGACAACACCGAGCACAAGGCGAAGTTGATTGGCGTCGACAAGGAAACCGACCTGGCGGTGATCAAGATCGAAACCGACAAGGCCCTTCCTTTTGTACCCGTGGGGAACTCCGACGGCGTGCAGGTGGGCGACTGGGCGATCGCGATCGGTTCGCCGTTCGGGCTCGAGGCCTCGGTCACCGTTGGCATCGTCTCGGCCAAGGGTCGCGACATCCCGGGCGCCAAGCAGTTCCAGCGCTTCATCCAGACCGATGCGGCCATCAACCCTGGCAACTCCGGCGGACCGCTGCTCAACATCCGCGGCGAGGTGATCGGCGTGAATACCATGATCGCCACCAACTCGGGCGGCTATCAGGGGATCGGCTTCGCGCTGCCGGTGAACACGGCAGTGAAGGTTTACAACCAACTGATCAAGTCGGGCAAAGTCACGCGCGGTTCGATCGGCATCTCGTGGAACAAGGGCGACGAGAAGGGCGACACGTTGAAGGCGCTCGGCGCTTCTCACGGAGTGCTGGTACAAGATGTGGAGCCGAAGGGTCCCTCCGAACGCGCCGGCGTCAAGAAGGACGACATCATCGTAGCTGTCAACGGCAAGTCCGTCATGAATGGCGACGAACTAGTGGCGAAGGTGGCCGACACTCCGATCGGCGACAAGATCACGTTGACCGTGGATCGCGACGGCAAGAAGATGGATATGCCCGTCACCGTGGAAGATCGCGCGAAGGTTTTCGCGCGGCTGCTGGGCGACAAGCCCTCCGATGCCGACGAGGCGGCGGAAGACAAGGCGTCCGAGTCGAACGTGAAGTTCGGCATCAGCGTGCGAGCCATTTCGCCGAACGAGCGCGAAGAGATGAAGCTCGAAGCGGGTCGCGGCGTGGTGGTGACGCGAGTGCAGGAAGACTCGTTCGCCGCCGAGATCGGGTTGCGCTCCGATGACGTGATCACGGCGATCAATCGCAAGCCGGTGGCGTCGATCGAGGATATCCGCAAAATCCAGGCGACGCTGAAGGCTGGCGATGCGGTTGCGTTCCGCGTGTCGCGCGCCAATCCGATGTCGAGAAACGGACAGGCGGGCTGGGCGAGCTTCTACCTCTCGGGTACGTTGCCGAAGGAATAGAGCAGCCTGGCTTCTACCGCAGGACAACGAAAGGACCCGGCTGGCCGGGTCCTTTTTTCTTTGTCACCGCTATGTTCGAGGCCTCATGCGGCGGCCCCGAACTTGTCGCGTATGTCTAAAATCGCGTTGACAAAGCTCGTCGAGGCCATCCCGAAATCCGTAGCGTAGTCGAGCATTTTGATCGCTTCGGCCGCACTGCATTTGGCAGCCGCGATGACGACTTGCGCTGCCTGCCTGTGAAACTCCGCGTGGGCCTCCCGGAGCTTTTGGAACTCCGGCTCCGGCCGGCGGGTTGCCGCGATCCATTCTCCGAGTTCGCACAGAGTGTCCGCGCCCACCACCTCCGGGTCGAGTTCCTCGGATCCCTCCAGGTGCGCCTCGAGCTTCTGCTTCCATTCGACGTGCGATAGGATTGCGTCGTTGAGATTCACGATCAGCCATCGCCTCCCCGAGAGCTTATCGGCAAGACCGCGGCGGAACTGAATCGGATCCGGGGATCGAAGCCCGCTGACGCCTCCAGCAACGTCAGCGAGCTTCCATGAGCGCGGCTATTCGTCGCCGCGCTTCTGCTTCCGCCTCATCGCCCAGTAACGCTTCATGCGCGCAGAGACCTGCTTCCGCTCTTCCGCGGACATGTCTTTACGGCCTCGCGTAGAAGGCTGCGGCGGTCGCTCCATCCCTTCCAGGCAGTGGATGACGCGATCGATCCGCTCCCTCTCTTCGATCAGCGCCTCAATTGCTTTTCTGAGATCCATCGTTCGTCGAGCCATGCTCGCCGATCGATTCGTGACCGCCGATAGCGCGGCAGGACTTGTAGTACGGAATATCCTTGCCCTTACGGAATAGCGCTCCGCGCCGCCTGACTTGACATTGCACCCACGCGAACGGCAGACTGCAAGCAATGCGCAATTTCCAGTTTCGAAGCCGCTGGAGCGTGGTCGCGATCGCCGCTCTTGCCATTTCCGGATGCCTCCAAGCAGGCGAGGAGAACTACAACATTCCGCTTTGGGAGCAGGGCAAAGTGCCGCTAGCGCAAGGCGACGGTCCGCTCGATGCGCCGTTCCTCACCGTGTTCATGCCGCCGGAGAAGAAGCGCAATGGATCGGCTGTGATTATCGCGCCCGGCGGATCGAACATCATGCTCATGTACGGCGTCGAAGGCATGGAGGTGGCCGAGCGGTTCAATGATTGGGGCACGGCGGCATTCGTGCTTACGTACCGCTTGTCGCCGAGGTACAAAGAAGACGCGCGCGTGCTCGATGGCAATCGCGCGATGCGGCTGGTGCGGTCGCGTGCGAAAGAGTGGAAGCTCGATCCGGATCGCATCGTGTTCGGCGGATTTTCCGCGGGCTCGAGCATGGCGCGTTCCGTCGCCGCGGCCTCGGGACCCGGAGACGCGAGCGCATTCGATCCGGTGGACCGCTACGATTCGAAGCCGAATTTCCTGCTGATGGTGTATGGTCCAGGCCGGCCTACGCCGCCGGAAAAGTTGAAAGAGTTCCCGCCCACGTTCCTGGTGGCGGCTGCCGCGGACGCTGGCGCGGCGAACGGGTCAGCGCAGTTCTTCCTCGATTTGAATCGCGCGGGTGCAGTGTCCGAACTGCATCTCTATCAGAAGGGCCGGCACGGGTTCGGTGCGGCCACTACGAGTCCCGAATTCTCGCCATGGATGGATGCGCTGAAACATTTCCTGCAACTCGGGGGCTTCTTCGGAAAGCAGCGCCAGGAGGCGAGCAACTAACGATGCGTGTGCTGGCGATCTTGGCTCCGGTGGTTGCGCTGATGGCGGCCGATCCTGTGAAAGTGGTGAATGACGGCTACGGCGATTTCGTTTTGGTGCCGGCGGGTGCGTTCAAGATGGGCGACAACTTCGGCGATGGCGAATCGCGCGAGCGACCGGTGCACACCGTCGAACTCGACACGTTCTACATCGGCAAGTACGAGGTGACCAACGGCGATTGGAAGAAGTTCCTCAACGACCCCGGATATGACGATCCGAAGTTCTGGCCCGGCGCGCGGCCCGTTCCCAAAGATCAGATCCCGTATTGGACGCAGGCGCAGAACCACGGCGGCGCAACTCCCGATAGCGACCATTATCCGGTGCTCGGCGTGAATTGGGACGCGGCCACGGCCTACTGCAATTGGGTGAGCGCGAAGACGGGAAAGAAGTATCGCCTGCCCACCGAAGCCGAGTGGGAGAAAGCCGCGCGCGGGACTACGCAGCGGCGCTTTCCGTGGGGCAACGACATCGACCACTCCTACGCGAACTACGTGGGCGCGCAGAAGTTCGACACGGGGCAGATCGTCGGCTACTACGACGGCAGCAAGCGCGGCGACCTGCAGACCCACAACGGCGCGTCGCCTTATGGCGCGATGGACATGGCGGGCAACGTGATGGAGTGGTGCCAAGATTGGTACAGCCGCACCTACTACTCGGCGTCGCCGAAGAAGAATCCGAAGGGTCCGGAGAAGGGCGCCTATCGCGTGTTGCGTGGCGGATCATTTTTCTTCGAGGGGCAAGAGCAGCGGTCGTATGCGCGGTCGGCGGCGTGGCCTTCGTTCCAGGCGTATCGGATGGTGGGATTTCGGGCGGCGCGTGAGCCGTAGTGCTTCTTCCGGATGTTTCGCCGCTCGCCTCGCGTAATTTTCGCCTGCTCTACATCGGCCAGGCGATCTCCGGTTTCGGCTCGGCGCTGACATACGTGGTGCTGCCGGTGGAGATGTACCGGCTCACCAGGTCGAGCGTACTCGTGGGAATGCTCGGAGTGGCGGAGTTCCTGCCGATGCTGCTCGTTGCATTCATCGGTGGTCCTCTGGCCGACCGGTTCGACCGCCGCCGCCTGCTCATCTTCACCGACTCGGTGATGGCCCTGTGCCTGGCGGGACTTTGCGGGAACGCGATGCTCCCGCATCCGTACGTGTGGCCGCTGTTCGCGGCTGCGTCGGCGCTGGCGGCGCTGAACGCGATCCACCGCCCGGCGATCGAGGCGATGACTCCGCAGTTGGTGGATCCGGCGAAGATGACGGCCGTGGCCGCGCTCGGTTCGATTCGCGGGACCATCGCGCACATCGCCGGTCCGGGAGTAGCTGGATGGCTGGCGGTGCAATACGGCGCCGCGCTCGTGTTCGGGCTCGATGCGGCCAGTTTCGGTGCGTCGCTCGCGGCGCTGATTGCGATGCGGACGGGTCCGTTGACCAGCGGCGAAGATGGCGCCATCACGTGGCACACGCTGATCGAAGGGTGGCGCTACGCGTTGAGCCGGCGCGACCTGCTCGGCACCTATCTCGTCGACATCAACGCGATGTTCTTCGGCATGCCGAACGCACTGTTTCCGGCATTCGGCGACGAGTTCGGCGCGCACAACGTCGGGCTGCTCTACGCCGCCGGACCGCTCGGTGCGTTCCTGGTGAGCGTGACTTCGCGATGGGCCGAACGGGTGAAGCGGCACGGCCTCGCGATCGCGTGGGCCGCGGGAATCTGGGGATTGGCGATTGCGGTGTTCGGCGTGGCGCCGAAACTGTGGATGGCCCTGGTGTGCCTGACAGTAGCCGGCGGCGCCGACATGGTGAGCGGCATTTTCCGCATGACGATCTGGAACCAGACGATCCCGGCGCGGTTGCGTGGGCGCACGGCGGCGATCGAGATGGTGAGCTACCTGACGGGCCCGTATCTGGGTAACGCGGAAGCGGGACTGGTAGCGGGGGCGATCGGGCTGCGGCCTTCAGTGGCATTGGGCGGCGTGCTTTGCATGGTGGGGTGCGCGGTAGTGACGGCGATGCTGCCTGAGTTTCGCCGCTATCGAGCGGGTGAGCCGGGCCCTGCGGAGTAAAATCGGGATTATGGATTCTGTCGCCGTTGCCCCGCGCGCCGTGGAAGACGAAGCCGAACTGCGCGCCTGCTACGATCCGGTGCTCGAGCGCGCGCGCTTGAAAACGCTCCGCAAGCTCGACAAGCACTGCCGCGACTTCATCTCGCTCTCGCCGTTCGTGTGCATGGGCACTTCCTCCGAGCAGGGCGCAGACGTGAGTCCGCGCGGAGATGCGCCGGGATTCGTGCACGTGCTCGACGATGCGACTCTTGCGATGCCCGACTGGCGCGGCAACAACCGGCTCGATTCGCTGGCGAATATCGTCGCGAATCCGCGAGTGGGGCTGTTGTTTCTGGTTCCGGGTGTGGACGAGACGCTACGCGTGAACGGCGAGGCCGTGATCTCGACCGATTCGGAATTGCGCGAACGGTGGAAGGTGAATGGGAATCATCCGCGGTCGGTGGTGGTGGTGCGGGTGAAGGAAGCGTTCTTTCATTGCGGGAAGGCGCTGATCCGGTCAAAGCTGTGGGGGGCGGAGCACAAGGTGGAGCGGTCCGCGCTGCCTAAGTATGGGCAGATGTTGAAGGATCAGATCGAGACGGCGGAGTCGGCGGAGGAGATGCAGGCTTCGATCGTGGACGCATACCGTACGCGGCTCTACTGATTTCTCGCTCTCCAGAGCACCGCGCGATACACTGGACTTCTACAGGAGGACCAGATGCGCGCCCGCGTATTTCCGGTTTTTTTCGTTTGTGCCACTGCACTCGCGACTCCCGCCAGCGAAGTTCTCGGCAAGATTCCCGCCTATTTCGAATCCAACATCGGACAATTTGATGAAACTGTGAGGTACTCCGCGCGCGGCGGTGGACTCGCGATGTTTCTTACCGAGCGCGAGACCGTGTTGGCCGGGCGCGGCAGCGCGATTCGGATGAAGCTCGAAGGCTCGCGCATGGAGACGGCGCTCGAGGCGCTGGATCGGCAACCGGGCATCAGTAACTACTATCGCGGCAATGATCCGAAGCGCTGGCGCGTGGGAGTTCCGCACTATGCGAAGGTTGTCCGGCGCGGCGTGTATGACGGGATCGACGTCGCCTACTATGGCAACGGGCGGCGGATCGAGTATGACTTCGTAGTGGCGCCGGGCGCGGATCCGGGCGTGATTCGTCTGGCATATGACGGAGCCGAAAAGATCCAGGTCGATGGCGGTGATTTGGTGCTGAGCACACGCGCGGGTGAGTTCCGGCAACACAAGCCGCTGGTGTATCAGGAGGTGGCTGGCCGGCGTGTGGAGGTGGAGGCGCGGTACCGGTTGCGTGGGGTGGAGGTGGGGTTCGAGTTGGCGGGGTATGATCGCTCGAAGGCGGTGGTGATCGATCCGGTGCTCACATACGGAACCTATCTCGGTGGCTCTTCTTTCGATTCTGTCTTTGCTGTCGGCGTGTCGCCAACCGACAACGCGATCTACGTGACTGGCCAGACGCTTTCTACGGATTTCCCGCTTGTCTCGCCAGTCGACTCGTCCCAAGTATTGGGCGACGCCTTCGTCACGAAGATGGCGGCCAATGGCCAGACGCTGCTGTTTTCCACGTATTTCGGGGGCAGTGGAACCGAGCGCCCCGCGAGCCTTGCTGTGCATGCGGCCGGAGACGTCGTAGTGTGCGGCACTACGGACTCCCGCGACTTGTCTCTCGTGAATCCGGTGCAAACTTCCCCGGCGCCGAGCTTCGTGGCTCGCTTCGGGTCGTCCGGAGCGATTGTCTATTCCACGTACCTGGGCGGAAGCGGAATAGGGTTGGCTGCGGATAGCGTCTCCGCTGTGGCGTTCGATGCCGCAGGAAATGCCTACGTTGCGGGGAAGGCGCAGTCGGCGGACTTCCCGGGATTCGTACCCGGCGCCGGAGGTGACGGATTCATCATCAAGCTTTCGCCGTCTGGTTCGAGCCGTTTGTTCTCGATGCGATTGGGCGGCAGCCGTGCGGACGAAATCCGATCGATGGCCGTCGACAACTCTGGCGTCTACGTCACCGGTTCCACTGAGAGCTTGGATTTCCCAGCTACCGGAGGGTTCCAACGAGACGGTGGCGGCAGCTGGGACGCATTCGTGACCAAAGTCAAACTAGACGGCTCAGGGATCTTGTATAGCAGCTACCTCGGAGGCAACCAGAACGACGCGGGCAATGGCATTGCGGTCGGCCCGGACGGATCCGCCTACGTCACGGGCGGTACGGGGTCAACCGATTTCCCGGTGAGGAACGCAGCGTTTCCTCGATGGCAGGGATTGTTCGATGCGTTCGTGGCCAAGATCAGCCCTGCTGGAGAATCGATGCTCTACTCGACCTTCATCGGCGGCTCGGATGCAGACAGTGGGGCGGCCATTGCGGTCGCGGGCGATGGCTCTGCCGCGATCATTGGCTCCTCTGCTTCCACTGACCTGCCCTCGTACGGAGCGCTCTACTGGAATAACAAGAGCCGAAATAGTGTTTTCGTGGCCAAGCTGACTTCCTCCGGAACACTCCGTTATCTCACCTTCTTTGACGGCTCAGTGGCGAACTTCCCCGGCGGCATCGCGCTCTTGGGCACGTCGGAGATAGTCATCGGAGGCAGCACCAGCGGTACCTTGCCACTTCGCGATGCGTACAACTCTGCTCTGGCAGGCTGGTCAGATGCCTTCATCGCGCGCCTCGCCGATGGTCCTTCGCCAGTGAGGATCGCGGTGACGACATCACCAGCGGGCCGCCGGTTCGAGGTCGACGGCGTTACCTACACCGGCTCCGCCACGTTCGGTTGGCAGCCTGGCGTCGTGCACTCGCTCAATGCGTTGTCACCGCAGACGGATGGCAGTGCGGGTTACGTCTTGACCTCGTGGTCGCAAGGAGGTGCGGCTGTTCAAAGCATCGTCGCTCCATCGGTGGACACTACCTACACGGCAACCTATTCGAGTGCTGGTTGCACGTACTCGTTCGGTGCGCCTAGCGTACCGCTAGATGCTGAGGGTTCGTGGAAGGAAGTCAACTGGAACACAGCCGACGGGTGCCCGTGGGAAATCACGAGCACAGCTAGTTGGATCCGGTTCCCATCGGGGCCGAACGCTGGCCCTCTTCGGATGCGGATTGGAGCGGAAACGAATCTGTCCGGCCCTCGTACGGGTGAATTGAGGTTCGCGGGCAGAACCTTGACGGTGACTCAATCCGGTGGTCGGGCGAGCCTGGCGGCTCCAAGGCTGGCTGTGCCAGAGTTTTTCACACCGCTCGCTAAAACGACGTTCTCATGGCAGCCAGTCGTAGGTGCAACTGGGTACGAGGTCCTGATGAGAATGGGTGTCTCCTACACGGGACCTCCCACCGCATATCACGAGTTCCGACCCTTTGACGCTCCCACTTCAGTGACTCTCGAACTTCCGTCTCTTGGTTGGACGATTTACGTCCGTGCCTGTGCAGGCGGCTTCTCCGACGACACCTGCGGTCCGTACGCAGCCTCGGGTACCTTATGGTCGGCCAATTCAATCCCGGCCCCAACCATCCTCTCACCGCTCCCCGATCAAATATTCCGCTCGTCAACTCAGGAGTTCCGTTGGCAGCCGGTCCCGGGTGCGACAAGCTACGAGGTAGCGCTCCTTGATCTTCTTGACCCCCGTGGCGTACCGGAAATGCAAATCAGGACTCCGGGGACCTCGACAATCTATTCGATGAAGGGCTCTGGGCGCTACCTTCTACGCGTCGTCTCTTGCACCGACGGTTGCGGATTTGGTTCGACGGTGACGTTTGTGACCAACCTGCCTCCCATACCAGTTTCTCCTCCTACGATCACCTCGACCACCAATACCGGCGGCAACTCCTACCGCTTCACGTGGACCGCAGTCACAGGAGCAGACATCTACCGCATCGCCGCCATACAACCGAATTCCGGGCCTGGCGGCGGAGCTTTGACCGTCGCGTCCACCCAGACGACGGCAACGGACGTGACGATGACGATTCCGCCTGGGCAGGCCAGCGTGATCGTGGCGGCTTGCAACGGTCGAGGATGCGGACCGTATTCCGCACCCGCATCGATCAATCCGAGTAGCGCTGCCCCTGCGGCGCCCATTTTGGGCCAACCGATCCCGGTGACCAATGTCGACGGACCCTTCGTTCTGTTCACCTGGAGCCGCGTGCCGGGCGACAACGGGTCAAACACGCAATACCGGCTCTACGCCCAAGACCTCTCGCGTGGCCGCCCAGGGCTCGACGTACAAACCACGAACAACTTCTACGGCGCTCTGTTCACGGCTGAAGGCCGGCGCTATGACGCGGTTGTCGCGGCAAATCCCGGACCCAGTCAAACAGTTGGGCCGCCGACTGGCTTCATCGTTCAAGGCACGAGTCCAACGTCGCCGACGCCGGTGGCCCCCACGCATGGCGGCCAGGTCCCGCAGGGCACGGTTGGCTTGGAATGGACGCCAGTCTCTGGCGCCTCGTTTTATCAATGGGCGGTCTTCAGGGCAGGAGACTCGAGCATGTTGGCTACCGGACTCACGCCCTTGACTTCGGCTTCCGCTCGTCTGCCTCCCTTGGGAGCGGGCGCGCGCTACAGCCTGATCGTGCGAGCTTGTCCCGGGCTCATCGCCGATGGTTGCCTTCTTGGGTCCGATGCGGTGTGGGGACCTTGGTCGAACTCGGCCGGCGGAGGCGGCGTGACGAACTTCACTGTTGTGCCGTAGAGGAGCAAAGATGCGCCCCAAATGCTATGCGATGTTGATCTCAGCGGCGGTTACGATCGCAGCGCCGCGGGTGGAGCCGCTCGGGCAGATTCCTCTCTTTTTCGAGCCCAACCTCGGGCAGGCTCACGATTCGGTCAAGTTCACGGCGCGCGGCGGTGGACTCGCGATGTTTCTTACCGAGCGCGAGACCGTGTTGGCCGGGCGCGGCAGCGCGATTCGGATGAAGCTCGAAGGCTCGCGCATGGAGACGGCGCTCGAGGTGCTGGATCGGCAACCGGGCATCAGTAACTACTATCGCGGCAATGATCCGAAGCGCTGGCGCGTAGGTGTGCCGCATTATGCGAAGGTTGTCCGGCGCGGTGCCTATGAGGGGATCGACGTCGCCTACTATGGCAACGGGCGGCGGATCGAGTATGACTTCGTAGTAGCGCCGGGCGCGGATCCGGGCGTGATTCGCATGGCGTATGACGGCGCGGACAACGTCCGCATCGATGGCGGCGATTTGGTGCTGAGCACGCGGGTGGGGGAGTTCCGGCAACACAAGCCGCTGGTGTATCAGGAGGTGGCGGGCCGGCGTGTGGAGCTGGAGGCGCGGTACCGGTTGCGTGGGGTGGAGGTGGGGTTCGAGTTGGCTGGGTATGATCGGTCGCGGCCGGTGGTGATTGATCCAGAGTTGACGTATGGGACGTATCTCGGCGGTGCTGGCGCGGACATCGCGTTTGCCGTGGGTGTTGATCTGTCGGGCTTCGTCTACGTGGGCGGATCTACGCGTTCTCCCGACTTTCCGCTGGTCAAGCCGGTCGACACCACACAAACGATGCGGGAAGGATTCATCTCGAAATTGAGTCCAGACGGGCGATCTCTCGTCTACTCGACATACTTCGGCGGCGACGGCGACGACTACGTGCGGGGCCTCTCGCCATTGTTGTCAGGCGATGTCCTCGTTTGTGGACACACCGAGTCTAGGAACATGCCGGTGCTCAACGCGCTCCAGGCAGCCACGGCTGGTGACACTTCCGGATTCGTTGCGCGCTTCAGCGCGACCGGTAGCTTGATCTACTCCACGTATCTCGGCGGCGGAAGCGGCGACACTGCAGCCGCGATCGCGTCTGACAACAGCGGAAATGCATATGTTGTCGGATACGCCAGTTCGCCGAACTTTCCCGGACTCGCGGCTAGTAGTGGCAGCGACGGCTTCCTCGTCAAACTATCGCCGTCCGGCTCGAGTCGCCTGTTTACCCTCCGCATCGGCGGGAGTTCATACGACCAGGCGGATGCTGTTGCGGTAGACGGAACCGGCGTCTACGTCACGGGGTCCACTGGTAGTCGTGACTTCCCAACTCCTGGCGGTTTTCAGAAGGATTTGGCTGGCGGCTTCGATGCGTTTGTCGTGAAGGCCAAGCTTGACGGAAGTGGACTTCTCTACGGCACATACCTCGGGGGAGGTGGGGAGGATCACGGTTTCGGCGTTGCAGTCGATGGCGCCGGGAACGCTTACGTGACCGGCTCGACAGATTCGCGAGACGCTCCGCCGCCAACGTTCCTGGCCCAAAGCGGTTTCTTTCTGCAGCCGAGGGGCAAGGATGCCTTTGTAGCCAAGATCTACCAGAGCGGGAGCCTCCTTGCTTATGCCACGCTGCTCGGAGGGTCGGGCGAAGACGAGGGCCGAAGCATCGCAGTCACTGCCGACGGCGCCGCGGTCGTCACGGGAAGCACCTCGTCGGCTGACTTCCCCGAGTACCGTGCTCTCCCAGGTGATGGCATGATCTTCATCACAAGGCTGTCTGGCTACGGGTATCCCGACTATTCGATGCGCTTCGGTAGCTTCATCGCAGCAGAGACCCCAGGAGCAGTCGCACTCGATAGTTCGGGGACCGCGATCCTTGCCGGAGCATCCGACAAGTCCGTGCCGGTGAAGGACGGCTTCGACATCACCTACAACGGAGGCATCGACGTGTTCGTCGTTCGCTTTGCCGACGGACCTCCTCCAGTCAGAGTTACAATCAGACCGTCCTCGCCGGGGCCGAGCATTACGATCGACGGGAGGCCGTACGACTCAGCCATGTCATTCCTATGGCAGCCGGGGAGTCAACACTACCTGGATGCAGGTAGTATTCAAACCGTAGGCGGGACAACGTATGCGTTCGAATCCTGGTCGCCGGGCGGACCATACCCGCAGGTGATCACGGTGCCTACAGTCGACGCCACCTATGTCGCGACTTTTTCGAGCGCCGCTTGCAGCTATTCAATGAACCCGTCTTCCCTCTCGTTCAATGTCGAGGGCGTTCCCATAGATGTCTCAGTCGACACCGCCGCAGGCTGCCCTTGGGAACTAACGTCACTGGATGCCTGGATATTTGTCCCATATGGCCGCCGGACCGGGCCTTCGCGGTTCCGAGTCGCCGCTGCGGTCAACCTCGACACGCCACGCATCGGCCAGTTCAAGCTCAACTCTGTCGCGGTAACCGTGAACCAGGCATCCGGCGGGGCCGCTCTTCCGGCTCCGGCCGTTGCATCGCCGCCACCCGAAGCCTACAAGCCGAACTACGGTGACAGCCCGCGGGCATGGGCCGCTTGGCAACCCGTTGCTGGCGCCACTGGGTACGAGGTCCTTGTTCGCGGGCCGTTTCCGGGCTCGCCCCCGCCAGACGCCATACATGAGTTCAGGTCAGCGGATCAGCCCAACTGGATTGAACTCGACCCAGGCTTCGTTGTTTCGCTCTACATTCGCGCTTGCGCTGGCGGCTTCGCGGACTCTCAGTGCGGACCGTACGCCTTCCGGAACGTGAACGGGGAGATTCCTCCGGCCGTCAGCCCAACGATCCTGTCCCCCAATTCCTTGCAGATTCTCCGAACCTCCACCTGGGAGTTCCGCTGGACGCCAACAGGCACGACGCACTATCAAGTGATTCTCGAAGACACCAACAACAAGCCGGAGATGCAGCTTCTCACCACGGGGACCTCATTCATCTACTCGATGAAGGGCTCCCCAAACTACACTCTCAAAGTTCGCTCCTGCGCCGGAATCTGCATCTTCGGGACCCAGATCGTCTTTCAAACAGAGATCCCTCCCATCCCCACGACGGCGCCGGCTTTGACGACCACCAGCGTTACGGGTAACGCGTACCGCTTCACCTGGAATCCCGTTGCAGGTGCGGACATCTACCGCGTGGCCGCAATCCAGCCAAACAGCGGACCCGGCGGGGGAGCGCTCACGGTCGCATCTGCCCAGACTGCCGTTCCCGAGATCAATCTCGTGATTCCTCCCGGACGTGCAAGCGTAATTGTCGCCGCATGCAATGGTCGTGGCTGTGGCCCTTACTCGCCCGCACTTCAGGTCGATGCGCCAGGTCCCGCGCCTGCCGCGCCTATTATCGGCCAGCCCATTCCGGTGACCAGCGTCGATGGGCCTTTCGTACTCTTCACGTGGAGCCGGGTTCCCGGTGACAACGGGTCAAACACGCCGTATCGCCTCTACGTGCAGGATCTCGCGCGCAATGCGCCAGCCCTCGACGTCATCACTGCGAACAACTTCTACGGGGCTCTCTTCATGGGGGAGGGGCACCGTTACGATGCCGTGGTTGTTGCAAATCCCGGCCCTTCGCAAAGCATCGGCAGGCCCGCCGGGTTCATCGTGCAAGGTGCGGCTCCCTCGACTCCGGTGCCCGTCGCGCCGACTCACGGAGGACAAGTCCGGCAAGGCAACATCGATATCGGCTGGAGTTTCGCTGGCCGAACTGGCAGCTACCAGTGGGCGTTGTTCAAAGAAGGGAACTCGAGTCTGTTTCTGACTGGCATCGCCAACTTAACGTCTGCGTCTGTACGGCTCGCGGCGCAAGGCTCCGGCTCGAGGTACACATTGCTCGTCCGAGCATGCGCGGACGGGATCGATTACGGGTGCATGCTCGGTTCCGACCTCGGCTGGGGGCCCTGGTCGAACTCCGCCGGCGGCGGCGGGGTCACGACCTTCACCGTTGTCCCCTGAGTCAGTGAACGCGAGCGATGATCTCGAAGTTGCTTCCCAGCCTGCGCAATAACGGCGTGCGGACCAGCGCTTCGTCGAGCAATCGCGCGGCCCGATAGCCGCCGCGCCACGAAGGAAACAGTCCGGCAAGCGGCGACGACACGAAATCGTAGTAACCGTACTCGGTCGCAAGGCCGCTCTGCGCGAACAGCCCCGCCGTATCGCGAGGCGACAACTGGCGCTCATCCGGCGACTGGTAGCTCTCCATCAACTTCGGAAACAGCAGTTGCCCGACGGCTCCGGACAAGCGGTAGCGGCTGGGGTCGAGCGCATAGAAGATACCGCCGGGACGCAGTAGCCTCGTCACTTGGCGTGGCACGGCCGCGAGCGCGGCATCTGACAAATGATGGAGAAAAAAAACCGCGATGACGGCGTCGAATGAGTGCGCGTCGAGCGCCGCATCGTCGATCGTGGCTTCCACGAAGCGGATGCCCTTGACGCCCTGCTTCCCGGCGGCGGCGCGCGCCTGGCGGATCGCCGTGGGGGAGAGGTCGAGTCCGGTGACTTCCACGCCGCGCCGGGCCAGCACGATTTCGGTGTCTCCGATGCCGCAGCCCAGACTGAGCACGCGGGATCCTTTCTCGATGCCGAGGCGAAACATTCTCGACACCATATGTTCCCGCAGCGCCTTTACGGCCGGCTTGGCGAAGTGCGCCGGCGCGAAGTCCGCGTACAGCTTTTCGTGGTATTCGAGTTCGCGGGCAAGCACGGCCCGCTCGTCACTCATGGCGATTCAGATCCGAACTTTGAGTTTACAGCGCGCTCTACGCCATACGCGAATGCGGCGCTAATGCGCGGAGCCCGGAATCGGGATGTCGAGGCTGCGCGGACCCGTCAACGCGATGCCGCCATCCACCTGGTACACCGCGCCGGTCACGTAGCTCGCCGCATCCGAGCACAGGAACACGGCCGCGTTGGCGATATCGTCTTTGCTGCCCATGCGGCGCAGCGGCACCGCACTCACCACGCCGCGGCGCGAATCCTCGGTGGGAGCGAGCCGCCGCATCCCTTCGGTGTCGTCGATCGGGCCAGGCTCGATGCAGTTGCAGCGAATCCCCTGCGGACCCCATTCGAGCGCCAATGTTTTGAACAAAAGTTCGATTCCTGCTTTGGCGGCGCAAACGTGGGATTGCAGCGGATAAGCGACATGCGCGTGATTGGCCGAGATCGCGATTGCCACCGCGCCAGGCTTGCGCATCCGCGCGTGGGCCGCGCGCACGGTGTTGAACGTGCCGAGCAGGTCAATGTCGATGACCGCTTTGAACCCATTGGCCGACATCCCCAGCACCGGCGCGGGGAAGTTGCCTGCCGCGGCGCAGAACAGGAAATCGATGTCGCCGAAAGATGCGTGGGCCTCGGCCAGCGCCGCGTCGAGATCGGTATAGTTGCGCACGTCGGCCGAGTAGCCGTTCGCCGCGAACCCGCGCCCGCGCAATTCGGCCACGGCGGCTTCCATCTTCTCGCGATTGCGCCCATTCAACGACACTTTGCAGCCGAGCTCGGCGAATCGAGTAGCGATTCCGAAACCGATGCCGCTGGTGCCGCCGGTGAAGAACGCCGTCTTGCCTTCGAACAGATTGTCGCGAAATACGCTGGCCATGCCAGACCTCCTCATGCTTTTCCGATTCGATAGAGCGCCGTGGCTGTGCGCACGAACAGACTGCCATCGGCGATGGCCGGCGTGGCCATGCACATCTCGTCGAGCGAGTTTTTGCCAGCCAGTTCGTACTTCGGGCCGGCGCGGATCACGAACGTGTCGCCGTCTTCGCTCAGCGCGAATACTTTTCCGCCGTAGGCCCACGGCGAAGCGGTGAACGCCGCCGCGGCCGGATCGATGCGAACACGGCCATACACTTCCTTGCCCGTGCGCGCGTCATGGCAGGTGAAGAAGCCGCGATCGTAGAGCGTGTAGTAATGGTCGCCGTAGACGAGCGGCGAAGGATTGTAGGGTCCACCTTGGGGGAGGTGCCAGGCGATGAACTCGTTCGCGGTCTCGCCGGCCTTCAGCGAGATGTCGCCCTTGGCGCCGGGCCGGATTGCGAACACCGGTCTCACTTGGTCGCCGACGTATCCAGAAGCAATGTAGAGCAGGCCGTGTCGCGCAAACGGCGTCGGAATGGTGATCGACGACATGCCGCCGAGCTCCCACAACAGCTTGCCGTCGAGATCGTACGAGCGCACGCGGCCCGTGCCTGGCGTGACGATCTCGGTGCGCGAGCCGCTGTTCCAAATGAACGGCGTGGCCCAGTTGCTCTTCTCGTCGCGCGGAACGGTCCAGATGACGCGGCCGGATCTTTTGTCGAAAGCCGTGAGCGTCGAGGCGACGTCGTTGTCGTTGATGATGTAGAGGCGGCCTTCGTGGAGTACGGGCGAGGCCGCGCTCCCCCAGCCGTAGCGCATCTCTTTGGGCGCGGATTCGTGCTTCCACTGGAGCTTGCCGTCGAGGCCGAAGCAGTAGAGTCCGGCGCTGCCGAAGTAGGCGTAGACGCGCTCGCCATCGGTGGCCGGAGTCTCCGAGGCGAAGGTGTTCTTCAAGTGGCGCGCGATCGCCGGAACGCCCCGGTGGACCTCGCGCTGCCAAGCGAGCTTCCCATTGCGCGCGTCAATGGCGAACACGAGCCACCGATGTTCGTCGGTGGGTTTGTCGCGATTGCCGCCGAAGTAGAGTCCTTTCTTGGGCGGCTCTTTGTCTTGGGTGGAAATGGCGGCGGTGAGGAAGATGCGGCCGCCGGCGATCACGGGCGACGACCAGCCCACGCCTGGAGTGGCCGCTTTCCAGAGCACGTTCTGCGAGTTGCTCCAGGTGTCGGGCAAACGCGGATCATCTGCGATGCCGTTGGCGCCGGGTCCGCGGAACTGCGGCCATTCCGATGTCGCAGCGTGTGCGGCAGAGGCGGCGGAGAGCGCGAGGAAACGTCGCCGGAGGAGCATTCTGGCCGATTGTAGCAACCGGTCTCGTTTCGTCGCGCTCTGCGATACTCGCACCATGGCTCCAGACAAGTGGCACGGGCGCGACGACGAGTCAATGCCCGGCGCCTTGTCCATTCACGTGGACGTGGCGGAGGCAACCGTGAACTTCAAAGCGACCGGAGACGCTTTTCGACATCTCGGCAATTGGATCGCGGCATTCGTCGAATCCGGCGATTGCCATTGCTCGATGGGTCCGTTCGAGGCCGGCAGCGCACGGTTCCACTCGAGCGAGCCGAGCGACGCCGGGCTCTATCTACACCTGCAGCCGTGCCCCACCCAAGTGAAGTCATTCCCCGAGGCACACGGAATCGGGTGGTTCTGTTTTGCCGGGTCGTTCGATGGTGCGCCTTCGGAAGAGCGCGGCTACGACCCAACGTACGTGGTCATCGAGTCCGGCGAGGACGGTTTTCGTTGGCTGGCAGAGCGCGTCCTTGCATTTGCTTCGGGCAGCAAAGCGGCAGATCTGAATCCCAGCGAGTCCGGGCTGTTCGGACCATCCCCATTTCGCATCCGCCTCAGCATGCGGGATTCCGCCGAATAGCGGCGGCGCCAGCGCGCTATAGTTCCAGGCCGTCCACGTACTGCATGTCGCGCAAGCGGAACCGCTCGCTGAATTCGAGAATCTCGATGTTGCCGCTGACCTCCACTTCCTCGTCTTTGGCCGCCAAGGCCTCGTCGCGCGGGAAGTAGACGGTGGCACTGAGAACATCGCCGCTGACTTCAATGCTCACCCGCTCCGGGCGGATCTCGCGGCCGGACTTGGTCCGCATCGACGCCGAAGCTTTCAATCGCGCGGCGATCGCTTCGGTTCCGACATGGGCTGCTCCGGCGGGGATCCCGAAAATCTCGAAGGCATAGGTCGACGGGCGCGGTTCTACCGCAACGGCCCCAGGGTCTGTCTTCTTCCGAGCATCTCTCTTTTGCGCGTCGCGCGCGCGATAGAGGGCTTTGGCTTGGCGCACCGGTAGCGCGCTCGACCAGCGAAAGATCAAGTGCGCGCGTTCCGGGAGGCGATTTCTGATTTTGCCACTGCCGATGCCGCCTACCGGACTTCCGCCTTGCACGGTGCTACCGCCGGGGCCCTGCTGCGTGCCCGGCACATCCCTATAAGTGATGGCGCGCTCGGCTTCCTTGGGACCGTACCAGAGGATTCGCACGGTGCGCGTGTGAGCCCACGGCGAGTCCACCAGCATGCGCATGACGGCGTCGTCGTTCCAGTCAGGAAAGGCTTTGCCATTCCAGCCGGCGCCGAGGCAAGTGAGGGCGGCGAGCCCGAGTAGCAGCCTCATGAAAGGATGAGACGCGCGCGGGTCCGGGGCCGGGTACAGCGCCAGCCGGCTCCGCGGCGATATCTTCACCATGATAATGTGAGGATACCGATGCACAAGCCGATCTCCCGCCGGACGATGCTTCGCGGCGCGGGCGCCACCATGGCGCTCCCGTGGCTCGAAACGATGCAGGCGGCTCCGGCAAAGGGTCCTGAGCGGCTCACTGAGCCGCCGCTGCGTGTGGCGTTCCTGTTCATGCCCAACGGAGTCCGTCCGGACTACTGGACCCCGGCCGGCGATGGTCCTGACTACGCATTCACGCCGCACCTGAAGGCGCTCGAACCGTTGAAGAACGAGTTCCTGCTGCTCGAGAATCTGTGGAACGCGAAAACGGTGGGTCGCAATGGACACTGGCCCAAGGTGCCCGCGTTTCTCTCGGGCGGATACGTGCAACGCTCCACTGGCAAAGACCTCGATATTGGCGGCACGTCTGCGGATCAACTCGTAGCGCGCCACATCGGATCGCGCACGCCGCTGCCTTCGCTCGAACTCGGCACGGAGCCTCCGCGCACGGGCATCGACAACATCGGCGGCGGTTTCGCGCGCATCTACGGCTCTTACATTTCCTGGCGCGATCCGCACACACCAGTGCCGAAGGAGATCGTGCCGCAGCTCGCGTTCGATCGCTTGTTCCGCGGCGGCGCCGCGCCGGTGCTCGGTGGCAGCGGCGTCAGCTCCTATCAAGGCGACGACAAGAGCGTGCTTGACGCGGTGCTCGAAAGCGCGCGTTCGCTCCGCGCGCAAGCCAGCGCCAATGACAAGATCAAGCTCGATGAGTACTTCGAGTCTGTGCGCTCGGTGGAGAATCGCATCGAAGCGGCGATGAAGCCGCAGAAGCGCTGGATCAACGAAGCGAAGTATCCGATGGAGCGCCCGGCGGCGGGGATCCCCGAGTCGCATCAGGAGTATGTGCGGCTGATGTTCGACATTCTGCTGTTGGCCTTCTGGACCGACACCACGCGCATCGCCACCTACATGCTGGGCGACGCGCAAAGCGGCCGCGATTTTTCGTTCCTCGACGGCGTGCATGGCTCGTTCCACAGCCTGTCGCATCATCGCGACGAGCCGCCCAAGCGCGAGCAGTACGAAAAGATCGTCACCTGGCATGTGGAACAGGTGGCGTGGTTCCTCGAGAAGATGCGCAAGCTCGACGAGGGCGGATCATCGCTGCTCGACAATTCGATGGTGATGTTCGGTTCCACGCTCAAGTGCGGGAATCGGCACGATCCGGAGAATCTCCCACTGATTCTGGCTGGGCGCGCCAAGGGTGCGATTCGCACCGGTCGGCGGTTGCGCGCTCCGGAGAAGACTCCGCTGTGCAACCTCTATATGGCGATGCTGCAGCGATTCGGGATCGAAGAGCAGTCATTCGGGGATAGCACGGGTACGCTCGATTTGGCGTGACGCCGGACGCACACCCGCGGAGCATTCCGCTATCTTGTGGAGATGCGCTCGCTCTTGTTGCTCTTCTCCTTCGCGCTCCTCGCTGCTGAGGGCGACCTCCAATTCGCCGAAATCGGCGACGTCAAGCTTTCGAGCGGAGAGGTTATCCGCAACTGCAAGCTTGGCTACCGGACTTTCGGCACGCTTGACGCTTCCAAATCGAACGTCGTGCTGTTTCCCACGTGGTTCGGCGGCCAAACCGAAAACCTGAAGGCCTACTTCGGGCCGGGAAAGCTGGTCGACACGGGCCGATTCTATGGCATCGCGGTGGATGCGCTCGGCAATGGAGTGAGTTCGTCACCTTCGAACGGCCAGCAGCCGTTTCCGAAGTTCACCACGCGAGACATGGTGGAGTCGCAGCATGCGTTGCTCTCCAAGCTCGGCATCGAGCACGTGCGTGCTGTGATTGGGATCTCGATGGGCGGCATGCAGACTTTCGAATGGATCGTGGCGTATCCCGAGTTCATGGACCGCGCTGTTCCGATTATCGGTTCGCCGCGTCTGGCGAGTCCGGACTTGCTGTTGTGGCAGGCGCAGTTGAGCACGATCGAGCTGTGCGACAAGGGCGGATGCGATCCCAAAGAAGCGATGAAAGCCGTGTTGGCGATGCACAACTACGCACTGCAGACTCCTTCGTGGCGATCGCGTGAGACGTCGAATGCCGACTTCCCCAAGTTCAAGAACGGGTACGAGGCCGGTAGTGGCCGGATGGCTCCGGCTGACTGGGCGTCGCAGTTGCGCGCGATGATGGCGACCGATGTGACGGCGCGCTTCGGAGGCTCGTTCGAGAAGGCCGCGGCCGAAGTGCGGGCGGAGGTGCTGGTGGTGGTGGCGACGCAGGATCACATGGTGAATCCCGAGCCCGCTCTCGAGTTCGCGTCGAAGATGAATGCGGCGGTGGTGAAGCTCGAGGGCGATTGCGGGCACATGGCTACGGGATGTGAGAGTGCGAAGATGACTCCGCTGGTACGGTCGTTTCTCGAGCGGTAGCCTTTCGGCTCTCGAGACCGAGTTGCTGGCCCCTCAGCGCGTCATCGTACGGACCGCAACAGCGACTGCACCCGGCTCGCCTCCGGCGCATCCGGAGCTAACCGCAAGAAGCTCTGGAAGTGGTTCACCATCTTGTCGGGCTTCTTGAGCGCATTGTAGGCCAAGCCGGCGTAGTAATGCGCGTAGGCGCTGTCGGCGTCACGCTCGAGCGCGGATTCCAGTTCCTGCGCCGCGGCCTTGTAATTCTTGCGCGCCAGATGGAGCGCGCCACGGCCCAGCGCGAGATCGGCCACCTCCGGGTCGAGTTCCTTCGCCGCGTCGAGGGACTTCTCGGCGCGGTCGAAGTCCTTCTGCTCGATCGCGAGCCGCGCCTGCGCCACCTTCACCTCCGCGGAATCCGGTGCGAGCCGCGCCGCTTCTTTCAACTCCGCCTCGGCTTCCTTGGTTTTGCCGGACTGCAATTGCGCCATCCCGAGCATCCGGTGCGCGCGCGCGTTCGAAGGCTCCCCTTCCACCGCCAGTTGCAACTCGCGTTCGGCGTCGGCGAACTTCGCGGAACGGAGCAGGCTCGCTGCCCGTTCCAGGTCCACCGCGGCGTCGCTCGCGAACAGCGCGCCAGCCAGAGCCAGAAGTCGAAGTTTCATTTGCAGTCTCCCTTTGTTGGATGCTCGAAGATGCCCAGCGGTTTCCGGGTTGGGGGATCACGAGGATCCCCCGGCCCTTCAGTGGATCGTCACCGACTCCACGTGGATCACGCCCTCCGCCATCGAACCGACCAACGAGGCCATGGTCTCGCCTCCGTTGGCACGTTTGGCGTTGAGCGCCGTGCGTACCTTCTGATTGCCGTCGCCGTCGACCCGGTACGTCTTGCCATCAGCGGTGCGCAGCAGGAATGACTTGCTGGCTTCGCTGACATCGCACCGGTCGCCGGAGTTGGCTTCCCGGCAGTCAGCGTCATGCAGACTTCCGGTGAAGGTTTGGCGGGGAGCGTCTTTTGCCGGCGGCGCGGCCAGTCCGGGCCCGAGAGCCAAGGCCAGTGCGGCGCCAGCGGTGAGGGTGAAGAGCTGAATCAACTGCATTTACAGGGTCACCTCGCCAGGGAGTTAAGCACGCTGGGTGCCGACACGGAAAGCCTTTGGAATGAGCGTTTGGGGTGGCTGAGGCGGCTGTGCCTGTAAAACTTTCAGCTTCGGATGGTACTTCTTTCCGTTCAGGTACTATAACCCACCTCCCTGAGCCCCCTACTCCCTCGTAGTTCGTTCCTCTCCAAAGGGGCCGAGCAAAGCCCACGTTATCGGGACTTCCAGCGGAGGGGTGGGTGCGATAAACCTGTAGTAGCGGGGTCGAAGCCTCTCTGCCCTTGCGGTACCAGGCTCCTATTTCCAGTACTTACAGAAGGCACAGCCGAGTACTTGTGGACTAGGCAGAATCCCCTTACGCTAGTTCTAACCGAGGGCTACCCGGTTAGGATCCTCGAGCGCCGTTGCGCGCAAATCACTCGATTCCAATTCCAGATTTCGGCCACCGAGAGGCGAACCCCGGGGCGGAGTCATTCGGCTTGTAGCCCGGCTCAGAGCACTGTTTCGGGGCGGCGATATCGGAGCAAAGCACTGTCCATGGCGGAAAGAGGGCGCGGTTGGGAAATCCGTTGAGGAGGCTGCTGACGCTCGCGCTCGCGGCTTCGGCGGCGCTCGCTCAGAACGCGACGGTTCCGCTGCGCATCAATAGCGGCGGCTGGAGTCCGGACTTCACAGACTCGCAGGGGAAGGTTTGGCTGACCGATCGCTACTACACGGGCGGCTACAACACCTATATTCCAGTAACCGCTCCGCTGGGCCGTTTTGCGCTCTACTCCACCACTCGGCAGCAGACCACGGGCGATGTCGTATACCGGATTCCGCTCGCCAACGCCAATTACCAAGTCACTCTGCACTTCATCGAAAACCAGTATCCAAACGTGGGGCAGAGGATCTTCAACGTCCTGGCTCAGGGCGCCACGGTGCTACCCAACTTCGACATCCGGGCGAACGTGGCGCAGTTCACGCCGCTCGTGAAGCCGCTGGCGTCGCCAGTGGCTGTCACCAATGGGATCCTCGAACTGATCTTTCGAGGCGTCGTGGGGCCGGCCGCTGTCGCGGGCATCGAAGTCGAGGCCGATAACTCCACGCCCGTGCTGTCGGTGAGTCCGGCGTCGCTGACGTTTTCGAGCTTCACCGGCGTCAATCCGGCCACGCAGACTCTGTCGATCACCAACACTGGCGGCGGAACGCTCAACTGGACCACGGCTTCCAATCAGTCGTGGCTCACTGTGACGCCCTCTGGTTCGGCTCCGGGAACGGCTACGGCTACTGTGAACGTAGCGGGCCTTGCGGCGGGACCGTACAGCGCCAACATCACGGTGACTGCGGCGGGAGCGAATGGGTCACCGAAGACGATCCCGGTAAGTCTGACGCTGACCGCTCCTCCGGTGATCAACGCGGCGCCGGTGTCGCTCACCTACACGGCGACCCAGGGCGGCGCGAACCCGGTTGCTCAGGTGGTCAACATCACGAACTCCGGCGGTGGCACGCTGAACTGGACCGCTGTTTCGAATCAGCCGTGGCTCACGCTCACGCCGAGCGCGAATTCTGTGAGTGCGGCGGTGTCGATCGCGGGACTTGCGCCGAACACGTACAACGCGACCATCACGATCTCCGCGCCGGGCGCGACGAACACGCCGCAGACGATTCCCGTATCACTGACGGTGAATCCTGCGCCGCCAACGATCAATGCAACGCCTGGGTCTCTGAGTTTCACGGGTGTGCAGGGAGCAGCGAATCCCGCGGCGCAGGTGATCAACATTGCGAACGGCGGTGGCGGAACGCTCAACTGGACCGCCGTTTCGAACCAGCCCTGGCTCACGCTCACGCCGAGCGCAAACTCCGTCAGCGCAGCTGTCTCGCTCACGGGACTCACGCCTAGCATCTACAACGCCACCATCACGATCTCGGCTTCCGGCGCGACGAATACGCCGCAAACGATCCCTGTCAGCTTGACGGTCACTGCGCCTTCCACCATCGGCGCTTCTCCGGCGTCGCTCACTTACACGGCGACGCAAGGTGGTGCGAATCC
>JAXLQL010000058.1:0-25699 GCA_046331625.1 Bryobacteraceae bacterium
CAAAACTTTGGCTGGGTTGGCTGCCTGCAAACGGCACAAGCTCATTACCGGAGTGGCTACCAGCGTCTGCCAGACCAACCGCGACCTCGTGACGGAATCATGGCTCCGCCGTCTCATCGAGATGGGCGTTCACTACGCGTGGTTCCACACCTATCGCCCCGTGGGACCCAAGGCGAACCCCGAACTCGCCCTCACGCCGGAACAGATTGTCGAAGTCCGCCGCTTCGTCGTGAAGATGCGCTCGCGCCTGCCCCTCGCAATCGTGGATGCCTACTGGGACGACAAAGGCGAAGCGCTTTGCCCCATGGCCACCGGCGTCAGCCACCACATCAGTCCGTATGGCGACATCGAGCCCTGCCCCATCATTCAGTTCGCCCGGGAAACCATTGGCGATCGCGAGAGCGTCTTTGAAACCATGACGCAGAGCGCCTTTTTGCGCGACTTCCGCCAAGTCGCCGCCAAAGCCACGCAGGGCTGCGTAGTGCTCGAGCGGCCAGACCTGGTGCGCGAACTGGTCGCCCGCCATGGCGCTCGCGACACCACGCAGCGTCAGACCGCGCTCGTCGAAATCGATTCCATGCGGCCCCGCACCAGCCAGCATCAGCCGGGCCACGAGATTCCCGAAGACCACTGGGCTTACCGCTTCGCCAAGAAGCATTGGTTCTTCGGCTTCGGAGCGTACTCGTAATGCTTGTCACGATCGAAACACCGCGCGCCGTCCCGGTGCAAGCCTTGCGCACGCCGCAGGAGAGCATTCCGCAAACTCGTGAGGAGCGCGAAGGGCTCCGCCTCGTGATCGCGCGCTACGTTGCCGCCAATCGCGAAACGCTCACGCCTCCGCTGGTGCTCGATGAGTTGCGCATACACGCCGAGAAGCTGGTGGCCCAAGCCGGCATGCCGGCCATCTACACAGACTACGTCGGCGTGCTGCTCAACAACGAAGTTTGGCGCGAACAACTCGCCCCGGTTCCGTTCGAGCGCCGCCTTCTGCTGCTGCCCAAGTGCCTGCGCGTGGAAGACCGCTGCCCTGCCCCGTTCGATGAACTCGGCCTGCTGTGCAAGCAATGCGGACTCTGCACCATTCAGGACCTGCAATCGGAAGCCGAACGCCTTGGCTACGCCGTGCTGGTGGCCGAAGGTTCGGCGCTCGTGATGGCGCTGATCCAAACGGGAAAGATTGACGCGATCGTTGGTGTGAGTTGTCTCTCGGTGCTCGAGAAAGCGTTCCCTTACATGGAATCGGCCGCGATTCCCGGCGTCGCGATTCCGCTGCTCCAAGACGACTGCAAAGACACCACCATCGATGTCGAGTGGATCTGGGACATGATCCACTTGACCAGCGATGACCGCACGTGGCGGCTCGACATCGATCGCTTGCGCCAAGACGTGCAGTCGTGGTTCGCGCCCGCAGCGATGGATTCGCTGCTCGGCGGACCCGCGGTGAGCGAAACCGATCGCATCGCTCGCGAATGGCTCGGCCGCGATGGCAAACGCTGGCGTCCGTTGCTCACCGCCTGTGCCTACCAAGCGCTGCAAGACGATCCGCACGCGCCGGTCCCCGAGGGAATCCGCAAGGTCGCGCTCGCGGTGGAGTGCTTCCACAAAGCCTCGCTGATTCACGACGACATCGAAGACAATGACGACGAGCGCTATGGCCGCCAGACGCTCCATGCCGAATACGGCGTGCCCGTCGCGTTGAACGCGGGGGACCTGCTCCTCGGCGAAGGCTATCGGCTCATCGCGGAATCGGGCGCGCCTCCGCAAGCGATCGCCCAGATGCTGCGCATCGCAGCCGAAGGCCATCGCACGCTGTGCCTGGGCCAAGGCGCGGAATTGTGCTGGGCTCGCGTCCAGCGCCCGCTCGGTGTGAATGATGTGCTCGCGATCTTCAAACAAAAGACGGCTCCCGCGTTTGAAGTGGCTCTCCGCCTGGGAGCGGCTTTCGCCGGAGCCGACGAAGCCGTCCATGCTGTGCTTACCAAGTACAGCGAAGCGCTCGGCATCGCCTACCAGATTCGTGACGACCTCGATGACCTCGCCGCCGAAACAGCCGCCGGCGCACGCATCAAGCCGACCTTGCCGCTCGCCGACGCCTTCCAACGCCTGCGCGGCGAAGACAAGGCTTTCGTCGAGAGCATCTGGACCGCGCAATCCCTCTCAGCCTCAGACGCCGATCGCCTCGGCGTCCTTATCGGCCAGCACGCGGTGGAACAGCGCGGCCGCCAGTTGCTCGAATCCTATAAAGAAGCCGCCGTGCGCTCGTTGCCTGACCTGCACAACGCCAGCTTGAAGGGCCTGCTGCGACGCATGATCGGGAAAATCTTCCGGGTGGAAATCCAGGGGTGGTGCAGTGAGTTTGAGGCTCGAAATGCTGCAAGTGGCGAGACTCGCGCCACGGCAGCTTGACGATTCGCGAGACCTGGTCGAATCGTTCCTGCGCAGTCAGATCCATCCGTGCGGCGCATTCGCCGATCGCGCCGGGCAACCCGATGTCTACTACACCGTCTTCGGCCTCGAAGGGCTGATCGCGCTCCATGCCGAGCCGCCGGTCGACGCCATCGCGACCTACCTTCGCACTCTCGGCGATGGCGCGGCACTCGACTTCGTCCACCTCGCCTGCCTCGCGCGTGCGTGGGCCGGAATCTCGCGCCATCGAGATGCGCCCGCTGACGCGATCCTCGCCCGCGTCGAACAGCACCGAACACCGGACGGTGGCTTCAGCCAGGCTCCCGCGTCGGCGCACGGCACCGCGTACGCTGCGTTCCTGGCGCTCGGTGCTTATCAAGATCTCGACCGAACCTTGCCTCATCCCGAGCGGCTTCTTGCGTCACTCACTGGCCTGCGAGCAACCGATGGCGGCTATGCGAACATGCCCGGCGCGTCCGCTGGCGTCACCACCGCGACCGCCGCAGCCATCGCGCTCCAGCGCCAACTCGGCGCTGACCCCGAGCCCGCTCTCGCCCAGTGGCTCCTCGCGCGCCGCCTCCCCTCGGGCGGTTTCTTCGCGCTCCCCGGCGCACCGATCCCCGACCTGCTTTCCACGGCAACTGCACTGCACGCGCTCGCCGGACTGCAAGTGCCGCTCGACTCGCTGCGCGAACCCTGCCTCGACTTCATCGACTCACTCTGGACCAATCGCGGCGGCTTCTACGGCCACTGGTCCGATGACGCCATCGACACCGAGTACACTTATTACGCTCTGCTGTCACTCGGGCACTTGGCCGCTTGATGATCGATCGCCTCGCACTCGACGAAACCGTTCGCAACCTCGCCACGCGACTGCTCGAACAGCGCAACAACGGCGGTCGGTGGCGCGGGCAGCCTTCGAGCAGCGCACTCTCCACCACCACCGCCATCTCCGCGCTGACACTCGCCGCGGGCGATGACGTCGCGCCCGGAATCGCATGGCTCCTGACCACGCGCCTGCTCGAACAACGCACCGGCGGCGGATGGTGGCGCCGACATCTTTCGAGTAGCGCACTTTCCAGGGCCACCGCGGTCTCCGCGTTGACACTCGCCGCAGGCGGCGACGTCACGCCCGGAATCGCTTGCCTCGCAGCAAGTCAGTGCTGGACATTCGCGATTGCGTGTTCAGCCGAACGCCATAGGTCCACGGCGGAATGCGCCGCTCAATGATCGATCGCCTCGCACTCGACGAAACCGTTCGCAACCTCATCACGCGACTGCTCGAACAACGCACCAGCGGCGGATGGTGGCGCGGACATCTTTCGAGCAGCGCGCTCTCCACGGCCACTGCGGTCTCCGCGCTGACGCTCGCCGCGGGCGACGACGTCACTCCTGGACTCACTTGGCTCGCCGCCAATCAGAATCCCGACGGCGGCTGGGGCGACACCGTCATCAGCAAAAGCAACATCAGCACCACGCTGCTTTGCTGGTGCGCCTTCGCCATCGCCCGCGCGTCCGAACGCCACGCCTCCACCGTGCAGAGCGCCGAGGATTGGCTCACGCGCGAAGCCGGATCGCTCGAGCCCTCGCGGCTCGTGGAAGCGATCCTGCGCCGCTACGGTAACGACCGCACGTTCTCGGTCCCAATCCTCACGGTGATGGCGATCGCTGGCAAGCTCGGCGCAGGACGCGACGCCTGGCGCGACATTCCGCAGTTGCCATTCGAACTCGCCGCCTTTCCGCATCAGTTGTTCGGATGGCTTCGGCTGCCGGTGGTCAGCTATGCACTCCCTGCGTTGATCGCCATCGGACAGGTGCGCCATCATCATCGCCCCTCGGCGAATCCCCTGCTTCGCGCTGCCCGCAATTCGCTCATCCCGAAAACGCTCAGTCTGCTCGGCGACATCCAGCCCACCACCGGCGGATACCTCGAAGCCACTCCGCTCACCAGCTTCGTGCTCATGAGCCTCGCCTCCGCCGGCGGTCAAAACCACTGCGTAGTCACCGACGGCGTGCGATTCCTCCGAGCCTCCATGCGCGCAGACGGAAGCTGGCCCATCGACACCGATCTCGCCACATGGGTCACCACGCTATCGGTGAATGCGCTCGCCGCGCAGCCGGGCATGCGCAATCTCATCGACGCTTCCGCCATCCGGCAGTGGCTCCTCGCGCAACAGTACCGCAAGGAGCATCCCTACACACACGCCGCGCCCGGTGGCTGGGCTTGGACGCCGTTGCCCGGTGGGGTCCCCGACGCTGACGACACGCCCGGAGCACTGCTCGCACTGCGGAACCTCGGGCCCATTGATGACGCCGCAAGCAACGCCGCACACGCTGGAGTCAACTGGCTCATCGATCTGCAAAACAGCGACGGCGGCATGCCCACCTTCTGTCGCGGATGGGGCAAGCTCCCGTTTGACCGCAGCGGCGCGGACCTCACGGCGCACGCCATCGCCGCATGGCGCGCCTGGCTCCCAGATCTCGACGCGGACACCCGCGCGCGAACCGAACGCGCACTCGCTCGCGCCAACTCATACCTCGCGCGCACGCAAAACGAGGACGGCTCCTGGACCCCGCTCTGGTTCGGCAACCAACACGCGCCCTCCGACGAGAATCCACTCTACGGCACCGCTCGCACCGTGATCGCGCTCGCCGGCTCGGTCTCGCCCCTGCTCCCCAAAGCCATCCAGTCGATCGAAGCTGCGCAGAACCAAGACGGAGGATGGGGCGGCGCTCCCGGAACGCCTTCATCGATCGAAGAGACATCGCTCGCCGTGCATGCTCTCGCATCCGCCGGCGCGCCCGCCTGTCTGGCGCATGGAGCGCAGTGGCTCATCCAAGCAACCAACCGCGGAACCGAAACTCCGCCCTCGCCGATCGGACTCTACTTCGCCCGCCTCTGGTATTTCGAGGATCTCTATCCGCTCATCTTCTCCACCGCGGCATTGGTGCGAGCCCGGAAATACCTCTAATACTGCGCGCAACCGGTGTACGTAAAATACGTTGCCGCCCCCTCAGCCCCCGGGTCGCCGGACCACGGGCCCCATCCATCGTTCAACTGCGGCGAGCAGCTACTTCCGTTCATGCACACCCGAACGGCCGCGAAGTAGGATTCGGTGGTGGGGGGGCGGCGGCCAGCTTGGCAGAACGCGGTATCAGGAATCGTTTGCCGGCCGTCCAGGATCGCTCCGGTTACGCCTGGTGCCGACAGCCCCAGTCTCACCAAGCCTCCCGTTTGTGCCCGAGTAACGCGCCACTGGTAGACCTGATTTGCCGTCTCCCCGTTCGCATCTGGCACAGGCGTCCACATCAGCGAGCGATCCGGACCTCCCGCGATTACGTCTGAATACACGATGCTCGGGGCATTCGGCGGCCGGCCTCGCACTAGGAACGGAATTGCCGGTCCCAGCACAGCGCTCTGAGGACCGATCGCTGCAACGATCGCATCGTATCTCGTCATCGGATTCAGATAGGCCGCATAGAAATTGTTTGACGTGAAGACATCCAGCGCTGCACCGTTCCGCGAAAAATCCAAGACGTACAAGTGGTACCGGTAGGAGCCATCGCCCGGATCGCCAGCGACGCGGTTCCACGCAAAGAAAACTCCGGGAGCCGCCGCGCCCGAATCAATCGTCGTTCCCGAAATCGGCGCCGACAGAATCGGAACCACCGGATTCCCGAATGCTGGGTTGATCTCGAACGCCGTGCTCACCGGACCGCATCCGTCACCCGTACAAGACTGGATCACCACTAGGGCGCGCCCGTTCGGAACCAGAAAGCTCGTCGAGTTCGGCCCCGCTTGCTGCGCCGCTACCGTGAGCGCGCCGCCTCCCGGACCCGTGTTCGGCTGCACGACGTGCGCCAGATAGAAGTCGCCTTGCGACACGGCCGCCCATGAACAGTTCACGCGATTCTGGCTGTTCTCATTCAGCACCTGGCACGAAGCGCTTGTCGGCGCTACGCCAGGAGCAGGGCGGTTCGCCACGGTGAACAGGGTCGTGCTCACGGTCGAACAAGTGGGCGAGCACTTCCGAAGTTCCAGGCGATACGGCCCGGAACGCATCGTGTACACCGCGTTCGTTCCTTGCGTTGCCTGAAAAATCAGCTCCGGCACGCTGGTGACGGAATTCGTGATCCGGAATTGGTAGAACTCTCCGGTGGCGGGCGCCGGGCTCCACTGAAAAACGACCAACGAATTCGTAATTGTAGAGTTGTTGACCGGGCTGATGAGAGTCTGCGAGAAAATCGAACCAGCCGAGCAGAGGGCGAGTAGTAACGTTCTCCTCATGCCTCGAGCATATCACCAGCGGGACCGAATCATGCTATCGTGATCCGCACGCCATGCATTCCAGACGCGTCTTCCTGCAACAAGCGGCCGGCTTTGCGCTAGCCGCCGAACCCACGCACGTCACCGCCGAAACCACTCATGGAAAAGTGCGGGGCATCGACAACGCCGGCATCAAGACCTTCAAAGGAATCCCCTACGGAGCGGCGACATCCGGAGGCAATCGCTTCATGCCTCCGGCCGATCCCACCAAGTGGACCGCCACGCGCGACGCCCTGACCTGGGGACCCACCGCTCCGCAATCGGAACCCGGCTCGCGCAAACCCGCAGGATCGCCGCCCGAGAGCGAAGACTGCCTCGTGCTCAACGTCTGGACTCCCGCCATCGACGACGGACGCAAACGCCCGGTTATGTTTTGGTGCCACGGCGGCGGCTTCGCCACCGGCTCGGGTTCGGGCGCGGGCACTGACGGAACCAACCTCGCCCGCCGCGGAGACGTGGTGGTGGTCACCGTCAATCACCGGCTCAACGTGCTCGGCTTCTCCTATCTCGAAGAATTCGGCGGCAGCGCGTTCGCCGAATCGGGCGACGTAGGCATGCTCGACATCGTTCACGCCCTGCGCTGGGTGAAGGCGAACATCACGCGGTTCGGCGGTGATCCTGGAAACGTCACCATCTTCGGCCAGTCCGGCGGCGGCCGCAAAGTCGCCACTCTGCTCGCGATGCCATCCGCGAAAGGACTCTTTCATCGCGGGATCATCGAAAGCGGCGCCACCATCACACTCGTCGAGCGCGACCAGGGCGTTCGCGTCGCCGCCGAGTTGATGTCGCAGTTGGGCCTCGAGCGATCGCGCGTGCGCGAGCTTCAGAACGTCCCGCTTGATCGCTTGATGTCCGCCTACTTCGCGGCCGTCAAGGCGATGAACGTCGATCCGATGACCATGGGCTTCTCACCCACCGTCAATGGCCGCTCCATTCCCACGCATCCGTTCCACCCTGTAGCTTCGCCCGTCTCCGCGAGCGTGCCTCTCATGCTCGGATCCACGCGCACTGAGCTCACCTCGCAGACCGATCCCGAAGCCTTCACGCTCGACGAAGCCGCCATGCGCGCACGCGTGGAAAAGCTCACCGGCATCCACACCGCGAACGTAATCGAAGTCTACCGCCGTAAGAATCCCGGAGCTTCGCCATCTGACCTTTGGTTCCTCATCGCGAGCGACCATCGCTACAGCGCGCCTGTAATGAAGATCGCCGAGCGTCGCGCCGCTCTCGGCAAGGGACCCGTGTTCCTCTACTACTTCTGCTGGGAAACGCCCGCCGATGGCGGCCGCCTTCACTCGCCGCACGGCATCGAAGTTCCATTCGCGTTCGACAACATCAAGGCCAACCGGCTCACCTCGTCGAGTCCCGATGCGCCCGCGCTCGCTGACAAAGTTTCGAGCGCATGGATCGCCTTCGCCCGCAATGGCGATCCGAACACACCCAAGCTTCCCCGCTGGCCGAAGTTCGAATCGAAGAATCGCCCCACCATGGTCTTCAACAACGTCAGCAAGGTCGAGAACGATCCGATTCGCGAGCAACGCGAGGTGATGTTCAAGGCTTGGAACTACTCGTAGTCGTGCGATACGTGTTGTCGCAGTACGAAACGGGCTAGGCGATAATGTTAAGAGAAGACCTATGACAAACGGTCCGAACGTTTTCATCTCGTATGCCTCTGACACGAAGCCTCGAGCCGAAGAGCTTTCACGCGCGCTCGAGAGCCAGGGCGTGGGTGCTTGGGTCAATTTCAAGAGCCTGCGGCCAGGCCAGAAGTGGAAAGAGGAGTTGGAACACGCCATCAAGGTCGCCCAATGGGTCGTGATCTTGTTGGGTTCAGAGGACCGCGCCGCTTCATGGCAGGACGCCGAATGGCGCGCGGCTCTTGCTGGGACTTGGTCTGATCAGGAGAAGAGGTTGCTTCCCGTCCTCTTCGGAGATCTCGAGCCGCCGCCGTTTCTACGAAACTGGGTTCCGCTCCGAGTGAAGCCCGATACGGAGGCAGCCACCTGGACACAGAATGTCCTCGATGTGGTCCGAAATCCTCAGATCAAGAGTGCATATCGTGTGACGGCTCGTAGTCTAGCTGAACGCCGCAAACGCATGGCTGAAATCAACAGGGCAGCCGAGCGCATGCGAAAGGCCGAACTGCGTGATCGGCCGCCAGTGCCGGCAAGGGTGAAGTCCCAGTAGATGCGCCGCGTCCACTTCGGAGAGGGCGAGTTAACGCTCGCCCCCTCGAAGTCCATATTCATCAATTGCCCCTTTGACGCCGAATATGCGCCTCTGTTCGACGCGATCGTATTCACAACGGTCTGCTGCGGTTTTATCCCCCGCTGCGCCCTCGAGAGTGGAACCGTTTCCGAACCGCGCTTGGCGCGCATCCTCCGGGCTCTGCTCGGCAGCAAGTACTCGATCCACGATCTATCCAGGTGCACTGGAGAGGGCAGCGAGAATACAGCGCGGTTCAACATGCCGCTCGAGCTCGGCATGGCGATGGCTCGGCAGTTCATTGATGCGGATAGCCGCCATGACTGGCTCGTGCTGGTGCCGCGCGGGCACGCGTACCTTCGATTCGCCTCCGACTTGGCGGCCTATGATCCCAAGACTCACGACGGTTCAGTCCATGGTGTCATCATCGCGATCATGTCATGGCTGGCAACGCGAAAAGATACGGTTCCGCCGGTAACTCCGAAGGAAGTCCTTAGCCTCTTGCCGTTGTTCGAGAAGGCGAAACAAGATCTGGACGCTGCGTGGCACGGAGAGCCACCCTGGGCGGATGTCGTCAAGGCCGCCATCGATATCGCCAAGCGGCTGGATGTACCGCGAGCGGGTCGCGCTTGATCATCTTGAGTGGTTCCATGACGATCTGCCGGTCTACTGGACCGATGGGCGAGAAGACATGTTCCCCAAGCCGATCGCGGCGCGAATGGGTCGAGGAAGGGTCCGGACCTCACGATTCGTCTACTACATCAACTTCGCCCGCGTCACCGAACACACCCAGCTTCCGCGCTGGCCGAAGTTCGAAGCGAAGAATCACCCGACGATGGTCTTCAACAACGCGAGCAAGGTGGAAAACGATCCCATCTGCGAGCAGCGCGAACTTGATGCTCAAGGCTTGGAACTACTCGTAATCGTCAGCGGCACCCACTCCACGTTGTCTTCCGCTTTGCGTCCGCGCTGGTAGCCGGCCTGCGTCATCATCAACTCGAGCTCGAGCACGCTCGAGTTCATCGCCCGAAGCTGGTCATCCAGCATCTCCATCACCACCACCGGATGGAACCGCGCAATCGTCTTCGCGGCGCCGCGGAGCACCATCGTCTCGGCGCCTTCCACGTCGATCTTGATCACGTCCACTCGAGTCAACCCTTGGCGCTCCACAAGTTCGTCGAGCGGAACTGCCTCCACTTTGTACGACCTCGTACCCTCGTCGTCGCGCGCCGCATTGCGGCTCGAAAGCGAAGCCATCCCTGTGTTCGAGCGATTGCTGGCGAAGAGATCGAGCGTAGCGCGCCGATCGGAGCAAGCAACAGGCTCGATCGCAATCTGCGGTACCTTGCTGCTGGCAACGTTCTCGCGTAGCTCGCGCAAGGTGGCCGGATTCGGCTCCACCGAGAGAACATGGCCAGCCGTGCCGACTCGCTGCGCAGCCTTCAGCGAATGGAAGCCGATATGCGCGCCCACGTCAATGAACGTTCCGCCCGCGGGAAGATGTTGGTCGATCCAGATCACCGTGTCGCGCTCCCAAAATCCCGTCGCCAGAATCGATCGCGACACCACATCGCGCGGATCGAGAAACAGGTTCACCCCCTTATCCACCTGCACCCGCACTGGCGGCGCAATGCGCAGCGTCTCGAGCGTCGAAGCAAATCGCAGCGGCAAATACGCCCCGTGCGGAGATGGCCAGTTGGCGTGCCACCATTCCACCAACCGCGCGTAGCCGGCCGTGCGCGTGGCAGGCTCTGTCAACGTAATCACGACCGCCGCAGCCGCGGCCACGGCGAATGTCGCACGGAGTGAAGATCTCATGTTTCGGTGCCTCTCCCTTTTTTCCCTGTACGCCCGGACCATACAATAGAACGATGGAACCGCAAGAGAAGGCCGAAAGCCTAGGAATTTCGTTCGCAAAGATAGCCCCCGGGTACCTGAACCTTTGCATCCGCACCGGCAACCAGTTGATGAGCTCCGGTCATGTCAGCTCGCTCAAAGGCAAGCTCGGAGCGGGCCTGACTACCGAAGACGGCTACAAGGCCGCGCGCGAGTGCGCCACCAAGATCCTGCAATCGGTGTGGAACACGCACGGGACTCTCAACGGCCTGAAGGTCCTGAAGGTACTGGGCTGCGTCAACTCGCACGGCGACTTCATCGAGCAGCATCTGGTGATCAACGGCGCGTCAGACCTGCTGCACGAGGTGTTCGGAAAAGACGGCGACGGCTATCACGCCCGCAGCGCGCTGGGCTTCGCGTCGCTCCCCACGGGAGCAGCCGTGGAAGTGGAAGCGATCTTCGAAATCAAGGGCTGACGCGTGCCCCGCGCGGGATAACCTCTCGAGACGATAAAATCAGAAGTTATCCCCATGCCCAATTTGAACAGCTTCGGCGCCGCCGCTTCTCTACGTGTCGGTGGCCGCGAATACAGAATCTTCCGTCTCGACGCACTGGAAAAGAAGGGACTGGGGCCGATGAGCCGCATTCCCGTTTCCATCCGCATCCTTCTCGAGAACCTGATGCGCCAGGAAGACGGCGCTCAGGTCAAGGCCGCCGATATCGAGTTCGTGGCCAAGTGGACCGGCAAGCCCGAAGAACGCGAGATCAGCTTCTTGCCGGCGCGAACGCTACTGCAGGATTTCACCGGCGTGCCCTGCGTCGTGGACCTCGCCGCCATGCGCGAAGCCCTGCAAAAGATGGGCAAGGCGCCGACCAAGGCGAACCCATTGTTTCCAGCCGATCTCGTCATTGACCACTCCGTGCAAGTGGATCACTTCGGCACGCGCGATGCCTTCGGCCTCAACACGCTACTCGAATATCAGCGCAACCAGGAGCGCTACGCATTCCTCCGCTGGGGCCAATCGGCCTTCCAGAATTTCCGTGTAGTGCCGCCCGAGACGGGCATCGTGCACCAGGTCAATCTCGAATACCTCGCGCGTGTGGTGTTCACCGCGCAACAAGACGGAGTGACCTACGCGTTCCCCGATACGCTCGTCGGCACCGACTCACACACCACCATGATCAACGGCCTCGGCGTCGTGGGTTGGGGCGTGGGTGGTATCGAAGCCGAAGCGTGCATGCTCGGCCAGCCGGTGTCGATGCTGTTGCCTCCGGTAGTCGGATTCAAGCTGCACGGTTCGTTGCCCGAAGGCTGCACCGCAACTGATCTCGTGCTCATGGTCACCCAGATGCTGCGCAAGAAGGGCGTGGTGGGTAAGTTCGTCGAGTTCTACGGATCGGGACTTTCATCGCTCAGCCTCGCCGATCGCGCCACCATCGCCAACATGGCGCCCGAGTACGGCGCCACCATCGGATTCTTCCCCATCGATCATTTGACGATGGATTATCTGCGCCTCACCAACCGGCCCGTGGAGACGATCGCGCTTGTGGAAGCCTACGCCAAAGAGCAAGGACTGTTCCGCACCGACTCGACGCCGGACCCAGTCTTCACCGACACCCTTGAACTCGACCTCGGGCAAGTGGTCCCCTCGCTCGCCGGCCCTAGGCGTCCGCAAGACCGCATCAACCTGCCAGACGTGAAATCGAATTTCCTCACCGCGCTCGGCGCTGAACCGAAGCAGGCTGCCGCGAACGGTTACCAACTGAGCGACGGCGCAGTTGTCATCGCAGCGATCACTTCTTGCACCAACACCTCGAATCCATCGGTGCTCGTCGCGGCGGGTTTGCTCGCGAAGAAGGCCGTCCAGAAAGGCCTGCGCATCAAGCCGTGGGTCAAGAGCTCACTCGCGCCGGGATCGAAGGTGGTCACGGAATACCTCACGGCCTCGGGCTTGCTCACCTACCTCGAAGCTCTCAACTTCCATCTCGTCGGATACGGATGCACCACTTGCATCGGGAATAGCGGTCCGCTGCCGGAGCCAGTGGCGAGCGTCGTGAAAAACGAGAAGCTCAACGTTGCCGCGGTGCTTTCCGGCAACCGCAACTTCGAGGGCCGCGTGAATCCGCTGGTCCGCTCAAACTACCTCGCCTCGCCGCCTCTCGTGGTTGCTTACGCGCTGGCCGGGCGCGTGGATATCGACCTTACCAGCGAGCCGATCTCCGATGGCGTGTACCTGCGTGACATCTGGCCCACACCGCAAGAAGTGAATGACGTGCTGCGCGAGTTCGTCAATCGCGAAATGTTCGAGTCGCAGTACGCCGAAGTCTTCCAGGGCGACCAGCACTGGAGCGCCATTCAGGTCCCCGTGGGCGACCTCTACCAATGGGATGAGAAGTCGACCTACATCAAGCGGCCTCCGTACTTTGACGCGATGGTCGATCCGAAGACCAGCGTGAAAGATCTCACCGGTCTGCGTGCGCTCGCAGTGTTGGGCGATTCGGTCACCACCGATCACATCTCGCCTGCGGGCAACATCGCGCTCGACAGTCCGGCCGGGAAATATCTGATCGGCCTCGGCGTGAAGCAGTCGGACTTCAACTCCTATGGCGCGCGCCGCGGCAATCACGAAGTGATGGTGCGAGGAACGCTTGCGAACATTCGCCTCAAGAACCTGATGGTCCCCGGTGTGGAAGGCGGATGGTCGAAGCACCCGTCGTCGTCCGACAAGATGTTCATCTATGACGTCGCGATGAAGTATCAATCCGAAGGCATCGGCATGGTGATCGTCGCGGGCAAAGAGTACGGATCCGGCTCTTCGCGCGATTGGGCCGCGAAAGGTGTCGCGCTGCTCGGTGTGAAGGCCGTGATCGCCGAAAGCTTCGAGCGCATCCATCGTTCGAACCTGGTTGGGATGGGCGTGCTGCCCACCGAATTCCTCCCGGGACAGAATCGCGAGACTTTGGGGCTCGATGGCTCGGAGACCTATGACATCCGCGGAGTGGTGGCGGCCGTTCAGGGCGGCGCGAAGACCGCGAACGTTACGGCTACGCGCGGCGATGGATCCAAGGTGGAGTTCGAGGTCAAGGTCCGAATTGACACCCCGAGAGAAGCCGAGTACTTCGCCAACGGAGGCATCTTGCCGTACGTGCTGCGGCAGGTGGCCGCGCAGTGAAGCTGGCAACAGCGCTGGTGCTGGCGGCTGCCTATGCCGCCGCCCAGCGCGCCGATTGGGTGGTGGTGGAGAAGGTGGCCGGAGCGGTCGGCTTCTACACCGAATCCGGAGACCGCGTGGCCGGAGTGAAGGTGGGAACATATCCGCACGAGATTGTTTTCTCGCCCGACAAGCGCTACGCCTACGTTTCCGACAACGGCATTCTGTGGATGCAATACGCGGGCGAAGGTGGCAACACCATCTCGGTCATCGATCTCGAGAAGCGCACCAAGGCCGGCGTCATTTCGCTCGGCAACTACCGGCGTCCGCATGGCATGGCCGTGGATCCGCGAACCGGCAACCTCGCGGTGACGATCGAGAATCCCGATGGGCTCCTGCTGGTGGACACCAAGGCGCGCAAGGTGATTCGCAAGTACGACGTGCAGGGCGAGGATCCGCACATGGTCCTGCTCGATCCCAAGGGCGAGTGGGCATACGTGAGCAATGCCACCACCAACACGATCGCAGCCGTGCACCTGAGCAGCGGACAAGTGAAGCTGATCCCGACCGATAAGCGGCCCCAGGGCGGTACGCTTTCGCCGGACGGCAAGCTGATCTACATGACGAACTCCGACGGCAATTCGATCTCGATCATCGATATCGCGAAGCAGGAGCGAATCGGGACCATCAAGACCGGGCGCGGGCCGGGTCGCGTGGCGGTCACTCCGGACGGCGGCACACTCGTCTACAATCTGCAGCCCGGCGAAGGAATGGCGTTCGCCGACGTGGCGTCGAGGCGCGAGATCGCACAGATTCCGCTGGGAGGCAAGTCGCTTTCGTTGACGATGTCGGCCGACGCGAAGTGGGCCTACGTGGGACTGCAGGAGCAGGACAAGATCGCCGTGATTTCGGTGCCAGATCGCAAGCTGACGCGAATAGTGAGCACACCGAAGGATTCCGGTCCCGACCCAGTGGTGCCGTTGCCGAATCGGCAGTGATGGCGCGCAGCGCCAGCCATTGAGCCGCAGCCGAATCTCGCCTGAAAAGGTAACTACCCGTGAATCGCCCCGGCTTGGCCCGTCGGGGCCAGCACCCCCAATTCTGCGGCGTTGGGACGCCCACACCGATGACGCCCGCGAACTACGATGGCGATGGCATGCGCACGCTCCGGTGCTCGCATCAAGTCCGCGTTCTCCCCAACCAACACGCGTCGCAATGAGATCGCGCGGAAGACAGCTATTCGATCAGGTGTAGCAGCTACCCCTCGTAAGGGAACCGTTCGATCGCGCGAATGCATTCCGAAAGTGCGTCGAGCAGCGTCTTGCCCCAACCACAAGGCAGGAATGGCGCCGTCTTCTGGTTGGTATGCTTGTCGGCTTTGGCAAAGAACCGCATGGCCGGATCACGCGGCGTCACATACTCCCTGACGGTGATCACGAACTCGATTTCGGCCCCGCCCTGTTGCTTGACAATCGAGTAGTAGTGCAGTTGCGCCAACTGCTGCGCGGCATTGGCCTGCGCGAAAGTCCATTCACTGGTCGACATCGCTTGAGTATACGGCACGCGCCGGAGTCCGGATCTCTGCTCAGAACCTCAGGAACCACTGGCGGCGGTACAGTGCGTAAGCGAACACGAACGAAGTGGCCACGTGAACCAGCGAATAGAGCAGCACCGCGCCTGCCTGGTCCGCCATTCCTGCGAAGAAGGCGATCAACGCTTTCCGGGCCGTCACATCGGCGCTGACGTGCCACGAAGAGAACAGGATCGAAACCAGTTCGTGGAACACATAGACTGCCATTGCGTTCATGCCAAAAATGATGAACGGACGAGTCCAACCGTTGCGATGCCCCCGCACGTCGATCAGCCAATAGCAGCTCCCGAACACCATCAGCGCCAAACCCGCCATCAGCACTGCGTATGATCCGGTCCAAATGGGCTTGTTGATCGGCTGGAACACATTGAAGATCTGCGCCGCGAAAAACAGGACGTTGCCGCTGAACAGCATCCAAGCGGCCTTTTCCGCCATGCTCATTGACGCGCGCAGCAGGTCTCCGGTCAGGACGCCAAGCAAGCAAGTGGAAATCGAGGGCAGCGTGCTCAGGAATCCCTCTGGATCCCAAGTCTTCGAGTTGGCGTAGTTGTGCGGGCCCAGCACCACACCGTCGATCCAGTTCGACAGGTTCGTGCCCTGCCCGTAGCCGCCCGGATGCATGAGAGCGGTGTAGATTGCGATGCAGCCAACCGCGGCGATCACACGGCCTCGCACATCGGTATAGAGGTAGATCAACGTGGCGATCAGATAACAGATGGCGATGCGCTGCAGCACTCCCAGAATCCGGTACGTTCCCAGATCGAAGTTGGGGAATCCGTTCATGAATAGGCCGACAGCGAAAATCAGCGCGAAGCGGATGAACGCGTGGCGGATGAGATCGGGCTTCTTCTCGCCTCGTTCCAGGCGGCGCGCGGTCGAGAGCGTCATCGCCACGCCCACAATCCAGAGGAAGAAGGGGAACACCATGTCGGTGAAGGTCCAGCCGTGCCACGAGGAGTGGCGGAGTTGGTCATAGGATCCCGCGGTTTGGTTGTTCACCATCACCATCGAAGCCATAGTGATGCCTCGAAACACGTCGAGGGAAACCAGCCGTGCGGCGGCGCTGGAGGTCGCGTACGCAGCAGAAGCTTCTACAGGGCGATCAATAGCGGCGGTGGCCATAGTGCCATTCAGTGTACATCAGGCACTTCGAGCCCGGAACCCGACAAAATTTGGTACTGATAGATTTAGTACTATATTAGGCTGCCGGGTTCCCCTCGGCGAGGGACTCCCGGGCAGAGGAGGTCTGTTCGATGGCTGGTCGCTGGATTGCGGCGTGTTGGGCTGCGCTGTGCGTGTGTGGATGGATCTTGGCCGCCACACCGATCACAAAGCAGCCCACTGCGAAGGCTCCGGCCAAACGAACAGCCGCACGTCGATCCGCCAAGTCCACGGTGGCAAGACGTACTGGCAAAGCGGCGCCGAAGGGCGTTGCCCGAAGGCCCGTTACCCGTCGCGCAACAACTGTCGCAGCGCGCCGATTACCTAGCCCAACACCGAAGCCCGCCGTAGCCCCGAAACCGCGTCCGCCAGCGGCTCCCACGGTTCCAGCGCCGCCCGTGGTCGCCGCCGCAGTGCCGATTTTGCCAGTGCTGCGCATCGAAATGTCGACGCCGCAACCGCCGCCCGCGCGCAAGGCACAGTCGCCGAAACCAGCGGATCCCCCGAAGCCCAAAGTGGCGGAAGTCCGAGGCGAGGCGTCCAAGCCGTCAGAGACCAAGGTGCTGCGCAACGAAGATGCCGTGTTCGTGAGCCTCAAACGCCAAGATCCCGAACACTTCCGTTTTGCGAACTCCACCATGGTGCATCTCTACGACACAGGACACTACGCGGCCAACCGTGCCCACTACGAGAATCGCTTGCAGACCCGCCAGCCCGGCACACTCAAGGAACCGGCCAAGCCGGCTCCGATGACCCCAACCTTTCCTCCACAGCCCTTTCACGACGACGTCACGGACCGCAGCGCCTCGGCTTGGACCGACCTGATGCCGGAACCAGTAGCTTGGTCAAAGCGAAGCGGTGTGAAACACGTCCTCACCATGACGGCAGCCAAGAACCCCGTGGAAGGCCGCATCGCGAGCGCGCACAGCCGCATCGTCACCTACAACCCAGTGGAGATTCTGATCCACTCCGCGGACAAGAAGTCGATTCTCGATTACCGCCTGGTACGCCTATCGCATGAAGGAGGCGAACGCAAGGTCATGCTCGGGCCCGTGGCGGACAGAAAGACGGTGCTCGTGCGGGAAAGCATCCCCTTCGGCGCCGATTGGATGGGCGAAACGCTCTACAAGGTCTACTTCACGCAACCGCTGCCGCCTGGCGAATACGGGCTCTTCAAAGCCAATGAAGCGGCCACCGCCGCCACCGCCGCTTTCGAGATCCACCGCAAAGGCGAGATCCGCACCTTTCGCGTGGTGGAGTGAACACCTCACTCCTCGGTTCGAAACGAACTTACGTCGCGGTATCTGCCGAATCGAAAAGCGCTCGCACTGGGCCTATTCTGAAAAAGGACTGGGAAGAAAGGCTCAACATGACTGGAATGGTTCTCTGGATCGTAATGGCAACATTGGCCGCCGGTACCGGGGTGGTGGCTCTCCTGATTGCGGGGTACCGCTGGGGAAGATTCACGGCGATTCGCATCAGCCACCATGGAGCGGCGAAGTGGCGCGCTTACGCCGCCGCATTGGTCCCCGCGTCCGGATTTTCATTGGCCCTTCGTTTCGATGCCGACTGGGCCACCGCTGCAACCCTGGCGTTTCTCGCTCCGGCCGCCGCAGCCGTCTTTGGCGTGCTCGATGGTTGGGATCCCGAGCGCATCCTGATCAACTGACTCCGCGCCGGCCGGCCTCGAGAATGCCGGATGGTACGCTCGATGTATGGGGCTGTCGGAATCGTTTTTTGCCCAGCGCTTCGGTGTTACCGAACGCGACCTGGAATCGTACTTGAGCGAGGCGCTCTCGCGTGGAGGAGACTACGCGGATGTCTACTTCGAGTACTTGGCCACCACGGCGATCTCGCTGGATGAATCCATCGTAAAGAGCGCTACGCAAGGCGTCACCCTTGGCGTCGGCGTTCGCGTGCTCGCCGGGGAGCGGACGGGTTACTCCTACTGTGACGACGTCTCGCCGGAACGGATCCGGCAAGCCGCACGCGTGGCTGCCTGCATCGCCAACGGACCGGCTTCGGTGGAAAAGTCCGCATTCGGAGAGGCACGCCGGCACGACCTGTATCCGGTGCCGCAAGCTCCCGCGGACATGCCCCTCGCCGACCGCGTAAAGCTGGTGCAACGCGCCGACGCCGCCGCGCGCGCCCACGACCCGCGGGTGTTCCAAGTGCAAGCCACGTATGCCGACACGCTGAAGCACGTGCTGGTGGCCACCAGTGACGGGACGCTCTCGTTCGATCGCCAACCGATGGCGCGCTTGAACGTCTCGGTGCTGGCGCGCGAAGCTGGCGGGCTCCCACAGCGGGGCTATGCCGGCGGTGGCGGCCGCGTCTCGTTCGACTTCTTCCTCGGCGAGAAATCTCCCGAGTTCTTCGCACGCGAGGCGGCTCGCCAGGCGATCGTGCAACTGAGCGCGGTGGACGCTCCGGCGGGCGAGCAGACGGTGGTGCTGGCGCACGGCTGGCCAGGAGTGCTGCTGCATGAGGCAGTAGGGCACGGCCTGGAAGCGGACTTCAACCGCAAGGGCGTCTCGGCTTTCTCGAATCGCGTGGGGCAGCCGGTGGCATCGCCGCTCGTCACCGTCATCGACGACGGAACCATGCACTCGCGCCGGGGATCGCTCAACGTCGACGACGAGGGCGCCACCACGCAGCGTAACGTGCTCATCGAAAACGGCGTGCTCCGCGGCTACATGCAAGACAAGCTATCGAGCCGATTCTTGAAAACAGCCGCCACGGGTAACGGCAGACGCGAGAGCTATCAGCACA
Organism: Bryobacteraceae bacterium; assembly: GCA_046331625.1. Lineage (GTDB taxonomy): Bacteria > Acidobacteriota > Terriglobia > Bryobacterales > Bryobacteraceae > JAXLQL01. Next base: position 19,451 of record JAXLQL010000058.1, read on the forward strand.
TCCCCATGCCACGCATGACGAACACGTTCATGCTGGCCGGCGAATCCGATCCGGAAGAGATCGTGCGCGGCGTGAGCAAGGGCATCTATTGCGTGACGTTCGGCGGAGGCCAGGTGGACATCACCTCGGGCAACTTTGTCTTCTCGGCCACCGAGAGCTACCTGATCGAGGGCGGCAAGCTCACCCAGCCACTGCGCGGCGTGACGCTGATCGGCAACGGACCCGAAGCGCTCAAGTACGTTTCGATGGTCGGCAATGACTTGGCGCTCGACGAGGGAGTCGGCATCTGCGGCAAAGAGGGTCAGTCGGTGCCGGTGGGCGTCGGCATCCCGACGATTCGCGTCGACAAGATGACCGTGGGAGGCACAGCGGCATGAGCCTCGCCGAGACTGCCCAGCGGATTGTCTCCATCGCGCGGGATATGGGCGCTACCGGCTCGGAGGCGAGCCTTTCAGCGGGTGACGAGTTCGGCGTCACGGTCCGGTTGGGCGAAGTCGAAAAGCTCAAGGAGTCGGGCTCGCGCGGCGCCGGCGTGCGCGTCCTGTTTGGGCGTCACACCGGATCTTCCTATACCTCTGACTTGACCGAAGAGGGCCTTCGCACCATGGTGCGGCAGGCCTGTGAGCTGGCCAAGATCACCACAGAAGATCCCACGGCGGGCCTCCCCGATCCCGCCGACCTCGGGTCGATTTCCACTGACCTCGCTCTCTACAATGACGATGTCGCCGCGCTCGACACGCCCACGCGCATCGACTGGGCGCGCCGCGCAGAACGTACTGCGCTCGACTTCGACAAGCGCATCACCAACTCCGAGGGCGGCAGCTTTGGCGCGCACACCGGCGAACATGCGTTCGCGAACTCGCACGGATTCTCCGGCGCCTACCGGACTTCGAGTTGCTCGCTGAGCATGGTTGCGGTGGCCCAAGACGGTGACCGCATGGAGCGCGACCACTGGTACAGCGCGGCTCGCTCGGTATCGAAGCTCGAACCACCCGAGCAGGTGGGGCGCATCGCCGCCGAGCGCACCTTGCGCCGGCTGAATCCGCGCAAGGTTCCCACGCAGAAGGCAGCGGTGGTGTTCGATCCGCGCGTCGCGCGATCGATGGTGGGCCATGTCTTCGAGGCCATCAACGGCGATTCGGTATACCGCAAGGCGTCGTTCCTCCACGACAAGCTCGGCGAGAAGATCGCGTCGGATCTGGTTACCGTGATCGACGATGCGACCATGCCAGGGCTATTCGGCTCGTCACCATTCGATGACGAAGGAGTTCCTTCCCGGCGAACCGTGGTGGTGGAAAACGGCGTATTGAAGAGTTATCTGCTCAACACCTATACGGCTCGCAAGCTCGGCATGAAGACCACCGGCAATGCCAGCCGCGGACTCACCGGGAACGCGGGCGTGGGCCATGGTAATCTGTATCTCCGGAACGGCGAAAAGAGCGTGGAACAGCTCTTGCGCCAAGCCGGAACGGGGTTGTACGTGACAGAGTTGATGGGATTCGGCGTCGACGTGGCGAGCGGAGATTACTCTCGCGGCGCTTCGGGTCTGTGGATCGAGAATGGCGAACTCGCCTATCCGGTTTCCGAGGTGACCATCGCCGGCAACCTCAAACACATGTTCCTCAACATCGAAGCGACAGCGGACGATCTCGAGTTCCGGACTTCAGTCGCCGCCCCGACGCTTCTCATCCGGGAGATGACCATCAGTGGCCGTTAAAGAATCGAAGCCTTTCGTTTCCGTACCGGTGGTGATCGTGCTGCTGCTTCTGGCGGGCGCGGCCACCGGAGCGATCCTGTGGGCCAAGTACGGGCGCGTCGAAGGCGGCCCGGCGCCGTTGACCACCGAGGCCAAGGCGTACACGCGAAACCTCAAGCTCGGCGAAGTGGAGATGAAGGCGACGGCGAGCTACCTGGGCCAGGAAGTGGTGGAGATCCTCGGCAAGATCACCAACGGCGGAGGTCGCGATGTGCGTCAGGTGGATCTGACGTGCGTGTTCTACGATCCGTACGGACAGGTGGTGCGGCGGGCGCGCGTGCCCATCGTCAAGAGCACTCTCGCTCCCGGGTCGACGCGGAGCTTTCGCCTGCCCTTCGACGACATCCCGCCCAGTTGGAACAAGGCGTTGCCGCAGTTGGTGATCGCTCAGATCGTGTTCTAGCGGGAATGAGGAAGAACAGACATTGGCACTTCCTTATGCCATGTAGGGCGGGCCGGCGCGGGACTTCAGTCCCGCTTCAGATCTGCGCACATTCGCCCGAACAACGCTCCTCGTCTTCGGACTGCGGCTTACCCGCGATGGATCACTGTCCTCAACTTTCTTCGCCGCCCACGGAGATTCAGCCCGCCTGTGGGGCCGGCTTCAGCCTGCGCGGGACTTCAAGTCCCGCTGTCCGATAGCAAGCCACCCATGAGCAAACGAATCCTCCTCGTCGACGACAAGCCCGACCAAATCGAGATGCGCCAACTCCTGCTCGAATCCGCCGGCCACACCGTCGTGACCGCCAACACCCGCGAGCAGGCCCTAGGTTTCCTGCCCGCCGACGACATCGTGATGGACCTCCGCATTCCCACTCTCGACGAAGGCCTCACGCTGATCCGCGAACTGCGCGATCGCGCGCCCCAGTCGAAGAAAATCGTGCTTTCCGGCTGGACCCAGTCGCTCGAAGGCCGCCCGGAGAAAGACATGGTGGATCACATCCTGCAAAAGCCCGTTCGTTCCCAAACCCTCCTCGCGCTGTTGCTGGTCACTGCCTGTTCGGCATTCGGCGAAATCGGATCGCGCACCATCGACGCGCATGCGCCGATCCTCGAACGCCGCGCCAACGCCCGCGGCAGTGATACCGACACGCCGTTGCTGCTTTACGCCGAGCGGCTCAAAGACAAAGACGGCGAGTATATCCAATACACCGTGATCTTTTCCAACGAAGACGGCGGCACTTCGACGCGCGCGCTGATGGCGCGCTGGGGCCGCACCACTGACATCGAACACGTCTATCGGGTGTGGGTGGACGATGCGGGAAAGCGCAAGAAGGCGCTCATCCAAGCGAAGGACCACAAAGACGTCGAGTTCGAAGGCCCGTTCGAGAGCGACCACCCGGTCCTGCGTGTGATCACCGACAACAACATGGTTGGGCCCGGGAACAACAGTCCGCCACGAACTCGGCTCAAACCCGAAGTGGTTGACCTGAGCGAATGTTCGCGCGAGCAAGTGATGGACGACCACCCGGAAATCTATCGCATTGCCGCCGAGGAACTGCGGCGCGAAGGCAAGCTCAAGCTGATCGGCGATCCGCGGCAGTATCTCTACATCGAAGCCGAGATCAAGAACGCCGGTACACGCATGGCGGCCTGGGTGCGGCTCAACGACGGCAAGCGGTGGTACTCCTCGCACGCCGGGCGTTTCGACTGGGCAATTGAACGATCGGGTTTCATCCGCACCACTGTGCAATTGCCCGCCGGCACCAGTGCCGCCCACGTCGCTGAGATCGGCTTCGGGTGCCTCGCCGACGACAAGACGCCCGCCGATGCCGGATGCGAAGTGGCTCGCATCACCAAGGCCTTCTTCCTCGACCAGCTCTACAAGCCGGGCAAGAGCTTCTGGAAGTCAGCGGCGCAAGCCAAAATCGGCCCGGGCGAGACTGCGGCTTGGCCGGTGAAGTAGCTCGTGGATATCGACGTCAAGGTGATTCCGCGAGCCTCCCGCAGCGAGGTGTCTGGCACGATGTCCGATGGCTCGCTCAAAGTGAAAGTGGCCGCCGTGCCCGAGAAAGGCAAGGCAAACGCCGAAGTGTGCGAGGTGCTGGCGCGCCACTTCGATGTGCCGGTGAGCCAAGTGGAGATCGTGGCCGGAGCCACGAGCACGCGCAAGCGAGTACGAATCTCAGGACGCTAACCCTGCGCGTCTCCCGCGCCACCCTTGCGGTTGCGTAACATGATCAAGGTGGATTCCGCGCCCGAGATCCCGCAGTGAGGTGGACCCCATCGGTTGGACAAAAAAATCGACGTCCTTAGATGGTGGCGCGGGGAAAGGGTGAGGCGGTCGTGGGACCGCCGTTCACTCCGGGCTTGCACGGCGCTCGAGTTCCATCCCTGGAGAGCTCTATCCTCCGGGCAAGCAAATTGATTGTACGGGAGTGGCGGAAAATTGCAAGCGCAAAATGCAGCCAACCCGTCCACTCTGGTCCAAAGCGGTAAATCCCAGGGGGTTTGGGGGGCGCGTCCGAAGAAGACTTGATGAACTAGTTGAATGAAAGGAGTCAACTCGGGTAATGACTCGCTCACCCGATAGCCTGATCCCTTGCCTCGGCGGGCAACTGCCGGGGGAAAAGCGGGATGACAAAGCCTTCAAGTGTCGGCCGGAAGGCGAGGCGAATCTGCGGGCCGCAACGCAAGTGAACGTCGTTTCAGCATCGTCAACCCCACCAGCGATCACGCCGATTCAGCTGGAACTTTTCCCGGGGCTAGCCTGTCCCTTGGAGGCAAAGCCTGCCACGGACCGGAGCACAGCGAGATGGAATCCGGCCCGCCGGGACGGTGTACAGGACGGTGGCACGCAGAGAAAGCGCATCAAGTTTACCGGAGAGACCCTGTTCGGTCCGGCGGAGGAGACTCCAGCCGGTAGGGAAGCGTATAAGGGCGAACCCCGAAAGCGCAGCAACGAAGCCGGGCAGGGAGTCGGAGATGGCCGTAGTACCTGTGAAGCGCGGGATAACCGTGTGGAGGGAAGGGCCGTTACTTTCACCAAGCGATCGAAGCGAGGAAAGGCAGCCGGACTGCGCCCGCGAGGGCAAGCTCAACCCCGGCCCCGTCGAGCCAAGGCAAAATTGCCCGCGAGACTTGAACCTGCCCGCAAATTGCAGAGAGCGCTATGCCGAGCGGCCAAGCAGCAGCCTGAAAGGAGATTCTCATTACTTTACGATAAGGTCTGTCGGCGGGACATCCTGCAAGAGGCCTGGAAACGGGTAAAGAGCAACGGCGGAGCGGCGGGAGTGGATCAGCAGAGCATCTCGGATGTGCGCGAGTACGGCGAGGAACAATTCCTGACGGAAATCGAACAGGAGTTGCGACAAAACCAATATCGGGCGGACGAGGTGCGGCGGGTGCACATACCGAAACCGGGGCAACCTGGAAAAACGCGTCCGCTGGGCATCCCGACGGTGAAGGACCGGGTGGTGCAGATGGCGGTGAAGATCGTAATCGAACCAGTGTTCGAAGCTGACTTCCAACCCTGCTCATTCGGATTCCGCCCGAAGAAGACGCCGCGGATGGCGCTGAGCGCGATCGCTCAGAGTCTGAACGGCGGGTATTCCTACGTGGTGGACGTTGATCTGAAATCGTACTTCGATACGATCGACCACGATCTGCTGATTGAGATGGTGGAACGAAGAGTCGGAGACGTAAAGGTCATGCGGCTGATCCGAGCCTGGCTGAAGGCGGGAGTCATGGAGGACGGCAAGGTGACGCACCCAGACCGGGGTTCGCCCCAGGGTGGGGTGATCTCACCGTTGCTGTCCAATATCTTCTTGAATGAAGTGGATCGTCAGTGGTGCCAAGTCAGAGACGCCACCGGCGGAACAGTTCGCCTCGTTCGTTATGCGGATGACATGGTGTTACTGGCGCGGACGGAGCAACAAGCACAGCAGGCGTGGGAGCGATTGCAGGCCCAGTTCGCCGGACTTCGGCTGATCATCAATCAGGAGAAGAGCCGGGTGACGACGGTTTGGCAGGGCTTCGCGTTTCTGGGCTTCGAGTTCCGACGGGAACCGGGACGGAAGCTGTACATGTGGCCACGAGAGAAATCGTGCCGCAATATCCGGCAACGGGTCCGCGAAGTGGTGCGGTCATTTCCCAGTAGCGAGCGGCTCGACGTGGTGATCCAGAAGCTGAACCCTGTGCTGAATGGGTGGTGCACCTATTTTCGGGTAGGCAACAGCAACCGGGTCTTCCATGAGGTGGACTGGGCTGTACGGAGCGAGTTGCAGTTATGGCTCCGGCGAAAGCATCGATGTGAGTGGCGAGTCGCAAAGAGGAGATGGAACTACCGGTTCCTTCATGAACGATGCCGGCTGTACAAGATGGTAGGGAAAGTGAGCTACCTCGAAGGTTTGCGGTGCAAGCCGGCGGAAGAACGGTGATCGGAGAGCCGGATGCGGGAAAACCGCACGTCCGGTTCGATGAGGGGGCGCAGGAAACGTGCGGCAGCGCAACGCGCCTGTGCCCTACTCTACGGTGGGGGGAGTGGCGTTCGT
>JAXLQL010000059.1:0-23890 GCA_046331625.1 Bryobacteraceae bacterium
GAATGAATGACGCGTACGTAAGGGAACGCGCCGGCAAAGACCGGCGGCTCGACAAGTGGAGGAGACCGATTCATGTTTACTTCTTTTTCGACGGCGCTCTCGGCATTGAGCGCCCATTCGACGGCGATCGACGTCGTTGGCAACAACTTGGCCAATCTCAACACGCCCGGCTTCAAAACGAACGTTGTGGCCTTCTATGATTTGGTGACGCAGTCTCTCGGAGCCGGCCTCGGGGAAACCCAAGTCGGATTCGGAGTGGCCCGGCCGAATACGATCCGCCAGTTCACCCAGGGCGCGGTGAAGGCTTCCACGGGCGAACTCGATATCGCCGTGCAAGGAGACGGTTTTCTCGTCGTCAGGGAGCAGTCGGGCGCGACGGTTTACTCGCGCGGCGGGCAACTCCAGATCGACAAGTCGGGGAATTTGCTGACTGCCACGGGCCAGAGGGTACAAGGTTGGACCGAAAGCGGGGGAACCTTGACGACGAACGGTCCCATTGGGGACATCATCGTGCCGGTCGGCAGCATCAAGGCTCCGGTGGCCACCACGTCCATGTCGTTCGATCTCAACCTGAACGCCACCGCCACGGCGGGTCCGCCCGCGGATTCTTTCTCGACCTCGATCGAAGTATTCGACTCACTCGGCGGCTCCCATGTGGTTACGGTGAAGTTCACCAAGAACGCCACGCCGAACGTGTGGGACTACAGCATTTCCTTCCCCGACAGCGACGTCGCTTCTCCGGTCACTCCCGTGACGGGATCGCTCACGTTCGATTCGTTCGGGAAGCTCATCGATCCGCCGCCGGGAGCAGCGCCGCCGGCGATGGCGGTGGCAGGCCTCAAGGACGGAGCCGCTGATCTGGCCCTGAACTGGTCCCTTTACGACGGCGCCAGGCCGCGGCTGACGCAGTTCACCCAGCCATCGGCGGTCTCGGCCAACGCGCAGAACGGGTCGCCGCCGGCACAGTTGATCCGTGTCGGGGTCGGCAACGGGGGCGTCGTACTTGCCCAGTACTCGAATGGCGTGCAGTCCGTGGTGGGCCAACTCGCCATGGCTTCGGTGAGGAACCCCGAGTCCTTGATCGCGGTGGGCAACAACAGCTATCAGTTGAGCGCCCGCTCGGCTCTGCCGGCAGTGGGTTTGCCCGGCACAGGCGGACGGGGTCAGATCCTCGGCGGAGCAATCGAGAGCTCAACGGTCGACATTGCCCGTGAGTTCACGAACCTGATCGTGTTGCAGCGCGGATACCAGGCAAACGCGCGCGTGGTAACGACGGTCGACGAGTTGAGCCAGGAAACGATCAATCTCAAGCGGTAAGGGCGAAAGGAACTGACTCTGGTGACACCGGCCGACTATATCGCAACCATGGCGGACGTACCTTTGACGATCGACGTCGAACTCGACCGCAAGACGATGCGAATCGCCGAGATCCTTTCGCTCAACAGTGGAAGCGTGGTGAAGCTGACTCGGTCGGCCGGCGAGAACATCGACATTCGAGTAGGAGGTGCGCTGCTCGGATTCGGCGAGATTGTGATTCTCGAGGACAGGATGGGGGTCCGAATTACGGACTTCCACCGGGAGGACTAGACATGTTTTCACTTGGCAGCGGCCGTCTGTGGACCGCACTATCCACCGGATTGAGGAAAACACTCCCCCGGCGGCCAGCCGGGGCTCTCCGCTGCGACACGAGCCTACGGCTGACGCCGCAACACAGTGTGCACTCGGTGAGTTGCGGCGGGAGGCGATGGCTGGTGAGCTGCCACCCTGGGGGCGTCACGGTGGTGGCCGAGTTCGGTATTCCATTGGACCCGGCAAGCGCCGGCAATTCGCACCAGTTGGAGGGCGTTGCGTGCTCCGGTTCCTGGTAGGCCTGTGGGCAACTCGATGCGTTCTGCTCGCCGCCGAGCCGAGCGCTCCGGTTCCGCCTACGGGCGTCTCGATGCAGGTCGCGCTCTGGTTGGCGGCTTTGGCCCTGCTGCCCGCCTTCGTGATGTCGGCTACGCCGTTCTTACGCATCACACTGGTGCTGCACTTTCTGCGGCAGGCGCTGGGCACGCAAACGGCGCCATCGAATCAGGCGCTGCTCGGTTTGTCGTTGTTCTTGACGGCGCTCGTGATGCATCCCGTCGCGGCCAAGGTTCAAGGCGACGCATGGGCGCCCTACCAGAAGGGCGAGATTGGTTTCGAGCAGGCAATAGCGCGGGCATCGCCTCCCCTCAAGGCTTATTTGATGCGCTTTGCGCGCGAGAAGGACATCGCACTGATGATCGAACTCGCCAAGGCGCCGCCGCCCAGAACGGTAGCGGATCTCGACCTGCGTATCGTGCTTCCGGCCTACACGTTGTCGGAACTGAAGGCGGGGTTCCAAATCGGGGCAGTGTTGTTCTTTCCATTTCTGATCATCGACATCGTGGTTTCGTCGGTGACGCTTGCGACGGGCATGGTGCAATTGCCACCGGCGATGGTCTCGGCGCCGTTCAAGATCCTGCTGTTCGTGCTGGTGGATGGTTGGAATCTGGTGATCGGATCCTTGGTCCGAAGTGTTTCCTGAGGAGGGGTAGAGATGACGCAACAGATGGCGGTGGACTTGGCGCGGCAGGCGCTGATGACGGCGTTCTGGACGAGCCTGCCGCTGCTGGTGGTGGGCTTCATTGCCGGAGTCGCCATCGGTCTCGCCCAGGTTGTCACCTCGCTCCAGGACGCGGGCTTCGCCGCGGTGCCTCGGCTAGGCGCATTTTTCGTCGCGGTTCTGCTGGTGCTTCCGTGGATGGCCTCGCGCATGGTCACGTATACGATCGAGTTGTGGTCGAATCTGGGGCGATATGCCGGCTGAATGGCGTCCGGGCGCGGTGGGGATCTCCGAAGGCACCTTGCTCTCGGGGCTGCTCCTGCTCGTCCGAATGAGCGCGCTGGTGGGAATGGCCGGATTCCCGGGATTCCGAAATGCGCCGGCTACGCCGCGAATCCTCCTTGTCATCGGACTGACGGTAGCAGCGTGGCCGATCACGCGAACCCCGGAGCCCGGCACGACGCTCGCGGCGCTCGGGGGAGAACTCCTGCTCGGTCTGATGGCAGGGGTCGTTGTCACCTGGCTCCAGGAAGCGTTCGTGCTCGGATTCCAACTGATCGGCGGGCAGGCCGGGTTCTCCTACGCCTCGACCATCGATCCGACAAGCCAAGCTGACTCGACCGTGCTTCCCCTGCTTGCGCAGTTGTGCGCGGGCGTTCTGCTCTTTGCCTCGGGGCTCGACCGGGAACTGATCGCGGCCATTGCGGCCGGTCCCCGTCCCTACGCTCTCGGTGCATTCACCCCCGATGCCAGACATCTCGGCCTGATCGCCGATTGGACGGCCGGCGCATTGGTCGTCGCGGTGAGACTGGCCCTGCCGGTCTTTACGCTGCTGCTCATGACCGACCTTGCGCTCGCCTTACTCAGCCGTCTCCAGGCCCAGTTGCAACTGCTTTCACTGGCTTTCCCGTTGAAGATCCTCGCCGCGCTCGTCTTGGTGAGTTGGTTGATGCCCGCCATGGCGGCGCTCTACGGGCGCCATAGCGTGAAGGCGATCGACGCCGTCCGGCAATTGGCCGCGTCGCCCACCGGAGGCCGATAGCGCATGGCGAGCAAGGACCAGCGAACCGAGCAGCCGTCGCCTCGCCGGCTCGAGAAGGCGCGCAAGGACGGCAATCTCCCGATCAGCCGCGAGTTTGTCGCAGCGGCGCAGTTTACCGCCTTCGTGGCGCTGGTGGCAGGCTATGGGGAGCGCTGGGCCTCGGGAGCCCTTGCTCTGATGCGATACTTTGTCGAACACGCTTTCGCCCGCACCGGAGACGGCCACGCGCTCCTCGCCATCCCGGCCGCGCTGACCTGGCCAGTCGCCGTCCCCCTGTTGATGGCCGGCTGCGGACTGTCTCTGGCTGCGCTGGCCGCGCATGGGTTGAGCACGGGCTTCGCGCTGACGCCTTCCAAGCTTACCGTGGACTGGGGCCGCCTCGATCCATCGCGCCGCTTGGCCGAACTCCCCTCGCGCGGCATGTTTCAGGCCGCCATCGCGACCGGATTGCTGGCTGGACTGGCGATCGTTTTCTACTGGCTGGCAGGTTCTCTGTGGGCCACGCTGGTGGTCCTGCCGCTTTCGAGCCTGGGACAGGGACTCGGCCAGGTGAGCGAAGCAATGAAAGACCTGCTCTGGAAAGCCGCTGGTCTGATCGCCATCTTCGGCGCCTACGACTTCTACCATCAGCGAGACAAGTGGAACGCAGGTCTGCGCATGACAAAGCAGGAGGTTCGCGACGAGGCCAAACAGGCCGAGGGCGACCCGCAGATCAAGATGCGTGTACGGCGGCTGATGCGGGAGCGCTCGCGCCGCCGCATGATGCAAGACGTTGCCCGCGCCACCGCCGTAGTAGTCAACCCGACTCACTATGCCGTCGCCATCCGTTACGTGCCGGCCGAGATGCATGCGCCACGAGTGGTGGCCAAAGGCAAGAACTACCTGGCGCAGCGGATCCGGGAAACCGCGCTGCGCAATCAAATCCCGATTGTCGAGAACCCGCCACTGGCGCAGGCCCTTTACAAAGCCGCGGCGGTTGGTCAGGACATTCCCGCGCATCTGTATCGCGCCGTGGCCGAAGTATTGGCGTACCTCTACCGGCTAATGGGCGGGCGCCTTCCGGGAGGATGACCGTCAGAAGTGGGCATTCGAATCGTGACCGGCTGCCATGAAAGAGGCATGGCGCGAACCCAGCCGTGAATCAGGCAATGAACCAAGCATGAATCAAGCATGAATCAAGCATGAACCAGGCGATGACACAGGCGGTTGGAGCGGCTCCAGCGACCGGGCGAGCCCGGGCGGCGGAGATCCCATGGCGCGAGTTGGCCGTGCCACTCGCGGTACTGGCGGTGATCCTCGCCATGATCGCCCCGCTCCCCGCCTTTCTGCTCGACGGCCTGATCGCGGTCAACATCACGCTCTCGGTAATCGTACTCCTGGTTGGGATCTACATCATTCGTCCGGCCGAATTCAGCCTCTTCCCGACCACACTGCTTTTGATGACGCTTTTCCGGCTTGCCCTCAACGTCAGTTCTTCGCGGCTGATTCTGCTTGACGGCAACGCCGGCACGGCCGCGGCGGGGCACGTCATCGAAGCCTTCGGCAGCTTCGTAGTCGGTGGCAACTACATCATCGGCGCGGTGATCTTTCTCGTCCTGATCGCGATTCAATACGTCGTCATCAACCACGGCGCGGTCCGCATCTCGGAAGTGACGGCGCGCTTCACCCTGGATGCACTGCCAGGCAAGCAGATGTCGATCGACTCGGACCTCAACGCCGGCCTCATCGACGAGGCCGAAGCGCGGCGCAGGCGGCGCGAGTTGGCGGCCGAGGCGGAGTTCTACGGAGCCATGGACGGCGCATCACGCTTCACGCAGCGCGACGCGGTGGCGAGCATCCTCATCACGGCCATCAACATCATCGCGGGCTTTCTCATCGGCGTTCTGCAGCACGGCATGGACCTGCGCAAAGCCTTGGCCACCTACACGGTACTGACCATCGGAGACGGGCTGGTAACGGTCATTCCGGCTCTCATGATTTCGATCTCCGGCGGCTTGATCGTCACCCGCGCCAGCTCCGATGCGCGCCTGGGGGCCGATTTCGAGCGGCAGATCCTGGGCAGCCCGCAGCCGCTGCTGCTCGCCTCGGCGGTCACCGCGGTCCTCTCCTTGTTTCCCGGCTTACCCGCGGTCCCTTTCCTCGCCTTGAGCGGCCTTTCCGGATACGCCGGATGGCGCCTGCGGCAGAAACGCATCCCGGCGAAGACCACCGAGGCTCCCGCCGCAGCGGCCCGGGACAAGGAGAATCTCGAAGGCCTTCTCCGGGTCGAGCCGCTCGCCGTCGAGGTTGGGCTCGGGTTGGTGCGGATGGTCGAAGGCGGCCAAAGCTCACCGCTCCTCCGGCGAATCGGGGGAATTCGGCGGCAACTGGCCGCGGACCTCGGCTATCTTTTGCCGCCGGTTCGTCTGACGGATAACGTGAGCCTGGGAGTCGGCGAGTACACCGTCATGCTCAAGGGCGTCGAAGTGGCGCGCTTCGAGATTCCTCCAGGGCACGATTTGGCCATCTTCCCGGGGCAAGGCAACCCGCCTCCGCTCGACGGGATCCCGACCCGCGAGCCTGCCTTCGGCCTCCCGGCCGTCTGGATCTCTTCCACACAAGCCGAAGACGCACGCCTTGCGGGCTACACCGTCGTAGACCCGGTAAGTGTACTCGGCACACACTTGGCCGAACTGATCCGGCGCCACGCGCACGAGTTATTCTCGCGCCAAGACGCCAAGAAGTTACTTGACCGGGTTGCCGAAGAAAACCCGAAAGTCGTCGAGGATCTGGTCCCGAAATTGCTTCCACTCGCCATGGTGCAGCGAGTTTTGCAGAATTTGCTACGGGAACGCGTTTCAGTCCGGGACGCGGTTTCCATTTTGGAGGCACTTGGGGAAGCGGCGCAGGCGACCCGCAACCCGGTATTGCTGACCGAATACGTTCGTCAATCGGTCAAGCGGATGGTGATCCAACCTTATCTCGACAAGGCCGGGCAGTTGGCGGCATATTTCCTCGACCCCGCCTGGGAGCAGGCTCTCGAGGCCTCGCTCGAACACGGCGAGCATGCGTCGCAGATGAACTTGCCTCCGCAGCGGGTGCGCGAGTTGGTCGAACGGATTGCGAGGACAACCGGGACAGGCTCGGGCGACGTGTCGGCGGTGATCGTGACCAGTTCGCCGGGGCGGTTCTTCTTGCGGCAGATGCTCGAATCGGGGATGAGGGGCGTGATGGTCCTTGGCCATGGCGAGATTCCGTCTGGCGTGCGAGTGGTTTCAATGGGTGTGGTGAGCTGATCGCAAGCCGATCGGGCCCTTGGTAAGAGCAGGAGGAGTGGGTGAAACTGAAGTCCTATTTCGCGTCCACGGTGGAAGCCGCGATTGCGTTGGCAACGAGAGACCTGGGCGACGACGCTTTACTGATATATTCACGCGAGGCGAGTCCGGAAACGCGCTACCTGGGGCGTTACGAAGTCGTTTTCGCCGAGCCGCAGGAAGAAGCGCTAGCGCCCACCGCTTCCGCCGGGGCGTCCGCGCCGCGCAAGCCGGCCACCGGCCTCCAAACAGATTCGGGCTTTGACCGCGAGCCGGGAATGAACGGCGGACAGCGGGCGGCCCTCCCGCTCGTCCCCTCCCCGCCTTCGGCCCCTCCGGAGCGCTGGAAGCAATTCGAGCAAATGCTCGATCGAATGCGAGACCAACTCGAGCGGCAGAGCGCGAGAATCGACTCGCTTCTTGACCGCGGGGAGTCGATCGCCCGGCCGGTGGAGGCGACCGATGCACCACCAGCCCAGTCCGAGGTACGGCTGCCAGAGCGACCCACGCTGCCGGGTGAGCCACAACGCGTGGCCGCATTGGCTCGAAGGCTCCGGCTCACAGACATTCCCGATTCGATGGCTCGCGAGATGGCCATGGCCGCGGCTCGCGCGGTCCGGCTTCCGGCGCCACGCGAGCCCGGCATGCCCGAAGACCTTCTTGCTGGCCCGGAGCCCTTCGATGAAGACACGGCCTTGGCGGAGGAACTGGCGGCCCGGCTGCCTTCCGGCGACGCATCTCCGGGGCAGCGCGCAGGCCATGGGTTGTTGGTGGTAGTGGGTCCTGCCGGCGCTGGAAAGACGTCGCTTGCCGTGAAGCTGGCGGGGCGGCACATTCTCGCCGGAGGGCCGCCGCCACTGCTCGCCTCGCTCGGCGATTCACGCGTGGGCGAGAGTCAGGAACTGGAAGCATACGCGCGTTTGCTCGGGGCCCGGCACTCGCGGATCACGGACCCAGCGCAGTGGCGGCGGCCCGCCGGCCTGTCGATCGTCGACGCAGCGGCTTGGGGCCCGGCTACCACCGGTCACGCGGTAGGGCTACTCGAGCGGTTCTTATCTGCACAAGAGGGCATCGAACTACACCTGGTTTTGCCGGCAACCATGCGCACCGGAGACATGTCGCCGCTGATCGAACTGGCCTTGCGCTTCGCACCCAACCGTGTCGCATTCACGAGGCTTGACGAGACCAAGACCTACGGTCCGATTTGGGCCGCCTCGCGGCGGATGGGGGCACCGGTCTCATTCTTGTCAGGTGGCCGCCGGATCCCCGAGGATCTTCTCGAGGCCAGTGGGCATTCGATTGCCCGGTTGGTACTGGGCGCTTCGCTCGACCAGATCGAAGTCAGTGAACGACAGAGGCCGAAGGCTGCCGCGGCGGGAGTCGAGGGGGGCCAGTGATAGCAAGGGGGACCAGTGATAGCAAAGGGAGCCAGGGGAAGCGAAGGGAGCGGTAAAGCGCGGGGACCGGCGAAGCAAGGACGCAAAGCCGGGGCCGGAGGAGACTGAATGCAAACATACGAAACGACGGGATGCGCCGTAGCCGATGAACGCGAGCGTCTGATTCTCGAGCACTTGCCGCAGGTCCGGCTGATCGCGCGGCGGATCCACGAGCGGCTTCCGGAGAGCGTGAGTCTCGAGGACTTGGTTTCGACTGGAGTGGTGGGGCTGATTTCGGCGATCGATCATTTCGACCCGCGCCACAACGTCAAGCTGAAAACCTACGCGGAGTACAAGATCCGGGGCGCGATCCTCGATAGCCTCCGCGGGCTCGACTGGGCGCCGCGCCAGCAGCGGCGAAAGTGCAAGCAGATCGAGGCCGCCATCGCCTCGGTCGAGCAGCGTGTTCATCGAGCGCCGGCCGAAGACGAGATTGCCCGGGAACTCGGGATTTCGATGCAGGAGTACCACGAATGGCTGGTCGATGTGCGGGGCGTCAACATCGGGCGGCTAGAAACGAATGGCCCCGACGAGGAAGGGCGTGACCTGCTCCGCCACATCTCCGATTCCGAGGAGAACTGGCCCAGCCGCGTGGTCGAGCGGGCCGAGTTGCAGAGGCTCGTCGCCGGGGCCATTGACCGGATGCCGAACGTCGAGCGCACCATCCTCGGCCTCTACTACCGCGAAGAACTCACCTTGCGTGAAATCTCGCGCGTGGTGAAGCTGCACGAAAGCCGCGTTTCGCAGCTCAAGACGCAGGCGATTCTGCGCCTGCGAGGACTGCTCGAAAAGAAGTGGCCCGTGCAGGGAGCCCGGGCGGGCGTGGGCGGATAGCGAAGGGCGATGTCCGATCCGCGGCCGAGCAGTCCCGACCAGATGCGCCACTGGCTCTCGAGCGAGTGGACGCAACACTTGTGCGCCGCCATCGAATCGATGACAGGCGACGCCGTGGCGTCCGAATCCTGCCCGCCCGACAAAGCCCCGGCCGGCAGCTACGTTTGGCACCAAGGCTATTCGGCGGGGGATTCGGCCTCGGCATTCGTCGTCGCGCCCGCAGCTACGTGGTCCGCGATCGGCGCCCGCGCCCTCGAGTCGGCCGGCATCGATGACTCCACCGAAGACGACCAGAAGGGCACCTACCAGGAGATCCTGAACCAGGCAATGTCGGGACTGGCCGCCACCATGGCGCGTCACCTGGGCCGCGAGGTCTTGTGCCAGAACGGGAAAGAAGTTCCCGCTGCCCCAACCGATCCGGGACAGTGGATTTCGGTCACCGTGGGCAGCAAGCCGCCCCTCCGTCTCGTCATTCACTTCTCTGACGCCCTGATCTCGGCCCTCCAAGGCGGCGAGCCCGCCGCCCCGGCGCCAACCGCCGCGCCCAAAGCCGCCCTCGCCCCGGCACCGCCGCCCCCGCCACTACCGGCTCCCAGTTCCGCCCAGAGCGGCCCGAGAGGGCAGACCATCGAGTTGCTGTATGACGTCGAGCTTCCCGTAAGTGTCTCGTTCGGGCGCGCCAATTTGCCCCTCAAAGACGCGCTCAAACTCACCTCCGGATCGATCGTCGAGTTGAACCGCTCGGTTACCGAACCGGTCGAGGTCATCGTGAACAATTGCGTGGTCGCCCGCGGCGAGGTCGTCGTCGTCGAAGGCAACTATGGCGTCCGGATCCTCCAAATCGTGAGCCAACGGGAACGGCTTCGGACGGTGCGTTGAGAGATGAAACAACTGAGTGGAGAACTGCCTACGATGTTCCTGTTCCTCATGCCGATGCTCCTGTCGGCGATCTCGGCGGCCATGAGCGTCTGGGTGTATTTGACACTGCGCCAGCGCCCGGTCAAAGTTCCCGCGCCCCCGGGGCCAATTCCTGTCCTGCCGGCCGCTACCCGCTCCCCGGCCGCAACCAGGTCCCCGCAAATCGCCACGGAGTTGCGTGCGCTGTTGGCCATCCTCCAACGCGAACCCTCCGGTTCACGAATTCCCGCCCCGGCCATCTCGCCGCCGCTCGCCATCGGCCTTCGTTCGCCCGCGCCACCCCTGGCCGCGCCTCAGGCGACCGAGCGTCCCCGTCCGGCACAAGCGCCGCCAGACACCTCGGCCCTCAACGAGACCGAACTCGAACTCTACCGAAAATTCCATACCCCGAGTACGCGACCATGACACCACTCGATCTGTCCGCTTCTGCCACTGCCCTCACCCGCAACACTGGTGCCGAGTCTTCAGGGCGCAAATCTTCCGGCGATGAACCGGCTCGCGCCGCAGATGCCGCCAAGCAGTTCGAAGCGATCCTCATCGCGCGGATGCTCGAAAGCGCTCGCCAGTCAGGCGGGGGTTGGCTCGGCGAAACCGACGACGCGTCTCAAACGATGACCGGCTTTGCCGAAGAGCACTTGGCCGAAATGCTGGCCCAAGCGGGAGGGTTCGGTCTCTCCAAGCTCCTCGGTTCCTCCCTCGAACAGCGCGCCGCACCCCGGCCGGATCCCATCAAGCCGTAAAAATACGCCTCCCTCGCCGCCGGTCTCGATCCAAGTTGGCGTAACCGTTGCTTGCGGCTCGCACCGCTCCCAGACCGTCGAGTAAGTCCCCGGCTGCCGGCTGATCGCATTTTGAAAGGTCCACCGCGTGCACCTCGCGAACACGCCGGGCGTGACAACTCCAGCGGACCGCCCTACTCGAAGTCCGCACCGACACCAGGCCTGTTGCCATCAAGCCACGACAGTTCGGACTTACCCGCGGCTCGCGGTTCCCAGCCGTTGAGCAAGTCACCGACAGCCGTTCCATCTCGGCCGTTCCATCTCGGCCGTTCCATCTCGGCCGTTCCATCTCGGCCGTTCCATCTCGGCCGTTCCAGCTCGGCCGAAGGCTCATCGCTGGCGGACAGGTCGCCGCCCTCTGCGACCACCGACCGCGCCAACTCGCCGGGGCTCTACGACGCTCGCGTGTTCTGCCTTGGCCGACCCGCGACCTTCGAAGACTGCAGGAACGGAAGGCCGCAGGAATCGGGCCCAGTTCCTATCAACCTAGCTACTTTCCGGCGCAAAATTCCATGGTTCAGATTGTGGGGCAGGCTTCAGCCTGCGCGGGACTGCAGTCCCGCTGTCGATGCCAAGCGCCCAGGCCCTGGCAGCGAACCTTAAACTCTCCCGAAGGGTGCTTCGGTTTCCGCTCCCGGCGGGTGATGGCCGGCGAGTACCTGTCGAATTTTGCGCCGGAAAGTAGCTAAGCTAGACTTCAACGTTGATCGCGAGCGCGCCGGAGCGCCGGGCGCGAGGTACGACCATGCGTTCTTGCGTGAATGGGCAATGCGCTCCGAAGTCAGCCCCGTAACTTGCGCGAAGGTTCCAAGGCGGAACCAGTTCAGCGAGTGGCTTCCTGCTCCGGGTCGGGCCAGTCAGGTTCATCTTTCTTGGCGGCTTTCGAGTGTCGAATGCGGTTTGAAACGTTTCTTTAGAAATTTGTTTGATCCAATTGGCTAGTGGGAGGCCGCCGTTCCACCCAGAAACCGGTACGAATCGCGCCTGCTGGAGCCGGCTCTCCGTTCGCGGCGCAGACGCGGCGGCCGAACGGGCCGATTGAATTCGCCGTCAACCTCGGGGCCGTCTCACTCGGAGACGCGAGGGTCGATCATCAGACGCATTTCGTTGGTCGAAGTGAATCCGAGCGACTCGTATAGGGCACGCCCCTCGGGACTCGCATGCAGAATCACGGCGCCGATCCCGCGCTCGCGGCAGAAGTCGAGAGCCGTTTGCGTCAACTGGCGCGCGATGCCTTGCCGGCGCCACTCCGGCTCCACGTAGATGTTGAGAATGTTGGCGCGCGGCGCTCCGGGACCTACCATGTGCGGCGGCCAGTCCATCAGCCAGACTCCAGCGCCGGCAATTGGCTCGCCTGTCGAGTGCAGGGCGAGCCAGGCGAAGTAGACACCGCTCGCAAGCTTCTCGCGCACCCATTCAGCGAACGAGAGTTCCATGGCTTCGAGCGCGGCTTCGTCGCGGTAGCCCATGGCTCGGAACATCGCGCGGCGGTGGCGTGCGAGAAGGGGTGACTCTGACAGGTTCGCCCGGCGAATGGTGACGGGCGTCACGCGGTGCGCTGCATTTGCTGCGCATCCCATGTGCAGATTTTGCGCTCGTAGTAGGAGTGGTTGCACAGCAACGCGGGACCGGCGGTGCGCAATCCAAAAACAGAATCCTCGAAGAATGGTTTGCGCGAACGGACCGCGGCGTAGAAGTTGCGATGGTGATCGAGGTGCGGCGAGTGGTCGCGCGGAGGCGTGTAGACGTCTTCGTTCTCGGGCCGCATGGCGTCAGCGTTGGCGCGCTGCGGCGGGTATTTCGACTCGTACTCCTTCAGGTAGCGCTCACGAGCATCCTTGGCGAACGTATCGATGGTGTAACCAGGCTCGCTCTCGCGCGGCTTGCGATTGCGGATGAGCGAGTTGTAGGTGACCGTCATGGTCCCTTCGCTCCCCACAAAACGGAGCCCGAACGCATCCGTCACGCCGCCCGAGGCCAAGTTGACCCGAAGCACGAGCGTGAACTCGGGATGGCGCTCGGTCTTCGGATAGTCGACCATCGCAAGCGTGACGTCGGCCACATCGCGGCCGTCTTTCCACTGGCGGATGCCGCCCGTTGCATAGACGCGCGTGGGCCCGAGTGCGCCGGTTACTACGTGGAGGCCCGTGAGCAGATGGACATAGAGGTCGCCTGCGACGCCTGTGCCGTAGTCCTGGTAGTTGCGCCAGCGGAAGAATCGCTTGGGGTCCCAATCGCGCTTGACGGTGTTGGCGATGTAGCGGTCCCAATCGACGGTCTGCGGCGAGGCGTCGGGCGGGATCGAGTATTGCCAGGCGCCGATCGCGGTATTGCGGTCAAGCCAGGCTTCCACCACGTTCAACTCCCCGATGGATCCGGAAGCCATCAGTTCCTTGGCCTTGAGGAACACCATCGAACTCGCGTACTGGCTGCCCACCTGGAACATGCGGCCGCTCTTCTTGTGCGCGGCGATCACCTCGTGGCCCTGCTCGATTTTCTGGACCATCGGCTTCTCGCAATACACGTCTTTGCCCGCCTGCATCGCGTCGATCGAGATGCGCGAGTGCCAATGATCGGAGGTGCCGATGATGATCGCATCGATGTCTTTGCGCGCGAGCACTTCGCGATAGTCGCGTGTGGTGAAGAGATGATTGCCCCACTTCTCCTTGGCGCGCTGGAGGCGGCCGTCATAAAGGTCGGAGACGGCGACGAGCTTGACGCCAGGAATCTGCAGCGCCATGTTGGTGTCGCCGGAGCCCATGCCTCCGGCGCCGATGGTGGCGATCTGAATCTGGTCGTTGGCGGAGATCTTCTGCGGCATGGATTCAGCCTTTCACCGTCATCGAAACGGGATCCCACTCGATGAGCCGCTTTTCGAAGTAGCTCATGTTCCCGAGCAGCGCAGGACCCGCGGCACGGAATCCGAAGGTGGCGTTTTCGATCACGGGCTTGCGCGTGCGGACAGCGTTGATGAAGTTGGCGTGATGGTCGCGATGGTCGTTGTACCCGCGGGGCGGGCGATACTTCTCGGTGCCGCGCGGCCGGAGCGCATCGGCAGTCGGCGTTTGTTTCGGATACTGGCGGCGATAATCGGCGACGAACCTCTCCTGCGTCGACTTGGCAAACGTGTCGATGGTGTACCCGGGCTCCGATTCGCGCGGTTGGCGCTCGATGGTGACGCCGTCGTCCACGGTCATGACGCCTTCGTTGCCGATGAAGCGGAAGACATGGCTGCCGCCGGAGCCATCGACGAAGTTGACGCGGAGCATCAGAGTGAACTCGGGATGCTCGGCGGTTTCGGGATAGTCGAACAGGCCCATCATCACGTCGGGTACGTCGCGCCCATCGTGCCAGAAGCGGAGGCCGCCGGTGGCGTAGACACGAGTGGGTCCGATGGCGCCGGTGATGAAGTGCATGCCGCTGAATAGGTGAACGAACAAGTCGCCGGCGACGCCGGTGCCGTAGTCCTGGTAATTGCGCCAACGGAAGAGGCGGATGGGCTCGAAGGAGCGCTTGGGGGCGCGGCCGAGGAAGCGGTCCCAATCGATGTTGCCTTCCGTGGCATCGGGCGGAATCGAGTATTGCCAAGCGCCGATGGCGGAGTTGCGATCCCACCAGGCTTCGATCATGTTGAGCTTGCCGACGGCGCCGGATTTGAAGAGCTCGCGCGCTTTCTGGTAGACGACGGAACTGACGCGCTGGCTGCCCACTTGGAGGATCCGGCCGGTCTGTTTCTCGGCGTCGATCACGGCCTTGCCATCTTCGATGCGCTGCACCATGGGCTTTTCGACGTAAACGTCTTTACCCGCCTGCATGGCATCGACGGCGATGCGGGAGTGCCAGTGATCCGGCGTGGCGACGATGACGGCATCGATGTCCTTGCGGGCGAGCACTTCGCGGTAGTCGCGGGTGACGAAGAGGTGATTGCCCCAGCGTTCTTTGGCGCGCTCGAGGCGGCCCCGGTAGACATCGGCCACGGCCACGAGTTCCACGCCGGGAACGGCGAGCGAAGACTCGGTGTCGCCGGTGCCCATGCCGCCGGGTCCGATGGTGGCGATGCGGATTTTGTCGTTGGCCGAGATGCGGGCCTGCGAAGCGAGGGCGAACGCCCCCGTGGTCTGGATGAACTGACGGCGTGAGGTGCTCACGATGCCCTCCCTGCGGAAGAGGAATGAACTAGCTCGAAGAAGTGGAACCCGAAGCGGTGGAAGCCGGCTTCGACTCGGACTTGGTTTCTGTCTTGAACTCGGTTTCTGTCTTGGACTTGGACTCGGACTTCGACTCGGACTTTTCACCGCCCTTGGAGCCGCCGCCGGAGCGCGCATAGTCCGTGATGTACCAGCCGCTTCCTTTGAACTGCAACGCGGGGGCGGACAGCAGACGCTCGACGGCGCCTCCGCACTCGGGATGCTGAGTCAAGGGCTCGTCAGAGAACTTCTGCATCTTCTCGAAGACTTGCCCGCACTGGTGGCATCGATATTCGTAAAGCGGCATAACCTATTTCTGGGGACGCGGCACGTTGAGCGGCCCTTGGGGCGCGGAGGCGTGTCCGGCGGAGCCACTGCTCGCGGCAGCGGATTCTTTGGCGGCCTTGAGGCCCACCTGCAAGACCTCGATCGCCTTCTTCAGTTGCAGGTCCTCGTCAGTCTTGGGAGCGGCTTGCGGCTTCTGCGGCTGGGCGGACTCTTCTTCGTCGTCATTGGCGCCATCGGGATCGACCACCTGAATCTGGGGGACGACGCCGTTGTCCTGAAGCGCTTTGCCGGAAGGCGAATGATACTTCGCCACCGCGAGGATCACCGCGCTACCGTCTTCGAGCGTGAGCGGCTTGCGCACGGCTCCGCAGCCGTAGGTGCGTTCGCCCACGACGTCGGCGCGCTTGTTGTCGAGCAAGCCGGCGACGGCGACCTCGGCTCCGCAAGCGGTGCCGCGATTGGTGATCACCACCATTTGCGCCTTCGAAACCGTGTCGTCAGGCTTGGCGGAGAACGTTTCCTTGGTGACCTTCTGGCCTTGCAGGAATCCGATCTGGCCGCTGTCGAGGAACAGGTCAGCCACGGCGAGGCCTTCGGTGACGTCGCCGCTGGCGTTGTCGCGCATGTCGAGGATCAATTTCTTGGCGCCCTGCTGCTCGAGTTCCTTCACCTTGGCGGCGATGTCTTTGGACTTGCCCTTCTCGAGGCTCTGCACGCGAACGTATCCGATGCTGTCGGCGAGCATCTTGCCGTGCACGGCGGGCGGCGTGAGCATTTCACGGGTGAGCGCGACCTTCTGCGCTTCGGAGCTCTTGCGAACGCGGATAACGCTCAGCTCGAGCGACGAGCCCGGCTCGCCGCGTAGAAGCATTTCGGCGTAGGCGAGCGGCATGTCGCGCGTGCCAACGCCGCCGATGGCTTCGATGATGTCGAAAGTCTGCAGGCCGAGCTTTGCGGCGGGCGAGCCAGGGATTGCATCGACAATGCCGATGTAGCCCGAGCGCCGCGAGAGCACGAGGCCCACATCGGCTTTCTTCTCGGACATGTTCTTCGAGTACTGTTTGTACTGGTCGGCACTGAGGTAGCTGGCGAAGGGGTCGATGGATTCGAGCAGTCCGTTGAGGGCGCCCAACGTCACGTTGTGCATGTTGGGCTCTTCCACGTAATCGCTTTTGATCTTGGCGATCACGTCGCTGAGCACGGTGAAGTGCTTGTAGGCATCACCGTCGGCAGCGGCGCCGCGGCCCATGAGCGTACCGAGGATGAGCACGGCCAGCAGGCAAGTAGATCCGCTGACGATCAGCATCTGAAGTCGTTTGGACATAATCGATTCGCCCCTCCAGGGCGACACTGCCACGTGTCTCCAGTCTATCAGAAGCGTCGCCTGGTGATCGCTGGAAATCGGGACTTTGGCGATTGACTCGTTTGATATAATCTTGCCAGCGGAAGGAGCGCTTGAAGTGTACCGCAAACGCGTGCAACCTCTAGGGTTATCCCTGGTGATGGCATTCCTCTCGGCTCTGTCGCCGGCCGCCGGACAGAGCAGAATTTCCTTTTCCAAGGACATCAAACCTGTACTCGAGAATCGTTGCCTGAAGTGTCACGGCTCGGCAATGCGCGCTGTCAAGCTCGACTTGCGCACGCGTGAGAGCCTGCTCAAGGGCAGCGAGAAAGGCCAGGTGGTCACGCCTGGCAACCCTGAGCAGAGTCCTCTTTATAGGAAGCTGGCGGGTCTCGAGAAGCCGTTCATGCCGATGGACGGAGCCCTGAGTCCGGAACAGGTAGCAGCGTTCAAGCAATGGATCTCCGATGGCGCGCCCTGGGAGGGCGAGGTCAAAGAGAGTTCGGTGAAGAAGGATCTGGCGGCGCTCGAAGAGATGCGGATCACCGGCGAGATGCGGCAATGGTGGTCATTCAAGAAACCCGTCAAGGCTGCGCTCCCGAAGACCGGAGAACCGGAGTGGGACGCCAATCCGGTGGACGCCTTCATTCGCAAAGCGCAACTCGACAAGAATCTGAAGGTGGCTCCGCTCGCGGACAAGCAAACGCTGATGCGCCGAGCTTATCTCGACCTGACAGGACTGCCGCCGACTCCGGAGCAAGCCGGCGAGTTCATGCAAGACATGCGCCCCAATGCCTGGGAGAAGCTGATTGACCGGCTGCTCGAATCGCCACAGTACGGCGAGCGTTGGGGCCGGCATTGGCTCGACGTGGCGCGCTACGCCGATTCGAACGGCTACGAGCATGACTTTGACCGGCCGAACGCATGGCGATATCGCGACTACGTGATTCGCGCGTTCAACTCCGACATGCCGTACAACCGGTTCCTGGAAGAGCAGATCGCCGGTGACGAGCTCGAGAATCCGTCGCACGATCAACTGATCGCCACCGCGTTCTTGCGCAACTACGCCAAAGTCGGGTTCCGCGAGAAGGACAATCCGCAGTTCCGCTATGACTACCTGGACGACATGATCGCCACGGTGGGCCGCGGTCTGATGGGGCTCACCGTGCAGTGTGCGCGCTGTCACAACCACAAGTTCGATCCGATCGCGCAGAAGGACTATTACAAGCTACAAGCGTCGCTGTGGGGCTTCGTGGAAGTGGATCATCCGCTAGTGCCGGCCACGGAGGCCAAGGCGTATGACGCGAGGATGCAAGAGATCACCGCGGCGCTCAAGCCGCTCCAGGACGAGATCAAAACACTCGAACAGCCCTACATCGACAAGTTGCTGACAGAGAAGTACAAGAAGTGGCCCGAGCACATTCAGCAGGCGATCTTCACGCCAGAGGCGAAGCGGACTCCGGGCCAAGTGTTGCTCGCCAACCAGATCATCCGCACAACGAAAGTGACTTCGTCTGAAGTGGACAAGGTGATGGCGGCGGGTGAGCTCGAACAAAAGCGAGTGCTCGAAGCGAAGATCAAAGAAATCGAGAAGGGCAAGCCGAAGCCGATCCCCGTGGCGATGGGAATCACCGACGGTGACTATCGATTCACGCCAGATGCAGCAGGTGACGAACCGGCGCCAGGTAAAGGCATCAAGCGCGAAGCGATCGAAGGCAGCTACTTGTGCGATGGCTCGAAGCCGTACACGGCGCCGCCATCCTATTTCTTGCATCACGGCGACATCAACAGTCCGGGTTCGACGATGAAGCCCGGGTTTGTTTCGGTGGTGGACGATGGGTCGATGCCGGTGGCTATCGAGCCGGCGCATCATCGCACGTCGGGCCGGCGCTTGGCGCTAGCACGGTGGCTGGGCTCGCCGAATCATCCGCTGGTTCCCCGGGTGATCGTGAACCGGATCTGGCATCATCACTTCGGCCGCGGGATCGTGACCTCGCTCGACAATTTCGGCAAGGTGGGCGAGACGCCGACGCATCCGGAACTGCTCGACTGGCTGTCGGCGGAGTTTGTGGAGAAGGGCTGGAGCTTCAAGCAGATGCACAAGCTCCTGATGACGTCACGCGCCTACCGCACGTCGAGCCAGTTCGCCGATGACGGGAACATGCAGACCGACGCCGAGAACCTCTACTGGTGGCGTTTCCGGCAGCAGCGGCTGGAAGCCGAGGGCGTGCGCGACAACATCCTTTATGTGACGGGATCGCTGAACAAGAAGATGTTCGGTCCGGCGGTGTTTCCGGAGTTGCCGGCGGAAGTGCTGGCGTCAATGGACAAGGGGATTTGGAGAAAGCAAGCCGATGGTGCTGAGGTGTGGCGGCGGAGCGTGTATGTGTATCGCAAACGGGGATTGCCGTTGCCGTTCTTCGAGGTGTTCGATTTACCCGACCAGAACGTGAGCTGCGGGAGGCGCAACGTATCGACGGTTCCGACGCAGGCGCTGACGTTGCTCAACAACGAATGGGTGCTCAAACAGGCCAGCCTGTTCGCGGATCGGATCGCGACCGAGGCTCCGGGAGGGGCCGAGAAGCAGTTGGAGCGCGCCTATCAACTGGCCTTGTCGCGACTGCCGAGCGAGGCGGAGCGTAAGGCGGGCCTCGAATTTCTGAGCAAGAACAAGCTGTCTGATCTTGCCCACGTGCTGCTCAACCTGAACGAGTTCGTCTACATGAGGTAGCCCATGAAAGAAGTACGCGGATTCAAATCGCGGCGCGATTTTCTGTTCGAGGCCGGTGGCGGGCTGAGCGGGCTCGGGCTGGCTTCGTTGTTGGGACAGGACAATCTGCTGGCTTCCGAACCAGGGTGCGCGAGCGGAGTGGTGACGGGGTCGCCGTTTTCGCCGAAGAAGCCGCACTTCGCCCCGCGAGCCAAGCGCGTGATCTCGCTGTTCATGAGCGGCGGCGTGAGTCACATGGATACGTTCGATCCCAAGCCGGCGCTGAAGAAATACAGCGGCCAACCGTTGCCGCTGGAGGGTGACATCATCGTGCGGCAAGGGCATCCTGGTCCGCTGATGCCCTCGCCGTTCCAGTTCAAGCAGTACGGGCAATCGGGACTGCCGGTGTCGGAACTGTTCGACACGTTGGCGTCGCAGCATATCGACTCGCTGGCCGTGATTCGATCGGTGAAGTGCCGCTCGAATGACCACGTGATGTCGCACTATGAGGTAGCGTCGGGCACGGTGCGCATGGGAGCGCCTTGCATCGGATCGTGGGTGACGTACGGGCTCGGTTCGGAGAACCAGAGCCTACCGGCCTTCGTGGTGATTTACGACGCGCGAGGAGGCCCGTTCGGTGGTCCGGCGAATTGGACCGCGGGCTACATGCCGGCGGCGTATCAAGGCACGATCTTCCGCAGCGCGGGCGATCCGATTTTCGATTTGAATCCGCCGAAGGATCTGTCACCCGAGAAGGCGAAAGCGCGGCTCGATTTCCTGGGCGAGTTGAACCGGATGGATCTCGAGAAGAATCCGGGGAACTCGGAATTGTCGGCGCGCATCAGCGCGTATGAGCTGGCGTATCGGATGCAGGGGTGCGCTCCGGAAGCGGTAGATCTTTCGAAGGAGACGGCGGCGACGCAGAAGCTCTACGGGCTGGATAATCCGATCACGGCTCCGTTCGGGCGGCAGTGCCTGATCGCGCGGCGGTTGGCCGAGCGTGGCGTGCGGTACATCCAGCTTTATCATGGCGGGATCGGGAATCAGAACACGGATACGTGGGACGCGCATGGCGATGTGAAGGACAACCACACACGGCACGCCGCGGAAACGGACGTGCCAATGGCGGGCCTGCTGACGGATCTCAAGTCGCGCGGGTTATTCGACGAGACGCTGGTGGTGTGGCAGAGCGAGTTCGGGCGGATGCCGATTTCGCAGCGCGGGCTGGGTCGCGACCACAATCCGGGTGCGATGTCGATCTGGATGGCGGGGGCGAAGATCAAGGGCGGCCAGGCGATCGGGTCGAGCGACGAGTTCGGGTATCAGGCGGTGCAGCAAGTGGCGAGCGTGCACGATGTGCATGCGACCGTCCTGCATCTGCTGGGAATGGATCACACGCGGCTGACATATTCGTTCCAAGGCCGGCGGATGCGGCTGACGGATGTGTACGGGGATCCGATTCCGCAGATTTGCGGGTGAGCGGTAGGCGACTGCTTTCTCAGGGCCAGCGGTCGCCCAGCGGATGTCGGCCACGACGAGCTCAGGTATGATCAAGAAAGTGGAAGTATGAGTCTTGAACAAGCCATTCTCGAGAAGGTGCGTGATTTGCCTCCCGCAAAGCAACAGCAGGTACTGCGATTCTTGGATGGCTTGCAGCGTCAGTCGGCCAGCAGAATGGTGCCTTCGCGCGACCGGCAGCGTGAGATGAAGTGGATTGACGAGAATCGCGACAAGTATGCGGGCCAATGGGTGGTTGTTGACGGCGATCGCCTGATCGCTGCGGACGAGGACGGCCACAAGGCCTTCGCGGCGGCTAAGGCGGCAGGCGTTGAGGTACCTTTCCTGATTCACGTCCTCCCCAGCGACCCGCTCCCGTTCGTGGCTTGCTGGTAAATGCCCCGCTCGATCCAGTTCGCGAAGTATTTGCACTATCGCGCCACCGGCGGAATCGATGTCCCGGTTGAGCTTTGTGCGGGGCGCCAACGCGTCGAACTCGTGGCACGACTCGATACCGGAGCGGCCTACTGCATTTTCGAAGGAAGGTATGCCGAGGAGCTTGGGCTAGACCTTGCGTCGGGAAGGGTCCAGCGCTTCCGGACGATGGCAGGCTCATTCGAGGCCTACGAGCACGAGATCACCATTCATACGATCGGCATTGAATTCACATCGTTCGTGTTTTTCGCCAGAGACAAGGGCTTCAATAGGAACTTTCTCGGACGGTCTGGCTGGCTTGACCGAATTCGTCTTGGGATTGTCGACTATGATCAATTGCTGTTGCTGAGCCCTTACGACTCGTAGGTTCTGTCTCGTGCGGCCGTGAGCGACAGCAGTCATCACCACTCACCGCGAGAGATCGATCGTCCCCACCAAGTCCTCCGCTCGCGGGACTCGTTGCTCCTCGAGAAACGCGTCGAGTTCACGAGCGATTCGAGAGACCGCGCCAGGATCCCAGAATGTCGCCGTACCCACCTCCACCGCGCGCGCGCCGGCGATCAGGAACTCAGCCGCATCTTCGCCGCTCGAGATGCCACCCAGTCCGATCACCGGGATCTTCACAGCGCGGGCGGCTTCGTACACCATGCGCAGCGCGATCGGCTTGATCGCCGGTCCACTCAAGCCGCCAAACCCGGCTCCGATGCGAGGCTTGCGGGTGCGCGGATCGATCGCCAGCGCCACGAACGTGTTCACCAACGAAATCGCGTCAGCGCCCGCCGATTCCGCCGCTTGCGCCAAGGGCTCGATGCGCGCGACGTTGGGCGACAGCTTCACGATCACGGGCCGCTCGGTGAGTGCGCGCACTGACGCCACCAACTCGCCGAGCAACACCGGGTCGCTCGAAAAGAAGATGCCACCGTGCTTCGTATTCGGGCACGAGACGTTGAGCTCGTAGCCAGCGATGCCTTCGTAATCCTCGAGCACACGAACCACTTCTCCGTAGTCTTCCATCGCGTAACCGAACACGTTGGCGATCACGGGCACGGGAATGTGGCGCAGATCGGAAAGCTTCTGCTCGGCAAATGCCCGGACCCCGATGTTCTGCAGACCGATCGAGTTCATCATGCCGCTCTCGGTTTCCCACAACCTGGGAGGCCGGTTGCCCGCGATGGGCTCCCGCGAAAGTCCCTTCACCACCAGCGCTCCCACCCATTCCCAGTCGACCAAGCCCTGCATTTCCACCCCATAGGCGAACGTTCCAGACGCCGCGATTATGGGCGTCCGAAGGGGGATGCCGCAGAGCGACATGCGAAGGCGCGGGGTGGCCACTCGTGCCAGTCTAACAGGAGGCCCTGAGGGGTTTGTCGGGGCATTTGACTAGGGCTTCTCGGGGAAAAGGCGCATACCTCCCCGCCCTGACTGCCCGGACAATGGGGCTATGCCGGTACCAGGGCGAAGAAAGCCCAGTGTGTCCATCGCGCAGAAGCATGCTCTTCTGGCAGGGTCTCTCGTCGGCTGCCTAGCCTTCTGGTTCCTCGGGTGGGACTTGGCCCGGCACCAACTGACCGCCGGGAGCACCGCGCTGATGCTGCTGGCGCCGTTCCTCGCCGCCGCGGCCGGATGGTTCGCAGCCGGGTACGTGGTCCGCCCGCTGCGCGCCGTGGAGAGCGCGATCGAAGGAGTGGGCGAAGGGCAATTGGATCCGGTGGAGATTCCGCGAACCGGAGACGAAGTCCAGTTGGTGGCGCAAAGCCTGAACGCGATGATCGAAGCGCTGAGGGCATCGGAATCGGAATTGCGCGAGGAGAAGCGCGCTCTCGAAGAGCGCATGCACGAGCGCACAGAAGCTTTGGGCGAGGCCACCGAGCGCGCCTTGGCCGCAAGCCGCGCGAAGTCAGACTTCCTGGCGAACATTTCGCACGAGTTGCGCACGCCGATGAACGGGGTGTTGGGCATGCTCGACCTGCTGCTCGACGAGAATCCCACGGCCACGCAACGTGAGTATCTGGTGAATGCACGCAACTGCGCCAACTCGCTTCTGGCGTTGTTGAACGATCTGCTCGACTTGTCGAAGATCGAAGCCGGAAAGATGCTGATCGAGCACGAGCCGTTCGAACCGCGGCAGGTGGTGGAAGAGTGCGTGGCAACGCTGCACGCGCAGGCGCAACGGAAGGGCATCGTACTCCGGGGCACCGTGGGCGAGGAAGTGCCGGCGCGAATCATCGGAGACCCCCTTCGGCTGCGGCAGATCCTGATGAATCTTCTCGGGAACGCGGTGAAGTTCACTACCGAGGGTTGGGTGGCAGTGACGGTCACGGGCACAAGCGATGAAATCGGGATCGAAGTGCGAGACACCGGCGAAGGAATTCCGGCGTCCAAGCTCGCCAATATCTTCGAAGCGTTCGTGCAAGCCGATTCGAGCGTGAGCCGCAAGTTCGGCGGCACGGGGCTCGGGTTGTTCATTACGCGGCGGCTGGTGGAACTGCAGAGCGGCAAGATCGGCGTAGAGAGCGAAGTGGGAATCGGCACTACGTTCCGGATCCAGCTTCCGATGGCG
>JAXLQL010000060.1:0-23823 GCA_046331625.1 Bryobacteraceae bacterium
CGTCGAAACCGTCAGCGCTCCCGCCCTGCTCTGGGACCCGAAGAAAGCTCGCGTGCAAGCCACCATCGCCGGCTTCGACACGCCTGCCGCCAAGCGTACCGTCACGCTGCTGGTCAACGGCAAATCCGCTGCGACCAAATCCGTGGACGTGCCCGCCAACGGCCGCGCCACCGTCGAGTTCCTCGGTCTCGATGCCGGTTACGGCGTGTCGAAATGCGAGGTCCGCATTGACTCGGCCGACGGGCTCGCGCAAGACGACCGCGCGCTGTTCGCCGTCGAACGGTCCGACCCCAAGCGCGTGCTCTTCGTGCATGACTCGCGTGAATCGCGCTCGCCGCTCTACTTCCGCTCCGCGCTCGCCGCCTCGGCCGAAGGCACCTTCGCTCTCGAAACGCTCACCTCGGATCAAGCCTCAAACGTCGACCCCGCCCGCTTCTCGCTCGTCGTGCTGTCAGACGTTGCGTCTCCGCCTACAGCTCTCCGCGAAGCGCTCGACAAGTACGTTCGCGGTGGAGCCAGCGTCTGGATCGCGCTCGGCCCGAACTCAGCGAAAGCCTCGAAGATCCCTCTCTTTGACGAGCGCATCCAAGACGGCCGCTACTACTCGCGCGAAGGGGAGCGATTCTCCGTGGTCGGCGATGCCGATGCTACCTATCCTTCTATGCGCCGCGCCGGCCGATGGGAAGGTGTGCGGTTCTTCTACGCCGTGAAGGTGGACCCCGGCGCCTCGCGCGTGGTGGCCAAGCTCAGCGACCAAACGCCGCTCCTTCTCGAGAAGAAGGTGGGCGAGGGGCGCGTGCTGGTCTTCACCTCGACGTTCGACAATCTCTCGAACGATTTCCCGCTACAGCCGGCTTTCGTTCCCTTCGTCGACCAGACTTCGCGCTATCTCGCCGGACTCGAAGAACGCAACGCCACCGTTCCGGTGAACTCGTTCCTCGAATTGCGCACGCAGCGCGAGCGCTCGATCTCAGTGGAAGTGATCGACCCCGAGGGCAACCGCCCGTTGTCGCTCGCCGAGTCCACGACGGCCGAGTCTTATCAGGTGCCGCGCGAAGGCTTCTTCGAACTGCGCCGCGCCAACGGGCGTCACCAAACCGTGGCCGTGAACGCGGATCGCCGTGAATCGAACCTCGGCGCGATCGGCAAGGAAGATCTGGATCTCTGGGCAGGGTCGAGCGGCGGAGCCACGGTAGCCGGAGGCGCCGCACCCAAGATCGAGGAAGAGCAGGAAGAACGCAAGCCCTGGAGCATGTGGTGGTATGTCATGCTGGCTGTATTGCTTGCGGCAGCGGCTGAGTCATTTCTCTCGAGCCGCTATCTCGGTGTACAAAGAGAACAGGAGGGTCAATGAGCGCGCGCGAACAGCTTTTCGTTTATCTGCGGCAACTGGAACGGCGTCTCCGATGGAATGCCGCATTACGCGGCGCGGCCAGCATCGCCCTCGCGGCCGTGGTCGCCACCGTGCTCCTGGTTCTGGTGGTGAACGCGTTCGCGTTTTCACCTGGTAGCCTCACCGGTGCGCGACTCGGCTTGTTCCTGGTGCTCGCGCTCACCGCGGGCTTCATGCTCGCACGTCCGCTACTGCGCCTCAATCGCCATCGCGCCGCCGCTCGCGCCGAGCAGACTTTCCCCAAGTTCGAAGAGCGCTTGCTCACCTTCGCCGATCAGGAACCGAATCGCCAAGCCGACCCGTTCCTGGACCTGCTTGCTTCCGACACGCTCGAAGTGGCGCGCGAATCCGAGCCTGGACTCGTGGTTCCCGCCGCCAAGCTCCTCGCCACCGCGGGCGCGGGCTTGGGAGCGCTCGCGCTGCTCGCGTGGCTGATCACGTCGGCGCCGGGATTCCTGGGCCATGGCGCGAACCTCCTTTGGGCCGGATATCCGAAAGACGGCATGAAGCCGTTCTACGAGATCACTGT
The DNA here is from genome assembly GCA_046331625.1 of Bryobacteraceae bacterium. GTDB lineage: Bacteria > Acidobacteriota > Terriglobia > Bryobacterales > Bryobacteraceae > JAXLQL01. The sequence goes on from JAXLQL010000060.1 coordinate 1,923, forward strand.
CGAGCCCGGCGACGCCGCCGTTCGCCGCAAAGGCGACCAGCTCATTACCGCGCGCCTCGTGGGCATGACCTCGCCGAAGGTGCGCCTGTTCGCGCGCTATCAAAGCGCTTCCAAGTGGGATCAGGCGCCGATGACGCCGCAAGCCTCGGGCGCCGCCTACGAGTTCCTCTTCGCGGGCCTGCCCGAGAACGTCGAGTATTACGTGGAAGCCGGCGGCGTCGAGTCGAAGCACTTCAAGCTCCGCGTCATCGATCTGCCCACCGTCAAGAAGATCAAGGTCACCTACAAGTTTCCGCAGTGGCTGGGACAAGCCGACGCAGTCGAGGATCCGGGCGGCGATCTGCGCGCCGTGGAAGGCACCGAGGCGCAGCTCGACATCCAGATGGATAAGCCGCTCGCGCAAGGCCGCATCGTCGTCGACGGCGAAAAGGAACTGCAACTCGCCGATGCCGGCAAGAATATCTACCGTGCGTCGGTGAAGCTCGAAAAAGACGGGCTCTATCACGTGGCCGCGATGGACAACAACCAGCGGGTTCGCTTGAGCGAAGACTACTTCATCGAGGCGCGCAAGGAACATCCGCCCACGCTCAAGATCAGCCGCCCCGGCCGCGACTACAAGGCGAGCCCGATCGAAGAGGTGTCGATCGTGGCGCAGGCGAGCGACGATTACGCGCTGCGTGAGATGATGCTCCACTTTTCGGTGAACGGCGGCGACGAACAGCAAGTGTCGCTGCTCAAGCAGAACGGCGCGCGCGAGGCGACGGGCCAGCACACGCTCTCGCTCGAGGATTTCCATCTCGTGCCCGGCGACATCGTCAGCTATTACGTAACCGCCAAAGACGCGAACCACACCACGCGCACCGACATGATGTTCATCGAAGCGCAGCCGTTCCTGCGTGAGTACTCGCAGGCGCAGCAGGGCGGCGGCGGAGGCGGCGGTGAAGAAGGCGATCAGCGCCCCATCTCCGAACGCCAGAAGGAAATCATCTCGGCCACGTTCAATCAACAGCGCGACAGCAAGCAAAGCAAGCAGGAAGCGGGCGACACCGCCAAGTTCCTTTCTGAGGTGCAGGGCAAGCTCCGCGATCAGGCGCAGTCACTCGCGCGCCGCATGCAGAGCCGCGAGCTCTCGATGGAGAACCAGGAGTTCGGCAACTTCGCCAAAGACATGACCGCTGCGGTGGAAGCGATGGGCAAAGCGTCCGAGCAGTTGAAGGGCGCCAAGTGGCAAGACGCGATTCCTCATGAGCAGAAAGCGCTGCAGCATTTGCTGCGCGCCGAAGCCACGCGCCGCCAGATCCAGGTGGCGTTCGGACGCCAGGGCGGCGGTGGCGGCCGCGGCGGCGCGGGTCGCGACCTCGACAATCTCTTTGACCTCGAGCTCGATACGGAAAAGAATCAGTACGAGACCAATCAGCAACAGCAGGCGGCCGGCGGCGGAGGCGACAAGCAGAAGAAGATCGACGAAGCACTGCAGCGCCTCGAGCAACTTGCGCGCCGCCAGCAGGAGCTCGCCAACCAGCAACGCAACAATCCGCAGCAGGCCATGCAGCAGCGCTGGCAGCAGGAGATGCTCCGCCGTGACGCCGAAAAGCTCCGCCAGGAAATGGAGGAGATGCAGCGCCAGCGGCAAGGGCAGCAGTCGCAACAGCAAGCCCAGCAGGGCCAGCAAGGCCAGCAGGGGCAACAAGGCCAACAGGGACAGCAGGGCCAACAAGGGCAGATGTCCTCACAGAGCGGATCGCAGCAGAGCTCGGCCTCGAACCGCCAGCAGCAAATGCAACAGCAAATGCAGCAGCAGATGGGCCAGCGCGGCGGCCAGATCGACCCGCGCGTGGCCAAGGCGATCGAGCAGTTGCGCCACGCGACCGACGACATGCGCCGCGCCGCCTCGGCCGGACAGCACGGACAACAGCAGCAAGGCTCGGAAGCCGATTCGCGCCGCGCCGCCTCGCGCCTCCAAGACGCGCAGGATGCGCTCCGCAGCATGCGCCACCAGGAAGCCGGCCAGCAGATGGAAGATCTCGCCCGCCGCGCCGACCAGTTGGCGAACCAGCAACAGGAGATGTCGCGCAAGTTGCGCCAAGCCTACGGCGATCCGAAGCTCCTCAATGGCCAGCCCGGGGGTGATCCGCAGAAGAACCAGCAACTCGCCGGTGAGCGCGAGAAGATGGCCGAAGATCTCCAAAAGCTCGAGCGCGATTTGCAGAACGCGATTCGCGACATGCAGTCCACGCAACGCGCAGCCGCGGGCAAGCTCCGCGATGCTGCGAGCCAGATGCAGCAGAATGAACTCGGCCTGCGCATGAAGTACAGTGCGGAGGCGATCCGCCGTGGCTTCGGTGCGTATGCGTACATGCGCGAGGCTCCGATCGGCGATGCCATGGAAGCCATGCGCGACAGAATTCGGCAGGCGCAGAAGGCCATGGACGGCAAGGGCGGCGATCCACAACAGGGCAAGGGCGTGGAGCAGGCGTTGAATCGCGTGGAAGAGCTACGCCGCCAACTCGAACAGCTTACTCGCCAGGGCCAGCGCGGTCAGGGCCAACAGGGCCAAGGCCAAGAAGGACAGCAAGGGCAGCAACAGGGCCAGGGCCAACAACAAGGCCAGCAAGGACAACAAGGCAACCAGCCTGGGCAACAACCCGGACAGCAAGCCGGTCAACAGGGCCAGCAGGGTCAGAGCGGACAATCCGGCCAGCCCGGTCAGCAAGGGCAGCCCGGACAGCAGGGCCAGGGCAACCAGCGCGGGCAAGGGAATCCGATGGGTCGCGAGGGACAGCGTGGTGGGGCAATGGGTGGTCCGCAGGAAGCGCGCCAAGGCGGCGAGCGCGGAGAAGCTGACTTCTCTGCGATGAACCGCGGCGGCTACTTGCCGCAACTCGGCGGACTCACGCCGCAGCCGGGCTCCACTCAGGGATGGAACGGCGGACTCGAAGGCGCGTATCGCGAAGGCCTCCGCGGACTCAACGACGTGCGCCGCGCGGTGGAAGAGAGTCCGGAGATGACGAAGGAAGTGCAACAGTTGATCCGCGAGATGCAGCGGCTCGATCCGGCTCGTTTCCCCGGCAATCCGCAGTTGGTGGAGCAGCTTCGCACGCAGGTGATCACGGGACTCGAGCAGCTCGAGCTGCAGCTTCGGCGGAAGCTCGAAGAACAATCGGCGTCGCAGGCGCGCGGTGGGTCGTCGCGTCCGGCGCCGCAGGGGTATCAGGAATCGGTGGCGGAGTACTTCCGCCGGCTCAGTCGAGGGAAGTGATATTCTCTCAACGGAGGCGAAGTGATGCTTTCGTTCAATAGACGATTGATTCTCGGAGCCGCCGCGGGGTTGGCCGTGGCGTCACTCTACAACTGGCTGGTGCCTGAAGAGTACGTTTCCGTTGCCACGATACACCTCACGTCGAGCCTGATACCGGATCGATTCGTTGCCTTGGCGCTCCCGCTCGACTTGGATTACGTCACGAGCAGCGTCTTCATGGAGGCGACATCCCGGAATTCGCTTACCAACGTGATCCAGACGCACGATCTGCTCCGAAGCGAGCGGGCTCGGCAGCCTATGGAAGATGTCATAGAGCAGTTCCGCAAACGAATCGAAGTCCGCAACGAGTCGGCTACCACGCTACGCCTCTCGGTACGGCTACCGGATTCCCAGCAGGCACAGTTGGCGTGCCGCGACCTGCTGTCGCGCGTCATGGACGCAACAATGCGGCAGCGAGAGACACAGGCCAAGGCACTCGTCAGCTTCCTCGGCGAGGAGTCACGGCAGGCTGCGGACGAATGGGATGCGTTCCGCAAGCAGGTCCGCGGTCAGATCCCCGCCGATCGCGCGGCCCTTGAAGCCAACATGGCTCAGAAGCGGTACGAGTCGCTGAGCGCGAAGCTCGCAGACGCGCGAATGCTTGCGGCGATGGAGCGGAGGAAGCAGGGTCCGGCGCTCGAGGTTCTGGATCCGCCTTCGCTGCCCGAGCACCCGGCAAACGTGAGCCACGCGATGGCGCTCATGGCGGGATTGGCGGGCGGACTTGGATTGGTGTTGGCGCTCGAGGCGGTCCTGTGGGCGTGGCGGCAGAGGCGGAGTCCGTTGCAGACTTGTCCCTCGTAGGGGACAATTGCTGCAATGCAGCAGCTTCATCGCATCACCATCGATCCGGAAGTCATGGCCGGCAAGCCCTGCATTCGAGGGATGCGCGTGACGGTCGCCATGATTGTGGAGACTCTTGCCGCTGGGCGGACCGTCGAGCAGGTGCTCGCCGACTTTCCAATACCTCGAAGAACCAGACGTGCGCGCAGCGCTTCTCGACGCCGCTCGCCTTGCACAGGGACGAGAGGTCCATCGCGCGAATTGATGCGAAACTGGAAGCAGGACGTGCGCATGAAACCGGATGAGACCCACCTGACCACCGAGGAAGCCCGCGAATTCCTGGGCGTGCCCGGTCCCGACATGATCCGCCTGCTGGAAGCGGGCGCGATTCCGTATCGTGCGATGGATAGTCATCGCCGCTTCGCGCTCCACGACCTGGTCGAGTATACAAAGCAGAAGGCCGCGCGCCGAGCCGCGCTCGACAAGATGGCTCGCGATGCCTACGAAGCCGGCCTCTACGACAAAGCGGGGATTCCCAGGGGCGGACGCGACGAATGACGTCAGGGGTGCCGAGCTTCTAGACTGGACTAGCGGCAGCCGCCAGCACACCATGGGACTCGACATTTACGCAGGACCGCTCTGCCGGTACTACTCGGGCCGCTGGCAGATGATCGTCCAGCCGGCAAAGGGCGGGGTGCCCTGAGGCAGTGGAAGTACGTGCTGCCCCAGCTCCGTTGTGCCGGCGAGTACTTAGGAGAAGTGGGGTGACACTTCAGGCATTCCGGTCAACGTCGTTCGACCCGGCGCGGGACTGGTGCGTGCTTGGAGCAAAGTCGCTTCCATATTCTCGCGCAAGCCGCGGCAGCCGATCGATCCCGTTGCGTTGGTTCGCAACTGGCGCGACGCCCTTGCCGCCAGCCACCCGGAGGGCGCGAACCTCGATTGGAACTGGCCCGAATCGCTGGACACGCCCTACGAAACCGACAAACCCAATTTCGATGGCTACGGCGCGGTCCAATTGTGGGCCGCATACCCCAGTCATCCTGGACTCGTCGGTCCGGAGACAGCCGACCTGGATTGGGAAAACGATTCCGTCTTCCAGCAGGCAAAGAGTCTATCCGGCCCGTTCGATCACATCATTCAACCGGAGTTATGGCTGCCCGTCGAGTTCCGCGATGTCTTCGAGGCGAACGAACTTTCCGGCGGCAAAGTCAAGATCGGCTCCGTGTTCGAACTATGGCGCGAGTTCTCGAATCTGAACGACAAGACCTGGCGCGCTTCGCACGATGAAATCCGAAAGTGGCGAGAACAAGACTTCGATGAAGTGCGTCTCGACTCCATTGGCACGCTGGGGATTTTCGATCTGGTTCTGCCTCGTCGAATACGCGGTCAAGAATCGGCTCCCGATGCGGCTCGACTACTGATCGCCGAACCCTACTTCGGCTCGCAGGCCACCCTCTTGTACGGAAAATCCTCCGCCCGCTCCTTGCCCTTCTGCTTCCCATCGATCCGCGCGTGGAGCCCACCCTCAACCTTCCGGTACAAGATCCTCTGCGGAAAGTCATTGCGCGGATTCTCGAAGATCACCTCCTCGGCGGACATCTTCGTCATCGTAAATGCCACCGCCGCTTCCTTCGTTCCAATCCGCGGCAGGTACACCAACGTGGCGCCCTTCTTCTCGACCCGCATGAACTCGCTGAACACCGTCTTGCCACCCTTCAACGTCCGGCTGAACCCCAACATTCCGTCCGCCGCCGGGCGGCTCCACTCTTCCTCGATCACCATCGGTCCCTGGCTCATTGACCAGCATCCGGTCAGGAACGACAACGCGGCCACGTCCTGCGCGAACGCCGCTGCGGCCAACAGAAAAATCATCGCAAGCTTCATGCTTCACACCTTACCGAAATCGCGGCCGCGCGGATTGGAAAAATGCGACACGCGCCGTCACTCGGCCAGTTCTCCCCGCGACATGTGCCGGCCCATCTCCCCGTCTTGCCGCGCTGCCGGTGTGGCTCCGGTGAACTGCCGGAACTCGCCGATCAGATGCGCCTGATCGAAATAACCAGCCTCTTGCGCGATCCGCGTCCATGAGAATTCGGTGGCGCGTTCGAGCTGAAGCGCTCGTTGAAACCGAGCCAGCCGTGCGAACGTGTGCGGCTCCAGCCCTACATGCTTCTGGAACAGCCGCTGCAATTGCCGCGCGCTCACCCCAACGCGGCTCGCCAGCGCATCCATCTTCCAAGCCCACTCGCCGAGTAGCCGCACGGACTCGGCCACGCAGGGATTGGGCGGCCGGTCCGCGAGCTTCGCCGCCAAATATCGATCCATCACAGCCACGCGCGAGTCCGTCGACCGTGCCTCGCCCAATCGCTCCCGCAACGCGGGCACGCCTTGCCACACGCCTTCGAGATCGACGATCCCAGAACACAACGGCGCCGCCAGCATCGCTGCTTCGGGCCGCAAGCGCGCGCCGAACACGCGTATTTCGCTGCCAGGCTCCATGTCCACAGGCTCCACCAGTTGTGGAATCCATAGGCTCGGACTCTGCCCGGGAACCGCCGGACCCAGGTCGATCGCCACTTCACAGTAGCCGTCCGGATAGATGCGGTCAGGGCCGTCCACCCGGCCCTCGAGATACCAGTAGCGATCCACCACGTGACGGAGTTGCGGACTCGGCCGGCATTCCACGTACCTCATCGATTCTGACGACAGGATACCGTAGACGGGATAACTGAGGATGCGCAGTGCGGCGTAGCGGCGTACAATCGGCACCATGCTTCTTCGCAGCGCGCCCTATTTCCCGGTCCGCGATGCCGCCCAGAGCGCCAAGTACTACGAGGCCGTCCTGGGATTCCATTGCGACTACCTTGCGGGCGACCCGGCCCAATTCGCCATCTGCAGCCGCGACCGGCTGGCGATCCTGTTCCGCACGGTGGCCGATCCCGCGCACATTCGCCCTGTCGAATCGCAGGGCGGCACATGGGATGCGTTCTTCTGGGTGGATGACGCCGATGCCTTGCACGCCGAACTGGTGGCGAAAGGCGCACGAGTGGTGTACGAGCCCGTGGTGCAGCCCTACGGCGTGAAGGAGTTCGCCGTGAGGGACGAAGACGGGCATGTCCTCGGCTTCGGCCAGCAAAGGTAACCCTACTGCGATTTCTTCCATTCAGGCCGCCCCGTTCGTAGCCTGAGTATGACAACAACACGAGTGGCCCTCGCTCTCGGGATCGCCTTCAGCGTTTCCGTATTCGCGCAGGCCCAGGGCAACCCACAACGGACCCCGCTCATCGGAACCGCTCTTTCCTGCGGTGCTACCGGCCCAACCGGAGGACTCGGCGCGGGCACTGACCTCCAGCGCTACGACATCGACACCAATCAGTATCCCTACGCCATGTGCAACGACGGCTCGAAGGCGATCTTCTACTTCCGACCTTTTCAGGGGGAAGCCAACCGGAACCGTTGGGTCATATTTCTGCAAGGCGGCGGCTCCTGTTCCAGCCCGAATGACTGCGCCAAGCGTTGGTGCAGCGTCGACACCAGCTTCTCGAGCGTAGGCATGTCATCCAATCCGGCCCCGAAGCCGGGGATCCGTGGCCAGGGGATCCTCGAACGCCGGGCTGACAACCCAACCGGGGGGTGGAATCAGGTCCTGGTCAAATATTGCAGCAGCGACAAGTGGAGCGGCACAGCCAAAGACGTCATCATGGATGCCGACGATCCGATCACGGGCCAGCAGGTGTTCTACCGGACGCATTTCCTGGGCAGCCGCATCATCGATGCTGCAATCCAGGTCCTGCGCCGGCAGAAGGGGGAGATGCTCACCTATACGCTTGGACCCGGCGCCAATGTCCAACTTCCCGGTCTCGACGATGCACAGTTCGTGTTGCTCGCCGGAGCATCGGGCGGCGGCAACGGAGTCCAGAACAACCTTGACCGCCTGGCCGCGGCGCTGCGGCGTACCAATAACAACTGCAAGGGGAAAACCTGCTCGCTCGAGGTCCGCGGCTTGCACGACTCGGCCTTCAATCCGACCCTCCAGACGCTGGACTTCAGCATGTCCGCGCCTTGCCGCTTCGGAATCTGCACTCCGGAGGCGTACTTTCAGTTCCTCCGCGCCGAAGGGGACGACGCCATATGGAAAGCCAAAGCGGACTCGAGTTGTGCGGAATGGCATCAAGCCAATGACCCGGATCTCGACTGGCAATGCAGCGACGAGGCCTACGTGATCGCCAACCATGTCACCACGCCTGTCTTCATTCGCCAAGGCCAGTTTGACCGCAATCATGTCCCCGACTACGTCAAAGCGGAACTGGGGGTTCCTCCCGCCAACACACCGATCACGCCGGCCGAGTATGCCCGCTTGGTCCGTGAGCAAGCGGCCGCGCTCGCCGACGCACCCAAGAAGGGCGCCGAGGGCGCAAGCATGACCACCGCCCCGGGCGCATTCATCCCCACCTGCCCGGATCACGAGACACTCACTGACACGCCGCAGGTCTACGGCGTTCGCATTCGCGCCGGCACGCAAGAGCTGTCGATGTTCGATGTGCTCCAGAACTGGCTGACCGGCAAGCAGCCCTCTATCGTGATCGCACCGAACGCTGCGGCGAACACTTGCCCGGACAGGTAGGCGCAAGCTCCGCAGTCGCCGTGCAGGCTGCCGGGTGTTTTCACGAGTGTGAAGCTCCCGGACTCGAAGAGCTTGCATGCAGTATCTTGGGTAGTCATGAACCGCCCAACGATCGTCGTCGTGGCTTGTCTCGCTCTCGCTTCGTGCGCGTCGCCGCCTGACGACCGGCAAGCCAAGGTCAAGGCTACGGTCGCCGAGTTCTACCGCAACTTCGATGAAGGTTTCAATACACCAGCCGACTATGCCACTGGCGACTGGTATCACATCAACCCCTATGGCGGTGTCGACAAAGGACGCGACGCGACACTCGAGACGGTTCGCGACGTTCATCGATCATTCCTGAAAGGGACCAAAGACACCGTCAAGGACATCGACATTCGCTTCGCCTCCGATGATGTGGCAGTAGCCACGGTCACAAGCGAAATGACCCCGTTCACATCCCCGGATGGAGTCAGGCACGGGGTGGAGAGGCACCTCCGCACCTTTGTCGTTGTGAAACGAGACAGTGGCTGGCTCATCATGCAGGATCACAACACCACGGTGGTTCCGCTTCCGCCTCCGCCGGGCGAGCAACCTGCCGGCGCTGCGCCTCCACCTGCTGAGCGCAAGTAGGCTGTCAGGTCCGTCGCAAAAATCCCGCAACGCGGACCACGCGACTCTTGCTACGGGCTGCCTAGGCTCCACCCCGTGACCGGATCACCTGTCCCGTAATCCACTGGGCTTCCTCGGAAACGAGAAAAGCAATCAGGTTCGCCGCATCGAATGGCATCCCGACCCGGCCCATGGGGGCGCTGCGAATCAGCGACTGGCGGATATCGTCGCTCATCCACCCAGTGTCGGTGGCTCCCGGATCGACTGCATTCACGGTAATGCCTCTCGGTGCGGCTGCCGCGCTCAGGCTGAGAGTAAACGCTTCGACTCCGCCCTTCGTGGCGGCATAAGCGAGTTCGCTCGGCATGGGGCCCAAGCCTTGCCCCGACGTGAGGTTGACGATGCGCCCTCCCCTTTCGCCGCGAAACGCCCGGATGAATTCGGCGCTGAGAAGCATCAGAGCGCGTAGGTTGACGGAGTAATGTCGATCGAGTGTTTCGGCAGACATGCTCTCCAGTGTGCATTCCGTGGAGTAGGCCGCGTTGTTGACCAAAATATCGGCGTGCCCGAAGTCCTCGAGCACATGTTGGAATAGCGTGTGCGGACCGCTTGGCTCGCCTAGGTCGACCTCGTAGCCTTTGGCACGCACGCCGATTTTCCGCACCTCGTCGACGATCTGCTCCGGCTCCGTATCCTCGACGCCCCAAGGCATCGTTCGATCGTAGGGCCGGTAGTAGGCGAGTGCCACGTCAATACCGTTTTGTGCAAGGGCGAGTGCGGCGGCCGCGCCCACGCCTCGACGGCGCGTGACACCGGTGATCAGCGCCACCCGCTTGGGACCCATATCCGATGGACTCCTTCCCGTGCAGTCGAGCAATGCGTCCGATTGGCGATCGGAAGTGTGGCTGCGTGAGTGATCATCAACAGGCTACAGCCATTCTCGCCGATCCACCCACAACCTCGCGCAGGGGCCGGCGATCGGCACAGCGTTTCTGGTCCGAATCGCAACGGCCCCGCCAGCCCGTCTCGCGGCACGTGATGCCCTCGGCGCCATTCTCGCTGCCACTCTGCCGCACTTACCGGTCCTCTCCAGTTGCGACGCACCGCCGGCCGCGTCCGCATCCGCCCCGTCGTCCCGAACATCCGCTCGAACTCCTGTTTCGTCGTCTTCTCCGAGAAGCGGATCACCCACCCCTCCGCCTTCAGATCGAGCGACTCCACAAACCGCGCGAATCCCTCGCCGCCGTTCGACTGCGCCATCGTCGCGAAGCCCGCGGATCCTGTCGATCTGCGCCGTCGCACCCTGCGCCGTCTTCAAAGCCGCCTCGCCGCCGAACTCCAGGTTCGCTCCGAGCTTCACGCCCGCCGATGTGGACTCGATGCCGCGCAGCAGGGATGGCCAAATGTACGCGCACGGCCGATGGAGCGCGGCGGTCGCACTGGCGCGCAGCCGCACGGCGACGGGGGCCCGCTATCGGCCCGTACTGAACAACACGGGTTCGGAGGCAAGCCGTCTTTGCCACGGCCCGCAAGCTGAGCAGCCACGTCTACCGAATGTTGCGCTACGGACAAGATTACGTGACCTGCGCCGTAGGTGGTTGGTCCAGAATAGGCTCTTTTGATGAGCCTCCGCGGGACTTCAGTCCCGCCCCAAAAACATCACGCCGCCGGGATCACCCGAAACGTGTAGATCTTACTGTCGGCATCCTTGCCGATCGTCTTCACGTTGACCACGCCATACTCGCCCGGACGCAATCCGCTCGGCACCACGATTTTGTATTGATTGTTCTGGATCTTGTCCACGCCGAAGGCGATGCTGCGATTAGCCGCTCCCTTCTGATCAGTGGATGCCGGCCCTACCTCAACCTTCCGCTGCCCCTTTTGCACATCGAGTGCAAGCAGCAAGAAGTCGTGGATCGATCCGCCGCCAGGCACGGTGACCACGATATCGCTGACCGGGGTTACGATGGTCCGGCTGGTGGTTCCGAACACTTTGCCTTCCACTGGCTTCTTCATGAGCGTGAGGCTGGCCGCGTGCTTGATGCTCTTGACCATCCCCTTTTCCGACCAATTGATGCTCTCTGGGATCACCTCTGACCAAACGGCGTCTTTCCGGTACATCACACCGGGATCGGTGTTTGCCGGCGGAGCCGGAGGCTTGGCCGCACCGCCGCCCCCCCCACCGCCGCCGCCGCCGCCCGCAGGCTTGGCCGCCGCAGCTTGCGGCTGGTTCGGCACTTCGACTTTGACGCCTTGCGCCTGAAGCTTCCGCACGAACATCATCTCGATGATCTTGTCGGAAACCCCGGCGTCTTTGAGCTTCATCAGGTCCGAACTCGACATCGTGAAGCTGCCGTTGTTGGTCTTGATGGCGTTGGCAATGAAGTCCTCGCTCATCTCGGCCTTCCACAGCTTGATGATCGTGTCGTTGGTGAGAGTATCCTGCGCTCCCGCGAACACCGCCAGCAGGGACGCGAGTACGAGTGTACGTTTCATGGGCACACAACCCCTTCTTCCGTATCTTACCGCCGAACGGTCAAGCATTCAAACATTTTATGCGATTTTTGTTTCCGTTTGGTTACGGCCGTTCAGGCCCGGAAGAACTCCCGCGCCGCCTCCACGGTAGCCGCGATGTCGGCTTCCGTGTGTGCCGCCGACACGAACCCTGCCTCGAATTGCGATGGCGCCAGGTACACGCCGCGCTCGAGCATATGGTGAAAAAAACGGCCAAAACGTTGAGTATCCGAGGTTTTCGCCGTCTCGTAATCGGTCACCGCGCGATCGGTAAAGAAGAACGTGAACATTGACCCCACCCGGTTCACGGTGATCCCCGCCGGAGGATCGGCGCAGAGCTGAGCTGTCCTCGCCTCGATCTGCTCGTACACTTCCGGGTGTGCTCCCAGGTAGTCGAGCATCGCGATCCCCGCCGAGACCGCCAGCGGATTGCCGCTCAGCGTGCCCGCCTGATAGATCGGACCCACCGGCGCCACCTTCGTCATCACGTCCTGTCGGCCGCCGTAAGCCGCAATCGGCAGCCCCCCTCCGATCACCTTGCCGATCGTCGTCAGGTCCGGCCGGATCCCGTAGCGTTGTTGGGCTCCGCCGAAAGCCACCCGGAACCCCGTCATCACCTCGTCGAAGATCAGCAGAGCTCCATGCCGCGTGCACAGATCGCGCATCGCTTCCAGGAACCCAGGCACGGGCGGAATGCACCCCATGTTGCCCGCCACCGGTTCCACGATCACCGCCGCGATCCGGTCGCCGTGCTTCGCGAACGCCGCCTCGAGCGCCGCGATCGAGTTATAGGGCAGCGCCAAAGTCGTATCCGCGAACGCCGCTGGCACGCCTGCCGTATCGGGGATCCCCAGCGTCGCCACGCCAGACCCCGCTTTCACCAGCAGCGAATCGACATGCCCGTGATAGCAGCCCTCGAACTTAATCGAGAGGTCGCGACCCGTGAATCCGCGGGCCACGCGCAACGCGCTCATGGTGGCCTCGGTGCCCGAGTTCACCAGCCGCACCATCTCCATGGAAGGCATCGCGGCGCGGATCTTCTCCGCCAGGTCGATCTCGCGTTCAGTGGGCGCGCCGAAGCTGGTACCCACCTCGAGCACCCCGCGCAGCGCCTCGATCACCGCGGGCGGGCGATGGCCCAGCAGCAGCGGACCCCACGAACACACATAGTCGATGAAGACGTTGCCATCGGCATCGTGCAAGCGGCAGCCTTCGCCCTTCACGATGAACGGAGGCGTTCCGCCCACACTGCGAAAAGCTCTGACCGGAGAGTTGACGCCGCCGGGCGTAACGGCGCGAGCGCGCGCGAGCAGCGCTTCAGATCGGGTGAGTTGCATCTAGCCCAGTTTACGGCTTGCCGGGCGCCGGTAGCAGGCGGCGGAAGAAAAAACTCATCAGCACGTCTTGCAGCGTGCCGTTGAGATTGCGCATCAGCCGCTCGCGCAGCGTCTCGTAGTTCTGCGTGCCGGCGAACAGGTCTTGCATCAAATCGCGGAACCGCGGGCTGCGCCGAATGAACTGCACCATGCGTCCGGGCACCGTGCCGAACAGGAAACGGCCGCGGAAAACATGCCGCGCCAGAAGCGAGCCGAGATAAAGGTCCCAGGCGAAATCGCGATCGGTCAGCGAGCGGTATGCTTCCGCCTTCTTCGCCGGTTCGTGCGCACTGTCGAGCACCACGCGGCTGGCCAGGTCGCCCGAACGCACTGCGTAGTAGAGCCCCTCGCCCGTGATCGGATCCACGAAGCCCGCCGCGTCACCAACCGCTAGCCACCCGTCTCCCGCGGCTCGATTGTCCCGCCATGATCGCGTCTCGAGCGAAGGCAGCATGTGCGCATAGAACTTCGCGTCTTTGCACTCGATCCCATGCTGCCGCATATAGGCTTCCAGCCGCGCGCGTAGCGCCTGCGCCGACTCGCCCTTGCCGCAAATGCCCACCGAAAGATGGCCGCACCGCGGGAACACCCAAATGTACCCTTCGAGATCCTCGAGGAACTGAATGTCGATATGAGCCTGCGTCGAGGGTACGTAGTAGCCGAGCGCGTACATGGTATCCGACGCAGTCCAGGTGGTGCCCACGTCCCGGAGCGGATTTCGCGCGCCAGTAGCGATCACACAATAGTCGGCATCGAACATCCCGTGCTGCGTGCGGATATTCCAGCCGCGTTCGCGCCGGTCGAGCGCGAGTACTCGCGTTTTCTCGATCTGCGCACCCGCCGATTCCGCCCGCGACAGCAACAGGTTGTTCAAGTCGAACCGCGAATAGATCAGCAGCGGTTGATTCAGCTTCATCGACACGCGCCCGGCATCGGGAGCGGCCAGAATCGTCTCGTTCACGAACTTCTTGGGAACGTCGTTCTCGATCAGGAACGGATACTGCGAGTACGCCTTGTACGTGATGCCGCCGCCGCAAGGCTTTTCCCAGGCCAGCTTCTCGTCGATGAGGACCGTCTTCACGCCCCCGCGCGCCAATCGTTCGGCAGCGTGCGCCCCAGCAGGCCCGCCTCCGAGAACCGCGACCTTCATTTCTTGTGTCCTTCGGGCGCCACCGCCCCGGGATCTGACGCCCCAGGAGCAGGTGTCGCCGGGTGGCCCGCCGGAAGTTCGCCTCCCGAACTCGACCCCATTCCTCCACCGTGCGGATTGTTCGAGTCCTTCTTCGCCTTCACGGTCCACTTGTCACCCGAGCGCTCGAGCGTGTACTTCATCGTCATCATCGAAGCAGACGATCCCTTCGCCTTGAAGTCCACTACAGCATCGGCCTCGCGATCGCGAAACGTCACCGAGGTGACTTCCACATCCATCGCGGACATGTTGAGGTCAAGGCCCTTGCGCCCAGACAGGTGCTCGACCACTGCCTGACGAATGGCGTCCTTGTTGTTTGCGTTTGACCCGCATCCGGCCAATTGCAGCACCAGCGCGGCCACCACCAAAAATCGGAACATTCTCAAGATTATATTGTCTCCGCTCTCATCCGACCGGGACCGCCGCCTCGCTCGGATACCGCATCTCCACATATTCGTCCAATATGGCGATGAACTCGCGCACGATGCGATCTCCGCGCAACGTGCACTTCAGCTTGCCGTCCACGTACACCGGTGCTACGGGCTCCTCGAATGTTCCCGGCAGAGAGATGCCGATGTTCGAGTGCTTCGATTCACCGGGCCCGTTGACCACGCAGCCCATCACCGCCACCTTCAGCTCTTCCACCCCTGGATGGCGCTCTTTCCATACCGGCATCTGCTCGCGCAAGTATGTCTGGATCTGATCGGCCATGTCTTGGAAGAAGGTGCTCGTGGTTCGCCCGCATCCCGGGCACGCCGTCACCTGCGGCGTAAAGCTGCGCAGCCCGAGCGACTGCAGAATCTGCTGGCTCACCACAACTTCTTCCGTGCGATCGCCGCCAGGAAGCGGAGTCAACGAAGAGCGGATCGTGTCGCCGATGCCTTCCTGCAGCAGGACCGCGAGCGCCGCCGTGGTGGCGACGATTCCCTTTGCTCCGAGTCCGGCCTCGGTCAGGCCCAGGTGCAGCGCGTAGTCCGATTGCGCGGCCATGTCGCGGTAGACCGTGATCAGGTCCTGCACGTTGCTGACCTTCGCGCTGAGGATGATCCGATTGCGCGGCAATCCATAGCGCTCGGCGGCTTCGGCTGAAAGCAGCGCGCTCGCCACGATCGCCTTCATCGTGACCATCTGCGCGTCGAGCGGCTCGGCCGCGCGCGAGTTCTCGTCCATCATCCGCGTCAGCAGCGCCCCGTCGAGCGATCCCCAGTTCACGCCGATCCGCACCGGCTTCTCGAACTCGATGGCGCACTCGATCATCGTGCGGAAGTTGTCGTCATGCTTCTTGCCGATGTTGACGTTGCCCGGGTTGATTCGATACTTGGCCAGCGCACGCGCGCACTCGGGATACTTGCGCAGCAGAATATGGCCGTTGTAGTGGAAGTCCCCGACGATCGGCACACGGACGCCGAACTTGTCGAGCGTCTCCACGATCTTGGGCACGGCACGCGCGGCTTCTTCTGTATTCACCGTTACACGCACCAGTTCCGAACCGGCGTTGGCCAGCGCCATCGTCTGGTTGACCGTGGCGGCCACGTCGGCCGTATCGGTGTTGGTCATCGACTGGACGACGATCGGATTCGCGCCCCCAACCTTCACCCCGCCGACTTCGACACACACCGATTTTCGGCGTGGATTTGCAGCCATAGGGGCTATTGTAGCGTGCAGCCGCATTTTCCCGGCACGGAATAATCGGGCTGGCAAAATGGATGGAACCACTGTGATCGCCGCAATCGAACGCTTCCTCGAATCCGTGATGCCTCAGGCAGCGCCGCCTTCCGAGGCGCCCAAGGTGATTGTCGACCAGCGCGACAAGGCGAAGGTTCCGTGGTCAGGCGCTTGCCTCGTACTGGCCAATTCAGCCGCGGATTCCGCCGAAGCTTGGTGTCTCGTGAGCGAGTTGCGCCCGATTCGGCCCGATATCCACGTGCTCTGGGATACGTCCGATGGAGTGGCCCGCGCGTTTGCCCACTTGAAGAGCGGCGGCTTCGTGGTGGCGTTTCCGGAAACCGGCGGCGAGTGGAGCCACACCCCCGCGCGCATCTTGCGCTGGATGGCGGAGGAAGCGATCGAAACTCCGGTGATCCCGGTTCATATCAGCGGCACCGATTCGCCGGTCGAGATCCGAGTGGGAACGCCGCCGCCTTCGCGCACGCTCCTCGACCTCCCCGATGACGACGCGCGCACTTCTCACCTGCGGTGGCGCGTCGAGTCGCTCGCCTTTCGCCATTGGCCTCGCGCTCACACGCGCTTCGGGCTGAGCTTCTGGCGCGGCCGGCCGCAACTCGCTGAGATCGCACCCGGAGGCGATCCGGATCTCATCGCCGCCGAAGTGGAGCGTCTTGGTCCGGGTCTGGTGGAGTGCGGCGATCTGTCGGTCCACGTGGCGCGTGCATCCGAGATCCCGCACGCCCTCCTCGAAATCGGCCGCCTTCGCGAGATCGCTTTCCGCGCCGACAGCGAGGGCACCGGGCGTGAGCGCGACCTCGACTCTTTCGATCAGCGCTATCTGCACCTTTTCGCCTGGAGCCGCAAGGCTCGCGAAATCGTAGGTGCGTACCGGCTCGGGCTCACCGCTAATGCCACGCCGCGCGATCTCTACTCGGCCACGTTGTTCGACTACGGACCCGAGTTTCTGGCGCGGCTCGGCCCGGCGATCGAACTCGGCCGCTCGTTCATTCGCCCGGAATACCAAAAATCGTTCGCACCCCTGCTCGCCTTATGGAAGGGCATCGGCCGCTTCGTCGCCGAGCATCCCCAATACGGCACGCTTTTCGGACCCGTTAGCATCAGCAGCCGCTATCGGCTCGCCTCCCGGCAATTGATGGTCGCGTGTCTCGAACGGTGGGCGTCGTGGCAAGGCTTGGCGCAACTCGTGCGCGAACGAAATCCGTTTCCCCGCGGAGCCGCCGTGGCCCAAGCGCGTGCCGTCGATCTCGATCAACTCTCAGACGTGGTGGCTGATTCCGAACCCGACGGCGCGGGCATCCCAGTGCTGCTGCGCCAATACCTGAAGCTCGGCGGCAAGCTCCTCGGATTCAACATCGACGAGGATTTCAGCGGTGTCGTCGACGGGCTGATCGTGGTCGACCTCATGCGAACCGAACCGAAGCTCCTCGCCCGTTACCTCGGTCAACGCGAAGCCGAAAGCTTTCTCGCGTTCCATCACCGCGTGGGAGAGCACACAAACGGCGTCGCGTGACGCGTCGCAGTGGACCAAAAGTCTCCCGCGCTTCCCTACGGTACTGGCCGCTTCGGGCGTTGCGCTGGTTCGGCTGCCTCCCCTACAATGCAAGCGGAACCACTCCAGTCGAAATCCCACATGCCGCCGCGCATCGCGGGAAAGGAGTTTCGCATTGCAGATTGAGAACGTAGTTCTCCGGCTCAGCCCGGAACGCCGCCCAACCTGGATCGAATCGATCGGCGCTCCGTTTGCCGCCGCCCTCGGTCCTGACCGCTATCCGCTCCGCTTTTCGATCGTCGACGCCACCGCCAGCAACGTCACGATCGAGGCCACGGTGGTTCGCTTCGAACGCGGCCCCTGGACGGAAACGCTCGCCGAAATCGAGATTCTCTCTCCTCGCCGAAAGAAGCCAGGCAACGGCCGCTTCTGCGCCGTGCAGATCATCCCCACCGGCGTGCGCTGCGAATTCGGCGGCTATGCCGGCGACGCCACGCCCGCAACCAATCTTCTCGCCGCCGCCACGGATTACCTGGTGACGCATCCGAACGCAGTGAACGCGTCAGAGCTCAACGAGAAAGCGGACAACGTTTTGTACGTGGAAGGCAAAGCGCTCGACGATTTTCTCCTCGGACACATCGGGTTGGCGCCAGTGGCTGCAAACAGGATCGGGACCTTCGTCGATCCCACCGGCGCCCAACTCCTCGACTACGTCATCAACGCACTCAACGCGGCTGCGGCCACGGCGGGGATTGCCTGTGAGCCATACACGATGCTCCACGAGGAGATCGGCGTCAAGATCGAATGGTCGGAGACCGGATGCGCGGTGGGCTCGGTGGTGCATCCGGAAGTCATTCTCGATGGTGTCAGGTCTCTGCTCGACCATGGTGTCGATGCCATCGGCGGCGTTTCGGTCATCCACGGCGTGACCAAAGAAATGTTCGACAAGCACATGGCCGGCCTCATCCCGAATCCATCCGGCGGCGTGGAAGCGATCATCACGCACCTCATCACGAAGCTGTTCCGCGTGCCCGCTGCTCACGCACCTCTGCCCTACTACACAAGCCTCAAGGGCACGCACACGGAGAATCCGCGCGCCGCTGCCGAGTTCATCTCCACACCGCACTATTTCTGCGTGTTGAAAGGGCTCTCGCGAGCGCCGCGTCTGGAAGCTATCGAGTCCCTCGACACGGCGCCGTCGCGGCTGGTTACGGTCAACGATGTCGCCGCTGTGGTGCTGCCGTCCTCTTGCCTCGGTGGCATCCCGGCACTGGCAGCCGAATTCAGCGGCATCCCGGTGATCGCGGTGCGCGAGAACTCCACGGTGCTTGCCGTGGACAATCGCGTCATGCGGATGGCGAATGTCATTGAAGTGGAGTCATACCTCGAAGCCGCGGGCGTGCTGCTCGCACTGCGCCAAGGAATCTCACTCGCCAGCCTGCGCCGGCCCATGCACGGATGCTACGAGATTGCGCGGCAAGCGCACTCCGTTCCCGTGACGGCATCCTGAGAATCGCACTGTATGGCCGGCTGGGTCGAAGAACTCTATCTGCGGCTCCCGGTCGGGCGCGACCTGGCCGCCACAGTCAAAGGCCTTCTGCTGAAGCGGCAACGATATGGTCCGCACTTTCACGACGCGCTACCAGGAATTCGCGAACGGGACCAGTGGACGCGCTCCCGCCTCGACGAGTATCAGGCCGAGCGCCTCGTGCATTTGCTCGGCGTTGCGAGCCGCACCCGATACTACCGGCGCGTCTTTGAACAGCACGGCATCGACCCGGCCACGATTCGGACTCCGGCCGATCTGCGCCGGCTCCCGATTCTCGAGAAAGACGACCTGCGCCGCCAGCCGCTCGACCTCGTCGACGAGCGCTTCGACCCGGCGCGTCTGATCGAAGATCGCTCGTCGGGAACCACCGGGACGCCGGTGCGCCTGTTCGTCTCGCGCTCTACTCTGCAAACGCACTTCGCCTATTTCGAGGTGCGATCGCGAGCAGCCACTGGGTTGCACTTCGGCGAACTGCCCTATGTGATGTTCGGAGCGCGGCGTGTGGTCCCGCTCGATCGCGATCGCCCGCCGTTCTGGTGCTACAACCACGCCAGCCGCCAACTCTACATGTCCGCGTATCATCTCGGGGCCCGCTACCTGGACCACTACTGCCAGGAACTGCGCCGGCGGCGTTATCACGCACTGATGGGCTACCCGTCGGTGATCAGCACCGTCGCCAGGCACATTCTCGACAACGGGATTCGCGACATCCGCATCCCGGTGACGATCACGCAGGGCGAGATGATGTCGCCGCGGCAGCGCATGGACATCGAGGCTGCCTTCCAGTCACGCGTGTTCGAGCAGTACGGTTGCTCGGAGATCTGCGTCTTCGCACAAGAGTGCGCACGCGGGAAGATGCACGCGAGCATCGACTACGGCCTTCTCGAGATCCTCGACGACAGTGGTAATCCAGCGGCGCCCGGAGTGACGGGCCATGTGGTCTGCACTGGCCTCGTCAACGATGCGCAGCCCCTCATCCGCTACCGCCTCGGCGACATGGCCGCCTGGAGCGTGCGCGGCTGCGATTGCGGAAGTGCGATGCCGGTGCTCGCCGCCATCGAGGGCAGAACCGCGAACGCCATCGTGCTCCCCGACGGTCGGCGAGTCTATCGAGTGACTACGATCGCCGAGAACATTCCAGCCATTCAAGAATGCCAGATCGTGCAGCAGGACCTCCACCGCTTCACCATCCTGGTTGCCGCCGGGCCATCGTTCACGCCCGCGGATTCCGAACAACTCCGGACCAACCTCGCCGACTGTGTCGGGCACGCCGCCGAGATTCGAGTGGATCGCTGCGAGCGCATTCCGCGCGGTCCGAATGGCAAGTTCGCGTTCATTGTTTCCAAAGTGACGGCCTCGCGACCGGAATAGACGAGCGCGCCGGCGGCATGTAGTCGAAGGGAGCCGCGACAATGACCGCCGAAGAAAAACGCCTCGAAGAAGCCCGCACGAAGAAGGTCCACTGGAAGCGTTGGGGACCTTACCTGAGCGAACGCGCCTGGGGCACGGTCCGCGAAGATTACAGCGAGCACGGAACCGCGTGGGAGTTCCTGCCGCATGACGCCGCGCGGTCGAAAGCGTACCGGTGGAACGAAGACGGCATCGCGGGAATCTCCGACCGCCATCAGCGCATCTGCTTCTCGGTGGCGATGTGGAACGGCCGCGACCCGATCCTCAAGGAACGCCTCTTCGGACTCACCGGCAACGAAGGCAATCACGGCGAAGACGTGAAGGAGTGCTACTACTACCTCGACTCCACACCCACGCACTCGTACATGAAGTACCTGTACAAATACCCGCAGTGCGAATTTCCCTACACGCGGCTCATCGTAGAGAATCGCAATCGCGGACGCGGCGGGCGAGAGTTCGAACTGATCGACACGGGCGCATTTGCCGAGGGCCGCTACTTCGATGTCATCGTCGAGTACGCCAAGGCCGGTCAGGACGACATCCTCATTCGCATTGATGCGTGCAATCGTGGTCCTGAAGATGCGGAGCTTTGCCTGCTGCCGACCATCTGGTTCCGCAATACGTGGTCGTGGAACGGGCATGCGGAGAGGCCCGAACTCTGCGCTGAGGGCGCGGGCATCGAACTCCAAGACGGCAAGTATGGCTCCATGCATCTGACCATGGACGGCGAGCCGGAACTGCTCTTCACCGAAAACGACACCAACACACGCCGGCTCTACGGCGACTCGAGCGGCGCTCGCTACGTCAAAGACGGCTTCCACTCCTACGTGGTGAACGGCGATCGCGACGCAGTGAATCCCGAGCGCCACGGAACAAAAGCCGCAGCGCTCTACTGGCTGCGCATTCCGGCTGGCGGATCGGCGCGCGTGCGGCTTCGCCTGGCGCCCACGCGCAAACCGATCGACGCATCCTTCGACACAACCTTCGCGCAACGCATCCACGAAGCGAACGAATTCTATGCCGCCGTCATTCCCGCGGACCTTTCGCCGGACGGCCAGAACGTAATGCGCCAAAGCTTCGCCGGACTCCTGTGGTCAAAGCAGTTCTACCACTATGTGGTCCGCGATTGGCTCGACGGCGATTCCGCGCAGCCTCCCCCACCCACGTCGCGACGCAGCGGCCGCAATCGCGACTGGCCCCACCTCTACAACGCCGACGTCATCTCGATGCCCGACAAGTGGGAGTATCCGTGGTACGCAGCCTGGGACCTCGCGTTTCACTGCGTCCCGCTCGCTATCGTCGACTCCGACTTTGCCAAAGAGCAACTCCTGCTGATGACGCGCGAATGGTACATGCATCCCAACGGGCAGTTGCCTGCGTATGAGT
>JAXLQL010000061.1:0-20708 GCA_046331625.1 Bryobacteraceae bacterium
AGTCGCCGGCGATCTTCTACCTCGACGATGCGATTTCGTTTGCGCGGCTCGAGCGGATGGCTGATGCGTTTGCCGTGTTGCTCGCCGATTGGGGCATCGGCAAAGGCGATCGCGTGGCCCTCTGGCTCCAGAACGATCCGGAGTTTCAGGCGGCGCAACTGGGCGCGTGGAAGCGCGGGGCGATTGTGGTTCCGCTCAGCCCCATGTTCAAAGAAAAGGAACTGCGGTTTCACTTGGAGGACTCGGGGGCGCGTGTGCTAGTGAGCGGTATGGAGTTACCGGCGGGCGTCAGTTGTGAACGCGTTCTCTCGCGCGAAGAGTTCGCTGCTCTGGAACATCGCGGGACAGGAAACGGGAACGTGCGGCTGGAAGTGGGCCCCGAAGACATCGCGTACCTCGTTTACACCTCCGGCACCACCGGGAATCCGAAGGGCGCGATGAATCTGCATCGCAATGTGGCGTTCAACGTGGAGGTGTTCCGGCAATGGATGCGCCTGGGGCCGGGTGACGTGATTCACGGAATTGCGCCGCTGTTTCATGTGACCGGACTCGTTCCGCAGCTCTCGGCATCGGCGATGCTCGGGCTGCCCATCATTCTTTATCACCGATTCCACGCGGGCGAGACGATCCGGCTGGCGCGGAAGTGGAAAGCGACCTTTTCGGTGGCCGCGATCACGGCGTACCTGGCGCTGCTCAATGAGCCCGCGCCGGAGGGTGGGTTCCTGGCGAAGTGTTACAGTGGCGGGGCCCCCGTTGCTCCCAGCATTCCGCAGCGTTTTCACGACCGGTTCGGCACGTATATCCAAAACATCTACGGGCTCACGGAGAGCACATCGCCTTCGCATGCGACGCCGCTGGGCGTGCAGGGTCCAGTGGATCCGGCGAGTGGAGCGCTGTCGATCGGCGTGCCGATTCCGAATCTCGAGGCGAAGATCATCGCCGTGGATGACCCCGATCGAGAGATGGCGCCGGGCGAGGCGGGGGAGTTGGCGATGCGTGGTCCGATGATGTTCGAGGGATATTGGAACAAGCCGGAGGAGACGGCGAAGGCGCATCATCACGGATGGTTCAAGACGGGCGATGTGGCGGTGATGGACGAGCGCGGGTGGTTCTATATTGTCGATCGCAAGAAGGACATGATTGTCGCGTCGGGGTTCAAGATCTGGCCTCGCGAGGTGGAGGATGTGCTGTATCAGCATCCGGCGGTGAAGGAGGCGGCGGTGGTAGGCGTGCCCGATGAGTATCGCGGCGAGACAGTGAAGGCGTTCGTGGCCCTGCGTCCGGACTATCGAAGCCCGGTAACGGCGGAGGAGTTGGTCGCCTTTTGCAGGGAGCGGATGGCGGCGTACAAGTACCCGCGCGCGGTGGAGTTCGTGGAGGAGGTGCCGAAGACCGCGACGGGGAAGTTCTTGCGGCGGGCGTTGCGGGCGAGGGAGTGAAGGGGCGGGGTCGCACCTGGCGGCGCTCAGGGCGCCAGGACTGCCCGCGCTGGCTGAAGATCACTCTCTACGGTGGGATCTGGGCTCTGGCGTGGACGGGGGAGACGTTGTCCGGCTCCGTGCGGTCCTGCCGCCGCCGGTGCGCAATTGCTTTGGGCCAGGCCGCGCCGTCACAGCGGATCGATTTTAGCCGCGTGTTTTGTCGCGCAGCCGCTACGCGCTATCGGGGCCTCGCCAAGGGACGATAAGTTTCGGGGAGCCATGCGCATTTTCTTTGAAAATCCAAAGTGCCTGCAGCGGCTGCCCGAGGCCGAGCAGGTAGCGTTGCGGCTGGAGAACCTGCTGGAGGCGACCCGTGGACAACCGGCAGCATTGCTGGCCTATTACCTACTGCTGGTATGCCTTTGGGTCAGCACGGAGTATTTCCAGGAGAATCCATGGTTTGCCTGGGGTTGCGTGGCCGCGATGGCTATCGGGACCCTGGCTCGCGCTTGGGTGGTGGTGGGCATCCGCCGAACGAGCGTAGTGCCGGACGACTGGCGCTGGATGGCGCTTTGGATGGGATCGGTTATGCTCCTGGGTGGCTCGACCGGTCTCTTGTTGGCACACACCATGAGCGCGTATGGCCTGACCCGATGGGAATTCGTGATCACCATGATCTGGACTACCGGTTTGGTAGCCGGCTCGATGGTGGCGTTCCGTTTCAGTTACAAGACTCTCTGCACGCAAGTGATTCTCATGAAAGGGCCGGCCCTGTTAGTTTCGCTGAGCATTGGTACAACTCAGGCGAACACCTATGTACTCGGGAACCTTATGCTGTCGATCTTCGTGTTGGGCCGGGGCCGGATGCTGTACCAGGATTATTGGAGCCACGGCGTGGGCCGGAAGTTGGAGGCTCAGCGCGTCCGCGAGCTCGAGGAGGCGCGCATGGCGGCCGAAGCCGCCAGTGTCGCCAAGAGCCAGTTCCTGGCCAACATGAGCCACGAAATCCGAACACCCATGCACGGATTGCTCGGAATGGCCGAACTGACTCTAGGGACGCGCCTCGAGCCTGACCAGCGCCGCTACCTTACTATCTTGCGCGATTCTGGCCAGAGCCTGCTCCGGATTCTGAACGACATCCTCGATCTATCGAAGGTGGAATCGGGCAAGCTCGAAGTGGAGTGCATCCCCTTCCGTCCAGCCGAGGTGGTGGAAGAAGCGCGCCTGACGCTGCTGGCGCGGGCACGGCAGAAAGGGATTGGGCTGAATGCGGTGGTGGAGGGGGCAGCGCAGACGGGCGTGTACGGCGATCCGGCCCGATTGCGGCAGGTGTTGTTGAACCTGATGGGTAACGCCGTGAAGTTCACCTCGGAAGGTGCGGTCACGGTGACGTTGAGCATCAAGCCTGGCGAGCAGAACGGCTGCCTGCGGCTCGCCTTCGCCGTGGCAGACACCGGTCCCGGCATCCCAGAGAGTAAGCACCAGCAGATCTTCGAGGCCTTTGCCCAGGCCGATGGGAGCGTCACCCGGCAGCACGGCGGAACCGGGCTAGGACTGTCAATCAGCGCACGCCTGCTGGAGTTAATGGGCGGTGGGGCCATCCGGCTCGAGAGCGCCCTGGGGAAAGGCAGTTGCTTTTCGTTCGAACTCGCGTTGGCGGCGGCGCCTATGGCCGCCGCGCCTGGTTCCCCCGGCGGCGGTGCTGAGCCGGCCCGGCCAATTCGGGTCCTGGTGGCCGACGATAACGCAGTCAACCAGTTGATCGCCACGCGCCTGATCGAGCGCCTCGGGCACGCCGTCGACGCCGCAAACGATGGCGAGCAGGCCGTCGAGATGTATCGCGCCGGTCAATATGACCTCGTACTGATGGACAGTCACATGCCGGTGATGGATGGGATCGAAGCCATGCGCGTCATCCGGCAACTGGAAGCTGCCGAAAAACGGCCGCGGACGCCGATCGCCGCGGTTACCGCCAACGCGATGGCCGGCGAGCGCGAGCGCTTACTCGGCCTCGGTATGGACGATTATCTCGCCAAGCCTTTTCAGCCGGCGGACCTGGCCTTGCTTCTCCGCCGATGGCAGCCTGCAGACGAGCCCAGTTCCGGAGGCGGCAAGCGAGACGGAGATCTGCGCCAAGCAGATCCCAACAGAGCTTGAATTGCCAGTCTTCAGGCAAGTTCGATGGCTCTCATGTTTTGGCAGTCCCCACACTAGCGGGTGAGTTCTTTTTGTAGCTGCTGTCCGGCTATGAGAAGCGGATCCCACACGGTGGCGAACGGGGGGGCGTAGGGTAGGTCGAGCTGCGCGAAGTCCTCCACGGTCATGCGCGCGGTCAACGCAGTGGCCACCACGCCGATACGGCCGGCGACCGCTTCGTCGCCTAGCACGGCTGCGCCCACGAGTCTCCCGGATCTGCGGTCCGCGACGAGTTCCACGCTGACAGGTCTGCCGCGGAAGTAGCGAGGGCGGCCGGGAGCATCGATGCGCACGGCCACCGGATCGAAGCCTTCGCGGCGCGCTTCTGCTTCGCCGAAGCCGGTGAGGCCGACGCCGAGTCCGCACACACGCACGATCGACGTGCCCACGATACCGGAGAACCGCTCCCGCTTTCCCGCGGCACACGCGCCCGCTACGCGACCGGTTTTGTTCGCGGTGGTCCCGAGCGGCATCCACACCGGCCGGCCGGAAACCAGATGCTGCACCTCCACGCAATCGCCCGCGGCCCAAACCGAGCCGAGGTTCGTCTCCAGGCGATCATTCACGCGGATCGCGCCCGTTCGCCCGCACTCGACACCCGCGGCTTGCGCGAGCCCCACGTTCGGACGCAGACCCGCGGCGATCACGACGAGCGGCCAGTCTTCGGGAATCGCATTTAGGCGGCGGCCGAATTCCACCGTGACCCGGAAGCGTTCGAGATGACGCACCAACTGCTGGGTGAGCCATGCGTCTTCGCGGCCGAGCAGGTGGTTCGAGGCGGTGACGATCTTCACGCTCTGGCCTCTCGCGCGCAAAGCCTCGGCTGCTTCGAGCGCGATGTAACCGCCACCGATCACCATGGCTCGTGTGGGCGGGCGGCTTTCGAGATGGCCGCGAAGGGCGGCGCCATCTTCCATGGTGTGCAGCTTGAAGACGCCCGCGCGATCGGCGCCGGCAATCGAACTCGTGTTCGCGCGAGCACCGGTGGCGATCACGAGCCGGTCATATCGCACAGTCTCGCCGGCCGCGAGTCGCACCACGCGCCGCGCGTGCTCGATTGCTTCCACGTTGGCGCCAGTGCGCACGTCGATCTTGCGCTCGCGGCGAAAGTAGTCTGCGTCATGTACCACGAGGTCCGCTTCGCGAGCGCGGCCGTCCACCCAGTAGGGCAACCCGCAAGCGGCCCACGAGACGCGATCGCTCTTTTCGAGCACCGTGATCTCGAGCGCGGGGTCGATCCGGCGGGCTCGCGCAGCCGCGCTCATCCCGGCCGCCACGCCGCCGATCACTACCAGCCGCATCAGCTCCCTTGCGACTTCTTGAAGCTCTGCACGAATTCGAGCACGTCGAAGTGCTTCACTTCGCGATCGGGGAAGAAGCTGTTGACGGCTTCCTGCTCTTCGTTGAACACCTCGAACACCGTAGTGAGCTTGGTGAGGACCAAGAGTTCCACATTGCGCCGGCTGAGGTTCAACAGCTTCAGTCCGCCGCCCGCTCGCCGCATGGTGGTGAACCCGATGGTCATCGCGCCGAGCCCCGTACTGTCGATGTAATCGACGTTTTTCAGGTTCAGCACCGCGCGCGTGTGCCCGGCGGCGGCGAGGTCCCGTACGCGGTCGCGCAGCAGGATGGCTTCGTCACCGGCGATCAGTCTTCCGCTGAGATCCAGAATTTGAATTCCCTCGTTTTCTCGAACTGCGATCTCGAGACTCATGCAACGATCTTCTCTCCTGCTGGCGCCGTTGTCACCGGCACGATTTCCGGCGCGAACGTCACCGTGAAACAGCTTCCCTTGCCTGGTACGCTGTCAACCTTGATTTGCGCTCCGTGCGCCTTCACGATCCAAGCGACGAAACTCAACCCGAGCCCGAGTCCGCGTTCGGGATTGCGGCTCCCGTCGGGCACGCGGTAGAGCCGTTCGAATATGTGCGGAAGATGTTCGGGCGCGATGCCGCAGCCGGTGTCCTCCACTTTCAATTCCACGCCGGCTTCGGTGTTGTTGACGCGAATATCGACGGTGCCGCCGCGCGGAGTGTACTTGACGGCGTTCGAAACCAGGTTCGATACCAGGCGCTCGATCTGCAGCCGGTCTCCTTGCACGATGCAGGCAGGCTCGAGATGAGAGCGCAACGCCAAGCCTTCCACTTCCGCTGGAATCTCGAACTGCTCCACTACGGAACTGGCCATTCGACTCAGGTCCACTGGATCGCGCGCCAGCGTCACTTGGCCGGACTCGGCTTGGCTCAAATGTAGCAGCGCGCGAACGATGTGCGAGAGGTGGTCCACGTCTTCGATCGCCGCCGCCATCGCCTCGCGGTACTGCTCCGGAGTCCGCCCCGTGAACAGCGCTACTTCGAGTTGTCCACGGATCGCGGTGAGCGGCGTGCGCAACTCGTGCGAGACGTCGCTCGAGAACTGGCGCATTTGGTTGAACGAGTTCTCGAGCCGATCCACCATGTTGTTGAATGCGTCGATCAGATGGTCGAGTTCGTCATCGGTGCCGCGGCGGGGAATGCTCAATCCGAGGTTCTCGCTGGTGATCGAATGCGCGGCTTGCGCCACTACCTGCAGTGGTTGGAGCGCGCGGCCGGCCATCCACCACGAAGCGAGGCTCACCACGAAGATGATCAGCGGCGTGACGGAGAAGTACTTGCGCGTGAAAGCGCGCACTACTTCGAGATCGGCGTCCATCGACCGGCCCACCGAAAGGAAGTACTCTTTGCGCCCATCGCTGAGGAACAATCCCGATCGCAGCAGGTACGTGTATCCGTCGGGATCGGTTCTGATCGTTTCTTCCTGCTTGCCGAGTTTGAGGATTCGAGCGATCTCGTCGGGCGGATCCGGGCGGAGGTCTTTGTAATCTTCCGAGATCTCGAGTACTTTGCCGCTGCGGTCGGTGAGCAGAAAGACGCTGCGCAGTTGCTGTACTGTGGATGTCTCGTAGGCGTCGTCTTTGTCGAAGGTCCATACGGGCTGCCCACCCTGGACCTTCAGATACGCACGCACCGCGCTCCACTCTTCGGCTAGCAGCGCGCTCGCGGTTTCGCGTTGGCTGTTACGCAGTGTTTGCCGGAACAGCACACCGAGGCCGAGCACCAGCAGCGCAAGCAAGGCCACGTAGATCACGGTCAGGCGCAGACGCAACCCGAGCGGGCGCGCGCCCCACAACAACGCGATCGACTTCAGCGGCCTCAAGCGTCGGCCGCCCTCTCCGCCGGCTTCTCTGGCGATTCGATCATGTATCCGACTCCTCTGACCGTGTGGATCATGCGTGCCGGAAAGCGGTCATCGATCTTCGACCGCAGGTGGCGGATGTAGACATCGACGATGTTGGTGAGCCCGTCATACTCGACGTCCCAAACATGCTCCACGATCATCGTTCGGCTCAGCGGCCGCCCTTGATTGCGCATCAGATACTCGAGAATGCTGAATTCCTTCGGTGCGAGCTCGATTACCTGCCCGGACCGGGTGACCTTGCGGCGAATGCAGTCGAGCACCAGGTCGCCCACTTGCAGACGCTCGGGTGTGGGCGCGCCGCGGCGCAAGAGGGCTCGCACGCGGGCCTGCAGTTCCACGAACGCGAACGGCTTCACCAGGTAGTCGTCAGCGCCGAGCTCGAGTCCGCGTACGCGATCGTCTACCGCGTCGCGCGCGCTCAGAATCAGCACCGCCGCGTTGGTCTTGCGGTTGCGGATCTTCTTGAGCACCTCGAGGCCTTCCATATCGGGCAGCATCAGGTCGAGAATCACCAAATCGTAGTCGGTGGTCTGCACGTGAGCGATCGCCGTGGAGCCATCGCCCGCCACATCCACCGCGTAGCCCGCGCTCTCCAATCCCCGTTTCAGGAAATCGGCGATCTTCGCTTCGTCTTCGACAACTAGGATTCGCACTCGTCCTACTGTAACAAGGTGTTCACTCGCGTGGGCTAAGCCGCATAGCCAGAGGACTCAAACCTTCACGCTCGTGTAGGTGATGAGGAAGAGCAGAAACCGGTAAGCCTGCAGCACGTACACTACCGCCACTACCAGTGCCAACGCTTTCGCGCCCGTCAACCACCATGCCTGCCGGTACACGGTCTTCAACGCCATGGCCAGGTACGTGACGAGGAGCACGATCGCGACCAGAGACACCGTCTGGTCGATGGCCATTGCGCTAGCCTGGACTCCGCCTTTCTTCATCAGCCCGAGAATCAGATTCGTCAACGGGCCGCTCACTCCGAGGTAGACCAACAGGAACGCGTAGAAATGAAGAGCGAACACCAGATGCTCCACGAAATAGCGGCGCGATCCGATCTGCAGGATGAACACCGCGAGCGCCAGCATCGGGGCCATGACGATCACCAGCGACTTCGCCAGGATTTCGGCCTTCGCGTCGAATTTCTTGCGATAGTCTTCGAGGGGGGCTCCTGTTTTCGCCAGCTTGGCCTCCACCATCTCCCGCGCGATCTGTTGATGCGTCGACCAGTTCATGTGCGTCCATAGGTCCGTTGTGAGCGTGTTCCAGGGCGCGATCGCGTGCGAGGCGAAGTAGAACAGGTTCATGACTAGCAGAAGCTGCACGGGCGCCAGATACGGCTTGCGCTTGCCCGCAGACCAATCCGCGGTCAGCCGCCCTGGATCTCCGAGCAGAGCCTTCACACTTCGGATGATCGTGGAATCGAAGTGGGCGAACGCCTCGAACGCGTGTTCAAAGAAATGTTTCAGAGAGAGCGCGTGGTGGTCGAACCGCCGCTCGCCGCAGGTGGGGCAGTAGGTCGACTCGAGGTGACTACCGCAGGTGACGCAAGCTGACACCCCACTATTATCTCTTGCACGCTGGTTGACCAAATCGAGAACGCTCGCACGTCAAGCCGGTTTGCCCGGATGCTGGGCGGCGTTGCGTTGGATTTGTCCGATGTGTTTTTCGACGTGCTGCACCAGCAGGTGTTCCACGATGAAGCGGGCCGGCTTCACTCCCCAGCGCGGATTTCGGCTGGTGGCCTCCATGGCGAGATCGGCTTCGCTGAGTCGGGATAGCGTTCCGGCAGCGGCCCGGGCCTCGGAGCGGATGTTCGCGGTGACCTCGGCGAGTTCGCGCTCATTCGCGCCTTGGACCGCGGCCAGACGCCGCGTGTCGGTGTGGTCACGACCCCAACTGTCTCCGGCGCCACGCGCGATGTTTACCGCCTGTTGCGTCCAGAACGGGATGAACTCCTCGACGTGGCACAGAATCTCGATCATCGACCACGCATCCGGCGCCGGCTTCCACGTCACCAGTTCGCGCGGCAGCGATTCAGCTTGGGCCGCGATACGGTCCGCCATCAAAACGAGTTGCTCGGAGTGGTTCACGCGAGTCTTTCCTCCCGAAACAAATGAAGTGCTTCCTGTACCGGACGGTCAGAGAACGAAAACAGCACGCTGTCGGAATGCGCGTCATGCCGCACCGGCTTCCAACTGGGCGCCACGAAGACGTCGCGCTTGGTCCATTCCACTTCGAAGCCATCGCCGATGCGCGTGCGGCCGCTGCCCTCGATCGGTACGAAAACGGTTGCCGCGGTGGAGCGATAGGGCGCGGTCGAGAATCCCTTGGGCAACAGTTGAATGAATGTGCCAATAGTCGGCATGGCGTGGCCGCCCGTAGCGGGATTGCTGTAGCGCATCTTCAGACCATGGTGCGGATCCCAAGCGTCAGTGCGCCGCATGCGTTCCAGAGCTTCGCGCGTGCGCACGTACGGATAGTTGAAGACTGGCGAAGTGCCGGCGGCTCCCGGTGAATGATTCACGGGCAGCAGGTTCGCGCCGAAGCGAGCATCGCTGTCACCTTCCGGCCGCACGATGGGTTGCGCGTCGCAATCGAGGCGCTCGGCGAACGACGCATCCAGGAATTGGACGATGGGAATGTCGAGGCCGTCGAGCCAGAAGACAGGTCCAGAGCCGTCATTGCCGTGATCGTGCCAGGTCATCGAAGGCGTGATCACGAAATCGCCTTCGTGCATGGTGGTGCGTTCGCCATCCACCACGGTGTACGCGCCCTCGCCCTCGAGCATGAATCGCAGCGCGCTCTGAGAGTGGCGATGCGCAGGAGCTACTTCACCGGGGAGCACCATTTGCACGCCGCAGTAGAGGTCGGTCGTGATTTTCGATTGTCCGCGCAGACCAGGATTTTCGAGCACGAGCACGCGCCGCTCGGCTTCTTTTGCGGTGATGAGTCCGCCGGCTTCGAGCATGGCTTCGCGAATCGCCGCGTATCGCCAGCATGCGGGCACGCACGGGCTCACAGGCTGCGGCGTAACGAGGTTCGCCAGCGAGAGCCACAGGGGCGACATGTGGGATGCGTCGATGCGTTGATAGAATGCGCGGTGCTCAGCCGTATCGAGCGGCATTCCGGTATGGTAGCGCCCGCTATCCTCGACAGAATGGGGTCTGCGCACTTCTTGAAGCTCGGGCTGATCGGGTCAGGCATTGGCGCTTCGCGAACTCCGGCGATGCATGAGCGCGAAGCCGCCGCGCACGGCATCCGCTGCGACTATTGCCTGATCGATCTAGACGAAGGCGGCCGGGGACCAAGCGCGCTGCCGACGCTGATCGACGCTGCCGAACGTGAAGGATTCGCCGGACTCAACATCACGCATCCGTGCAAGCAGCAAGTGATGGATCTGTTGACCGAAGTGTCAGAGGATGCGCGCGAGGTGGGGGCAGTGAATACCGTGGTACTCCGCGATGGGCGGCGCATCGGACACAACACCGACTGGACGGGATTCGCGCAGAGCGTTCGCACTGGACTACCCGGGGCCGATGTCGCGCATGTGGTCCAGTTAGGCGCGGGCGGCGCGGGTGCAGCCACTGCGTACGCGATGCGGAAGCTCGGGGTGGAGCGGCTCACGATCATCGATGTGGATCCGAGTCGAGCCGAGGCTCTGGCGCGGCGAATGGGACTGCGTTGGTCGGATGACATTGCCGGGAGTCTTGCCAGCGCGAGCGGCCTGATTCACGCGACTCCCACCGGGATGGCTTCCCACCCTGGTTTGCCTCTGGATGCAACTTTGTTGCGGTCGCAGTTGTGGCTGGCGGAGATTGTGTACTTCCCTCTCGAGACCGCGCTGTTGACCGCGGCCCGCGCCACCGGGTGCCGCGTTCTCGATGGCAGCGGAATGGCCGTGGGGCAGGCCGTGGATGCGTTCCGGTTGTTCACCGGGCTCGAGGCAGACCGGGAACGGATGCGCCGGTACTTCTTGGAGGCCGACCTCAGTTGATGTCGAGCGACTTCAGATAAGCGACGCAGCGATTCACGCTATCGATCGGATCGCCGGGCGAGTAGTCGAGCTCGATGAAGTAGTGCTCCACACCGGCGCCGCGCGCGGCGCGAATGATTCCGCGAAGGTCGAGCGTGCCTTGGCCGAGTTCGCGGAAGGCCGTCTGCGGCACATCGGTTTCCGCGCTTCCGCGAGGTGCGTCAGCCGCTAGATCTTTCAAGTGAACTGAGCGCACGCGGCCTTTCCACTGGCGGAGAATCTCAGTTGGCTTGTCGCCGCCGTAGGCCGCCCAAAACGTATCGAGCTCGAGGCGAACGCGTGGGTCGAGTTCCTTGCGCAAGCGGTCAAAGAACCGCGAACCTCGGGCTCCGGCAAATTCGAAAGCGTGATTGTGATAGTAGAGTTCGAGTCCCGCTGTGCCGCATCTTGCCGCGGCGCGATTGATCGCTTCGATGGCGCTAGCGCGTTCACCGGGGAGTAGCATGCTAGTGCCGATGCGGTGGATGCCATGTTTCCTGGCGAGTTCGATCATTTCGTCGAGAGTGGGGCGCGGAGCGTCGGCACGAGGCGCGGGCATCCCGCGCTTTGACGCCATGGCGGCGCCGAACGCTCGCCATTCGTCCCAGGCCCCCGTGATCGAAGCGGACTCGATGAACATGTGAACCGGCTTCATTCCCGCGTCGCGGATCATGGCGGCGTGCTCGATCAACTGCGGCGGCCGCACTTCGAGTTCCTGAATGCCCGCCTTTCCCAGAGCCTGATACGTTTGCGCGGGGGACTTGGCGAGTGGTCCGCGAACGGTGTAGAGGTTCAAACCGATCGGCCGATCGAACGCACGGGCAGCCAAAGCGCAGGGAACAACGGATAGGAGCGTGCGGCGCGTCATGTGGTCCATGGTAGCGATACGTGCGGTCCCCCGCGCCGTACAATGACTCAGGGGTCCCAATGATCAACGTATTCTCGCACCGGCGTACGGCTTTCCTTTCCGCAATTCTGTTTGTCGGTGCGCTCGGCGCACAGGTGGAAACCGGAACGATCGCCGGAAGCATCTCCGATCCGGCGGGATCGATGATTCCGGGCGCGAGCGTCGCCATCAAGAGCGAGGCCACTGGACTGAGCGTCACCACGCAGAGCAACGAGATCGGCCGCTTTCAGTCACCGCCGCTCAAGCCCGGCGAATACGAAATGAGCATTTCGAAGGCGGGGTTCAAGAACAGCGTGCTGACGGTGCGCGTGGAAGTGAACCAGCGCGTGGCCGCGGAGATCAAGTTGCAAATAGGTGACGCCGCCGAGCACGTAACGATCGAGGCAACGGCCGTGCAACTCGAGAGCGAATCATCGACGCTCGGAAACGTCCGGCCGGAACGCGCGGTAGCGGAACTGCCGTTGAACGCTCGCAATTTCGCGACATTGATTTTTCTCTCGCCGGGCACCGTGCCCTCGTTCGATCGTGACGCGAGCGGGCTGTCGGGTACCACGCGGCGCGGCGTCTCCAACGCCTCGGTCAACGGCGTGCGGCCCACCAACGACTGGAACAGCCTCCTCATCGAAGGTCTCGACAACACGGAAAATCACAACGGCTTCGGTGCAGTCGTGTTCCCGCCGGTTGACGCGATCCAGGAGTTCAAGGTGCAGACGAGCGCAGCCGATGCGCAGTTCGGGCGAGCCGCTGGTGGCTTCACGAACGTGGTGTTGAAGTCCGGTGGACGGAGCGTGCATGGGTCGCTGTTCGAATTTCATCGCAACTCGGAGTTCGATGCGAAGAACTTCTTCACTGCGCCGGGTGCGAGCACGCACTTCCTGTTGAACCAGTTCGGGGGCACGTTGGGAGGTCCTGTTGCGATTCCGGGTTTGTACAACGCGAACCGCCAAAAGACGTTCTTCTTTGCCGCGGTGCAGGTGGACCGGCGGCGGCAGGCGCAGGCGTTCGTGAGCACGGTGCCCACGCAGCAGAACCACAGCGGGAACTTCTCCGACATCGCCCAACGTATCTACGATCCGCTCACGTCAAGCGGCAACACGAGACAACAATTTCCGGGCAACGTAATTCCTGCCAGCCGCTTCAATTCGGCGGGGAAGGGGCTGCTCGATCTCTATCCCACGCCGAACCGCGGCGGTTTAGGAGCCAACTTCACGAGTGACTCGAGCCGCATCTACAACTCCTGGCAGACAGACTACAAGGTGGACCACTACATCACGCAGACGCACTCGCTGACGTTTCGAGGAAGCACGGGGAGTACCGACATTATCGAAGGCATGCCACTTCCACTGCCTGCCGCGGCGGCGGTGGGCCCGAGCAAGTTTCCGGTGGGGCAGTATTCGATCATTGACCGCTTGACGATCTCGCCCACCAAGCTCAACGAGTTTCGGTTCGGGTTGACGCGCATGAACATGCAGTTGATCCAACCGAACGCAGGCAAGAATCTGGCGCAGCAACTCGGCATCAAGGGCGTGAACACGGGCGACTTCATCACGTCGGGTCTACCGCGCGTGACGCCGGCCGGATACCAGGTATTGGGCGACGACCCATTCAACCCTGCCACGCTCGTCACGAACAATTTCCAAACCGAGGATGTCTTCTACTGGACTCGCGGCGCGCATGCGCTTAGGATGGGTGCACGACTGGACCGGCGGCAGTACAACGCGTTCCAGAGCTCTGCGATTCGCGGCATCCAGAACTTCACCGGCGTGTACACGAACAATCCAGCGAGTCCGGCCGGGACCGGCAACAGCCTCGCCGACATGCTGCTGGGCGCGCCCATCGGTGGCAACATCGTGATCCTCGAAGGCATTCGCGGATTCCGGCGATGGGAGATCGGGAGCTTCATTCAAGATGACTGGAAGGTATCACAGAGGCTGACGCTGAATCTCGGGCTGCGCTACGAAGTCTATCCGCAGTTTCCGTGGGTGGAAGTGGGCAACCGGCAATCGGTGCTGTTGCTACCGAGCCAGCAACTGGTGCAGGTGGGGACCAACGGCGTGAGCCGTAATGCCGCGAACATCGACAAGAACAACTTCGCTCCGCGCATTGGGGCTGCGTTTCGCGTGAACGAGAAGACGGTGATCCGCACGGCGTATGGGATCTACTATGCGGCACCGCAGTTCGAGATCAACCGGAATCTGGCGATCAATCCACCATTCGCCGGCTCCTACGCGTTCAACAACAATCAGGCTGATTTCGCGGGTGCACGGAAGGTGGAGCAGGGATTCGAGCGCTCGTTCACTGCGGCAGGCGCGACCATCCGCGGGCTCGAACGGAACCTCGCGATGCCTTATGTGCAGCAGTGGAACTTCAACGTACAGCGGCAACTGCCGTTCAACGTGCTCGCTACCATCGCGTACGTGGGAACAAAGGGTGTGAAGCTGCGCGACGAGATCGATCTCAATCAGCCGCGTCCGGGACCAGGGGCCGTTGCCGCGCGGCGGGCGTATCCGGTATTCAGCGGAATCATCAATACCGAGTTCCGTGCCAACTCGAACTATCACGGCTTGCAGGCAACGCTCGAGAAGCGATACGCGAAGGGACTGAGCTTCCTTGCTTCGTACACTTGGGGTCACGCCATTGATGACGCGGCACTGTTCGGCGGCGATCACCAGGACATGCTGAACCTGCGCGCGGATCGGAGCAACTCGCCCTACGATATCCGCCACACGTTCATCTACAGCTTCAACTACGAGTTGCCCTTCGGGCGCGGGCAGCACGGCGCTGCGGCTGCCGCGTTGCGCGGATGGCAGATGAACGGAATCCTGCGGCTGAGCACGGGTTTCTTCCTGACTCCCACGGTTGGTCCGAACACGCTCAACGGGAGCGGATTCCAACGTCCCGACGTTGTGCCGGGATGCAAGGCGAAGCTCGACAATCCCACGCCCACGCGGTGGTTCGACGGATCGTGCTTCTCGATTCCAGCGCAGTTCACGTTCGGCAATGGCGGGCGCGACACCATCGTAGGGCCAGGAACGCACAACTTCGACTTCTCGATGTTTCGTAATCTGCTCCTCTCTCGCGGGGACTCGCAGAAGCAGTTGCAGATGCGCGGCGAGATCTTCAACATCACGAACACGCCGCAGTTCAACAATCCGAACACCACCATCGGTGTGGGAACCACGGCGCTGATCAGCGCGGCGGGCTCGCCGACTTCGTTTCAGCGCATCCAGCGCCAGGTGCAGTTGGGGTTGAGGTTTACCTTCTGACGATGATGACTCTCAATCTGAACCGCCGCGAATTCCTGGGGTCGTTGGCGGGCGCGGCGGCAGGCGCTGCTCCGGCGAAACGCCCGAACATCTTGCTCATCCTCGCTGATGACCTCGGCTACTCAGACCCGGGATGCTACGGCGGCGAGATCGAAACGCCGAACATCGATCGCTTGGCGAGCGGCGGTGTCCGTTTCACGCAGCTCTACAACAATGCGCGCTGCTGCCCATCGCGAGCGGCGCTGATGACGGGTCAACATCCACACAAGGTGGGCATGGGCAACATGGTGGGCGGGCAGGCTCGCCCGGGCTTCCCAGGATACACGGGGCGCGTGAGCGAATCCGCACGCTTCCTGCCCGCGGTGCTCAAAGACAGCGGCTACACCACGCTCATGAGCGGCAAGTGGCATCTGGGCGAACCCGGGCCGATCGCGCGCGGGTTCGACGAATTCTATGGAATGCTGCACGGGTTCGACAGCTTCTGGGATGCGTCGAAGTATACGCGCTTGCCCGCTGGCCATGAGTCTGCGCCAAGCCGTGTGCCTTTCTACGCCACCGATGCGATCACCGATCACGCGCTCAGCTTCCTACAAGGCGCGCGCGGCTCAGCCGGTAAACCGTGGTTCCTCTACCTCGCCTACAACTCGCCGCACTTTCCGTTGCACGCGCCTAAAGACTTGATCGACAAGTATCAGCAAGTCTACGAGCAGGGCTGGGATGCGATTCGCGAACGGCGCTTCGCAAAGATGACGAAGCTCGGGTTGATCGATCCGCGGTGGCAGATGTCGCCACGGAGCGTGGTGGGTCCGAATCGTGTGTCTGACGTGAATGGATGGGCGCCGAAGCAGAATCCGGCCTGGGAGACGATACCCGCCGCGCGACGCAAAGACCTCGCGCGTCGCATGGCAATCTTCGCCGCGATGGTGGATCAAATGGATCGCAACATCGGGCGTGTGCTCGGTGATCTCGAGTCGGCCGGCGAACTACAAAATACGCTGATTTTGTTTGCGTCGGACAACGGCGCCTGCGCGGAGTGGGATCCGTGGGGCTTCGATATCAAGAGCGGTCCGGAGAACGTGCTTCATGAGGGCGAGCAACTCGCCGGCATGGGGCAACCCGGCACGTATCACAGCTACGGCTCGGGATGGGCGAACGCGTGCAACACTCCATGGCGGCTCTACAAGCACTACACGCACGAGGGTGGCATCTCCACGTCTTCGATCGCGCATTGGCCGGCCGGGTTGAAGCTACCGAGAGGGAGCAACGGAAATCAGCCGTGGCACTTCATCGACGTGCTACCGACGCTTTGTTCCGTGGCAGGCGCGGAGGTTCCGCGGGAAGTGGCGGGCGTGAACGCGGCGCCGATGTTCGCGGGCAAGAAGGTGAATCGAGGTCCGCTGTTTTGGGAACACGAAGGCAGCCGGGCGGTGCGCGATGGCAAGTGGAAGCTGACGGCGGTGTATCCAACGGGCAAGTGGGAACTGTTCGACATTGACGCGGACCGGACTGAGCAGAATGACTTGGCGGCACGGCATCCGGATCGAGTGCAGCAGATGGCGGTGCAGTGGGAGACGTGGGCGAAAGCGAATTCCGTGGTCCCGTGGATTTGGAAGCCGGGGTTCGGGGAGTCGCAGTAGCCTACGGGCGCATCGCCGCCGGAAGGTATCGCAAGAGATCGGTTGCGAGCACGCCCTTGTCACCCAATTCCGCCGCGGCGAGATCCCCTGCGCGCCCATGCAACCAAACCGCCGCGACCACCGCGCGCTGCCAATCCGATGGAAACTGCGCCACTATGCCAGCGATCAGGCCGGTAAGGATGTCGCCCGAGCCTGCTTTCGCCATCGCGGGACCGCCTGTGGGATTGATCCACACAGGGCCTTCGGGAAAAGCGATGAGAGTGTCGCGACCCTTGAGCACCAGCGTGACTCCACGATCGTCCGCAAAGCGGCGCGCCACGTCGAGCCGGTTCTTCTGAATATCCGAGGTGGAGACTCCGCTGAGCCGTGACATCTCACCGGGATGCGGCGTGACGATCACGTTCTCGCGGCGCGGAAGCTTCGTGCCGGCGAGGTTGTTGAGCCCGTCCGCGTCGATTACTACCGGCCCTCCGAACTCGAGCAGCCGCTCGATCAGCTTCGCTTGATCCGGACCCGTTCCCATGCCGGGCCCGACGGCGATCACAGTCTTGCCCTCGGTGTTGGGAGTGTCCGCCGAATCGGTCATCAACTCCGGATAAGGCTGCGACAAGGCGGAGCTGGCGACCGTGACCAAGCCCGCGCCAACTCGAAGCGCGGCGATACCAGACATCGTAGTCGCGCCGGTTTTTCCATTCCAACCACCAGCCACCAGCACGTGACCGAAATTGCCCTTGTGCGCCGAAGCGGGGCGCGGAGCGAAGAGAGCCGCGATGTCGTCCCATTCCGTGAGGCGCAGTCCGAAATCACAGATGGAAGCTGGCGATCCGATGTTGCCCACGAAGAGCTCGCCACACGCGGAAGCGCCCGGGTGCATCGCCTGTGCGATCTTGGGTGCCGTGAAGGTCACGGTGGCATCGGCATGCACGTGCTGCCAGGAAGTGATGGGATGATCGCTCGCAAGGCCGGAGGGAATGTCGACGGCAACGATCTTGGCAGCGGGGAATCCGGTGTTGATTTCGCGGATCAGGTCCGCGTAGGGCTCGCGTGGGGGGCCGCTGAGTCCGGTGCCGAGAAGCGCGTCCACCACGATCGTCGCCGCGCGCATCTCCGGAGCGATCGCGTTCCCGGCTGATCCGCCGCATGCGGTGAGCGAGGCGAAATTCGCCGGCGGGGCCTCGGCGAGCACCACATCGAGAGATCGCGGAGCAAAACGAGTGAAGAGCTGGCGGGCGATGACAATGCCGTCACCGCCGTTGTTTCCCTTGCCGCACAAAACAACGATGCGCTGATCGCGCAACGGAGCAAAGCGGCGTTCGAGAAACTCCACCACGCGATGTCCCGCATTCTCCATGAGCACCGCATCGGGAATCCCGAGCTCGACGGTGCGCCGGTCCACTTCACGCATTTGCGCCGCGGTCAGAACGAACATCAGCCGCTCACCATGTCCTGGAGTTTGCGCACGTCGTCCACCGTGCCCATCACGATCAGCGTATCTCCTCCTTCCACGGTCGCCTCGGCGGGCGGGTTGAAAATCATCTCGCCGGAAACTCGTCGAATGGCGAGCACGATCACGCCCACTTCCCGCCGCAGTTGCAGGTCACGCAGGGATTTCGACGCTTGCGAATTTCCAGATGCCACTTCCACCTGCTCGATGCCGACGTTGGCGCCGAGGCTCGAAGTGGACCCGGTCATGTCGAGGAACTCGAACACATGCGGGCGCAGGATCGATTGGGCCAAGCGATAGCCGGTGATCGAGTAGGGCATGAAGACGGCATCGGCGCCGGCGCGCCGCATCTTGGGTTCCGTACCTTCCTCGCCGACTCTCGCCGAAAGCTTGAGGTTCGGATTCAGACTCTTCGCCGAGAGAATGAGGAAGAGATTGTCGGCGTCAGTGGCCAGCGCCGCGATGAGGCCGCGAGCGCGCTGAATTCCCGCCTCGATCAGCATTTCGTCTCGAGTGGAATCGGCCATGACCGCGATCATTCCTTGGCGAATGGCCCATTCCACGCGGTCCGGATTGCGGTCCATCACGAGAAAAGGAACCCCAGTGCGTTGCAACTCGGCAGCGGCGCCGCGCCCCACGCGTCCGAATCCGCAGAGGATGTAATGGCCTTTGAGACTGTCGATCATTTTCTTCAGCCGGCGTTTCTGAAAAAGGTGAGTGAACTCGGTTTCGAGAACCGTCTGCGTAATGGCGCCGACCGCATACAACATGGTACCCACGCCGAACAACAGCAGGAAGGAATTGAAGATGCGCCCCGAAGTGTCGAGCGGATGAACCTCGAGGTACCCGACTGTGGTGATGGTGATGAGCGACATGTAGAATGCGTCAAACACCGGATAGCCGGAGATCCAGACGAAGCCCGCGGTGCCGATAGCCAGCACTGCGGCAACCAGCGCGAACACGGTCAGGAAGCGGCGGTAGATGTAGCCCAACTAGAGTCTCCTCGCCATGAGAAGCGTAAGATCGTCTCCGAACTCGGGCGCCCCTGTGAACTGCCTCACCGCGTCGGTGACGAAAGAAATGGCCTTGCCGCAACAGGCTTCTGGTTTGCCCAACACCTCCGCCAAGCGGGCGTCGCCGAACATTTCGCCGAACTCGTTCTCGGCTTCGGTGACACCGTCTGAGTAGCAGAAAAGCAAGTCACCGGCTTGGAGCGTCACGCTGCTCTCCCCGTATTTGGCGAACGGGAACGCGCCCACCACCATTCCATTCACGTCGAGAGGTTGCACCTTGCCATCTCTGACGAGCAACGGCGGAAGGTGGCCGGCGTTGGTGTAGACGAGTTCGCCGGTGGAGTCGTCATAGAGGCCGAGGAAAAAGGTGGCGTACTTCTCGGGAGTCGTGTTGGCGTGGAGCTGCTGATTGAGCCGGGTCATCATGCCGCTGACGGTTTCCGTAGCGCACTGGGATACCTGCATCCGAACGCAAGCTTGCAGGGAGGCCATGAGGAGCGATGCCGAGACGCCCTTGCCTGCCACGTCGCCGAGCGCGATCAACAGGCGACCGTCGGGAAGCAACTGGTAGTCGTAGTAGTCGCCCGAGACCGTGCGAGCCGGAACGCAGACTCCTTCGATCGCAAGCGACCGCAGCGTGGGAGTCTCGCGCGGGAACAACTGCGCTTGCACCCGGCGTGCTACCTGCAACTCGGCTTCCATGCGCTCCTTC
The DNA here is from genome assembly GCA_046331625.1 of Bryobacteraceae bacterium. Classification (GTDB taxonomy): domain Bacteria; phylum Acidobacteriota; class Terriglobia; order Bryobacterales; family Bryobacteraceae; genus JAXLQL01. Next base: position 19,846 of record JAXLQL010000061.1, read on the forward strand.
TCTTTGGAGACCTCGAGCAGACGCTCGACGTTTTCCGTCATCCGATTGAACGAGGAGCCGAGTTGCGCCAACTGGTCGTCGCCGCGAACTGGGATGCGATGCGCGAAGTCGCCGGCCTGCACGTGCTCGGTTCCTTCGTAGAGATCATGCACGGCTGAGGTGATGGTGCGCGTGAGCGTGACGCCGGCGTAGATCGACGCGACCTGCACCAGCGCGAGAACGGTTGCAATGAGGATCAGCACCACGCGATTGTCTGCGCGCGAGGGAACGAGAAAATTCAGCAATGCCGAGAGGCGCGAGTGCACGCCGAGGATCGCGGTCTCCTGCTTTGACGGGACTTCCCAAACAGAGAGAGGCACGTCGTTGCCCCACAGCAAGTCGAGGTCGAAGCGATTGGCAGGGGCGGGAGCTTCCGTGGCTTGCGGATCTTCGTCTGCCGCATCGTGGAATCGCATCACGCGCCGGGCTTCGCCAGCGAAGGGGAAATGCAGGATCGAGATGGAGCCCAGGCCGGGCGCGAGCGTGGAGAGCCAACCGCGAGTGAGCGGAAACATCAGAGTCACCTGCGCGCTACCCCCGGAGACGTGGCTCCAGAGATAAAGGAGGCGGTCTTTGACCAGGATGCCCTTCGCGGAAGACCATCCAGGCGGCGGCGAGACCTCCGGGTGCAGTTCCTCTCTTGCATCGGCGACCAGAATCTCCGCCGACGGGAATCGCTCGCCCATGTGAACACGCACCTCTCGCACGAGGGAATCGCGCCGGTCAGCCGACGTGCCCGCGATGAGGCGAGCCGTTTCGTCGAGCGCCCGAATGCGCCGCTCGAGTTCGGACTGCACGAGGTAGGCGGCTACTTGTCCGCCGAG
>JAXLQL010000062.1:0-15736 GCA_046331625.1 Bryobacteraceae bacterium
GATGCCGGCGGTTCGCACGGCTTGCTCGGCTTGGCGAATCTTTTCGTTCAACTGTGCTCGTCGCGCTTCGGCCATCTTCACCGCCGATTGCGCGACTTTGACGCGGGCGGCTGCTTCGTCGAACTCCTGCTGGGAGACGGATCGTTTGGCGAGCAGGTCTTCGATGCGTTTGAAGGTGGTTTGCGTGAGTTCGAGTTGGGCTTTGGAGCTGGCAATAGCGCTATCGGCTTCGGGGATTGCGCTGCGCGCCTCGTCCACTGCGGTGCGAGCTTGCCGTTCGCCCGAGGCGAGGTCTCGCGAGTCGAGCGTGACCAGCGTTTGGCCGGCTGCGAAGGTGTCGCCTTCACGCACGGTGATCTGCTGGACGTAGGCCATCACGCGCGCCGAGACGGTGCTCGAAGCGCGGGCACGGACGGTGCCGAGGGCTTCGAACGTTTCGGGCCATGACTGGCGCTCGACGGCGCGTGTGGTGACCGCGACGGGCGCGGCTTCGCGATGTTCCTGCTTGGGCTCGGCGGGTTTGTGGCAGGCGGTGGTGAGGGCGAGAATCGAGGCCAGGGCCAGCAGTTTATTGAAGGACATCGGAATCTCCCGTTAGTGTTCCCGTGGCGTGCTCGAGCATCACGGCGGCGACGCGTTGGTCATAGATCGCGGCGAGGCGGCGAGTCTTGGCTTCGAGCAATGCGGTCTCGTTGCGCAACAACTGGTCGACGGTGGTAAGCCCGGCTTCGAAGCGATTTTTGACGATGCGCAGGCTCTCTTCGGCTTGCGTGACGGCGGCGTTCACGACTTCGAGGCGCTCATTGGCGGAAAGCACGGCGGCTCGGGCTTGTCGAACTTCGAGGGCGATTCCGGAAGCGGCTTCGCGCTCATGCGCCTTGGCGACGGCCGCGGCCTGCGATGCCTCTTCCATGCGTTTGCGCACGCCGCCGCCAGCGTCGAAATTCCAGCGCAGTCCGCCGCCGAAGAACCAGTTTGCGCCGGCCTGGGTGACGAAGCGTCCGCGATCGGCTTCGAACATGCCGCGGGCGACGATTTGCGGATAGAGCGCCGATCGCGCCGCGGCTCGCTGGTTGTCGGCCATGTTCCGTTCCAATTCCACGAGGCGGAATTCGGGTCGCTGGGTGCGAGCCGAGCTTTCGAGCGTGTCGAGGGCAGCGGCCGGAGCGCGGGTAGGCTCGAGCGGCGTGGAGAGATCGCGCGGTGTGTCGAGCGGAGCGCCGAGGCTCTCGTTGAGTTCGGCCTGCGCTACTTCGAGGTCGTACTTGCGGCGGACCTGCTGTTCGCGCATGGCGGCGAGGTGCACCTTGATGGTGAGGACGTCGGCATCGGTGGACATCCCGGCGGCGCGAACGGCTTCGGCGCGGTCGAGGTCGGCCTGAGCGGACTTGACGGCGGAGCCGGCGGCGGACAGGCTTTCCTTGGCCAGTGTAACTAGATGATAGGTCCGGGCGACGGCGGCGATCCGATGGAGGCGGAGGGTGTTTTCGTTCTCTTGAGTTCGCTTTTTCCCGAGTTCGGCGCCATGGATCGAGGCCTTGGTTGCGCCGAAGTCCCAGACGGTGTGCTCAGCGGCGATCTGCGATTGAAAATTGTTGACGAAGCCGGGGCTGTTGAGGGCGTCGATGCGGAAGTTGCTTTCCGAGAATCGGCGCTGGTTGAGCAGGCTTCCGAAGGCAAAGACCGGGTTGTTGGAAGTGGTGAAGTTCTCGGTGTAGCTGACGCGGGGGCGGAGCCCGGCTTGGGCTTGGCCTATCCGCGCTTCGGCGGCCTTGGTCTCGGCGGCGGCCGCTTCGAGCGAGGGGTGGCCGGCGAGGGCGAGCTTGACGGCGTCGCGCAGGGAAAGGGGTTGCGCCGCAAGCGGGATGCAGGCGAGGAGCGCTGCCAGAGGTCGGGTCACAGAAATGGAGATTCAGATGCTTCCAAAAGGTGACAGTGGTGCTTGCGGGAGGGAGGCGATGCCGGAAAGTGTCGGCTTTGGGCGGTGGGTTTGTTTTTTCGCTGGCCTAGGGTGGTTGCGCGGCATGTCGGAATGTGTCGAATCGGCGCTGATGGGCCCGGTGGTGGTGGCCGTCGTCGCGGATCGGCGGAGATTGGGTTCGTTTTTTCCCGGGGGACGGGCCGTGAAGCGGTCCGGGAAGAGGAAGCTATTCGGATGACAAAGAGCGGGCGGAGCTGGGCTCCACGATCTCAGGCTAGGCTTCGGGTCTTGGGGGCTTGCAAAATCGATCCTGGGATGTGGTTGGAGGGAATTGGTTTATTGAGTTTGCGCGACACGTGATGGATGGCGGGACTGAAGTCCGGCACAGGCTGGAGCCCGCCCTACACGGAGGCGGGCTCAAATCTTCGCGGCCAGCGTGGAAACTGAAGGATAGCAGTACAATCGAAGCCTGCTCTACAAAGGCGCAGCAAGGGCCTGCGCTACTGAGTCAGACACCCCCCGCGTAGCGGGTGGCTTGATGAGTTGGGCCGCCTCAAAGGCGGTTGAGTGTCTGGTCTAGGCGTCGCGCCAAGCGCGCCTCAAAGTGTTTTGGTCAGAATTGACCCTTGTCACCATCCGCGGCCTCCTGCTCGCGGATGTATTTGCGCACGGCTTCCAGTTCGAAGCCGACGGTGGACACGGCGTAGCCGCGTGCCCACAAATGTTCGCCGGTGAAGTTCCGCTCCTTTCCGCGCATTCGCGCCACGGCAATCGCGCTCTTTCCTTTCAGAAATCCGATCCGAGGCCACCGGGTGTTTGGGTGGAATCGCGATGCACATGTGCACGTGGTCGGGCATCAGGTGCCCTTCCAGAATTTCGCACTCCTTCTGTCGCGCCAACTCGTGGAAGATCTTTCCGAGTTGCTGCCGTGCCTGTCCGAACAACGCCTTCCGGCGTCGTTTCGGAACGAACACTACGTGATACTTGCAGTCCCATTTGGAGTGGGCTAGGCTCTTGTATATCTCTGACATGAATCCTCTCTTTCGTGGTTCATCAAGCCACTTGAGGGAGGATTCTACGCCGCGCTCACTCCCGCGACGGTCAAACCTGTTCCAGTCTCACTGGTGAAACCAGTGGCTTACCTTGGGAGTTACTCGGGGCGAGTAAGATCGATCAGGATTTCTTGCCGCGGAGACCGTATTTGAGCGCCAAGCGCGCCACGCGGTAGGGGATGAGCACGCTCGACACGGATCCGGCGGCGCCGCAGGCGGCGGCTTCGACGTCGGTAGGATACGTGACCGCTCCGACCCAGTGCTTCATCCGCTGCCAACGGCTCGAGACGAGGGCGTTGTTGAACTTGATGAGTTCCACCGAGTCGACTGGTCCCGTGATGCCTTGGCCGATGCGCCAGCCGATGTTGAGCACCCACGGAGTGAGCGTCTTGTGGACGTCAGCGTCTGGGGAAGCCTCGAGGGGCAGTTCGACTCCGAGGATGTGTTCGAGCAGCATCAGCGCGGAAACGACCACGTTGCGTGCGCCGAGCTTGTCGGCGCGCTCGAAGATGTCGCGCCATTGGATATTGGGGTGAGCGCGGACGAGCATGGCGATGTCGTAGAGCCAGAGTAAGCGCTCCCAGCCGTGCTTTGCGCCGTGGACGCAGGCGAGGATGACCTGGTCCTCGGGCGCAAGCACGGGGACTTTGATGCGTTGGAGGTCCGTCTGCTTGGCGCGATCGAGCAATTCCGCGACGTCCCACTGGACGGGAAAGTAGCGCGGCACCAGTTGCCAATGCAGGTCGAGGTGGCCGGAGGTGCGATCGTGGCGGAGCGAGATTTGACAATTCCAGCGGCGGATCGAGGTTTCGGTCCAGGGCAGTTCGGGTACGAAGCCGACCAGCGCGAGGGCTTCTATGGCCTTCTCGACATCCTCGGCGGCCATCAGGATGTCGACGTCTGAGAACTCGCGGAGCGAGGGATCGCCGTAGCAGGCCGCGAGAATCGGACCTTTGAAGGTGACGGTGCGAATGCGGTAATCGCGCATGTGGGCCGTGGCCATGAGGAGCATGGACGTGAGGGCCATGCCGCGCTTGGCGTTGTCCATGCGGCCGGCGAGGATGCGCGGGATGGCGTCGTCGGGAGCGCCCTCGAGGAGCGCGGTGACACCGTGGGCGGAGGCGAGGGCAAGGAGCTTTTCGACGTTATGGACCGAGCCATTGGCGGGCTCTTCTTGCGACCCGAGGCGGTGGCGGAGCGACTGAACGATGAACTGGATCTCGGGAATCATGTAACCTCCCCTTCGATGGCTTCGGCCATCGGACGAAGATTTTCGAGGCCCGGGCGGAAGACGAGTTCCCGGCAGGGCGTGAGGCGTGCGAGCGCGGCGTAGTGCGCCATCATGAGGCGCTTTCGCCCGGGCTGGCTCAGGCTGAAGCAATACGCGTTCGACAGCAACACGGGAAATGCTTCGGCTGGGTCGAGCGTACGCACGCAGACGGTCTGGCTCAGATGCGGATCGCGGCGGAGGGAAAAGATGGCGGCAACGGGAGCGCTCGAGATGCGCTGGGTCCAGGGCGGCAGAACGGTTTCCCGGACGCCGAAGTGGTTCGCCGCCTCGGGCCTGAGCCGGACGCGAAACGGCAAGGGTTCGCCGCACACGGTGGATCCTTCGATGCGCAGCACTACGACATCGTCTGCCCACACGCGCCATCCGCGCGAGGCGAGGGACTTGGCGGTAGTCGATTTGCCGGTCCCGGCGGGGGCGCAGAAGACTGCTAGACCGCGAGGCGTCTCGACTGCGCTCGCGTGAAGCGCTTCGTGGCCGAACGCATGGAGCGCCAAGGGAACGGCGGCGCGGTAGAGAGCCTCTTCCACGTCATCAGGACAGGCTCCGGGTTCGGGAAGGGCTGTGACGCGGCGCGGGCCGAGGTCGAAGCGAAAGGTGGCCACGGGCGGCATGCAGAGCCACGAATGGTCGCGCCCGGAGTGGCCGAAGGCGGCGATGCGGCCGCCTTCGTCGCGCCAGATCTCGAGTCCGGATTGTGTTTGCGCGGTCATCCGCTGCTCTTTTGCTTTCTGCCCTCACCCGGGTCGCCGCCGACCAGCGTCATTTTCCCGCCGCCCCCCTTGATCACTTCGGTGACGTCACCGGCATAACGGACGCTCATCGGCGTCCAGACCTGCTTGTCCGTCGCATCCCGGCATTGTTTTTTGTCTTTCATCACGTCCTCCTTGTCACCAGCGATTCGTTACCAGCGATTCCGGGCCCAGGTCTCGAGGTTCAGGATCGACCACACGCGCCAGGCTTCGCGTTCGTTGCCCGATTGCACCGAGCAACCGACGAATTGGGCAGCCTTGGCGCTGGAGACCACTCCCATGTCATGCAACGTGCGCACACCTCCCAGCCGGGCGAGAGCGCCTGGAGCGCTTCGATAGATTCGTGCGGCGGCAAAGCGGCGGGCATCCACTTTCCGTTGCCGTTCGAATCCCAAGCCTGGAAATCGCCGCGCGAGCGTTTGGCGAACCAAGCCTTTGGTGCGCCCGCCCGCCATGAGGTGGCGAGGCGAGACGCGGTACAACAGGTCAACCAACCGGTCATCGAGGAACGGGTGGGCGAGCGGCACGCCGAAGCGGCGGCCGGAGTCGAAATGCTCTTCTGCTTCCATTGATACGAGAGGATGGTCGAGACTCTCGCGGAGGTCGTCGCCGTAGTAGCTTCCGGTGCGGGCCCGGGCGTCCTCGGCGGCCAGAGTTCGTTCGACGATGCGGCGGCGCACGGCCGGATCAGGCGCGGCCCAGTGGGGGATGGACGCCAGGATCCGGCGTTCCCGTTTGCGCAGGAGCAGAGCGGGCGCGGCGAAGTGGACCGCCTTCATCGCGTGCTCGCGCAGGATCGGACGCAGACCATGGCGCCAGAGCAGGTTTCGGCGGAGCGCGAGGTTGGGTCCGTTAGAGCGGGTGAGGGCGCGCCACAACATGAGGAAGCCGTCCCAGTCTCCTTGGCGGATGAGGTCGGCCGAGAGCAAGGGCGAGATTCCGAGCCACTCGTCGCCGCCGGTGCCGGTGAGGATGGCGGAGCAGCCGAGTTGGTGCGCGCGTTCGAATAGGCAGCGATATGCCGGAAGCCAGATGTTATCGAGCGGTTGGGGCATCTGGGCTGACAGTTCCAGGCCCTCCTCGACGAGGGAGTGCTCATTCAGGGCGCGGTCAAACAGGAACATGTCCTGGGGAAGACTGAGACTCGAGGCAACGCCGCGCTGGATCGGCTCCTCATTCACGGCCGCATCGGGAAAGGCGAGCGACAGCGCGCGCGGCACGGGATGGCCATGCTGACGGCAGCGCTCGGCGGCGATGGCGGCCACGGCGACGGAATCAAGCCCGCCGCTCAGAAAGATCGCAGAAGGACCTTGTTCGAGTGGTTGCGCTACGGCGTCTTCCAGGCGCTGCTCGAACTGGGCGAGTTCTTGCGGAGTTGCCCAGTTCCCGCCGGATTCCGGATTCCAGTAGCGGAAGACGCGGCGGCTCCCATGGCGGAACCGTACGACGCAGCCGGGGGGAACGCGGTAGATGTTGGCGTAGTAGGTTTCGTCGAGCGTGGTCCACTGCCCGCAGAAGTACTCGGCGAAGACGGAGGCATTGAGGCTCGAGGGAACGGCCGCACTCCGCGCCAGAGCGGCCACGGATCCGGAGAGGAGGATGTCATCCGAGCGCCGGGCATAGAACAACGGATAGCGGCCCATCGGGTCCCGAACCAGAAGCGCCTCGCCCGAGAACACGTCCCAGATGGCAAGCGAGAAATGGCCGCGGAGCCGGGAGAGAGCCGCGTCTCCGGAAGCCAGAAACGCGTCGAGCAGGCGGGCGGGCTCGATCTCCTGGCTTCGATCGCGGTCCACCCATGTGGCGCTGCCCGAAAGAGCCAGCCGGTGGCATCCGCGCTGGGCGATGGCGAGTTCCGGAGCGTCCGCAGCCGTGACGGCGGGCAAGCGGAGCGTCCACTCGGCGGATCGCGGTTTCGAGGCGAGCACAGGCATGGTGGATTAGCGAATCAGGCCGGCGCGTTCGAATACGGCGGTGACGGTGTCGAGTTCGCGGCGGACCTGGGAGGAACTGACGTCGAACTCGGCGGTGATTCTGCTTGCGATCTCACCGGTATCGAGGCCGGAGGAGAGCAACTGCCACGCCAGGGCGGCGGTAGGGTTGAGCTCGTAGAACTTGTCGGTGCGCAGGTGCAGCAGCACGACCGTGTCGCCCAGTTGCTGGGTCATCACTTCGGGATCAGCGGTGAAGGATCGGCTCATGACGGGTGTTTCAAGGCTCAATGGATAGCTCCAGAGGGAAGTATGATTGCGCCTCGCCGGCGGGCGGGCAGGGGCGGCCGTCTTGTTCGAGCCAGGCGTGGCCTTCGATTCCGGCTTGCGCGCGCAGGCCCATGCGGAGCGTGAGGCGATAGCCGTAGGCGGCGGCGAGGAGTTGTCCGGCCAGTGCGCGCACCAAGCAGGTGGCGCCCGGCGTCCAAGCCGATGCGGAGTCGACGGCGGTGAGGATCGCTTCGAGTGAACGGCGGCCGAGCCAGGGCCGGCGAGCCACGGCAAGAAGCCTGGATTGAGCCACTCGAACGCGGGCCAACCCTAGCGTGAGCAGGGCCAAGCGCGCGGCGACCATCATTATTATGCACACCATCCGAAGACCGGGTTGTCTCGGCATCTTTGGGTGATTCCTTAGTGTTCTCTTAAGGGAATCGGCTGGTGGTCAAAACGACTTTACGGCGTCATCGTATTGGTATACGGGTCCGAGCGCGTTCGGCGGGCCAGAAGAGGGAATTCAAAAACACGATGAGAACTATCATGCTTTGCGGGGTCATTGCCCTGACTGCTTCCGCATCGGAATGGCTCGACACGAAGAACATTGCCTTCTTGGACTGCAAGCGCGATGTGGACGTGAACGGTACCAGACAATCGGTAAGCGGAGTGACGTCATGGCCCTTGAACAGAGGCGACCTGATCACAACGTTCGATGAACCGGCTTACCTGCGTGTGAACAATGGGGTCCGGTTCGTGCTGCAGCGGAATTCGCGTGCACGGATCGTGCGGCTGGACACGGGGGAAGCCTACCTGCATCTGGTGGAAGGCGCCCTCACGTTCGAGGTTCCGCCGGTGGCGAGCGCGCTGATCTGCGCGGTAGACCGGCTGGTGAAGCCGGGGCACGAGTCAGCGGGCCGAGTGGACGTGCTCGAGAAGTCGGCGGTGCGAGCGATGGTGGACAAGGGCGTGGTGGAAAGCGACGAGCGGCGGTTCTGTACGCCGAAGGGTCCTGCTGGGGCGGGCTTGTTCAGCAAGAGGCCGCTGGTAATTACGATGACGGCGCTGGCGGGAGCTGGGGCGGTGGGCGCGGGGATCGCGCTGCGGGACGGCGGGCGGCTGGGCGAGACGGCGCTTCCGGGAACGCGGACGGAGCCACCGAGTGTGAGTCCTAGCGTGGCCAGGCAGTAGAGGGGACCTGGCTGCGCGGAGAGCGGGGAGATTCGGGCGGGGCGTCGTGGTCCCGCCCGATGGCTTTTTGGGGGGAGTCCCCGCGAGGCTCAATGTTTGGCGCGGAGGATTTGAGTCTGGAGGATCGCCGCTGAGCGCTCGGGGGCGGAGGCTACGATTTCGGGGTCGGCCCGGTAGGCGGCGAATGCGGCGTCGTCCGGGAAGCGGACGATGTGGACTTCGCGGAAGGTGTCCGGGGTTTCGGCTTCCACTTCGATGACGCGCTCGATCGCGCCGCCGTGGCGGGCCATGATCCGCTCGGCTTTGGCTTCGTAGGCGCGGTATTGGGGTTCGGCGTCGCGAGGGACGGTGAGGATGGCGACGAGGGTCATTGACCTAAGGTAACGAAGGCGGGCGAAACCGCCGATTGTCGGCTCATGGGCTTGCCCATTCTGGAAGGTCCGAGGCTTCGATTGCGGCCGATGCACAAGGGCGACCGGCCATGGTTACGAGAGCTGTGGACGGACGCCGAGGTTCGGTGCACGACGCTTCAGCCCGCGTTGAGTCCGTGGCTCGCGTGGGTACAGGCCTACTTTGAGGCTCGGCCTTTCTCGCCGAAGTGGGCGCTTGACGATATGGGAACGGGCACAGCGGTGGGATGGATCACTCTCAACTGGTTGAAGCCCGCGCCGTATCGTGCCGTGGGATTCGAGATTCGGAGAGCGTTCTGGAACCGGGGGTACGCAACGGAGGCTCTGGAAACGGTGGTCCGGCATGAGGGTGGAGGCAAGGAGCCGATTTCGGGAGTGGTTTTCGCGGATAACCGTGCATCGCAGCGGGTATTCGAGAAGGTGGGGTTTGCGTGCAAGGGGAAGTGTATCTGCGAGGGGCACGATGCGGTCCTGTATGAGCTCGTGTCGCCGAGGTGCGGCGGGGCTGAAGCGGGACTTAAGTCCCGCGCTGGCTAAAGCCCGCCCTACACGGAGCCGTCAGGCGGATTTGACGAAGCCGTAGGCGGCGAGGAGTTCGCCGACCTTGGCGCGGCGCTGGGCGACGGTGAGGTCGCGGCGGACGAGCGCCTCGTGGGCATCGCGCTCGAAGTCGATCATGGCGAGTGCGCGGTCCGGGAGTTGGTCCATGCACGACGCAGGGATGCGGATGACGCCTTCGGCACCGGCGTGGATGCAGTCGCCGGGGTGAATGGTGATGCCGCCGACCTCGACGGGCTCATTGGCGCGGCGCATGCGGAGGGCGCAGTGATGCACTACGGTTCCTCGGGCGTGGACTCCGAAGTCCGCGCCGAGGATCCCGGGGACGTCGCGCACGCCACCCTCGATCACAGCGCCGGCGCAGCCTGCCGCGCGGAGGAGCTTGGCCATGCCGTCACCCATGATGCATTCGTGGCCGGGGCGGGATCCGACCGCTTTCACGACCCAGACGGAGGGGAGGGCGGAGTGCTCCATGGCCTCCACCTGGCGGTAGAACTCGTCGAAATCGGCTGTGCCCAATGGCGTGCTGGAATCGATCTCGGCGGTGACGGCGACGCCGACGGTGGGAGGCCGGGAAGGAGTGAGGCACCGGATGGATCCATCCATGTACCACTCATGCACGGGCGTGGGATCGATGTAGCCGATGGTGTTGGCGAGCAGTGCGGTATCGAAGGAGCGGAGGCGTTCGAAGAGAGCTTGCACGGGAGCGCTACCGGGCTTCGTCTTTGACCTTGCCCTCTCGACGCGTGCGGATCTCGCGCACGGCGTAGATGCGGCGGCCCTGGCTTTCGAAGTAGGTGCGGATGAGCACTTCGCCGAGGAGTCCGGTGGAGAACATCATCAATCCAGCGAGCAGAAGGAGCGCGCCTGCGATCATCAGCGGACCATGTTGTACGGCGATCTCATTGCCGAGGATCTTGTAGATCGCAAGATAGAGCATGATGGCGCCGCCGACGCCGGTGCCGATGAGACCGAGCTTTCCGAAGAAGTGCATGGGGCGGGTGAAGTAGGTGAGCAGAAAGCGGACGGTCAGGATGTCGAACAGGACGCGGAAGGTACGGCTGAGGCCGTAGTGCGATCCGCCGCTGACGCGGGGTGAGTTGCGGATGGGCACCTCGGCCACGCGGGCTCCGTAGAAGCTGGCGAGGGCGGGAATGAAGCGGTGAAGTTCGCCGTAGAGATTGACGTCTTTGAGGATTTCGGCGCGGTAGGCTTTGAAAGTTGTACCGAAATCGTGGAGGTCGAGCCCGCTGGCCTTCGACATCAGCCAATTGGCGATGCGCGACGGGATCTTACGGGTGATGGCGTTGTCGAGACGTTGCTTGCGCCAGCCGGAGGCGATGTCGTAGCCTTCTTCGATCTTGGCGAGCAAGGCGGGGATGTCTTCGGGATCGTGTTGGAGGTCGCCGTCGAGGGAGATGATGACGTTGCCTTGCGCTTCGTCGAAGCCGGCCGAGAGGGCAGCGGTTTGTCCGAAGTTGCGGCGGAGGCGGATTACCTTGAGGCGATTGTCGGTTTCGACGAGGTTGGCGAGGAGGTCAAAGCTGCGGTCAGTGGAGGCGTCGTCGACGAACAGGATCTCGTACTGCTTCCGCATCTTTTCGAGGACGCCGCTGAGGCGGTCGTATAGCGGGAGGATCGCGGGCTCTTCATTGTGGATGGGGATCACGATGGAGATCATGCGAGGCTCTACCATTCTAGCCGTTTCCCGGCCGCATCTTCGATCCTTTTACCACGCGCGCCAATCCCGCGGGCGGATTCATCCGCGATGCCTTCCCTGACAACAAGGTTCCGGTTTCGCGCTTCGATCCGGTGGCGGTGAACGCGCTCAAATACTATCCGCAGCCGAATACGCAGGGAGCCCAGTTCACCAACCAGCTCAATTTCGCCTACGGACAGTCGCACCAGGCCGCGCACGGGACCATCGGAACAGCGGGCTGGCGCATCATACTTCGAGCAGGCGGTTTTCAGCCAACCGGCTCCGTTCACGTTCGGGAACCTGGGGGCGCGGCTTCCGGATGTCCGCACCGATGGTGTGCGGAACTTCGACCTGTCGCTGTTCAAGGACTTCAAGCCGGTGGAGCGGGTGGTGGTACAGTTCCGCGCCGAGTTTTTGAATGCGTTCAATACGCCGCGCTTCGGTGGTCCGAACACTTCGGTGACCTCTGGGTCGTTCGGGATCATCTCGAGTCAAGCGAACGCGCCGCGGCAGATCCAATTCGGGTTGAAGATGCTGTGGTAGGTCGCGCTCGTGCCGCCGGGACTTCATCTCTGGCCGACCGCGATTCCCTTCGAGATGAAGGCGGAGTTGCCGACGCGGAATTCGAGTTGGGTGAGCTTGGAGTCGCCGCCGGTTCCGGCGGGGACTCGGAAGTTGACTTGGTCGACTCCGTAGATGATTCCGGGTGCGGCGCCGGCGTAGAAGATGTCGGCCTCCGCGCGTTCGGCGCCCACGAGCACGCGCACTTGCGCGATCAGCTTCGGCAGCGGATTCGCTCCCACGATGCGGCCGTCGACGCCGTCAGGAGTCATGTGGCCGCCGCCGGTGCCGAACACGGCGATGATCGATCCGGGTGGAGCAGGATTGTCGGGCGAGTTGATGGTCCCGTTCTGGTTGATGGCTGCGGCTTGTCCGTTGACCTCGAAGACACGGAACGCTTCTGGCTGCGACGGCATCTGAGACTTCAAGACCGTCACGCCGTTGCGGCTGAGTTCGACGGTGACGGCGCGATTGACGGCGACGGCGAACGGCACCACTGCGTTGACTTGGCGAGCTTGCACGTAGAGGATGGGGGCGTCGATGCCGTCGATGCGCAGTGAGGTCCCCTCGAGTTCGAACGGATACGTGGAACCGGTGGGCTTGGCGGAAGCGCCTTCCTCCGGACCGAGGTTCGCGCCGAAGAGTGAGATGATGCCGCCGGGCGAGAGGGTGGACCCCGGCTCGGGGTCGGCTGCGATGACTGACAGGGCGATTGCAGGGGTGAGCAAAGCGAGGCGCATGACCATATGAGAGCAACTCGTGTACCACATTGTGGCGGAGCCGCAATCACAGATCGACTTTGTGTAACGGGGGTGTGAACATCGGGAGCGGTCTTCGAGTCAGGTGCCCTGCGTGGAAAGCGGGACTGAAGTCCCGCGCTGGCTAAGGCCCGCCCTACACGGCCGAGTACCTGCCAATGTGGGAACGGGCATGTTCTCTCGGACTCTGGCGCGAGAGTGGTCAGCGCGCCGTGGAATCGGCGACAGCTACGAGTTGGCCCGCCGTGCGGATGAAGAGCACTCCGTTCGAGATGGCCGGGGTAGCCATCATCCACTCGCCCATTTTGTTGACGGCGAGCACTTCGAACTTGGGTCCGGCTTTGATGACGTGGACGTCTCCATCTTCCGACGCGAAGTAGATGCGGCCGTTGGCGGCGACGGGCGATGCGCTGTGGGCGCTCGACTTGGCGATGCGTTCGCGATAGGTGTTGGCACCGGTCTTCGCGTCATAGACGGTGAGGATTCCGTTTTCGGAGACCGTGTAGAGCAGACCGCCGTAGACGAGCGGCGTGGGACTGCGCGTGCCGCCGCGAGCGTAGCTCCAGGCGACGGAGTCATTCGTGGACTTGCCCTCGGCGAGCGAGATGTCGCCCTTGGATCCGGCGCGGATGGCGAAGACGGGCTGCGTGGGCGGATATCCGTTCGAGATGTAGATGAGCCCGTCGTGGAACACGGGCGTGGAAGCCGTGGTCTCGGAGTTGAAGTTCTTGCCAGTAAGCCGCCACAGTTCCTTGCCCGTGGCGGGATCGTAACCGCGGAGGGCCTTGGTGGCGTTGGTGACGAGTTCGGCGCCGTTCTTCCCTTCGTAGACGTTCGGCGTGCCCCAACTGGGGATTTCTTCGCGCGCGGTGCGCCAGCGCTCGGCTCCGGTGGCGAGATCGAAGGCGGCGATGAAGCTGCCCTTCTGCACGTCGCACTGGAGGATCACCATGCCCTTGTAGAGGATCGGCGACGAGGCCATGCCCCACTCGTAGTCGGGGTCGAAGAACCAGCCCGAGTTCAGCGTGCCGAGATCTTTTTTCCAGGCGAGCTTGCCGTCGACGGTGTAGGCGTAGAGACCTTCGGAGCCGAAGAACGCGACGACGTACTTGCCATCGGTCACCGGAGTAGGAGTGGCTTGCGTATTCTTGGTGTGACGCTTCGACTTCGGAATTCCGGCAAAGGCCGTCTGCTCCCACGCAAGTTTGCCCGACTTCGCGTCGAACGCCATCACCTTCCACGTATGCCGGGCGCGATCGCTCGAGGGCTCCACATCGCCGTAGAGGCCGACGCGGAATTCTTTCGGCTCATCGCTGATGGCGGTGGTGAGAAAGACGCGGTCACTCCAAACGATGGGGCTCGAGAACGCCAAACCCGGGACCTTGGTCTTCCATAGGATGTTGCGGCCGGACTCGGCGTCCCAGCTCACGGGGAGGTCCTTGCCGTCGCCGATACCGGAGGCTCCGGGTCCGCGGAATCCGGGCCAGTTCTGCGCGGCGAGCGCGGTGGCGAAGAGGACGAGTGCGTGTCTCATTTTTTTCGCGCGTAGACCTGGTTCCAAGGTTTGAGGGCGAAGCCGGTGACAGCGCCTCCGGATTCTGTTTGAAACACGATAGTGAGTTGCCGTTCGTCATTGCGGAATTCGGTATTACTGACCGCGCCGAACGTCATCGTGCTGTTTCCGAACTTCGCCGTGAGCTTGCCGGCATCGACGGCGACGTCGACATCGAATTCATTGCCCCCACGGCCGCCCGCGTACTTTCCCACGTAGGTGGCGAGAACGGCAGGGTCAGCGGCGTAGTTGGCTGGGGGCGGAGGCTTGGCTCCGGCGGCTTTCAGAACCTCGACGACGTTCGCCTTCTTCTCTTTTTCGGCGATGGCGAGGGCGGCGGAGAGGTCCGCTGGGGTGAGCTTTCCCGATGCGATGGCTGCCTTGGCGAGTCCGGTGTCGTCACTGGAAGCGGCCTGGGCCAACAACTCGCCCGCGCCCTCGGCTCCCGCGGCGAGCAGGAGACTGATCACGTCGTAGCGTTTCTTCATCGAGGCACGCGCGGCCGGGGTCATGCCGTAGAACGTGTCTTTGATGTTGACCTTGGCGCCGGCAGCGAGCAAGACCTTGACCACTTCCACGTGGCCGCGATCGGCGGCGAAGAAGAGAGGCGTCTGGTCATAGAGACCTTTGGCGTTCACGTCAGCGCCCTTAGAGAGCAGAGCTTTGGCGCGCTCGGAGTCACCGGAGCGCGCGGCATCGTGCAGTTGGTCTCCCAAGCTTTGAGCGAAGAGCGCCGCGGTGGCAGCGAACATGAGAAGTTTCGTCATTTCCTACATCCGAAGGGCTTTGCGCATGGCCGCCACTCGATCCTCGGGCGGCACGGGAAATTCAGCGGGTTTCGGGTTGGACGCGGTGAGGGGCAGAGTGTCACCGAGATCCTTCTGCCAGCGCGCGAGTTCCTGCATGAGAGAATCAACGCGGCCCGCGAGGCGCGGGTTCCCGGAAAGATCGTGGATTTCATCGGGATCGCGGGCGAGATCGAACAGCTGGGTGCGGTTGATCTGGGGATAGCGAATGAGCTTCCAGCGCTTGTCGCGAACGGCGCGCTGCACGTCGCGATAGGAGAGGAACAGCGTGTCGCGCACGGCTTTGGCGCGGCCTTCGAGCACGGGCCGCAGACTCTTGCCATCGAGACCTGATGGTGGAGTTGCGCCGGCGAGGTCCACGACGGTAGGAAAGATATCGAGCAGGTACGCCAGTGCGTCGACGCGCTTGTTGCGTGGAATTCCTGGTCCCGAGAAAATCAGCGGCGGCTTCATCGCGGCATCATAGAGACTTTGCTTGCCCATCAAACCGTGGCTGCCGAGGGCTAGTCCGTGATCGGCCGAGTAGACGATGAGGGTGTTTGCGAGATCGACGTGCTCGAGAATCCGGCCGATGTGGCCATCGAGCGCGGTCATGACGGCCCAGTAGTCGTGGAGGTGCTTGCGGACCTCGGCTTCGCTGCGCGGGAAATCCGCGAGCAATTCGTCGCGCACGAGTTGTTCGCCGTTGTCGAATGGGTGGAGTGGAGCGTAGTTGCGCGGCAAGGGGATCCGGTCGCGTTGGTAGAGGTCCATGTAGCGCTTGGCGGCGACGCGCGGATCGTGGGGCCCCGAGAAAGCAAGGTACATGAAGTAGGGCTTCGATGCGTTGCGCTTGCGGAGGAACTCGATCGCGTCGTCGGCGATCTCCTTGCCGGGCTCACCGCTGGTGCGCGAGGCATCGTCGTTCAGGTACTTGTTGTGATCGAACTTCTCCTGAATGCGGAGCGCCGTGTTGCCGCGCTTGCCGTGATGGTAGGTCTCGTAGCC
>JAXLQL010000063.1:0-12902 GCA_046331625.1 Bryobacteraceae bacterium
CTGATCTCGCCGATCGCCGCCACCGCTCCCCGGGTATCGGATTGGATGGCTTCGATCTTCTGGCTGATGTCTTCGGTCGCCTTGGCGGTTTCCTTGGCGAGTTCTTTGACTTCATTGGCGACCACGGCGAAACCCTTGCCTGCCTCGCCGGCTCGCGCTGCTTCGATCGTCGCGTTGAGGGCGAGCAGGTTCGTCTGTTGGGCGATCGAGGTGATCACCTTGATGACTTTGCCGATCTCGGCGCTGCTTGCGCCGAGTTTGCTTATGGTCGAGTTGGTCCGCTCGGCCACTTCCACGGCGGCCGTCGCCACGCGCGCAGCCTCGTTGGCGTTCGTCGAGATCTCGCGGATGCTTGCCGTCATCTCCTCGGTCCCGGTGGCCACCGTCTGCACATTGCGGCTCACTTCATCCGATGCCGACGACACGACGCCCGCCTGCGAAGAGGTCTCCTCGGCGCTGGCGCTCATCTGTTGGCTGATGACGCCCAACTCCTCGGATGAGCCCGCCAGCGAGGTGATGATCTCGGTCATCTTCACGCGCGCCAGAGCCTGCTTGGTGATGTCGGTGGCGAACTTGACGACCTTGAACGGCCGCCCGTTGAGATCGAGGATCGGATTGTAGGTGGCCTGGATCCAAATGTCGCGGCCGCCCTTACCCACCCGCCGGAATTCACCCGCCTGATATTCGCCGCGGTTGAGCCGCGCCCAGAAGTCTCGATACTCGGCGCTGGCTCCGTAGCGTGATTCGACGAACATCGAGTGGTGCTTACCCTGGATTTCGGCGAACTCGTAGCCGAGTGTTGCGAGGAAGTTGCGATTCGCCGAGACGACGGTCCCATCCATGCGGAACTCAATCACGGCTTGTGATTTGTCGATAGCCGCCAGTTGCCCTGCCGCATCGGCGGCAGCCAGCTTCTGCGCCGTTACGTCGGTGGCATACTTGACGACTTTGAACGGCCGGCCGCTCATGTCGAGAATCGGGTTGTAGCTCGCCTGGATCCACACTTCGCGGCCGCCCTTGGCGATCCGCTTGTATTCGCCCGCGCTGTACTCGCCGCGGTTGAGCTTGGCCCAAAAGTCTCGATATTCCGCTGTCGCCCGATACGCTTCGTCGACAAACATGGAGTGATGCTTGCCGCGAATTTCGGGAAACGTGTATCCCATCGCACTCAGGAAATTCGGGTTCGCCGTCACGATCGTGCCGTCGAGTTGGAACTCGATCACTGCCTGCGACTTGCCGATCGCCTCGATCTGTCCGCTCCAATCGGCTGCGGCCAGCTTCTGAGCAGTGATGTCGGTGGCATACTTGACCACCTTGAACGGCCGCCCGTCCATGTCCGCGATCGGGTTGTAGCTCGCCTGGATCCACACCTCGCGGCCGCCCTTGGCGATCCGCTTGTATTCGCCGGCGTTGTATTCGCCGCGCTTCAATTTCTCCCAGAACTCGCGATACTCGGCGCTCGAGCGATAGCGGTCGTCGACGAACATCGAGTGATGCTTGCCCTGGATCTCGTCGAGCTTGTAACCCATCGCGCCGAGGAAATTCGCGTTCGCCGTGACGATGGCACCGTCCATCTGGAACTCGATCACCGCCTGCGACTTTCCAATCGCGGCGATCTGGCCGGCCGCGTCCGCCGCAGCCAGCTTCGTAGCCGTCACGTCGGTGGCGTACTTCACCACCTTGAACGGGACGCCGTTGAGGTCGAGTATCGGGTTGTAGCTCGCCTGAATCCACACCTCGCGGCCGCCTTTGGCCACGCGCTTGAACTCACCAGCCTGATACTCGCCGCGATTGAGCTTGGCCCAGAATTCCTTGTACTCGCCCGAGTTGCGCACGGCCACGGGCATGAACATCGAATGGTGTTTGCCCTGGATCTCGTCGAGTTCGTAGCCCATCGCGCGGAGGAAATTCGTATTCGCCGCAACGATCGTCCCGTCCATTCGGAACTCAATCACCGCCTGCGACTTTCCAATCGCGGCCACCTGTCCGGCCGCGTCGGCTTCGACCAGTTTCCGCGCCGTGACATCGGTGGCGAACTTCACCACCTTCGCTGGCCTCCCGTCAGGCCCGGGCACGGGGTTGTAGGTCGCCTGAATCCAGACTTCCTTGCCGCCCTTGCCAACCCTCTTGAACTCGGCCGACTGGAACTCGCCTTCGTTGAGCTTGGCCCAAAACTGCCGGTATTGCGCACTGCGCGCCTGGCCATCCGGAACGAACAGCGAATGATGCTGGCCACGGACTTCTTCGAGCGTGTAGCCCATCGTTTTCAGGAAGTTCGCGTTGGCGGTCAGGATCGTTCCGTCCATGGCGAATTCGATAATCGCCTGCGAGCGGTCGAGCGCGGCCAATACGCCTTCGCTCTGAACTCCCGTTTCTTCCACATGGGCGCCGCCGGCCTTCACGCGGAGCGGCCGGTTTTTCGACTGGGTAACTACTTTTGCGCTGCGCGCTACTTTGACTGCCATGATGCTTCTCCTGGTCCTCTTCGCTTTCGAGTCTCTGTTCGAGTTCGCGTTTCCGTTACTGCGCCGCGCGCCACCCTGACTCGCCTGTGCCGTTGTCGAGAACAGAAATCGCCCGGTCAGTGTCGAGAATCAACAGCAGCTTGTCCTTGAGTTTGTACACGCCCTGTACCAGTGACCGCGCCGCGCCCCCCACCGTTTCCGGGGGACTTTCGAATTGCTCTTCTTCGGCGTCGAGCACGTCGCCGATCTCGTCCACCAGCAGGCTCACCGCGCCGTCATCGGTGCGGATGACCACGTTCATCGGCAGGTCTTCGCCAGTGCGCGGCGGTAGCTCGAGCCGCTGCCGCAAATCGATCGCCGTCACGATCTGGCCGCGTAAGTTGATCAACCCGCGGATGACGCCCGGCGCCAACGGGACCCGCGTCATCGTCTGGTAACGGATCACTTCCTGGACCTTCAATACGTCCACGCCGAAGAAGTGCTTGTCGAGATAAAAAGTGCAGTATTGTTTCTCGGTCGACATCGATTTCACGCCTCGCTATTCTTGACAAGAGGTTTCGAGGGAGGAGGGCTCGAAGAAGGAAGGGTCGTTGGCCTCGATGATCGCCCGGATGTCGAGCAGATCCGTCACCCGTTTCTGGATCACCGCCGAGCCGAGTACGCCTTGGCGGCCGGAGGCCAGCCCGATCTGAAGCCGCTCGTTGACGATATCGAGGATGTCGTCGACGATCAGCCCCACGCTGCGGCCTCCTTCCGAATACACCACCACCTGCATCGGGTCTGCCTCGCCACCGCCTCCGCCGCCCGCGTACAGTGCATCGGACAACCGGATCAGCGGCATGATCCGCGAACGGTATTGCACCACGTCGCGCCCGCCCGCCGACTCGACCATCGTGCGGCTGAACTCCTCGAGCCGCGCCACGCTCGACAACGGAATCGCCATCCGCCCCTGCCCGCGCAGGTTGCACAGCAGCAGCGTCTGCAGCGCTTCGCGGTTCTCACCGCTCGCCGCGGCCTTCTCCGCCATCGACCGGTCGCGAATCTCCGACACCACGTTTGCCCGCTGCGCAATACCGAGCACATCGAGAATCAACGCCACCCGGCCATCCCCCATGATCGTCGCCCCGGCGAATACCTGGAGCCCCTTGAGCTGTTGCGCCAGCGGCTTGACGACAATTTCCTCGGTGTCATTGATGCTTTCGACGATCAGGCCGAACTGCCGCCCGTCGGCCTGCAGCACAACGATATTCACTACTCCTTCGCCCGCCGCCGACGCCGGTTCCACGTTCAGTTGCGCGCTCAAGTCGACCAACGGCAGCAGATTTCCGCGTAACCGGTAGACCGGCGTCCCGTGGATCGTCTCGATCCCCCTGCGGGCGTCTTCGCCCTCGAGCCGCACCAACTCGAGCAGGCTCACCTGCGGAATGGCGAAGCTGTCGCCGCCGCTCGACACGATCAGCGCTGGGATGATGGCAAGCGTTAGCGGAATCTTGATCTTGAGCACGGTTCCTTGGCCTACCCGGCTCTGCACATCCACCGCCCCGCCGATCTTTTCGATGTTCGTCTTCACCACGTCCATTCCGACGCCCCGGCCGGATACGTTGGTCACCTTCTCGGCTGTCGAAAAGCCGGGCGCGAAGATCAGGTTCAGCACTTCCCGGTCATTCATACGGGTGGCTTCCTCGCGGGTGATCAGACCGCGCTGCACGGCCCGCTCGCGCACCTTCACGGGATCGATCCCGCCCCCGTCGTCGGAAATCTCGATGATCACCTGCCCGCCCTCGTGGAAGGCGCGCAGCAGGATTCGCCCCTCGGCCGGCTTTCCGCGCGACACCCGCACTGGCGGCGGCTCGATTCCGTGATCGGCCGAATTGCGGACGATGTGCGTCAATGGATCTTTGATCGCCTCGATGATGGTCTTGTCGAGCTCGGTTTCCTTGCCGTCCATCTCGACCCGGATCTGCTTGCCGCACATCACGGCCAAGTCACGCACCACGCGCGGAAACTTGCTCCAGACATTCCCGATCGGCTGCATGCGCGTCTTCATGACGCCTTCCTGCAACTCGGTAGTGATCAGGTTCAACCGCTGCGACGTCTGCACGAACGCCGGATCCTGCTGCGTTGCCGTGTACTGCAGCACCTGGTTGCGCGCCAGCACGAGCTCACCCACCAGGTCCATCAATTTGTCGAGCAGCCCGACATCCACTCGGATGTTCGAGTCGGCCAAATTCCCCGGCTTCGGCTGGTCGCCTTTGCCCTTCGCCGCGGCATCGTGAGCATCGTGCGCGGATTCCGGCTGATGCACGGCGGCGCTCATGTCTGCCGGCTCTGGGGCGCCGGCCACTGCTCCCGCGACGCTCACCGCCTCCTGGAGCGTCTTGATATCGCCCGCCCCGCTTGCCTCTTGGGCTTCACCGGACGAAGCCTTCGGAGGCGCGATTACCGGCGCCGCGATGACCACGGGGGCCTCGGACGTGGACGCCGTGGATGATCCGCCCGCGAACTTCGCCAAGCGTTGCACTAGTGCGTCATAATCGCCGTTGCCCTCGAGGCCCGAGGTCTCGACCGACGCCAGAATCTCGCGCAGCGCGTCCATCATCGCAAGCAACGCCGTCGCCATCTCCGGATTCAACGTGAGATGCCCGTCGCGCAGCCGGCTCAGCAGATTCTCGCCGACGTGCGTCACCGATTCGAGCTTCTTGAACCCGAAGAAACCCGACGTCCCCTTGATCGTGTGCACGGCCCGAAACACGCTCGCCAGCGTGTCCGTATCCCGCGGATTCTTCTCGAGCGCCAGCAGGTCCCGGTCCACACGGTCCAGGTTCTCCTGGCTTTCCACTAGAAACTCAGTTACCAGTTCGTTGTCTTCCACTGTGCGAGGCTCCTTGAGTCACGGGCGATACGGCAAGTTGCGGGCAGTGCGGCCGGCTTCGCTCCCCAGGGCGAGACTTCCCTGAGATGCGTTCGTCAGTATGTGAATCGGTTGGAGGGGAGAAGGAGAATAGGAAAACAACCGTAAAGATAGTGTGCTTCAGGGCCCCGCTGTAACTGTCGCCACGCCCACCTTATTCATTCCGCTCGATGCGATGTAAATCCTGCCGTCCGCCGTAGCAACCAAGTGGCGCAATACGCCTCCGCCCGACGGGATCTCCCACTTCGAGAAGGTGTCGTTCCCGGGGTCGAATCGTACCAGCGTATTCGGTAGTACGCCTGACTCGCTATACCAAATGATTCCATCCGGCGTCGCCGTGATCCCATACGGCTCGGACCGAGCCCCCGCCGGTGACGCCCACTCCCGCACCTCGCCCGTCGCAGGATCGAGCCTGCCCAAGTAGCCGCGGGCGAAGTCAGTGTAGTAGATCCGCTTGTCCGCCATCATCGCGAGCCTGCGCGGCCGCGCTCCGGCTGTTACCTCGAACTCGGTGATCTCGAACGTGCGCGGATCGATCCGCCGGATCTTGTTCGTTCCGAACTCGCAGAAGAACGGAACGCCGCCGGGATCGATCACGATCCCGTAAGGCCGCGCGTTCGCCGTTGGTGGCTGCTTCAACTCGATCGTGTTCGCCACCGGATCGATGCGTCCCACGAAATTCCCGCCCTGCACGGTGAACCAGAGGATCCCGTCGCGGTCGAAGATCGGAGTGTGCGGATCGCGGGCGCGCTCATCCGGCATCACGAACTTGGTAATGGAGCCGGTCGCCGGATCCAGCCGCCCGATGTAGCCGCGATTGTTCGCCGTGAACCAGATGTTGCCGTCTTTGTCCGCGATCAGCCCATGCGGACCCGAATCGGGCACATCGAGCGCCCATTCCTCGAACGCGCCCGTCTTCACATCGACGCGCCCGAGTTTGTTCGATGCTTGGCCCGTGTACCACAGCGTGTCTGCCGGACCCGCCGCGGGGTCGTGCGGATGCGAGTAGGGAGTGGGCAGTTCCCACTCCTGGATGGTGACCGTGACCTGAGCCGCCGCCACTGCGGCGCCGAGCAGAATCGTTCCCACGAGCCTCATGACAGCCCACGGTAGCGGCTGGCGCGGCTGATGTCAATGGCCTCGGCAGAGTCCGGCGGGTAACACGTGTTACTGGATGCAGTTCTCTTTCAATAACAGGAAGTAGCGACTGGACTGTCAAGGCGTGGCGAATCGGCGAAGACAAGGCTCGCTCAGTGATTCGTTCGCCGGGTTGGGTCACTTCAGCAGCGTTCCATCCCTTTGGCGGAGGCACTATTCTTACCGGCTGTAGAGATGGAACGAGCCAACTTTGGCGTGCGGACAATGGAGAACCGATCGGCGAGCCCGTTAGGCATTCCGGTGGTGTGTCATCCGTAGCATTCAGCCCTGATTGATGGACATACTATTCTCACGGGTAGCGATGACGGTGGCCTACGAGGACTTGTCCTTGTCCTTGATGATCACTTCGATGCCAAGTTGGGCCAGTTTCCTCAGGCAGGCGTTCGTGACCTGCTCTTTGTTGAGCGTGTCCAGATAAGCGGCACTCTGCTCCCGATAGTGCTTGCGATCTTTCAGCATCGTATAGCCGGTCACAAGCAGGCTATCCTGCCTACGTGCCTCCACGCCGGCAACATCGTGGCTTGCCAAGAGGCGGGTGTAGTGGACATCTGCATTCCGCAACGCGGCGGTGGGAAGAGCGACGAGCAGGCGGCGTTGGAAAAGACCGCCACGTTCCGCCAGGGGCAGCGATTTCGCGCCGGCATTGAAGGGCGAATCTCAGTGCTGTTCCGCGGGCGCGGAATGAAGCGGTGTCTGTGGAAAGGGCAGGTGCGATTCGAAGTGCTGGTGGGTGCTTGCGTGCTGGCCAACAACCTGCTTCGAATTGCGCAACTGCTGAGCGACGACAAGGCAAGCAAGAAGCCTTCTCGGAAGGCAGCGCCAAACAAGCGCGCCGCATAGCGGCGATCGGTCCGACTCCTCCATTCATCATTGACTGAAGATTTCTTACCCTCAGGGATAACTGCGTCCACGCGGGCCGCGCGGCGTCCACTCCGTGCTCCCTTGCGCCTTTTGTTCGCCCCTGCGTCTTGTCAAAAAGGCCAAAAACCCTCGGAAAAATGCGGGGCACACCGCGCAGAGAATGTTTCGCGACAGAAACTAGCTAGCCGTTCCGTTGCGGAATCGACCGTTTGAGCAAGCCATCGGTACCGCCCAGTGAGCGGGTACCAATCTCCTTTACGCTTCGCGACTTACCGATCCTCAATCCGGAAGTGCGTCTTTTCATGTCTGCGATGCGGCCTCTTTCGGGACGGGCTCGTCCATGCGGCGCTGCCGCCTCTCGGCGCCCTTGGGCGTTCGGAGAACGCTGCTACCACTTCAGGAAGGTCAGCGCATAGACGCCGGCGCCCAGCAAGGCGGCCTTCGCCAAAAGCCGTTGCGTCCCGCGACGCCTGAGGTACCAGAAAACAGAAGGATGGCTCCGGGCATCGGCCCACCAGAAATAATGGAACAGGGCCGAAATGAGAAAAGCTACCAGAGCCCAGCCGGTTGCGCCCGCACGGACAGTGTGCGCGAGTTCCGCCAGAGAGCCCTGCCGGAAGGCTTGCTCGACTGCGATTCGCTGCGCCCCATCGTTGCGCATCAGGAAGACGACCAGTGCATACACGGAGGAAACCGCCAAGCTGATGAACAAGCTGGTGACGGCATATCGCAGCAGGTGCAGGTGGACGCAAAAAACAACCAGCGCAGCGCCGCCGCCGATGACCGGCTTGAGGTGGAGGCTCTCGGCCGGGCCGGTTGAGAAGCCGGTGACATAGGCATAAGTCACCACTCCTGAACACATCGCCGCGAGCCAGACGGGCACATACAACGCGCCCGGACCCATTCGATCGGCGGCCGTGTACGGGCCCGGCAGCATACCGGCCGGCGTCCGCATGCTCTTCTCCACGTCACGGATCGCACCCATGAGTTGCTGGTATTGAAAGGAGTCCATACGCGTAACCGAAAGATTAACAAGGCGGGATCTCCAGTGCAATCCGGGTAAGATCGCTTCGGCGACGCCGTGGATATGCCGGACGGACGCCGCGCCACGCTGTGGGAAGGCTCTACCAGGCTTGGGCCCCGGCGGCGCACGACGGCTGTCAATATACAAAGTGACAGGAGTCTCCCCGCCGTGACCGCCTACCAGCCCCGCGATCGCGCTACGCCATCGCGCCCTGAGCGCGATACCAATCCACTGTCCGCCGCAGCCCCACATCGAGCCCCGTCGTAGCCCGCCACCCGAACCGCTCGAACGCTCGCCCCGTATCGAGATTGCGCCTCGGCTGCCCATTCGGCTTTGACGTGTCCCACCGGATCGCGCCCTCGAACCCGCACGTCTTCGCCACGGCCCCGGTCAACCGCGCAATCGAAATCTCCTGCCCGCTCCCGAGATTCACCGGATCCTCGCCGTCATACTTCTCCGCGGCAGCGATGATCCCGGCGGCGGCATCCTCCACATAGAGGAACTCGCGCGTGGGCGACCCATCGCCCCAACACACGATCTCCGGCGCACCCGCAATCCGCGCTTCTTCGCACTTGCGGATCAGCGCAGGAATCACGTGCGACGAGGCCGGATCGAAGTTATCCCGCGGACCATAGAGATTCACCATCAGCAAGTAGATCGCGTTCATCCCATACTGCCGCCGGTATGCCTGGCATTGCACCAGCAACGCCTTCTTGGCGATCCCGTAAGGCGCGTTGGTCTCCTCGGGATAACCATTCCACAAATCGTCTTCATGGAACGGAACGGGAGTGAACTTCGGATAAGCGCAGATGGTGCCGAGCACCACCGTCTTCTCTACGCCGTGAAGCCGCGCCTGCTCGATGGTCTCGATGCCCATGATCGCGTTCTCGTAGAAGAATCGTCCGGGCTCGGCGCGGTTGGCTCCGATGCCGCCCACCACCGCCGCGAGATGGATCAGCACCTGCGGACGAGCATCGGCGAACATCCGCCGGATATCGGCGCCGCGCGTCAGATCGTAGTCTCGCTTGCGAGGAATGAAGACCTCGCGGCATCCGAGCGCGCTCAGGCGCTCGGCGACGAAGGATCCCAGGAACCCTCCGCCGCCGGTGACACAGACGCGCTTGGATGCCAGGTCAATCATTGCCGGCGCGTCTACGCTTGATGTGCTCGATCTCGGCATCCACCATCAGGCGAGCCAACTGGTCGAACTTGACCTTGGGCTCCCAGCCGAGCTTCGTCTTGGCCCTGGTGAGATCGGCTTGGAGCGCGTCCACTTCGGCGGGCCGGAAATAGCGCGGGTCGATTTCGACGTGCTTGCTCCAGTCGAGCCCGGCATGATCGAACGCCACCTCGAGGAATTCCTTCACCGTATGCATCTCGCCGGTGCCGATCACGTAATCGTCGGGAGTGGGCTGCTGCAGCATCATCCACATCGCTTCCACGTACTCGGGCGCGTAGCCCCAGTCGCGTTTGGCGTCGAGGTTACCCATGTAGAGCTTGCTTTCGAGGCCGGCATGGATGCGGGCCACTCCGCGCGCGATCTTCCGCGTGACGAAGGTCTCGCCACGCCGCGGGGACTCGTGATTGAAGAGGATGCCGCTGACCGCGAACATTCCGTAGCTTTCGCGGTAGTTTACCGTGATCGCGTGCGCGAACAGCTTGGCGCAGGCGTAGGGGCTGCGTGGATGGAACTCGGTGCGCTCGCTCTGCGGGGGGGGCGAGGAGCCGAACATCTCGCTCGACGAGGCCTGGTAGAAGCGCGTATTGATTCCGGTTTGCCGGATGGCTTCGAGCATCCGCAGAGCGCCCATGCCCGTCACGTCGCATGTGAATTCGGGTACGTCATAGCTCACGCGAACATGGCTCTGAGCGGCCAGATTGTAAACCTCGTCGGGCTTGATCTCGAGCATCAACCGTGACAGGCTGCTCGATTCGCCGAGATCGCCGAAGTGGAGGAAGAACCGTCCACTGACCTCTCGCGTGTCCTGATAAATTCCGTCTACGCGGCCCGTGTTGAAACTGCTCGAGCGCCGCTTGATCCCATGGACTTCGTATCCTTTCGCGAGCAGTAGCTCGGCGAGGTACGATCCGTCCTGCCCGGTGACTCCGGAGATGAGTGCTTTTTTCATTGTTTGTTTGGTCAAAGAGCGCGGTCCGCGGCGGGTGCGCTGGTCGTAGGCTACTGTCATTATAGACGGCGGAAATGCGGCGCCGTCGAAACCCGAAGCCTCTTGGGGGACCCATGGCCTGTGACGCCGAGTTGTTGACGAATGTTCCGTTGTTCTCGCTGCTCGATGCCGACGAGCGCGCCGTCTTGGCGTCGCACGTGGAAGTGAGAACCTATGCGCCCAACGAACGGATCTACCGCGCCGGCGACGCGGGCGGCGCCGGTTACGTGGTGATCGGAGGGAGCGTCCGCGTCACCCTCATTGACGAAGACAACCAGGAAGTGACGGTGGACCAGCCGGACCACGGAGGCTTCTTCGGCTTTGCCTCTCTGCTCGACGGGACGCCGCACCAGACCAACGCCCGCGCTCTCACCGCCGCGTCATGCCTCGAGATCGATCGCGAAGATCTGCTCCACCTGCTGCGGCGCAGGCCGGAAGCCGGCATGGACATGCTCGCCGTGATCGGCCGCCAGTTCCACGCCGCGCAACGCCTCGTGCAGGCGCGCGCCATGCGCAATCCGAACGAAGTGATCGAGGAGTCCGCCACGACGGGTGAGCGGATTGCCGACGCCGTGGCACGCTTCGGAGGTTCGTGGAGTTTTATCATCCTGTTCGCGGTCGTGTTGGCCATCTACACCGCTGCCAATGTCGTCCTCGGCAACCGGGCCTGGGATCCGTATCCGTTCATCCTGCTGAACCTCTTCCTGTCGATGCTCGCGGCGATCCAGGCGCCGGTGATCATGATGAGCCAGAACCGCCAGGACGCCAAAGACCGGGTGCGCAGCGAATCGGATTTTCAGATTGACCGCAAAGCCGAAAGCGAGTTGCGCGCGCTCACCGGCCGCGTGATCGAACTTCAGGAAACCGTGGCCGGGATCGAGAGCTCCGTGCGGCATCTCAGGGGCAACGGCGCTTGACCTCCACGCAGCCTCGCAAGAAGACGCTCGATCGCGTGCTGTCGCAGTCCGGCGCCGGATCGCGCACTGAAGCCCGCCGCTGGATCGGCGAAGGGCGCGTCGCCGTGAACGGGAGCGTGGTGCGTTCGCCCGATGCATGGGTGGAGCCCGGGCGC
Organism: Bryobacteraceae bacterium; assembly: GCA_046331625.1. Lineage (GTDB taxonomy): Bacteria > Acidobacteriota > Terriglobia > Bryobacterales > Bryobacteraceae > JAXLQL01. The sequence continues at coordinate 11,660 of JAXLQL010000063.1, forward strand.
GACCGCGTCTCGCTCGACGGCGCGCCGCTCGAAGCAGCCGAACCGGTCTACGTGCTGCTCTACAAGCCCAAGGGCTACGTCACCACGCGGCGCGATCCGGAAGGGCGGCCGACAGTGTATGATTTGATCCGGGACGTTAGCCAGTTCGTAGGAACGGCCGGCCGGCTCGACCTCGATTCGAGCGGGCTGCTGCTGCTCACCAACGATCACGCGTTGGCTGACCGGGTGACGAGTCCGGAGCATCACGTCGAGAAGGAATATCTGGTCAAGGCTTCGACGCTGCTGACGGACGAGCAACTCGACCGGCTGCGGCGCGGGGTCGATCTCGACGATGGGCCGACGCGCCCGGCGGCGGTGGTGCGTGAGCGCGACTCAGAGAAGTACACGTTCTTTCGCATCACGATCACCGAGGGCCGCAACCGCCAGGTGCGGCGGATGGTGGAAGCGATCGGAAGCCGGGTTCTGAAGCTCGTGCGGGTGCGATTGGGCTCGCTCGGGCTCGAAGGGCTGGAACCTGGCAAGTGGAGACATCTGACGGCTCGCGAAGTGGAGCAGTTGGGCGGATCACCGAAGAAGGGAAAAGAAAATGCTGGTCAAAAATCCAAAGGGAAGTTACTCGTTTCTAAAAGGGATCGCGCCGTACTCGGCGGGCGTGGTGGCCGAGCCCGGGTTCGAGATTGAGCACGCCCGGTTTCTTCATCCGGTGCCGCTGAAGGCGGGATTCGATCGCGTCTCGGCGCACTTGAAAGCGCTCGGGCGTCCGCTGCCTTCGCTGTGTGGCATGGAACTGCGTTCTCCGAAGCCGTTTTCCTTCCAGGGATTCAACGACTTCAATGGCGGCTACGTGAACGTATTGAAGGCGTGGGATGTCTTCCACGAAGGGATGAATCCGGTGGCGCGCACCAATGTCGCGCCCGAAATCGGACCGCCTGCCGAGCCATCGCTCTACGGGTTCAGTTACACGATTCCATCGCAGCGCCGCGACAAGACTTTCGTCGTCGCCGGGGGTGGCGAGTTACCCGAGGGCTCGCTCGATCCGCATGACGTGATCCGCAAGGGCGAGACCTCCCCGGCCGCGTTGCGCGAAAAGGCGCGGTTCGTGATGGGGCTGATGACCGGGCGCATCCAAGGGCTCGGCGTGACTTGGGATGATGCTACGGTCACCGAGGTCTACACCGTGCATGGCGTGGATTCGTACTTGGCGGATACGGTCCTGCGGCCGATGGCGAAGGGGCAGTTGCAC
>JAXLQL010000064.1:0-12599 GCA_046331625.1 Bryobacteraceae bacterium
CGCCGGTGAACTCGCCACCAGCGGTTGGAAGCATTTCGAAGCCGGAGAACTCGATCAGGCCGAGCGTGACCTTGCTGAGGCCGCGAAACTCGCGCCGGCGAACGCGCCCATCGCGCTCGCACTCGGCCAGACCTACCTTTCGGCGGGCAAGCCGAAGCTCGCCATTCCACAGCTCGAGAAGGCGGCTCGCGGCATGGGCAACCCAACCGACGTGCGCTTCACGTTGGCGCAAGCGTATCAGGCTGTCAATGACGATACCCGCGCGCTCGCAATCTTGAGTGCGGATCCACCGCAGGGCGAACTCGGTGGAGCATGGTTGTTCTCGCGGGGCTTTAGCTTGTTTCGCGCTGGCCGATTCGACGCGGCGGAGTCCGTCTTCAGGCCGCTGGCGGCGCGACCGGGCATGGAGGCTCCGGCGCAGTTCTTCCTCGGCAACTGCGCCTATGCTCGCGGCAAATACGAAGCGGCGCTCGGGTACTTCGAGAAAGCGATCGCGGCTGGGGATGCCCCCGGCAATCGCGCCATCAACGCGTATTACTACAACCAGGGCCTCGCCCTTTATGAGTTGCGGCGGTTCGAGCAGGCGGCGCAGTCGTTCCGCCAGTCTATCGACCGGTTTCCTCGCGACGCGATGCCGTATCTGTTGCTCGGGCGCTGCCAGGGCGAACTCGGTGACTACCAAGCCGCGATGGCGTCATACGAGAAAGCCATCGAACTTGCGCCCACGTTCCGTCTTGCCTACTATCAACTCGCGCGGCTTCATCTGGCGCATGGCGACAAGCAGCGCGGAGCCGAGCTCTCGCAAAAAGTCGCCGAATTGCGCGGGGCCGAACTCGAGAAAGAAGAGAAGATGGCACGCAGCTTGAAGGTCGGGCATTGAGAATTCTCGCTACGCTCCTGGCCGCAGCCGTTCAACTCATGGCCCAGGGCATGGCGCTACCGAAACGCGAGGCGAAGCCATCCCCGCTCGCCCGGCTGGGCGGACGCACCCCCGCATTCCGCTTCGAGGATGTCGCGGCACAGGCAGGCCTGGCGTTTCGACATGTGTCGGGCGATCCGGCGGCGAAGCAGTACCTGGTCGAATCCACTGGCAGCGGCGTGGCCCTCTTCGACTACGACAATGACGGACTGCTCGACATCTTCTTCGTCAACGGAACGAGCTGGAAAGGTTCACGCGAGACGCCGCACTTGTTCCGCAACCTGGGCGGCCTGAAATTCCAAGACGTCACCGCGCGCATGGGTATGTTTCAAACAGGATGGGGTCAGGGTGTTTGCGCCGGCGACTATGACGGAGACGGCTTCGAGGACCTCTTCGTCACCTACTGGGGCCGGAGCGTGCTCTATCGCAACGAGCGCGGCGCCGGCTTTCGCGACGTCACCGCCGCGGCGGGGTTGCGCACGGACTCGCGCTGGTCCACTGGATGCGCCTTCGTCGACTACGACCGCGATGGCAAGCTCGATCTCGCCGTGGCCAACTACGCCAAGCTCGATCCAGCCACCACACCCAAGCCCGGCGCGAATCCGCTGTGCATGTACAAGGCGCTGCCGGTGATGTGCGGTCCACGAGGACTGCTCGGCGAAACACCGATTCTCTATCGCAATCTCGGCAGCGGAAAGTTCGCCGATGCGACCAAGGCGTCAGGCTTCGCGAAGGTTGCGGGCTACTATGGCTTCTCCGTGCTCACCGGAGACTTCGACAACGACTCATGGCCCGACATCTACATCGCCTGCGATTCCACGCCGAGCATTCTGTTCCGCAACAACCATGACGGCACGTTCACCGATATCGGCGTCGCCAGCGGGACCGCGTTCAATGAAGACGGCGAAGAGCAGGCGGGCATGGGCGCAGCCGCGGCCGACTATGATCGCGACGGCTCGCTCGACATCGCCAAAACCAACTTCGCAGGCGATACGCCGACGCTCTATCGCAACGATGGCAAGGGCTTCTTCACCGACGTCACGATTCGCGCCGGACTCGCTGTCAGCACGCGGTTCCTCGGTTGGGGCATCGGGTTCGCCGATTTCGATCACGACGGATGGAAGGACATCGTGATCGCCAACGGCCACGTCTATCCTTCCGTGGACCGGCTCCGCGACGCGAGCCCCTATCGCCAGGAGCGCAACTTCTATTGGAACCTCGGCAACGGCGCCTTCGCGAGCATCGGGGACCAGGCGGGTCCGGGAATTGCAGCGCGCCACTCGAGCCGCGGGCTTGCGCTGGGCGATCTGGACAACGACGGCTCGATCGAGGTGGTGATCCAGAATCTCGATGAGGCGCCGTCACTGCTGGTGAATCGCGGACCCAAAGCGAACTGGCTCATCGTCGACACCGCGAACGCGTGGGGCACGCGGGTGACGGTGGATGGGCAGATGGATGAGTCTCGGAGCGGCGGGAGCTTTCTCTCGCACGGCGGCGGGCGGCTGCACTTCGGATTGGGCGACGCCAAGACGCATGGGGAGATTGTGGTCCGGTGGCCGGATGGGACGGTGGAGCGGCAGGCTGGGGGTCCGGTGAACCGGATTGTGCGGTTGCGGAGAATAGGGCGATAATCTCCGCAGAAAATGCGGCGAATAGCGCCATGCGGCGAATCAGCACCTCAATCGCCGCATGCAGCGCGGAGAATATAGCAAATCTGTTATAATCTACGCAGGATCTGCGGAGATTGCGCACCTATATCCACCAACTCCCTGACTGGCCCCGGTTCCACTGGAACTCCGATCGCCTGGAGCCTCGCCTTGCCTCCCTCCGGCATCGGCAAGGCCGCCTGATGGGCCACATGGAGGCGATCGGCTTCCAGGTGCGCGATGACACCATCCTCTCGATGATGAGTCAGGACGCGGTCAAAACCAGCGAAATCGAAGGCGAGCGCCTCAACTATGACCAGGTGCGCTCGTCACTGGCACGCAAGCTCGGCATGGAGCACTACTCGCTCGCTCCGGTGGACCGCAACGTGGAAGGCATCGTCGACATCCTCATTGACGCGACGCGCAACTACCATCAGCCCTTGACCGCCGAGCGCATCTTCGGTTGGCACTCCCTGCTGTTCCCCACCGGTTGGAGCGGCATGCGGCGCATCGAGGTGGGCGGCTGGAGGACGGATCGCATGGGTCCAATGCAGGTGGTGTCGGGGCCGATCGGCCGGGAACGCGTTCACTACGAAGCGCCCGCCGCGGCTCGGGTTGGGGACGACATGCGTGCGTTCCTCGAGTGGTTCAACGGCGCGGCTCCGCTCGACGGCGTGCTGAGGGCGGCCTTGGCGCATCTGTGGTTCGTGACCGTGCATCCGCTCGAAGACGGCAACGGCCGCATCGCGCGCGCCATCGCGGACATGGCCTTGGCTCGATCGGAAGAGAGTCCACGGCGCTTCTACAGCATGTCGGCTCAGATCCGCGAAGAGCGTGACCAATACTACCGCATCCTCGAAGTGAGCCAACGGGGCTCGCTTGACGTGACTCTGTGGATGGAGTGGTTCCTCGATTGTCTGGATCGCGCGATTCTCGCGGCGCAGAACGCGCTGGCTGGCACACTCGACAAAGCGCGTCTGTGGGATCGCATCAACCAGCATTCCATCAACCCGCGCCAACGCATGATGATCAATCGGCTCATCGACGGATTCCAGGGGAAGCTCAACACATCGAAGTGGGCGACGATCGCCAAGTGCTCTCAGGATACGGCCCTGCGCGATATCGCCGAACTGATCGAGATCGGCGTGCTGGTCAAAAGCGACGCGGGTGGGCGCAGCACCAGCTACACGCTGGCACTTGGCAGGGAGTAAGATATGGTTGGAGCCAACATGCCGCGAAACGCTATACTTCTGCTCGCCGCCGGATTCCTTGCCATCCCAGCCTTGAACGCCGCCGCGCCCACCTTCAACAAAGACGTGGCGCCGATCCTCTTCAAGCACTGTACGAGCTGCCACCGGCCGAAGGAAGTGGCGCCGATGTCACTGCTTGACTACAAGTCAGCACGGCCGTGGGCGAAGTCAATCAAGCAGGCCGTGGCCACGCGCAAGATGCCGCCGTGGTTCGCCGACGCTAAGCACGGCCACTTCTCGAACGATCCGCGGTTGAGCGAAGCCGAAATCGCGACAGTGCGCGCATGGGCCGACGCCGGAGCTCCCGAAGGAGACGCGCGCGATCTTCCCGCGCAACCCCAGTACGCCACTGGATGGCTGCTCGGCAAGCCCGACCTTGTCATCGATACCGGCGCCGACTACGAAGTGAAGCCCGGTGACGACGCCTACGAGCACTTCGTAGTGAAAACGAATTTCAAGGAAGGCAAGTGGATCACGGCGGCCGAGATCAAGCCGGGCGACCGCGAGGTGGTCCACCATGTTCACGTGCTGCTGGTGCAGGAAACTCCGGGTGCGATGGAAGTGGCGTCGACCAAGAACATGCCAGCGCTTTCGCAATTCCTCATCAAGGAAGACAAGCTGACGCGGATCCGGCAGGATGCTCCCGTGGTCAATGATGCATGCGCCTCGAGCTTACCCGACCTCCCCTACCTGCGTGGTGCGCAGGACGGGTCCCTCGCGGCTTACCTGCCCGGCCGCCCGCCCGACCGCTTCCCTGACGGCTTCGCCAAGTGGATCCCGCCCGGTGCCAAGCTCGAATTCGTCATCCACTATGCGCGGACCAACGGCAAGGTGAAGCATGTCGACCGCACCAGCGTCGGTTTCCACGTCATCTCGAAGCCCGAGCGCGTGATGAAGCGCATGGACCTGCGCAACTTCTTCTTCGCCATTCCAGCGGGAGCTTCAGCTCATGAGGTGCGGCGCTGCTTCGAGTTCGATAGCGAGCGCACGCTCGTCTCGTTCACGCCGCACCTGCACTATCGCGGCAAAGACATCGTCTACGAACTGGTGCGGCCCAATGGCGCGCACGAGATCCTGCTCTCGGTGCCGCACTATGACTTCAACTGGCAACTCACCTATCGCCTCGCCAAGCCGGTGACCGTTCCCAAAGGCAGCCGCCTCATCGTCACCGCGCACTACGACAACTCGGCCAACAACAAGGCCAATCCAGATCCGAAACAGATCGTGCGATGGGGCGATCGCAGCGAAGAAGAGATGATGACGAGTTGGATCGAGTACTTCGACGCAGGCGTCGCCGCGAGGCCCGCGGGTCCCACCGAAACCGCCAGACGCTGAGACCACGGAAGCACCGGCCAGCGCCTCGGGAATTGGGCTAAGATCGAAGTCTAGCCATGAACGCCTCCCTCGCTCTCCGTGTGTCCGCCATTGCCGCCGCAGTCTGGCTCGCGTCTTGTTCCGGAGGAAAAACCACTGGTGGAGGCTCGCTTTCACCCGCCGACGGCATGAAGAGCCTCAAGTTCTCAGAGGACTTCCACGCGGAGCTTTTCGCCTCAGAACCCGAAGTGGTGGATCCCGTGGATATGGTGTTCGACGAGCGGGGCCGTGCCTACGTGGCCGAGATGCTCGACCTGCCCGACGATCCGCCCCCGGGCAAGCCCGCGCGCGGACGCATTCGCCTCATCGAAGACACCGATGGTGATGGGAAAGCCGACAAGGCGACCATCTTCGCCGAGAACACGATGCACGCAAGCGGGATGATCCCGTGGAACGGCGGCCTCATCGTGCCGGCTTCGCCCGACATCCTCTACTTCAAAGACACCAATGGTGACGGCAAGGCCGACATCCGCGAAGTCTGGTTCACCGGATTCTTCCACGGCAACCCCGAAGCGCAAATCACCAACCCGCGCCTGGGAGTCGACAACTGGATCTACTTCTCCAACACCGGTAACGAAGGGTTGGTGAAGTCGCCCAAGTATCCCAAGCAGCCGCCCGTGCAGATGCGCGGCTTCGATTTCCGCTTCCATCCGGTGAAGGGCCTGTTCGAGCCCGTCTCGGGCAACGCGCAGTATGGCTCCACGTTCGACGACTGGGGAAACCGCTTCATCTCGCAGAACACCACGCACCTCAGGACGGTCGTGTTGCCGCGCAAGTATCTGGCGCGCGCGCCGATGCTCGAAGTGCCCTCCGTAGTCCACGATGTCTACGGCGATCATGACCGGAAGATGTACCCGCTCACCGAGCCCCAGGAGTGGCGCATCATCCGGACGCGGCTGCGGCAGCAGCGGTATGACGAGTTGAAGACCGGTCGCGTGGAGCACCTGGCAGGCTACTTCACCGGCGCCACAGGCAGCACTGTCTATTCGGGCGACGCCTGGCCCGAAGAATATCGCGGGAACATTTTCACCGGGGATGTTTCAGCGAATCTGGTCCGCCGCGACATCGTCACGCCGGATGGCGTCACGTTCAAGGCCGTGCCGGCGCCCAAGACCGATCGCGACCATGTGGAGTTCCTCGCCTCCACCGATCAATGGTTCCGGCCCACGAATTTCGCAAACGCGCCTGACGGCAATCTCTACGTGATGGACATGCAGCGCGAGACCATCAGACTCCAGTCTCGATTCCGGACGAGTTGCGCAAGAAGATCAACTTCTACAGCGGCGACACGCTCAACCGCATTTATCGCATCGCCGCGAACAAGCCGCGCGAGAAGCGCGGGCTGAAGGTCGATTGCCTCCATGTGCTTCAGCCGAGCTCGTGAAGCTGCTCGAGCACGCCAACGGATGGCATCGCAACAACGCGCAGCGCCTGTTGCTCGAACGGCAGGACAAGACCGTGTTTTCCGCAGTTGCGTGAGTTGGCCAAGTCGAGCGCGGTTGCGCAGGCGCGTCTGCTGGCGCTCTATCTCTGCGAAACGCTCGGGTGTCTCGACGCGGGGATGGTGCAATCGGCGCTCAAGGACCAGCAGCCACAGGTCCGCGAACACGCCATTCAGTTGGCGGAAGCGTATCCGGCTCTCGAACCCACGCTGGTGGCCATGACCGGTGACCGCGACATGCGTGTGCAAATGCAGCTCGCCTTGTCGCTCGGTAATTTCAAATCGCCTGCCGCGCGCGCTGGCGTGGTCTCGATCGCGGCTGCTTATCCGGCCGATCGGTGGATCCGCATGGCCGCGCTCTCCTCGGCCGCCGACGAGCCGGGCCGCTTCTTCCAGGCGCTGCTGGCGAAGGGTCCGGCGGCGGTGAGCAAGGAGATGCTCGAGACTTGCGCGGCGTTGATCGGAACGCGCAAGCAGCCCGCGGAGATCCAGACGTTCGTTGGCCTGCTCGACAAGCTGAAGGAATCGGAAGCTGGCTTGAGCGGTTTGGCACGTGGACTGAAACTCGCCGGCGCTCATGGACTCAAGGCTCCCGGCATCGAAGCGGCGCTCGCGAAGTATCTCAACGCGGGCAGCGAATCGGCTTGGGATGTCGCGCGCTTCTTCGCGATTCCTGGCTTGGTGGACCGCGCTACCACCGACGCGCTGTCGGCCAACACTCCAGCCGTGGCGCGCGCACGGGCGGTGCAGGCGCTACGCGGGGCCGATTTCGCCAAAGCGCTCCCCGTGATTCAGAAGGTGCTCGCCAGCAATCCGCCGGTGGAGGTCCAGAACGCGTCTGTGTTGACGCTTTCTTCGTTTGACGATCCCGGCGTGGCGAAGGCGCTGCTCGGGAGCTGGAAGGCCTATTTGCCGGATGCACGCGCCAAGGCGATCGGTGCGTTGCTGGCGCAGAAGAACCGCATCCCGGTGCTGCTCGATGCGATCGAAGGGGGCACGGTGCCAGCCAATGCGCTCGAAGTAGGTGCGCGGAACCGCATGCTCGAACTGAATGACGCCACGCTCGCGGCGCGTGCGAAGAAGGCGCTCCAGGCGTCGGCGAGCGACCGCGCCAAGGTGATCGCGGGATTCAAAGATGCGCTGCAGTTGAGCGGCAATGTCGATCACGGGAAACAAATCTTCGAAGATGCGTGCGCCAAGTGCCACCTGCCGCGCAAGACTGGCGGCCGCATCGGACCCGATCTCTCGGGCATCAACATGAAGACGAAGGAAGAGCTGCTGAACGCGATTCTCGATCCGAGCGCCGCCATTGAGCCGCGCTTCGTCAACTATCTGGTGACCACCAAAGACGGCCGCATGTATGACGGCGTGCTGGCGAATGAGACGCCGGGGGCGGTGACGCTGCGTGGCGGGTCAGAGGAAGACGTGACGATCCTGCGGCAGAACATCGCGGAGATCCGGTCGTCGAACATTTCGCTGATGCCCGAGGATCTCGAGAAGAATTTGAAGAAGCAAGATATTGCCGACCTGATCGCCTATCTTCGCGGCGGGCTGTAAGGGCCGCGCAGTCTCTCGCTCATATCGCCGCTCGATCGTCCGATAAGCACCATATCGGAATGACTCCGAGCCTATGAGCCCCAAAGGAATCGAGCGTAGACGAAGGCCCCGCCTGGCCCGGGCGCAGGCCCTCGACGTCAAGGTCAGCTACCAGGTCCGCCCTGGGATCGCGCAAGTGGTCCCTGCCCGGCTCATCGACATCCATCAGGACGGCGCGGGTCTCATGCTGGGCGTCGAACTGTTGACGGGCATGCCCATCTTACTCGCTGGTGATCTGGTGGAGCGCGGCAAGGAGGTTACCGTCAGGGCGCTGGTCGCATGGTGCAGCCGGGTGGATGACCGTACGTTTCGAGCCGGTGTCCAGTTCGCCGATCCGCTCGCGATTCCCGAGTCGCAGCAGTCTCAGCAGAAAGCAAAGCCGGAGCCTCCGCCCTCGAACGGTGCGGCCCCGGTGGAGTGCGACGACCTCTACGATCTGCTCCAAATCAGCCCCAAGGCCGACATGGACATGATTCACCGTGTCTATCGCCTGATGGCGCAGCGCTATCATCCCGACAACAAGGAGACCGGCGACTCGGCCATGTTCCGGCGAGTGCTCGACGCGTACAAGACGCTCAGCGACCCAGAGAAGCGCGCCTCGTACGATTCGAAATACCACAGCGTCCAGCGAAAGCGCTGGCAGGTCTTCGATCAATCGAACGCCATCGAAGGAGCCGCTTCGCAGAAGGCCAAGCGTGACGGGATCCTCGGCCTGCTCTATACGAAGCGCGTCACCACGCCCGACTCGCCCGCGATGAATGTCATGGAGCTCGAGGATCTTCTCGGCGTGGCACGCGAACATCTCGAGTTTCCGCTCTGGTACCTCAAGGAAAACGGACTCATCCAGCGCGGAGACAACGGCCGCTTCACCATCACGGTGAAGGGCGTGGACATTGCCGAGTCCAGCGGATCCGCTTGGCAAAAGGCCGACCGCTTGCTTCCGAGCGCGGCGCCGGTTCAGTGGCCGTAGGCACGTTGTCATTCGTGGTTCCGGGCGAGGTCCCCGTTGGCCCGGCTGGTTCTCGATTTCGATAGAATCGAGGCACCGGATCCCACATGCGATTTTGGGTGCTCATTTCGGCGGCGGTTCTGCCTGCGCTCGGCGTCGAGTCCTCTGACTTCTTCGAAACGTCGATTCGGCCGTTGATCGCGAAGAATTGCCTGGCCTGTCACGCTTCAAACGCGCAGGGCGGGCTGCAGCTCGATTCGCGAGCGGCGATGCTCGCGGGTGGCAAGTCGGGTGCGGCGATCGTGCCCGGAAAGCCTTCCGAGAGCTTGCTGATCCAAGTAGTGGAGCACGCGAATCCCCGGCTGAAGATGCCGCTGGGCAAGGCGAAGCTCGAGCCGCGCGAGATCGCGAGCCTGCGCACGTGGATCGAGAACGGCGCGCAGTGGCCGGAGACGGCAGCGCGGTCGTCCGGAAAATTCTGGTCGTTCCAGCCCGTGCAAAAGCCAACGGCGCCGCAGCCGCGCACCGCGGCGTACACGGATATCGATCGTTTCATTCAAGCGCGGCTGGAATCCGATGGCCTCGAGGCTGCGCGCGCTACGTCCAAGCGCGTTCTGATCCGGCGCGCCACGTTCGATCTCATCGGACTGCCTCCCACGCCCGAAGAAGTGGCGGCGTTCGTCGCCGACGAGACTCCGCGTGCATTCGCCAAGGTGGTGGATCGCCTGCTTTCTTCGCCCCGCTACGGCGAACGTTGGGCGCGCTATTGGCTCGATCTGGCGCGCTACTCCGATGGCCGGCAGGCCGCGCGCGATGACGATCCCTACCCGAACGCGTTCCGCTATCGCGACTGGGTGGTGGGCGCATTCAATCGCGACCTTCCCTATGACCGGTTCGTGAAAGCGCAGATCGCCGCCGATCAACTCGAGCGCGAGGAACTGCCGGCGCTCGGCTTCCAGGCGCTCGGTGAGAGCGACAACGATCGCGTGGATGTGACCACACGCGTGTTCCTGGGGCTCACCGTGGGATGCGCGCAATGCCACGATCACAAGTACGATCCCATCCCCACGCGCGACTATTACTCGCTGCTCGGCGTCTTCAAGAGCAGCAAGGCGAGCGAGCATCCGCTAGCTCCGCCTGAAGAAGTGGCTGCCTACAAGAAGGCCAAGCAACTCGTCGCGGACCGCCAAGCCGATCTCAAGCGATTCCTCGAAGCGCAGAGCAAACAGGTGGCCGAGATTCTGGCGCTGCAAACTTCGGATTACATCGTGGCCGCGTGGAAAGGCCGCGACGACTCCGGTCAAATCGATCGCGAGACGCTCGAACGTTGGACGCGCTATCTGAAGAGCCCTGAGAAAGAGCATCGCGCTATGGCCGAATGGTTCGGGGCGAAGCGCGCCGATGAGGCCGAGGTGCGCAAGCTCGCCGATTCGATCCAGGCTGCAGCGCTCGCGGTGATGGCCGACAAGCGCGCCATCGATGATCGCAACTACGTGAAGCTCGGCGGCATCGAAGGCATGAAAGACGAGGGCAAGGTGATCAAGACTCTCGTCGACGCGCTTCCAGTGGAGAGATACTATTTCTGGCGCGACCTGTTCTCGCAACCACTCAAAGTGGAAGACATCGTGTTCCCCGGTGGCGTCTACTATTACGGCGCGAAAGACGTGGAGCGGTTTCTGGGCGACCACTGGAAACGCCATCTGGCGGCGTTGCGCGCGCAGGTGAAGGCCGCCGAGAAGGCCGTGCCTCCGGCGTATCCGTTCTGGCATTTGATCGAGGATTCCGACAAGCCCGCCAATACGCGCATCGCGATTCGTGGCAAGGAAGAGAATCCGGGCGAAGAGGCTCCGCGGCGCTTTCTTTCGGCGCTGTCGAAGGGCGAGGCGGTCCCGTTCGCCAAGGGCAGCGGGCGGGCGGAGTTGGCCGAGGCAATCGCTTCAACGTCGAATCCGCTGACCGCGCGCGTGATGGTGAATCGCATCTGGAAGCATCATTTCGGCGAGGGCTTGGTCCGCTCGGCGAGCAACTTCGGGCAGGTGGGCGACCGCCCCACGCATCCGGAACTGCTCGACTATCTGGCGGCGCGATTCGCGGAGAGCGGCTGGTCAGTGAAGGCGATGCATCGCGAGATCATGATGAGCGCGGCGTATCAGCGCGAGTCGGGCGAAGAACCCGCGGCGAGTGCGGCGAAGGATCCCGACAACCGGCTGCTTTGGCGCGCGAATGTGCGCGAACGCCTGGATGCGGAAGCGCTACGCGATGCGATGCTGGCGGTGGCGGGAACGCTCGACCCTGCGGCGGGAGGAGCCGCCGCGCCGCTATCCGATGACTTCCGCCGGCGCGCGCTCTACGCGACGGTGAGCCGGGGCAAACCGGATCGCACAATGGCGCTGTTCGATTTTCCCGATCCGAACGCGACCTCGGAGCAGCGTGTGGTGACGGTGGGTCCGATGCAGCGGCTGTTTTTCCTGAACAGCGGATTCGCGCAGAAGCAAGCGAAAGCGCTGGCGGATCGGTTGGCGAGCGAGGCGAGCGATGACCGCGCGCGGATCGCGCGGGCGTACGAGCTGCTCTACGCGCGGCCCGCGACCGATGCGGAGGCTGCGCTTGGGCTCGAGTTTCTGGCGGGCAAGGCGGACGCTTGGCCCCAGTACGCACAGGTGCTGCTGAGCGCGGCCGAGTTCAGTGCGGTGCAATAGGAGAGAGCGATGACGATGACGCGGCGCGACATGATTCGGATGGCGGGATGCGGCTTCGGCTCGCTCGGGTTGGCGGGCGCGGCAGTGAAGCAGCCGCATTTCGCCGCCAAAGCGAAGCATGTCATCTTCCTGTTCTTGAACGGCGGGCTTTCGCAAGTGGACTCGTTCGATCCGAAGCCGGAGCTGACGCGCCACGACGGCAAGCCGCTACCTGGACCGAAGGTCGACACCGATAGCGCTACGGGCAACCTGATGGCTTCGCCGTTCGGGTTCCGCAAGTATGGTCAGAGCGGGATCGAAGTAGCCGACATCTTCCCCAAGGTGGGCGCGCTGATCGATCGCTTCGCGGTGATCCGGTCGTGCTATGCCGACAACGGCAATCACGGGCCATCGCTGATGCTGATGAACACGGGCCATCAGCTTGCCGGGCGGCCATCGATGGGCTCGTGGATCACATACGGATTGGGGACCGAGAACGAGAACCTGCCCGGGTTCATTGCGCTGTGCCCGGGGTATCCGGTGATGGGCCCGCGGTTGTGGAGCGCCGGGTTCCTGCCCAATGTCTACCAAGGAACCTACATCCCCAACAATGAACGAACTCCGGAGAAGTTGATTCAGAACATTCGCAACGATCATGTTTCGGGCGAGGAGCAGCAGCGGCAGTTGCGATTGCTCGATCGATTGAACAAGCTCTACCTCGGCGGATCGTCTGCGCAGCCGAAGAT
>JAXLQL010000065.1:0-12590 GCA_046331625.1 Bryobacteraceae bacterium
CCGTCGGAGCTGCCGATCATCATGGTGACGGCGCTCACCGACAGCGCCAGCATGGTGGAGGCGCTCAACCAGGGCGCCAATGACTACATCACCAAGCCGGTGGATTTTCCGGTTGCGCTCGCGCGGGTGCATTCGCAACTGCGCCGCAAGTGGGCGGAGACGGCGCTGCGCGAGAGCGAAGAACGTTTCGCGCTGGCTGCCCAAGGAACGAATGACGGCCTTTGGGATTGGGACATCCGCGGCAACATGATGTACTACTCGCCGCGGTGGTGCGAGATGCTCGGCATCGAGCCCGGCACGCTCGAGCCGACGCTGGTCGAGTGGCTCTCGCGCGTTCATCCGGACGACGCGGGCAGCCTGCGCCAGGAGCTCGAACTGGCGCGCCAGGGCTCGGTTACCGAGTTCATCAACGAGCATCGGGTCATGCATGCCGACGGCTCCTATCGCTGGATGCTCGCCCGCGCGTCGGTGCGCCGCGGCAACGACGGAACAGCCATCCGCATGGCCGGCTCGCAGACCGACGTCACCAAGAACAAGGCTTATGACGCGCTCACCAGCCTGCCCAATCGCGTACTGCTGGTGGAGCAACTCTCGGAAAAGCTCGCCCGCTTCCGCGCCGGCAAGGAAGCGCCGTTCGCCGTCTTCTTCCTCGACATTGACCGCTTCAAGGTGATCAACGACAGCCTCGGCCACCGCGCCGGAGATCGCCTGCTGGTGGAAGTGGGCCAGCGCCTGCGCCGCTCCATCCGCCAGAACACCAACGGCCGCCCCGAGGACATCGTGGCGCGCCTGGGCGGCGACGAGTTCGCCTTGCTCGTGTCGAACGTCAACGGGCCCTCCGTTACCCAGGTGATCGCCGCGCGCATCATCAAGGAACTGCAAGCTCCGCTCGTGCTCGAAGGCCGCGACGTCTACCCCAACGCCAGTATCGGTATCGCTCTCGCACGCCCCGATTGCATCGATCCGATGGAACTGCTCCATGACGCCGATACGGCCATGTATCGCGCCAAGAACTCCGGCAAGGCCAAATACGCCGTCTTCGACGCCGAAATGCGAGCCCAGGCTCTCGAGCGCCTGCAAGTGGAAGCCGGGTTGCGCAAGGCCATTGACCGTAGCGAATTCCACCTCTACTACCAGCCGAAGATGGACCTCGGCACCGGCCGCGTGGTGGGCTTCGAAGCGCTACTCAGGTGGCATCATCCTGAGCGCGGCATCATTCTGCCCTCCTCCTTCGTGCCCATCGCCGAAGAGACAGGCCTCATCGTGCCGATCGGCGAATGGGTGTTGCGCGAGGCTTGCCGCGCCACCCGCCGCTGGCAGGACACCTACAAGATCGAGCCCCCGCTCGAGATCAGCGTCAACGTCTCGGTGCGGCAGTTTCGCCAGAAGGGTTTCCTCGATCTCATCCAGAACGTGCTCTCGGAAACCGGGCTTGACCCCGCCACGCTGCAGCTCGAGATCACCGAAAGCGTCCTCATCGACGACATGGACTCCGCCATGTCCACCTTCCAGGCCATCAAGAGTCTCGGCGTCGGCCTAAAGATCGATGACTTCGGCACGGGCTACTCGTCGCTCAACTATCTGGCGCACCTTCCGTTCGACTCACTCAAGATCGACCGTTCGTTCGTCAGCACGATGTGCCAGGATCCGCAAGCGCTCGAACTGGTCCGCACCATTCTCGACCTCGCCCGCAACCTCGGCATGCAAGTGGTGGCCGAGGGCGTCGAGACGCCCGATCAGGCGGAACGGCTGCAGCAGCTCGGATGCCCCTTCGGCCAAGGATATTACTTCTCGCAGCCGCTGCCGTTCCACGACGCCGACCAGTTACTCGGCACCGGCAAGCCGCCCGCCGGCGTATCCTGAAGTTCTCAGCCCGTGAAGACATACGTCCAGCAGCGCGGGACTTTACTTCCGCACCGCCTTGGCTACAACGCCCCAATCGAACCGCGTCACCAGCTAGCCGTGTGGGGCAGGCTGGCGGAGCGCTCCGTTGATTATGGGGCAGGCTTTAGCCTACGCGGGACTTCAGTCCCGCCTCGCCAGTAGGAGCAGCCCAGTGAACCTCCGCCTCTGCTTCCTCTGCAACGAATACCCACCCGGCCCCCACGGCGGCATCGGGACCATGACCCAGGTCCTCGGGCGCGCCCTTCAACCCCACTGCGCCGAAGTGCGAGTCCTCGGCATCAGCCGCTCCCCGAGCACCACCACCGTCCGTGAAGAGGACCAAGGCGTCCAAATATGGCGCCTGCCCCGATCCACCCACAAGCTCTCCTGGATCGAGAACCGCTTCGAGCTCTACCGCCAAGCCGCCTACTGGGCCCGATCCGGCGAAATCGACCTCATCGAAGCGCCCGACTACGAGGGCTGGATCGCCGGTTGGCCGCGGCTTCCCGTACCCGTGGTGGCGCGTCTCCACGGTACTGCCAGTTACTTCGCCGCCGAGGCCGGATCCCACGCTCCCCGGCTCCTGTTCGCCATCGAGAAGGCCGCCATGCGCCGCGCCGACTTCTGGTGCTCGGTCTCGCAATACACCGCCGGCAAGACCGCGAGACTGTTTCATCTCGACTCCGGTCCTGACGCGATTCTCTACAACCCCGTCGAGCCCGCCGCCGCCGCGCATCGTCCCGAGGGCGAACGAGTGGTGTTCAGCGGCACACTCGTCGCGAAGAAGGGCGTGGTGCCGCTCATGCGCGCCTGGAACGAAGTGCATCGCGCCCGGCCCGCCGCCGAACTCCACGTCTACGGCAAAGACGGCCGCACGCCCGAGGGCGGCTCGATGCGCGAATACCTCACTACGCTCCTCGATGACGGCGCGCGCCCGGCGGTGACTTTCCACGGGCACGTCTCGCGCGAAGGGTTGTTCGAAGCAATCTCCTCGGCTCGCGCCGCCGTGTTTCCTTCCTACGCCGAGGCATTCGCGATCGCACCGCTCGAAACGATGGTCCGCGGCTGCCCCACGATTTACTCCACTCGCGGCAGCGGGCGCGAGTTACTGGAAGACGGCCGCGAAGGTCTCCTCGTGGACCCGGACCATCCGGGCGAAATCGCCGCAGGCATCGTTCGCCTGCTCACCGACGACGCATTCGCCCGCTCGATCGGCGAAGCGGGCGCACGGCGCGTGCGCGATCGATTCTCCACGGCGCGGCTGGTGGAAGAAAATCTCGCCTTCTACGAGCAGTGCATACGGCGGTTCAGCTCGGCGGCTCGATAGACCGTTCGGTGCTCGGGGAATTCACGCGATGGCCTAGAGGAAATATCCTCCGCCGCGGCTGATCCGGCGCAGCGAGCAACCACGCATTGTACCGCAGCACTTCGGTGCATCTATAACTATGACAACTAAAGTACTGCCTCGCATCCTTCTCCCCATCGGAGGAATCCTCATCGCCCTGAGCTCCGCTTCCGCGCAGTCAAAGGACCCCGGTCCTCGCCCGCTGCGCTTCAATCCCAATGTGCCCCCGATCATTGCGGGCGCATCGGCCGCGGACGCTGCGCTGTTCAACGCGTCCATCCCGGTGTTCCTGCAGGACTATTCGGTGAACGGCACCTTCGTCACGCCCAAAGGCACCACCATGACGGGGGTCGGCCTCGGCCCACGCTTCAACCACATCGGATGCTCGAACTGCCACCGCGTACCGTTCGCCGGCGGCGCCAGCTTCGCCAACAACAGTGAAGCCAATCTCAACAACACCGCCGTCACCGACTACGGACTCCAGGCTCCCAACCAAGCCCTTCCGTCATTCCTCGTTGCCAACGGATCCTCGCTCGCCGCCCGCCTGAAGTACAAAGCCGACGGATCGCGTGACGGCGCGGTGTATCCGATCTGGACCATCTCGGGCCGCCCGGATGCGCCCGGCTGCAACATCGCGCAAGTGGATTGGGCCGCGCAGGTGGCAAAGAACAACGTCGCTCTTCGCATCACCACTCCCACGTTCGGAGCGGGCCTCATCGAAGCCATTTCGGATGCGGCGATCATGGCGAACAAGTCCGCGAATCTCGAGAAGAAGACGCCGCTCGGCATCACCGGCCACGAGAATCGCAACACCACCGACGGGACTATTTCGAAATTCGGCTGGAAGGCGCAGATCCGCACCCTGAACCAGTTCAGCGGCGAGGCGTTCCGCAATGAAATGGGCATCACCAATGCTCAGTTCATGACCGAGAATGATCCGAACCCGAACTGCAACTTCCACCCGAGCATCGAAGACACTCCCGTCGCCACGCCCAATGGACCCATGCTCCGCACGGATATCGTGTCGCACCTGATGCGATTCTCGGCGCCGCCCGTGCCGCAGCCGCAAACCGCGTCGATGGCCAACGGCCAGGTGCTGTTCAACACCACCGGTTGTGCCGGCTGCCACACTCCGTCACTGAAGACAGCGTTGAACGCCACTCCGGCGGTGTTCGCCAACCAGACCGTGCCGCTTTACTCGGATCTGTTGGTCCACCGCATGGGCGCCGGCCTCGCTGACGACATCATCCAAGGCCAAGCTGGACCCGACGAGTTCCGCACGGCTCCGCTCTGGGGCATCGGGCAGCGTTTCTATTTCCTGCATGACGGACGCACCAATGACTTGAAGGTGGCCATCGCGGCCCATGCGAGCGCAGCCACTGCTCAATGGCCGGCTTCCGAAGCGAACGGATCGGTAGCCAAGTGGAACGCCCTCACGGAAACACAGAAGCAGGACCTTCTCAACTTCTTGCGCGGACTCTGAGCAGCCGCGCAAAAGGCAAAGGGCCCGCGCTGCCAATCTGGCATGCGCGGGCCCCTAGGTTCGGACCGTGGACCGATTAGAAGATGAACTTCATGCAGTACTGGAATTCGCGTCCGCGCGTTTCCGGATTCTGAATGAAGCTGCGGCCGAACTGAGAAGTTCCGATCGCGCCCGCCCCCATGGTCGGGTTGCCCCACCAGAAGCTGTTGGTCAAGTTGTACGATTCCATCTTGAACTCGAGCTTCTTGGTCTCGGTGATCTTGAACTCCTTGGCCAGCGTCGAATCGAGCAGCCAGTATCCCGGGCCAGTGATGCCTTCATACTGGAACGGGTTGGTGCGCGGCGTAAACGCGGGCAGTTGTTTGAAGGCGGCTTGGTTGAGCCATGCGTTCGGACCGGGATTCGAGATCTTCGGGTCCCCGTCCACCACAGCCGCCGGGAAGCGCAGGAATTCGCCCGAGCGGAAGTAGTAGATGTTGCTGCTTGACCACCCGCCGATCACCGCATTGAGCACCGGATGCATGTTCGTTCCGAACTTTCGTCCGCGCCCGAACGGCAGATCGTACGTGCCCGAAAGCGTCAGCCGGTGCCGCGGATTGTTCGAGTTCAACCAGGTGAACTTGTCCTGGTATTGATCGACATCGTTGAAGTAGAACGTGTTCCGTTCGCGGTTGTAGTTGTAAGCCATCAGGAAGCTGAAGCCGTTGGTATAGGCGCGCTGCATGCGGATCTGAACGGCCTGATACCGGTTCAGGATTCCCGGCGTGAACTGCTGCTGGATCGACGTGTACTGCGGATACGGACGGAGCAAGCTGACGCGAGAAACGTTGGCCTGGCTGCGAAGCTGTCCGGGGAAGTTCGTCGCCGTCGAGTATCCGAAGAATGGATTCGCCACCGCCTGGCTCAGGAACGCCGCCTGCGAGCCGTACTTGTACTGCGGATCGATCTGGTTGAGGTCGCGCGTGTAGTCGAGGTCGCGGCCGAGATTGATGAAGTAGGTGAAGTCGCCCTTGAAGTGGAGCGGCAACTCGCGCTGCAACGAGAAGTTGAAGCGGTCATTGATGCCCGGCTTGTAGTTCTGATACGCGAACGTAGCCGCGCCGCCCAGGTTCGTGTTGACTCCGAAGCCGCGGCCCACAACCGGGATCAGAGGATTCTTGCCGGCCGGGAACGGATCGGAGAACTGGCTCTGCGGGACGCCGTTCACCTGCGGAAGTCCGGTGGTGGTGGCGCTGAAACCATCGAAGTTGGCGATGCGGCTGATGGTGACGGCGGTCGTCTGCACGGGGACTCCATAGCGGCCCCAGCCGATGTTCAATGCGGTGTGGTCATTCAGGCGGACCGCCGCGCCGAGACGCGGTAGGAACACGTGCTTGATCGGATTGAACCAGCGGTTGTTGCTGTCGTCGCCGAAGAGCCACTGACCGTTGAAGTTCGGCTTGTTGAGAGCAACCAGGTCGGCTGGGAAATTCGGAGCCGATGCCCCGAGGATCGGATTGGCCTTCGTGATGTCGAGGTAGCGGGAGAGCCGATTCGCCGTATCCCAAGGGCCGGTTTCGTACTCCCAGCGAATGCCGGCGTTGATCGTGAGGTTACGCGTCAGTTTGATGTCGTCATGCAAGAAGAACGAGTAGTAATTGAGCCGCAGATGCTGCAGCGGCTGGCTCGCGACAGACGAGTTCGGATCCACCACGCCCAACAGGAACGTGGCGTGGCCATCGCCGCTCAGCGGATCGTTCACCAGGTGCGTGCTCGACGTGGGAGCGCTGCCGAAGTTGAAGTTCATGAAGCTGAACGATTGGCCGTGCGCTTCATGCCGGCGATAATCCGACCCGGCCTTCAGATAGTGCTTGCCCTGGAACTTCGACATCTTGCCCGAGAAGTTCATCGACGCCGGTTCCTGGAACCAGTAGCCTGACTTGCCATAGCTCGACGATCCGCCCACCGTGCTGATGCTGACGCCCGGATAGTAGATGGCCGGCTGCTCACCGGTGTAGTTGGCGTACCACGGATTCCCCGGCCAGAACTTCTCGAGCCCCTTCAGGCCTACTGCCTGCGCGGGTGCGTTGTAGTTGTCCTGGAATTCGACGAAGCTGCCGCGGAAGTTCAGCACCGTGCTCGGGCTCATCGTGTAGACCAGTTCGCCGGCGACGGAACGCGAGTTCATCACGCCGCCATTGTCGTTCGGCATGGCCGGCGAATTGTTCGGCGTGTAGTTGATCTGGTCGAGCGTGGTCTTGAACTGCGAGTAGCGCCCGAAGAACTTGAGCTTGTCGCTGAAGTTGTAGTCGGTGCGGTTGGCGAAGTTCCAGTTGTTGACGAACCAGAAGTAGCCGAGGCGGAAGTTGTTCACGCCCGTGGCGTCGTCTCCAGGATTGTTCGGCTGCCAGATGTCGCTCATGATCTTCGCCGCCGTGGGATCAATGCGGCTCGAAGGAATGATGTTGCCCGGGAACGGCGTGCGCTGCGCGGCCGCACCGTTGTTGAGAAGCTGCGTGGTGGTGGGATCGAAGATCGTACGAAGCCCGCCGCGGTTGTTGAGCGAACGCGAGAAGTTCCCCGTGCGCTCGAGATCGGTGGGCAGCGTCCGGACCGCGTTCAGCGGCTCCTTCGTCCGCCAGCCTTCGAATGTGCCGAACGTGAAGAGCTTGTTCTTCTTGATGGGTCCGCCGATCGTGCCGCCGTAGATGTGGTTGCGGATCAGGTTGGGCCGCCGCGCAGTGGGATTCGACACCGCGTTGAGCAGCGGGTTGCGGCCGAAGTAAGAAGCCGTTCCGTGCACGTCGTTCGTGCCGGACTTCATCGACACGCTCAAGATGCCGCCCGCCGAGTGGCCGAATTCGGCGTCCACCGAATTCTGCTGCACCGAGAATTCCTGCACGGCGTCCATCGGCGGCGCGTAGGATCCCTTCGGACCCACCTGCACGGGCGCGCCGTCAAGCAACAGGTCATTCTTGCGCGACGTGTTGCCGCCCACGTCGATCGACGAAGACGACCACATGAAGTAAGGATTGCGGTCGAAGCCCACATAGCGGTTGACCACCGCCGGATCGAGCAGCGCCAGCGTGAACGGATTGCGCGCCTTCACCGGAAGGTCAGTGAGCTGCTTGCGGTCGATCGTCAATTCGCGCGTGGAGGTGTTGAATTGCAACTGCACGGCTGTGGTTGTGACGTTTACCGACTCGACCACGGCGCCGGGCTTGATGGCGAAGTCCACCGTAACGTCGGCGCGGGTCTGAACCAGGATGTTCTCCTTTTGCGTCTTGGCGAAGCCGGCCATGTCAACCGACACCATGTAGGTGCCGGGCTCGACGAAGTCGAAGATGTAGTGGCCGTTTGCGGCGGTCTCCTTGGCGGCTTCGATGCCGGTATTGATGTTTCTGAGGGTGACCTTGGCGCCGGCAACGGCAGCTTCGGTTGAGTCTGTCACCGTGCCCTGGACGCGAGCACGATAGTCCTGTGCGGAGAGGGAGCACGCCAGCAACAAAACGCTTGCGGCGATGCGAGTGCTTGACATCTGGTTCTCCTTCGAGAGGCGAAAGTTTCAGCCGGGGAGTTCCGACAAAGACCCCTGGACTCGGGGAAGTATATCACTGCCGGTGGTCGAGTGCTGGGTGTGCCGACAGGTGTGCCGCCAGAGCCCGCCCTCCACGGCAAGGCCAGGAGCGATAGCAAAGACCGGGCTCAGCGCTTGGCGTACACTTCGCGCCCTGCGACCACGGTGCGCAGCACCTCGATTGACCGAATCTCGTCTTCCGGCACGGTGAGGAAGTCGCGGTCGAGCACGGCGAAGTCGGCGAACTTGCCTTCGGCAATCGTTCCCTTCGACTTCTCCTCGAAGGTCAGGTACGCACCGTTGATGGTCCACATGCGGAGCGCTTCTTCGCGCGTGATGCGTTGTCCGGGATTGAGCACGTTGCCGTCGGCGAGCTTGCGCGTTATGGCCATCCACATCGCGAAGAACGGATGGTAGGCATTGATCGAGGTCCGCGGATCGTACTTGATCATGTGATCGGAGCCGCCCGCTACCATGAGTCCGCTATCGAGCATCGTGCGGAATGGCAGGAACCACTTGCTCCGCTCGGCGCCGAAAACCGGCGCAAGCGCGGGACCATCGAAGTGATGCCACTGCGGCTGGCAATCGAACACCACGCCCATGCGCGCCGAGCGTTCGATGGCGCGCGCGTCAGGAAAGTTCCCGTGCGTGACGGTGAAGCGGCGGCCGCGGATCGGCTTGTCTTTGTCGGCCTCTTCATAGGCATCGAGCAGCAGGTCAATCGCGCCGCCGCCGGTGGTGTGCGCGGTCATCTGCCATCCGAGGCCATTGGCGGTCTTGGCCATCGCGATCAGGTTTTCGCGCGGCACGTTGAGCACGCCGCGGTAGTCGGGGTCGGAGTAGCCGTAGACCTGCGTGTTCATGCCGTAGGGTTCGCGCAGATATGCGGTCCCGATGAGGATGCCGCCGTCGGCCACCACTTTCACCGGACCCACGCGGAACCAATCATCGCCCCACCCGGTGACGAACGGGATGGCTTCGATGCGCTTGACGAGATCGGCGGGCGTGCCCGTGCCTGGGATCATGTACGTGACCGTGCTGCGGACCGTCATCTCGCCGCGGCGGTGCAGTTCCTGATAGGTGCGGAAGCCTTCGGGTCCTTGCCCGCGGTCGCCGGTGGAAGTGATGCCGACGCGGTTATACGCGGCTTGCATCGTCTTCAATGCGCGGAGGCGCTCTTCGTCTGAGTACTCGCGTGAGGCGAGCACGGGCGTGACGATTTGGCGGGCGCCGAGGATGAGTCCGGTGGGCTCGCCCTGCGCGTCTTTGATGATCTTGCCGTTCGGCGGCTGCGGGGTGTCGCGACCGATGCCGAGCCGTTTCAGCAAGCGCGAGTTGAGCACCGACGCGTAGCTGTTGTCGGTCATCGCTTCGCGCTCACCCGATGCAGCGTCGAGATCATGGCGCGTAGGATAGCGGCGTTCACGCATGCGCGTGGCGTAGACCTTGGGGACGAAGATCACACCGCCGCGCGAGGCTCCGGCGGCCTGCTTGCGGATGTAGGCTTGCACGTCACCGATCGAGTTCATCACGGGCACTTCGCCATCGAACTCGGCGAGCGCGGCCATGATGGGATGCGTGTGCGAGTCGTTGAGTCCGGGGACGACGGTGCGGCCGCCGAGATCGATGCGCGCAGTGCCGGGCTTGGCCGCGGCCGACACTTCGGCGCTCGATCCGACACGGGTGAATCGGCCGTTGTCAACGAGGAACGCTTCGGCGATGCGGCTGCCTTCGAGCGTGACCACTTTGGCGTTGAAGTAGACGGCGTCGGCTGCGGCGGCGAGCGCGGGCAGGATCCAGATGGCGGCGAGTCTCATGGGGATTCCAGGTATTCGATCCAGAATTGTTTGGGGCGGCCCTCTTCGAACTCTTCGCGCCAGACGCGCTGGAAAGACGCGCGCTCTTCGTCTTGGCGCCGGCGAAGCCAGGTTTGAAACTTTTCGTCATGAGACACGGCGGCCAGGTTGGCGGTGGTCTCGAGGTCATTGATGAGGCCGAGCGCCTGTTGGACCTTCTTCATGGCGGCGATGCGCGCATCCATCGACGAGTCATAAAGCGGCGCGAACAACTCGAGAGTATACCGGAAGCGCTTGGCTTCGAGGCGGAAGAGGTGCAGGCCGCTCCATTCGGTGTGGTCGCGCGCGGCTTTGCGTCCGGCCTTCAGGAATCGGCGGGCCAGCTTCGGGAGCAGGCGAGCGGCATTCTCGGCGGCCGAGCGGTCCGGCTTGATCTTCATGATGCGGGCTCGAGCAAGCGCCACAGGAGGACGGCGAGTTCGCCGCGCTCGGACTTCAGCCGGTTGACGGCGAGCGATGCCGGATCGAGGCCTGCTTCGCGGGCCAGGCCCAGAGCGATGTCGCAATTGCGCACTTCGCCGGCCATTTTCAAGATGGGTCGAAAATGTTTCCGGTGTTGTTCGACTTCCGCGGTGGGGAGGATCGGGGCGAAGGTGGCAAGAGCAGCGAAGAGGCGGCGAATGGCGACGCGCACTCGATGGACGGGCTCTTCGGCGGGGTCCTGGTGTACGGCGTTGCAGGCTTCGGCGGCGATGCGGAGCCGGGTTTCGATTTGGCGGGCGGCGAAGGCGGCGATGGGCTCGCCGGGAGGCATCAATACCGCTGTGCGCTTCTTGCTCATCGCGCGGGGACGCTCATACGTTACCACGCTGGGCTCGAACACGCGTGTTCGCGGGATCTGGGATGGGCGCTATTCGACGCGGTCTTTCGCCTTGGCCGCGGCCTTGGTTTGCCACTGCATGTTGTCGGGACGGTCCGCTCCACCGCGCTTCAACGGGACCTTGTGATCGATCACGTAGCCGGGGCAGGGTCCCGTGATGCGGCCGGTGGACGGGCATGGGTTCTCTTTGCGAAAGGAATTCCGCGCGGCGCTGCTGCGGCTGATGCGGCCCGTCTTCGCGCGCGGGCATGCGGCGCATCGCTTGCTCGCACGATGCTTGATGCGGTGTTTGGAATGGCGTGAGGACGAGGCGTGGCTCGAGTGCGCCGAGTGCGATCTCGCGCCTGAATGTGCACTGCTGGAGCGGGCCATCAGGATGCACACGGCGGAGAGGAGCAGGACAAGAGCGCGCATGGTTGCTCTGGAGACCAGTATAGGTCGCGATTGCTTGGCGATTCCTCAACCCGTGTGGCTCTCGTCTGCCGACGAGCTTATCACTAGTGGCTACGACCAGAAGAATGTTGAAACGGCGAAGACTTCGCCGTGAAGGCGGCCATCTCCGGCAACGGCCAGACCGAGTTCTTATTGGCTGGTTGACGTCAAGCTGCGCGACGGGGTTTTCGAAGGCTGGGTCAGTAACGAGCCCGGCCTCGTTCACAACGTGAAGTACGGCCAAACGTGGAAGGTGAAGAAGGCCGAAATCGTTGACTGGATGTTCCGGCGCGGCGGCAAGATCCACGGCAACTACACCATGCGGCCACTGCTCGAAACCATGCCCGCCGAAGAAGCCGCGAAGTACCGAGTGCTTCTCGCCGAGCCCAGATAGTCGCCGCCTCGGCGAATCGGCTATCGTTGGATCATGCGCGCTGCCCGATGGCTCGCCTTCGTCTTCGCCGCGCCGCTGGCATCGCCTCAAGACGCACCTGCGCTCGCCTCCATTCAAGGTCAAGTCATCGACGCTGCCACTGGCGCTCCCGTCCGCAAGGCCTCCATCACACTGCGCCAACCGCGTAAAGACATTGCGACGGCCACTTCCGACGCGAGCGGCGCGTTCGTTTTTCCGCAAGCCGTCCCCGGCGAGTATCGCCTGATCGTCAGAGCCCGCGGCTATCTCACGCTCACCCGGGACACCGCCATCCGCCCGCTCCACAGCGGAACCGCCTTCTCCGCAGCCGCTGGGCAGAAGCTCACGGGACTCGTGCTTCGCCTCACGCCCGGCGCCGCGCTCTCGGGCCGCATCGCCGACGAGGACGACGATCCTGTGGCGGGCGTGCTGGTGCAGTTGTGGTCCATCACATACCGCCGCGGCCGGCGCGAACTCAGCGCCAATCCCGATGCTCGCGCCACCACCGACGAGCGCGGCATCTTCCGGATCGGTGGCGTGGCTCCCGGCAGGCATTTTCTCTCCGCAACCTATCCCGACACGCCGCAAGAGGCTTTTCGCTACGTGCGGACCTTCTATCCAGGCACGCTCGATCCCGCTGCCGCCGCGCCCCTCGATCTGACCCCCGGCGCCGATCTCGAAAACATCAACGTCAAAATTTCAAAAGTGCAAACCGTGCGCGTGGCTGGACGTGTGCTGAGCACGGTCCCTTCGAACGTGCTCCTTTACCCCGAAGGCGTGATCTCGAGCAACGACGCGGTCA
>JAXLQL010000066.1:0-12154 GCA_046331625.1 Bryobacteraceae bacterium
TGGCCATGTCGGTCCCGTTGAATGGTTTCCGATTCGTGGCCGGTTCGACACCTCATCTTCGACGATTCGCTTCGAGCCCGAAGAGAAGCCCGATGGCAAGATGACGATCGGCATTTGTCTTTCGAATCGCTCTTTTTCCGGCGGAAGGATCCGCACAGCGGTGAGCGTCGATGGACCTGGTGCGGCGGAAATCCTTTTCTTCTATTCTCCAGTCACACGCGAACGATTGACAGCCGGAATTGGCGGCAGTGGGAACCTGTTTGCGATCCGGCACCATTGGTATGGCGAAGATGAAAAGCTGAACTCGGACGAGTTGGCCAGCGGTGGCAACAAGAAGAACCTGCGCCCAGGCGCGGAATACAAGCTGGAACTGGCGCTCACGGGAGGCTCGGCACGCCTGATCGTCAACGGCGTGGAGGCGTGCTCGGCAACACTGCCATTTCAACCTCCTTCGAGCCAAGTTGGCGTCTACTGCAGCTCAGCACACGCAGTCGCGTTTCGAGATTTCTCAGTCGAGACCGAGAAGCCGGTCGCCTTCGTGGTCATGCAGTTCACACCCGAATACGATCAACTGTTTCACGATGTGATCCGTCCAGTCTGTGCGGAGTCTGGCCTCGTTGCAGTGCGAGCCGACGAAACCCCGGGACCAGGCATGATCATTGCCGATATCACCAAGCAGATTGTGGACTCCAAGGTGGTGATCGCGGACATCACGCCGCGGAACCCGAATGTCTACTACGAAGTGGGCTACGCGCACGCGTTGAAGAAGCCCACCATCCTGATTGCGGAGCGCAACGAGACCAAGCTCCCGTTCGACGTCTCGGCCTTCCGGACGCTGTTTTATGAGAACAGCATCGGCGGGAAGAAGAAGATCGAAGATGGGCTACGCAAGTATCTGACAGCGATCGGGTGAATCGAGCCGCCCGCCGCGTCTACCGTAGTCCATCGCGGACCTTCTTCGGCAGCTTTGCCGTGACGATGTCGTAGGCTTGGCGCAACAACCTGTGCAACTCCGGCTGTGGAAGCGCATCCGCTGTCTCGAGCGATGCCCAATGAGCGCGTGCGAGGTATGGTGCCGGCACGATCCCGGGCCGCTCCACCAGTTCGGCGAACTCCTCGGGCGTGCACTTGAATCCGAGCCACGTTCGCGAGGGTTCGAGGTCGGCGACGGCGTACATCTTTCCCGCGATCTTGAACACGAGGTTCGATCCCCATTGCACACTCTCGGTGGTGTGAGGAAAGGAGAGGCAGAGTCGGCGGACTTGATCGACGGTCATGCTGTCTTACGGCGTAGCGAACACGACGAAGCGCCCGCACGGTTCGTAGCCCATTCTGCGATACATGCGCATGCCCGCCGGGGTGGCCTGCAAGATCGTTCGCGTCGCTCCGATGCGCTTTCGCGTCTGCTCCACGGCGTGCCGCGTGATGGATTCGCCATAGCCGCGGCCCTGGAACGCCGACATCGTGGCCACGCTGTAGACGCCGATCACGTCGCCGGTCGGTTCTGTAGCTCCGATCGCCACCGGACCTCCGTTCGCATAGGCCACCCACCCTTGGAATCGCGCTGACCAGTACGTGCCGCCGCCGTAGATCTGTTCGGCGACGCGGCCCGGGAGTCCGAACCCGTGCGCGCAGACGTGAACGAAATCGCGGCGGCCTGCTTCGTCGGTGACGGGGCGCACGTCCACAGCGGGCAACTTGCGTGAGACGGGCTTCAATCGCTCGGCGACCATGCCCTGATGGTCCGCAACAAATTGCAGGCCGCGTGTTTCGAGTAGGCGCGCGAGGTGGCGGTAGGATCCGGACTCGAGAAGGTCACTCGAGAACCAGCAACTCCAGCCTACTTTGCGTGCTTTGTAGAATCCCGCGGCCATTTCGATGAAGCGCGTCATTTCCGTGTGGGGCACGGCTTCCGAAAAAACGGTTGCGTTGAACACCGAGTAGTCGATGCCGGAACTGACGATGGCAACTCCGGGATAGTCGGCTAGTTCGCCTTTGGGCGTGGACCGCGAATATCCGCTCATGACGGAGCGGAGATTCCGGGCGATGAGGCTGACGGCCTCGGGCATTTGGCGATTTATAGCAAGCTCAGCGGGTCCACGTCAATCACCAGCGCGGTGGCTGGCCACTTTCGGTCGAGAGCGGTTCTGCGCAGCATCTGGAGCACGTCATTGAGCCGCTTGCGATCCACGGCTTTGATCAGCATCTGATAGCGAAACTCCTGTTTGAGACGGGGCACGGGCGCCTCGGCGGGCCCCATGATTTTCAAGCCTTCCGGAGGAGGGTCGAGCAGCAGCGCGATCTCGCCGCTCAACCGCAGCGATTCCTCCTGGCTTTGGTGGCGCACCACCACGTTCGCGAGCGCGGAAAACGGCGGATAGCGCATG
The DNA here is from genome assembly GCA_046331625.1 of Bryobacteraceae bacterium. Classification (GTDB taxonomy): domain Bacteria; phylum Acidobacteriota; class Terriglobia; order Bryobacterales; family Bryobacteraceae; genus JAXLQL01. Next base: position 2,388 of record JAXLQL010000066.1, read on the forward strand.
AGGCGGCGAAACTCGAGCTCCTTGGCGTAGAACTTCGCGTAGTCTTGCGCGGCCGCGGAGCGGATCGCGTAGTGCTCGGGATTGATCGTTTGCAACAGCACCGTTCCGGCAAGTTCGCCGCGGCCGGCGCGACCGGCGGCTTGTGTCAGCAACTGGAAGGTACGCTCGGCGGCGCGAAAGTCCGGCATGCCGAGACCGATGTCGGCGTTGACGATGCCAACCAGGGTCACATTCGGGATGTCGTGGCCCTTGGCGATCATTTGAGTTCCTACCAGCAGGTCAAACTGCTTGTCACGAAAACCGTGGAGAATGTTTTCGTAGTCGCGGCGGCCGGAAACGGTGTCGCGATCCATGCGAGCGATCTTGGCCTTGGGAAAGTCGCGATGGAGTTCTTCCTCCACGCGTTCGCTGCCGGTTCCGATGAAGTAGACATGTTCGCTCTGGCACTGCGGGCACTTGTCGGGAACGCGCTCGGCGTAGCCGCAGAAGTGACAGAGCATGCGGCGGTCGCGGCGGTGATAGGTGAGCGTGACGGCGCAGTTCTGGCATTCCAGGCGGTGCCCGCAGGAGCGGCAAGTGCAGAACGAAGCGAATCCGCGGCGGTTCAGCAGTAGCATCGCTTGCTCGCCGCGTTCGAGGCGGTCCTGCACGGCGGTCACCAAGGCTCGCGAGAACGTTGCCTGCTTGCGCGTCTCGAGAAACTCCTGACGCATGTCGATGATTTCCACTTCCGGCAGCGGCCGCTTCTGGATGCGCTCGGGCATTTCGACGAGCGTGTACTTCTTCTTTTCGGCGTTGTAGCGGCTCTCGAGACTCGGCGTGGCCGAGCCGAGCACCACGCATGCGTTCGAATTCCTCGCGCGCACCACCGCTACGTCGCGGCCGTTGTAGCGAGGAGTCTCTTCCTGCTTGTAGCTTCCGTCGTGCTCTTCGTCAACCAGGATCAACCCGAGATTTTGCACAGGCGCGAACACGCCAGACCGCGTGCCGACCACGACGCCCGCGGCGCCGCTCCGGATGCGACGCCACTGCTCCACGCGTTCGAGATCAGTGAAGGCGGAGTGGAGAATCGCCACGCGGTCTCCGAAGCGGTGGAAGAACTGGCCGGCCACGGCGGGCGTGAGTCCGATCTCGGGAACGAGAAGGAGCGCACTGCGGCCTTGCGCGAGCGTGTATTCGATCAGGCGAAGATAGACTTCCGTCTTGCCCGAGCCCGTGACTCCATGCAACAGAAATGCCTCGAAACGTTTCGCGTCGAGCGCCTGGCGGATCGTATCGAACGCGCGCTGCTGGAAGGCGTTCAAATCATGTACGGGCTTGGCCGGCTCAGACAGCATCGCCGGGCCTTCGGGTTTTAGCGCGATCAGGTTCCGGCGCGCCAGCGCGCGCGCTGCGGTGGAAGCCTTGGGCAGCGTCTGCTCGATTTCGGCGAGATTGTGCGAGCCGGGGTGCAGTTCGAGATAGGAGACGAGTTCGCGTTCCGACTTCGAGAGCTTCTCCCCCTCGGGCCGCTGGATGAACTCGGCGCGCAGGCGCTCGGCGGGGGACCGCAGGGGATCGCGATCTTCGATTTCGCGTTCCACCGCGACGAAGCCGCGCTTGATCAAGCCCTTGAGTGCGGCTTCGCTCTTCGGGACCTTCTTGGCGAGGTATCCGGCCGAGAGAGCGCGCGGCTCGAGTAGGCGCAGAATCTCCACGGCTGCATCTTTCGACTCGGTGGCGAGCAACTGTCGCGCGGCATCGCGCCCTGCATCGGTGAGCGTGTACGTGGTGGACTGCCGCGTCTCGCCAGCGAGCGGAGTCATGGAACGCAACACTTCACCGAGCGGGGCGCAGTAGTAGGCGGAGATCCACTGCCCGAGCGACATCAACTCCGCGTCGAGCACGGGCTCTTCGTCCAGCACGCGCACGATGTCGCGAATCTCGGCATCGGGGCGCTCGTCATGCACACGCACCGCTACGCCGGAAAGCTTTCGCGGACCGAAGGGTACGATGACACGACACCCGGGCCGCACGCGCCGTGCCGATGGCGGAAGAGCGTAGGTGAAAGGCCGGTCCAGCGGGACCGGAAGGCTGACGTCGCAGTACGCGGGGGACTCTGGAGTCACCGCCCGATGATCTTCGGCAACGCGTTCACGCCGGCCGTCGCGATCTGGCCGTCTTCATTCGACTGCACGCCGCTGACACCGATCGCACCGAGAATTTGTCCGTCGACCGTGAGCGGAAGTCCGCCTTCGACAGGAATCGCGCCGGGCAACTTGAGGATCGCCTGACGGCCGCCTTTGAGCGCCTCTTCGAAGACCTTGGTGGGCCGCTTGAACTTCACCGCGCTCGCGCCCTTGGCGATCGCCACATCGATGCTGCCGATTTGCGTGCCGTCCATACGCTGCAAGTAGAGCAGGTTTCCGCCTTCGTCGAGGATCGTGATCACCACGTTCCACTTGTTCGCAAGCGCTTCGGCTTCGGCTGCGGCGGCGATCTTTTTGGCGACAGCCAACGTCAGGGTTTTCTTAGTGGCAAGCTCTTCGGCCATGGAGACTCCGATCATCGAAAGACTGAGAACCGCAAGTTGGATAACGCGCTTCATGCGGGTCAGGGTAGCACAAGCTTGCGGGCGTGAGCCGCGGAGACGGCTACCATACGATTCATGCTTGCTCGCGTGACGATCGGGGCCGCGTGTGCGGAGGCGTTGGCTTTTTCGCAAGAGAACGAGGCGGCGGCGCTGGCGGCGCAAACATTGAAGGACTGGAATGTTCCGGGGCTCGCGCTCGCGATCGTGCGGGACGGACGCGTGGTCCACGTGGGCGGATACGGCGTGCGCGGCAACACTGGGCGAGAAGCCGTGACTACGAAGACGCTCTTCGGCATCGGGTCCATCACCAAGTCATTTACCGTGCTCACGCTCGGCACGCTGGCGCTGGAAGGCAAGCTCGATTGGGACAAGCCCGTGCGCGACTACATGCCGGACTTTCGTCTGCAGGATCCGGTGGCCGCCGAGCGCGCCACCGCTCGCGATCTGGTGACGCATCGTACCGGGCTTCCGCGGCATGACGCGATGTGGGGAGGCGGAAACTACTCGCGCATGGACATCTACGAGCGCCTTCGTTATCTCGCGCCGAGCCGCGATTTTCGGGCAGCGTTCCAGTACAACAACCTGATGTACATGACAGGTGGAATTCTCGCCGAGCGCATCGGCGGGGGGCCGTGGGAGGCGTTGGTGAAGCAGCGTGTGATGGAGAAGGCGGGGATGCGCGCCACCGTGACCACCTACGCCGAAGCGGCGCTTGCGAGCGATCGGGCGATTGGGCACGGTGATCAGGCCACGCCCGAGGAGATTCCGATTTCGGCCGTGGCCGCGGGGATCGACGCGGCTGCTCCCGCCGGTGCGATTCATTCGCACATCGAAGACATGGCGCGCTACATGGTGATGCATCTCGGCGATGGCGAGATCGAAGGCGGGCGTGTGTTGCCCGCTCCTTTGTTTCGTGAGATGCGAACGCCGCGAATTCCCTGCCCTGGCGCGGCCGCGCAATATCCGGGCGAGCAGAGCTACGGGATGGGCCTGTTCCTCACACAGTATCGCGGGCATTCGGTCGCGTTTCATACCGGAACCTACGGCGGGTATCATGCGTTGCTGTGGATGCTGCCGGAACAAAAGTTCGGCGTCATGATTTTGATGAATCGCGTGGTGCGGGCAGCGCCGGCGGCGCTTGCGCTGAAGCTGACGGACCTGTTCCTCGGTGCGCCTGCCACTGACTGGACGGCATCCCTGAAGAAGGCCGCGTCAAGCGATGCGGAGAAGACGAAGCAGGCCGCCGTGGAATTGCGGCAGAAGCGCAAAGACGGTACGCAACCGAGTCACGAGTTGGCGGCGTACACGGGAGCTTTCCGGAATACGGCATACGGCGAGGTGACGGTGGAGCAGGCCGGGGGTAAGCTCACCATGTCGCGCAATCTGCGACGCGCGATCAAGATCGAACACTGGCACTACGACGTATTCGCGATCCCCGCCGATGGCAACGTGGCGCCGGACCTGGTGCGGTTCGAGATGAACGACGAGGGCGAGATCGACCGGCTCCATTGGAAGCTGGAACCAGCCGTCTCGCCGATCGTATTCGAGCGCGTGCGTTGACTATTTCGCCAAGCCTGTGCCGGCGAGTTTGCCTTCCGTCAATGCGAATCGTAGCGCTGCACGGGCGCCTTGGAGACCGGGTGGCGATTGCGATTGCGCCAGTACGAACGCGACCTTGCGACCTATGGTGGTGTCACCAGGGAGGACCCAGGTCGCGCTTCCGGTGCAATCGGAGTTGACCTTGTACGTTCCGGTGAGTTGCATTTTCGGCTGCGCTCCAGCCGCGCTGTCGACTGTGAAGGCGCCGCTTCCATCGGCCCAGAAACGGCCGATGATCGTGAACGGCAGCGAGGTTGCTTGCGTGCCGCTGTCACCGAGGCTGACTGCGGAACCCGAGACTCCGTAGGCTCCGCTCAACGTCGAATTCGAGCAACCATTCGCAAGGAAGGGCCGCACGAAGCTGACGAGCAGTTGCGAGTCGCCGCTCGAGAGGTTGGCCTCGCCGCCTCGATCCTGCAGAACCCCGTTGAACGTGATCGTGGCCGAGGAGAATGCGGAGTTCTTGGCGAAGACGTCCTGGATCTTCATCTGCATCGTGCAGTCCGTGTTGACCGTGTAGGTGCCGATTCGTACGCTCGAAGAGTCGGTTGGGTCTACTTGAAACAACAAACCAGCGCCATCACCGAGCACACGCCCGCTAATCGAGACTGGCGACACGTTCACTCCGGAGCCCGCCCGCGCCAATGCGCCTACGGTGGTGGTGCTGAACTCGCCCGTGCTGCCGGGCGGTGTCACGGTTACTGGCGCGTAGAGCAAGCGCTCGGCGGTGAAAACGTAGGGGCCGGAGAAATCCTGTGGTCCCGAACAAAGCTGTGCCCGAACCGCGGGCGTGACCCAAAGCACGAAGGATAGAGCAGACAGGGAAACGATACGCGAATGGAACTGCATTCTTGTGTGAGCCTCCTGACTCGTAGTGGTGTGATCGTTCGACGCCGAGTGCGAACGGTTCACCGGCGCAAGGAGGGACGCGTATCGTCGATGATGCAAGAGATCTGCCAGTCGTTTGGATTCAGCACGCCGTCGAGTGCTTCGAGTCTCCGCGGTAAGTTTTTCCGGTACTTCTTACCCGCAGCCGCACCGGTGAGCTTACAATCGGGTGAAAGAGATCGTGCATGATTTGAAGGGACTGTATGAAAAAGAACAGTAGCGACAGTCCGCAGATGCAGACCTCCAGCGCCGCTCAAACGTGGGAAGCCGAACGCGAGCGTGGCAAAAAGCTTCGCGCAAACGTTCCCCGCGAGGCTCACGGCGAATTTTCTCCAGCCGCCGGCCGCCCTGATCCGGTCAGGATCATCACCGACAGCAATCTGGGCAGGCAGGAACGCTTCATTCCGTTGCGTATGCAGCGTATGGCGGAGAGTTCGTTCGCGTTTCTGCGCGGTGCGGCGGGAGTGATGGCTCACGATCTGTCGCGCACGCCCGTGACCGGCATTACGGTTCACATGAACGGAGACGCACACCTCGAGAACTTCGGTCTTTACGGCACGGTAGACGGCGAGGTGGTGTTCGATCTCAACGATTTCGACGAAGCCTTGCCGGGCTACTGGGAATGGGATCTGAAACGTCTAGCCGTCAGTATCAATGTCGCCGCACGGGCCAACGGATTCGGCGGCCGCCTGCGCCGCGCGTCAGTGATGCAATGCGTGAAGGCCTACCGGACCAACCTGCAGCAACTGGAAACGATGGGCGTGCTGGAGATCTGGTATTTGCATTCGCATCCGGGCGAGGAGAATCCTCTGTCGCAAATGGACCTCGAGTCGAAGGCCGTGTTCACGCGAGCGGTGAAGGCAGCGGGGCTCCAGACAAATGGCTCGCTGCTCGAGCGCGTCACCACTCTTGACCGGAATGGCACGCGGCGCTTCGCATTCGATCCGCCAGTGCTGACAGCGGTCGACGCGGAGACCCGCCAGCAGATCATTGACGGCCTCGCCGGATACGCCGAGTCTCTGCGGCCCGAGATGCGATACCTGATCGGCCGCTATCGCGTTGTGGATGTGGCGCACCGCGTGGTGGGTACCGGAAGCGTTGGCACGCGCGCTTATCTCGTCTTGCTTTTGGGCAACGGAGATCACGATCCTCTGTTTCTGCAGGTGAAAGAGGCGTGGCCATCGGCTTCGGCGCCGTATGTGCCGCCGGTACCGGCCGAATACGCGCATGAGGGCAAACGAGTGATCGTGGGCCAGCGAGCGCTACAGGCGCGGTCCGATATTCTGCTCGGCTGGACCGACATAGCCGGCCGCCCCTTTTACGTACGGCAGATGAAGAACATGAAGGGATCGATTCCGCCGGTAGGGATCGGCGAGACGCCCTTCCTCTTTTACGCCGCCACTTGCGGAGCGGTACTCGCCCGGGCACATGCGCGCACCGGGAGCGCGGCCGCGATTGCGGGCTACTGCGGAAAGTCAGAAGAGTTGGATGCCGCGATTGCCCGTTTCGCGGAAGCATACGCCAGCCAAAACGAATCCGACTCCGCGGCGTTCGTCGAGACATGCGGACCGAATTTTTCCCTGCTGGAACCGTAGGAATTCACATCTGACCGTCGATGCCGGCCCAGAGGTTCATCGTGTTCAACTCGTCACGTCCACACGACTTCAAGTACAGGAACAGTTGCGTTCGGTAGGCGGCGTGTGCGCAGAGAATCATGTTGCAGAGCAGCTCACCGCGTGAGCCTTTGCGTCCGAACATTTCGATCTCGCCCCGGAAATCGGAATCGCTCCATGAACCGAGTTCCTCGACGTAGAGAGCGGACTGCTTCCCGATCGAGGCGATCACGCCATCGAGATCGAGCTTCGCACTGGCAGCCTGAGCAGCACCCCACGCTTCGCGGTCGAAGGTCCCCGTCTTGATCGCGGGAAGCAATTGCGGTCCCATGATGTTCAAGTACTGGAGGAGTTCGAGCGTAGTGCGCTGCTTGGGCGTGGGCTTGTAGTCGACCTTGTCGCGATCGATCTTGCCCGCAAGGTGAAGCAGGATGCGAATCTCGTTCTGCAACGAACCGATGAGCTCTTGTTTCGTGAGTACCATGGCTCGCATGGTAACAGGCGGAAGCTACACTTTCTCAGCGAGCGAGAAGATCGGCAGGTAGAGCGAGATCAGCACGAACGCGACGAAGCCGCCCATGAAGAGCATGATGGCCGGCTCAATGAGTGACATCGCCGCGGTCAACCTCGTGTTGACGTCCTCTTCGAAGAACTCGGCCACGCTCGCGAGCATGCTCGGCAGCGCACCGGTGGACTCGCCGACTTCGATCATGTCGGTGGAGAGCGGCGGGAAGATGCCGAGACCGCGCAACGACGCGGAAAGCGGCTGGCCTTCGCGCACCATCTTGCGCGCCTTTTCGATGGCGTCTTTGAGCGTCCGCGCGGTCATCGAATCGCCGGCGGTATCGAGCGCTTGCACCAGCGGAATGCCGCCGAGCAGGAGCGTGGAGAGGATGCGCCCGAATTGCGAAACCTGATATTTGGTCCAGATCTCGCCGAGCACGGGCAGTTTCATGATCACGCGCTCGATCGTCATCGATCCGGACTGCGTCTGCGACCACAGCCGAAACGCGATGACGGCGCCTGCGAGCCCAGCCACGCCGACGAGGATGTAGTCCTTCGCCGTGGTTCCCACCGCGAGCAGGATTTCGGTGGGCAATGGCAATTTCGTCTGCAACGAAGAATAGAGTTGCGCGAAGTTCGGCACCACGTAGGTGACCATGAAGATGATGAGCGCGAAGACGAGCACGACGAGGATCGCCGGATACATCAGCGACAGCATCACCTTCTTGCGCACGGTAAGCATCATGCGTTGATAGCTGATGAATCGCTCGAGCACTTCGGTGAGCGCGCCGCTTTTTTCGCCCGCCATGACAGAGCTGATGTAGATGGGCGGAAACACGCGCTGCCGTGCGAAGGCTTCCGAGAGCAGCGTTCCGTTTTTCACCTCGTCGCGAACGGCCTTGATGTACTTGCCGAGCTTGGGATCGGTGAGGCGCTCGGCAAGCAGGTCAAGGCATTTGAGAATCGGAAGACCGGCTTTGACGAGCGTGAGGAACTGCTGATTGAAGATGAGGAACTTCTCGAGGTTGAGCTTCTTGCGTCCGCCGCCGAGGCGCGAGGCCAACTCGCCGCGCGGCTTGATCGAGTAGATGAGAAAGCCCTGCTGCGACATCCGCTCGCGCAGTTCGTTCTCGGTTTCTGCTTCGGCCACCTGTTGGCGGATCTCGCCCTTGGCGTCGGCGTACTTGAGCATGAATTCGGGCAAGGGGGCTCCTTAGCGCTGCGCGTCTTCGTCGATCAACTGCGCGCCCGGCGGCATCTTGAATTGGAATAGCGCACTCGAGATGGGTGGATCGACGCGCTCGTCATGCAGCTTGTAGACGATAGTGGATCCGTCTTTGGCGGTGATGCGCAGTTGATCCACGCGGAAATCTGGGCGCACCAGGAAGGCTACTTCGCGGTAGGGCGCGTTGTCTGATTTGGGCTGCGCCACCAGGTACACGCCGTCAGCTTCCACGCTGGTTCGGAACTCGCGAAAGTCGCGATAGAAATCGAGATTGCCCATGAGGAATCCGAGCGGAGCGCGCATGTCTTCGCTCGAGGAAACTTTCGATCGCTGCACCTGGCCAGCATCAGGCGAGTAGTAATAGAGATACTTGCCGTCCGAAAGAAAAACCTTGCCCGCAGGCGAGTTGTAGTCCCAACGCATCTTGCCCGGTTTCTGCATGTAGAGCTGGCCGCGTTCGATGCGCGTGATGCGGCCGCGGCCGCTCTGGGATTGCTCGAACTGGATCTGGAGCGACTTGGCGCGATTGTAGCGGTCCTCGACGCCCTTCAGGAGCTTGGGCAACGCCATGCCGTTGAACGGGACTTCCGCGGCGGCCCACAGGAGGGCGGCGAGGAGAAATGCGGTCACATCTCTATTGACGCATTTGGTCCGCTGGGCGTGCAACCGGAGGTGGCGGGAAGGGGATCAAAACGCCTTCGAGCTTCTGGCCGCGTCCGATGGAGACGGGGAGTCCGGTATTGGAGCCTGGGAAAGTGATGAGGTAGGTGCCGGCGGGCATTCCAGTGAAAGAGAAGGCCCCGTCGTGGCTCACTTGGCTCACGCCGATTCGGGCGCCGCCGGTCGATTTGAGCGAAACACGGGGCGGCAGGGGAGACGTTTCTGGAACGAGCACGCGACCCGAGATTTGATAGTCTTCGAGGAGACGGAAATCGACGCTCAACCCAGCTTCGAGGTCGAGGATGTAACCCCGGATCCCATCCCCCCGCCCCTTGGGCCGAGAAGCGTGCGCTTCGGCACGATAGAACGGAGCGGGCTCGATGCGAACATCGTAGCGGCCTTCGGGCAGTCCATAGAACTCGTAAACGCCGTCTCCATTGGTGTGCGTCGTGACCTCGACACCTTCGCCAGTAGCGGTCACCGGAATGCCTGGCATGGTGCGGCTTTTGTCGTGTATGTTTCGAACAGTTCCCGAGAGTCGTGTTTGTTCGAGGGAATGGGGAAGCGCTCGTATGAAGAGCAGATCGTCCGCCGACTGGTCGAGTGGGCGTGTACGGCGGAACGCGTTCCAGGTTCCGTTCGGCCGCGGAAACAAGTAGAAGAGTGCGCGATCGCCAGGTTCGAGCCGCTGTGTCTCCAGGCAGAA
>JAXLQL010000067.1:0-6617 GCA_046331625.1 Bryobacteraceae bacterium
AAGGAACTCGGCTTGATGACCCGAGCCATGCGACGCTGCGTACCACGCATCGTGGTCGCAATTCGATCCAGGGAACACGACGACCCCGAACTTCATGTTTGGAAACCACAGTGTAACACGGTGGTAGGGCGGACCTGTGGTCCGCAGCGGGACGTTTCGTCCCGCATTTTCAAACGTCGTGTTAGGCCGTAGCGGGCGCGGCCTTCTTGCGCGGAGCGCGCTTCTTGTCGGCCGGAGGCTGGCGGTCGCTCTTCTTCAGGTTCGGTAGCACGATGGAAGCAATGAACTTCTTCTCGCCGTGATCGTCGAACTTGATCACCACGTGCTCGTCGTTACACGAAAGCACGCTACCCAATCCGAACTTTCCGTGCTCGACTTGAGCGCCAGTGGCGTATGCGGGCTTGGCCATAGATTAATATTATACCGCTATTGCCCTCCGCACCGCTCTAGGAACGCGGCGACCTCGGCTTGCCCACCATGGCGAGCCCATCCGAGCGGAGTGCTGTCATAAGCCTTGTCACGGATGTCGGTCCTGGCGCCGCGCTCGACGAGGAACTTCACTATGTCGAGATGTCCGGCGAGCGCGGCCTGATGCAGCGGCGTCGAGTGCGCGTGCGTTGCCGGTGGGTTGAAGCGATTCGGATCCTCCCCTGCATCGAGCAGGATCCGTGTGGTCCCGAGCGCACCCGACTGAATCGCGATGGCAGTCGCGCGATGGCGAGCGAGCGCATCGGCGTCTGGCAGCAATCGCAGCAGGTCTGCACTGTGATCGAGTCCTGCAGCCGCGGCAAGCGAGATTGGCGCTCCGTGCCGTTCGAGTGCGCGCGCCGCGTCGAGATAGCCGAACACAAGTGCGGTCTCGACGGGCGAGACCCAGTTGCCCGAGCCTGTGCGGTCGAGTGACGCACCGTAGCTCACCAGCAGGTCCACCAGCGGCACCTGCACGCCTGCGTGCGCCGGATGACAGCTCGACACGAGCAGACTCATCGTGGTGCACTCGCCTCCATAGAAGTTCGCGAGCGAGTCGATTTCGGCGCCGGCATCGAGCAGCATGCGAGCTACCTCGACCGCGTTTGCCGGAGAGCGCTGTCGATAGCCTTCGGTGCCGTTCGCGGCGACGTAGTGGAGCAGAGTCGCCCGGTGCACCGGAGGATCGAAGTGCGTCACGCGCGTCGAACGCCCGTGTACGAGATCGGGCCGCGAAGTGAGCAAGGCGCGCAAGGTGGCGAGGTCCCCATCGACGACTGCATCCACTGCGCGCTCGAACGGGTACACCTGCTCATCGCGGCGCTCCATGACGGCAACGAACTCTTTGAGTGCGATCCAATCGGCGAAGTCGTAACGGCGCGCCAGCGCTGCTCGCGCATCGTGATCGAACAGCGCCGCGGCCTGCGACTCATAAGCCGCAAGTGGAGCTTCGAGGGGAAGGGGAACGAACTCCATCGCGCCCTCGATTCTAGCGCTCGGGAAACTAACCTGGAAACATGACGGACCCCAGGCCTCTAGAGGAAGCCCTCGCGCAGCGCGTCTTGGTGCTGAATGCCACTGCGGCCAATCCTGCTTGGGACGCCGCATTCTCGCCGAACCTGAATCTTACGCACCCCGGACTCGTGAAGGACTGGAGCGCGGAACTGCTGCGGGCCGGAGCCGATATCCTCGAAGCGAACAGTTACGGTGCCGATCCGTTCACCGCTGCCGAGTACGGCGCCACGGAGTCGCAGCGCCGCGAGTGGAGCAGAGCGGCAGTGTCGATTGCGCGCGAAGCGAACGCTGACCATGAAAGGTACATTGCCGGCGTAGTTGGCCCATCCTTCGATTTGCTCAGCCTCAACGCTCGCCATTCCTTCCACGAACACGTGGAAGCCTTCAGCGAACAGATTCACGAGCTATGGGCCGCGGGTGTAGACGCGATCCATCTCGTCCACCAGCCCGATTCGAAGAACCTCTGCGCGGCCCTTGACGCCGTGGCCCGAGTGGAAGACGAGGTGGCTGCTCGAATTCCGGTCATCATCACCTTCGACCTCACACCCCTCGGGATCATCGTTTCTGGAGAGCGGCCCGAGGACCTCTCCGATATATGGGAGCATCGGAGCGTGATCGGCATCGGGCTGGCCACGTACGGTTACGGCGGCGAAACCTTGCGCCGGCTGCGGGACCGAACGTAAGTCCCCACCGGGTTGCTGCTCGATCCATTTCCGACTCCCCCGCCGTTGCATCGGCCGGTTGCGTGGCTCGCCGAATGCCTGGAGCCTTTGCTCGACGAGCGCCTACTGAACTTCTGCGGGCTCAGTTGCACGATCCCCTCGATCGCCTACGTCGAAGCAATCGCCGCGCTGATTCGATCAGATCCATGGGCGATCAGAAGGTTGTCGACACCGGCGTGAACGTGGGCACCCACCGAACGCATCTCCGACATGGCCGCGAATCACCGGACCCACATTCCGCTCGCAGTCCACGTTGATCGACGGATTCGCCGCCGGGCATACGCGAGCTCGATCAGAACGTAGTCGAAACCGGCGTGAACGTCGCCACCCACTGCACCGCCAGCACGTCTCCAAGATGACCGCGAACCGCTGGACCCACATTCCGCTGGTAGCCCACCTTGATCAACTGGTTCGCCGCGGGACGAAACGCCAGCGCGACCTCATGCACGTCAAGATCGGGGATGTAGAGGCTCGCGCGTCGATAGCTCGACCGCGCCGCGACATACCATCGCGGACCCAGCGTGTACTTCACCTCGCCATAGCCTGCCCAGCAGTTGAACGACGGGATCGCCACGTAGGGCCGCGAGAATCGCTGCACCTCGGCATTCACGCTCAACGCGCCGCGCGCGTATTGCACATCCACTCCGGCCCCCGAGCCCTTCAACTGCACGGGCGCGGCTTCACCCGGATAGAAGAACTGGTGCTGGCGGTGCAGGTACGGACCGCGATACGCCGATGCGCCCACGCGAAAGCCCTGGCGAATCGTGTATCCGGCGCCGCCTACCCAGTTGGCGTACTGGTCATGATCGAAGATCGAGCGGCGATTGCCCGGCGAGCTGTTCAGCAACTGCGCCCGCGCATCGAACTTGCCCTGCGTCACATCCACCTGCGCGCCCGCATAGCCGAGCATGTTCGCGTACTTGTAGTAGTAGCCGTAGCTGACCGGCAGATCGATCACCGGATTGACGGCGTCGTCATAGCGGAGCGGGAACGAGCCGAACGCTTGCGAGAGCATCCCAGCGCGCACGAGCACCGATCCGCCGTTCCAGAATTGCGAGTAGCCCACCTGAGCTTGCAGGATGTCGGCCCGCGCACCGTAGCCTTGCGTGGCGAAGTGTTCGTAGAAGTACGGCCGCGTGTTCGCCTGAATCACTCCCGACACGAACCAGTGCGAGCCGAGCTTCAATGTGGGATAAGCCACGAGGCGCGATCCGGCCGTGAACGTTCCGCCCATGCGCGGCGAGGCCTCGGTCTGGTGCGTCAGGAATCCGCCGCCCGATACGGTGATGGGAACTTCGAATCCGGCTTCGCCCGCGCCGAACGCCGCGTGCACGGCGAGGCTCGAAACGAGGCTCCCAGTGAGGCAAAACCTAGCCAACCGGTTGTACTGCATGTTCTGATCCCTTGAGAACGCCGCTGCGCCGCGCCTTCACCAACGCCAGGAACACGTTGACCACGTCTGGGTCAAACTGCGTTCCCGAGTTGTCGCGCAGGATCCTCAACACGAGCGCGTCCGGCATCCCTTTGCGATAGGGGCGGTCACTCGTCATGGCGTCATAGGCGTCGGCGACATGGACGATGCGCGCATCGAGCGGGATCTTGTACTCGGCCAGTCCGTGCGGATAACCCGTGCCGTCGTGGTTCTCGTGATGGAGCTCGACGATCGGGATGTAGCGGTCGAAGGCGCCGAGTCCGGAGAGGATCTTCTGCCCGATCACCGGATGCTGCCGGATGATGTCGAACTCCTCGTCGGTCAGGCGGTCATGCTTGCCGAGGATCGCATCGGGTACTCCGATCTTGCCGATGTCATGCAGCAGCGCTCCCACGCGGATGGTCTCGAGCAGCTCTTCGTCGAGCTTCATCTCGCAGGCGATGTCGTAGGCGTAGGCGCTGACGCGGCGGCTGTGACCCGCCGTGTAGGAGTCTCGCGCTTCGAGGGCATGCACCATGGACTGGGCGAAGTCGACGTATGCATCCTCCAACCGGCGCTGCGATTCCGCCACCGTCCGAGCTGCCTCCTGAAACGCCTGCGCCAATTGATTCACTTCAAGAATTTTCGCAGATGTATCGAGGTCCGCGGGGAGCTGCCCCGTGTGGCGGCTCTCCTTGAGGCGGATGAGCCGGGTCCAGGGGCGAAGTGACCGACCGTGCGGCCAGCATCGACACCACGATCGCGGCCAGCAGCATCGCCGCTCCCACCACGCCGAACACGATCCCGATCACGCGCTCGAGCGGGGCCCAGACCGAGTCGATCGACTGGAAGGTCCGCGCCACGTAAGGGCCGGAAGACAGGCCTTCGGCGGGCATGGCGAGGAATGACTCGCCCGCGATCCGCACCTCGCATGGGACGTTGTCCTCGCACGGCAGCAGTGCGCGTTCGAGCGCCTGCCGCTCCACGTTCGGGATGTTCGAGAACACCACCGACCCCGCCCGCTGCAGAACCGTTGCGCCCTCTTCGAACGGGGGATCGAAGCGCCGGCCGACAGAGAGCGTCCCGAGATTCACGGGCCCGAGATTCACCGGGATGCCCGACAGCGAGAACAGGTGGCCGCCGATCGAAACCAAGCCCGGCTCGCGGCTGGGCACATCCTTCGTGGCGACCGGAGTGAAGGCCTTGCCGTTGCGTTCCACACCCGAGATCAGCCGGCCGTCGCCATCGGAGAGCAGCATCATGTCGCAGCCGATGATGGTGGCGAGATCGCGCAACTGGTCATCGAGCGTGTTGCGGACCGCGGCGCGGTCCCCGGTCGTATTGAGCAGCGTGAGCGAAGCCTTGAGGGTCGGGTTCTCGGCGACCGTTGCCAGCAGACGCGCGGACTGCGCCTCGCTCTCGGCGCGGAGCCGCTGGGCTTGTCTTTGGCTCGCGCGGAGCGATGCGCGGATCGTGTCCTTCACTGACTCCGCCATCAGGAAGCGCTCCACCGCGAAGCCGCCGCCCAGCATCAGGCACACCGGCAGGAACACGAGCAGGAAGATGCGCTGCGAGAGCTTCATCGCCGGCCCTCCGGTTGCACCCGATCGTCCACCGGGATCGTGAACAAGACCCGCGCGGGCTCGCCTTCACGCAGACCCGCGGTCTTGCGGACGAGCTCTGGAATTGCGCGCCAACGGTTCGACGCCGGGACCGTGCGGTGCGAGAGCTTCATCGCTGCCCCTCCGGTTGCACGCGCACTTCCCCCGGGATGGTGAACTCGATTTGCGCAGACTCGCCCTCGCTTACGTGCGCGGCTTTGTCGAAGAGCGCAGCCTCGCGAATGCCACGCGGCGACAGCGCGATCATCCGCCGGAATAGCGAGCCGGAGACAGCAATCCAAACGGGCCATGCGCTCCAACGGCTCTGGGTCGCGACCGTGCGCTGCGAGAGCTTCATCGCCGCACCTCCGGTTGCACCCGCACATCCACCGGGATCACGAACTCGACCTGCGCGGGCTCGCCTTCGCGCAGATGCACTGTCTTGCGGAACAGCCCCGCCGAGCGGTGCCACACGGCGACTGGGCGGTCGCCCGCCGGGATGCCCGTAAGGCGGAAACGGCCGTCCGCTCCTGGCCGCGCGCTCCAACGGTTCGGAGTCACCACCACGGTCGCGCTCATGTTCGCATGTAGATGGCAGTAGACCTCGACGATGCCGGGCGCGGTGAAGTTCACGGTCCGCGTCTCGCCCTTGGGGAAGTAGCCAAGGTCGAACGGCCGCGTCTTCGACAGCGAGAACACGTTGTGGAAGATCGGGTCCTGGTTCGGGAACGACACGGTCGCCCCGCGCGGCACGATGAGAAGGCCGGGCTCGAACTGACGCCCGCGCTGCACGATCTCGCGCACCGGGCCGCCGGTCTCGCGCTCATCGATCCCTTCGAGATAGATCGCCACTCGCGACAGCTCGTCGTCATCGGTTGCGGTGGATGCCAGCGGTACCGCGACACCGCGCTGATATGCGGTGGCCGGCAGCGCCACTCGCTGGCGCGTGAGCCGCTTGGTGATCCGGATGACACCCTCGACATCGGCGCCGAGCGCAGACACTGCGAGTGACAGCAGCGTAAGGCATCGCACAGTCCGGCGCATCTCTCCCGTAGTGTTCGGCTGGAATGCGCGGCCTGTTTAGCCGTTGGGTGGATTCCCTACTGCGTCCTAAGAGGGACCACTGACTCAGGCGTCGACGTGATCGGAGAAGAAGCGGTCCAGCCGCGCCTTGTGCTGCTTGCTCAGGTGGCTCGACATCTCCTGCATTTCGGACTTGCGCATGGGGCGCCACGCCTTGGCTACCTTGAGATTCTCGTCGATGTATTCGAGCTTGGGCATACCGAGCACGGCGCAGGCCACGGGGAGCGAGAGCGAGTAGCTGATCAGCTTCTCGATGGGCGCGGAGTTAACCAAGCCCTCTTGCCCGAAGATCTTCATGGCGGTGACGCCCATCTTCTT
>JAXLQL010000068.1:0-5733 GCA_046331625.1 Bryobacteraceae bacterium
AAAGTACACTTCGCCAGTCGTTCATCCGGCACTCCATCAATCCCCGGTGAGAATTGCAGGTTAGCCAGCGCGGGACTTCAGTCCCGCTGCCCGCGCCAAGTCCGCCCCTGCGAGTTTCAGCCGCTTGGACCGGAGTCCCGCCGCAGGTGGCCGCGTCCGATGCGCGGCTGCGGCATGGCGCCCGCGCTGGACCTCAGTCAAGTCCATCCAGCCGATAGAACCGGCTGGCCGTTTCCGCAAACAGATCGGCCTTCTCCGAAGCGCTCGCCCCTCTGACGATCCGCTTGCAGGCATTCCAGAACACGCCATAGCCATAGGAGACCTTGTCCACCGGAAAGTTGCCCTCGAACATGGCGCGTGACACCCCGAACGCTTCGATGCAAGTCTCGAAGTAAGGCCGGAACGCGGCAGCCAGAACTTCCGAGGATGGCGGTTCGGATTGCTCTTGGAAACCAAAGCCGGTGTAGCGCATGCCGAGTCCGCCGAGCTTGATGTAGACATTGGGGCACGCCGCAAGCGCCTTGATGGATGCCGCCCAACGCGAAAACACTTCGTCGCGCCGGCCGCGGTAGGCGCCGATTCCCAGCGGGATCCCAGCGTGGTCGAGCACGAACCGCACATTCGGAAAAGCACCGGCCAGATCGCCGAGTTCCGGAATCTGCGGGTGATACACCATCGCATCGAAAGAAAGGCCCAGCCTGCCCAGCACGGCAATGCCCTCGCGAAAGGTCTTGTCGGCAAGCCGCGATGCCGGCGAAGGATAGTCGGGATTGTTGATGGATGTGTCGGCGTCCCAGGTGGTGATGTGACGGATGCCGCGAAGCCGATCGCCTCCGGCGCGCAGGTGCGCATGCAACACGGGCTCCACGCGGCTCCCCAGCATCAGGTCCACATGCGCGACGATGCCGGCGCATGCGCGTGCCCGGCCAAGAACTCCGCTCGCGAACATCGCCGCGGCTCCGTTGGCGAACTCCGTCTCGCCCACTGGCCGCATCTCGACAGGTCCGCCGCTCCGGTACATCGAACGGGCTTGGACATACACCGTCGCGACGATGTTATGGCCGCTGTCGAGGTCCGCCGCGAGGTCGTCCGTCAAATAGCGCCACCCTGGCCTGAGCCACAGATGGTGAAGCGAGTCGACGATCGGCAGTTCGGGCTCGAGGGCCGGCTCCTGAACGCGCTCCAGCCAATCCGGGCGAACCATGGCAGTACTCATCGGATGCCGCCTACTTCCCCTCTGGCGCTTTCCGCCGCAATTCATCGAGGAAATTCAGCAGGAACGTAAGGTGGGTCGCCGGCTTCTCCGCTGCCTCATCGGCCACCATCGCCGCCAGGCGTTTGCCATCCGGCGCAAGGGCATAGTTTGAGTAAAAGCCGACATTCCGCAACCGCGTCTTCGTCCAAAGGCGAGGCTTCTCGGCGATGAAGGAGTCACCTTTGATGGTATAGCTGACGGCTACCACCTGCCGGTCGAAAGTTTCAAACAGCAATTCTCGGCCGTTGTTTGACCAGACGGGAAAGCGCGCTCCGTCATTGGAAATCTGCACTATACCTCCAGGCCCCGGATACCGGCGCACGTACACTTCCAAGGTCCCAGATTCGTTCGACGCGTACGCCAGCCAGCGCCCGTCGGGTGAAAACGCAGGAGTGTTCTCGTACGCGGATGTCCCGAGAAACGGCTCCGGTTTGCCCAGCGCAAGCCCGAGCGAGTCCGGCTCGCCGCCACTCGTGACCGGAGCGACGTAGATATCATTGCCACCGCTTCCAGGCTGCGCCACAGCCAAGTGTGTTCCGTCTGGTGAGAAGGAGTGCGGAAACGCCAACGGATTGCCCTGGGTCAACTTCTTCGCTTCACCGGTACCGTCTGACCTCACCCCGTACAGTCCGGGCGCGGCTGGATTCGTGGATCGGAAAACGATGTACTTCCCGTCGGGAGTCCAAACAGGGTAGGCATTCGTACCAGCCAGGAAGCTCAAGCGCGAAGGCGCGTCGAGATCGAGGTCCTTCACCCATATATCCGCTCCCTTGCCGCTGTTCATCGAAAATACCAGCCGCCTACCGTCCGGAGAGAAGCGCGGACTGAAGTAGCGTCCAGTTGGAGAGTGGAGCGCCTGTGTTCTCCCAGAGCCATCCACCCAGGAGATCGGCCATCCCAGCTCCGACTGCCGCGCAGGGAGGTAGACGAACGTTCCGTTTCGCGCAAACGCGAAATCCCCGCCTGCCGCCGAAGTGCTGTCGACGTCATCCAAAATCGGCGTGGAAGATCCTATGGGGGCCAAACGGCCCGCGTGGAAGGGAACAGCGAAAAGCGTGGTTTGGCTCAGGTAGACGACATGGCCGGTATCGCTCGGTCCGGCGGATCCGGCAAGATATCGGGCAAAACGGCCTCCCCGAACAATGGTCTTTCGTTCGCCGGTCTCGAGTGAGAGCACATCGATGTTGGCGTCGTCGTAGGTCGTGCCTACCTGCGCAGCCACGGTGAGAAGCACCGCCCGCCTACCGGGAAGCACCTGCGGCCAGCGATGCGTGGCCTCTCCGGGACCCAAATTCGTGACCAGCTTAGGCATGCCGCCACCGGAAGGTACTCGCGAAAGGCCGCCGGCCAGGTCGAGCGCCGCGATGATATGTCCGTCGTCTTCCCAGCTTCCGCCGTAGCCGAAGGGCGCGCCGCACAAGGTTACAGCCGCGCCCCCATCTGCCGCGATCTTCTTGAGTTTGTCCTGCGTGAAGAAACCGATCCAATCGCCCTCCGGCGAGAACAACGGAGAGTAGGCTCCCTCGGTTCCTGCCAGCGGTGTGAACTGGCCTTGGTTAAGCAGCCGGGTGTGAATGCGCACCTTGCCATCCAGACTGCGCATGGTGACTGCCAGGCGGGTACCATCCGGGGAAAGGGCGAGCATGCTTCCTCCGGCTCCGGTGATGACGTCAGCCCTCGCCAGCGGGGTGTCGGGCGCCGCCTCCACGTTCAAGCGCACCAGCGGTCGCAGGGGCTCGGTTCGCGAAGCGGAGCGGTACCAGCCTGCGCTCACTAGGACGAGTGCCACCGTCGAGCCCGCAGCCACGATCCATGGCCAGCGGGTTGCTTTCTCCTGCTGGAGAACAGCGGCCGGCGGCTCCGGCGGCGGCGTGCGCAACTCGAGCGCGACATCGCGCATTGATTGCCACCGGTCGTCAGGATCCTTCGCGAGACAGCGCCGCACCAGCCGCTCGAGCCACGCCGGCGTGAACGGCTTCACCGCCATCGGCGCCGGATCGGCCGACAGAATCGCCCCCACCAGGCTCGAGTAACTCTTGCCTTGAAACGCCTTCTGCCCGGTGACCATCTCGTACAGCACTGCTCCGAACGCCCAGACGTCGCTGCGTGCGTCTGCTTCGCGGCCTTCGAACTGCTCCGGCGCCATGTACTGCGGCGTGCCCATCACGGCGCCTTCGGTGGTCAATGCCGCCGTCAGCGTCGCCTCCGAGGGCGTGGGCTTGGTCGATGACTTCGCGAGGCCGAAGTCGAGCACCTTCACGCCATCGCGCGTGAGCATGATGTTCTGCGGCTTCACATCGCGATGCGTCACCCCGGCCCGGTGCGCACGGTCCAACGCGTCGGCGATCTGCACCGCGAATGCGAGCGCCTGATCCAGCGGAAGCGCGCCCTTCTCGAGGCGCGCCGCCAGCGTCTCGCCGTCGATCATCTCCATCACCATGTAGCCCGGACCAATGTCGTGCAGCGTGCAGATGTGGGGATGATTCAGCGACGCGACGGTGCGGGCTTCGCGTTCGAAACGGGCCCGCAGGTCTTCGCGCTTGGCGATGTGTTCGGGCAGGACCTTGATGGCGACCGTTCGGTCAAGCCGCGTATCGCGAGCCTTGTACACCTCGCCCATCCCGCCTGCGCCAATGGGCGAAAGGATTTCGTAAGGTCCGAGTTTGTCGCCGGTGGTCAACGGCATGGGAGCGGATCAGCCAAGTTTATCCGATCCGGAGCATTCCCGGTAGACTACATGCCTTGACAGCCTACATGCCCCAGACAATGACAGACTTGCCACTCGGCGTGGCTCCCGGACGCCGGTAAATCTTCTCGTCCCAACTGATTTCTTTCCGAGGATCGAAGATCACCAGATGCGCGTCGTCGCAACCGGTCTTGTCCATGTAACCCGCAATCTGGACCAGCCCCGATTCCACGGTCTTGTCGAGCGACTTCCGCAGCACCTTCGTTTCGATCACGAAGCGCTGCTCGCCCCACTTCACCAACAAATCCGTGCGATGCAGCCCCAAAGCGTACTCGCGATCGATGGATCCGCCGCCGTTGACGATCCGTTGCAGGAAGGCCTGCAGGATCAAATGCGGTCCGGCTTCCTTGTACTCGTAGCGTCCCAGCCAGCTCTCGGAGTTCTCGCGGTAGAACTGCTGGAAGTTCTCGAGCATTTTGATCATGTCGAGGCGTCCGTCGGGCAACACGTACCAGGCCTGCCGCTCGCGCGTGAGAAACGCATCCTGCATCCTGTGGTTCAGCTCGCGCGGAATCACTTCTTTGTAGATGCCGTTGGAGATCTCGAGTCCATTCGGTCCGCGCCGGATCAGCCCCAGGTCGATCGCGTAGCGAACGTGATCGCTGTCGACCAGCTCGAGTCCAGTCTCGTCTTCCGCCGCGACAATCGGCTCAATCACGGCGCGCACGCGTTCTTCTTTCAGCTTGTCCGTCAACTGATCCAGATGCGTCACGCGCTTCAGGATGAGATTCTCCTTGGCCTGTTCGATCATGGCCGCGGTTACTGGCTTCGAGCGATCAGTCTCCAGGCGGAAGCACGCCTGGTCCGCCAGCGCATTCACTAGCCAGGGCTGACCCTGCGTGTAAGTCCACACGAGGTCATAGACAGGCGCCTCGAAGCGCTGCCCGGTTTCCGCTGTGTGTTGCTCGTAGAGTTGCCGGACGTCGGCGGGCGTGAAGTCGCCCATGCGCAGGGACTCGGCCTTCACGTTGAACGCGCTGCCTCCGGTGATGACTTCCCGGGTCCCATGGATCCGGTAGTCCTGCAGGTCTCGGACTCCGCACAACACGATGCTCTGGGGGAAGGCCTGTGGACGGTGGGCGTATCCGGCGCGCAATTGGCGCAGCACTGAGATCAGGCTGTCGCCCACCAGCGCATCGATCTCGTCGATCAGGAGCACGATCGGCTGTTCCGAGTGAGCGCACCAACGCGAAAGCAGCAGGCGCAGGGCGTCCGTGCCGCCTCCATCCGCGAGAGACGCCGCACGAATGCTGGCAGGATAGGGATCGGCCAGGTAGCGCTCGGCAAGATCGGCAATCACCGACAGGATTGCCTGCATTGCCCCGGCGGCGTCATCCCGATTCGCTTGCGCGCCTTCGATGTTGATGTACAGCGCCTTGTAGCGGCCTGCTTCATTGATCGCGGCCATCAGTGCCAGCAGTGCCGAGGTCTTGCCCGTCTGACGAGGAGCATGCATGATGAAGTATCGCCGGGCGTCCATCAGACTCAGAATCTCGCGCTGGTCCACGCGCGCGAGGGGCGGGAGGAAGTAGTGGATGTCCGGCTGAACCGGCCCTTCGGTACAGAAACGCTTCACTTCGTTTCTCATGGTAACGGGTTGCTCGAAACCCGGACGGACGACTCTGCGCCATGATGGCTACGTTATCTTGTTTGTACAAGGGTCAGAAGATCACCGTCATCATCCCCTGCCTCAATGAAGAACAGGGGGGCGCCGACTACAAGATGTGGGTCG
>JAXLQL010000069.1:0-5384 GCA_046331625.1 Bryobacteraceae bacterium
CCGGCAAGGAAGAGGATCTGTTCGCCATCATCCGCCGCGGCGACGTGATGCTGCATCATCCGTTCGATTCGTTCCAGCCGGTGGTGGATTTTCTGCGCGCCGCCGCCAATGACGCGAACGTGATGGCGATCAAGGTCACGCTCTATCGCGTGGGCCGCAACTCACCGGTGGTGGAAGCGCTACTGGAAGCCATGCGCCGCGGCAAGCAGGTGACGGTGCTGGTGGAGCTGAAGGCGCGCTTCGACGAAGAGTCGAACATCGAATGGGCGCGGGCGCTTGAAGACGAGGGCGTCCACGTCGTCTATGGACTCGTCGGCCTGAAGATCCACGCGAAGGTCTGTCTCGTGGTCCGCCGCGAAGGCGACGTCATCCGCCGCTACGTGCATCTTTCCACAGGAAACTACAGCGCCGTCACTGCGCACCTCTACACGGACATCGGCCTGTTCACGTGCGACCCCGATATCGGCGCCGACGCTTCTGACCTTTTCAACTACCTCACCGGTTACTCGGCCAAGCGCAGTTATCGTAAGCTACTGGTGGCGCCGGTGTCGCTGCGCGATGCGCTCGAGGAACTGGTGCGCCGCGAGATCGAACATGTGCGCGAGGGGCGCGAGGGCCATCTCGTGTTCAAGACGAATGCGCTCGCCGACGCGCGCATTATCCGGCTCCTGTACGAAGCGTCGAAGGCCGGCGTGAAAGTGGACCTCATCGTCCGCGGCATCTGCTGCCTGCGCCCGGGCATCCCGGAGCTCAGCGAGAACATCCGCGTGCGCAGCATTGTCGGGCGGTTCCTCGAGCACAGCCGCATCTACTATTTCCGCAACGGCGGCGACGAGCAGATCTATCTCGGCTCAGCGGATCTGATGTCGCGCAATATTGATCGGCGCGTGGAAGTCCTGTTTCCGATCGAGACTCCCGCGATGCTCGCGTATATCCGCGATCGCGTGCTGAGCGTCTATCAGCAGGACAACCTGAAAGCGCGATTGATGCTGTGGGACGGGAGCTATCAGCGAATCGGCCGGCTGGAGGGCGAAGAGCCCGTGAGCGCGCAGCAGGTCCTGATGCGCCGGTAGCCGGACCTCAGTCTACGGAACCACCGTAAACGTCGTCACCCCTGGACCACCCGGCGCATTCGACCACGCCGTCCACCCCGCATCCGAATCCGCCGCGCACGTCTGCTGCCGGCATCCGCGCACGATCCCCGTGTAACTCGTCGCCGCGCCGCCCACCGCCGCCAGCGGAACCTGCACCAGCAATCCCGTCGTGATCCCCGTTGCCGCCGCCTGCGGCTGGCCGGTCACCGCCACGAAGTATTGATACAAGCTGAACGACGCGCCTTCGGCCCATCCGAGTTGCACGTTCCCCTGCTTCACCTGGCTCCGATGCGCGGGCGCAACCAACGCCGGCGGACGCGCCGGATCCGACCCAAGGATCACGAATCCGGTAGCCGGTCCTACCACCTGCCCGGACCCGGGATTCGCCGCCACCACCGCGTCATAGCGCCGCCCACCGCCCAGAAAATATCCAGGCGCGAAGTTATCCGTTGTCAGCACATCAAAGGCCGTTCGGCCCGTGGAGAGGTCCGCCACATAGAGTCGATAAGTCGTATTTGCCCCCGTGTCCCCGGGAATTCGGCTCCAAGAGAAACTCACTCCCGGACCGTCTATCTCCGTCCCCGGAATCGGCACGCTCAGCACCGGCGCCGAGGGATTCGGTCCAGAAGCCGTGATATTCGCGGGCGCGCTGTACGGACCACATCCGTTCCCATTGCAAGCCGCAACCAACACACTCGCCGCGCCCGCCGGCACCGCGAGCGATGCCGAGGTAGCCGCAGTGCGAGCCGAGCCAACCGTCAACGCTCCCCCGCCCGGACCCACGCCCTGCTGCACCACCTGCAAGCGATAGATGTCCGCGCCCGGAACCGCGGTCCATGCGGCGTTCAGCGTGGCTCCGGCGAGGGAAGCCTGCGTGATCGCGGGAGCGCCCGCGGGCACCGCCGGCAAATTCGCCGTGAACACCACCGAGTTGTCCGCGGTGTTGCATGCAGCCGCGCAAGCCGAAACCCGCAGCCGCAACGCGCCCCCGCGCATCGAGTAGATCGTGGAAGTGGTCGACGCGGGTACCGAGATCTGGTACACCGGATTCGCCAACGCATCGAACACCTGCACCAGGTAACTCGTCGCGCCGGTCACCGCCTGCCAGCGGAACTCCGTGGTGGATCCCGTCAGTACTTGGTTCGGCGTGGGAGCCGTAATCGCCGGATTCGCCCCGGGCGCCGCCAGGAAAACCTGAAATCGCGCCGCGGAAAATGGTCCGCAGAAGTTATTGCCGAACCCACCCACGCACGCGCGCACATAGAAATCATAAGTGCCCGCCGGAAAATCCCCGAGCATCGACGTGGCGCTCACTCCCACCAGGCTCCCGCTGAACGCGAGCGCGCCCGACAACGCGTTCACCACCCGCATCTCGTAGCCCGCCGCTCCATTCACCGCGTTCCAATTGAACGACACGCCGCGCACCGGGATCACCTGATTCTGCGCCGGACTCGTCACCACCGGGCTCGCCGATATCCCGTACCCGCCCGCTTGCGTCACCGTGAACAATTGCCCGCCGATCACGGCTTGTCCCGTACGAGGCTGCCCCGGATTGAACGCCACCTGTAACTGCACCTGCCCTCCGCCCGATCCGAACGCGCCGCCCACCACCTGCAGCCAACTCGCGCCCGAAAGCGCGCTCCACGTGCAGCCCGGCAGCGCGGTCACCGTCACGTTCGCCGACCCGCCTTCGAGCGCGAAGCTCTGGTTCGCGGGCAGGCGTGTAGATGCACGCGCCCGTGCCCATGGGGATGAATCGCGGGATCGCTTCGGTCTCCGAAGGCGGTGACGCGCCGCTCACCGGACCGAGCGTCATGTTGACCGTGGTCGGCGTAGCCCAGTCAATGCCGGCATCGAACGAAGCATAGACAGCCAAGTCGGCTCGCTTCAGGAACGCTCCATCGGCCGCCGTCACTTCCCAAACCGCCATCCGCTCACCGTTGCTCTCGAACAACTCCACGAACGAAGTCACGCCGAGCGGGTTGAAGGGACCGTTGCCGTTCGTGTCCGCGGAGATCAGCCGAACAGATCCGACCACAGACTCCGAGCCCGAAAGGGGCGCGCCTCCGATGAGGTCTCCCGAAGCCTGCACGAACAGCCGCGCGAGCGGAGGCACGTGAGCGAATCGCGCGATCAGCCGCGTTCCATGCGAGGCTACGCCCGCCGCCGCGAGATTCCCGCGACCCGGGATCGAGGGAAACGTCGCACTGCTAAATCCGGATTCGCCCGCGCGCGTGCGAAATGCGAGCGGCTCGGTCTCGATGAACCGCAGTGTCGCGATGCGTTGTTCGCTTGCGGGCAGAATCGTGTTCACCGTGAACGGCCCGAGCGTCGACGTGTTCGCCGCATTGCGAACCGTGCCGCCCATCGATTGCATCACCGTACCCACCGGCGCCACGAACGGTCCGGAGATCGGCAACGCCGTACCATTCGAAGTCGCGCTCACCGCGAGTGACACGTTCGCCGATCCACCTGACAAGCTCAGCTCTGACGCATTCACGCGGATGTTGGTGAAGCGGAAAATGCGGGAGCCCGATGGTCCAGGCGGATCGACGGGAATGCGGAACAGCAGCGTGTTCGTGCCAATGAGCACTCCTTGAAATACGTTGCGGTTGTTCGGCGACCCCGCCGACTGCACACCGCCGCCGTAGTAACCCGAGCCGGTTCCGTTGCCGAATCCCGGACAACTGCCGCTCGCATCCGTGCATGGATGGAGGCTGGTGGGCAACGGATCGTCTAGGATCGCGAGCGCCTCCGTGGCGGGCGGGCTCGCCGCGGTGCTCAGGATCTTCGACGTGATCCGGCCCACACCCACGGCGCTCACGCTGAAGTCGTCGAGAGGTATGGAGGCGCCGGCAGCAGTGGGAGTTCCTCCCGTGCACGCAACGCGCAGAACCGCAACGCGTTCCGTGATGCCTTCAGCGCGGAGATACGTCGAGTCCGCCGATTCCGCCGAGACGGTGCAGACCATCTGAGCGGCGACCGGCGCCGCAACCAACGCGGCGGCGAGCAGGCGGAAGGCAAAAGCTGGCATCGATGCAGAGGTTCAGCCTGAGTATACCGCCCGGGACCGAGTCAGTAGAGGATACCGTCTGCTTGCAATTGGAGGCGCAACCTCATTCGCTTCTCGTCGTTCATGGAGAGCACGTTTACCGTTGTCCGCCCAATTCTCGAGATACCTTCGATGCATGGCCCATTCCACCGGAAATGGTCGTGCCAGTGGTCGCGGCGCGGGTGGAAGAGTACCGTGATCTCGCCTGTTAGCGGGTCAATCCCCGCAAGGTTCGGCCCCTTCTTGCGATTGCAGTAATGGCATGCCAATGCCAAGTTGTCGAGATCGCCGGCCACGATGTGCTGCCGAGCGACGATGTGCTCCACGTGGTGGGTAACCTCACAGAATGCTTGCCGAAGCTGACAATACTCACAGCGATCGCCTGCACGCGTGCGAATGCTGTTACGAAGGGACTCGGATTTCACTCTGCTAAACGGCGCTTCGCCTTTAACTTCAAGATTGCGATCAAGTCTGAGGCGTCGATCAGGGCCTCATACTCCGCGTCTTCATCGGGAGTGATCTCCCCGTTGTTCGCACGCTCCGCCAAATAGTCAACCCGCGCCTGCACGTCAGGTGAGATCCGGAACTCCGCGATTCGTCGCAACGCTGACGGATCGAGCGACAACGCCAACGGATCGAGAACACGGTCAAGAACTGCGGAACTCATACCTTGACGATACCACCGTCCACGTTTCCCATCAGCCCCTACTTCGACAACTCCTTCCGCGAAAGCACCACCGCCTTGCCATCATCGCCGAGCGTGAACATCTCCGCCGTCAGCGCCCTCGGACCCGCCTCCACCGTGAGAAATCCGAACCGCTTCGCCTTCCGCTCGTTGAGCGCTCGCACGCCCGCCGGTACACGGCTGTTCGGATCGCGCAGTTCGCGACCGCCTCCCCCGCTGATGAAGAACTGGATCCCGTCGTGCTCGATATGCTGCATGTGATGGTCATGCCCGGCGATGTACAGATCCACCTTGTAGCGCTTCAGAATCGGCAGCAGCCGCGCCGCCAGTTGCCGCGGACGCGCCTCCATGCCATGCATCCCGCTCGAAAAAATCGGATGATGCCCGTACACGATCTTCCACGGCTCCGTCGAAGCGGCCAACTGCTTCTCGATCCAATCGAGTTGCCTTTGCGAGAACGCCCGGTCAATCGGCAGCCGAAACAAAAGCGCCGATTCCGTAGTGCCCTCATCCGTATCGAGCGCAATGAAGCGCACCGGACCCACCGCATAAG
>JAXLQL010000070.1:0-4770 GCA_046331625.1 Bryobacteraceae bacterium
GTAGATTTCGTGTCGCCCCGATTCGTTCGACTTATAGGCGACCCAACGGCCGTCTGGTGAGAACGCCGCCCCCCCCACTCGGCGTAGCCTGTCTTCAGGTACGGCTCCGGCTTGAGTTCCCCGGCAGCGTTTCCTTCCGAAAGCGCTAGCTTCGTGACGTCGTCAAATCCAAACAGCAACGCTTTCCCGTCGGGCGACACCGTGTTGACTCGGTCGCTAGGCATCGCCGCTGCCTGTACGCCAGGAAGCGACCCGAGCCTCTCGAGCAGCCGGTCGCCGAAGTCAGCCTGTTCGGAGACGCCAACATTGAAGGTGAGTAGATGGTCACGGCGGAAGCCCGGATCGCGGCGAACGAGTTGCACAAAACCGGCGGTCAGGAGTTCAGCACCAACGAGTAAGACCAACCCGAGCGTGACTTGCAGAACGATGAGACCGCTCCGGAACCGGTCCGTTCCAGGTGCAACGTGCTGAGCACCTTCCTTCAACTTGCCGGCCACACCGAAGCCCGATCGCCTTTCTGTGCCGCCTCGTCTAGCCGCCGGCTACAGAGTTCGGCTAACACCGCTGAAGCCGCCCCTACACGGGAAAGCAAGGCGCTGATGCCGGAACCGCATGTTTTGGGGGCAGCGACGTCGAGCGCCGGCAGCGGGACTGAAGGCCTGCCCACAATCGGCGGCATCGCTATTGGACCATTCTTGGATTCGCGGAGAGAGAGTCGCGAAATTTTTCGCTCGGGCTGGGGTGTGGTGAAAGAAACGGAGGCGTTGCCTCAGATGAGTAAGGCGGGGCCGAAGTCCCGCGCTGGCCAAGAGCCCGCCCTACTACGGAGGTGACCAATGGGACGAGGAACGGTATTCGCGTTTGTCGCGATGGTGGGGATCGCTTACGGCGACGTGAGCGGGACTCCGGCGTTGACGGCGAACACTGGAGTGAACCTGGACACGGGGGCGATCACGGCACCGCGGACGGGCGTTGCCGCCGACTTGCTGTGGACCGGGACGAGCCTCGATCCGCAAGGCAGAGCGACGGCGGCGGTGATCCCGCAGTTGACGGGAGAGACAGCCTACAACTCCCTTCCCGCAGAAACGTTGACTTCGTTCCGGGCGATTGCGTCAGGTGCGGCGATCGCCGCGGCGCGGTTGCCGGTGAACCAAGTGGTGGTGGTGTTCACCAATGGCGGACACACGGCCAAGATGTTGGTGACGGCGAACGGCGGCGGGAGGTTGGAACTGCGATTCACCACGTTCATCGCGGCAACGCCGGCGGGTCCGGTGATCTCGCGGCTGCTCAACAACTCGAGCCGCGTCTCACCGGGACTTCCGCACTACGGCATCGCGCCGAGCAGCATTTTCGTGGTGACGGGAGCGAACCTCGCGGATCCAGCGGACTTGGTGCTGCAGTCGAGCGCGAGTCCGGGATTGCCGCTCACATTGAACGGAGCGAGCCTTTCGGTGACGGTGGGCGGAGTGACGACGCGGCCGCCGATCTACTACACGAGTCCGGCGCAGATCGCGGCGGTGCTTCCGGCGAACACGCCGGCGGGCACGGGGACACTCAGCCTGACGCACAACGGATCCACGGCCAATACGGCCATTACGGTGGTGAGCAACGCATTGGGATTCAACACGTACAACGGGTCCGCTGTGGCGACGGACGCGATCACGGGCGCGCTGATCAGCTATTCGAATTCGGCTTCGCCGGGACAGATCCTCGTCTTCTGGACAACGGGCTTGGGCGCCGATCCATCCGACAGCGACACGACCTACACCTCGACGCCGCACAGCGTAGGCGTACCGCTGAGGCTCTTCATCGGCGGCGTGGAAGCGGCGATTTCGTATCAAGGCTCGGCGGGCTATCCGGGCGTGAATCAGATCAACGCGACGATTCCGGCTTCGGTTCCGAATGGGTGCTTCGTGTCCGTAGTGGCAGTGATCGGAGGTGTAGCGAACCACTCGACGACACTTCCGATTCAAAGCGGCGGAGGCGCGTGCGTGGATGCGGTGGATGGGCTCACGGGCGACCAAGTGGCGCCTCGGCCTGGGCAGACCCTGCGTGCGGGCTTGGTGTCACTGGTGCAAGCGACGCGCGCGGATTCGAGGACCGGCGCACTCACCACGAGCACCAACGCGAATGCGGCGTTCGAAAAGTACTCGGGCTTGTATCCGAACACGAACAACCTGGTGTCGCCGGGGAGTTGCATCGTGTTCGACTTCACGCCGGTGATTCCGCCGACGATCAGCGGACTCGACGTGGGAACGGTGACGGTCAGCGGTCCGGCGGGGTTGAACATGACGCTGTCATCGGCGTTCGGAATCAAGGGCGCCTACACGGCGGCTCTGCCGGCGATTCCGAGCACCGGGGGCACATACACGTTTCGGGGGACGGGCGGCGCGGACGTAGGATCGTTCAGCTCTACGCTGACGCTCACGGATCCGCTATTCCGGTGGGCGAATCCGGAAGTCGCAAGCTCCATTGTCAAGACGCAAGGAGTCACGGTCACGTGGACCGGAGGCAGCCCGGGCACGTATGTGAACATCTCCGGAGCGGCCGTCTTGCAAGGCCGGACCGCGGCTGACACTGTGACCGGCGGTTTCAGTTGCCTGTCGGCGGTGGAGGCGAAACAATTCACGGTGCCCGCGTACATTCTGTCGGCCCTACCCGACGCCAACGGGAGCCTCGAGGTGCAGAACCTATTCTTCCTGCCGCTCTCGGCATCGGGATTGGATACGGGCGTGGCCACGGGTACGATTGCTCGCAGCGCGAACGCGGTGTACCGGTCATCGGGCGGTGGGCTCGCGAGGTGACGTGACGCGCGGCCTATACTGGTCGCATGAATCCGAGGGATGCGACTCACGCCCGAGAGCCGCGTGAGCCGTCCCGGGAAGCATCCGTCAGCATCGGAGAATATCGCCGGTTGGTCGCGATCCTGACGGGGCGAGCGAAGCGGCTTGGCTCGCGAGATGCGGAGGGCGCGTCGCAGGAAGCATTGAAGCGCTGTTTGGAGAATGCAAATTCGCGGGCGGCCATGGAGTTCTACTTCAACGAAACGCCAGCGGCGTTGCCGCCGGAATGGCCGCTCGACCGGTTACTCGCTTGGCTGCACGCGATCTTGCACAATGTGGTTCGCGAGGAACGGAATCGAGCGGGATACTGGCGCGAAGTGGAGTCGACGGAGCGGCCCAACGGAGGCGAGTTTGCCGCGTCGGCGCCGGATCCGCTCGAGGCGTTGATGCAGCAAGAGGTGGCAGCGGCATTGGGCGAATGCATCGGAAAGCTCGAACACGATCAGCGTACCGTGTTGCGGTTGCGGGCGCGCGGTATGAAGTACGGCGAGATTGCGGATCGCATGGGCGTGAACGAGAACACGGTGGCTACGTGGATCAGCAGGGGAACGAGAATGCTCGGCAAGCTGCTGCGAAGCCGGCTGGGAGGTGGCGATGCCGGGTGATATGAAGGAATCGCGCCACGACGAACTGCTAGCTCGGTTTGCACGCGGAGAGCTCGCGAGCAGTGAGGCGCGCGAACTGGCGCAACGGTCGCTCGAGGATGGGGAGTTGTTCGAAGAGCTCACGTCGACGGCGTTGGCGAAAGAGGCGCTGTCTTCGTTGCCGGTGGTGGAGCCCGCGCCGCGCAGATGGTTCGCGATGCCTGTGCGGGTGTGGGCGGGCGTGGCTGCTGCTTCTGCGGCGGTGGTAGCGGGGTTCTGGCTCTATCCTCGACCGGCGGTTCAACGAGAGAGCCCGGTCACGGAGTTGGGCGGAGTGATTGGGGGCACGGTGTCACCTGCGCTGCCGGGCTATGCGGGGTCCGAGCGGCCGGTTGTGCTTGCGAGCACTCTCGACACGGGGCGCGCGGTGTTTCGCGGGCAAGCGGAGAACAGCCGGGCGCCGCGAGTGAGCGGATCGGTAGTGGCAGTGGAAGATGGAATCGCGTCAATCGACCTGGGGTCCATCGATGGGTTGAGCCGAGGTGACCAGGTGCCGATTTCCGGCGATGGCGGCGCGGCGTCTTTGACGCTCACCGATGTTTTTCGGGAACGGGCGCGAGGACGCGTGAGTGGAGAGGCGCAGGCGGGTATGAAGGTCCGGGTGCCGGACGCGGCGCATTGGGTGGCGCTGGTGGATGAGTTGGAGAGGATGGATCCGGCGGATGTGCGGTCAGCGGCCGAGAAGGCGTTTCAATGGGCTCGCCGAGCGAAGGTGAGCGCGGCACAGGTGCGAGACGGGTTGTGGAAGTTGGCGGCAGTGGAGTTGCGGACCAGCGCCTGGGACGAGGCGGAACCACATTACACCTACGCGGTGCAGGCGGCCCGCGATGCTCGATCGACTTCAAAGGAAGACTTCGCGGCCTTGCTGACCGATTTGGCGGCGGTGCGACTGTTGCTGGGCAAGTGGGATGAGGCTGAAGGGCCATTGCAGGAAGCGGTTGGACTCGGATCGGCACGTGCGCGGAACAATGCGGGCGTGCTTGCGGAAGCACGCTTCGATCTGGCGCGCGCGGAGGCGGCATACACGGAGGCGCTGAAGATTGTTCCGGCAGGGGACCGGCAGGTGGTGGAGAGCAACCTGTCTCGAGTGAAGAACGCTCGAATGAGAAGCGGACGATGACTCTTCGCGCGGTCGTCTTGTGGGTGCTGATGGCGCAGGCCGCGCTTGCGCAGGAGAAACCCGAGTGGTCCGCGCTTGACCGGCAAGCCGAGGAGCGCTACGCGAAGGGCGAAATCAAGGAAGAGATTCGCATCGCGAAGCTCGCGGTGGTTGAGGCTTCTGG
>JAXLQL010000071.1:0-4600 GCA_046331625.1 Bryobacteraceae bacterium
CCGTCACGTGCGCAGCCTGCCGCGCCAATTGATCTTCGAGCGTCTGGATTCGCAACTCGGCCAGCTTGCGATCGGTCTCGGCGTCTTTCTGCAACACCAGGATTCTCTGTTCGAGCTTGGCCTCGGCCTGTGCGGCCGCCTCCGCGCGAGCCTTCTCCACCTGGCTCTTCAACAAGTCGATTCGCTTACCAGCCGAACCGCAACTGCACCCGGAAAGTCCGCCCGTCGTTCAGCGTGTTCGTGATCGCTGCGAAGTTCGGATTCGACAACTCGAACCCCGGCTCGGCGAACTGCGGCGTGTTCAGAAAGTTGATCGACTCGGCCCGGAACGCCAGCGTCTTCTCGTTGGCGATCTTCCAGTTCCGCGAAAGCGCCGCATTCACGTTGTAGATGCCACCCTTGCGAAACGTGTTCTTGCCGAGATTGCCGCCGAACTCTTCGAGCGGCCCAAAAAACGAAAACGCCGCCCGCGGCAGCAGCGCCCGCGACGTGTCGGGATTGCCGATCGTTCTGCCGAGCACGGAGAGGTCGCGAAGATTGGGCCGATCCCCTCCGTTGCCATCCACATTGCCGAACCCCGGACCATCCGCTCCCGTCTGCACCGTGAACGGCGTGCCCGACTTGAGCAGCGTCACGCTCGAGAGTGACCACTTCCATCGTGTGTAGCTCGCGCGAACCAGGAACGCGTGCGGCTGATCGAAGCTCGAAAGTCCCCGCATGTCCTTCTGCTGGTCATACTCCGATTGACTGCGCGACAATCGCGAATCGGCTTCGTAGGCCGTGTTCGTGTAGCTGCTGCCGAGGTCGAGCGCTTTGCTGAACCAATAGGAAGCATCGATCGAAACGCCGCGCCAACGCGGTACGATCAGCGTCGCGCGAAACGCGTCGAAGTAGCCGCGCGAGCCGTTGATCACCAGCCGCTTCTCGGCGAAGTCGGGATCCGGACGCCGCTGGTTGATGGTGGCCGTCGTCTGCGGGATTCCTGCCACTGCATGTGACCGGTTGAGGTACCACATGATCAGCAGCTTGTGCGAGCGGCTGCCCACGTATCCGAACTGGACCTTCCAGTTCGATGGCGTGCCCGGTTCCCACGCGAAGTTGTATTGATGCGAATAGGGCGTGGAAAGCTCGGGGTCGAGCAAGTATAGGTTCGGGCTCGCCTTCGGCGCCTGCCCCGTCTGCACGTTCGAGACCAGCGGATTGATCAGATTCGGCGCCGTCACCACGATCTTCATGCTGCCCGGCGGCGAGAATCGCACCTGCGTGAACGTCACAGGAAAGATCTCGCCGTAGTGGAGCGCATACGAGGCGCGGACCACGCCGAGCGCAGCCGATGGCCGCCACGCCAGGCCGAACTGCGGAGCAAAGTTGTTGCAGTCGCAGTCATAGGCGATCGGGTTGCGATGATACACCTCGTAGGGCCGCGTCACGGGCTGATAGCGCAGTCCATACGAGAGGCTCAGACCACCGCGCACGCGCCAGGTGTCGCCCGCGTAGTACTGCATGTCCCAGTTGCGAAAGCCGCGGTTCACTTCACCGATCGAGATGATGTACTGCGTGGGCGTACCCAGCCGCAAGTTGTCGATGGCCGTTCTGCCGAAGTCATTCGCGAACGAGAAGACACCGCGGTGCGCGTCGGTCTCGATGCCGTTGAACTGGCGGCGCAACAGTCCGAAGCCGAGGGTCCAGTTGTGCTGCCCGCGATTTTGGCGAAGCTGCCCTCCGTATCGGAACATGTTCTGCGCGCGATTGATCGGGATGGCGGCGAGCGGACCGAGCGTGGTGAGCCCCGACGCCGACACCATTGGACCGACAGCGTTCGGCTCCGGTACGAGAATCGACCGGATCCGCTCGAAGCCCGCCGTGAAATCGGTGAGCGTGGACGCGCTCCAGTTGCGGTTCCACGTCACGCGCGCCCGCTGATTGCGCGTGGTGGTGTCGGGGTTTTGTCCGGCCACCAGTTGAAACGCGTCGACGAACTGAGATGTGTACTGATACTGCCACACGACGCGATCCTTTTCGCGGATCGGCGTGTCGAGCCGGATGCCCGCATTGTTGCCGTCGATGATCTGGGGCGCGTTCGTGTTCAGCGCGTTCTCGGCGAACTCGGTGCGGTTGGGCAGCTCCCGCGGAAACGCGTTGAGGAATCGCGACACGAGCGCGCGCGTGGCTGGATCGGTGGCAAGCGAGGTTCGCTGGTCAAGCCTCGGAACCAGCACGTTTCCATTGACGTTGCCGCGGATCTTTTGCTGGCTCCCGTCGATCTGCAGCAAGCCGAACTTCAGCCGCGCCGTGCTCAACGAGAAGCCGTATTCGTTTTCATGCGCCGGCTTTACGCCGCCCACTTGAAAGAACGATCGCGCGCTCGAGACGCTGTTCAGGTGCGACCAGAACACTGAGCCATGATCGGCCGCCTTGCCCGCCGGAGCCAGGTGCAACAACGCGGAAGGCGCGTTGCCGAACTCGGCGCCGAAGTAGTTGCGGTCCGGACGGAACTCCTGCACGAGCGTGGCCGATGTTCCCAAGCGCAGGTTCAGTTCCTTGAGCGCGTTGTTGTCGACAAGATTGAACTGCACATTCTCGTTGCGGCGGCTTTCGCCCGCCGCTGTATCCGTCTTGCCGAGAAGATTGAGTTCAACCCGCTTGGCGGAATCCGCACTCGCGTTCTCGGCCGGTTTCTCAGAGGACGCAGCGGATTGCGGCGGGGGCGATTGTTGGGGCGCGGCGGCCTGCAACCAAAGCGCGAGCCAAACTGCTGTCATCAAAAACCGCTCGGGCGAATCCAGAAGCTCTCGCGCCACTGCCCGTGCGCAGGAACGCTCTGCAGCGGGAACTTTCCTTCATGCGCGAGGTTGAACACGTCAGTCACGCCGGCCATTGGCTCGAAGCAGATGAACTCGCGGCCCGGCGGCGCGTAGATCACGCTCACCGGATAGTTCGGCCCGAATTCGACCGACACCTTCTGCGACTTGCCTTGCACGCTAAAGACGGCGTGGCCGGCGGCGTTGCGCACGAGTTCAGTGAACACGTCATCGAGTTTGTTGCCGCGCAGTGAATAAGGATCCGAAAACGGTACCGCCGCCGTGTTGCCCGTGGGGACCAGCACGTTCGAAAGCTCCACATGCTTACGGGCGGAGATGTGGACGTTCCACCCGTCTCGGGGCGCGTCGTCGAGCTTGTAATAGGTGTGGTAGCCGAGCGACAGCGGCATGGGCTGCGACGAGAGATTCTCCACCACCGTCTCCACTTCGAGCACGCCGTCATGCAGCCGATGCGTCATCTGATACGCATGGGCGAACGGAAACTGCGACATCCAGTCGGGCTGGCGCCAGAACTCGAGGCTGCTGGTGGTCACCGCCGCGCGATCGTCGGCGGACACTCCGGTCACCTGCCATTCGGCGAACGTGAGCATCCCGTGGATCGGCTTGCCGTTGGCGTCTTTGCGGAAGTTCTTGAGGTCCGCGTTGAGCAGGTACTTCTTGCCGTTGGCCCAGTAGGCATCCTGGCTAATGCGGTTGCACCATGGCGCCAGAAACGGATTGCCCGCCTGGGCCGGCTTCTGCTTCCACTCGGTGACGGTCTTATAAGGAGAGTAGAGAACGTTGTGTCCCTTGACGGTCATCTCATAGGCGTTGTTGCCGAAACCGGGAATGATCTTGACCTCGGTTTGCGTGGCTTCGTCGCGAAGGCGAATGACTTCGTTGCCTTCCACCACGATGCGGTCGGCGGAGTAGTTGGCGGCTGTAGACATGCTTACAAATATCAGGGTGGCAGACATCAGGCGTGTGGTGTGCGGCACTTCGCCATTATCGGCCAAACGCAGCTCACCTTGCAGACGCTCGGATCCTGTCCTCACATCAGAGCCCGTGCCAACATGCCGGTTCCGATATCAGCACTTGCCTTGCCGTGTAGGGCGGGCTTTTGCCAGCGTGGGACTTCAGTCCCGCCTCCGGATCATGCATCGTGCTCGGCCGGATCCCATCCGTACGCCGAGATCATCAACTCCCGCCCCAACCGCCGCGATGCAGCTCGCAGGTGAATCTCGGGGCCGGGCGCTTCTGGATGCTCGCGCCGGATCGCCGCTTCCTGCATCCGGATCATGAAGCGCGTCAACCGGAACGCCTGCCGCAACTTCTCGCCGGGCGTCATCGTCCGTATCAACTCCATCAGCTTCTCGAAAGCGTCGGGACTCGTATCGCTCATCCAGCCATATCGATTCGGCAATGGAGGAACCTCTACGCCAACACCTCGCGGATCACATTCCCGCTCACGTCGGTGAGCCGCATGTTGCGGCCCAGGTGCGGATACGTCAGCTTCTCATGATCGAATCCGAGCAGGTGCAGCATCGTCGCGTGCAGATCGTTCACCGACTTCTTGTTCTCTTCGGCGCGATATCCATACTCATCCGTCGACCCAACAATCGTCCCGCCCTTCACGCCGCCGCCCGCCATCCACACGGTGAACCCATACGGATTGTGGTCGCGCCCGTCCATCCTTTGCGAAATCGGCATGCGGCCGAATTCGCCATGCCACAGGATTAGCGTCGAGTCGAACAGTCCACGGCGCTTCAGATCCTGGATCAGAGCGGCCATCGGCTTGT
>JAXLQL010000072.1:0-3224 GCA_046331625.1 Bryobacteraceae bacterium
TTCGTGGCCGCCAACGCGTGCGTGGATCAATCGAACACGGCGGGACCCGATCTAGCCACAATTCTGCCTGCCGATCCGGACGGCTCGGCGCGGGCGTTGCGGCGCGAACTCGGTTGCGGAG
This sequence comes from Bryobacteraceae bacterium, assembly GCA_046331625.1. Classification (GTDB taxonomy): domain Bacteria; phylum Acidobacteriota; class Terriglobia; order Bryobacterales; family Bryobacteraceae; genus JAXLQL01. The sequence continues at coordinate 122 of JAXLQL010000072.1, forward strand.
CGGTGATCATCAGCGATACGTTCGGCCGGCCGTGGCGGGAAGGCCTGGTGAATGTCGCGATCGGGGTCTCTGGCTTGCGGTCCATCGAGGATCTGCGCGGAACCGAAGATCGCTCGGGGCGGAAGTTGAGCGCCACGCAGATCGCGCGCGCCGACGAATTGGCGGCAGCGGCGGGACTGGTGATGGGGAAAGCGGCGGGTGTGCCGGTTGCTTTGATCGATGGCCTGGAGTGGCGGATCGAGGAAGGGTCGGGCAAGGAATTGATCCGCGCGGCGGAATTCGATATGTTCCGGTGATGTTCCTGGAACACGTCCGCTTTCCATCTAAGCGCTGCCGCGATCGAGGTAGTCGTGGACGATCTCGGCGAAGTGCTCTTCGTAGCTCGTCTCGAGATAGAACGCCGCGCCAGTGGATACGGGACGGAGTGCCGCGAGCGCTGGTCCGAACGACACGGCGCCGGACCCGCGCCGCGCGACGTGCACCACCTGATTCCTTGCCGCTCCGCTCCCATCGATCAGTTGCATGATGGCTGGGCCTGGCCGGTCGGCGCGCGGAATGAGCTTCAGCCGCCAACTCGGCGCGAGCCCAGGCAATTCGGCGGGCGCGACCGGCTCCGCGCAATCCGTTTCGATCGACATCCACGCATCGCGGCCAGGAATGGTGGCGAACGTCCGCATGTGGCTGGCAGTCTGAGTGATCTCGATCTTCGCGTAGATCTTCGGTGTCCCGTAAATCTCGCGGCCCGCGGCGATCCCCGCCGGACCGTTGTGGAAGACGTGCGAACAGTAGTAGCCCGTCTGCCCGCGGAACCGGCATTTGAGTAGAAGGAAGGTCTCTTCGAACGATCCGTACGAACTCGAGTAGGGAATCGCGAGTCCGGCCGCGAAACACTCGCCATCGGGCGAGGGCTCGAGCAGTTCGGGAAGCAAGGGAGCGACGCCGGCAGGATCCGCTGTGAACTGCACGAGTTGGAACTTCACGCCGCGATAAATCGCGGGGAGTTCGGGATAGAAAGGAAGCCCCAGAGGCGTGGTCATCGCGTTGCCCGAGATCACGTTAGCACGGCGGAGGCCTCTCCTTGCGGCCGCGCGCGCTGCGACCTTTCGCTCTCGTCGAAACGTGCGGGGGCTCGGTGTCTTGCCGGAACCGCCTGCCTACTGGGCTGGAGGTGGCGATGACGCGCATTGAACGTGAGCAGGACGTCGAAATTCGACGGCCGTGAGATCGATGCGCTCGCAGTCCCTATTCTCTCCTCCGAGCTCGTACTTGCCTCGGAATCGACTGCTAGCCATGATGGTGTGATGAGGAAAATTCTGATGGCTTCATTGGCGCTGACAGGGCTGGGCTGGGCGCAACCCGGTCCCGGCGTGATTCGCGCAACCGTGGACAATGTCGTGCGGCTCAACGCCTGGGCCGACAACTGGTGCCTGATCTACATCAACGGCAAGCTGGCGGCCGCGGACCAGATCGAGTTCTTGCCGCACAACGTCATCTCGGTCAGCGTGCTGCCGAGCTATCCGATGACCATTGCCGTGCTCGCCAAGGACAACGCCGACCCCAAGACCGGCATGGAGTACGGCACCTCGATCGGCGATGCGGGATTCATTCTGAAGCTCTCCGATGGCACGGTCACCAGTTCGGCGTGGAAAGTGAAGACGTTCTTCAAGGGGCCGCTCAACTCCGATACGCGAAATCCGCGCGTGCGGTACACGCCAATTCCGGCTGAGTGGTTCGCGCCGGATTTCGACGACAGCACATGGGCGCAAGCGACCGAGTATCCCGAGTCACGAGTGCGCCCAGGCGGCGACTACTCGGCCAGCGCCTTCGCCGGCGCGAAATTCATCTGGAGCGACGATCTCGACTTGGATAATACGGTGATTCTGCGTTACAAGGCTCCAGCGCCGCCGGGCTTTCGCAAGACCTGGAATGCCGACGGCGACTTGGACATCACCGATATCGTCAGCGAGGCGCGGCTGGCCCGCCTCACGGCGCCGCATCTGTTTCAAGTGAATCCCGCCGGGCTTGCCACCGGTTACCTGACACGCGTACGAGGCCAGCAGCAATCGGTGGAACAGTTCGCGTCGGCGAGTGGAGCGGTTCCCATCGACCTCGGTCCCTCCGGAGATCTCGTCTATCTGATCCTCTACGGCGCCAATCTTCCGATTGGCACGGTCACTGCTACGATAGGGGGCGTTCCCGCCGACGTGGCCTACGCGGGTCCGTTGACACCGGCCAACGGAGTGGCGCAGTTCAACATTCTTGTTCCGCGGTCGCTGGCTGGGGCCGGCGCGGTGGAGGTGGTTCTCTCGGCGAACGGCAAGCAGTCGAACGCGGTGGTTGTGAGCCTCGAGTGAATCGGCGTGCCAGGTGGCTTCGGCTTTGCTTGGCTCCGCCAAGTTTCCGAAGCAGCAGATGGGGAGAAAACTGACGCTTCGGCTTGGCCTTCTGAGCGCCTGCTTGTGTGTTTCGCCCTCGCTCTGCTACCTTTGGCTTGCATCAGATCTTCCACCCCGGCTCAGCAAAGTGGGTCAATTCACGCCCCAGTTCGGGCCCTCCTGAGCGATCTCACCCAAAGAAGCCACGCTGCTCCGGGTCCGGTGACCGTGAACCGTGGCGGACCGATTGCTCCGGGGAGTCCGGTAGCCATGCCTGTAGATCTCACCAAACTCCACGATGCGATTCTCGAAGGCGATGCCAAAACATCGGCGGCACTTGCCAGAGAGGCGCTGGCTGAGCAGCGCCCACCGATCGAGGTGATCAACCAATACATGGTGCCCGCCATGGACGAAGTGGGCCGCCGCTTCGAATGCGAGGAGTACTTCGTCCCCGAGTTGCTGCTCTCGGCACGCGCCATGAAGGCCGCGCTCGAACCGCTCCGGCCCCTGCTGGCCGCGTCGGGCGTGGAACCGGCGGGCCGCGTGGTGATCGGCACCGTGAAGGGCGACCTCCACGATATCGGCAAGAACCTGGTAGCGGCGCTGCTCGAAGGCGGCGGCTTCGAAGTCATCGATCTGGGAGCGGATGTACCGCCCGAGAAGTTCATCGAAGCGGTGCAAACCTCGGGCGCGGGAATGGTGGCGCTCTCGGCGCTGCTCACCGTGAC
>JAXLQL010000073.1:0-2240 GCA_046331625.1 Bryobacteraceae bacterium
GTAGCGGCGGCGCCGTGCACTGGCGCACGTGGCGTGGTGGCGATGCTCGCGCCGGGACGCGCGTCGTATGTCACGGGCCGGTGATTCGAGTTGACGGTGGGGCGGTGATGGGGCTATCGTTACCGCGGCGTTGCACGCGAGAGGCCGGGTTGCAGAACGCGTGCCTTCTGGTAGGCGGCCGCGGCTCCTTCGCGGTCCCCTTGGGCTTCCAGGGCGACCCCGAGATTGAAATGGCTCATCGGCTGCCACTCGTCGATGGCGATCGCACGGCGCAGGAGTGATGCCGCATCGCGATAACGATTCGCCGCCACGTAGGCCGCGGCGAGCGCGTTGAGCGAGTCCGGTTGATCGAGGGCGATGCCTTCGAAGATGCGAATGGCTTCTGGTGCGTCGCCGGCTTCCAGAAGCAACTCGCTCGCGGCGATGCGAGCGGGCATGTGGTCCCGAGCGGCTGCGGTCCGGTAGGCGCGCAGTGCCTCGTCGCGCCGGTTGCGTTGTTGCCAGAGGCGGCCGAGTTCGAACCACATTGCTGGCGCGGCTTCGCGCATGGTGGCGAGGGCGCCGGCGAGGCTTCGCGGATCGCTTTGCGCGATCGCCAGATAGGCGCGATCATTCGGGGCTTGCGTGCGCGGATAGAAAAACTTCACTGCACCCGAGTAGCGGTCGTGCCGCTCGGCCCTGGGCGCTAGTGCGTCGGGGCGAGGGGCGCGCCGTGTGATTCGATGATCGGTCATCACAACGTGTACTGCGTCTTCGGTTCGGCGCTTTGGCATGTGGCACCCGGTGCAGGAGCCCGCGTGTTTGTCAGGATGCGCTTTCGCGTGGCACTGGGCGCACGCAGTGTTCGCATCTAGTTGGCGAACACCGTGAGGATCGTGACAGGTGGTGCAAGAGAGCGCTCCGGCGGAGGCTTGAAAGCAGCGCGAACGCAGCATGCCAGCGCCGGCGGAGTTCACCGTGAGGGCTTCGTCAGAGAGTCCGGCAGCGGGTTCGAAGTAGATCTGGAAGTCGCCGAGGGGCTCGCCGGGACGATAGGCAAACGGCGCACGGTCATAGCGGCGGATCGCGTCGGGCGAACTGCGGCTGCCGGTTTCGAGATGGCACTGGAGGCACACTTCGAGGGCACGGTCGCGGGCGAGCTTGGCTGGATTCACGATGGGCTTCTGCTGCTTCGCGTGTGCTTCACCGGGACCGTGGCAGCGCTGGCAATCAATGCCGGTTCCGAGTCCGCTGTTGGCCTGCGATGGATAGGCGTTATGGCAGAAGAGGCAGCCGTCGCTGACTTCGCGCCGGAAGCCGGAGTGGTCAGGGCGATCGTAGCCCGGGCTCATCGCCCAGTAGCCGGCGCGTTCGGAGTATTGGCTTAGCGGGAGTTCGATCAGGCGTCCGTTGGCTTTCAGGTGCGCCGGGGTCCGGGAATGATTGCCGGATCCGATGAGCCAGTCCACGCGAACCTCGAGTTTTGTTTCGAGATGCTGCAGCATGAGCGCGCCGTCGCGGCGGGCGAGGCGGAAGGTGCTTTTCGACGCGGCGTGCGCGAACTCGACAGGGGCGATCTCACCGAGCGCGGCTGGTGGCTGGAACGAGCGGCCCATTCCGGTGCGAGCGAACCCGTCGTAGATCGCCGTGTGGCAGGGGCGGCATTGGAGCGAGTCGATGTAGCCGGGTTCGGCTGCGATGAGAGGAATCGCTGCGAGCCACGCGACTGCACTTGCATTGCCGCGTAGGGCGGGCTTTGGATTTACCCAACGCGGGACTCTCCAGGAATTCGGTCTGCGCCTTACCGAGGCGCGGTCGTCGGTGAGTGGCACCGCGTGCGGCCTTTTGCGCGACATCTGAGCCCGCGCAAAAGTCGTGAGGAGGCGACTGGAAACAGATTGCGCTCGTGTGATTCGAAATGGGTGCACGCAGCGGCTGAGGGACTGAAACGCGAACGGCGGTGCGCCGATCCAACCGAGGGAAACTCGCTGAAGAAGATTTGGCACGGAGAGCCGGCGGCGGGACTGAAGTCCCGCGCAGGCTGAAGCCTGCCCCGCAACAGGTTGAAGCCGGCTCCACAGAGATGCGCCAAGAGCATTCAAGTTGCTATCGGGCTCCGGCAGGATTGTAGTAAAGCAAAATCCCACTGCCGACACGTTCGGTGGGCTTCATGGTGTCCGTCCAGATGCGCATGTTCGGATCCTTTTTGCGCGTCGCCATGCGTGTGTACTTGAGCAGCGTGAGGCTCACGGCGTTCCAAC
>JAXLQL010000074.1:0-1925 GCA_046331625.1 Bryobacteraceae bacterium
TTGTCATGGTCGCCGGCCTGGCCGCACTTTGGGCTCGGCGGTTCCTCGTGTCGCGCATCCGTTACATCAGCGGACCGTCGGATCATCTGATGCTGGTTCTGCTCCTCGCGATCGGCGCAAGCGGGCTTGCGATGAAGTTCCTCGCCCACACCGATATCGTCGCCGTGAAGGCGTTCTTCCTCGGTCTGATCTACCTGGATTGGCAGCCGCTGCCAGCCGATCCGCCGCTGCTGGTCCATCTCGCGTTGGTCGCAGCCCTGATGTTCGTGTTTCCGTTCTCGAAGCTTCTGCACGCGCCCGGAGTGTTCTTCAGCCCCTCGCGCAATCAGGCTGACGACAGCCGCGAGCGGCGGCACGTCCCCCCGGTTCGGCTCGAAGCCGTGCCCCGCTAGGCCAGGAAGGGAAGAGCAATGGCCGGAGAGCAGAGCAACGCCGATCCTGGAGCCCGCGGGCGCGGCGATCCTCTTGAAATTCCGACGCTCGCTTGCGGCGCGATGGCCGCGTCCAAGCCCTTTACGGCCGCCGCGTCGCACCAACAGCCGCTCGGCTTTCCGGGCGAACTCGTCGGGGACTGGCAGGACAAGGCGATCACCCGTCTGGGCGAACTGCTGAAGGAATCGCGTGCGCTGCGGGTTTATCTGGATGCCTGCGTTCGCTGCGGAGCTTGCACCGACAAGTGTCACTACTTCCTGGGTACGGGCGATCCCAAGAATATGCCGGTCGCGCGCCAGAACCTGCTGCGCAAGGTCTACCGGCGCTATTTCACCTTGAGCGGGAAATTGTTTCCCTGGCTGGTCGGAGCCGAGGACCTCACCAGGGAAGTGCTCGATGACTGGTACAGCTACTTCCATCAGTGTTCGCAGTGCCGGCGATGCTCGGTATATTGTCCGTACGGTATCGATACCGCCGAGATTTCCATGGCCGCGCGCGATATCATGGACTGCATTGGCCTCGGGCAGAAATATTCCAACGAGATCATCGGCAAAGTCTTCAATATCGGCAACAATCTGGGCCTGCAGCCCAAGGCATTGAAGGCGACCTTGGCGGGACTGGAGGAGGAGATCGAGGAGGACACCGGTGTGCCGGTCCGCCTGCCGGTCGATGAGAAGGGTGCCACCATTCTGCTGGTCACCCCGAGTGCGGATTTCTTCGCATCCCCGCACATGGAGGGCCTGATTGGCTACGCCAAGGTGCTGCACGAGTCCGACGTCAGCTGGACGCTGAGCAGTCATGCGTCGGAAGCGGCGAATTTCGGCTTGTTCGTTGGATCCCAGGACGCAATGCAGAAGATTGCGTTGCGCATCCGCAAGGCGGCGCAGGATCTCGGCGTCAAGCGCATCGTCTTTGGCGAATGCGGCCACGCCTGGCGGGTTGCCTACAGCTTCCTCGACACGCTCGCCGGCCCGTTCGAGTTTCTCGACAGGAACTATCCTGTTCCACAGCATATCTGCGAATTCACTCATGACCTGATCGAAAAGGGCAGGCTGCGCTTCGACAAGTCGAAGAACGACGAGTTCCGACTGACGTTCCACGATTCGTGCAACGTGGCGCGCGGCTCGCGTATGGGGCGCGAGCCGGGCGGTCAGTTCGAAATTCCTCGCGCGATCCTTCGCGCAGTCTGCAACCACTTTTTCGACATGGCGCCGGACACGATTGGCGAGAACACCTTGTGCTGCGGCGGCGGGGGCGGGTTGCTCACCGACGAATTGATGGACCTTCGGCTGAAAGGCGCGATGCCGCGCATGCGTGCGCTGCGCGACGTTGCCGATGAACATGGCGTCACGCACATGGCTGCCATTTGCGCCATCTGCAAGGCGCAGTTCTCGAAAGTGTTGCCGCAGTACGGCTTCGAGATGGACTCGATCGTCAGGGTCCACCAAATGGTTTCGAACGCGCGGGTCATGACCGGGTCGCGCCAGGAAGCA
>JAXLQL010000075.1:0-1893 GCA_046331625.1 Bryobacteraceae bacterium
GGGCGCACGTTCAAGAGCTATCGCGGGATGGGTTCGCTGGGCGCGATGGGGTCCGGCATGTCGGCCGATCGCTACGGGCAAGAGAGCGTCAAGACCGGCAAGATGGTGCCCGAAGGAATCGAGGGCCGAGTGCCGTACAAGGGAAACCTTTCGGAGTTGGTGTTCCAGCTAGTAGGCGGGTTGCGCGCGGGCATGGGATACACGGGATGCAAGACCGTGGCCGAGCTGCAGCAGAACGCGCGGTTCCTGCGGGTGAGTCCCGCGGGGCTGCGAGAGAGCCACGTACACGACGTGATCATCACGAAGGAAGCGCCGAACTACCGGGTGGAGTAGCGTCCCACATCCTGCTAGAATCGCCTCATGAGCGCAGCAGCCACAGCGCGTCTGACGAGGCGCCTCTTCACTCCCGAAGAGTACCTGGCAATCGACCGCGCCTCCGAATTCCGCAGCGAGTACCACGCGGGCGAAATCTTTGCGATGTCGGGCGGAACGTATCTGCATTCGCTCATAGCTGCTCGCCTGATCCGTGCCCTGGGCCCCCGCGTTCAAGAGCGGCGCTGCGAGCCGAACGACTCGAACATGAGGGTCGCCATCGGCCCGCAAGGAAGCTACTTCTATCCTGATGTCACGGTAGTTTGCGGTAAGCCCAAGCTTCTCAGCGATGACGTCCTGCTGAATCCGGTGCTCGTCGCGGAAGTGCTGTCGAAATCCACGGCGAAGTTTGACCGCGAGATCAAACTGAAGGCGTATCAGAGCATCGCATCCATGCGTGAGGTACTGCTCATCTCCCAAGATCGCCAGCAAATCGAAGTTCACTCGCGGCTGGGCAAGAAGTGGACCGCTCATACTTACACGAAGGCCGAAGGCGAGATCAGGCTCCCGTACTTCAATTGCACAATTCCACTCGCCGAGATCTATGGCGGTCTGACCTGAACCCTCGAGATATCATGGAAGCTACCTCTTGAGGTGCCTCCCCCATGGCGCAACGTTCCGCCCCAGTGCTGTCTTTTCCAGTACCGTCGGGCACACTCTCCCTCGATGACCCCTCGCTCTACGTCAACCGCGAACTGAGCCTGCTCCAGTTCCAATGGCGTGTTCTTGAAGAAGCGCGCGACCCCGCGAATCCGCTCCTCGAGCGCGTCAAGTTCCTCGCCATCGTCGGCTCCAATCTCGACGAGTTCTTCATGGTCCGCGTTGCCGGACTCAAGAACCAAGTCGACGCCGGAATCTACGAAACCGGAGCCGACGGCATGAGCGCCGTCGCGCAACTGCGCGCCATCCGCCAGGAGTATCATCGCCTATCCGAGTCCGCTCACGAGTGCCGCCGCCGCATCTTCGCCGAACTCGCCGAGCAAGGCATCCGCGTGCTCCAGTACGGCGAACTCGCCCCCGAACAGAAGTTCCAAGTCGACCAATACTTCGCCGAAACCATCTATCCCGTGCTCACGCCGCTTGCCGTCGATCCCGGCCGGCCGTTTCCGCACATCTCGAATCTCAGCCTCAACATCGCGGTGCTCATTCGCGACGAAGATGGCGATATCCGTTTCGCGCGCCTCAAGGTCCCGGATTCGCTGCCGCAGCTCATGCCGCTCCAGAATCGCGCCAAACCGGCCAATCGCGTTCGCGATTTCGTGTGGCTCGAACAGGTGATACAGGCCAATCTGCCGTCACTGTTCCCGGGCATGGAGATCGAAGAGTCGCACATGTTCCACGTCACGCGCGACGCCGACCTCGATATCCAGGAGCTCGAAGCCGACGATCTGCTCGAGACCATCGAGCAAGGCGTGCGCCAGCGCCGCTTCGGCGCCGTAGTGCGCCTCGAAGTGAACGCGGAGATGCCCGAGTCGATCGTGGAGATTCTCGAGAAGAACCTCGGCATCGACGAAGCCGACG
>JAXLQL010000076.1:0-3092 GCA_046331625.1 Bryobacteraceae bacterium
TCCATCATCGAACTGGCACGCAAGCATGGACTGTACCGGACCGCAAAGAGCCTGCCCATCGATTACGGTACGCTACAGCGGCGCTGTAACCGGCGACCCGGCCGGCGGTGCAAAATGGTCTCCTCGCCATCATTTGTCGAACTGGTAGCTCCCGCTGAGCTCGGAGCTGGGTGCGTCATCGAACTGGTCCGCATCGAAGCGAAGGGCACCGTGGACTGCACGCAGTTGCTGGAAGCCTGGAGGCGCCGCGGCGCATGATCCAGATCACGCCGCAGATGCGCGTGCTGGTAGCCATCGAAGCCGTCGATGGCCGCAAAGGGATCGACTCGCTGGCGGCACTGTGCCGCAGCCAACTCCACGCCGATCCCTTTTCCGGCTGCCTGTTCGTATTCCGCAGCCGTAGCGGGACGGCCATTCGCGTACTGGTTTATGACGGCCAGGGGTTTTGGCTCGCCACCAAACGCTTGTCCAAAGGACGTTTTCATTGGTGGCCAGAAGGCGAAGTATCGCGATCGCTCGAAGCCCACCAGGCGCAACTGCTGCTCGCCGCCGGAAACCCGGACACGCCCGCCGCGCCCGCGTGGCGTCGCGTGTAAAAGGGCTTGCGTTCTACAACAAATCGGTTCATACTCATCCCGGATGAACGAACCGACTTACCGCTATCGAGGCCGTGAGGTGAGCGCGGAGGAAGTCGATTTCATTCGTCAACTCATCGCTCGTCAGCCTGAGTATAGCCGCCGCGCTCTGTCCATCGAGTTATGCCGCCAGTGGGACTGGAAACAACCGAACGGCGAGTTGCGAGACATGGTCTGCCGCGGACTCCTGCTCACGCTCGACCGCGCCGGAGCCATCGAGTTGCCCGATGCGCGCCGTGCGGCCTTGCCGCGATCGGTGCTTCGCAAACCGCCGGAACCGTTGGTCCCCGACAACCGCCCGGTGTGCGGTCCGCTCGGCGCGATCGGAGACATCGTCGTCGAACCGGTGCGGCGGACCCGGCAAGAGCCGCTGTTCAACAGCCTCATGGAGCAGTATCACTACCTGGGCTACGAGCAGCCGGTGGGCGAGCATCTGAAGTATCTGGTCAGCGCGCGCGGGCAGGCCATCGCGTGCATGGCGTGGTCGAGTTCGCCGAGACACCTGGGATGCCGCGACCGCTTCATCGGCTGGAATCCCGTCGAGCGGCGGCGCAACGTTCATCTGCTGGCGTACAACACGCGGTTCCTGATTCTGCCCTGGGTCAGAGTGCCGCATCTGGCCTCGTATCTGTTAGGACGGATGGCGGCGCGCATCGCTCGCGACTGGCGCGAATGCTACGCTCATCCGGTCTGGTTGCTGGAAACGTTCGTGGATCCGTCGCGCTTTCGCGGGACCTGTTACCGGGCGGCGAACTGGTTGTCTTTGGGTTACACCACGGGACGCGGCCAGGACGATCGCGAGCACCGCCAGAACCGGCCGGTGAAGGAAGTGCTCGTCTATCCGCTCCACCGCCGGTTCCGGGAAAGGTTGAAGGCATGAAACGTCCGCGCGTGGAAGTGAACCTGGGCGAACTCGACCGGATGCTGGATCGGGCTTGTGAAGAGCCACTGAGTCAGAGTGACTCGGCCAAGATCAAGAACGCGCTGCATACGCTGGCTGAGGTACTGTCCGCGCGCCGTAGCACGGAGAAGACGCGCGACGTGGTGGGCGATGCCGCGGGGAAACCTGCGGATCCGTCTGGAGAGTCCGATCTACCACAGCAGCAAAAGACGAAGGCGCCGGGCCACGGCCGCCACGCTGCGTCCGGCTACGAGGGAGCGCAAAAGGTGGCCATCGCGCATCCGGAGTTGAAACACGGCGACCGCTGCCCGGAATGCAGATCGGGCAACGTATACCAACAGCAGGAGCCGAAGCCGCTGGTGCGGATCGTGGGACAGGCGCCGTTGTCCGCCACGGTGTACGAGTTAGAGCGGTTGCGCTGCAACGGTTGCGGACAGGTGTTCACGGCTCCATCGCCGGAGGGCGTGGGAACGGAGAAGTTCGACGAGACGGCGGGCGCGATGATCGCGCAGTTGAAGTACGGCAGCGGGATGCCGTTTGCGCGGATCGAGGAGTTGGAGCATCGGCTGGGGATTCCATTGCCGGCCTCCACGCAGTGGGAGATCGTCGAGGAGGTCGCGGAGTTAGCGAAACCGGCGGGAGCGGAGTTAGTGCGGCAAGCGGCCGCGGGCGAGATTTTGCATAACGACGACACCGGCATGCGGGTGTTGAAAATGGAGCGTCCGCCGGGCGACGAGCGTACGGGAGTGTTCACTTCCGGGATCGTGAGCGTGGGCGAGGGACGGCGGGTGGCGCTCTACTTCACCGGCCGCGAGCACGCGGGCGAGAATCTGGGTACGGTGTTGGCCTGTCGAGCGGCGGACCTGCCCGCGCCAGTGCAGATGTGCGATGCCCTGTCGCGCAACACGCCGAAGTTCGACGGTGGCGTGGAGTTACTGGTGGCGAACTGCCTGACTCACGGAAGGCGCCAGTTCGTGGAGGTGGCGGGAGCGTTTCCGGACCAGTGCCGGTTCGTGTTGGAAACGCTCGGCGGGGTGTATGCCAACGATGCCGAGGCGCGCGCCGGCGGACTATCGGCGGACGAGCGGTTGCGGCTGCATCAGGAACGGAGCGGTCCGTTGATGGAATCGCTGCGAGGGTGGTTTGACGAACAGATTCGCGAGCGCAAGGCGGAGCCGAACTCCGGCTTGGGCAAGGCCATTCAGTACTTCCAGCGGCACTGGAAGGCTCTCACCTTGTTCCTGCGGCAACCGGGCGCGCCGTTGGACAACAACGTTTGCGAACGGGCGCTGAAGCGCGCAGTGCTGCACCGGAAGAACGCGCTGTTTTACCGGACCCTGCACGGCGCCGAGGTCGGCGACCTGTTCATGAGCCTGATCCACACCTGCGAGTTGAATGGCGTCAACTCGTTCCGCTACCTGGTCGCGTTACAGCGCAACGCCGATGCTGTCGCCAGGTCGCCCAAGGACTGGATGCCCTGGAATTTTGCGCTGAATTCCTGATTAATCCTGATTGCGCATCCTTGCCGGAAACTCACGCAGGACGGCGACCGAATG